>NZ_AOJE01000058.1 GCF_000337915.1 Halorubrum saccharovorum DSM 1137
TCGCTTCGCAGTCGGACATTCATCGGCAAAAGCGACGGAGCGATCTACCGCTCAGTCGTCGGCGAGTTCGCCGATATCGAGCTCGTCAGCGTCGAGCGCGGCGGCGTCCTCCCGCCGCACCGTCGACCGGTTCGATCGCGGGTCCTTCTCTACCGTCACCAGCTCGTCGGCCGCGCCGACCAGCTCGTCGTCGTGGCTGACGATGAGGATCTGGCGCACGCCGAACCCGCGCATCTCCTCGACGAGCCGGACGAGCCGGGAGACGTGCCCGGAGTCGAGGAAGACGGTCGGCTCGTCGAGGATGAGCGGCGGCGTCGGCGCCGCGCCCTCGATCCCCTCCGAGAGCAGTCGGTAGATCGCACAGCGCAGCGAGAGGTTGAACAGGGCGCGCTCGCCGCCGGAGAGCTGCTCGGGGTCGAGCGGCTCCCCGTCCTTCTGGTAGACGGTGAGGACGTACTCGCCGTCCAGTTCGATATGCGAGTAGGCGTCGTTGCCGTAGACGAGCTCGAACGTCTCGTTCAGGGTGCGTTCCAGCTCGGCGACGTTGCGCTGCCGGAGCTCGGCCCGGAGGTCGCCGTACATCGCCTCCAGCTCGCTCGTCTCCTCGTGGAGCGCTTCGAGCGCGTCCACCCGCTCCGCGAGCGACTCGCGCTCTTCCCGGAGGTTCTCCAGCTCCCGTATCTCGCCCTTGACCCCGCCGATCGCGTTCTGGAGCTCTTCGCGCCGTTCGCCGAGCCGGTCGAGCTCGCCGGCGACCTGTTCGAGGTACTCCTCGGCCCGCTCCTTCTGCCCTCTCGCCTCCTCGACCGCGTCCTCGTCGACGGCGTCCGCGAGCTCGTCGCGCCGTTCGCGCTTGTCGGCGAGTCGGTCGCGCCGCTCGTCGTTCACCTCCTTCAGATTTTCGCGCTTCTCGCGGCGACGCCCGATCTCGTCTTCCGCGTCCGCGATCGCCGAGAGTCGCTCTTCGATCGCCGCCACCGCCTCCCGCGCGTCGTCGACCGTCGCGAGCGCGTCTTCGAGCTCCGCCACGCGCGCCGCGGCCGCCTCGGCCTCCTCGCGCTTCCGGGCGGCGACCTCGCGGGTCTCCTCGGCCTCCTCGCGGAGGTCGGCCGCCCGCTCGCGCTTCTCGTCCGCCGCCTCCCGCTTCCGCTCCGCCTCCGCCCGCTTCTCCTCGACTCGCTCGTCGAGCATCGAGGTCGTCTCGTCGATCTCGTCGAGCCGGTCCGCCGCGCTCGCGAGCTCGTTCAGCTCCGCGATCCGGTCGTCGAGGTCGCTCTCGCGCTCGCGGGCGTCCTCCAGCTCCGATTCCAGCTCGGCGACCCGCTCGCGGTCCTCTTCGACCCCGCTCGCGTGGGGGGAGTCCTCTACCGGCTGACCGCACTCGGGACACTTCCCCGCCGAGAGCAGCTCCTCGGCCTCCTCGACGCGCTCGCGGGCGTTCTTCAGCTCCGCCGACAGCTCCGCGCTCCGCTCGCGGACCTCGCCGCGACGCTCCTGCAGCCGCTCGCGCTCGTCGTCGACACCCTCGCGGTCGACCTCGGCGTCGGCGGCCGCGAACCGCTCGCGAAGCGTCTCGGCCTCCCCGCGGAGCTCCTCGATCGAGGACTCCCGCTCCTCGGCCTCGTCCGCGGCTGCTTCGGCCTCGTCGGCGAGGTCGTCGGCCTCCGACTTGACCTCCGCGGCGCGCTCGGCGCGATCGTCGGCCTTCTCGTCGAGACTCGTCGCCTGATTGCGGAGCGCCTCGGCGCTCACCCGCTCGTCGCCCAGTTCCTCACGGACCGCCTCCTCGCGGTCGTCGAGCTCGTCGCGGCGCTCGGCTATCGCCTCCTCGCTCGCCGCGCCGAGCCCGGCGTCGCCGAGCCGGTCGTCGATCTCGCTTTCGATCTCTCCGATCCGCTCGCGGGCCTCTTGGATCGCGTCGCGGTGCTCGTCGCGTTCGCGCTCGGCCTCGCGGATCGCGGCCTCGATCTCGTCGATCTCCGACTCGACCGCCTCCAGCTTCTCGCGCTTCTCCGCGTGGGTCGACAGCGTCTCGGCGGCGGCCTCCCGGGTCTCCTTCGCCTGCTCCCGTTGCGTCTCGTAGCGGCCGATCTCGTCGGTGACTTCTGAGAGGTCGCTTTCGAGCGCGTTGAGCCGATCGTGGAGTCCCTTCTCCTCCTTCTCCGCGATCTGGTCGTCGAGCTGGTCGAGTCGTCCGCGGCGGTTCTCCAGCACGTCCTCGACGCCGAGCCGCGCGTCGCCCGCGCGCTCGCGGTACTCCTCCAGTTTTCCCAACTGGAGCAGGTCGTCGATCGTGTCCTGGCGCTCGCGGGGCGTGGCGTTGATCAGCTTGTTCACCTCGCCCTGCCGGACGTACGCGCAGTTGACGAACGCCTCGGCGTCCATCCGGAGCAGCTCGGTGACGAACTCCCGCACCGCGCGGGCGCCGTCGCGGCTCACGTCGCTCCCGTCCGTCGCTTCGAGCGTGCACTGGTGGTCGATCCGGCCGTCGTACTCCTTGAGCCGTCGCTCGACGTGATAGGAGACGCCGTCGTGGGTGAACCACAGGTCGACCTCGGTCTCCTCCTCGCCGTTCGTGATCACGTCGCCGAGGGTGCCGTCGAGCGCCTTCGAGCCGTAGAGCGCGAAGAAGCAGGCCTCCAACAGCGAGGACTTTCCGCTGCCGTTGAGCCCGTGAATGACCGTGACGCCCTCGGTCAGCCGGAGGTCGGCGTCGCCGTACGGCTTGAAGTTCGCGAGTCGGACGCGGTCGAAGTTCACAGGTAATCCTCCATGGAGATCTGTCCGTCGGTCGGTTCGCCGTCGCCGGTCGGTTCGCCGTCGCCGGTCGGTTCGTCGGCCGGTTCGCCGTCGCCGGTCGGTTCGTCGTCGCCGGTCTCGCTGCTGTCGTCAGCCCCGCCGCTGTCTGATTCAGATCGGTCGAACGCGCCGAGGTCGTCGAGGTCGTCGATCCGCTCCTCGACCCGGCGTTTCACCGTCTCCCTGACGTTCGCGTCGGGGACCGTGTCGGCGCGGACCGCCTCCTCGACGTCGAGCGCGGCCTCGGAGAGCCCCATCTCCTCGACCCGCTCCCGGACGGCGTCCTCGGGGTCGGCGAAGCTCACGTCGACCTCGGCGTCCGTCTCCACCTCGCGGCGGTCGGTCACGCGGGCGATCAGCGCCCCCTGGTCGGTCGCGAACTCCTCGATCGCCGCGGGGGTAACCGGGTCGCCCTCGCCGGTCACGTCGACGAGGACGACGGCGTCGTCGAGGTCGTGCTGGCGGACTTTCTCGCGCACCCGCGCCGCGCCCTCGCCCTCGCGGAGGTCGGCCTCCACGAAGACGAACGGGCGGGTGTCGAGCGCGCGCCGCCGGATCTCCACGCGGTCGTCGCCGCCGGCGGCGTCGGCGTCGAAGGTCACGAGGTTGTACCCGCGCCCCTCGCGCTCGCTCGCGCTCGCGCGCTCGGTCGAGCCGGGATACGTGACCCACGTGCCGTCGACCTCGGCGACGTCGGGCGTGTGGTTGTCGCCGAGGAGCATCGCGTCGAACGCCACGTCGCTCTCCGCCAGCACTTCCCCCGTGTCCCAGTCCGCGTAGCCGAACGGCTCGAAGAGGCCGTGCGCGACGAGGGCGGCGTAGTCGGCGTCGTGGTCCGCGAACGCGTAGTCGAGGTCGTCGCGTCGCGAGACGGGGACGTGATCGAGCCCGTAGAAGGCGGTGTCGCCGACGACGGTGGGTTCGTCGCCGAGCCGGGTCGCGAGCCCCAACCGCTCGAACAGGTCGAGCCACTGGCCCCCCCGCGTCGACTCGTGGTTACCGACCACGGCGAGGAAGGGGATCCCGGCGTCGTCGAGCCTGCGGAGGACCGAGATCGTTCCCATCAGGTCGGGGAGCTCCGGCCGGCGGTCGTGGAAGAGGTCGCCGGCGTGGACCACCGCGTCGACCTCCCCCTCGATCGCGTCGTCGATCACGGCCGCGAACGCGTCGAGGAAGTCCTGGCGTCGGACCGGCGAGTGGTACTGCGCGTACCCCACGTGGGTGTCGCCGGTGTGGATCACCCGTGTCATCTGCCCGGCTCTTGGCCGGTATCGGGTTTAGGGGTTCCGGGGGCGGAGCGGAAGTGGTCCGAGGGTCACCGGCCGCTCTCGTCACCGGCATCGCCGGGCGGACGGGCGCCCCCGTCTGCCGCCTCGCGAAACCGACGGAACGCCGCGCGTGCGTCGCGCCCCCGCTCCGCGGCGTCCTCGTCGGCCGCGCGCTCGGCGGCCGCGATCGCCTCGTCGAGCCGGTCGAGTCCGTCCGCGTCGACGAACCCCGCGGCCCGCCGGAGGTCGGATCGCGCGGCCTCGGCCTCGTCGATCACGGCGACGGACGGCCGGGTCGCGGTGTCGGTTCGACGGGCCAGCGCGGAGAGCGCCCGCTTGACGGCGGCGGTCGAGACCATGGGCGGGCTGAGTCGCTATCGCTCATAAGACGTGGCCCCGAACGGGGAGAAGGCGGCGCTGCGGGACGGGAAAGGCGCTCCTGGGGAGCGGCGGGATCGGCTCCGGTCCGGACCTCTACAGCGACAGCGTGTACAGCCGCTTCCGGGCGTCGGAGAAGGAGAACCGAGAGTCGACGACTCCCTCCTCCTCCAGCCGCGAGAGCGCGTACCTGACCGTTCGGGGCGGAAGCAGGGTCTCCTCGGCGAGCTCGCTCTGCGTCAAGGTCTCGTTGTAATCGAGCACTTTCGCGACGAGCTTCGCGCTCGGCGGCAGATCCCGAACGTCGTTCCAGCGGTCCGTGGCGTTCTCCTCGGTGACGACAGCGTCGGTGGTGCTCATGTGTACCTCCTCCTCGTTCATGCTGGTAAATAATATTTACTATCAAGAATTATTACTGATGGGAATCTACTTGGGGTGGCTGCGGACGGTCGCGGCTCGCGTTTCGCTCGCGTTTCGCTCGCGCGGCGCCCGCCGCTCTCGGATCGAAGCATCGACCGATCGGTGTCGGACGAGAGGGTCCGTCCGGCAGACGGAGGTCCGCTACGCCGCCAGTAGCGCGCCCGTCAGCGACAGCGCGCCGAGACAGACACAGACGCCCCAGAACGGGAGTCTGTCGGCGGTTCGCAACAGCGCGCCGATCGTCGCGTAGCCCGTGGCGGCGGCCGCGCCGAGCGCGACCGCCGCGGCGAGCGCGCCGATACCGATCCCCGTGTCGACGTAGGCCAGCAGACCGCCGCCGACGGACGCCGGGATGGCCAGCAGAAACGAGAGCCGGAACGCCCGGTTCGGTTCGTGGCCTCGGAGGAGGAGGGTCCCGGCGGTCACGCCCGAGCGAGACACGCCCGGGAGGATCGCGAGCCCCTGGGCGACGCCGACCGCGACCGCGTCGACTCCGTCGGGCGTCGCCCGGCCGCCACCAACGTCGCGCACGGCGTACTGGAAGGCGCCCGTGAGCACGAGGAGCCCGCCGATCGCCGCGAGGAGACCGCCTCCGGCGGAGGCGGTGAAAAGGCCCGTCAGCGAGGCGTACGCGGCGAGCCCGACCACGCCGGACACCAGCGTTCCGACGGCGAGAAACGTCACCGACGCCAGCTCCTCGTCGAAGGCGCGGCTCGGACGCCATCTCGGCGTCACCGCGGCGAGCTCTCGGAGCTCCCCGTGGTAGTACACCGTCGCGGAGAGCGCGGTCCCGAGGTGGACGAACAGCGCGAACGCGACCACCCGTTCCGGGGTTCGCCCCAGCGCCGACAACAGCAGCGCGACGTTCCCCTCGCTCGAAACGGGGAGCCACTCGAGTACCCCCTGCGCGATCCCGACCGCGAGCCCGACGAGAATTCCCGAACCGTTCATCGGTGTCGGCTCATCGCCGGAGCCTGTCGGTGAAAAGCGAGACCAGGTCGCCGAACACCTGCCAGAGCTGGCGGACGATGATCTTGGCGTCGAAGCGCAGCGACTGCCGTCGGATGTACTGCAGGTCGCACTGGAGCTTCTCTCTCGGCGTCTCGCTCGACGCGTCGTTTATCTGTGCGAGCCCGGTCAGCCCCGGCTTCACGAACCACCGCTTCTGCCACGCTTGGCTCTCTTCGAGGAGCAGCTCCTCTTCTTCGGTCCACACCGCGCGCGGCCCGACGACGCTCATCCGACCCTGGAGGATCGACCACAGCTGCGGGATCTCGTCGAGATGGGTCCGTCTGAGGAGCCGCCCGACGCGGGTGATACGGCGCTCGTCCTCGCCGGGCGTCGCGGTCTCGCTTTCGGGGAACATGCTCCGGAACTTGTACACGGGGAAGGTGTCGCCGAACATCGCCGTCCGGTCCTGACGGTAGAAGACGGGTCCCCGGCTGTCGAGTTTGATGGCGACCGCGATCAGCGCGCCGAGCGGCGCGGTCGCGAGCAGCATCGTCCCGGCGAACCACACGTCGAAGAGGCGCTTGCCGAGCCGCTGCTGGAGCCCCCACGGTTCGAGGTCGATCTCGCAGAGCCCGGCTTCCGTTCCGACCCCGGCGTGTCGGTCGCTGAGAAGAACGCTCTCGTCGTGTTCGTCCGGAACCACCACGTCGACGCCGTGCCGGTGGCAGGCGGCGAGCACGCCGAAGAACTCGCCGCGGTCGGCCTCGGCCAACATCGGGATCACGGTGCCGACGTTGGAGCCCTCGAGGATCTCGTCGAGGCGCGAGAGCCCGCCCAGACAGTCGTAGTCCCCCACGTCGGGACCGATCGCTTTGTACCCGCCGTCGGTCCCGACGCGCTTCCCGTTCGCCGCGGTCGTGTGCGTCGAGGACGCGTATCCCACGACGGACTCGCTGGTGCGTTGGATCGCGGTCTCGATCCGCTCGGGCTCGTGTCCGATAACCAGCGCTCGGCCGTTTCCGTCGAGGTAGCGACGCTGGAGCGCGAGGAACCACACCGGCAGCGCCGCCCCAAGACCGATCGTCGCGAACAGGAGCGTCGGCTGCGCGAGCCGGTACGGGAACCCGAAGTAGCCGAGCGTCGCCAGCACGAGGACCGCAATCGCTAACGGCCGAAGCGTCCCCGTGATCGTATCGAGGACGCGTCGCGAGCGCGGCTTGTACAGCGGCTGCAGCGCGACGGCGATCACGAGGGTCGTCACGGCGAGCGTCGGCGTGAGAGCCGACACGGACGAGGCGGACGACGGGTCCCCGAGACGCAGCAGCCGAGCGACGCGCGTTTGCACCCACGGCGCGTTCCCCGCGACAACCGTCAGGACGGTCATCGCGACGGTTCCGACGAAGCCCAGAGACCGATACAGCTGCCCCGAGCGCATCGTCATGGCCGTCCGACCGCCACGGGTCGATTCGAACACGTCCGTTTCGCCCGAGCGGGTCCCGGACGCTCTCGGTGCGGATCGCGATCGGCTGTGCGTCGCATGATTGCTGAACGTTTTTAGGCTGACCTAAATCAAAAAGGTGTGGGTTTCGCGGCGGCGCGGCGACCGTCGCTCGCCGCGCTCTCGGCGAGGTTCCGCGCGATTTATTCGTGAACCGCCCGAACCCGACGACGTGATCTCGCCCTCGGCGGACCACCGTCCGCTGCTCGTCCACCGGCGTTCGTCTCCGTCGAAGGCGGCGAGGCATAAATGTTTTAGGCCAGCCAAAAAAGAGACTGGTATGGACGAGCATGACGGCAGCCGTGTGGAACGACGTTCTCAGCGCGCGCTTGGGCGACGTCGCGGGTTCCTCAAACACGTCGGTGCGGTTGCCGGAATCGCTGGAGTTGCGGGCTGTCTGAACGGGTCCGACGGGTCGAGCGGTTCCGACGGGTCGAGCGGTTCCGTCGGGTCGGGCGACTCGGCGTCGGTGCCCGAGCCGATGACCCACTCCGACGACGAGCTCTACAACATCAACGACTGGCGCGGTGACGGCCCGCAGGTCGGGGAGCGTCCGAGCGAGTACACCGGTCTCTCGGTGCTCGACCTTCCCGACCTCCGCGGAGAGATAACCGTGTACCTCGGCGGGGGCGAAGGCGGGCTCTACGAGGACGCGATGCAGCGCATCCAGAACCTCTATCGGGACTTCTCCGTCTATATTCGGCCGGCGTCCTCCTCGCAGTTGGCGAACACCATCATCGAGGAGGCCAACGCCGGACAGAGCCCCGCCGACGTCTTCTGGGCCATCGACGCCGGCTCCGTCGGCGTCGTCGCCGAGAACGGTGCGACCCTCACGCTCCCCGATCACGTCACGCAGTCGGTCCCGGACACGTATCACCCGACCGACGAATGGGTCGGTATCATGGGCCGCGCGCGCTCGATCCCGTTCAACACCGACCAGTTCGACGAGGCCGACATCCCCGACGCGGTCGCCGAGTTCCCCGAGCATCCCCCGTTCGAGGACGGCATGGGATGGGCTCCGACGTACGGCGCCTTCCAGGCGTTCGTCACCGCGATGCGGGAGCTCAACGGTCGGGAGGCGACGAAGCAGTGGCTGGAGGCGATGCAGGAACACGGCGTCGAAACGTACGGCAACGAGTTTCAGGTCGCCAACGCCGTCGCCAGCGGCGAGATCGCGGCCGGCTTCTCGAACCACTACTACTCGCGGCTGGTGTACGAGGAGCGCCCCGACGCCCCGATCGAGCTCGCCTTCACGGAGAACGACGCGGGCGCGCTCGTCAACTGCTCGGGGGCCGGGGTCATCCAGAACAGCTCAAACCCGGAGACGGCGGCGAACTTCATCCATCACCTCCTGTCTATCGAGGTTCAGGAGTTCCTCGGCACCCGCGGCTTCGGCTACCCGCTCGTTCCGAGCGTCCCGCCCATCGGGAACCTCCCGACCATCGACGAGCTCAACCCGCCGGACCTGGACCTGAGCACGCTCGCCAACGTCGAACCGACCCTCGACCTGCTCCGGGAGGTGGGCGCGCTGTAGGATGTCCGCGCTCGACCGACTCGGCGGACCGCTCGCTCGGCTCGGATCGTCGGACTCGGAGCTTCCGACGGGGCTCGTCCTGTTGAGCGGCGCCATCGCGGCGGCGGTGCTCTCGCCCATCGCGTGGCTCCTGTTCCGCGTCGTCAACGCCGAAACCGACGTCTCCCTGCTGACGCAGCCGACGACGCTGCTCACGAGTATCGGTCTCGTCGCGGTCGTCACGGGCGCGTCCGTCCTCCTCGGCGTCCCGCTGGCCTTCCTCACGGTCCGGACCGACCTCCCGTTCAGGCGCTTCTGGACCATCGCGGTCGCGCTGCCGCTCGTCATCCCCAGCTATCTCGGGGCCTTCACCTACATCTCCGCGTTCGGTCCCAGCGGCTACGTCGCCGACGCGCTCGCGGCCGTCGGCGTCGAGTCGATCCCGTCGATCTACGGCTTCTCCGGCACCGCGCTCGTGTTGACGCTGTACACGTTTCCGTACGTCTTCATCACCACGCGCGCGTCGCTGCTCTCCTTCGACGAGTCGCTGATCGAGGCCGCGCGGACGCTGCAGGTGTCGCGGCTGGAGGCGTTCCGGCGCGTGACGCTCCCGCAGCTCGTCCCCGGTATCGCGTCCGGGGCGCTGCTCGTCGCGCTGTACGCGCTCTCCGACTTCGGGACGCCGAACCTCCTCCGGCTCGAAGTGCTCACGCAGGCGATCTGGGTGGAGTTCAACGGCTTCGGCCGCGAGACGGCCGCGATGCTGTCGCTGCAGCTGCTCACCATCACGGCGGTCATCCTCGCGGTGCAGTCGCGCGTCGGCGACACGACGCAGGGCGCGTACGTCGGCACCCGCGCCGGCACGAGCGGCGACACGACGGTCTCGCTCGGCGCGTGGACGGCGCCGGCGCTCGCCTTCTGTAGCGCCGTCGTCACGATGTGTCTGGCCGTCCCGCTCGGCGTCCTGTTCGTCTGGTTCCGGCGGGGCGGATCGAGCATCGGCCGAACGCGGCTCGTGTTCGAGTGGTCGTACGCCACGAACTCCGTGCTCGTCTCAGTGGCCGCGGCGGTGGCGTGCGCCCTCGCGGCGATCCCCGTCGCGTACCTCGCCGCCCGACACCGCTCGACGGTGACGGAGATCATCGACCGCGCGACGTACGTCGGCTACGCGATGCCGGGCATCGTGCTGGGGCTCGCGTTGGTGTTCTTCGGCGTCGCCTACGGGTCGACGGTGAGCGACATCGCGTCGGTGGTGCCCGCCGCGAACTACCTCCCGACCCTCTACCAGACGCTCCCCCTCTTGATCTTCGCGTACGTCGTCCGCTTCCTGCCGCAGTCGGTCGGTGCGACCCGATCGTCGGCGATGCGGGTCGACCGGAACCTGACGGAGGCGGCCCGGCTGCTCGGCCGCTCGCCGCTCGCCGCCTTCCGGGAGGTGTCGCTGCCGCTCATCGCGCCCGGCGTGTTCGCGGGCGCGGCGCTCGTCTTCCTCACGACGATGAAGGAGCTTCCGGCGACGCTGCTGCTCCAGCCGACCGGCTTCGACACGCTCGTCACCTACATCTGGGCGATCCGCGAGTCCGGCAGCTACGGGGCGGCGGCGATCCCCGCCCTCGTCCTCATCGTCGTCTCCGGCCTCTCGATGGTCGTCATCCTCTCACAGGAGAAGTAACCATGTCACGAATGACCCCTACACACACCGACGAATCGGACGCGGAGACCGACGCCGCTATGGACGCGACAACTGACGCCGCCGTGGACGCGGAGACCGACACCGCTATGGACGCGACGACTGACGCCGCCGTGGACGCGGAGACCGGCCCCGCCCAGACCGACCCCGCGGCCGAGACGGTCCTCGATCTGGACGGCATCGCCAAGACCTACAGCGCCGAGAGCGCGGTCCAAGATCTCTCGATGTCGGTCGTCGACGGCGAGATCCTGGCGCTTCTCGGCCCCTCCGGCTGCGGGAAAACCACGACACTGCGGCTGATCGCCGGGCTCGAACGCACCGACGCCGGGACGATCGATCTCGACGGCCGGACGCTCGCCGACCCGGCGTCCGGGGTCTTCGTGCCGCCGGAGGAGCACAACATCGGACTGGTCTTCCAGGACTTCGCGCTGTTCCCGCACCTGACCGCCGCGGAGAACGTCGCCTTCGGGCTGTCTGACCGCCCCGAGAGCGAGCGCGACGAGCGCGTCGCGGAGCTGCTCGACCTCGTGGGGCTGACCGACCACGCCGACCACTACCCCGAAGAGCTCTCCGGCGGTCAGAAACAGCGGATCGCGCTGGCCCGTTCGCTCGCCCCCGAACCGGACGTACTGTTGCTCGACGAGCCGCTCTCGAACCTCGACATCCGGCTCCGGGTCTCGATGCGCGAGGAGATCCGCGACATCATCAAGGCGACCGGCGTCACGGCCGTCTGGGTCACTCACGACCAGGAGGAGGCGCTCTCGGTCGCCGACCGCGTCGGCGTCATGAACGACGGCCGCCTCCAGCAGATCGGTTCGCCGGAGTCCATCTTCGAGCGGCCGGCCTCGCGGTTCGTCGCCACCTTCCTCGGGCAGGCGAGCTTCCTCTCGGCCCGCGTCGCCGGCGACTCGCTAGTGACGGACCTGGGTCGCATCGACGCCGATCGCTGCGCCGGCCTCGACGCGCCCGAGGGGTCGACCGTCGACGTCCTCGTCCGTCCGGACGACCTGCGGGCGGCGCCCACGGACGGAGCCGGAGACGGCCGCATCGTCCGCCGGCAGTATCAGGGTCCCGCCTTCGTCTACCGCGTCGAACTCTCCGACGGCAACACGGTCCACTGTCTCCACAACCACACCGAGAACTTCGAGGTCGGCGAGCCGGTGACCGTGGAGATCGCCGCCGATCACTCGCTCTCCTGGTACCCGTCCGAGTGAGGAACCGCCGCCCGGCGCTGTCGCAGCGACCCCGCCGTCCGCGCCCACTTCTGCATGCACGCGAAGATGAACCACAGAACGAGCTCGTGTCGTCGTTCGGGGACCCGTTCGAGCGACTCGCGGAACCGGAGCGGGTGAACCGGTAGCGCGTTCCGCGGGTCCGCGAGCGGTCGCACGTCGAACCGGTCGCCGTGGTAGCGGCGGAGCTGCTCGCGCCCCCGACCGATCCGGCGGTTCTGCGAGAGCACGTCGCCGAGCGTCGCGCGAGCCGGATGGTACAGCGTGATGTCCGGCTCGTACGTCAGATCGAAGCCCGCCTCGTGCGCTCGGCGGCCGAACTCCAGGTCGCCGTTCGAGACCAATCGCGCGTCGAAGTCGCCGATCGCGTCGAGCAGCCGCCGGCTGACCGCGAGACAACAGGTCGGCGCGAAGCGGTTCTCTCGGACGTACTTCTCGATGGGAAACCCGCTCGCGCGCCGGTAGCGCGCCACCGTCCCGTCGCCGGCGACGAGCTCGACCCGACAGCCCATGTAGTCGCGTTCCGCCATCGCCCGCTCGACGGCGCCGACGTAGTCTTCCTCGACCCACATGTCGGCGTCGACGAAGCCGATCACGTCGCCCGAGGCGGCGGCGATCCCCGCGTTGCGCGCGGCGTAAGAACTCTGCACCTCGTCTTCGACGACGTGTCGGACCCGCTCGCGCTCCGCGAACCGCCGCGCGACGGCGCGAGTCTCGTCCGTCGAGCCGTTGTCGGCGATGACGACCTCGTAGTCCGTCGCGCGCTGGTCGAGCAGCGACTCGACGGTCGTCTCTAACCCCTCCGGATCGTTGTACACCGGGACGACGACGCTCGTCGTCATCGGTCGACGAGCCGCCGCGTAAGCGGCATTTCGAGGACGGTCACCAGCCGATACAGCTCCTCGCCGACGTTCGCCTCGCGGTCGCGGTGGCGCCGGTACATCCGCTCGGTCACGTCCCGGTCAAGGGGGGACAGCGCGCGGATCGTCTCCTCGTTCGCCGCGATGGCGTCCCCCACGAAGTCGCTGTTGCGGACGACCTCGTTTTTGTCCTGCCAGGGACCCTCGGTCCGGTAGGACGCCGGCCCGAGCTCGTCGAGCTGGTTCGACACCCGCTTGCCGACGGCGTGGGCCGCCTTCGGATACGACATCGGGAGCCGCGAGGAGGCGTGCGGGATCCGGCCGAGCGAGTCGTCGAACGACGCCACGGCCCGCTGGACCACGTCGTGACGCAGGCGGTGCGCGAGCGGCATCGAGAGGTGCAGATCGATCAGCCGCCGGTCGAGAAACGGGTTCCGCGTCGGCGCGACTTGGAGCGCGCTGAACAGGTCGAATCCGATTCCGTTCGTGATCGGGAACAGCGACGTGTGGAGGCTCAGCTGCTGGATCGACTCGTAGCCGACGCCGTGGAACGCGACGCCGTCCGACCCGGCCGCGGTGTTTTCGGCCAGTATCTCCCGATAGGCGGGCCCGGTCAGGTACGACGGCTGGCGGGTCTCGCCCGACGCCACCCGCCGGTCGAGGAACCCGTCCACGTCCGGCACTCGGTCGACGAACGGCGGATACAGCTCCACGCCCGCCGGCAGCTGCACCGTCCGCTGCGGGACGCTCCACGCGCCGAACAGGTCGTCGCTGTACAGCCCCGTCAGGAGCGTGTCGACACCGCTGGCGATCTCCTCGGCGAACCCGAGCGTGTGACCGGTGTGGAACGGGCCGACGAACTCCTGTATCGGCGCGGCCCGTTCGAGCAGCGTGGCGTGGTACCCCGGACCGCGGTCGAGCCGCTCGAACCGGGCGCCGCCGGCTTCCGCCGCTCGGCGCGCGGTCCGGGCCTCCCGGTTCTCGCCGTCGGCGAGGTGGTACGCCGCGAGGTCGGCGTCGGCGGCCGCGAGAACCGCCCGGGAGTCGCTCCCGCCGCTCATCAACAGCCCGTAGTCGCGGCCGTCGTCGGTCCGATCGGCGACGGCCTTCGCGAACCGCTCTCTGAACTCCCGAGCGAAGTACGACGCGGGCTTGTCGACCGGCCGGTAGCGCGGCGTCCAGTACCGCTCGCGGGTCGTCTCTCCCGAGTCGAGGTCGCGGGTGAGCACCGTCGCCGGCGGCAGTTGCGTGACGCCCGTCACCGGCGTCTTCGTTCCGAAGACCCGCCGCGCGTAGAGGTACTCCGAGAGGTACGCGTCGTCGAACCCGAACGAGACGCCCGGCGGCTCCGGCACGGTCTGGACGTTCGTCGAGAACGCCAGCCGGTCGTCGCCGGCCGCGAGGTACAGCGGTCGCGCGCCCAGCCGGTCGACGAAGAGGGCGGCGGTTCCGGCGCTCGGGTCGTAGACGCAGCCGACGAACTCACCGTCCAGCCGGTCGACGAAGTCGAGTCCGTGGGCGGCGTGCTCGGCGGCACAGACCGCGGCCGTTCGCCGCGGGTCGACCGACCGCCGGCCGTCGTCGTCGTCGACGCTGTACACCTCGCCCCAGACCCACACGAGCGCGCCGTCGGGCCCCTCGACCGGCTGGTCGACCGTCGAGCCGTCGTGGAACGCCGTCCGGACCGCGATGTCCGCGTCTCGGTAGGTCCCCGTCGTCTCGCCGCCGGCGACCGTTTCCGGGACCGTCCGAAGGTCGCCCGCGGGGTCGCCCCCCACGACGCCCGTGAACCCGACCATCGCTAGTCGGGGCTCGGCGCTTCGGTCGTCTCTCCGGGCCGTCGGGCCCCGCGTTCGCGGACGAAGTCGTCGACCGAGAACTGTTGGAACGTCTCGGCGGGCGCGGCGTCGTACACCGGTTCGCCGACCAGTCGATTGACGATGACGGCGTTTCGGTGCGGGCCGAGCCCGAGGTCCGGCGCGTTGATGCCGTGGGTGTGAAGCTCCGCGTTCTGGACGAATATCTCGCCGTCGAGCGCCGTTCGGAGCCGGAAATCCTCCGTGATCGAGAGTCGCCCGGCGTCGTCGCGCGCCAGTTCCGGTTCGAGGGGCGCGAGGAACGGTGGATCCTCCCGCTCGTACCCCGTCGCCAGCACGACCGCGTCGCTCGCGTGGACGAACGCCTCGTCCTCCTCGCGCTGTTCACAGAGCAGCTGGTGGCCGGGCTCGCCCTCGATGTCGCCGATGTCGACGACCTCCGTCGCGGCCAGCAGGCCGACGTCCACGTCCGCGCCGCCGATGGACTGCTCGTACAGCTGGTCGTAGATCTCCGCGCTCGTGGCGGGATCGATCCCCTTGTACACCAGGTCCTGCTCGGCGAGCAGCTCGTCTTTCGTCTCCTGTGACAGCCCGTAGAAGTACTCGGTGTACTCCGGGGTGTACACCATGTGACCGAGCTTCCCGTCGACCATCTGGAAGAAGCCGGGCGAGCGCGTGATCCAGTCGAGGCCGTAGCCGTTCTCGGGACGGCGTTCGAGCAGGTCGCGGAACACCTCCGCGGCGCTCTGCCCGGACCCGACGACGGTGACCGAGTCCGCCTCCAGACAGCGGTCGCGTCGGCCGAGGTACGACGCCGAGTGGAACACGCTCCCGCCGAGGGCGTCCGACAGCTCCTCGGGGACGTGCGGCTTCGTGCCGATGCCCATCACCACGTTCTCCGCGGTGTAGCGGTCGCGCTCGCCGGTGGCCGGATTGACGGTCTCGACGGTGAAGACGCCGTCCGATTCGTCGACGTCGGTGACGCGGCGGTCGAACCGGAGCGTCGACAGCGAGTCGGCGACCCACCGGCAATACTCGTTGTACTCCCGCCGCGGGATGAAGAACTCCTCGTAGAAGTAGAAGTCGTACAGCCGGTTCGCCTCGCTGAGGTAGTTGAGGTAGCTGTGGGGGTTCGTCGGGTCGACCATCGTGACGAGGTCCGCGAGGAACGGGACCTCGAGCGTCGTCCCCCGGATGAGGGTGTCCTCGTGCCAGTTGAACTCGGGGTTCTGTTCGAGGAACCGCACGTCGAGGTCCGCCGGCGCGCCGTCGAGCAGCGCCGCCAGCCCGAGGTTGAACGGGCCGAGGCCGATACCGAGGAGATCGTACTCGGCGTCGGTCATGCGTTCCCTTCGAAGCGCGCCCGGTCACAGAACATCAGCAGCCCGGTCTTGTCCGGCAGATCGACCTCCCGCTGGGGCTCGAAGCCGCACTGCTCGAAGACGTGGATCACCGTCTCGTTGCGGGCGTCCGGCTCGACGACGACGCGGTCGGTCTCGGAGTGCTGGAACAGGAACGTCAGCATGGCGGACACCAGCGGCGCGGCGTAGCCGCGGCCCAGGTACTCCGGCGGCCCGATAAGCAAGTGGAATCCCCGGTCCGCCGGGCCCGCGTCGTAGTACTCGCCGATCCGGTCGTCGGCCGCCCAGTAGGCCTCCCAGTAGCTCATCGGCGTGTGATCGAGCGACCCGATGTAGAGGGTCTGGTTCGGGTTCGCGGCCCGCTCGCGGATCGTCTCGTGGACCTGCGGAAGCGGGTCGTTCTGCTCCCAGTACGGGAGCACGTGGTCGCTGTTGAGCCACGTGTGGAGGCGGCCGAGGTCCCGGTCGGGGTCGACCTCCCGGAAGCCGACGTGTTTCCCGATCGAGTCGTCGACGGCGGAGAAGCTGTACGGATCGCGGACCGCCTGCTGGTGGCCCTTCATGGTCCTGTCGAGCGGGACGGCGGTCGGTCGTGGTCGCGCTCTTCCACCGCGTCTCGGCTCCCCCCGAAACTGCCCGAACGCGCCCGTCTCGTCGTTCTACTCACGCGTGATCACTCTCTTGAGTCGTATTGTTTAGGCTGGCCTTAAAATTATTCCCATCCACCGTTTCGGCGGTACGGCTTTCGAGCGGTCGGTTCGCGGAGATCGACGGTCCGACGCCTCCCCCGTCGGAACGGCGGGTGATCGCTACTCGCCGAGGTCGGTGACCGTCCCGTCGACCGTCACGGTTTCGAGGCGCAGCGTGAGGTCCGTCCCGGCGCGGAGCGACCGTCCGTGGAACCGGAGGCCGTCGGCGGTCCGTCGCGTCCGGAGGTCGACCGTGAGCGTCACGTCGACGTCGCGGGGGTGCTCGCGCTCGTAGATGTTCCCGTCGTCGCTCGTGAGCACGACGGCGGCGGGCGCGGTCCGCCTGTCGGTGACGGTTGCGGTGACGGTGTCGCCGCGCCGCTCGACCGCTCCGGTGCGAACGTCGTCGGCGACATCGGGGTCGACACCGCGGAGCGTGACCGTCGCCGTCGTCGTGACGGGCTCGCCGGCCGGCGAACTGTTCCCCCAGCGGGTCACGTTCCCGGCGAAGGCGTATCGGGAGGTGCCGAACTCGATCGATTCGGCCAGCTTGACCTCCGTGCCGCCGAAGTAGGTCCCGCCGGAGCGGTTCACGGTGTGGAGCGTGAGGCCGACGAGGTCGGTCCGAGTCGACTCGTTTCCGACCGGCGGGAACGCCGTCTCCTCGACCGTCGCCACCCGCCGGCCGTCGAGCCGGAAGGCGTCGCCGACGCTGATCGCGTCCCGGGTCGCCGCCGGGAGGCTCGTTTCGACGACGACCGGGAGGGTGCCGGTGTCGAGCGACGCGCCGGACTCGGCCAGCGCCAGCACGGTCCCGTCGACGTCGTACGTCGGCGTCGTGACCGCGAGCCGATCGCCGCGCCGAACCGGGTCGCCCCCGTACTCGAACGCCCGTTCACCGGCGGCGTCGGCGGGAGTCAGCGTCCCGTTGACGCGAACGCGGGCGACGACGGTGACGTTGTCTCCCGCCCCCGGTCCGACGTACACGTCGGTGACGACGACGTCGCCGTCGCGGGACGCGTCGCCCGCTGAGAGCTGCGACGCGACCGCCGGCGACCGGTCGCCGAGGTCGACGGTCGCGTACCTGGACTCCGGGGTCCCGCGATCGCCGGTGAGCGACACGAGGACCATCCCGCCGGCCGCGAAGAGGAGGAGCGCCGCGACCGCGACCACCGCGGCGTCGATGACGTTGACGCGGCCGAACAGCCGTCCCCGCTCGTCGATGAGGCTCACGGGATCGCCCTCGCCGTTCGTCGGTTGGTGGCGGTCTCCATCGTTCGAGTCAACTAACCACGATTCCGAGAGCCCCGACTAATGCGTTTCGTATATGGATGCGCTTATAATCGCCGGCGGCTCTCCACCGAAGTACGCAATCGGTAATGCCGGACCCTGACCCCCCCTCGGCCTCGAGACGACAGAAGCTGGAAGCGATCGCGAGCGTCGCCCGTTACAACCCGCGTCTCACCGGCGGGATAATCGCGCTCGGAACGCTCGCGGCCGTTCTCGAAGGGATCGGGCTGAGTTTCATCCTCCCTATCATCCAACTGGTCCAGTCGGGTTCCGGAGGCGCCGCCGGCGGTATCGCCGAGGCGTTCGCGAGCGTCTACCGGTTCGTCGGCGTTCCGCTGACGCTCGGTACCGCGGTGGCCGGCGTCGCCGTCGTCATGACCGTCCGGTTCACGGCCAGTTTCTTCGTCGCGTGGCTGCGGGAGGCGCTGCGGACCTACTACATCCGCGACCTCCAGATGACGGCGTTCTCGAACGCCTTCGACGCGCGCATCTCGTACTTCGACGAGGAGGGGTCGGACGACGTGTTGAACGCCATCATCACGCAGACGTTCTACGCCGGGCGCGTCATCGAGAACTTCGTCCTCTTCTTCGAGCAGTCGCTGCTCGCGCTCGCGTACGGGCTCACCGCGCTCGTCATCTCGCCGGTGCTGACCGTCGTCACCGCCGTCACGCTCGGCGGCGCGACCCTCCTCTCCCGCAGCATGGTCGACTCCGGATACGACGTGGGCGAGCGGGTCGCGGACGCCAACGAGCAGCGCCAGTCGGCCGCGCAGGCGGGCACGCAGGGGATGCGCGACATCCGCATCTTCGGTATCGGCGACGAGCTCTTCTCGGAGTTCAGCGACGCCGTAGAGCAGTACACCCGCTCCCGGATCCGGCTCCGGCGGAACGAGGCGCTGATCACGAACTTCTACCAGCTCGTCGTCGCGGTCTCGATATTCGCGCTGATCTACCTCTCGCTCACGGTCGCCGACCTGAGCCTCGGCCACCTCGGGCTCTTCCTCGTCGCGACGTTCCGACTGGGCCCGAAAGCGAGCCGCGCGAACGAGCTCGTCTACCAGATCGAGAAGGACCTCCCGCACCTCGTCCGGACCCGAGAGTTCACCGCCGAACTGTCGAGCAACACCGAGCCCGAGGGGGGCTCGGAGCCGGTTCCGGACGCCGTCGAGACGCTGGTCGCCGAGGACCTGGCGTTCTCCTACGACGGGGAGACGCCGGTGCTCCGCGGCATCGACTTCGAGGCCGAGGCGGGCGAGTCCGTCGCGTTCGTCGGCCAGTCGGGGGCGGGGAAATCCACCGTCGTCTCGCTGCTCTCGCGCATGTACGAGCCGACGGGCGGCGAGATCCGAGCGAACGGGACGCCGATCCGCGAGATGGACATCGACGAGTGGCGCGAGCACGTCGCCGTCGTCAGGCAGGACCCGTTCGTGTTCGACGACACGCTCCGGTACAACCTCACCATCGGCAACCGCGACGTCGACGAGGCCGAGCTCGACCGCATCTGTCGCATCGCCCGCGTCGACGAGTTCATCGACGACCTGCCCGACGGGTACGAGACCCGGGTCGGCGACGACGGCGTCAGGCTGTCGGGCGGGCAGCGTCAGCGCGTCGCCCTCGCGCGCGCCCTGCTCGACGCCGACGCCGACGTTCTCGTGTTGGACGAGGCGACGAGCGACCTCGACTCCAACCTCGAACGGGAGGTCCAGCGGGCCATCGAGGCGATGAGCCACGAGTACATCGTCGTCACCATCGCACACCGGCTCTCGACGGTGAAAAACGCCGATCGCATCTACACGCTGGAAGACGGTCGCATCTCGGAGGCCGGCGATCACGCCGAACTGATCGAGCGGGACGGGACCTACGCGGACCTGTACGGGATCCAGACGAGCCGGTAGCCCAGGTGAGCCGGTAGCGCGGTCGCGTTCGGCCCCGACCGCACTCTGCTCGCCGATCAGCCGTCGAGGCACCGCTCGTACAGCCGCTCGAACTGCGGTACGACGGTGCTCGGGCGGTAGGCGTCCACCGTCTCTTTCGCGCGTTCGGAGAGCGTCGGCAGGTCGTCGCCCGCGGTGAGCGCGCCGATGGTCTCGACGAACTCCTCGACGGAGCCGTCGGTGACACGGCCGCCGTCCCCGACGATGTCGGCCACGCTCCCCACGTCGCTGGCGACGACCGGGGTCCCCGTCGCGAGCGCTTCGAGGAACACCCGGCCGAACGGCTCGTCCCACTGCCCGGGATAGACGAAGCAGTCGTGGTCGGCGAACAGCGCCGGGAGGTCGGCGTTGGGCACCCATCCCGTGAACGCGACGGCCGATCCGACCCCCTCCCGCTCGGCGGCGGCCGCCAACTGCGACTGCTTCCCGCCGTCGCCGACGACGGTCAGTCGGAAGTCGGCCTCGTGGCGGCGGTTCAGCGCCGCGAGAATCGGAATCAGTCGGTCGACGCCCTTGTGCTCAGCGAGCGCGCCGACGTACAGCAGGTCGTACGGGGGCCGGAAGTCGCTCTCGTGGGGACGGTCGAACCGGTCGTCGAGGAGGTTCGGAATCACGGCGAGCCGGTCCGCCGGAAAGCCGAAGTCGGCGTACGTCGACTTCAGGTGCGGCGAGAGCGCGTGATAGCCGTCGATCCGATCGGCGACCGCCTCCCCCCGTCGGACGAGTTCCAGGTAGCCGAGTCGGCTCGCCGCCCGGTACGGCGCGCTGTACTCGTCGTGCCCGCCGCTCGTCGCGACCGTGCAGGCGGCGCACTTCGCGAGGCCGTTCGACGCACACGCCTCTCGGTCCATGTACCGGAGGTCGTTTTTCGGGCAGACGGCGCCGTAGGCGTTGAGCGTCACGACCGTGGCCGCGTCGGTGTCGGCGACGGCCTCGCCGAGCGCCGGCATCGCGTTCATCACGTAGCTGTGGACCACGTCGTACGCGCCGAACTCCGCGGCCCGGTCGCGGATCGCGTCGTTCAGCTGGAACCCCGTGTGGTACGGGTAGCCGGAGCGGTCGAGCGAGCGGAGCTCGATCGCCGGATCGACCGCGGCGTCCTCCGGGGGGCGTTCCCGGCAGTACACGGTCACGTCGTGGCCCCGATCGGCCAGTTCGGAGACGATGCGAGTGGCGCTGTGGGTCGCGCCCGTCCCCTCGCTTTCCGGGTGACTCGGGTGGATAAACGCGATCGCGAGCGACTCGCCGGTCATCGTCACTCCGCGTACCCGAGGTCGCGCAGCCGTTCGGCGACGACGCTCTCGTCGGCCTCGCCGGAGCCGTCGGCATCGTCGGCCTCGTTGTCCTGACTGTCGGGTGCCCCGTGGGTGACGGTTCGGCGCGGACCGGACTCGTGGACCAGCCACGGCACCTCGACGAGCTCGTCCGTGTAGACGCCCCGCGGGTGCCCCCACTCGCGGAACGGGATGGGGAACGACCGCTCCCCGACCATGTTCCCGTGGTCGGCCGTCACGACGGTCCGGCCGTCGAGCGACTCCACCAGCGACTCGACGTGCGGGAGGGCGCGGTCCAGGTTCTCGGCGTAGAGCCGCCAGATCTCCTCGCGGTCGACATCGAGGCGTCCCGTGAGAAGCCGATTCCAGACGTTCTCGCCGTCGCCCGCGCCGTCGAGATGCCCCTCGTCGAAGGTCGTTCCCGACCCGACGAACGGGTAGTGCGGCTGCATGTAGTGGACGACCAGCCGCTTGTTCGGGTGCTCCTCGGCCGCCCGCTTCGCGTAGGTCGTCACCGTCTCGGGGAGGACGGTGCCGTGGTCGTCGTCCCACCCGTCCTCGCGCCAGACGTCGACGACCTCGTGGAAGTCGGGCCGAATCGACTCCCGGTGCTGTGAGAGCTGCGGGTTCGCCGTCACGTACACCGTGTCGGTGAGGTCCCGCCCGGCGACGTTCGCGCGGAGGAACTCCACGGTAGTCGAGCCGCGCGAGCGCCGGCGTTCGAGCCGGCCGGGGAGGTCGCTCCGCCGTTCGAACACGTCGTAGCGGCAGGCGTCCAGCACGACGAGCGCGTCCCAGTCGGCCTCGAAGACGGCGATCCCGTCGGGGTTGTGCGGGCGCAGACCGAGGCGGCGGTGGAACTGGCGGTTGCACCCGCGCAGGAACAACACCGGGTTCGTCAGGGCGCGAGCGAGTCGGGCGCGCGTCTCCATGTGTTCGGCGTCGTCGGGGGACCGGATTGAGCCTTTCGCTGGAAGGCAAGACCTTACTGCCGACGCGCGGTCGACCCGATATGCACCTGTTGGCGGCGACGAACAACCTCTTCCCCGACCCCGAGGCGACCGGCTCGGGACGGTACAGCTACGAGGTGGGCCGCCGGCTCGTCGACCGCGGTCACCGCGTCTCCGTCGTCACGAGGCGCCGCGGCGACGCGCCCCGACGGGAGACTGTCGCCGGGATGGACGTCTACCGATACGGGGCGTCGATCCCGCGGCTCCCGGCCACGCTCAGAGAGATCCGTCGGCACGTCGAGGCCGTCGAGGCCGAAGCGCCGGTCGACGCCGTGGGATTTCACGGCGCGTTGAGCTCCCTCGGCGTCGACCGCGCCGTCTCCCCCGCGGTCCCGCGGACGTACACGGTTCACGGGCTCTGGGGCGTGGAGTACGACATCCGAGCCTCCGGCGGCGCGCTCGCGGCCCCGTGGCACCGACTCAACCGGTGGCTCCGCCACCGCGTCGAGGCGCGCACCGTCTCGCACAGCGATCGGGTCGTCGTCTTGAGCGAGTACATGCGCGACCGGGTCGACCGCCACCACGACGCGACGCCGCCGTGTACGGTCATTCCCGGCGGCGCCGACACGGCGCGGTTCGCTCCGAGCGCGGCGACGGCGGACCGGTTCCCGACCGCGGGACCGAACTTCCTGACGGTCCGGCGGCTGACGCCCCGGATGGGGATCGAGACGCTGCTCGACGCGTTCGCGGCCGTCGTCGAGGACGCGCCGGACGCGCACCTCTACGTCGGCGGCGACGGCCACCTCCGGGAGTCGCTCGTCGCCCGCGCCGAGCGGCTCGGCGTCGCGTCTTCGGTGACGTTCCTCGGCTACGTCCCCGAGGACGACCTGCCGGCGACGTACGCCAGCGCGGACGTGTTCGTCCTCCCGACGCTGGAGCTGGAGGGGTTCGGGCTCGCGACGCTCGAAGCGCTGGCCGCGGGGACGCCGGTCGTCGGGACCCGCGCCGGCGCGACTCCGGAGATCCTCGGCGACCTCGACGGCGACCCGGCGATCCCCGAGTCGCTCCTCGTCCCGCCGGGCGACGCCGACGCGCTCGCGACGCGGCTGTCGGCGTGGGGGCGGCTGTCGCCCGCCGAGCGCGCGGCGGCCGGCGACGCGTGTCGCGCGTACGTCGAGCGGGCCGGCTACACGTGGGAGGCGGTCACCGACCGCGTGGCGGCGCTGTTCGAGCGGCTCGCCGCGGACGAAACGTGAACAGTTATCCTCGCGGCGGCCGGAGTCGGGGTGTGCGGCTGGACGACGCGCTCCGCGAGTCGAGGGCCTATCGCGCCCTCCGGACGCTCCGTCGGTGGGCCGACGACAGCGTCGTGTGCTCCGCCGTCGTCGACGAGCGCGTGCTGAAGGGACTCGTGGCCGTGTTCGTGGTCGGGAGCGTCCTCTCAGTGCTCGCCTCGAACCTCGGTGCGGGAGTCAAGTTCCTGAGCTTCCTGCTCGTGTTCGCCGTCCTCGGGGGGGCGACGGCCCGCCGCCTCGGTCCGGGCGGCGAGTGAACGCGAGGGGGATCGGGAGATGGATCGAGAGAGCGACCGGTACCACCCTTCGAGCGCGGGCGCGGCGAACACGCAGAGCAGGAACACGAAGATCGACCGGTGGCGCACCGTCGTCCCGAAGTTCGCGTCGACGAGGCCGTAGCCGACGACGCCGGCGAGGTAGAAGGCGCCGACCGCGACCGCGACCACCTCTCGCGCCTCTGTCTCCCGCAGCGAGCCGACCGCGGCGACGGAGACGACGACGAGCGCCGGCAGCGAGGCGATCGCGAGCGCGTCGAACGCCGAGCCGACGTGCAGCGGAAACGGCGCGAACTGGAAGTAGACGGCGCGTATCGGGGCCGCGAGCAGCACGTCGAGCCACGAGTCGTAGGCCATCCCTTCGAGGTAGGCGGCGCCTCCAGTCGCTCGGTACTGCAGGCGGCGATTGAGCGCGTCCACCGGGAGCACCGCCGCGAACAGGGCCAGTCCGACGACGCCGCTCGGAACCGCCGCCGGTACCAGCGCGCGGAGGCCGACCTCGCCGTCCGTGAGCCGGCTCGCGGCCAGGGCGCTCCCGCCGGCGACGGCGGCGATCACGGCGAGCAGCGCCAGCTCCTCGCGCAGGAGGAACACGGCGGCCCAGAGCGGCACCGCGGTCACGGCGGTCCAGTAGTCGCGCTCGTCCAGCGCCCGGACGACGAGCGCGAGCAGGACCGTCGCGAGCAGCGTCGACAGCGCGTCTCGCATGGGGAGCGAGGCGAACAGGAAGGGGAGCGGGAAGAACAACAGCGCGAGGACGAGCCCGTCCGTCCGGTCGATATCGGGGTAGAGCCGCCGCGCGATCGCCGCTGCCGGCAGCGGTGTCAGGACGGCGAACAGCCCGTTGAGCACCGAGACGACGGTCGTGTCGGCGTCGAAGATGACGTACGCGAGCGCCTGGAACGTCGCGAACGCGTCCACGGACGAGAACGGGTCGGTCGGGCTCCCGGCGACCACGCGGAGCGCGTTGGCGTGAAACAGCGCGATGTCCCACTCGTACGGCAGCGCCGGGAGGACGACGACCGAAAACAGCAGATGGCCGGCGAGCGCGACCCCCCCGGCGTACCGGTACACCGCGGGGTACGGGCGCGAGAGGAGCGCGAACGCGACGCCGACCGCGAGGATCGCCAGGAGCATCGCTCGGGCCGGAGTTACGCGCCTCGGATCATATACCTGCAGGTTCGGCCTCGTCCAGCACCTCGCGGTACACCGCCTCGGTCTCGCGGAGGAGCCGGTCGCTCGTGAACTCGCGGCGCACGCGCCGGATCGCGCTCTCGGAGAACCGCTCGTAGCGGTCGGGGTCGTCGAGAACTCCCTCGACGGCGGCCGCCAGCGCCTCCGGATCGCCGGGCGGGACCGTGCGCCCGGTCTCCCCGTCGACGCTGACGTACGGCACTCCGGTCGGAAGGTCGGTGTTGACGACGGGAAGCCCCCGCTGCATCGCTTCGAGCTGTACGATCCCGAACGACTCGTTCGCGCCGACGGACGGGAGCACGAACACGTCGGCCTCGCGGTAGAGCCGGTCGAGGCGCGCATCGGAGACGAACCCCTCGAAGGTCACGCGGTCCGTCAGCTCCCGCCTCGCCGCCTCCCGCTCCAGCGCGTCGCGCTCGGGGCCGGTGCCGACGACCGACAGCGATCCGTCGACGCGCTCCATCGCGGCGAGGAGCGTCGAAACGCCCTTGAACGGAACGAGCCGGCCGACGAACAGGACCCGCCGACCCCCGGGTCGACGCGGCGCGGCGGCTGTCTCGTCGGCATCGATCCCGAGCGGAATCACGGTAGTCTTGTCGGCGAAGGGGGCGACCGTCTCGCACTCGTCGCGCATGTTGGGCGACGTGACGAGCAGCCGGTCCGCGCCTCGCAGGAAGCGGTCGAGCACCGGACGGTACGGGTAGACGACCGGCCCCTTCCCGATGATGTCGTCGTGGAACGTCACCACCGTCGGGGCGTCGACGCGGGCCAGCAGGTGACTCACCGGTCCGACCGGAAACGGGAGGTGGTAGTGGACGAGGTCGGCCCACTCCGCCTGCCGCCGGAGCCGGACCGGGAAGGAGGGCGCGAGCGGGGTGGACTTGACGTTCCCGAGGTTCCCGGCTCGCACGACCGGAACCCCGTCCACCGAGTCGACGCCCCCCAGTCCGCGTTCGGTCGCCGTCAGAACCCGGAACGAGACGCCCTCGATCCCCGACACCAGCTGTTCGACGACGGTCTCGATCCCCCCCGTCACCGGGTGGTAGTGTTTGCTCACCTGGAGCACGCGGATCGGTCTGTCGTCGGGGGCGGCAGTCATCGCTTCGCTCACGACTCTGCGATCCACACGCTTTATCTTTAGGCTATCCAAAAAGCCGCCCGTGTCAGCCGATCAGTCGCTCTCGGCCGCCGTTTCTCCTCCATGAGCTACGCGCGAGCGCTGCTCGTGCGGTGGTCGACGCGTGACCGGCTCGCGGTGCTCGTGATCGCCGTGACCGCCGCGTTCCTCGTCGGTGCCGTCGTCGTTCTGCTCGGTGTGTCCGGGCAGACGACGGCGATGGCGGGCGACCACGGCGCGGACGCCGCCGTCAGCCTCGGTCCGCCGGCGACCCCGGCCGACGACGCCGTCGCGTTCCCACTCGCCGAGGCGACGGTCGACGGCGAGCGCCGGACGGTCGTCGGCGTCCCGCCCGACAACGGGTTCGGGATTCCGCCGCCGCCCGGGGTCGCCGGGGCGGGCTCCGGCGGGACGGTCACCGTCGTCGGCGACCGCGCGTCGGTGACGCGGACGGCGGTCGCCCGGTCGGGCGACGCTCCGTTTCCGGAGCCGTGGCTCGTGACCGATGCGGCGACGGCGACAGAGATCGGAGCCGACCGGGGACTCGCGCTCCGGCACACCGCGGATCCGGTGCCCGAGACGGGGGCGCCGCTGTCGGGCGTGCTCGCCTTCTTCCTCGTCGGGACGCGGCAGATGCTCGCCGTGTTCGGCGTCGTCTCCGTCGGCGTCGCGGCCCTCGTCGGCGTCGTCGCGTTCAGCGTGACGCGGATGACCGTCCGAGAGCGACGTGGGACGCTCGCCGTGTTGCGCGCGACGGGGGCGTCCGCTCGGCGCGTCGGCGCGCTCGTCGCCGCCCGCGCCGGGCTGCTCACGCTCTGCGGGGCGGCCATCGGCTACGCGGTCGGGGTGATCGTCCCGAACGCGGCCGCGACGGCGGGCGTCGCGCTCGGGTTCCCGGTCGGCCTGCCGCTCGAACTCACCGGCCGGGCGACCGCGCTCGTGGCGGCGGTGCTCTGCGGGCTCGTCTGCGTCGGCGTCCTCGCGGGGGCGCTCGCCGCGCGCTCGGTCGTCAGCGGCGCACCGCTGGACGCGGGCGAGGAGACGGCCGAGCGGTCGCGGGTCCCCGCCCTCCCGTTCCGCGCCGACGGCTCGGACCTCCTCCCCGAGGGACCGAAATTCCTCTCCGCAGGCGCCGTCGTCCCGACGGTCTCGACGCTCACGGTGTTCGTCGCGTTCGTCCTCGTCGTCGCCGCGCTCGGCGGGGTGCTCGGGGGGCTCGGCGCCGGCGGGGGCGGCGGCATGGTCGTCGAGCCCGGGTCGGTCCACCCCGTCGACAGCCGCGTCCCGACGGCCTACGCCTCGGCGTTCCGCCAGCGCGGCGTCGCCGCGAGCCCGGAGATCCTGCTGTTCCTCGCCCACGACGGCCGGGCGTTCCCCGCTCGCGGCGTCGACTTCGACGCCTACTGCTCGGTGTCGGACGCCCGAGTCGTCGCCGGCTCGCCGCCGAACGCGACCGACGAGGCGCTCGTCGGGGCCGGGCTCGCCGACACGCTCGACCTCGCCCCCGGCGACGAGCTCGCGCTCGGCGGCAGCACGACGCGGGCGGTCGGCACCGTCGAGATCGTCGGCGTCGTCGCAGCCGGCGGCGCGGCCGACGACCACCTGCTCGTCTCGCTCCCTCTCGCGCGCCACTTGGAGGGCGTTCCGGACGGTGCAGCGAACCTCGTCCGGTACCGCGAGGGCGGCGAGGCGACGACCGACGAGACGATCGCCACGCTCGGGATCAGCGCGCAGCGACGGGTCGCCGTCGGCGAGAACGTCACCGTCACCGTCCGGCTCCGCAACGTCGGCGCCGAGCGAACCGCGCGGACGCTCCGGGCGTCCTTCGGCGATCAGGTGCGTCGCGAGCGGGTGACCCTCGGCGGCGGCGAGGAACGGACCGTCGCGCTCTCGTTCCCCGCTCGCGAGGCCGGCACGCGAACCGTCTCGGTCGGCGACCGCCGGTGGTCCGTGCGGGTCCTCTCGCCCGAGACGCTGGTGTTGGCGCCGCTCCCCGACCGCGGACCGACCGACGCGACGCTCCGCGTCGGCGTCGGCACCGTCGCCGGCGACCGCGTCGACGGCGCGACCGTCTCGGTCGGCGACCGAACCGCCCGAACGGACGCGAACGGCAGCGCCCGCGTGCGGCTCCCGTCGGACCCGGGTCGGCACACCGTCGCGGTGACGGCCGGCGAGCGCTCGGCTTACCGCGACATAACGGTCGGAAGGGACGCCGCGCGGTCGCCGGCGACCCGACTCGCGCTCCCCGACGAGACCGGGGTGTTCACCGCACCGACGGCCGGACTCCGGGTGCGGAACCCGTGGGAGCGGTCTCTCGGTCCGGCGGCGACGCTCTCGGGACCGGGCGTCGACCGGACGCGAACCCTCCGCCTCGCACCCAGCGAGGAGGAGCGGCTGGAGGCGACCCTCGCCCGTCGCCCGCCGGGGACGTACCGCGTTCGCGGGGGCGCCGGCGACGCGAGCGCGACCGGGGAGTACCGCGTGGTCGGCGACGACCGACTGGCCGGCGCCGTCGCCGCCAGCGGCCGCGACGCGGGCGGCGCCGGCGCCGGCGGGCTGGTCTCGCGGGCCTTCGGGAACGTCGCGCTCGTGCTCGCGACGCTCGTGGGGCTCGGCGCGGTGATGACGATCGGGAGCACCGTCGCGGCGTTCGCGGACGCCGTTCAGGCGCGCCGCCGCGACATCGGGACTCACCGCGCGCTCGGCGCCGCGCCCGGTCGAATCGCGCGGCGGGTCCTCGCCGACGCGGCGCGGATCGGCCTGCCGGCCGCGGTCGCGAGCCTCGCGCTCGCCGGCGTCGCGCTGGCGGCGCTGTCCCGCGCCGGGCTGCTCACCGTCTTCGGCGTCCGACTCGCCCCGAGCGTTCCGCTCTGGCTCGCGCCGCCGCTCGCCGTCGGCACGCTGGTCATCTCGCTCGCGAGCGCCGGGATCGTGGCGTGGCGGTACTGCGCGGTCGACCCGTCGGCGCTGTTCGGAGGTGACCCGTGAGCCGTCGCGACCCGTCGCTTTTCGCGGCCGTCTTCGCCGTCGGCGTCGCGGCCCGACTGAGCCCGCTGGGTCGCTCCCCGCTCCCGTACAACACCGACGGGTTCGTCTTCGCCAGCGGCGCGGAGCGCGTCCTCGCGGCGGACGCCGTCGCGCTCACCGGCCCCGCCGCGCCCGCCGCCGACCAGTACCTGTTCGTGACGCTCGCGGCGGTCGTGAGCGAGCTCACTGGCGTCGCCCCGCTGTACGTGCTCCAGGGGCTCGTCGCCTGCCTCGGGGTTGTCCCGGCGCTCGTGGCCGTCGCGTACGTCCGTGCGATCCTGGCCGACCTCCCGCGACCGCACCGGCGCGGTGCCGCCGCCTTCGTCGGCGTCGGGCTCGCGCTCGACGGACCGTACCTGTTCCGAACGATGTCGGTCAACGGGGAGGTCCTCGGGCTCGCGGTGCTGTTCCCGTTCGCGCTGGCGCTCCACCGGGCGCTTCGAACCGAGCGCCCCGCGTGGGTCGCGGCGACAGTCGCGCTCGCCGCGACGTTGCCGTTCGTCCACAACCTGACCGCGCTGATCGCGGGACTGATCGCCACGGTGCTCGTCGCGCTCTCGCTCGCGCGGCGACCGTCCGCCCGTCGCGCCGCGGCGGGAGCCGCCGGAGTGGCCGGCTTCTGGGCGTTCACCGTCGGCTACTACGAGCTGGTGGCGCTGCCGAAGGCGGGCGCGGTCTCCGCGGCGCTCGGGCTGTTCCTCGCGTGGGTCGTCGCCGCCGTCGCGCTGGCGCGCTGGCTCGACACCGCGACGCCGACCGTACAGCGGGCGGTCCCGCTCGTCGCCTTCGCCGCCGGCGCGGGCGTGTTCGCCCTCAACGCGGTCGCGCCGGTGTTCCCCGGGACGGCGACCACGTCGCCGAGGCTGCTGGCGCTCGCCGGGCCGCTCCTCTGTCTCCTCGGCGTCGCCGCGGTCGGACTCCCGCGGCTCGCGACCCGGCGCGGGCTGGCCGTCTTCGCGGCCGTTTTCGGGCCCCTCGCGGCCGTCGGTTTCGCGTTCACGGGCGGGAGCACGCCGCTGTATCAGGACCTGGCGTTGCGCGCGTCCACGTTCCTCCACCCCGGCGCGCTCGTCGCGGTCGCGGCCGCGCTCGCGGCGCTCCGTCGCCGCCGTCCGGCTCTCGGGCGGGTCGCGGTGTGTTTCGCCGTCGCTGCGCTCGTCGCCTCGGCGGTGCTCCCGTTCGCCGGGCTCGGAACAATCCCGTTCGAGCCGGTCACCGAGCCGGCGGAGCTCGACGCCGTGACCGCGGCCGACGACCGCGCTCCGGACGGCTGGGCCACCGACGCCCACCTGGCGCTCGCCGCCGACAACTACCGGTCGAGCGGCGCGACCGCAGCGCCGGTGGCCGCCTGGCTCCGCGGCGACACCGGTCCGCCGGACTGCCCGACGCTCGCTCGCGAGTCGTGGACGACGGTCGGCGCGCCGACGGCGGTGGAACCGCACCGCATATCACGGCCGGCGTACGAGGAGTGGCTGATGAACGGCAGCGTCCTCTACGCCAGCGGCGGGGCCGACGGCCTCGCGCTCCGGTGGGCGGACGGCGCCTGCTCCGGCGGGGTGCGGCCGTGAGCGACCCCGTCGTCGCGGCCCGCGGCGTGACGCTCACCCGCGGTGACCGGGCGGTCCTCGACGGGCTCTCCTTCGAGGTGCCGGCGGACGCCCGGCTGTTGGTCCGGGGGGAAAGCGGGGCCGGAAAGTCCTCGCTGTTCGAGGTGCTCGGACTGCTCGCGACGCCCGACGGCGGTCGCGTCGAGGTCCACGGCGAGGACGCCGCCCGGCTCCCCGAGCGCGAGCGGGCGGCGCTCCGGCGGGACCACTTCGGCTTCGTGTTTCAGGACTTTCGGCTCATCGACGACCTCAGCGCCTACGAGAACGCTCGCGTCCCGCAGGAACACGCGGGCGAGACCGACGAGGCGTGGCTCGACACGCTGTTCGAGCGACTCGGGATCGAACCGCTCGCGGACCGTCGCCCGCCGACGCTCTCCGGCGGCGAGCGCCAGCGCGTCGCCATCGCGCGAGCGCTCGCGAACCGACCGAGCGTCATCCTCGCCGACGAGCCGACCGGGCAGCTGGACCCGTCGACGACCGACGACGTGCTGGCGACGCTGGCGTCCGTCCACGAGGAATTCACGCGCGCGCTCGTCGTCGTGAGCCACGACCCGCGGATCGCCGGCCGGTTCGACGACGTTCACGTGCTTTCCGACGGTCGGATCCGCCCGGAGTGACCCGGAAACCGGAGAACGACAACGCCTTTGACGACGCGCCGATAGCCGCGGACGTGAACCGCCCGGACCGGTCGCCGCTGGCCGCGCTCCGCCGCTCCCCCGACATCGCGACGGCGCTCGCGGTGGCGATCGCGGCGGACGCGTTCGCGCTCGCGCCGGTGGTCCGGGACACGTCGCCGCGCGTCGTCTTCGGCTTTCTGCTCGTCCTCTGGGCACCCGGATACGCCGTGATAGCCGCCCTGTTCCCCCCCGCCGCCGAGGAGGGAGACGCGCCGCTCGACGGGTTTGAGCGCGCCGCGCTCTCGATAGCCGCGAGCGCGCTCGTCGCCGGGGCGTCCGGCGTCGCGCTGTCGGTGCTGTCGGTCGGCGTTCGACCGGCCCCCCTCGCACTCGCGTTGACTGCGGTCACGGTCGGGGCGTCGGCCGTCGCCCTCGCCCGCCGGATGAGGCCCGGAACGCCCCGGGTCGAGGTCCCGACTCCCGGCGTCTCGGTCGACGACCGGCTCACGGTCGCCTTCGTCGCCCTCGCCGTCGCTGCCGTCGCCGTCGCCGGGTTCGCCGTCGCCTCCCCGCCGGAACCGTACGCGACGCTGTCGATCGCGAGCGCCGACGGCTCGGCGCTCACCGACGACGCGCGGACGATCGCGCCGGGTGAGAGCGTCGACCTGGCGGTCGCGGTCCGGAACCGCGAGCGTGAGGCGGTCACTTACACGGTCGTCGTCGTGGCCCGCCCCGCCGGCGCCGCCGCTCCCCCCGATGCGTCGGCCGGCGGGAGCGGCGGCACCGCGGACCCGACCGAACTGCACCGCTTTTCGCGGATCGTCGCGCCCGGCGAGACGTGGCGGCGCCCGCACTCCGCGTCGCCCCCGTTCCCCGACGACCGGACGCGCGTCGAATACCTGCTCTACCGGGACGCCCCTCCGGACGCTCCGACGATCGCGAACGCTGACGAGTCGGTTCACGTCTGGTTCACCGCGACCGACGCCTGACGCTCCCCCGCGCCGGACGCCGGGATCTATCGCCTCGACGCGAGAGAGCGCCGCGAGGACGGCCGATCGGTGAGCGTGCCGAGTCACCCGTTCGGACGCTTTATACTCGGTTTCGTATCTGAGTCTAAAACCTCGGATCGAGTTCGCGGTCGGACCTCCGTACTCGCCTTCCGCCGAACGCGGATATATCGACGTATGTTTGGATTTTGGCACACCAAAAACACATTCCGATTCTTTTGGCTCACCTAATTGCGAGGTTTTATGACATTTCCGCCTGATCGCTGAACTGTATGAGCGCCCAAGGACTCGAACGACAGACGCGGCACTACCTGAGCAACAACGTTCCGCAGATACAGGAGCACGGCGGCCACTTCGAGATCGAGGACGTGAACGAGGAGACGGGGGAGGTCACTGTCGCCATCGGCGGCGCCTGCTCCGGGTGCGGCATCGCGCCGATGACGATGAAGGCGATCCGACGGCGCCTCGCCGACGAGCTCGACGGGGTCTCGGAGGTGACCGTCCGGCGAGCCGGTGGCCCGCGGGCGGCGGTCATGCCCGACAAGACCTCCGAGATGGAGGAGATGGAGGAGTACACCGACTACTCACCCCCGTTCTGACGACCGCGCCGGGCGCCCTCGACCGATTATTTTGCTCATCTGCCACGACCGATCGAGCTGCGACCGCGGCGGATCGAGTCCGATGACCGACGCTCACCGGCGGAGATCGCGGCTCACTCCCGGTGCAGTCACCCTGAACAGCGCTTCGACTCCCTTCGAACGTTCCCTACCCGACTTCCTTCGAACGTCCCCTACCCGAAACCTCTTACGCGCGAGACGCCTTATTACGCACAATGACAGACACCGTCGACGACGTCGAGCTGCCCTACGACGAGGGGTCGGCGTCGAGACAGGAGAAGATCGAGTCGCTCCAAGAGCGGCTCGACGTGCTCGAGTCACAGAACGAGGAGATGCGTGACAAGCTCCTCGACGCGAACGCCGAGAACAACAAGTACCAGCAGAAGCTCGAACGGCTCACCCACGAGAACAAGAAGCTGAAGCAGTCCCCGCTGTTCGTGGCGACGGTCCAGGAGGTCACGCCCGACGGCGCCGTCATCAAACAGCACGGGAACAACCAGGAGGCGCTCACCGAGATCACCGCCGAGATGCGGGAGAAGCTCAACCCGGACGACCGGGTCGCGGTGAACAACTCGCTGTCCGTCGTCAAGAAGCTGGAGAAGGAGACGGACGTGCGCGCCCGCGTGATGCAGGTCGAGCACTCCCCCGACGTCACCTACGCCGACATCGGCGGGCTGGAAGACCAGATGCAGGAGGTCCGCGAGACCGTCGAGATGCCCCTCGAACACCCCGACATGTTCGAGGACGTGGGCATCACCCCGCCGAGCGGCGTCCTGCTGTACGGCCCGCCGGGCACGGGGAAGACGATGCTGGCGAAGGCGGTCGCCAACGAGACGGACGCCACCTTCATCAAGATGGCCGGCTCCGAGCTCGTCCACAAGTTCATCGGCGAGGGCGCGAAGCTCGTCCGCGACCTGTTCGAGGTCGCGCGCGAGAACCAGCCCGCCGTCCTCTTCATCGACGAGATCGACGCGATCGCCTCGAAGCGGACGGACTCGAAGACCTCGGGGGACGCCGAGGTCCAGCGGACGATGATGCAGCTGCTCTCGGAGATGGACGGCTTCGACGAGCGCGGCGAGGTCCGGATCATCGCCGCCACCAACCGCTTTGACATGCTCGACCCCGCCATTCTCCGGCCGGGCCGCTTCGACCGGCTCATCGAGGTGCCCAAGCCGAACACCGAGGGCCGCGAGATCATCTTCCAGATCCACACCCGGAAGATGAACCTCGCGAGCGACATCGACTTCACCGAGCTCGCCGAGATGACGCCGGACGCCTCGGGCGCCGACATCAAGGCCATCTGCACGGAGGCCGGGATGTTCGCGATCCGCGACGACCGCACCGAGGTCACCCTCGACGACTTCCTCGGGGCTCACGAGAAGCTCCAGAAGGACGACGAGACCGGCGCCGACGACTCGCTGGCGTTCGCCTGATTCGGCTCGCCACCGCCGATTTTTCTTCCGTTTTTCCGATCGCGTCGCCAGTCGCTACAGCGCTCGCAGAGCCGCGTACGGTACGAGGAAGAAGAGCACGAATATCAACCCGGTCGCGATCGCGTAGCCGACGCCGACGCCGGCGAGCGCGCGCCAGCCGTCGTCGGTAGGGAGATCGCCAAGCGAGAAGTCGGTGTTCATACCCGTTGCTTCGCCGCCGTCGACTTAACTCTCGGTGGCCGACCCGCCCCGCCGCGCTCCTTCTCGTCCGCCGGCCGCTCGCCGCTCACACGTCGCCCGCCATCGCGCGGAACAGGTCGTCGGCGAGCCGATCGCGGTCGACGGTCTCCGGTCCCTCGTCGCCGGTCGGGTCGATCGTGGGCGCGATCGTCCCGCCGCCCATCCGCGAGTGGCCGCCGCCGTTGCCGTTCTCGCGGCGGGACAGGACGGCGTCGATGGCGTTCCCCATGTGAACGCGGTCGTCTCGCGACCGGCCGGAGAGGTGGATCGTCCCGTCGCGCTCGCCGATAACGACGACGGCGCTTACCCCCTCCAGCTGGATCAGCTCGTCGGCCGCCTGCGGGATCGCGTCGACGTTGTTCACGCCGCCCACGTCGGCGACCGCGAACGACCCCTCGACCCGGCGTCCCGCGATCGCCCGCGCCTTCACCTCCAGCACCTCGGCGTCGACCGCCGGGTTGGCGATCCGGTCGAGCCGGTCCTGGTCGACGCCGGGGTACACGTACGCCGCCGCCGCGAAGTCGGGCTCGCTCGCGCCGACCGTGAGATGTTTGGTGTCGGTGAGGATCCCGTACAGGAGCCCGGTCGCCGTTGGGGTCGGCAGCGTGAGGTCGCTGTCCGTCTCGCTCGCGTGCTTGTCCGGCGGCACCGGCGTCGCGTCGTTCTGCTGGAAGTACTCCGCGACGACCGAGGCCGTCGCGCCGTAGTCGGTCCGCACGTCGGTGAACGCCTCGCCGGCGCCGTCGCCGGGGTGATGGTCGACGACGGCGAGCGGGAGCACGCCGTCGGCGCCGGCGAATCCGCGCGGCTCGTTGTGATCGACCAGCACGACCGACTCGGCGGCCAGGTCGCTCACGTGCTCGATCGGCTCCAAGTCCAGATCGAGCACCGTTCGGAACGCTCGGTTCTCTTGGTGGCGGATCTGTCCGGGATACTGCACCGTCGCGTCGACGCCGAGCTGTTCCGCGAGCGACGCGACACCGAGCGCCGCCGACATCGCGTCAGGGTCCGGATTCGGATGCATCAACACCGCGATCTCGTCGCGGTCGGCCAGCAGTCGACGGAACCTGATGCCGGGCGTCCTGCGAGCGCGGAACAGGACGTACCCTCCGACGGCGACGACGAGCGCGACGATCGCGGCCACGACGACGAGCTCCGGAGCCTCTCGCGCCATCGCCTCCGCCTGCGAGAGTCGGTCGCCGGCCGCGCTCAGGGACCACATACGTGCCGGTCGACTCGCTCCCGATACATCAAGGTTCGTTACCGTTTCGACCAGCCGACGACGCGATAGCCGAAATTCGACCGATCGCGCCTGTCTGCGGGCTCACTCGCTCGCCGCTCGGAACGCCCGCACTGCGTCGCGATACCCCTCTCGGAAGGTCGGGTAGGCGAATTCGTAGCCGAGCGCCCGCAGGCGGTCGTTCGAGCAGCGCTTGCTCGTCCGGATCCGCCGCTCGGCCGCCGCGGAGAGGCCGCCCTCCGCGATGCGCTCTTCCTTCGACCGCTTCTCCGGCCGCGACACGCCGCACGCGTCGGCCAGCCAGTCGGCGAACGCGTGTTTGTCCGCCGGCTCGTCGTCGACGACGAGAACGGCGTCGCCGCGGGCGCGGTCGGCTTCGAGGAGGTACCGGACCGCTCCGGCCGCGTCGTCGCGGTGGACCATGTTGAGGTAGCCGGCCGTGACCGGGCCGTCGACGTAGCGTTCGAGCCGGTAGCGATCGGGTCCGTACAGCCCCGCGAAGCGCGCGACCGTCCCGTCGACCCCGAACTCCGCCGCCGTCTCCAGCGCGGTCCGCTCCGCCTCGGCGAGGACGCGGGTCTTCTCGGTCGTGGGCTCGATCGGGGTCTCCTCGTCGACCCACGCGCCGTCGTGGTCGCCGTACACGCCGGTCGACGACGTGTAGACCAGCCTGTCCGGGGTCGCCGCCCGCGACCCGTACGCCTCGATCACGTTCCGCAGACCGTCGACGTACACCTCGCGGGCGGCCGCGGCGCCGCGACCGCCGGAGCTGGCAGCGAACACGATCGCGTCTGCGTCGGGGAGCGCGTCGAGCGATTCCGGGTCGGTCGCGTCCGCGCGGACGGCGTCCACTTCGGCCTCGCCGCCCGCGTTTCCGTCGCCGTCCACTTCGTCCCCCATCGACTCGATCGCGCCCAATCCGGCGTCGGACCGCCGGACGCCCGTCACGGAGTGGCCGCGCTCGGCCAGCTGTCGAGCAAGCTCGAGGCCGACGTAGCCGCAGCCGACCACGACGACCCTCATGGCTTCCGCCGCTCGATGACCGCCATGATCTCCGCGAGCTGGCCCAGCGTCATCGGGGCGCGTCCCTCCAGCGCCTGCTGGACCTCCTGTCCCGTGAGGTCCGCGTCGATCGCGGCGGCGATCGAATCGACGTCGAGCACCGCCGTCGCCATCCCCATCAGCAGGTGGTCGCGGACCTCGGCGACGACCGCGTCGCCGTCGCGGTCGGCCGATACGGCGACTATCGCGGCCCCGTCTTCGAGTCGGAGCCCCGAGACGTTGCCGTCGATAACGGCGTCGATGGCGGCTCCGTCGATCCCCGCCTCCTCGGCGATCCGATCGTGACCGACCTCGGCGGCCGCCTCGTTCACCAGCGCTTCGAACGCCGCCAGCAGCGTCGCCGCGGTCACCTCGTCCGCGTCGCTTTCGGCTCCCGTCGTGCCGTCGACGACGACCTCGTGAAACATGGTCGCCCTCGGTCGCGGCGTCTCAAAACGGCTGCGGTCGGGTCACGGGTTCGTACACTTCCCCTCCCCCTCTCTCTCGTCGCTCGCGGGCGACTCCCCGATCGCGCCGGGGCACGGCCATCCCTCGGACCGTTCGTCGCGGACTCCGTCTACGTCGCCGACGCCGGGCGGGCCGGCCGGAACCGCGACGGCAACCACCGTCTCCGTCTCGAACGCGACCGGCTCCGTCTCGCCCAACTGCACCGTCTCGCCGCCGACGTCGACTGTCACGTCGCCCTCGCTCCGGACGTACGCGAAGCGCTCTCCGGGCGTCCCAACGTCGGCGCGCAGCGCGAATCGCGGATACTCCCCCCGGACTTGGACGCGCCACGCGTTCACGGTCGTCACCCAGTATCCGGGTACGGGTGCGACCGGGAGCCCCGCGCCGACGGTGCGGGCGGGCTTCAGCGACCACTTCTCGCCCAGCTCCTCCGCCGCCTTCTCGCTGGCCTTCCCGGCGGCCGCTCCGCCCGCCCGCGTCGCTTCCCTCTCGATCGCCTTCTCCATCCGGTCTCTGAGTAGCACCCGCGCGCCGCTCGTCGTCTCGTCGACGAACCGGGTCGGGACCCGAACCGCGTCTCTCCCGGCCGCGGTCCGGGTCGCGACGCGGAGGTTCGCGCCGAGCGCCTCCTCGGCCGCCCGCGACAGCGATCCGACGCTCGCGGCCTCGGCGGCGACTCGATCCGGATAGGAGCCGTTCCCGACGGCGACCGCACGTTCGCCCGTCGAGCCGTAGTTCGCGGCGGCCGCGTCGAGCGCATTGCGCCGCTCGTCGCGAGAGAGAGACGTCCGCACGCGGAGCGTCGCTCTGAGCGCTTCGTCCACCCCGTCGAGCGACCCGTCTATCTGCCGGGCGAGCGCGTCCCGATCCGCCCGCAGGTCGGGGTCGTCGCCCGACGCAAGCGCCTCGTTCGCCAACAGGAGCGATCGCCCGGCCGTCCCGACCCGAACCGTGTCCTGGGTGCCGAGGATCCGGTCCACGATACCGCTCGACACCTCTGCGTACGGTACGGTGACGTAGTTCACGTTGCGGACCGCGAGGGGTCGCGTCGTCGTCCCGTTCACGCCGTCGACGGTCTCTCCGTCGACGGTCGTCCGCGGGAGATATCCCGGCGAGCCGCTCGGCGCGAACGTCACCTCTCCGCCCGGGCCGCCCTCGCCGACCGCGTACGTCCCGGGGTCGCGGGCGGCCTCGCGGCTGGCGAGCGCGTCGCCCACGTCGGGGCCGTCGAACGCGCCGTTCACGCGGTCGAGGAACCCGTCCGTCGCGCGTTCGCGGTCGTCCGCGGCGGCCTCCAGCTCGTCGATCACGGCGTCGAGGTACGCGGCGCGGGCGGCGGTCCCGGCCCGATCGACGGCGCCGTCGTACGTCGCCGGCGCGGCGATGAGTTCCGAACGCCGATTGCGGAGCGCGTCCGATAGGTCGGCGTACGGTTCCGCCTCACCGACCGCCGCGTCCTCCATCGACGCCTCGGTCTCGATGCCGCGCACCTCGCTCGCGAGCGCGGCCACCTCGGCCGCGACGGCGTCCCGATCGGCCGCCGAACGAGATCCGACGACGACGGTCGACTCGGTCACCGCTCCGTCGCTGACCGCGTCCTCGACGATCCGATCGACGCCGTTCTCGGCACCGACTTCAAGATCGGTTCGGGCGGCGGACGGCGCGTCGCGCAGATCCGGACCGTCGGTCGCGTCGCCAGCACCGAACGTCGCGGTGGCCCGGTCGGGTGCTCCGCCGGTCGGAGCGTACTCGCCCGATACCGACACCCGTACTCGGTAGCGGTCGGTCACCGCGTCGCGCGTGGTCACCCGATGAACCTGCTCGTCGACGACGCTCCCGTTCGGGCCGCGCTCGACCGTTACTCGTTCCCACTCCGCGATCGCGACGCGCTCGACGGTCGCCTCGCGGGTCGCGAGGCCGAACGAGACGCGCTCACCGGGGTCGACCGTCCCAGACGGGACGCCTTCCGGAACGCCGTCCCCCGAGACGACCGGGGACCGTTCCGCCCGACGCAGATCGACGCGCTCCCAGCCGCTGGTTGTCGCGAACCCCGAGGGCTTCGGCGGTGTCGGACGCCCGCCGTCGATCAGTTGTGTCGTCGAGGTCTCCATGCTCGCTTCGACCCGATACGCGTTCCCGATGATCGCGTCCAGATCGTCGTAGACGCGCGTCGCCCCCTCGTCGGCCGCACGACCGATCGGGACCGAAGTCCGCTCGTCAGTCCGGTCTCTTCCAGGCTCGAACGCGGCGTCCTCACTCGGCTGACCGCTCGGACCGTCGCTCGCTCCCGGACTGTCTCCCTCACTAGGGCCGTCGTTTTTCTCCGGCGTCGGTGCGTCGAGAACGGCCTCGGTCCACGATCCCTCATCGACGCCGGTCGGCTTGAGCAGGTCGGTAACGCCGGTTCGCGCCGTCGCGCGCGCCACTCCTCCGCGCGCGTTCGGATCGCTCGCGCCGAACACGTCGCGTTGCGTCCGGACGATCCCCGCGTTCGTCGACAGCTCCACGTGGCGGTTCGCGAGCACGTTCTCGACCGGCGCACCAGCGTACTGGCCGTACCCACGCGCCCACGTCATCGGGTAGAGGCTCGCGGTGAGCTGGCGACCCAACCCCGGTCCCTCGACGGGGCCCCGGTTGAGTCGCTTCTCGAACCGCTCCGTCCGTTCGTGCGCTGTGAGCGTCGGGACTGCCACCACGACGGTCCGATCCCCCGTTCGTTCAACGACGGTGCGCCCGCTCCGAGTCGCGGTCGTTTTCACCCCCTCGAACGTCACACGCGTCGCCGTTCCGTTTGCGGCGGACCCGATGCGGATCCGGTCGCGCGCCGCCGCTAGCTCACTCGGATCGTCCACCGCTGGTAGCGACGCCGTCGCCGTTACGCCGCCCACTTCGGCGTCGACGGCCGCCAGCGCCTCTGCGCCGGCGATCGCGAGCCGGATCCGGAACGCGTCTTCGAAAACTGAACCGTTCCTGACCGCAGTCGCTTCGTGTCCCTCTTTCGAGCCGGCGACCGCCTCGTCTGGCGCCCGCGTCACTGGCTCTTTGGCCGCGTCGTGCGCGGCCTGGCGCGCCGCCGCCCTGAGCGCGGCGGTCGAGTCGGCGTCGACGCGTTCGACGGCGCGCTCCACGCTCCGGTCCTCGCCGATAAGTCCCTGATCGGCGATCCCCGCGGCGTACGTCGAACTCGTCACCAAGAGGAGCACGCCGATCAGTGCGAACGGGACCCGCGCGCGTTCGTCGACGGTGAAGGACCGACACCTCGATCTGGTGTGCGACGCGCGTGTTCCCGACGATCGCTTTCCCACGCTCACCACCTCCTGATCACGATCCTGATCTGACCGGTCGAGTTCTCGCCGTTCGGAGCCGGATGCGTGAGCACCGCTGCCGTAACAGCAGCGCCTCGTGGCGGCTCGCTTCCGACGGTGATCGTGTTCGAATCGTCTGTCTCGTCCGACGATCTCGCCCCCGCCTCCGCGTCGATCCGCGTCCGCGGTCCGATTCCCCGTCCGACGGCTGCCAGTGCTTCGGACTCAAACGCCTCTTTCGACGCGCGTTTCTCGTCGCTGACATCGTCTCCGGCCGCCACCAGCGCCAGCAGTTCGGCGCGCGTCGCGTGGACCGTCCTGGTCCCGTTCGGCGCCTCCTCCGACGCGTACGTCACCGTTACCGTCTCCGTCGCGATCAGATCGGTGACCTCGGCGGCTTCGGGTCCCGTCTCTCCGCGACCGCCGTCGGCCGCGCCGAGGGCGACGACGCTCGCCGAGACGCAGAGGAGCAGCACCGTCACGTCGAGCACGGTGCTCGTCATCGGTACACCACCGCCCGAAGCGTTCCGCGGACGTTCCGGCCTGCTCCCACCTTGACCGTTGCCGGCCGCTCGGCGACCGCGACCGCGTCCGTGTTCCGAGCGCTCTCCATCGCCGGCGCCTCGTCGCCGGACCGGACCGTCCACGTCTCGCCGTCGGCCTCGATCACGACCGTCGCGGCGTATCGGAACTCGACGACATCGCGCAAGCGTTCCGGATCGACGACCCCGCCCGTCGTCACCGACGGCTCGACCCGATCGAGGGTCGCTTCGGCGGTCGGACGCTCTCGGTCCGGCGCCGCGTCGTCGAGCGCGGCGACGTACAGCCCGAGCGCGGCACCGACGGCGAGCACGGCGACCAGGGCGGCGATCGGTTCGACCGCGGCGCGGCTCTCGGTCCCTTCCCCGGAGAGAAGGCCCTCACCCGACGAGCGTGACATGGACCCCTCCGTAGTGAACGCGTCTCACCGTCAGCCGATCCGGCGCCGGACGCCACTCGTGGTCTCGCCCCCGAGCGCGCTCGGCGGCGGCCGCGAACGCCTCCGGATCGTCGAACGCGACGGTCGGCGGGACGCCGGCCAGCACTCGGCGAAGCCCGTCGGCGCCCGAGGATCCGCGTCGCTCCGTCGGGACAGGAGTTACCTGCGGTGCCCGCAGCGCCGCCCGCGCGCTCCCGCTCCCGCTCCCGCTGTCGAGGGCGATCGATCGGTTCGTGAGACGAATGCGGTCCGCGGCCAGCCCGTGCTCCGCCGTCGCGGGATGCTCGCCGTCGGCAACCGAGTCGATCGTGTGTGCGACGCCGCTCGCGTCCGGTGGCGGAGAGGCCGGGAGCGCGGCGGCGACGCCGACGGTCGCGACGCTCACCAGCGCCAAGCCGAGCCACGCGTACGTGGCGTCGAGGTGGGTCTCGAACACGGGACGGCTGGCCGCTGTTTCGTACTTAAAGGATCGCTCCGGGATATATTCGGAGGCCTTCCCTTCTCTCCCCTTCCCTCGCCTCGCTACAGCAACATCCCGGCGCCGAGGAACGCGACGAGATACGTCGCGGCCGCGGTCGGGAGCGCGATCCCGACCCGATAGGCGACGAGGGTCCGATCGAACCCGCGTTCGAGGCCGGTCGCCAACGCGGTGAGCAGCGCCGCGAGGACCAACACGTACGCGCCGACGATCCGTCCGAGCACCGGTACCGACAGGGCTCCGCCCCCGTTCGTCCCCGGAGCCGATTCCGCGGCCGTTCCGGCCGCCCCGCTTCCGGTGGCGCCGCCACCACCGACGCCGCCGACTCCGAGCGCGTCCGCACCGGCCGTCGCCCCGGCGCCGAGTCCTCCGGCGTCGACCGCGTCGATACCGGTGGCGAGCGCGATCGTCGCCCCGCCGACGAGCGGCGCGAACACCGCAGCGGTGTTCGTCAGCGTCCCCGTTACGGTCGCGAGCTGTCGCCGGGCGTCGCTCTCGAGCTCGCGGAGGTCCTCCAGCTGGTCGGCGAGCTCGAGCAGCACGTCGCCCGCCGGCCGCCCCTCTCTCGCGGCGACGGCAAGCAGCGCGACTGCTCCCCGAACCCGCGGGGACGGAACCGGAACCGCCGGACCGCCGCGGCCGAGGAACGCCTCCCGGACGCCGACGCGGAGCGTGTCGCTCCGGTGTCCGGCGAGTTCGAAGAGCTCGCCGGTTGCGCCGTCGAGTCGTTCGCCAGCGTTCGCAATCGCGGTCTCGACGGCGACGCCCTCGGCCACGTCGCCGCCGATCACCGTCATCGCGTCCGGGAGGGTGCGCTCGACGGCGCGGACGTTCGACAGCACCGCTCTGCGGTGCCGGACGGCGACGAAGAGCGCGACGCCCGCTCCGACGCCGACCCCCGCGACCGGCGCGGTCCACTCGGCGACGAACCGCGCTGCGACCGCGGCGGCGACGGCTCCGGCTCCCAGTCCGGCGACCGTCGCGTGGATTCCTCTCTCCGGGACATCCGGGTGATCTCCGTCGATGCTCGGCGGCGCGAACGCGACCGGGCGACGGGAGAGCAGCCACGCTGACGCCCCGAGCAGCCCGGCCGGCAGCACGCCGAGGTACAGCGCCGCGACGACGACGGGGCCGATCGGAACGCCCGCCGCGGCGGCCGCCGGGAGGAGAGCGATGAGTGCGAGCGGAAGCAACACCCCGAAGGCGTACAGCGCCGAGACGGGACCACGGACAGCCCCCACGAAGGAGGCGAGCCGATCGGTCGTTCCGGAGATAGTCGCGTCGAGAGCCCGGTCCAAGCATCGTCCTCGGCGCTCCGGCGGTGCCGACGCCGCCGTCCGAACGAGTGCCGCTGCCCGGTCGATCGTCGGGAACCACGGCTGCCACTCGCGGGCGAACGCCCGGAGCCCGCTGGTCGGTCCGTCGGCGTTCGCCCGCTCGTGACGCGCGAGGCCGTCGGCAAGCGGCCCGTCGCCGGTCCGCGCGGCGAACCGGACGGCCCGCTCCGTCGAGGGGTCCAACCGCATCCGCAACACGAGCCGTCCGACGAGTCCGGGCGCGGCCCCGAGCGCTCTGGTCCGCCGGAGCGAAGCGAGCCACACCGGCCCCCGGTGAACGGCGTGTGTGACGCCCAGCCCCCCCGCCATCCCGGACAACAGGCCCGGAACGGGGCCGGAGACGAACGCGACGACGACGGCACAGACGAGGCCGATCGCCACGCCGGCCCGATATCCCGATTCGATCACCTGTGCGCTCGTCGCGTCCCATCCGAGGAAGGCGATCGCGCGACGGAGATCCGCCGACCCCTCACCGCCGTCTGCCGCATTGCGTCGCGACGCCCCGACGAAGTCCCTGTCCGGACCGGTCATCGATCGCCACCGTCGAAGTCGCCGTCCTTCCGCGGGCCGTCGCTCCTCCCGCGAGCGTCCCCGTCGCGGTCTACGTATCGTTCCGGCGCGATCCGTCCGGTTCTCGCTGACTCTCCGACGCGTTCTCCCCGTCGATCGATGGCACTGCGGACGGCCGCGTACGACTCGCCGGTCTCCGCGAGCGACTCGACGAGCCGACTCTCCCCGCGGTCGATGCGACCAGTAGGAGACAGTCCCGCTCCCGATCGCTCGAACAGCGGCTCGAACGAGGCTCCCTCGTCGTGGCCGACGACCTCGGCGATCGTCTCGACACGATGGTCATCGAGCACGACGATCAGATCCGTCGCGGCGAACGAGGAAGGAGAGACGCCGAGGTCGGTGACGACTCGCTCCTGGACCGCCTCTGGGTCCTCGCCGTGGATCGTTCCGAGGACCGTCTCGCCGGCCGCGCCGACGCGCATCGCCTCGTACAACGCCGCCGCCTCCTCGCCGCGGACCTCACCGACGACGATCGCGCCCCCTCCGAGCCGGAGGGCGGTCCGCACTGCCTCGCTCGGCGACGGTTCCGCACCGTCGCCCACTCGGAGCCGCTGCGTATCGCGCCCGGCAGCGGTCACCGCCTCGGCCGGCAGCTCCGGCGTGTCCTCGATCAGTATCGACCGCGTCTCGGCCGGCAGCTCCCAGAGAAGCGACCCGAGAGCGGTCGTCTTCCCCGCCCCGCGACCGCCGGCGACGAGCCCTGTCACCCCCCGCTCAACGGCCACCGAAAGGAGCCCGGCGGCCGCTGGTGTGATCGTCTTCACGTCCACGAGCCGCGCGAGGGTCCACGCGTCCGGCTCGCCGCGACGGAACGTGAAGGAGAGACCGTCGCTGGCGGGATCGGTCGTGGCGGCGACCCGAACGCGACCGGATTCGGCCTCGATCGTCGCGTCGAGGGTCGGGCTCGCGCGGGAGAATCCCTGCCCGCTCGTCCGTCGGAGCCGAGACGCGAGCGTCGCCGCGCCCTCGGCCGGTAGCCTGACGTTGGTGCGACACCGCTCCCCGTCGACGACGACTCGAATCGGGTTCTCGGCGACGGGCGCCGACACCGTCGCGTCGCTCACGCGTTCGTCGGCGAACACGTGTTCGAACGCGCCGTACCCGCGGGTGTGCCGACGGAGCACGTCGACCAGCGTCGGGACGGGATCGCCGGCCGCCGCGACCGATCGCACCGCTCGTCCCGGTCCCCTGTCGCCGCCGGTCGGATCGTCGAGCAACCGGTCTTTGGCGGCGGCGAGTCGCTCGACGGCCTCGTCGTCGAGCCGCGCCGAGGGGGGCGTGAGGTGATACGTCCGTAGCGCTCCCGATCCCTCGTACAGCCGCACGGTCGCGCCGGTGTCGACCTCCCACCGATCGACGAGCGCTGCGTCCGGCGGCGGTGTCGACGCGACGCGCGTGGCCGCGATCCTCGGGCCGGCGTGCGATCGGAGCACGTCGCCGGGCTCCTCCGCGTCAGAGACGATCTCGGACAGTCCGGTCTCCGCGGCGATCCGCTTCGGCGGCCCCTCACGGCCGCCCGCTTCCCGCGCCGCCGCGATCGGTTCTCGGGCCACGCGCTCCGCGAGCCGCGTCTCGTGGAATTCGACCTGCTCGCGGAACCGCCCGGCGGCGATCAGACACGCCGCGGCCCGCCCGGCGTAGGTCCGCTCGCGGCCCGCGTGGCGCGTCCGGACCACGTCGGCGTCGCGCTCCGTCAGCGCCTCCACGACCGTCGCGAGACAGCCGGGGCTCGCAGCGAGATCACCGCGCCCCGGACAGTCGTCGGCGTCCACCGCGAGCACGACCCGATCGTCGACGCCGGTCCCGACCGGTTCTCTGAACGACGGATCGCATCGACACTCGTCAGGGTCGTCATCGACCCACGGGAGCGATCGCAGCGGCGCGTCGTCGCCTCCGAGCGACGACAGCGAGGAGAGATCGAAGCTCATGGCGGGCGTGCCCGCGGTATCGCATATAAACTCTCACCCGATCCGCGAAATCCGGACAGTCGGGCCGCCGTCGTCGACGAGGCGGAGGTCCAGGCGACTCTCGCCGTCGGTCCGGAGCGCGATCGGTCCGTCGACGACTTCGACGGTCGCGGCCGTCGCGCCAGGAACGATCGGACGGGTCCGGCCGCGACTGCCGTCGATCCGATACCGAAGCGCGGCGACGGTTTCGTTTCCCGACTGCTCCGCCTCGACGAGTGCCAGACGGTCGATCGGTGCCGCGGTGACGCCGCTCGGCGCGCGAACCGTCACCGTCGTTCGGGCGGCGAGCGACGGGTCCGCGACGCTCATCGATCCGGCGGCGAGTCCGCCGATCGCTCGCTCGATGCGGTCCGACTCGGTGTCGAGCTGCTCCTCGGTCGTCGCGGTCCGGGCGTCTTCCAGCGCCGGTATCGAGGCCGCGAGGAGCGCGACGGCGACGAGGACCGTGAGGACGACGCGGATCACGGCCCCGTCCTCGCGGCGCGCCGGCGGTTACAGCGAGTCACGGAGCCGATCCAGCGCGCCGGAGCGCCACGAGTCGTCCGCTTTCTCGTCGTTCGTTTCGGAGCGGTCGGTCGCCGTCTCGACCGCCGACCTGGCTCCGTTCTCTCGGCGCCGGTTTGTCGGTACGGCGTCGTCGCTCGGTACGGCGGCGTCGAGGGCGTCGTCGCTCGGTACGGCGGTGTCGAGGGCGTTCTCGTTGGCCGCGCCGTCGTGAGTCGCCTCGCCGTTCTCACTCGCTTCGTTCTCACTCGCTTTAGCGAGCGCGAGGTCGGCGCGGCGCTCGACCGCCTGATTCACAGACCGGATCGATCCGACGTACCCCCTGATCGCTTGCGTCGCCGCCTCCAGTTCCTCCACGCGTGCTTCGAGGTCGTCGAGCCGCGTCGACAGTTCCTCCCGCTCCGCGCTCGCGGCCGCCCCGTCGCTGAGATCGGCGACAGCGTCGTCGGTCCCGGTGAGTGCCCGCTCGACCGCGCGGAGTCGCTCTTCGACCCGGTCGCCGTCCCGCTCGGGGTTCGCCCCGATGTTCGGGTCTTTCTCCGATGCGATGTCCGCGTCGGCGACGGCCGGCCTCTCGCCCGTCGATCGCGTCGATCCGGACGTTCCGGCCGTTCCGGCCGGTGTGCCATCGGCTCGGCCGAACGCCGGAGATCGCTCTGATTGCTCGTCACCCGTCGTCTCCGGAGCCCCTCCGGCGCCGACGAACGGCCGGTCGCGGTCGCGAGTGTCGTCTGTCACGCGGTCGATTGGCCGCGGGTTTCTACTTAAACCTCGGGGGAAAAGATATTACGACCGGATCGGTTAGCTCTCGATCATGAACGCGGTCCTCCTCGGCGTCGGACAGGCGGGCGGAAAGCTTACGACTGCGCTCGCCGAGTTCGACGCGGACGCCGGTTACGGTGCGGTGCTCGACGCGCTCGCGGTGAACACGGCGTCGGCCGACCTAGAGCCACTCCCGCTCGATACGGTCCTCGTGGGTCAGTCTCGGGTGAACGGGCACGGCGTCGGCGGCGACAACGAGCTCGGCGCCGAGGTGATGGAGGAAGACGCCGTCGAGGTGCTCGACGCGCTCGCGCCGAAGGTGAACGCCGACGCGGAGGCGCTGTTCGTTGTCGCGGGGCTCGGCGGCGGAACCGGATCCGGCGGCGCGCCGGTGCTCGTCCGCGAGCTGAGCCGCGTGTACGACGTGCCGGTGTACGCGCTCGGCGTCCTCCCCGGCCGCGACGAGGGGGCGATGTACCAGGTGAACGCCGGGCGATCGCTGAAGACGCTCGTCCGCGAGGCCGACGCGACGATTTTGCTCGACAACGACGCGTGGCGCTCCTCCGGCGAGTCGGTCGAGGGCGGCTACGCGGCGATCAACGCCTCGATGGCGAAGCGGGTCGGGCTCCTGCTCGCGGCCGGCGAGTCGGTCGAGGGCGTCGCGGAGTCGGTCGTCGACACGAGCGAGGTGATCAACACGCTGCGCGCCGGCGGCATGGCCGCGGTCGGGTTCGCGTCCGCACCGGCCGCCGAGGACGCCGAGGAGAACGTCACGACGGTGATGAGTACGGTCCGGAGCGCGGTGATGACCGGGATGTCGCTCCCGAACGCGACCGACGCGGACGCCGCTCTGGTCGCCATCGCGGGCGATCCCGACAGGATATCCCGGAAGGGCTCGGAGAAGGCGCGCAAGTGGCTCCAAGAGGAGACCGGATCGATGGAGGTGCGCGGCGGCGACTTCCCGCTCGACTCCGACCGGGTGGCCGCCTTGGTCCTCCTCGGCGGCGTCGAGCGCTCGCGCCGCGTGGAGGAGTTCCTCGAACGCGCGCGACAGGCGATCCGAGACGAGCCGGAGGAACAGCCCGACCCCGCCGACGCGTTCCGCAACGACGAGCTCGACGACCTGCTCTGAGACGTGTCGATCCCGCCGGCGGGCGTCGCCCGCTCGCGGGACAGGTTCCGCACCTTTTTGGTCCCGCCCGGTAGAGTCGATTCCGATGAACAACCCGTGGGACGACTGGGACCACGTGCTGAAGGTCGATCCCGACAAGCAGCTGTACGGGGACGACACCTTCGAGGACGTCTGCCGGACCGGAACCGACGCGATCGAGATCGGCGGGACCCTCGATGTCACCGCGGAGAAGATGACTCGCGTCGTCGACGCCGCTGCGGAGTACGACGTCCCGCTCTACCAGGAGCCGTCGAACCCGGGCGTCGTCATCGATTCGCCCGCCCTCGACGGGTACCTGATCCCGACGGTGTTCAACGCGGGCGGTCCGTTCTGGATCACCGGCGCGCACAAGGAGTGGGTCCGCATCGACGACCTCGACTGGAGCCGGACGCACACCGAGGCGTACATCGTGATGAACCCCGAGGCGTCGGTCGCGCAGCTGACCGAGGCCGACTGCGACCTCAGCGCCGACGACGTGGGGGCGTACGCGAAGGTGGCGGAGCGCATGTTCGGCCAGGAGATCGTCTACGTCGAGTACTCGGGCACCTTCGGAGACACGGAGAAGGTCGCCGCCGCCCACGACGCGCTCGACGAGGCCACCCTGTTTTACGGCGGCGGGATCCACGGTTACGAGTCGGCCAACGAGATGGCCGCCCACAGCGACGTGATCGTCGTCGGCGACCTGCTCCACGACGAGGGCGTCGACGCGGTCCGCGAGACGGTGAAGGGCGCGAAGGACGCGTAAGCCTCGGAGGAGCAGCCCTGCCGTGCGGTTCTGTCCGGCTCAGTACCCGTCCAGCATGTTCTCGACGTACTTCGCGATCACGTCCACTTCCAGGTGGACCGGGTCGCCGACCGACTTCTCCGAGAGCGTCGTCAGCTCGTAGGTCGTCGGGATGATCGCGACGTCGAACTCCCCCTCGCGCTTCTCGGCGACCGTCAGCGAGATCCCGTCGAGCGTCACGGAACCCTTGTCCACGAGGTAGTCGCCGTGGCCCTCGGGAATCGCGAACGTGAACCGCCAGTCCTCGCCGACGCGCTCGATCGACTTCACCTCGGCGACGGTGTCGACGTGGCCCTGCACGACGTGGCCGTCGAACCGCCCGTCGGCGGGCATCGCGAGCTCGACGTTGACCGCGTCGCCTTCGTCGACAGCGCCGAGGTACGTCTTCGCGACCGTCTCGCTCGCGAGGAACACCTCGAACCAGTCGTCGTCCGATCCGACCGCGTACTCCTCGACCGTGAGGCAGACGCCGCTGACGCTGATCGACTGGCCGTGGTGGAGGTCGTCGAACCCGTCGACCGCGATCCGGAGCCGGAGCCCGTCCTCGGTCTCGGTCCGCTCGCGGACGGTCCCGGTGTCCTCGACGATGCCGGTGAACATACCGGAACTGGGCGCGCGCGACACATATCGGTTCGGTGTTCGCTCGCGGCTCCGCTCTCGGCTCCCGCTGACGCCGCGCCTCTTTTGACCCCCCGGAGCCAACGCAGTCGCAATGAGACTCGGGCTGACCGACATGATCGGGTTGGCCGCGTCGCTGATCTTCGCCCTCCCGCTCGCGAACTACGCGATCATCCGGCTGTTCGCCGGCGAGGTCGCGCTCGGCGTCGGCCTGCTCGTCGTCGCCGCCGCGATGGTCGTCCTCCCGCAGTACTTCCTCGATCCCGGGCGGATCCTGCGGGGACTGCTCGCGGGGCTGCTCCCCCGACAGCTCCGCGAGATCGCCGATCTCGACGCCCCGGATGAGCGTCCGACCCAGGAGCCGTCGATCGAAGGCGAGCAGACCGAGGCGACGCCCGAGGACGGGACACCGGTCGAGAAGTGAGCGCTCTTTTCGAATTCACTCCCGCGCGGTCGGAACGATCCCGAACGGGTACTCGGCCAGCACCTCGTAGCCGCCCTCGGTGACGACGACGAGGTCCTCCAGCCTGACGCCGCCCACGTCGGGGTCGTACACGCCCGGCCCGACCGTCACGACGTGGCCCGACCGCAGTTCGCCCGCACCCGACAGCGACGGCGACTCGTGGCGGCTCACGCCCACGCCGTGGCCGGTGCCGTGGGTGAACCCGGCCTCGCCCTCCCCCGCGTTCGGGTCGAACCCGTACGCGCCAAGCTCGGCGGCGGCCTCTCCGTGGACGCTCGCGGCCGTCGCGCCCGATTCGACCTCGCCGAGCGCGACCTCGCGGGCCGACTCGACCGCGAGGTACGCCCGACGCTCCCAGCCGCCGTCGCCGTCGACGACGAACGTCCGGGTCAGGTCGCCGCGGTAGCCGTCGGGCCCGCGCGGCGAGACGTCGATCAGCACCGTCTCGCCCGGCCGGATCGGGTCGTCGCCGACGTAGCGGAGGTCGGCCGCTGCCGGCCCCACGCGGATCGCGGTGTCGCCGGCGTCCCGGACGCCGCGGGCGGCGAGCGTCGCGTTCACGACCCGCCGCAGACGCTCGGTCGTCAGGGGTGCGCCCTCCCACCGGAGGGAGGGCTCGCGGGTCCCCGCCGAGTCGCCATCGGCGTCGGACTCGCTCCCGACGACCTCGCTCTCGGCCAACACGGTCTCGGCGCGTGCCATTCCCGCGACCGCCGCGCGCTGGACTCGTCGGAGCCGGTCGACCTCCGCGTCGGTCTTCCGGGATCGGGCGGTCGCGACCGCGTCGGTCGACGCCAGCGCGTTGCCGGCGCGTTCGAGGTACACCGCCGCGTCGTGCGGGATCGACGGGGAAACGAGAGCGGTGCGGTCGCTGTCGGCTCGGTCGCGCTCTTCGATGTCGAGCAGGTCTCGGACGACCGCCGCCGCGCGCTCGCCCGCGTGGTCGCCGACGCGCTCGGTCCGCACCTCGCGGGCGACGCCGTCGTGGAACCCGGCGTCGCCGTCGGCGCCTCCGCCGTCAGCGCCTTCGCTTCGGTCGCGCGCCCCGGCGACGAACTCTCGCTCGGCCTGCTCGCGGAACTGCGAGGGGGCACAGAGGACGGCGCGGCCCGCGATTCCGTCGTCTTCCGAACCCACGCTCTCCGGAACGACCACAAGCGCGTACGCCCGGTCCGGGCCGGCGAAGCGCGTGAGATACCGGAGGTCGTCGTCGAACCGGTCGCCGACCGCGACGAAGGCGTCGGCGTCCGCGGCCGCGACCGCCTCGGCGATCGGTGTGAGGTTGGTGCGGACCGGGAGGCGGTCGCGCAGTTCCGCGGCGTCGCCGTCCCCGCCGCTTCCCGCACCGGCCTCCGCGGCGTCGCTCCCGTCGCTCACGGCTCGGGTTCGGGGACGGCCAGCTCCGCCTGCACCTCCTCGACGAGATCCTGTGCGGGTTCGTCGCGGAGCTCGTTGAAGAGGAGAACGCTGATCGGGAGCGTCGGTGCCCCGCTGATGAGGCTCTCCATGATCACCAGTCGCTCGCGTGCGCGGGACATCCCGACGTAGAACACGCGGCGCTCGTTGTCGGTGAGGACCGGGACCGGGCTCGTGGTCTTCGTGAACTCCTCGATGCCGTCCACGTCGGTCGGGTCGTCGATGGAGGCCGCCATCTGCTCGACAACCTTCTCGGTGAGGTCGGTCGCGACGAACACGTGGTCGGCCTCGCGGCCCTTCGCGGAGTGGATGGTGCCGACGCGGACGCGGGTCGGGTCCATCCCCTCGTAGTCGCCGTCGAAGTAGGCGCCCATCGACTTCCGCTGGAAGCTCGTCACCTTCCGGACCATGTCGTTCGCGCTGCTCGCGTCGGGCATGAACGGGATGAACTCGTCGAGTTCGTCGTTCGTCACCTCGATCTGGGCGATGTCGTCGGCGTCGGCCGCCTCCTCGCGGTCGTCGAGGAAGTCGTAGAACTCGTCCCGCTCGTGGGTGCCGAACGCCGAGTCCTGCAGCATGTCGGCGAGCCGTCGGGCCTCAAGCCCGTTCACGGAGTCGCCCGTGTCGGCCTTCTCGATGGCGCTGACGTAGTCACGCACGCGGTCGGTCCACATCCGGCCGTCGGTCAGCATCGTGAACGGGATCCCGTGGTCGATGAACTCGTCGATGAAGTCGAACATCTGGTAGCGCGCCCGGAACAGACACATCACGCTGCCCTCGTCGTCCTCGACGGTGTACCGGACGTTCCGGACAAGTTCGAGCATCGACGGCGACTCGATCGCCTCGACGGTGCCGCCCTCCTTGCGCGGGTGGAGGTCCTTCTCCTGTCGCTTGTCGATGTGGCGGATCTCGGCGTTGACGACGTTGAGGATCTCGGAGGGGAGCCGGTAGGAGTTCGGGAGCACCACGTCCTCGTCGACGTCGGTGTCTAAGAGGAGGTCGGGGTCGGCGCCCTGCCACGCGTAGACGACCTGGTCGTCGTCGCCGGCGATGAGCACTTTCCGCATGTGGGGTTTCCACTCCTCGAAGACGTTGTACTGCAGCGTCGTGATGTCCTGGAACTCGTCGATGATCAGGTACTCGACGTTCGGCACCAGCGAGCGCTGCGCGACGCGTTCGAGCATGTCTGCGAAGCCGACCAGGTCGTGGTCGCCCTTGTAGCCGCGCCACGCGCGGATCGTGTCGGGGATGTCGATCCGGTCGTCGTCGGAGGGCCACGTCGGGGTGTACTTGTTCCCCTGCTGCGCGTTGGGGTCCTCCTCGGGCGGGAGCCGGACCTCCTCGACGTTCCACTGGAAGGGCACGTCGTACCAGTCGGCCACGTCGCGCTCGGTGCGCTGGAGCCACTGCGAGGTGGCGATGATCTTGTTGCCGATCGTCGTCGACCGCGCGGTCCGCCGTCCGGCGCCGCCGTGCTGGTCCTCGAACTCGATGCCGTACTCCTCGCAGAACTCCTCTTTGTCGTCCTCGCCGACCACGTCGCCGCGCGACAGGTCGAGCAGCTCGTACGCCTTCGCGTGCATGGTACAGACGTTCCCCTGGAGGCTGCGCGGGGAGATGTCGAGCCGCTCGGCGAGCCGCTCGCGGATCTCGGCGGCGGCAGCACGCGTGTACGAGACGACGAGCACGTCGCGAACGTCGGCGTCCCCGTCGTCGAGGATCCCCTCGACGCGGTCCAGGAGCGCTGTGGTCTTCCCGCTGCCCGGACCGCCGAACAGTCGCGTCACCGTGGGATCGGTCATTAGTTACTCCAGATTCCGGTTCTCCTTAAACGCCGTGGCTCTGGCCGTACCGGAGGGAACGACGGATCGGCCCCGAGCCATCGATCGGACCGCAGATACGATCGTCGACGGATCGCCGTCGGACTCTCGGCGCGCTCAGTTGCTTCGCGTCGCTCGCGCCTCGCGCACGTCGGCGCCGTCGCGGACGAGATCCTCGCAGTCGGGACAGACTCGGGGCCGATCGATCTCGTTCGGCGTGAAGACCCGAACGTAGTCGGTCGTGACGAACGAACCGCAGTTCTGGCAGGTCGGCATACTCGCCACTATCGATTGATACCACATAATACTGCCGCCAAACTCAGTCGAAAGAAAACCGCTAATCGCCCGTGCGACGCCGTCAGCGTCAGGTCGGACGCCAGTCGCAGACGTCACACTGTGCGGTTCCTTCGGGATGTAGCGCACCACACTCCGGACACTGAAGCTTGTTATAGGATCGCTCCCAGCGTACGATCTCTGTCTCGTGGCCGTGATCGGACAGGAACTCGTCGAACACGTCGTCGTCCGCGCTGGGTGCACTACTAGACATGCATGCTAGTGAATGCCACGCGAGTATAAATATCTTGTTGCGGCTCTATCAATCTGCGAAAACGGCCACGAATGATCGAGATTCACGGACAGAACTGTCGAACCTCGCGACGCGGCTTAGGCCGTCCCGTTCCAATCCGATCTGTCCGATCAGTCGGCCGCCGTCGGGGCGGTTCCCGAACCGGGGCCGGTGCGGTCGCCCCCGCCCGTCGCGTCTGCCTCGCCCTCGTCGTCGAGCAGCGTCTCGGCGTTCGCGATCACGAAGCCCGCGAAGCCGACCCGCAGGATGAAGTCGATGTACTCCAGGGTCACCGCCTGCGTGAACGCGTCGAAGACGCCGAACAGCTGGAGCATCGCCCACGTGATCAAGATCCCGAAGACGAACAACACGAGGTTCCGGGTCTTCCGGTAGAACAGCGCCCGCCGCGGGGACCGTCGCCGCGCGGCCGCCGCCACCGGGCCGAAGTAGAGCAGCGCGAGTAGCGCGTATCCGACGACGATGGCCGCGGTCGCCGCGAGTCCGACCGTTCCGTCGGCCACGTCGGCCACGTCGTAGGCGGTCCGCATGAGGAGGATCGTCGCGACGACGACCCCGATGTACCGGCGGCTCGCACCCGCGACAAACGCCGCGAACCCGAACAGGAGTGGGTAGGTCGCGTAGTCGCTGACCGTCTGTGGCAACACCAGTTCGCCCGTGCCCACCGGCACGGCGCCGACCCCCGCGCCGCGAGCGGCGACGAGCACCGAGGCGGCGGCGACCACCGCGACGAACGGGTAGCAGTACCGCCGCGCGGCGGGCCGCTTCAGCCGGACCGCCGCGAACAGCGCCACCGCCCAGCCGCCGTACAGGGTCGCGGAGACGAACCGCACCGTTGACGGCTCGATCATCGGTCCACCTCCCCACCGTCGGCGGCGGGAACCGCGGCGCGGTCGCCCGTCGGCTCGCCGCTCGCGGTCTGGGTCGAGCGGTCGGTCCGCGTGTCGAACTCGTCGAGGCGGCGTTCGAGCGTCCGGGTCCGGTCCGACAGCGACGCGGCCGTCTCGCGGACGGTCTCCATCGTCGCCGCGGTCTCGTCGGCGGTCTCCGCGAGGGACCGCGCCCGGTCGGCCGCGGCCTCCGCGGTCCCGTGGACCTCGTCGACGGTCGCCGCGATCGCCTCGACGCCCGTCGCGCCCTCGTCGGTCGCCTGCGCGATGTCCGCCATCGCGGCGTCGACGTCCTCGACGGTCCCGGTGAGCTCCTCGATCGCGTCGCCGGCGTCGCGGGCGGCCTCCGTGGTCTCGTCGAGCTCCGCCATCGTCTCGTCCATCTCCGCGGCCACCGCCGCCACGTCGCCGGTCACCGCGTCGATCGTCTCGTCGATCTCCTCGGTGGACGCCCGCGTCTCCTCCGCGAGCGACTTCACCTCGTCGGCGACGACCTCGAAGCCGTCGCCGTCGCCCCCGGCGCGGGAGGCCTCGATCGAGGCGTTCAGCGCGAGGATGTTCGTCTGCTCGGCGATGTCGGCGATCATGTCGGTGGTCTCGCCGACCCCGTCCATCCGGTCGTCGAGCCCGTCGATCAGCTCCTGCAGCTCGCCGAGCAGGTCGGCGATGGCGAGCACGGAGTCGACCGCCTCGGCGGCGTGTCGCTCGCCGGCCTCGCCGAGCTCGGCCGCGGCCGCGGCGTCGCCCGCCACGTCGTCGGTGGTGGAGGCGATCTCCTCGACCATCGCGGAGAAGTCGTCGGTCTCGTCGGACGCCTCCCGGAGCCGGGCCGTCTGGTCGTCGAGCGCGCCCGCCAGCTCCCGCATCTCCGTCGCGACCGTCTCGTTCATCTCCGCCACGTCGTCGGCGCGCTCGGCCATCCGCTCGCCCGTCGACTCCACGTCCTCGGCGAACGCGTGGAGGTCGTCGAGCGTCGCGGACAGGTCCGCGGCCATCTCGTTGTACGCGCCGGCGATCCGCGCGATCGCGTCCACGTCAGCGTCCTCGGGCAGCCGTCGGGTGAAGTCGCCGTCGGCCGCGTCCTCCATCGCCGAGCCGATCCCCTCGGCGTGGTCGAGGAGGTCGTCGGTGAGCGCCTCCGCCTCCTCGCGGGCCGCCTCCGCGTCGGCCTGCGCCCGTTCCGACTCCGCGACCGCGTCGCGCAGCGAGCGCCGCATCTCGTCGACGGCGCCGAACAGCCGCCCGATCTCGTCCGGTCGGTCGGAGTCGGCGCTCGCCTCGAAGTCGCCGTCGCGGACCGCCTCCGCGACCGCCGTGAGCCGCCGCAGGTCCACCCCGACGTTCCCGACGAGGACGATCCCCAAGAGCCCGAGATTGAGCGTGACCACGACCGCCGTGGCGCTCAGCGCCGCGAGCCCCGCCTCGCCCGTGCCGACGGCGGCGACGTGCGCGCCGAAGATCGCGACGAACGCCAGCGTGGTGCCCAACGCGAGCAACACGAGGACGCCCACTCGGCGCCCGTAGTGGTCCGTTATCGAGTCGAACATAGATCGTTACTCGAAGGAGGATATGTGGGTCATATAGGACTGATCGTCGAGTTATCGTGTGTGATAATCCGTTTGCGCCCCGCCGACGCTCCTTTCACCACCGGGCGTGTTGGGGCGGCCATGCCGACCGTCAGCGACACCTACATCGAGAACCGCCAGCGCGTCCAGCCGACCCACACGAACAACTACGAGTCGGCCCACGGGGGCAACGTCGTCAAGTGGATGGACGAAATCGGCGCGATGTCGGCGATGCGCGCCGCCGGCGAGACGTGCGTCACGGCCAAGATCAACGGGCTCGACTTCAAGCGACCGGTACCGCAGGGCGACACCTGTATCGTCGAGTCGTACGTGTACGCGGTCGGGCGAACGAGCCTCCGAACGCGGATCCGGGCGTTCCGCGAGTCTCCCCGGACCGGCGAGCGCGAGCTGACGACGGAGTCGTACTTCGTGTTCGTCGCCGTCGACGCCGACGGAAGTCCGACGGCGGTGCCGGAGCTGACGGTCGAGGGTGACCGCTGCCGAGAGCTGCGCGACGCCGCGCTCGCCGCGGAGCCGGAAGAAGACCGGTGACGACGGGGCGGACGAGAGCCCGCGACCCGGTCCGCCTCGGCATCGCTTAAGGCGCCGAGCCGGTCGCCGCTACCCAAGTCCCACGCGCGCCGCATCTCGTTGAGGTCCCTACCCAATTCCCACGCGCGCCGCATCTCGTTGAGGTCCCTGGACGACGTTTCGGTGGGAACGGCTCGGCTTCTCGGACGGACGGCGAGCCGTGACCGGTACCTACCGGACGAATGACCGGTCGGAAAATGATCGGTCGTTGATGGATCCGTTCGGACAATCCCCCAGTCGTAGAGCGAGTTGTTCACGGAGGCGACTGCACCGTGCACCCGGTCGCTTCCGGACACGTCGTTGTCCGGAAACTTACCTTTTATAATCAATGAACGTGATGTACCTCCGTCGCATGTGGATGGTAACTTGTCACATGAGTCGTCGGTGGAATCGAGCGAACGAGAGTAACGGTGGAGGGGACCTATGACGACCGGAATCGACGTCGCCGTGGCCGCGATTCCGCTGCTTCTCGCCGGGGTTCTCCTCGTCGGGTTCCTGTGGCCGGCGACGCGCGCGATGCCCATCGCGTGGGTCGCAGCCATGGTGATCGGGTACGCGGCGTGGAACATGCCGGTGAACTGGCTGGCGGCGGCGTCGGCGAGAGGGTTCATGACCGCGATCGAGATCCTCTGGATCGTCTTCGGTGCGCTCGTGCTGTTGTACACCCTGATGGAGGCCGGTGCGTTCGACCGGATAAATCAGGGATTCGCGACGGTCAGCGACGACCGACGCGTGCAGATCGTCCTGATCGCCTTCTTCATGGCGACGTTCATCGAGGGCGCCGCCGGGTTCGGGACGCCCGCTGCGGTCGTCGCGCCGCTGCTCTTGGGGCTCGGCTTCCCGGCGCTCGCGGCGGTCGTCGCCGGGATCATCGGCCACATCATCGCCGTCACGTACGGCGCGGTGGGGACGCCGATCGTGGTCGGGATACAGAATCCGATGGAGAGCGTCGAGTTTACCCGCACCGCTATCCAGGACGGCGGCATGACCGTCCAGGAGTTCTCCGTCAACGTGGCGGCGTGGGCGGCGACGTATCACGCGTTGGTGGGATTCGTGATGCCGCTGTTCGCGGTCGGCATGGTCGTCTACTTCTTCGGCGACCCGGACGACCGCTCGCTGGCGCCGGCCTGGGAGGTCGCGCCGCTCTGTCTGGCGTCGGGGATCGCCTTCGCGGTCCCGTACTGGATCTCGGCGTGGTTCCTCACGGCCGAGTTCCCGTCGCTCATCGGGTCGATGGTCGGCGGCGCGATCATCCTGAGCATCCTGCGCGCGGGCTACCTCCTGCCGGACGACGAGTGGGAGTTCCCGGAGCGGGAGAAGTGGGCAGACCACTGGGTCGGATCGATCGAGCCGGGGCAGTCGAACGGCTCGAACGGTGAGGGCCCCGAGAGCCGCGGCGGCGTCTCGCCCGAGGCGAAGGCGGCCGACCTCAGCGGCGGCGAGGACATGTCGCTGCTGAAGGCGTGGTCGCCGTACGTCCTGCTCGTGGTTCTGCTGGTCGTGACGCGCGCGGTCGGACCGATCTCGAACTTCATCAACCAGAGCATCTTCATCGTCAGTTGGAACGGGATCCTCGGAACCACTCTCGACGGCGCCGTCGCGTGGATGAACGTGCCGGGGTTCTGGCTGCTCGTGAGCGCCGTGCTCGCGATCCCGATCTTCAGCATGTCCGGCGAGGAGATCGGTGACGCGTGGAAGGAGGCCGGCCGAAAGATCGTCTCGCCGTTCATCGCGCTGGTGTTCGTCATCGCCATGGTGCAGGTGATGCTCCAGTCCGGCGCGCATCCCGGCGCGCCGGAAGTGGGGAGCATGATCGTCCTGCTCGCGCAGACGACCGCTGACATCCTCGGCGTCGCCTATCCGGCCTTCGCGTCGCTGATCGGCGCGCTGGGCGCGGCGATGGCCGGATCGAACACCGTCTCGAACATCACCTTCGGCGCGTTCCAGTTCGAGGCGGCGACGCAGCTCGGGCTTCCGCGAACGATCATCGTCGGCGCGCAGGCCGTCGGCGGCGCCATCGGGAACCTCGTCGCGATCCACAACCTCGTCGCCGCGCTGGCGACGGTCGGCCTCCTCGGACAGGAGGGGCGGGTGATGCGGCTGAACCTGATCCCGCTGCTGTACTACGCGACGGGCGTCGGCCTGCTGTGTCTGCTGTTCAGTTACGTGTTGTTCCCCGGCGTGTTCTGAGCGCGGGACCGCCACGGCGGTGCGGCTTTTTATCGACGCCGACGCCAACGCCGGCGCTCAAGGACACGAAAAAGTCGATGTGCCGGGAAGACGAGCCGAGCGCGGACCGCCCGTTTAGAGGATGCCTGCGGCTTCGGCGGTTTCGACGATGTCTTGGGCCATTTTGTTGGTGGCTTCGTCGACCATTTGGCCG
>NZ_AOJE01000059.1 GCF_000337915.1 Halorubrum saccharovorum DSM 1137
AGTCCTCCAAGTCGAGAAACACCTCGTCGGCGTCGCTGTCGGCCGCCGAGTGCATCATCTTCTCGTCGCTCGCGGGCGTTGCAAGCTGCGTCCGGCGAAGGGTAACGTCCGTCATATAGCGAGTCTATCACGCTCGTCCATGAAAATAAAGATACCTCACGCGGGGGTATTTTCTCTGAAGCGGAACCGGGTGAAGACCCGGTGAGGGCCGCTCTGCGAGACCTCTCTCCCGATCGAACCGGAGTCACTCACCGCGAGTCGACCGCGAGAAATCGTCGGGGTTCGGGGCGGAACCGGCCCCGACCGCGTCAGTCGTCCGCCGGGGAACGCGGTTCGGCCGGGGGGTCGCGCTCCTCGGGCTCGCCCGCCGGATCGTCGACGGCCTCGGCGTCGGAGATCTCGTCGGGCCGTGCGTCCGCCTCCTCGGATCGGTGACGCTCTCGGAGCTCCTCGATCGAGCGCGCCTCGGAGTAGTGATGACACATGACCATTATTACCAATGACTTCCGGCAGATAAGGATTACGCCGAGAGCGGAGGGAAGCGGCCGAGACGGGCGTTTCTACGGCTTGACGAGCACCTTGATCGCTTCGCGCTCGTCCATCATGCGGTATCCCTCGGCGACCTCGTCGAGGCCGACGGTCTCGGTGAAGATCGGCGCCGGGTCGAGGGTGCCCTGAAGCACGTCGGCCATCAGCTCCTCGGCGTAGGCGCGCACCGGGGCGACGCCGCCCGCGAGCGTCACGTTGTCGCCGAACAGCCCGAACACGTCGAGTCCCTCGTCCTCGACCCCGTGGGGGACGCCGACGTAGCCGACGGTGCCGCCGGGGCGCACGACGTCGATCGCGGTGTTCATCGCGCTCGCGGCGCCGACGCACTCCATCACGTGGTTCGGTCCGCCGTGGGTGAGCTCGCGGACCCGCTCGACGGCGGCCTCGCCGCGCTCCGAGACGGTCTCCGTTGCGCCGAACTCCTCGGCGATCGCGAGCCGGTCCTCGTGGTGACCCACCGCGACGATCCGTTCGGCGCCGAGCCGGCGGGCCGCGAGCACGCCGCAGAGCCCGACCGCGCCGTCGCCGATCACCGCGACCGTCGACCCCGTCTCGACGCCCGCGCTGACGGCCGCGTGGTGGCCGGTTCCCATCACGTCCGTCAGCGGAAGCAGCGACCGGAGCGTGTCCTCGTCGTCCGCGAACCGGTCGGGAACCCGAACCAGCGTCCCGTCGGCGTGGGTCGACCGGACGTACTCGCCCTGACCGCCGCCGTTGTCGCCGCCCCACGAGTCGCCGTTCACGCAGGAGGTGTGGAGCCCCTTGCGGCAGAACTCGCACTCGCCGCAGGAGATGGCGAAGGGGGCGAGCACGCGGTCGCCGGGGGCGACAGAGGTGACCGCGTCGCCGACCGCCTCGACGATCCCCATCGGCTCGTGGCCGACCGGGGAGCCCTCGTCGCGGTCGCTGTCGCCGCGGTAGAACCACAGGTCGGAGCCGCAGACCGCGGTGTGAGTCACCCGGACGATCGCGTCGGTCGGAGCCTCGATCTCGGGACGGGGTCGCTCCTCGACGTCGATGTCGCCGGGGCCGTTGAAAATGGCTGCGCGCATGGGACCCGCTACCGGTGCGCGTCACAAAAGGTCGGCGTCGCTCCCGCGGGTGAGGCCAAATCCCACACCTACGTGCTTTGGCCGTCCTCCTTTTTCGATCCGAACGCAGCGCTTCGACCGTGAGTGATTCTACTGACGAGCCGGGGGCACGGTCGGAGTCTTCGGCGCGGGATGGCGACGCGAGCGGGGAGAACGAGTCGGGGCTCGGTCGCCGCGAGTTCGCGATCAGCGGCGGGGCCGTCGGCGTTCTCGCTCTCGGCGGCGCGGGTGCGTACCTGTCGATGGGTTCCGGATCGGGGGGAGCGGAGTCGCCGTTCCTCCTCCAGCAGGGCTATCTCCGGTACGAGGTCGATCCGATCTCGAAAGGCGAGATGAACGTCGAGCAGTTCTACGACTACACGGACACCTCCGCGAGCCCGGAGGGGGACATCGTTCAGACGGACGCCGCCTCGCGGATGTTCATCTACGACGGGCCGGTGAATTCCTCGCTGGTCTTCCTGCACGGGTCTACCGACGTTGATCACGGGGGAACGGCGGCCTTCTCGTTCTCGGGATTGAGCCGCGATCAGGGCGAGTGGGCGGTGCGCGACGACCCGATGAGCGTGAGCGACGACTTCGAGAAGTGGGACGGCGGCAACGCGAAGGTGAAGTGGGAGTGGGGCACGAACACGAGTGACGGCGGCGCGTTCTGGGGCGGGCTGGACCGCGAGGACTTCACGATCAGCGTGACCCCGAAAACTCTGCGAGGCGTCGACGCCTGGACGTTCGTCTCGGGCGAGTTGGGGAGCCTGATCCGACACGACCTGTTTCGGGAGAAGCCGGTGAAGATCAAGCCGACGAAGGGGAAGACGGTGAAGAAGGCGAACCTCGACATCATGCCGGACTCCGAGGTGGCCGAGTTCGACCCCTACTCGAACGAGTCGCTGACCGTGGCGGTGAAACGGCCACCGTCCGGCGTCGACGAGAGCGAGTGGGTCGCCCCCGACGAGCTCGACCCGGGGAACTACGCGGTGAACTTCGGTTCGAAGCGGTATCTCGCGGGACAGAACGCCGCTCAGCCCCAGTCGTATGCGATGGAGGGGGACTCGCTCCGCCTGCAGTACAAGGCGAAGGCGGCGAACTTCTCGCTCGATTCGGCGTACGGGTACCTCGTCTCGAAGGCGGGCGAGAAGACGTACGTGCGGGGCCGCGACGTCGTCAAACCGGGCGGGTTCGAGAACGCCGACAGAGAGGAGCCGCAGTTGGTCGTCTCGAACCTCCACGTCGACCCCGAGGGCGACGACAGGGAGAACCTCACCGAGGAGTACGTCGAGTTCCGAAACGACGGCGACGAGGAACTCGACCTCTCGGAGCACACCGTTCGCGACGAGACGGGCTGGGAGTTCCACCTGCCGAGCGAGTTCGTCCTGCAGGCGGGCGACGCGTTCCGCCTCCACACCGGGGCGGGCGAGTGGACCGAGACGGACCTCTACTGGGACGCGGGACAGCCGGTGTGGAACAACGACGGCGACACGGTCATCGTGCTGGACGAGAACGCGAACGAGGTCCTCGCGTACGACTACCCGCGAGAGTGACGGGAGAGCCGTCAGATCCCGCCGCCGGCCATCGCGAACAGCGCGACGGCGATGACCGCGAACAGCCCGCCCACGCCCAGCTTGATCGTCTCGGTGTTCAGCGCCGTCGAGACGTACGGCGCGATCTGGCCGCCGAGGGTGGTCGCCGGAACGGTCCAGACGACCATGTTCCACGGCGTCGTCGCCAGGTCCATCGTGTGGCCGCCGACTAGCCCACCGCCGAACACGTGCACGACGGACGCCAGCACGGCGGTGGTCGCGACGACGATGTGGTTGGTTCCGATCGCCACGCGGACCGGGACCTGCGTGCGGAGCATCGAGATGATCCCGAGTTCACCGATACCGAAGCCGGCGAGCCCCTGGAACACGCCGCCGACGCTGTAGTTGGCGAACCGTTCGAGGTAGCCGCCGCGCGAGTAGACGTAGTCGTCGCCGTCGCGGTCGACCCGAGTGACCGTGCCGGACTCGTCGGTGTCGACGCCCGCGGGACCGAGCTTGTTCGCGTCGTCCGGGAGGTCTCGGGGCGACCCGCCGTCCGCGGCGACTTCCTCACCGTCCCCGCTTCCCGTCGGCTCCCCGTGTCCCAGATCGGCTCGGAAGAGCAGATACGACGCCGCGATCAGGGCGATCCCCAACAGCGCGTGAAAGAGCGGTTCGGGGATGACGAAGGAGAGGAGCGCGCCGCCGACGACGAAGGGGACGCCGCCGAGCACGAGCGACAGCGAGAGCCGCCGGTCCACGAGCCCGTACTGGATGAACGCGAGCGACGAGCTCGACAGCCCGAACGACTCGCTGATGAGCCCGATCTTCACCAGCGTCGTCGGTTCCAGCGGGTACGCGACGAGCGGGAAGACGAAGATGAGGAACGGGACGAACAGCGCCGACCCGCTGATCCCGACGGTGTTGACGATGGTCGCGCCGATGCCGAACGCGACGAACAGCCACCAGTACTCGGTCCAGTAGCCGGCGCCGGCGTCGGCCGGCGTCGGCGCGAAGCTGTACACCCCCGCGACGAACAGGAGGGGGGCGAGGAACACGAAGACGTGCTGATACCGGAGAATGGTACGCTGCACGCCGCTCGACAGTGAAGCGCTCATTGAGTCGTGAAACGCGAGTTGCAGAGAGCGTCATAAATCGGTTTTCATATGTGAAAATTTGATCGAACTATAATTAACGTCTCTCGCGCTCGGGAGGCGGGTCGACAGCGCCAAATCAGACCGTTAGAACGAACGTTTTCGAATGCTGAAATTACGACGTTCTGACAGAAAAGAACCCTTAAACCGGGTCGCCGACCACCCGCCGATCGAACGATGACGCGGAGACTCGACGCCGACGCCGCGACGAACCGAGCGACGCGGGGAGTCGGGCCGTGAGCGACGGGCCGACTCTCCGAATCGTCGACGACGCGGACGACGACTCGGGCGGTGCGGTCCCAGCGCCGGTGCCGCCGGACGACCCCGAGGCGTGGTACGCGCCCGCGGTTCGCGCGCAGTACGAATCGGAGCCGGGGGTCGTCGCGACCGTCCGCGAGCGCGACGGCGGCCGGTTCGGCTACGACGTTCGCGAGCCCCCGTTGTCGGCGGCCGACGAGAGTGCGCTCGACCGCGTCCGCGACCACTTCTCGGGGGTTCGCCACCGCCGACCCCTCACGCGGGTCGGCGTGAACGAGCGCGCCGAGGCGGGGTTCGAGCCGAAGTACGAGCGCGCGCTCGACCGGCTGCTCGACGCCAGCGCGGCGGCGCGCCGCCGGATCGACTACCACGCGCTTCGGGATCTGCGGCTCCTCGGCGACGTGACGCCGCTCGCCTTAGACGACCGGATCGAGGTGGCCGACGTGGGCGACGAGCGCGAGCTGGTCGTCCACACCGAGACGTTCGCGCCCTTAGAGACCGGTATCGACGCCGACGCCGAGTACGTCGAGCGCGTCGCCGCCGAGCGGCTCGCCCGGTACGCGGTCGGCTTCGCCGGGCTCTCGGTCGAGGTGGTCGTCGCCCGCGAGCGACTGCTCGGCTCCGACGCGTTCGAGACGAAGTACGCCGTCCGCGAGCCCGACCTCCTCCCCGGCGACGAGGCACTGATCGAGGAGTGCAAACAGCGCATCTGGGAGACGACCGTCAACGGCGTCGTCGACGACCGCGAGGCCTTCGTCGCCGAGCACGCCCGCCGGTTCCTCTCGCGGCGACTCACCGCGCGCAACACCCGCGCGTGGCTCGGCGCGGCGGCTCACCGCGCCCGGTCCGCGCTGGCCGACCGCGGGCTCGCGGTCCCGCCGGTCGACTCCCGGTACGCCCACGACCGGCTCGACGACCTCGCGTACTACGTGCTCCGCGACTTCGTCGGGGAGGGGATCCTCACGGTCCCGATCCGCGACCCGAATTTGGAGGACGTGGAGGCGAACCGCGTCGGCGAGCGCGTGAAGGTGGTTCCGCGCGCCTCGATCCTGGAGGGGGGCGGGGAGGGTGGCGTCGGGGGCGCCGGGGGCCCCGCGGAGGCGGGGCGACGCGTCCCGACCAACCTCGCGTTCGACGACGAGACCGCGTTCGTCAACGTCGTCACCGGGCTGGCCGCCCGCGACGGCACCGAGCTCAACGCGTCGACGCCGTCGGCGAAGGTGAACCTCGACGTCGACGGCGTCGACGAGACGATCCGGTGTGCGGTGGCGCTCCCCGTCATCTCGGAGGGCGGCCCGCACGTCTCGATCCGCAAACAGAGCGCGGACGCCCTGACGCCCGTCGATCTGGTCGATCGGGGGACGCTCTCTCCCGATCTGGTCACGCTTTTGTGGCTCCTGTACGAGCACCGGGGGACTGTCCTCTTCGCCGGGCCGACCGGGGTGGGGAAGACGACCCTGCTAAATGCTCACACGCCTTTCATCCCGTTCGACGACCGCCCGGTGTCGATCGACGAGGGGTCCCGCGAGGTCCGGCTTCCGCACGAGACCGGGGTGTCGCTCACGACGCGCGATCACGAGGACGCGTACAAGGCCGTGAGCATGTCGGAGCTGATGGCCGAAGCGAACTACCTCAACCCCGACGTGGAGGTGATCGCCGAGATCAACACCCCCGCGAGCTTCGAGACGTTCGCGGAGACGCTGAACACGGGCCACGGCGTGATCGGCACCACTCACGCCGAGGACGTGGAGGCGCTCGTCAACCGCGTGATCGAGCGGGGGCTCCCCGCCTACCTCCTCCGCGAGGTCGACCTCGTCGTCTTCCCGCGGCAGGTCGACGGCGAGCGCTACGTCTCGCGGGCGGTCGAACTGCTCTCCGAGGCGGAGTACGAGACGCTCGACCCCGAGGCGACGCGCAGCCCGACGGGGAACCCCAAACACGGCGGCGCCGGCGTCGTCGACAAGGGGACCGAGAACGTGTACTACAACACGGTCGCGTGGCGCGACGCCGACGGCGGGTTCCGGTTCCCGGGCGCGCCCGAGAGTGGGGCGTTGACCGCGTCGACCGCGCCCGGTAACGGGCGTCGCCTCCACGCGCTCGCTCGCATCGCCGACCACACCGACCGCGACGTCGGCGCCGTCGAGTCCGAGTTCGCGTCCAAGCGCCGGTACGTCGAGTACCTCGTCCGCGAGGGGGTCGACGACTTCGACGCGCTGTTCGAGTTCCTCGCCGACCTCCGGACCGACGAGGCGGCGACCGTTGAGCGCGCCGCTCGAACCGCGGGCGGGGAGGGGCGGTCGTGAGCGAGACCTCACAGAGCGGACCCGACGCCGCGGGCGGCCGTCGCGCCCTCGACGCGGCCGAGAGCGACGGGTACACTCGGGCCGGCGGCTCCTCGGTGGTCGACCGCGTGCTGTACGCCCTGTTCGCGCGCCACGCGGGCGACCGCCGGCACGACGCAGACCGGAAGCGGTACCGCGGAACCGCGCTCGACACGGGGTTCGAGACGTACCTGTCGCGGGTGTACGGGCTCTCGTGGGCCGTCTGCGTCGCCGTCATCGTCCCGGCGCTGCTCGTCGCCGCGTCGACTGCTCCGGGTCTGCTCGCGGCGGTCGACGCTCGGTTCGGCGCTCGCTCGCCGGTTCCGATCGGATCGCTGTCTCCCGATCGCGCCGCCGTCGTCGCCGCCGGGATCGCCGGGTTCCTCGCGAAGCGCGCGACGGTGCGGCTCGGGGGACTCCACCTCCGGTGGCTCACGGCGACGCGCCGGACCGACATCGAGCGGACGCTCCCCCCCGCGGTCCGATACCTCGAACTGCTCGCCGCCGGGAGCGACGGTCCCCGAGAGATGGTCGAGAAGGCCGCCGCGAACGACGCGTACGGCGGGACCGCGGCCTCGCTGCGGAAGGCGCTCAACGCCGCGCGGCTCGCCGGAAGCCTCGACGAGGGGCTCCGACGGGTCGCCCGCGACACGCCCTCGCGGGAGCTGCTCGCCCCGTTCCTGCTGAAGTTCCGGAAGCACGCGGCCACCGGCGACGCGGCGCTCGCGGAGTACCTTCAGCGGGAGAGTCGGATGCTCGCGCACCGGCAGGACCGGGCCCGGAAGCGCGCCCGGCGATTCCTGGAGCTGCTCACGGAGCTGTTCGTCGTCGTGTTGGTGTTGCCGGCGCTGCTCGTCATCGCGGCGACCGCGCTCACCGTCGTCGTCCCGGAGCTGCTCCCGCCGGTCGACACCCCGGTCGGCGTGGTGCCGACGCGCGCGGTCGTCCTCTACGGCGCCGTCGCCTTCCTCGTCGCCATCGGCCTCGCCGGAGCGGTCGCGGTCGGCACGCTCCGCCCGCCGAACCAGCGCGCGAGCTACGACCTGCCGGCGACGCCGCGCGCGATCCTCGCCTCGGCCGGCCGCAATCCGGCCAGCGCCGCGGTCGTCTGCGCGCCGCCCGCGAGCCTGCTCGCGGTCGGACTCGCCGCCTCCGGCTACACCCTCGTCAACGTGGGGCTGCTCTCGTACGCCGCGTTCGCGGTCCCCGTCGGCGCCGTCGCGGGGAGACGGACCCGGATCGACGACGCGAAGGACCGGGAGCTGACGGACTTCGTCCACGCTGTCTCGGGCCACGTCGCGCAGGGGCGTCCCTTCCCCGCGGCGGTCGAGGCGGTCGGGCGGGACGCCGACCTCGGCGTGCTCAACGACGACGTGGCCGACCTCGCGTTCGCGCTCCGGTCGACGACCGCGACGGGGAACGCGGGGGGCGCGGAACGAAGGAAGGGCGCGGACGGTGCCGAAGCGCCGACCCCCGCGACCGACGTTCGCGAGGCCGCCATCGACCGGTTCGTCGACCGCGTCGGGACCCCGCTGGCCGAGGGGACGCTCGGGCTCGTCACCGACGCCCTCAACGCCGGGAGCGACGCCGACGCCGTCTTCGAGACGCTCCGGATCGAGGTCGGGCGGCTCTACAGCGAACAGCGCGCGCTCCGCTCGTCGATGCACCCGTACGTCGCGGTCGGCTGGGCGGCGGCCGCGCTGGTCGCGGCGGTCGTCGCCGTGGTCAACACGCAGGTGATCGACGCCGCGCGGCTCGCCGACCTCGCCGGCGCCACCGACCTCGTGACCGAGCCGGAGACGGTGCTCCCGGATCTCGAACGCTTCCGCCTGTACGTCGTCACGCAGGCGACGATGCTCGCGTCCGGGTGGTTCGCCGGCACCGCCTCCCGCGGGCGCTACGCGGCGCTGTTCCACTCCGGCGTGCTCGTGGCGATCTGCTACGCGGTGTTCACCGCGGGCGGGCTGGTGTGACCGGACCGCTCGCCGGCGGTCCCGCCGTCGATGCGTCTGCCGCCGGTTCGGTCCTCTCTCGCCGTCGGCTCAGTCCTCTCCCGCTCCGTCCGCGGTCGCCCGGTCGGTCGACGCTTCGGCCTCCTCGGCGGCTCGTCGCGCTCGGAGCCTGTTCAGCGCGACGTACGTCACCGCGCCCGCACCGACCCACCCGACGCTGAGCAGGAGCGCGAGCGGGTCCGTTCGGACGAGAAACCGGATCAGCACGACGGCGAGTATCCCGTTCAACGCGATCGCCAGTATCGGCGGGATCGGGTAGTACGGGATCTCGTACGGGCGGTTCATGCTCGGTCGTTCCCGGCGGAGCCTGATCACCGCGACGTTGACGATGATGAACGACAGCAGGAAGAAGAGGCTCGACATGTTCCCCGCGCTCTGCGTGGGCAGCACGACGGACCCGAGCATGACGACCGCGCTGAGCAGCACCGCGACGAACGGCGTGCCGAACCGGTGATGGATCCGCCCGATCGACGGCAGCAACTGGCCCTCTCGGCCCATCGAGAAGGCGACGCGCGACGAGGCGATCACCACCGCGTTGAGCGCGGTGATAGTCGAGAACACCGCCCCGAAGACGATGAGCGCGCCGCCGTTCCGGATGAGGGGAACGCCGGTCGGCATAAAGGAGGTCGCCGCCGTCGCGATGCCGGCCTCGCCGGCGGCGGCGAGCTCCGAGGCGCCGAGCGTTCCGATCGCCACCGTCACGACCAGGAGGTAGACGACGACGGTGGCGGCCAAGCTGACAAAGATGGCTTTCGGGATGTTCTCGCGCGGGTTCTCGACCTCCTCGGTGACGGTCGTGATGAGGTCGTACCCCTCGAACGCGATGAACGTCAGGCCCATGGCGGGGAGGATGCTGAACGCGCCGCCCCCCTCCGGAAACAGCGGGTCGAAGTTCTGGAACGTGAAACTGGTCTCGCCGCCGCCGCCCGCCGAGAGGAAGCCGAACGCGACGAACACGACGAGGATGGACACCTTCACGAGCGTGAACACCGTCTCGGCGCTCCCGCTCGCGGCGGTCGACGCCGCGTTCATCGCCACGAGCCCGGCGACCGCCAGGAACGCGAGGAGGAACTTCGCCGGGACGCCCACGCCGAGCAGCGGGAGGACCACCGCGCCCACCTGACCGGGCGGGGCCACCACGCCGTACACGTGGAGCAGTTCGAGGAAGTTCGGCGCGAAGCCGAGCGCGTACAGCGCGCCGGCGATCATGTACGCGAACCAGAGCATCCATCCCATGATGAACGAGCCGAAGTCGTCGAATATCTCCCGCACGAACGCGTATCCGCCGCCGCTCTTCGGGATCGCGGACGCGAGCTCCGCGTACGAGAGCCCGGTAAACGCGGTGACGACCCCGTTCAGCAGGAAGACGAGCAGCGCTGCGGGCCCGGATATCTCGGCCGCGAGGCCGGTGAGGACGAAGATCCCCGCGCCGATCATCGCGCCCATCCCGATCATCGTCGCGTCCAGCAGGCCCAGTTCGGCCTCCGGTTTCCGCTGATCGTGGCTGCTCATGCGTTCGTGATCCGGGGTTCGCGTCCGAGGGCGGTCATGCGAAGGCTATCTCAATTGCCGCGACCGTACCCACATTAATCTGGTCCCGCCAGCGCGCACGTTTCGTCGGGGCGATCCGTCGTTTCGTCGCTCCGCCGGTTCGCCGGTTCGCCGCTCCGACGGTTCGGCCGGGCGTAACCTACAATTGGCTGCGCACAGAAGTCCGGCGAGTGAGCGCGGACTTACGAGTCGTGATCGTCGGCGGTCACCACGTCGGGTATCACGCCGCGCGCCAGCTCTCCGAGCGCGGTCACGACGTGGTCGTCGTCGAGAAGGACCCCGAGCGAGTGGCGTTCCTGAGCGACCAGTACGACGCGACCGTCATTCACGGCGACGGCGGCCGGCGATCGGTCCTGCAACAGGCGGGGCTCGACCGGAGCGACGTCATCGCGGCGCTCACCGGCTACGGCGCGATGACGAACATCGGCATCTGCGCGATGGCGACGGAGATCGAACCCGACATCGGGACCGTCGCGCGGATCGACCACGGCGACCGGGACGAGTACGACGGGCTCGTCGACCGGGTCGTCTATCCGGAGGAGCTGGCGGCGCACGCGGCGACCAACGAGATCCTCCACGTCGCCGGCGGCGGCGTCCAGACGATCGAGGAGGTGACGGGGGATCTCGCGCTGCTCGAACTCACCGTGGCGGGCGACGCGCCGGTCGCCGACCGCGAACTCCGCGACGTCGCGTTCCCGCGCGGGTCGGTCGTCGTCGCCGGACGCGACAGCAACCAACTCCCGGGGCCGGAGATGGTGTTGGAACCCGGCTACCGGTATCTGGTCGCCGTCAGGGCCGGTATCAGCGACGAGGTCGTTCGGCTGTTCCGGGGCTGACGGCCGGTCGTTCGCGGTGGTATGAACCCGTCCGAACGGCAACCCTTATGCGATTCTCCGAGCGATCCTCGCGCATGGCTGGCCGATACGGCAACCTCGACTATCCGACGATCACCAAACGCGGCGTCCTGCTCGGGCTCGGACTGTTCCTGATCGGGGCCGTCGGCGAGGCGTACATCCACATGACGGGCGCGCAGGTGCCCGGCTGGGAGGAGCGGCTCCTGCTCGATCTGGAGTTCCTCGGCACCGCGATCGCGCTCGTCACGCCGTTCGTCTTCGGGATCTTCCTCCCCCTCACCGAGTAGGGCGCGGTTCGAATTCGCGCATCGACGGGTAGCGACGGCGTTCGCGACGGGCCCGTTCGCGACGGGTCGGGTCCCGATCGATTAAAGTCGACTTGTGCTAATCAACCGCTAGTGGTTGTCATCGACCGGGCGGGCGACGGACGCGATCGACCGGCCCAGAAACTCGACCGATCGGGGCGGCGAGCCGGGGGCGTCGCGTGACGGACGTGACCCTCGCGGTCGTCGCTGGAACGACCGCGACCGCCGCGATCGACGGGATCAGCGCCGCGGGCGCCGACCCAGAACTGCGGGAACACACCCCGAGCGCCGACCTCGAGATCGTCGCCGACGGGCGTCCCGCTCCCGACTCGGCCGTCCCGGTCAGCCCCTCCGGCTGCCCGACTCCGGCGGTCGTCACCCGCGCCGTGCGCGAACTCGTCGGGTTCGAGTTCGTCGGGATCGACGCCGGCCTCGCGGTCCCGACGGCGCCGACGGGGGCGCCGGTCCTCGACGCGGGCGCCGCGCCCGGCGGCGACGTGCGAGATCCGGAGCCCGTCCCGGACGCGGCGGCGATTTTCGAGCGGGCGCGGGGGATGGTGCCGGCAGCGGTGGAGGGGCGGTCGGACGCGCCCGACGGCGGCGATATCGACGCCGACGACCGCGACCTCCTCGTCGCCGAGACGATCCCCGGCGGCACGACGACCGCGCTCGGCGTTCTCACCGCGCTCGGCGAGCGCCCGGCGGTCTCCTCGTCGCTGCCGGCGAACCCCCTTCGGACCAAGCGCGCGGTCGTCGAGGAGGGGCTGGCCGCCGGCGGACTCGCCGCCGGCGACGCCGCGGGCGACCCGCTCGACGCGCTCCGACTGATGGGCGACCCCGTCCTCGCCGCGGCCGCCGGCCTCGTGGTCGGCGCGGTCGAACGCGGCGTGCCGGTGACGCTCGCGGGCGGGACCCAACTGGCGGCGGTCGCCGCGCTCGCGCGACACGCGGGCGTCGAGCGCCGGCTCCCGCTCGCGACGACCTCGTTCGTCGCCGACGACCCTTCCGCCGACGTGAGCGCGCTCGCGGACGACCTCGGGCTGACGCTCGCCGCGACCGACCCGGCGTTCGGCGAGAGCGACCACTCGGCGATGGCGGCGTACGCCCGCGGCGAGGCGAAGGAGGGCGTCGGGATGGGTGGCGCGCTGGCCCTCTCCGAGCGCGCCGGCGTCCCCGCGGGCGACGTGCGCGACCGCGTGGCCGCGCTCACCGACCGCCTGCTGGCCGAGCGGGAGGCGGGAGGCGCGACGGGAGGCGCTCCCCGATGAGGGGGATCGTGCTCGCCGGCACCGCTTCCGGGGTCGGCAAGACGGTCGCGACGCTCGCGGCGATCCGGGCGCTCGACGGCGCCGGCCACGCGGTCCAGCCGGCGAAGGCCGGACCAGATTTCATCGACCCGAGCCACCACGAGCGCGTGGCGGGGCGCCCCTCGCGCACGCTGGACCTGTGGTTACAGGGCGAGGACGGGCTCCGCCGGAACTACGCCCGCGGCGAGGGCGACGTCTGCGTCGTCGAGGGCGTGATGGGGCTGTACGACGGCGACGGGTCGAGCACCGCCGCGGTCGCCGAGGCGCTCGGCCTCCCGGTCGTGCTCGTGGTCGACGCCAGCGCCGGCATGGAGAGCGTCGCCGCGACCGCGCTCGGGTTCCGCGCCTACGCCGACAAAATCGGTCGCGACATCGACGTGGCCGGCGTGATCGCCCAGCGCGCGCACGGCGGGCGCCACGCCGACGGGATCCGGGAGGCGCTCCCGGACGAGATCGCGTACTTCGGTCGGATCCCGCCGAACGACGACCTAGAAGTTCCCGACCGCCACCTCGGGCTCCACATGGGTGACGAGTCGCCCCTGCCCGACGACGCACTCGACGCGGCCGCGGAGGGGCTCCGGGTCGACCGGCTCGTCGACCTCGCGCGGGAGCCGGCGGGCGCACCGGACCCACCGCAAGCGGTCGCGCCGACCGCCGACCGCCCGCGCGTCGCGGTCGCCCGCGACGACGCCTTCCGGTTCGCGTACCCGGCGACGGTCGAGCGCCTGCGCGAGCGGGCGACCGTCGAACCGTTCGCTCCGGTCGCGGGCGACCCGCTCCCGCCCTGCGACGGCGTCTACCTCCCCGGCGGCTACCCAGAGCTTCACGCCGCGGAACTGGCGGCGAGCCCGGCGCTCGACGATATCGCGAGCGCGGCCGCCGAGGGGACTCCCGTGCTCGGCGAGTGCGGGGGGCTGATGGCGCTCGCGGAGTCGCTGACGACCGCCGAGGGCGAGACGCACGCGATGGCGGGCGTCCTCCCGGCCGACGTGCGCATGCGCGACCGGTACCAGGCGCTCGATCACGTCGAACTGCGGGCGACGCGGGACGCGCCGACGGCGTCGGCGGGCGCGACCCTGCGCGGCCACGAGTTCCACTACTCGACCGCCGACGCCGCGAGCGACGCCCGGTTCGCCTTCGACGTGGAGCGCGGGACCGGGATCGACGGCGACCGCGACGGGCTGATCGAACACCGAACGCTCGGAACGTACTGTCACGTCCACCCGGAGAGCGGGGCGTTCGACGCGTTCCTCGACGGGCTGTGACCGCGATGGCGATCGGTTCACCTCTCGGCGCGGCGCTCGCCCCCCTCGCCGCGCTGACGATCGCGGTCGCGCTCGATCTGGCGCTCGCGGAGCCGCCGGCGCGGGTCCACCCCGTCGCGCTGTTCGGGTCGATCGTGGGGCGATTCGACCGGTCGTGGTCGCGCCCGCGTCCCGTCGGCGTCGCGGTCGCGGTCGCGCTCCCGCTCGCCGCCGCGGCGGTCGCGGGCGGGGTCGTCGCGGTTGCGGGCGCGACGAGCGCGCGGGTCTCCCCCGCCATCCCCGTCCTCGTCGCCGGCGCGCTCCTCTTTTCCACCGTCAGCCTCCGGCTGCTGCTGGCGACGACCGCCGAGGTCGTCGGGCTGACTGAGACGGACCCGGACGCGGCACGGGAGTCGCTCCGGGCGCTCGCGGGCCGGGACGCGACTGACCTCTCGCCGGCCGACCTCCGGAGCGCGGCCATCGAGAGCGCGGCCGAGAACCTCGCAGACGGGTTCGTCGCCACCCTCTGCGGGTTCGCGCTGGGGGCGACGCTCGGGCTGGCGGTCGGTCCGACGGCCGGGGCCGCTGTCGGCGGGTCCGGGACCGCCCTCCCGCTCGCCGCGGGCGTCGCCGGCGCGGTCTGGGTGAAGGCCGTCAACACGCTCGACTCGATGCTCGGCTACCGCTCGAAGCCGGTCGGGTGGGCGAGCGCCCGCCTCGACGACGCCGTCATGTTCGTTCCGGCCCGCGCGACCGCGGGCTGTCTCGCGCTCGCGGCCGGATCCCTCGGCGCGCTCCGCCGAGGCGCCTCGTGGGCGCGGGAGCCGAGGTCGCCGAACTCCGGGTGGCCGATGGCGACCGCTGCGGCCGCGCTCGACGCGCGACTGGAGAAGCCCGGTCACTACGTCCTCAACCCGGACGCGAGCCCGCCGAGCGTCACCGACGCGACGCGCGCGGTCCGGCTCGTCGGCGCCGCCGGCGGGGTCGCGGTCGTCCTCGCGGCGGGATGGCTGGCGGCGGTCGGCTGGGCGCTGTCGCGCGGTTGGCTCCCGACCCCTGCGGGGGTGGTCGGATGGTCTTGACCGCGCTCCGCGGGGCGATCGGCTTCCTCACTCGGATCCCGATCGGTCGCGACGAGGCGGCGTGGGGGGCGTTCGCGCGCTCGCCGTGGACGTTCCCGGTCGTCGGGTACCTCGTCGGCGGGCTGGTCGCTGCCCCGCTGCTGCTCGCCTCGCCCCCGGCGTCGGTCCCCTCCCCAACGGCCGCGCTCGGGTTCGTCCTCGCCGTCTACGCCGTCACCGGGATCGGTCACCTCGACGGCGTGGCCGACCTCGGCGACGCGGCCGCCGTTCACGGGGACCGCGAGGAGCGCCGGCGCGTGCTGAAGGACTCCCGACTCGGTGTCGGCGGGACCGTCGCGCTCGCGTTGGTCGTGCTCGGGCTGGCGACCGCCGCGCTCGCGGTGGTCGAGGTCGCGGCGACCGCGGGGAGCGGCGGCGTCTCCCTCGCCGCGCTCGGGATCGTCGTCGCCGCGGAGGTCGGCGCGAAGGCCGCGACCGCGGCGCTCGTCTGCGTCGGCGACGCGCCCCACGAGGGGCTCGGCTCGGCGCTCACCGACGAGTCAGCTCCCGGCTCGGCGCTCCCCGTCATCGCGCTGGCAGCGCCTGCCGCGCTGCTCGCGTGGCCGCGGGTGCTTCCCGGCGTCGCGGCGCTCCTCGCCGCGCTGGCGACGGCGGCGCTCGTCGCGCGGTGGGCCCGACGCCGGCTCGGCGGGATCTCCGGCGACGCGCTCGGTGCGACCACCGAGATCGCGCGGGTCGCCGCGCTGCACGCGGGGGTGATCGCGTGGACGCGCTTCTGATGTGCGGCGGCCGCGGCACCCGCCTCGGCGGCGGGACGGAGAAGCCGCTCCGCGAGGTCGCGGGCCGGCCGATGGTCGACCGCGTGCTCGACGCGCTCGCCGAGAGCCGGGTCGAGACGATCCACGCGGTCGTCTCCCCGCACGCGACGCGGACGCGAGCACACCTCGCGGCGCGAGCGAGCGAGTCGGCGTCGCCGTCGGTCGTCGAGGCGCCCGGAAACGGCTACGTCGCCGACCTGCAGCACGCGATGGAGGCGATCGGCGCGGACGGGCGACCTCGCTTGACCGTCGCCGCCGATCTCCCGCTGCTCGACGGCGCGGCGGTGAACGCGGTCCTCGACGCGGCCCGCGCCGTCGACGGCGACTCGCTCACCGTCTGCGTGCCCGCGGCCCGCAAGCGCGAACTCGGCGTCAGCGCGGACGCGACGACCGAGATCGACGGCCGCGAGGTCGTCCCCGCCGGGATCAACGTCGTCGGCGGCCGGGCGGGCGACGGCGGGAACGGCACGGGGGACGACGCTGACGGCTCCGCGGACGACGCGGACGACGCCGGCGAGGGCGCGGTCCACCTCACCGACGACGCCCGAATCGCCGTCAACGTCAACTACCCGTCGGACGTGCGGACCGCAGAGCGACTGCTGGCGGACGATTCAACACACCACACCGACCGATGAACCTCGACACCGCGCTCGGCCTCGACCGCGAACCGCACGGCAGCAGCGACGACCCCGACCTGCTCGACTTCTCGGCGAACACCAACCCCGAGGTCCCGCCGGGCGTCGAGGAGGTGTACCGCGAGGCGTTCGCCGACGCGCGGTCGTACCCCGCGGAGCCGCCGGCGGCGTTCCGCGAGGCCGCAGCCGACTACGTCGACTGCGACCCCGAGGCGGTCGTGCCGACGCCGGGCGGGCTCGCCGCGATCAGGCTCACGATCGGGCTCGCGGTCGACGCGGGGGACACCGCCCTGCTCCCGGCGCCGAGCTTCGGCGAGTACGCCCGGGAGGTGCGACTGCAGGGCGGCGAGCCCGCCTTCGTCCCGGCCGACGCGGTCCTCGACGCCGACCCGGCAGACCACGCGCTCGCGGTCGTCTGCGCCCCGAACAACCCCACGGGGACCGACTACGAGCGGGCCGCACTGGAGCGGTTCGCGGCGCGGTGCCGCGCGGCCGACACCCCTCTGCTCGTCGACGAGGCGTTCCGCGGGTTCACCGACCGCCCCTCGATCGCGGGGACCGAGGGCGTCGTCGTCGCGCGGTCGCTGACGAAGCTGTTCGGGCTCCCCGGGATCCGGACGGGGTTCGCGGTCGCGACGGGCGAATTCGGCGCGGCGCTGGAGCGCGCCCGTCGCCCGTGGAACGCGAGCGTCCCGGCGCTTACGACCGGCGCGTACTGCATGCGACAAGACGCGTTCGTCCGAGAGACCCGCGAGCGCGTCCGAGCGGAGCGGTCGCGGATGGCGACGGCCCTCGCAGAGCGGTACGACGTGGTCCCCTCCGAGGCGCCGTTCCTGCTGCTCGACGTGGGAGAGGCGGCGGGCGGCCGCTCCGTCGAGCGGGTGGTCGCGGACGCCCGGGACCGCGGCGTCGCGGTCCGGGACGCGACCACCTTCCGCGGGCTCGACTCGCACGTCCGGGTGGCGGTGCGCCGGCCCGCCGAGAACGACCGCCTGCTCGCGGCGCTGGGCGTGAGGGACGGCGCGAGGGGTGACGCGGGGGCGACCGACGCGGGGAACGACGATGTTTGACGCCACGGTGCGCGAGGGCGTGCTCCGCCTGCGCCGCCCCGAGACGCGCTGGCTCTCGACCGGCTGGGACGGGGGACGATCGCGGGGCGGAACCGCCTACAACGTCTCGGTGCCGGAGGGATTCGACCGGACCGACCTCGGCGCGTACCGGGAGGAGCGGCTGGCGCGGGCGGGGTTCGCCGACGACGGAGACCCGCCGACCCTGTTCACCGGCGTCTCGATGGCCCACGCCCGCGGCGCGCGCCGCGGCCCGGTCGTCGCGTACGCGACCGCCGGCCTGTCGAATCCGGCGATGCTACCGGTGGATCCGACGGGAACGGCGAACGACGACGCCGGCTCCTCCGAGCCTGACGCCGAGGCGCCGGTCGAGGCGCCGACCGGAGAGCCGGCTCGGCGACCCGGCACGGTCAACCTGATCCTCGGGACGACCCGCCGGCTCGCGGACGGCGCGGCGGCGAACCTCGTCGCGGTCGCGGCCGAGGCGAAGGCGGCGACGCTGCTCGCGACGGCGGGCGTGCCGGGGACGACGAGCGACGCCGTGGTCGTCGGCGACGACCCGACCGGGGAGCCGGCGGCGTTCTCGGGCAGCGCCACCCCGGTCGGCGCGGCGGCCCGCGTCTGCGTCCGGGACGCGGTCCGCGCGAGCCTGCGGTCGCGGTACCCGGACGGCGAGTACCCCGGCCCGACGGCCGACGCCGAACACGGCGTCGTCGCCGACGATCGGGCGGAGGTTTTTGAGCTATGACACACGACGACACTGACACCGACGGCGACGAAGACGCACCGACGGACGAAGTATCGGCCGAAAGCGGCGAGAACACGGCCGCCCGCACTCCCGGCGGTGGCGCCGCCCCCGAACCGGAGCCGATCGAGTCGGCCGCGCCCGAGGAGTTCGGGCTCGTGCAGGCGTGGTGGGGCGACGGCAAGGGGAAGACCACGGCCGCGATGGGGATGGGGTTCCGGGCCGCGGGCCACGGCTACCGCGTCCACATGCTCCAGTTCATGAAGGGCGGCGCCGACAGCGTCGAGGGCGTCAGGGGGGAGTACAACGCAATCGCCGCCATGCCGGGCTTCTCCTACGAGAACGCCGGGCACTACGGCTGGCACGGCCTCCTCGACGGCTCCGCGGACGACGAGCACGAGGCGAAGGCGAGCGCGGCGTTCGAGCGCGCGGAGGAACTCGTCGCGGGCGCCGCCGACGCGGACCTGACCGAACCCCTCCCGCTCGACGGCGACCCCGACGAGGGGGTCCACATGCTGATCTTGGACGAAGTGCTGTACGCCGCCGACCGCGGGCTCGTCGACCCCGAGGCGATCGTCGCGCTCGCGGCGTCGAAGCCCGAGAACCTCGAACTCGTCCTCACCGGGAGCCACGACGAGCCCGACTACCTCGACGGCGTCGCCGACCTGATCACGAACGTCCGGAAGGATGCCCACCCGTTCGACGCGGGCCACCGCGCCCGGCGGGGGACGGAGTACTGAGCGTGCCCCGAGGGTGCCCCCCGTGACCGACACCGACGCCGACACCGTCCTGATCGCCGGCACCGCGAGCCACGTCGGCAAGAGCACGCTCGCGGCCGGGCTCTGTCGGCTGCTCGCGCGCCGGGGCGTCTCGGTCGCGCCGTTCAAGGCGCAGAACATGAGCAACAACGCCCGCGTCGCGCTCGCGCCCGACGGCGAGTGGGGCGAGATCGGCGTCTCCCAGCACGTGCAGGCGCGCGCCGCCGAGGTCCCGGCGACGACCGACATGAACCCCGTCCTGCTCAAGCCGCGCGGCGACGGCGAGAGCCAGCTGGTGATCGACGGCGCGGCGGACGACCACGTCGCGGCCGGCGAGTACTACGAGTCGCACTGGGACCGGGCGCGTGACGCGGCGGTCGCGGCCCACCGCCGGCTGGCGGGCGACTACGACGTGGTCGTCGCGGAGGGGGCGGGGAGCATCGCCGAGATCAACCTCCACGACCGCGACCTCGCGAACGTCGAGTGCGCGCGCTTCGCCGACGCCGCGATCCTGATCGCGGTCGACATCGAGCGCGGCGGCGCCTTCGCGAGCCTCTACGGCACCCTCGAACTCCTCCCCGACGACGTGCGCGACCGCGTCGCCGGCGCGGTCATCACCAAGTTCCGCGGCGACGGCTCCCTCCTCGAGCCCGGTGTCGCGGAGATCGAGGAACGGACGGGGGTTCCGATCGTCGGCGTCGTCCCCCACGACGACCCCGGGCTCCCGGCGGAGGACAGCCTCTCGCTGCCGGACGCGGCGGAAACCGGCGGCGGAGGCGCGGGCGGCGGGGGCCCCGGGCGCGGCGGAGCCGTCCTCGGTGCGGACGACGGCGTCCCCGAGGAGTCCGCGGTCCGGGTCGCGGTCCCGCGGCTCCCGCGCATCTCGAACTTCACCGACCTGGAGCCGCTCGCTCGCGAACCGGGCGTCCGGGTGGCGTACGTCCCGCTCGACGCCTCCGCTGCTTCCCCCCTCGCCGACGCCGACGCGGTCGTCCTCCCCGGCTCGAAGAACACGGTCGACGACCTGCTCGCGCTGCGCGAGGTGGGCCTCGACGACGCGATCCGCCGCTTCCAGGGACCGATCGCCGGGATCTGCGGCGGCTACCAGATCCTCGGCGAGCGGATCACGGGCGCGGACATCGAGGGAACCGGTGGGGTGACCGAGGTCGAGGGCGTCGGCGTGCTCCCGGTCGAGACCCGCTTCTCGCCCGAGAAGCGCGTCGAGCGCGTGACCCGGTCCGTCGAGGGCGTCGGCCCGCTGACGGGTGCGGACGGGAGCGCGTCCGGCTACGAGATCCACATGGGTCGGTCGTCGCCGATCGGAGAGGTCCCCCGGCCGCTGGGTCCGGAGAGCGCGGCGACGGACCGCGCGCTCGGGACCTACCTCCACGGGCTCTTCGAGAACGAGGCGGTCCGCGACGCCTTCGCGGCGACCGTCTTCGAGGCGGCGGGCGCGTCGAGGCCCACGGAACCGTCTCAGTCGGACGAAAGCGCGCCGGACGACGGTCGGTCTCCCTACGACCGCGCCGCCGACCTCGTCGCCGAGCACGTCGACCTCGCGGCCGCGGGGCTCGACGGCTTTGGGTGACCGGGCCGGACCGCGGCGATCGAACGCGCGGTCCGACCGCGGCGGGGTCGCGACCGGACGGTCGGTATCTATTTTTTCCGCGAGACCCTTGCGCCGCGTATGGTCTCCCGCGAGAACGCGGTCATCGGGACGTGTATCGCCCTCACGGTCGCCCTCGCCCTCGTCGTCGAATCGCTGAACCTTGCGTACCCGGGATGGGTGCCCCTCGCGCTGTTCCTCGGCGGCGGGGTCGTCGTGCCGCTGGCGATAAACGGGGCGCTCGATCGGCGCGAGGCGGCGGCGGAGTAGCCGAGGTCCGTTGGAACCCCGGCGAGGACGTCCGGTCGCGCAACCCCTAAGACGCGAGCGATGCGACTGATCGTATGAAAATCGCGATACTCGGCGGCACGGGCGACATCGGACAGGGCCTCGCGCTCCGGCTCGCCGCCGACACTCCCCACCAGGTCACCATCGGCTCGCGCGACGCGGAGCGGGCGGCGACCAAGGCCGAGGAGTACACCACCGAACTCGACAGCCGCGGCCTCGACGCCGCGGTGACCGGCGCCGAGAACGAGGCCGCCGCCGCCGCGGCCACGGTCGTCGTGCTCGCGATCCCGCCCTACCACGTCGGCGACACCGTCGAGTCGATCGCCGACGCGCTCGACGAGGGCGACGTGCTCGTCTCCCCCGCGACCGGCATGAAACGCGACGACGAGGGGTTCCACTACCACAGGCCCGGCGCGGGCTCGGTGACGCGGATCGCGGCGGACGCGGCGCCCGACGGAGTCGACGTCGTGGGGGCGTTCCACAACCTCGCGGCCGACCGCCTCGCGAACCTCGACGCCGACCTCGGGATCGACACGCTCGTGATCGGCGACGACGGGGACGCCAAGCGGACGGTCGTCGACCTCGCCGAGGGGATCGAGGGGCTTCGCGCGCTCGACGCCGGCGGCGTCGCCAACGCCCCGGAGATCGAGGCGCTCACGCCGCTTCTGATCAACGTCGCCCAGCACAACGACGGGCTCCACGACCTCGGGATCGAGTTCAAGTGATCCGAGGCCGGCGGTCGTTCCGTTAGGCCTTTGCGCGACCGGTCCCTCCGGGCGATAGATGGAGTACCTGGAGCGCCGGGTCGCGCTGGTCGAGGACCGGCTGGAGGCCGTCATCGACGAGGTCGAGCCCGACGAGCTGTCCGAGGAGGTCGGCCACGTCGTCCTCGCCGGCGGCAAGCGGGTCCGACCCGCCGTGACGATCCTCGCCTGCGAGGCGTTCGACGGCGACCCCGACGCGGCCGTCGACTTCGCGGCCGGGATCGAGTTCGTCCACAACGCGTCGCTCGTGATCGACGACATCATCGACCGCTCCGAGGTGCGCCGCGGCACGCCGTCGGCGTGGGCCGAGTACGGCTACGGCCCGGCGATCATCGCCAGCGACGGACTCCTCGGCGAGGCGTTCGCGCTGTTCTCCGCCGAGCCCCGCGCGATGCGGACTGTCGCCGAGGCGCTCGTCGAGCTCGGGGAGGGCGAGGCCACCGAGCTGGCCGCCCGCCCCACCACCGAGGCCGAGTACATGGAGCTCGCGCGCCGGAAGACCGGCGCGTTGTTCCGGGCGGCGGCCGAACTGGGCGCGATCGCCGGCGGCGCCGACCCCGGCGCGGTCGACTCGTTCGGCGAGTACGCCGAGCGCGTCGGCGTCGCCTTCCAGATGCGCGACGACGTGCTCGACGCGACCGCGGACGCCGACGACCTCGGCAAGCCGACCGGGCAGGACGCGGAGATGGACCGCCCCTCGGTCCTGCAGGTCACGTCGCTGTCGCCCGAGGAGATCGACGAGCGCGCCCGCGAGCAGTCCGAACTCGCCTTAGCCGCGCTGGACGACGCCGACCCGCCGGAGACGGAGGCGATCGAGTACCTCCGCGACCTCGCGGAGTTCGTCGTCGTGCGGGAGCGGTAGGGAACGAGGGCGACTCGCACCGGTCCCGCTTTTGGTTCGACTCGGCGGAAACGCGCGCGGAGCTACCGCGACGACGCCCCGGCCTCCGGAGCCTCGTAGTCCGCTTCCCACTCCTCGCGGGCCGTCTCCACGTCCTCCGGCTGTTCGTTCAGCAGGCACGCGGAGGGGTGCTCCCCCGCGGGCAACCCGGGATCGATCGCCTCGCAGGGCGACCGGTACCGCTCTCGCAGCGTCGCCGCGGCGGTCTCGCGGTCGCCGTCGGCGAGCGCGCGGATCGCCTCGCTGACCGTCTCCTCCTCGGCGTCCGGGAGCTCCGTGTCGAACGCCTCCTCGCGGAGCGAGTCGACGAACGCCTCCCGGTCCTCCCGGTCGGGATCGCCGACCTGTTCCCACCGCAGGTCCACGTCGATGTCGCCGTTCTCGATCCGGGTCCTGAACTCACTGATCCCGCGGAACGTCGCCTGCGGCAGGTCCAGCCCCGGCGGTTGGATCAGCTCCGGACACCGCGTCCGGAACGAACACCCCGAGGGCGGGTTCCGCGGAGAGGGCACGTCGCCGCGGATCGTCTCGACGGTGCGGTCCCGCTCGTCGGTGTCCGCCCGCGGGACCGACTCCAACAGCGCCTTCGTGTACGGGTGTTTCGGGTCTTCGAATATCTCCTCGGTGGGACCGATCTCGACGATCTCGCCGAGGTACATGACGGCGACCCGGTCGGAGATGTGGCGCACCACCGAGAGGTCGTGCGCGATGAACAGGTACGTCAGGTCGCGTTCCGCCTGCATGTCGGCCAGCAGGTTCAGCACCTGCGCCTGCACGCTCACGTCGAGCGCGGAGACCGGCTCGTCGAGGACGATGAACTCCGGGTCGATGGCGAGCGCGCGGGCGAACCCGATGCGCTGGCGCTGCCCCCCGGAGAACTCGTGGGGGTACCGGTCGATCTGGTCGGCGGAGAGTCCGACCTCATCAAGGAGGGTCTCGGCGCGCTCGCGGCGCTCCCCGGAGGTTCCCACGCCGTGTATCGCGAGCGGCTCCGTGATGATCTCGCCGGCGGTCATCCGCGGGTCCAGACTGGAGAACGGGTCCTGGAACATCACCTGCGCCCGCCGCCTGAACGCGTTCATGTCGGTGCCCGAGAGATCGAAGACGGGATCGCCGTCGAACGTCACGGAGCCGCCGGTGGGCTCGCGGAGGCGCATCAGCGTCTCCGCGAGCGTCGACTTCCCGCAGCCGGACTCGCCGACGACGCCGAGCGTCTCGCCCTCGCGGACCTCGAAGGAGACGCCGTCGACCGCCCGCACCGCCTCCCGCTCCGCGCCGGTCAGCCGGTCTAACAGCGTGTCGTTCTCGTAGTAGTACTTCTCGAGGTCGTCGACGGTGACGAGGGGATCAGTCATCGCTCACCTCCGCGTCGGAGGCGATCGACCCATCGGCCGCGGTCGATCCGTCGTTCGCGGCCGTCCCGTCGTCGGTCGCTCTCGCGAACCGCTCGTCGGGGACCGCGTCGGCCTCGCTGTACTCGCGCTCGGCGAGGACGCAGCGGGCGCGGTGGCCGTCGCTCACCTCGTACTCCGGCGGTCGCGTGAGACAGTCTGTCATGGCTTTCGGACAGCGGTCGGCGAAGTAACAGCGGTCGGGCATGTTCGCGTCGACGAGGTCCGGCACGTTGCCCGCGATGGGTTCGAGCCGCTCGCCCGGCTGATCGATGTCCGGCACCGACCCCAACAGCCCCTTCGTGTACGGGTGGACCGGGTCGTCGAACACGTCTCGCAGAGTTCCGCGCTCGACCACCTCGCCGGCGTACATGACGCTCACCCGGTCGGCGACGCGGGCGATGACGCCCAGGTTGTGGGTGATGAGCACGACGCTCATCTCCATGGTCTCCTGTAAGTCGGCGAGCAGGTCGAGGATCTGCGCCTGGATGGTCACGTCCAGCGCGGTCGTCGGCTCGTCGGCGACCAAGAGATCCGGGTCGCCGGCGAGCGCCTGCGCGATCATCGCACGCTGGAGCATGCCGCCGGAGAACTGGTGCGGGTACTCCTCGGCGCGCTCGGCCGGATCGGGGATGCCGACGCGTTCGAGCAGCTCGACCGCGCGGTCCCAGCTCTCCTCGGACGTGTACGAGCGGTTGGGGAGGACGCCGTCGAGGAGCATCTGCCCCAGCCCGTACCCCTGCGTCCGCGACCGGGTCGAGCGCGGGTTCGCGCTCGCGCGGCGCTGCACCTCGGCCGCCTCGGCGATCTGTTCGCCGACGGTGATCGAGGGGTTGAAGCTGCTCATCGGGTCTTGGAAGATCATGCTGAACGCGGAGCCGCGGAGCGACCGGCGCTCCGCCTCGGAGAGGCGGCGGAGGTCGACGAAGTCGCCGTCGACCGCCTCGGGGCGATCGCCCTCGACCCGCTCCGCGAGGTCGGCGTTGTTGTACCAGATCTCCCCGCTCGTGATCTTCCCCGGCGACTCGACGAGGTCGATGAGCGAGAGCCCGGTGACGGACTTCCCGCTGCCGGACTCGCCGACGACGCCGAGGACGGAGCCGGCCTCCACCGTGAACGAGACGTTCTCGACCGCGTTGATCTGCCCCTCCTCGGTGAAGAAACGCGTCGAGAGGTCCCGGACGCGAAGCAGGTCGGTCACGGCGCACCCCCCTGTCCCTCGATGCCCGGATCGAGCGCGTCGCGCAGCCAGTCGCCGATCAGGTTGATCCCGACGACGGCGGCGACGATGGCCAGCCCGGGGACGGTGGCGATCCACCACGACGACGAGAGGTAGTCCCGGCCCTGCGCGATGTCGAAGCCCCACGAGAGCTGCGCCCCCGAGAAGCCGAGGAACGACAGCGAGGACTCGAGCAGGATGATCGCGGCGACCTGGATCGTCGCGAGCACTAAGATCGGCGTCAGGCTGTTCGGAAGCACGTGTCTGAGGATCACGTGCAGGTCGCTTCCGCCCATCGATCTCGCCGCCTTCACGTACTCCTGATCGCGGACGGACAGCGCCTCGCCGCGCGCGACGCGGGCGAACCACACCCAGTTCACGAGCGCGACGACGGCGATCACGGTCCCCGGCAACACGATGTCGCTCGGCATCTCCGACGACGCGATCCCGAGCTCGACCAGCGGGTCGGGAATGCGAAGCGACGCCTGCCCCCACAGCCCGATGAGCGCGATCGCGAGCACGAGCGACGGGAACGCTAACATTACGTCGGCGAACCGCATCAGCGCGTCGTCGATCCGGCCGCCGTAGTAGCCGGCCGTGATACCGACGGTGACGCCGAGCACGACGGCGATCGAGGTCCCGAACAGGCCGACCAGAAGCGACGTGCGCGCGCCGAACATCGTCCGCGAGAGCACGTCGCGGCCGAGCGAGTCGGTTCCGAGCGGGTGAGCGACCGTGGTGTTGACGACGACCTCCTCCTCGACGATCTGCACCTCGCCGTCGACCATCTGCGAGGTCGTCTGATTCTCCGTCGCCGTGAATCCGAGCGGCGGAATGTTCGCGTTGTCGAGGTCCTGCTCCGTCGGGTCGTGGGGCGCCAAGAGCGGAGCGAACACCGCGGTAAAGAGGATCACTGCGAGGATCGCAATCCCGAGCTTCGCGAGGAGGCTCCGCGAGAGCTCGCTCCGGAGGTTCCGGAGCGTCCGGGGAGAGATCACCGGCCGGTCACCCCCGGAGCCGTCTCGGGAGACGCCCCGCGCGCCGCCCCGGTCGTTCGAGGCTCAACCGTGTGACACGTCACACCGCCTGAGAGAACGGAGAGAGTTCGGTTCGTCATCAGTGGACCACCCGCGGATTGAGGTACGCGTACAGCGCGTCGACGAAGATGTTGATCAGCACGAACCCGGTCCCGATCACGATCAGCGACCCCTGGATCAGCGGCCAGTCGCGGACGTTGATCGAGTCGATGACCAGCGTGCCGAGGCCGGGCCACGAGAACACGGCCTCGGTGATCACCGCGCCGCCGATCAGGGTCCCCAGCTGGAGCCCCAACACGGTGACGATCGGGATGAGGGTGTTCTGCAGCGCGTGTTTGTACTGGATCAGCGACTCCGGGAGCCCCTTCGCGCGCGCCGCCCGGACGTACGGCTGCCCGAGCTCCTCGATCATCCCGCTTCGGGTCAACCGGGTGACGAGCGCGGTGAAGTACGTGCCGAGCGTCACCGCCGGCAGCGCGATGTGCCACAGCCACGTCCACAGCCCGTCGAGGAACGCGCCGACGTCCATCGGGGCGGCGAGCCCGTTCTCGACCGTGACGAGGAACGCGAACGTCTCGAAGAGGCCGATCGGCCGCCGGCTCGTCGGGAAGATATCGAGCTGCACCGACAACACCAGGATGAGCATGATCCCGAGCCAGAAGTTCGGGGTCGAGATGCCCACGAGCGAGAACAGGGTCGCTCCGTAGTCGGCGGGCTCGCGCCGTCGCGTCGCGCTGATGACGCCGAGCGGGATGGCGATGACGATCGCGACGACCGTCGCCGCGACCGCGAGCTCGACGGTGGCCGGCACGCGGGCGAGCACGATGGTGCTCGCCTCCGTCCCGCGGAGGTACGAGTACCCCATGTCTCCCTGAAGCAGCCCGACGATGTAGTCGACGTACTGGACGTACAGCGGCTGATCGAGCCCCAGATCCGCGGCTATCTGTGCGCGAAGCTCGGCGCTCGCGTCCAGCGGCGCGACGAACGTCACCGGGTCGCCGGGGGTGATGAATCGCAGTAGGAACACTGCGGTCACGACCCCCCACACGACCAGCACGCCTTGGATCCCGCGTTTCAGGAGGAACCGTCCCAGCGCCATCGAACCTTAGTTTTCGCCCGGCAGGTTTTGGGACTCGGACATGAGCTCGTCGACCTCCTCGTCCCCCCGGTAGCTGGAGAGCGCTCCGTCAGAGGTGAGAAGGGGGATGATCGTCTGGCTGGCGTCGAACGTGGTGTTCCCCCAGCCGAGCAGGTAGAAGTGCGGCATGTTCTCGATGTCGCCGCTCGTCACCTCGCCCGCGAGCGAGGCGAAGTCGCGCTGCTCGACCTGGCAGGAGACGTTCGAGAGTTCGTCGATCTGGCTGGCGACCGCCTGCGCGATCTGCACGTCGCGGAGGTACCGACCCACGGGCGTTTCGAGGGTGATCTCGACGCCGGCGTGGCCGGAGTCCTCGACGAGCTGTTCGGCCTGCTCGACGTCTTGCGGGTACGGGCCGACCTCCCCGTTGTAGCCGACGAACCCTTCGAGCGTGGGCTGGCCGGTCGCGTCGGCGAACCCCTGGAGAATGTTCTCGATGATGCTGTTCAGGTCGATGGCGTAGTTCAGCGCCTGCCGGAACTCCGGGCTGGAGAACGGCTCCACGTCGTACCGCATGGCGTTGAAGATGACGCGGGTGCTCGGCACCGCCGTGATCTCCGTACTGTCCTCGTCTCGGACGCGGCTCACTTCCTGCGGCGGCACGTTGACGACGAGGTCCGTCTCGCCGGCGAGCAGCTGCGAGACTCGCGTGCTCGACTCGCTGGTCGCGCGGATCGTCAGCTCCTCGATCTCCGGCGCGTCGCCCCAGTAGTCCTCGTAGGGCTCGTAGACGATCTCCACGTCCTGCTCGTACTCGACGACCTGGAACGGGCCGGTCCCGTTCATGTCGGAGTTGATCTCCGAGGAGTCGCGCGACTCGATCCAGTCCTGCTGGACGACCTTACAGTACGAGGCGAAAAGCGAGAACACGATCGGGTTGATCCCGTCGGAGGTGACCTCGACGCCGCCGTCGACGACTTCGGCGCCCGTGACGCCGGCGAGCTGGTCGCTCTGCGGGCTCTCGATCCCGACCTCGCTATCGACGACGCGGTTGACGCTGTAGGCGATGTCCGAGGGCTGGAGCTCGTCCCCGTTGTGGAACGTGACGCCGTCGCGTATCTCGAACCGGACGCGGCCCTCTTCGAGCCGCTCGTAGTCGGTCGCGAGCGCGTCGATGATGTCGCCGTCGGCGTTGCGGCCGAGCACGCCGTCGTGGGCCTGCACGACGATGTTGTCGGTCGGCGTCTCTCGGTGGTCGTGGGGGTCGAGCCCCGAGTCCATCGACGACTGGGTGATGGTGACCGACGGCTCGCCCTCGGTCACCGAGATGGCCTGGGCCTCGATCCGCTCGTCGCGGCGGGCGGTCCAGTCGAGCCGGCTCGCGATGCCGTACACGCTGTACTGGCGGTTGAGGAAGATCCACGGAGCGCGCTCGTTGAGCCGGAGGTTCGCGCGCTGGAGGTGCTCCTCGCGGGTCTCCGGCTCCGGGAGCTGCTCTCCGTCCTCGCCGTCGGTGCCGTCGGAGCCGTCCGACCCGTCGCTCCCGTCGCTTCCATCACTTCCGTCGCCGCCGCTGTCCGAACAGCCGGCGAGCCCGACGGTGGCTGCAGTGCCTCCGACGTATTTGAGGTACGTCCGGCGGTTCACGTCCGAGTCATCGCGTAACATAGGCAGTTCAATACTATCGGGGGACATAAGGGCTGTGGTCACGTGACACGACGTTTAAGCGTCTAACACCGCCTCTGCCGTCTACTCGTCCGTCTCATGTTCGCCCCGAGGACGCGCGAGGAAGGTTTAATTCCCCGCGGCGACGCCTCCCCCTTATGAGCAGAGCCGATCTCGGCGAGCGGTGGCAGCGCGTGTTCGACGACACCGAGGCGACCGCGGCGGAGTACCGCGACCGCGGCTGGGAGGCGATCGCGCTCCATCCCGGCGACGTGAACCCGATCGCCGACGAGGCGCGGCTTCACGTCCTGTTGCCCGGGTCGGAGTTCGACGAGGCGGACGAGCTGCTCTCCGGGGTACAGATCGAATCGGTTCGGGTGTACGCGGCGGCGGGCGAGACGGTAAGTTACCGGCTGGTCGTCGCCGAGAGCGAGACGGCGGAGGTCGCCGTCTGCGTCCCGACGTTCGTCCTCGACTCGGACAGGGAAGCGCTCGAAGCGGCCGCGGCCGACGCGGACCGGCTGACGCTCCGGCTCCGCCCGCTCGACGACCGCGACCGCGTCGAGTTCGCGATCGACGATCCGGATATCTTCTTCCGAGATCCGGAGGAGTAACGCCGGTCGCGCCGCGTGTGACGGCCCCGAACACACGTTCATGGCGATCGCTCCGTCCGGCGACTTCGACGTATTCATACTTGTGCGATCACGATCATCTACATGAACCGAGCAGAGAAGGCCGCCCTCCAGCTGCAGGCGGTCGCCGTGTTGCGGATGCTGAAGGAGACGCGAACCTACGAGGAGCTATCCGAGGTGACCGACCTGCCCGCGGGCGACCTGAACCGGTACGTCAACGGCCACGTGCTCCCCGGTACCGACCGCGCGAGCGAGGTCGTCGAGGCGGTCGGTCGCGACGCGCTCGCCGACGAACTCCTCGCCCGCGTCGAGTTCGACGACGAGGGGTACGTCGACAACTCCGGCGTCGTCTTCGACCAGTCGTTCCTCGACCTGGTCGCGCCCGTCGCCGCGGAGACGTTCGAGTTCGAGTCGCCGGACGTGGTGCTCACCGCCGCCACCGACGGGATCACCCTCGGCGCGGCGATGGCCTCCTTCTTCGACGCGCGGCTCGCGTACGCCAAGAAGTCGAAGGAGACCGCCGTCGAGGAGTTCATCGAGTCGCGCCAGCGGCTCGCCTCGGGCATCGAGCTCACCTACTACCTCCCCGCGAGCGCGATCGACGCCGGCGACACGGTGCTCGTCGTCGACGACCTGATCCGGTCGGGCGAAACGCAGGAGCTACTCTTAGACATCGCCTTACAGGCCGACGCCGACGTCACTGGCGTGTTCACGCTCATTGCCGTCGGCGACGAGGGGATGGAGCGTGCGCGAGCGATCACCGACGCTCCGGTCGGCGCGCTGACGACGTTCGAGTGAGCGCGGCCGCGCCTTTGAGTACACACGTTCGCGCATTTCTATAGGCGTGTCGACGTTTCAAACCGGGTTTATACACATGAACTTGTGTATCTTGCGCTAACGTTCAGCAAAGCTTATCACTCGATCCCGGGGAACACTCACCCGTTCAATGGGGCTTACAGACACGCTCGCTGCGCAGTTCGACCTAGATGGGCACGACTCCGACGTTCGGACGGAACTGATCGCGGGGGTCACTACCTTCCTCGCGATGTCGTATATCATCGTGGTGAATCCCGCGATCCTCTCGGAAGCGATCCAGATCGAGGGGTACAGACAGGGCGAGGTGTTCCAGATGATCGCCATCGCGACGGTCCTCTCGGCGGCGATCGGAACGGTCGTGATGGCGCTGTACGCGAACCGGCCGTTCGGACTCGCGCCCGGCCTCGGGCTCAACGCCTTCTTCGCGTACACGGTCGTGCTCGGGCTCGGCGTCCCGTGGCAGACGGCGCTGGCCGCCGTCTTCGTCGAAGGGGTCCTGTTCATGCTGCTCACCGCGGTCGGCGCGCGCGAGTACGTCATCCGGCTGTTCCCCGAGCCGGTGAAGCGGTCTGTCGGTGCCGGTATCGGTCTCTTCCTGCTTTTCATCGGCTTTCAGGAGCTCCAGATCGTCGTTCCCGACGAGTCGACGCTCGTCACGCTCGGCGGGATCTTCGGGAACCCGTGGGCGATCCTCGGCCTGCTCGGAGTCGCGTTCACCTTCGGCCTCTGGGCCCGCGGGCTCACGGGTTCGATCGTGATCGGTATCGTGACGACCTCCCTCGTCGGCTGGGGGCTCACCTTCGCCGGCGTCTTCGCCCGCGGCACGGTCACGCCGGAGACGCTCCCGAGCGCGCAGTACGACATCACGCCCCTCGCGGGCGCGTTCGTCGACGGGCTTGGGCAGATCGATCCCCTCACGTTCGTCCTGGTCGTGTTCACGTTCTTCTTCGTCGACTTCTTCGACACCGCCGGGACGCTCATCGGCGTCTCGCAGTTCGGTGACTTCCTCGACGAGGACGGCGACCTCCCCGACATGGACAAGCCGCTGATGGCGGACGCGGTGGGGACGACCGCCGGCGCGATGCTCGGCACCTCCACGGTGACGACGTTCATCGAGTCGTCGGCCGGCGTCGAGGAGGGCGGCCGCACCGGCCTGACGGCGCTTGTCATCGCCGGCCTCTTCGTCGCGTCGCTCGCGGTGATACCCGTCGTCGCCGCCATCCCGGCGTACGCCTCCTTCATCGCGCTGATCGTCGTCGGCGTGATGATGCTGCAGGGGCTCGTCGAGGTCGACTGGGACGACCCCGCGTGGGCCGTCTCGGCCGGCCTCACCGTCACCGTGATGCCGTTCGCCTACTCGATCGCCGACGGGCTCGCCGCCGGTATCATCGCCTACCCGCTGATCAAGGTCGCGGTCGGCGACTACGACGAGGTCGCGCTCGGGCAGTACGTCATCGCGGCGCTGCTGGCGCTGTACTACGTCCTGCAGACGCGCGGCGTCATCCTCTAACCCCCGGCGCCACCCGCTTCGCGCGGACCGCTGCGCTCTTCCTCGCCGCCATCCGCCGCCCCAGCTACGGCGCGGTCACGACGAATTCGTCGAACTCCCCGTCCTCGGTGACTTCGACGGTGTCGGGGACACCCATGTCGAACGTCAGCTCGACCCGGTAGGAGTCGGCCGCGATGTCGTCCGTGCACTCCTCGCCCGCCTCCGGATCCCGCCGACCGACCACTCGGACGGTGGCCGCGCTCCCCCCGGGCTCGTACGTCGCGCGCTTCAGCGCGACCTCTCCGCACGAGCTCGACGAGTAGCTGACCGTCCCCTCGACGGTCACTACCGACGCCTCCTCGTCGAACGCGACTCGAGGCGGCTCGTCGGCCGCCGGCGCGTCGTCGATCCCGAGCGTGATCGTCGCGTCGCGGAGCTCGGTGGGGCGGTCGGGATCGCCGGACGCGGGCTCATCGCCCCCGTCTCGGGTGCCGTCACCGAGCGATCCGTCGAGACAGCCTCCGAGCGACGACGTGACGGCGATTCCGGCGCCCGCGAGCAGCGTGCGGCGGTTCATGTCCCTACGCCCGCCTTGCACCGGTATATGCTTTCCAGAGGCTGAAAGCGGTGTTTCACCCTCCCGTCCGGCGTCCGTCCGGCGTCCGTGCGCGCCGCGCGCACCGCCCACCGTACTTCTTTACGCGTCTGTCCCCTATCCCACAGTGATGACGGACCTGACGCTCTACGAACTGGAAGGGTGCCCGTACTGCGCGAAGGTGAAGACCAAGCTCGCCGACCTCGACCTAGAGTACGAGTCGGTGATGGTGCCGCGGTCGCACGGCGAGCGCACCGAGGTGGAGGCGGTCTCCGGCCAGACCGGCGTCCCCGTCCTCGTCGACGAGGCGAACGGGATCGAGGGGATGTCCGAGAGCGACGACATCGTGGAGTACCTCGAAGAGACGTACGGCGACGCGAGCTAGGCGGTTCGCCGGCCGCTTCCGACGCCGTATTGCCGGCCGATCGCGAGTCTATTTATCCGGTGCCCGCAACGTGCCCAGCGTGCGACTCGTCCACCGCAGTGGCCGATCCAACGCCCCGTCGACGCCCCTCGCGAGCGACGTCGACGTGGCGCGCTCGACGCTCGAACAGGGTCGCGGGCTGATGTTCCGCCGGTCGATCCCCGACGACTACGCGCTCGTGTTCCCCTTCGACGCCCCGGACACGCAGTGGCTCCACATGCTGTTCGTCCCCTTCGCGATCGACGCGCTGTGGCTCGTCGACGGCGAGGTGCAGAAGGCGAAGCGGCTCGCACCGTTCGTCGGACTGGGCCGCGGCCGCGCGGACACGGTTGTCGAACTCCCGGCCGGCGCGGCCGACGAGGTCGCCGTCGGCGACGAGGTCCGGCTCGTCGAGTGACCCGGCGTCAACACCGCCCGACGACCCGGCTCACTCGTCGTCCGGTGTCCGGAGATCCATCTCGATCCGCGTCCCGCCGGCCGACGCGGAGCCGATGTCGAACGACCCGCCGCCGGCGCTGACGATCCAGTTGACGTACCAGAGGCCGAGTCCGCTCGCGTGCTCCAGCGGCGTCTCCTCGCCGGTGAGCACCGACCGTTCGGCCGGGGGGATTCCCGGGCCGTCGTCGGCGACGACGAGCGACGCCCACGACTCGCTCGGGAGCTCGGCGGCCGTGATCTCGACGCGCGGGCGCTCGGCCTCACTGTGTCGGATGGCGTTGTCGACGAGCTCCGTGATCGCCTCGGCCAGGTAGCCGATCGCCGACACCGTGACCCCCTCTGGCACGTCGACCTCGATGTCGGCGCCCTCGCGGAGCTCCGCCGGGAGCGAGATCAGCGCCTCGTCGACCGCCTCGGCGAGGTCGAGCCGGGTGGGCGCGGGCCGGTCGGAGAGCAGCCGCTCGACGCGCCGAGAGGTCTCGCCGACGCGGAGCAGGCGCTCGGCTGTGTCGACGACGCGTTCGAGCTCCGTCGCCAGATCCGGGTCGTCGACGGACTCGATGGCCCGCTCCGTGAAGCCGGTCACCACGTTGAGGTCGTTCCGGAAGTTGTGCCGGAGGACCCGTGTCAGGACGGCCAGCCGCTCCTCGCGGAGCGACGCCTCGGTGCGGTCCTCGCCGACGCCGATCGCACCGGTGACCTCGCCGTCGTCCACGATCGGCCCCAGCGCGAGCCGGTACGGGACGCGCTCGCCGGACCGCGTCAGAAGCGTCGCCTCGCAGTCGGCCGGCTCGCGATCGCGGTACACGCGCCGAAGCGCCTCGGCGACGCCGTCACGGGTCTCGTCGTCGAACAGCACCGTCAGATCGGTCCCCGACAGCTCCTCGCCGTCGCGTTCGGCGTCGGCGGCGAGCCGGTCGTTCCAGCGCGCGAGCGTCCCGTCCACGCTACACTGGAACAGCGCGGCGGGAACCGTCGAGGCGACCGCGTCGACGACGCGCAGCTGCGACCGGAGGCTTTCCTCGGCGGTGACGCGATCGGTCACGTCGGTCAACCCGACGATCAGCCACCGCTCGTCGGCGATCGTCGTCGCGTGGAGCGACACGGCGAGGCGGCGACGCCCCCGCTCGTCGACGGTCTCCCACTCGAACTCGGTGACCCCCTCACGGTCGACCGCGTCGTCGACGACCGCGCCCACCGGATCGCCGTCGACCGTCTCGTCGGTCTCATCGAGGTCCGTGAGCCCCATCAGCGTCAGGGTCCCGCGGTCCTGCCCGATCAGCTCGGCCGCCGGCGCGTTCGCCGCTCGGATCGCGTGCGTCTCCGGATCGCAGGCTAACGTCGGCGTCGGAATCGCCTCGACGAACGACCGAACCACGCGGGGTGTCGCCTCGCCGTCACGATCCATTCATACCCGCTTCACGAGCTCAGAGCTTATAAACGGCGAGGGACGCACCGCCGTGGGGGAGTCCGCCGTCGCCGACGGGGAGTCCACTCAGTCCGCCTTCGCCTGCCAGTCGCGGACCGTGTCCGCGCCCACGCCGTCCACGTCGGCCGCCAGATCGTCCGGATCGATCGACTTGAGGTCGTCGACGCCGTCGACGCCGGCGTCTTTCAGCTTCTCCGCGGTCTTCTCGCCGATCCCCTCGACGGTCTGGAGCTCCGAGCCCTCCTGCCGGGCGGTGAACTCCCGGTAGTTGCAGATTGGACAGCCGAGCTCCCACGGCTCGTCGCCGGAGTGGATCCGGAGGTGCGGGAGGTCGTGCTCCTCGCAGGTCTCGTCGGTGACCTCGATCTCGCCGCGCCGGGGGAGCGGGAGCGAGTAGTCGCAGTCGGGGTAGCGCGTGCAGCCGACGAGCCGGGAGCCGGAGCGGAGCCGTTTGATGGCCAGCTCTCCGCCGTGCTCCTCACCACATTCGGGACACGTTCCGATCACCTCGTCCTCCTGCTCGTCGGCCTCGTCGGCCTTACACTGCGGGCAGCCGTGGACGAACGTCTTCCGGCCCGCGAGCATCTTCACCTGTCGGAGGTCGTGCTCCTCGCAGGTCTCGTCGAGGATGAGCGGCTTCCCCGTGGAGGGGAGCGGCAGGGTGTACTCGCAGTCGGGGTAGCCGTCGCAGCCGACGAAGTACGACCCCTGTCGGGACTTCCGGACGAGGAGGTCCTCGCCGCACTCGGGACAGGGGCCGAGCGTCTTGTCCGCCTTCAGCGACTTCTGGAGGTGGTCGCCGACCGCCTCGCGCGACTCGGTGAGGTCGTCGAACACGCGGTCGAGCAGCTCGCGGGACTCCTCGGTCACCTCCTCGTACTCCTTCTCGCCGGCCGCGATCGCCTGCATGTCTCGCTCCAGCTGGGCGGTCATCTCCTCGCTCACGATGTGCTCGGCGAACTCCTCGGCCGCCTCGACGACCGCCTCCGCGAGTCGGGTCGGCCGCGGCGGGTCGCTCTCGATGTAGTTGCGGTCGTACAGCTTCTCTAAGGTGCGGTGGCGGGTCGCCTTCGTGCCGACGCCGCGCTTCTCCATCTCCTCGATGAGCCGGGACTGGCCGTACCGGCGGGGGGGCTGGGTCTCCTTCGCGTCCGTCCGCCGGTCGGTGAGCGCGAGCGTCTCGCCGACCTCGACGTCGGGGACGATGCGCTCGTCGCTGGAGCGGTACGGGTACACGTCGTGGTAGCCGGCCTCCAACAGGCGCTTCCCGTTGGCCTTCAGCCGAAGCCCGCCGTCGGCGGCGAGGTCGCCGGGACCGGTCGCCTCGTCCGGGTCGCGGAGGGCGGCGAGCCCGTCGGCGCGCTCGGCGATCGGAGTCGCCTCGCCGTTCGCGAGCGCGACGACGCGGAGCCGCTCCCACGTCGCGGGCTCTGCGCAGGTCGCGAGGAAGCGGCGGACGATCAGCTCGTACACCTCCCACTCGTCCTCCGAGAGGTCCGAGGCCGATGGGAGCTCGCCGGTCGGGTGGATCGGCGGGTGGTCGGTGGTCTCCTCGTCGCCCTCGGTGGGCTCGATCTCCTCCCGGTCGAGGAGGCTCTTCGCGTCCGTCCCGAACGTCGAGGCGGCCGAGAGCTCCTCGATCAGCTCGCGGGGCTCTAAGTCGTCGGGGTACACCGTGTTGTCCGTCCGGGGATACGTGACGTAGCCGGCGGTGTACAGGTCCTCCGCGAGCGACATGGCGCGCTGCGCGGAGTAGCCGAGCGAGCCCGCGGCGCGGATGAACGCCGTGGTGTTGAACGGGGTCGGCGGGTCGTCGGTACGAGTGCGGCGGCGCACGTCGTCGACGACGGCATCCTCGGCCGCGTCGAGCGCCTCCGTGAGCACCTCGGCGGCGTCGCCGTCCCAGACGCGCTCGGCCTCGTTGCCCTCGTCGTTCAGGTAGAAGTATCGCGCCTCGAAGGGGTCGCCGCCGGACTTCGTCAGGTTCCCGTACAGCTCCCAGTAGGATTCGGGGTCGAACGCCTGGATCTCCCGTTCCCGGTCGACGATCAGCTTGAGGGTCGGCCCCTGCACCCGACCCACCGAGATGAAGTCGTCGCCGAGCTGGCGGGCGGAAAGCGAGAGGAACCTGGTGAGCGCCGCCCCCCACGTGAGATCGATCACCTGTCGGGCCTCCCCGGCGGCCGCCAAGTCGAAGTCGAGCTCGTCGGGGTTCGCGAACGCCTCTCGCACCTCGTTCTCGGTGATCGACGAGAAGCGGACCCGGTCGATGGGAGCGTCCTCGTTCACCTCGCGCACCAGCTCGTACGCCTCCTTGCCGATCAGCTCGCCCTCGCGGTCGTAGTCGGTCGCGATGACGACCCGGGAGGCGTTGCGCGCGAGCTTGCGGAGCGCGGCGACGATCCCCTCCTGCGTGGGCTCTTTGGTCACCGGCGCGTCGATCAGCTCGACGGGCTCCACGTCGCGCCAGTCGTTGTACTCGGCGGGGAAGTCGACGCCGACGACGTGGCCCGAGAGGCCGATACAGCGCTTGCCGCCCCACTTGTACACGTTCACGTCGTTCTCCCGCTCCGCCGTCGCGGACTCGCCGCTCAGGATGTCGGCGATGCGACGCGCCGCGTTGTCCTTCTCCGTGATGATAAGCTCGGGGCCGCGACTCATTGCCCCGAGGTAGGCCGCTCTCCCGTCTAAAGCTTTCGCGATGCCTGATCGCACGCACGCGCGTGCGATCGCCAGCGAGCGACGCCGGTCGACGCACCGCTGCCGAGGATCTGTCGCCGAGCTGTGATCCGGGCGATGCTACTCCTATCGGCCGCCTTTTCCCTTATTCTACCGTTTGGTAAAACACAGATGTCGACCGACCTGTCCATCGACGCCGACTGGAGCGCGCAGTACATCGACGGCGAGTGGGTCGCCGCCGGCGACGACGAGACCATCGCCGTCGAGGACCCCTCGACGCGCGAGGTCGTCGCCGAGGTGCCGAGCGCGACCGAGGGCGACGTCGACGACGCCTACGAGGCCGCGGCCGCCGCACAGGAGGGGTGGGCCGAGGCCCCGCCGGCGCAGCGCTCGGCGGTCGTTCAGCAGTTCCTGCAGGCCTTACAGGAACACGACGAGGACGTGGTCGACCTGCTGGCCAACGAGGTCGGCGGCTCGGCGATCATGGGCGAGACCTCGATCCAGATCGCGTCCGACCACGCCGGCGAGGCCGCGACGCTCCCGCGCCGGATGAAGGGCGAGCGCGCCGAGTCGAACATCCCCGGTAAAGAGAACGTCGTCGAGCGGGGGCCGAAGGGCGTGGTGACGGTGATCTCGCCGTGGAACTTCCCGCTGAACCTGAGCGCGCGAGCGGTCCTTCCCGCCATCGCCGCCGGGAACGGCGTCGTCCTCAAGCCGTCGACGAACTCGCCGATCACGGGCGGGCTGCTGTTCGCGCGGCTCTTCGAGCAGACCGACCTCCCCGACGGCGTGATCAACGTCGTCACCGGCCGCGGCTCCGAGATCGGCGACCGCGTCGCCAGCCACCCCGAGAGCGACGTGGTCTCCTTCACCGGCTCCACGTCGGTCGGCCGGCGCGTCGCGGGGCTCGCGGGCGAGAACCTCGCGGTGCCGGCGATGGAGCTCGGCGGCAACAACGCCCACGTCGTCACGAGCGACGCCGACGTCGACCGCGCCGTCGACGCGGCGACGTTCGGCTCCTTCGTCCACCAGGGACAGGTGTGTATCTCGATCAACCGTCACGTCGTCCACGAGGACGTGTACGACGAGTACGTCGCGAAGCTCACCGAGCGCGCCGAGGAGCTCCCGGTCGGGAGCGCCCACGAGCCCGACACCGTCGTCGGCCCCATCATCGACGAGTCTCAGCGCGACGAGATGCTGGGGTACGTCGACCGGACGATCGAGGCCGGCGCGACCCTCGAAACCGGCGGCGAGACTGCCGACATCGACGGCGTCGACGACTCGCTCGTCGTGAAGCCGACGGTCCTCTCGGGCGTCGCGAACGACATGGCCGCGGCGTGCAACGAGCACTTCGGCCCCATCGCGCCCGTCATCCCGTTCTCGGACGTCGACGAGGCGGTCGCGATCGCCAACGGCACCGAGTACGGGCTCTCCGGCTCCGTCCACGCCGGCGACCTCGCGGTCGCCAAGGAGATCGCCGGCCGCATGGAGACCGGGAACGTCCACATCAACGACCAGCCGATCAACGACGAGGCGCACGTCCCGTTCAGCGGGATCGGCGCGTCGGGCGTCGGCGAGTACAACAGCGACGCGTTCCTGCGAGAGATCACGGAGACGAAGTGGATCTCCGTCCAGCACGAGCCGCGCGAGTACCCGATCTGAGGGAATCTCTCGAATAGGCCGCCGAAAACGGCGATCGCGCCGCTTCCGCTACTCCTCGTCTCCCGTCTCGGCTGGCTCGGTCGGCACGCCGCCGAGGTTCCCCTCGTCGTCGAACCGCTTGGCGCGCAAAAAGCGGGTGCGGTAGCGGTTCGCCCCCTCCTTCGTGTCGGCCTCGCGGATCTCGTCGATCCGGCCGTCGGCGACCGCGTCGATGATGTCTTCGACCTGCTCCTTCTCGCTCGGCGTCAAGTCGAACTCGTAGGTGCGGGGCCGTTCGCTCTCCAGGCGGGTCCACTTGCGCGCGGCGCTCACGACGACCGAACAGGGCTCGCGGCAGGGGAAGGCGCCGTCGCCGCCGTCGACATTGAGGTCGGTCTCGTCGTCGTACTCCCACTCGCGCCGTTTCAGACACTGCGAGTCGTCGCAGCACGCCTCCGCGACCCAGTCGACGTGCTCGTGGCCCTCGCCCCGGTCCCACGTCTTCACGACGCCGTAGATGCCGGACTGCCGCTCCATCGTCTCGCGCCAGTGGCTCACGTCGAGTTCCCCCTCGCGCTCCCGGTGCCAGTTGGCGACCGTCGCGGGGTAGACCGTTTCGACCGCCTCGTAGGCGTCACGCGGGCCGAGGTCGGGGAAGACCCAGCCGCCCGCGAGCGTCGGCGCGGTCTTGAGGGGGCGGTACCGCCCCTTCTCGTCGAGCTTGACGAGCTCTCGGGCGTCGAGCGGGTCGTCGTAGCGGTCGAGTTCGTCGACCGGAACGCCCGCGTCGTCGGCGTGGCGCACGTCGTACCGGCGCTCGCCGCGGTCGGTGACCGTGGCCGTTATCTTCAGCTCGCCCCACGCGCGCTCGATCCCCTCGGCGAGCGCGGCGTATCGAGTCGCCACCGTCGCGCCGTCGGCGTCCTCCAGCCAGCGCAGGAACGCGCGGCGGGGGCCGAACTCGCCGACGACGCGCTCGAAGGCGTACCAGTCGGTGACCGCGGGAGCGCGCTCGTCGAGCGCCTCGTGGAGCTCGCGCTCGCTCACCCCGGTCTGGCGGTCGCCGTCGGCGGGGTCGAGGACGTAGCCCCCGTCGTCGCGCGCGACGCTGAACCCCTCGAAGCGGAGGGGGTCGTTCGGATCGCGCCCGTCGAGCGCGTCGAGCACCGCGTCGAAGGCGTCGCTCGGGAGGTCGATACTGGGGACCTCCGGGGCGGTCTCGGTGTCGTCGTCGGCCGCGGCGCCCTCGTCTGCGGTCGCGTCGGAAGTGGGTTCCGGCACGGTCAGTCCCCCGTGGCGACGCGGGTCGTCTCGCGCACGTCGTCGAGCGCGGTCCCGAGGTCGGCGCCGGCGTCGGCCGCGCGCTCAAGGATCACGTCCGCCATCAGCGGTTCGGTGCCCACCGCGCCCGCGTACCAGATCCGAGTGCCGTCGACCTCGGTGGGCACGTCGTACCCCTCGGTGTGGTCCTCGCAGAGCCCGACGTCCTCCGGGATGTCCTCCTGGGTGTGGTAGCCGTCGGCGATGAAGAGGGGGACGAGGACCACGTCGTCGCTCTCGAAGTAGTCGGGAAGGTCGTCGACCTCGGGGTCCTCGTCCATGTACAGCGCCTTCACCTCGTCGAAGCGGTCGCGCTCGGCGATCCGGTCGGCGTGGTACTCGATCGCCTTCGCGCTGTTCTCGTTGCGCTCGGTGCCGTGGCCGACGACGGCGAGGCCGAACCCCTCGCCCACGTCGGGGTCGCCGGTCACCGACTCCGCGCGCCGGACGATCACGTCGGTCATCGCGCGGTGGGTCCCCACCGGGCCGCAGTAGTGGACCTCGTGGTCGATGTCCTCGGCGACGAGGGTGGCCTGGTCGGCGGAGAGGCCGTCGGAGTCCCACTCCGAGACGTCCCAGCCGTCGAGCCGGAGCTCGCGGGGGATCACCTGCTCGGTGAAGTACCCCTCCGAGACGAACAGCGGGACGACGTAGATCTCGTCGCCTTCGACGGTGCGGAGCACCTCTCGGAAGTGCGGTTCCTCCTTCCAGAAGCCGGTCTTCACCTCGTCGAAGGCGCCGGTCGCGCGGATGGTGTCCGCGTGGTCGTACGTCGGCGCGCTCGACCCCGGATTGAGGTGTGAGCCGTGTGCGACGATGACGAGCGACTGCATACACGCGCTGGGGGCGCGCCGCTCTTAGGGACTTCGGCACGTCCGGGGTCGCGGGAACCCGACGCCCGTCTCTCGCCCCGAGACCGCGATCGAAACCGCCATGGCGACCCGCGCCGCAGGTCCGGCCATGTCGCTCGCAGCCGAGACCCGCGAGGCGGCCCGGGCGCGCCCCTTCGTCCTCGACGCGCTCCGCGCCGGCGTTCTCAACCACAGCGCCGCCGCCGCGTGGCTGGCCGACGACGCCGGCCTCGACGGCGACGCCGACGCGATCGCGACCGCGCTTCGACGGTTCCGCGAGGAGCTGCCCGACTACGGGACCGCCGACCGCGCCGCCAGCGTGTCGATGCGGAGCGGGGTGGCGGTCGTCGATTCCGATGAGGCGGGTGCCGACGGCGGTGACGACACCGACGCCACCGATCCCGGCCCCCTCCTCCGCGTCGGCGGCGCGGCGGTCGTCCCGGAGGGGCGAGACACCGCGATCCTCGCGACCGGCGCGGTCGACGCCGCGGCGCTCGGGGCGGTCCTCCGCCGTCTCGCGGCCGCCGATGTCGCGGTCGAGGCCGCCGGCGTGGCGGCGGAGACGCTCGTCGTCGTCGTTGGACGGCGCGACGGCGCGACCGCGGTCCGGGTCGCGGAGGCGGCGCTGGCGGCAGTTCCGGTCGACGAGGGCTGAGTCACCGATCGGCCCCCTGTCTCCCGTCTCTCCAGTCAATATCCGTGCGACCCCGCACGCTTTTCTAACGCGGTCTGATAGGTAGGGTCGATGAACGCCGTCACGCTCGGTCCCGCCGGTACGTACTCGCACCGCGCGGCGCGGGCCGTCGCCACCGAGGTGTCGTTCCGCGAGTCGGTCACCGCCATCGTCGACGCCGTCGCGGCCGGCGAGTTCGAGCGGGGAGTCGTCCCCATCGAGAACAGCATCGAGGGATCCGTCTCGGAGAGCCTCGACGCCCTGGCCGACCACGACGTGGCGGTCACCCGCGAGGTCGTCACCCCGATCCGCCACGCCCTCCTCGCGCAGGAGCCGGAGTTCGATGTCGTCGCCAGCCACTCGCAGGCGCTCGCGCAGTGTCGCAACTGGCTGGAGGCCAACCACCCGGACGCCGGCCTCGAAGCGGTCGCCTCCACGGCTCGCGGGGTCGAGCGCGCCCGCGAGGACGCCCGAATCGCCGGGATCGGCCACCCGGACAACGCCGGCGACGACCTCACGATCCTCGCCGAGGACATCCAGGACCGCACCTCCAACGCGACGCGCTTCCTCGTCGTCGCGCCCGAGTCCGCGCGCTCCGACGCCGGCGGGAAGACGACCCTGATCGTCTACCCGAACGCGAACTACCCCGGCCTCCTCTTGGAACTGCTGGAGGCGTTCGCCGACCGCAACCTCAACCTCTCGCGGATCGAGTCGCGTCCGAGCGGCGAGCGACTCGGCGACTACCTGTTCCACTTCGACGTCGACGCCGGCCTCTACGAGGCGCACATGGCGAGGGCGGTCGAGGACATCGAGGCGATCGCCGACAACGGCTGGGTCAAGGTGCTCGGGTCGTACGACACCGAGCATGTGTTGGAGTAGAGCTCTTTCTCGGCGACACGCGGCGCGCGCCCCCGAGTGGCCGCGAGGCCACGAGGAGCGCACGCGAGTCTGAGGAGGTGTGTGGTTGCAGGTGTGGGCGGGCTTCGGCTCACTCGAACCGGTACGTCGCGCCGTCCGGGCCGTCCTCGATCTCGACGCCGACTTCGGCGAGCGCGTCCCGGAGCTCGTCGGCGCGCTCGTAGTTGCCGGCCTCGCGCTCGGCCTCGCGCACGTCCAGCACCAGCTCGACCAGCTCGCCGGCCAGATCGACGTCGCCGTCGGTCGTCGACCCGAACTGGAGGCCCAACACGTCGCCGGCGAGAGCCTCGAACGCCTCGACAGCGTCGCGGAGGCCGCGGTAGTCGTAGGCGGACCCGGGATCGCCATCCTCGACGCCGTCCACGTGCCGGTTCACCGCGTCGGTGAGGTCCAAGAGCGCCGCGGTCGCCTCCCGGAGGTTCAGGTCGTCGTTCATCGCGCTCGCGAAGTCGTCGCGAGCGGTTTCGACGGCCTCGCGAAGCGCCTCGTCCTCGGCCTTCGCGCGGGCCTCGGTGGAGTCGAGCGCCTCGACGGCGCGGTCGTAAGTGCGCGAGAGGCGCTCCCAGCGCTCCTCCGCCTCGGCGATCGTCTCCTCGGTGAGCGCCTGCTCGGAGCGGTAGGCGGCCCCGGCGTAGAAGGTGCGGATCACGTTGACGCCGAGCTCGTCGAGGGCGTCCGGGACGGTCCAGAAGTTACCGATCGAGGAGGACATCTTCTCGCCCTCCATCTCCAGCAGGCCGACGTGGAGCCAGTGGCGAGCGAACGTCTCGCCGGTGGCGGCCTCCGACTGCGCGATCTCGTTCTCGTGGTGGGGGAAGACCAGGTCGCGCCCGCCCATGTGGATATCGAGGGTGTCGCCGAGGTGCGTCGTCGACATCGCCGAGCACTCGACGTGCCACCCGGGGCGGCCCTCGCTCCACGGCGACTCCCACGTCTCGCCCGCGGGCGGATCGTCGCCGTGGTCGTGTTTCGCGTGCTCGCGCGCGGCGGTCTCGCTCACGCCGTCGGCCTTCCACAGCGCGAAGTCCGACGGGTTGCGCTTCTCCGAGCGCTCGTCGGGCTCGCCCTGCGCCTCTAGGTCCTCGACGTTCTGGTTCGAGAGCTTCCCGTAGCCGTCGAACGCGGTCACGTCGAAGTAGACGGAGCCGTTCGACTCGTAGGCGTACCCCTTCTCGATCAGCGTCCCGACGAGCTCGCGGATCTCCGGGACGTGTTCGGTGACGCGGGGGTACACCTCTGCGCGCAACAGGTTCAGCCCGCGCATCGCGTCGAAGACGGTCGCCGTGAACGTCTCGGCCACGTCGCGCTCTTCGGTCCACTCGTCGCGCTCGCCGACGCGGGCCGTGATCTTCTCGTTGACGTCGGTGACGTTCTCGACGTGGCGCACGTCGTAGCCGACGTGGTCGAGCCACCGGTGGAGCACGTCGGCGTGGAACCACAGGCGGGCGTGTCCGAGGTGGGGGTCGTCCGACACCGTCAGGCCGCAGACGTACAGCGTGACGTCGCCGTCGGCCGTGAACTCGACGCGCTCGTCTTCCAGGGTGTCGGTAACGACGAGACTCATTACCGGGTGATCGCCGGGGTGCGACTTTTACCCGTCGGATCGAGCGAGACCGCCGTCCGGGTATCGGCCACTCGCCTCGTTTCTCACGTTTCCTGCGTCGTCCACGTCACCTCGTAGCCCGCCTCGCGCACCGCGTTCAGGACCCGATCGACGTGGGCCGGACCGTTGGTCTCCACCTCGAACACGAGGTCGGCGTCGCCGACCGGCAGGTCCGGGCGGCTGCGCTCGTGGCGCACCGTCCGGATGTTCGCGCGCTCCCCCCCGATCAGGGTGGTGATCTCCCCCATCGTGCCGGGCGTGTCGTCGATCCGGACGGAGAGCTCGATCAGCTGATCGCGGTCGACGAGGGCGTGCGTCACCACCTCCTTCAGCGTCGTGACGTCGATGTTGCCGCCACAGAGCAGCGGGACCACCGTCTCGCCGGCCAGATCGAGTTCGTCGACGGCGCCGTCGTCGAGGAGGGCGGCCGCGGCGGTCGCGCCCGCGCCCTCGACCATCTGCTTCGCGCGCTCCAAGAGCAGCAGGATGGCGCTCGCCACGTCGTCGTCGCTCACGACGACCACCTCGTCGAGATGTTCCTTCAACAGGCCGAAGGTGAGGTCGCTCAGCCCGCCGGTCGCGATCCCGTCGGCGATGGTGTCCGGTTCCTCGCGCGTCACGAGCTCGCCGGCAGCGAGGCTCTCCGAAAGCGTCGAGGCGCCCTCGGTCTGGACGCCGACGACCCGCGTCTCGGGCGAACGCGCCTTGACGGCGGTCGCGACCCCGCCGGCGAGCCCGCCGCCGCCGACCGGGACGAGCACCGTGTCCGCGCCGGGCACCTGATCGAGCACCTCGAGCCCGAGCGTCCCCTGTCCGGCGACCACGTCCGGGTCGTCGAACGCGTGGACGAACCGCGTCCCGGGGTCGTCGGTCAGCGTCTGCGCGTGCGCCATCGCCTCCGGGAACGCGTTCCCGCGGAGCACGACCTCGGCGCCGTACCCGCGGGTCGCCTCGATCTTCGCCGCCGGCGCCGACTCCGGCATCACGATCGTCGCGTCGATCCCCGCCCCCGACGCCGCCAGCGCGACCCCCTGCGCGTGGTTGCCGGCGCTCGCGGCCACGACACGCTCGACCGCGGACTCTCGGTCCCGGCTCTCGTCGTCCCCTCCGTCTCCCTTCCCGGACCCGTCGACGGCCCGAGAAATCGCGTTGTACGCGCCGCGCGTCTTGAACGAGCCGGTGCGTTGGAGGTGTTCCATCTTCAGGCGCACGTCGGCGCCGCACCGCTCGCTCAGCGATCGACTGCGCTCGACGGGCGTGCGCTGGACGATCGCCGCCGGTTCGAGCCGGTCGGCGGCGGCCTCGATATCCGTGATCGTGACGGAAGACATGAGCGCGGTGTTCTCGGGGACTCCGGAAAAGGACTCGGTTACGGAACGGAGTCACCCCGATCTCGCCGTGCCCGTGACGGCGTCTCACCGCTTCCCGAGCGCCTCTTCGAACACCCGTCGCGCGAGCCCCGACCGGGGCGAGTGCGATTGCGGTCCGACCGGACCCCACCCGTGCGCTTATGTCGTCGAGGTCGAAGCAGAGGTATGAACCCGTTCGTCGCCGTCATCCTCGTCGGCGTCCCGCTCGCGTGGCTCGTCAGCTTCGCGGTATACGCGTACCTCGACGCGCCGAACCACGGGATGGACCGGCGGAAATGGGCGCTCATCTGCTTTTTCGTCCCGCTCTTCGGCTTCTTCGCGTACGTGTTCGAGCGAGGCGAACGCGATTACGATCCGTCCGAGGACCCCTACGCAGCGGGACGCGACGCGCGCAAGGCCGGCCTCGCCGTCCACGAGCGACGGCGCGGAGAGAAGGCGATCGGGCCGGCCGGGTCCGAGGCCGACGACGGCGGGGACGGAGATGGAAGTGGAGATGGAAGTGGAGATGGAAGTGGAGACGGAAGTGGAGACGGAAGGGGAGACGGAGACGAGTGGAACGATCCCGACGGGATCGACATCGACGACGGCTGATCCGAGGGCTCGACCGAGTTAGAGGGCGGCCGTCCCGCCTACAGCATGTCGAGCAGCGCCGACCGCCGCCGTCCGAGGTCGAACGTGGCGTCGGCGCCGTCGAGGCGCTCGAAGAAGGCGAAGGCGTCCGCACCCGACCGCTCCGCGTGCTCGACGAGCGCCTCGATCGACGCCCGGTTGAGGGCGAGCGACTCCAACTGGCCGCAGGCGAGCGCGAGCGCGACGCCGGCCTCGCCGGCGGGGAACGCGGGATCGACCGCCGAGAAGTCGGGATCGGTGTCGTCGGTTGGGGCGTCGTCGTCGGGCCGATCGCTAGCCGTGGCGGCGGCCGGGAACGTCCGGAGACAGCGCGTGCAGATCGCGGTCAGCGGGTCCGGCGCGTGCTCGCGGAGCGCGGGCGGAACGGCGAACGCGACGACGGCGGCGTCGCAGTGGGGACAGGACATTGCGACGAGAGAGACGATCGATGGACGCGGGAACGAAGCGATTCGGGGGTGTTCAGTCCGCGGGCTCCGGATTCTCGGTCTCGGCCGCGGCGGCCTCGGCCTCGGCCTCGGCTTCCGCCTCCTCCTCCTCTTTTTTCGCCTTGATCTTCTTCATGCGGAAGATCTCCTCGCGCTCCTGCTCTTCGAGCTTCTGCTCGATGTACTCCTGGTTCTCGTACAGGGTCGGAAGAAGCGTGAACTCCAGCGCGTTCACGCGGCGCTTGGTGGTCTCGATCTCCGTGAGCATCTTCTTCATCGCCGTCTCCACCTCGGCGGCGAGGATGATCTTCTCTAACAGCTCCTCGTAGGCGTCCGCGGCCTCGTCGATCCGCGCCGAGGAGCCGAGCAGCCCGTAGCCTCGCTCGTCGAGGCTCTTCTTCACCTTCGAGGACTCGATCTGCGGGACCACGACGCCCATGATATTCTTCGACTGGGTCGTGATCTCCGGGTGTTCTTTCAGCGCCGCGGCCGCGCCGCGAACGGCCACGTCGCCCTCCATCGCGCGGGCCATATCGATCTTCCGCTGGGCCGTCTCGTAGTTCTCGGACACGTCCGATCGGACGTCCTGCGCCTGATCGAGGATGTCCATGAACTCCATAATGAGGCCGTCACGCTTCTGTTCGAGCGTGTCGTGACCGCGCTCGGAGAGCTCGATGCGGTCCTCGATCGCCATCAGGTTCTTGCGAGTCGGTTTGACGTCCTTGGCCATCTTGTTGGGGAACGGTTCCGCTCCGAGGCGGATAATTCTTTTCAGTCGTGACGTGTCGGTGCTCACCGCGACGGCGATAAGCGGTGCTCCGGGGAGAAGTCTCGACGAGGGATAGCGAGGAAAGCCGCCGATCAGTCGGCCGCTTCGACGACCTGGCGCTCCGAGTCCTCCTCGCGGTAGTACTCCTCGATGAACTCCTCGTCGATCCGGTTGAGGGCGTCCTTCGGGAGCATCGAGAGCAGGTCCCAGCCGATCTCCAGCGTCTCCTCGATGTCGCGGTTCTGGTCGAAGCCCTGGTCGACGAACTCCGACTCGAAGGCGTCCGCGAAGTCGAGGTACTTGTTGTCGAGCTCCGACAGCGCCTCGCGACCGACGATGTTCACGAGGTCGCGAAGGTCCTCGCCCTCCGCGTACGCCGCGAACATCTGGTCTTTCACGTCGGCGTGGTCCTCGCGGGTGAGCCCCTCGCCGATCCCGTCGTCCATCAGCCGAGACAGGCTGGGGAGGACGTTGATCGGGGGCTGCAGGCCCTGACTGTTGAGGTCGGGGTCGACGTAGATCTGCCCCTCCGTGATGTACCCGGTCAGGTCCGGGATCGGGTGGGTGTCGTCGTCGCCCGGCATCGTGAGGATCGGGATCTGCGTGACCGACCCCTCACGGCCCTGAATCCGCCCGGCGCGCTCGTACAGCTGCGCCAGGTCGGTGTACATGTATCCGGGGTAGCCGCGTCGCCCCGGGACCTCCTCGCGGGCCGCCCCGATCTCCCGGAGCGCCTCGCAGTAGTTGGTCATGTCCGTCAGGATGACGAGGACGTGGTAGTCCTTCTCGAAGGCGAGGTACTCGGCCGTGGTGAGCACCATCCGCGGGGTGACCGTCCGCTCGACGGCGGGGTCGTCCGCGAGGTTCATGAAGACGACGGACCGCTCCAGCGCGCCGGTGCGCTCGAAGTCCTCCATGAACTCGTTGGCCTCCTCCTGGGTGATCCCCATCGCGCCGAAGATGACGGCGAACTCCGAGCCCTCCTCGTCGTCGCCTTCCTCCTCTTCGGGCACGCTGGCCTGTCGGGCGATCTGCATCGCCAGTTCGCTGTGCGGCTGGCCGGAACTGGAGAAGATCGGGAGCTTCTGGCCGCGGACGAGCGTGTTCATCCCGTCGATGGCCGAGACGCCCGTCTCGATGAACTCCTCGGGGTACTCCCGGGAGTACGGGTTGATCGCCGCGCCGACGATGTCCTGTCGCTCCTCGGGGACGATCTCCGGACCGTCGTCGATCGGACGGCCGGAGCCGTCGAGGACCCGTCCGAGGAGGTCCTCGGTGACGGGCATCTTCATCGTCTCGCCCAGGAAGCGGACGGACGCGTTCTGGTCGATACCGGAGGTGCCCTCGAACACCTGGATGGCGACGACGCCCTCCGAGGATTCGAGCACCTGTCCGCGCAGCGTCTCCCCCTGTGCCGTCTCGATCTCGACGATCTCGTCGTAGCCGATGGCCTCGTCGACCTCGGCGTACACGAGGGGACCGCTGATCTCGGTGATGGTCTGATACTCTTTCATGTTAGTAGAGGCTCCGGAGTTCCTCGGTGATGTCCGCTTTGAGCTCCTCGACGTACTCCTCGTAGTCCTCCTGGACGCCGATCCGGTTGATCCGGGGGGCGCTCTCGGTGTCGACGATCTCCTCGACGGGGACGCCCGCTTCGAGCGCCTTGAACGCCTCGTCGTTGAACGTCTCGATCGTCGTCAGCATGAGGTACGTCTTCTCCGGCGGGCAGTACGTGTCCACCGGGTGGAACGCGTTCTGCTGGAGGTACGCCTCGCGCAGGTAGCGGGCGACCTCCAGGGTGAGCTGCTGGTCGTCGGGCAGGGCGTCCTTCCCGACGAGCTGGACGATCTCCTGCAGCTCGGTCTCCTCGTCGAGCACGTCGACCGCCCACTGGCGCTTCTCCGCCCAGTCGTCGGCGACCTCGTCTTCGAACCACGGGTCGAGCTGGTCCTTGTACAGCGAGTACGACTCGTTCCAGTTGATCGACGGGAAGTGGCGGCGCTCCGCCAGGTCCGCGTCGAGCGCCCAGAACGTCTTCACGATGCGCAGCGTGTTCTGGGTGACCGGCTCGGAGAAGTCGCCTCCGGGCGGCGACACCGCGCCGATCGCCGAGACGGAGCCCTCCGTCCCGTTGACGTTCTCGAAGTAGCCGGCGCGCTCGTAGAACTGCGCGAGCCGGGCGGCGAGGTACGCGGGGTACCCCTCCTCGCCGGGCATCTCCTCCAGCCGGGAGGAGATCTCGCGCATGGCCTCCGCCCACCGCGAGGTGGAGTCGGCCATCAGCGCCACGTCGTACCCCATGTCGCGGTAGTACTCGGCGATCGTGATTCCCGTGTAGATACAGGACTCACGCGCCGCGACGGGCATATTCGAGGTGTTCGCGATGAGCGAGGTCCGCGCCATCAGCGGGTTGCCGTTGGCCGGGTCCTCCAGCTCGGGGAAGTCCTCGATGACCTCGGTCATCTCGTTGCCGCGCTCGCCGCAGCCGACGTAGACGATGATGTCCGCGTCGGCGTACTTCGCGAGCTGGTGCTGCGTGACCGTCTTCCCGGAGCCGAACGGCCCCGGAATCGCGGCCGTCCCGCCCTTCGCGATTGGGAACAGACCGTCGAGGATGCGCTGGCCGGACACCAGCGGCGTCCGGGGCGTCTTCTTGTTCTCGGAGGGACGCGCCTCGCGGACGGGCCACTCCTGGTGCATCGAGACGTCCGTGCCGTTGGCGAGCTCGGCCACCGTCTCGGTGACGTCGAACGAGCCAGACTCGACGGCGGTGACCTCGGTGGTCTCCCCCTCGTCGAGGGCGTCCGGCGGCACCATCACCTTGTGGTCGATGGTGACCGTCTCCTCGACGACGCCGACCACGTCGCCGCGGCCGACCTCGTCGCCGACCTCGACGGTGGGCTCGAACTCCCACTCCTCCTCTAAGTCGATGCCGGGCGCGTCGACCCCGCGGTCGAGGTACGGACTGCCCATCTTTCCCTCCAGCACGTCCAGCGGACGCTGAACGCCGTCGTAGATGGCGTCCAGCATCCCCGGACCTAGGTCGACCGACAGCGGCTCGCCCGTGTTCTCGACGGGCTCGCCGGGGGCGACCCCGGAGGTCTCCTCGTACACCTGAATGGTCGTGATGTCGCCTTCGATCTCGATCACTTCCCCCATGAGGCCTTCGTCGCCGACGTAGACGACGTCGTTCATGCGGGCGTCGAGGTCGCGGGCGCTCACGACCGGACCGCTCACGCTTTGGATAACACCGTCTTCGCTTGGGGTGGTCTCCGTGGATTCTGCTTTACTCATATTAGTCGTCCTCCTCCATCAGGTCGATCCCGATGGCTCGTTTGATCTGGTCGCGCAGCCCGCCGCTGCCGGCGCCGGACCCGCCGAGCGTCACGAGCACGGGCTCGATGCTCCCCTCCACCGACTCGCGGGTCCCCCGCGAGAGGTGGTCGAGGTCGTCGTCGTGCATCACGATGATGCCGGTGTCCTCGTCGTCGAGGGTCCGTTCGACGGCGTCGTCGAGCCGCTCGTCCTTCTCGTCGTCCGGTACGTTCTCGAACTTCCGCACGCCGGCGAGCCTGAATCCGGTCGTGAACTCGGGGCTCCCGACGACGGCGATCTCCTGGCTCATGTTATCACCAGCTCCGATTCGATCTCGTCGGCCGACAGCCCGGCCTCCTTCCCGCGGGCGATCGCCCGGATGTTCTCGACCTCGCGCTCCTTCGCGAGGATGTACGAGATCACCGGCGTCACCGACACCGGATGGATCGTGCCGAGCCGGTCGCCGTACGCCAGCAGGGCGGCGTCGGTCGCGTGCTCGAACGCGATGAGGCTGTCCGCCTCCTCGAGCTCGCGCAGCGCGGGACCGAGTTCCTCGCCGTACTGGCTGTCGGCGATGTACTCCACGAGGTCGTCGAGGTTCCGCGCGAGCCGCGCGAGCGACCCGCGGGTGAACAGGTCGCCGCCCTCGATGAAGTACGCAGCGGGGTCGATGTCAGCGCCCGACCGGGCGAGCCGGAGGGCGTTGATCGCGTTCCGGAAGTCGACCTCCGCCTTGAGGAACGCCTCGTACTGGCGGGTCGGCTCGTCGCCGCCGAGCCCCGACAGGAGCCGCTCGTAGAACGCGCGGTCGACGGCGTTCTCCAGCGGCACCAGCACGTCCGTCTCCTCGTACTCGGCGTACGCCTCCCGGAGCGGGTCCCCGTAGATGGTGTCTTCGAGCACCTCGACGACCGCGTCGATCGAGTCGGCCTCGAGCAGCCGCCGGACCCGCCGATCGTCGAACTCACCGGCGCGGATCAGGTCGGTCTCAATGGCCGACTGGTCCGCGTCGGTGTAGGCGCCGCGGATGACCGTCTTCACGTTCCAGGCGTCGAACTTCCGGAGGTACCGAGCGATCAGGTCGTACAGCGACCCCTCGCTCCAGTCGAGGATGTCGTCGAACTGCTCGGCGAGGTTCCGATTCAACGCGTACTCGATCAGGTCCACGCCGCCGTGGCGACTTCCGAGGGCGTTGATATCCGCGCCGTAGCTCGACTCCTCCATGAACCGAGCGATCTCCGACGGTCCCATCCGGGTCAGCTTCCGGTACTCCTCGTCACCGTAGAGGCTGCCGCGGCGGGCACGAACCCGCGCGACGACGTACTCTGGGTTCGAGCTCCCGACGGCGCTCATTGGTCGAACAGTCGCTCCGAGATGTTCTTCAACTCGTCATCCCAGACGGATTCCAGGATCGAGTCGAACGTGTTGTTCACGCGAACGCGAGAGGTGTCGCTCTCCGCGACGACGCCGCCGAGGCAGTCGACCTCGCCGTCGACCGCGGCGTTGCGGTCCTCGACGAGCTCCTCGACGAGCTCGACGTCCTCGGCGCGGGTGTAGACGGCGACGTCCTCGTCGTCGTCGAACTCCGCGAGAGTCGCGTCGAGCAGCGTCTCGGTCAGCTCGCGGCGCCGATCGCCGTCGAGCCCATCGATGGCGGCCTCGACGTCGTCGTAGACGTCTTCCAAGACGTCGCGACGGGCGCCGAGCCGCTCCTGTTTGGCCTCGAGTTTGGCCGAGGAGAGCGTCTGCTCGCGCTCCTGATCGATCTGTCGATCGACCTCGGCGAGCCGCTCTTCGCGGATGCGCTCGGCATCGGCCTCCGCCTCGGCGACGATCTCGTCCGCCTCGGACTCCGCCGCCTCACGGATTTCCTCTGCACGCGCGCGGGCTTCGTCTCGAACGTCCTCAACGACAGTGTCCAAACTCATTGGTGTGGAAAGGGAGTGCCGCTTAGACGATGAAGACGACGACGAGTGCGAGAATGACAATCGTCTCGGGGAGGACCGTCAGAATGAGCCCGTTGACGAACAGATCGTCGTCTTCGGCCATCGCGCCGACGGCCGCGGAACCGATTCCCCGCTCGGCGTAGCCCGCGCCGAGCGCCGCCAGCCCGACGGCGAGTGCTGCCGCGGCGTTGGCGTCAGTCAGCGTTCCACCGGCCTGCAGTGCGACGTTCCCGAGTTCGTTGGTAGCTTCAAGCATTGGTAGTAGTTGCGGTTGCTCGTCTCCGAACAGTTGCTAGTTGCCGCCACAGTGGTCATAAAGCTTCCCAAAACGACCGAATAGAGCGCCCCGGACACGGGAGAAAGGTGCGACTAACGACGGCGATTTTCTGACTCCGGACGACGTCCGCGAGGGCGGTCGCAGAGCAGACCGCGACCGTTACTCCTCGTCGGCGGTGTACTGCCGGTCGTAGCCGAACGGCAGGTACGAGTCGCCGCCGCCCTCGTAGAAGTTCCCGAAGAACTCCACGTATTCGAGACGCACCGCCTGAATGCCGGCGGAGGTGACCCCGAGCGCCAGGACGACGATGTGGCCGACGACCGCGACGACGATCCCGCCCACGAGCGCGACGACGCCGACCGCACCGATCGATGCCGGGTCGAACGCGGTCGTGATCCCGGCGAAGACGAGCTCGTACTCCTCCGGGTGGTTCTGGATGTACTCCAGGTAGTCGGCGGAGAAGATGAAGTGGAAGCTCCCCTCGCCGCCCTCCCCGATGTACGCCCCGAACGCCAGCAGGTTCACGGCGAGCGCCATCCCGCCTTTCGCGAGCAGCACCGCCATGATCCGGGCGTACGAGATGACGTTGACGATCGGCGAGAGCACCTCGGCGAGCTCCGGCGGCTCGCCGATCGCGAGCAGGACGATCCCGAGCAGGATCGCCACGATGGCAGCGTACCCGACCGCGACCGGGAAGCCGGCGAACGACACGGCCCCGAAGGTGAGGATCGAGAACGAGTCGAACAGGAAGTCCGGCTTCGGACCGGGGAGGTGCTGGCTGAAGATCCAGACCCACGCGCCGTTGAGGATCAGCAGCCACGAGCCGCCCTCGTACAGCGCGTGTTTCAGGTCGTGCTGCTGGTAGTTGCTCACGAACGAGAGGATGTGCCCCACGTTCAGATGCGCGAGCCCGAACAGCACGCTGGCGACCAGGAACGACAGCGCCCAGTCGATGTCGGCGGGTGAGAGGCCCTTCCCGTCGACGGGCCAGTGGACGTCACCCGGCAGCAGCTGATAGGCGTGGTAGCCGAACACGTCGATCCCGAAGTAGATCCCGAACAGGATCGTGAAGCCGCCGGCCCACAGCGCGACGGCGCCGAGTTCGCGGAACGTCCCGTCGTACCTGCTGTACAGGAAGGCGCCGATGGCGGCGTACAACACGCCGTACCCCACGTCCCCGATCATGAAGCCGAACATGAGCGGGAACGTGAGGAAGACCAGAAGCGTCGGGTCGAACTCCGAGTACTTCGGCCGCCCGAATCCCTGCACGAGCAGTTCGAAGGGCCCGGCCGCGCTTCCGTTGTTCTGGACGACCGGCGGGTCGTCGCTGCCGTGGGTCGCGTGGCCGCCGTCGGTGGCCGCCTCGCGCTCGGCGCCGCCGTCCGCGACCGCCTCGGTGTGGTGGTCGCCGTCGGGGGTGAACGACGCGCGCTCAAGCTCCTCGACCTCGGCGTGGTCGCCGACCGCGTCGGTGATGGCCGCCCGCAGGTCGGAGAACGTCTCGGTCGGCACCCACCCCTCCGCGATGAAGGCGTTCTCGGTGGTCGCGAAGGAGAGCGGCGCCTGCTTCTTCTCGGCCTCGATGGTGAGCTGCTCTTCGGCGCGCAGCAGGAAGCCGGCCGCCTCCTCCTTCACCGCCGCGAGCTCCGCTTCGATCTCGTCGAGGTCGTTCTGGAGCTCCTCGCGCTCTCGCTCGAGCTCCGCGACGTACTCGCTCGGGCTGGCCTCCGCCTCCGGCACTTCGAGCAGCGCGATGTCGACGCCCACGAGCGAGTCCTGCAGGACGCCCTCCTCGGCCCCGTCCGCGGGACGCGCGAAGATCGCGACGATATCGCTTCCGGCGAACACCTCGAACGCCTCGATCCCGTCCGCGTCGGCGAGCGTCGCCTCGACCGCCTCCGGCTTCGCCTCGCCGACGACGACTTCGAGCGAGTCGTAGCCGCCGAGCAGGTCGAGCTCGATCCCCAGATCCGCGAACGGCTCCATCCGGTCGAGCTCCTCTTCCCGGTCTCGGATCTCGGCTTTGAGCTCGTCGCGCCGGTCGTTGAGATCGTTGACACGCTCGCGCACGTCGGCGAGCTCCGCTTCGAGCGCCTCGTCGTCGATCGGGCGGGCCCCGTCGGCCTCGTCCCCCTCGACGTCGAGGATGCTCTCCAGCGAGCGCACGGTGACGAGCTTCTCGTTGACGGTCTCCGCGCCGTCGAGCGACTCGCCGGGCGAGAAGCCCTCGTAGCGCTCGTCGTAGTCCGTGACGTGCAGGGAGTGGTGTTCGTACGTCGCCTCGATCACGTCGTCGATGACGCGCTTCGAGCCCGTCACCGACACCTTGCTCATCCGCTCAGGCCTGAGCATCCACCGCCTCCTCGGCCTGTTGGTTCACCGCTTCTTCGAACCGTTCGACGGCGTAGTCGACGGCCGAGTCCACGCGGTCGCGGGCCTCGCGTTCGAGCTCGTCGCGGTCGGCACGACCCGATTCGAGGATCTCCTCGCGGCGTTCCTCGATCTCCTCGCGGGCCGCCGCCAGCCGGTCGTCGGCCTCGGAGTCCGCCTCTTCCTCGGCCTCCGCGCGGATCTCCTCCGCGCGTTGTCGAGCCTCGGCGAGGCGCTCGTCGGCGTCCGATTCCGCCTCCGCGATGATCTCGTCCGCCTCCGTTTCAGCCTCCTTGATCCGGTCGAGCACCTCTGGTCTCGCCATACTACTAATCGCCTGAAACTCTACAAGCGACGTATAAGGTGTTTGCGAAAATGCGCGGGTGGTTCCGCCGATTCAGGCGGCCGATCGCGCCGAAACGCCGTCCCGATCGCGCCGTTGCCGCCTACATTTAAGTATCAGTCGCCGGACCCTCACCGTATGGCAACGGTGTATGCGGTCGCGTCGGCGAAAGGTGGGGTCGGGAAGACCACCACGACCGCGGCGGTGGCGACGCTCCTGGCCGACTCGGGCGCCGACGTCGTCGCGATCGACGCCGACCTCGGTATGGCGAACCTCGCGGCGGCCGTGGGCGTGACACCCGGCGGGATCACCCTCCACGACGTGCTCTCGGGGGCGGCCGACCCCCTCGACGCGGTTCACGAGGGGCCGTCCGGACTCCGCGTCGTCCCGGGCGCGGCGGACCTGGACGCGTACGCGGCGGCCGACCCCTCCGGGCTCCGGGAGGTCGTCGACGCCTTCGACGACGCCGACTACGTGCTGATCGACGCCGGCGCGGGACTCTCGCACGACTCCACCCTCCCGCTCGGCCTCGCGGACGAGACCCTCCTCGTCTCCACGGCGGAGCGGAGCGCCCTCGGCGACACCGAGAAGACCCGCCAGCTGACCGAGCGGCTCGGCGGATCCGTCGCGGGCGCCGCGATCACTCGGATCGACCCCGAAACCGCCGCGGGCGACGACCCGATCGACGCGGTCGAAGAGACCCTCGACGCCCCCGTGATCGGACGGATCCCCGAGGACGAGGCGGTGTTGCGCGCGGCCGAGTCGGGCGGGCCTCTCCCCGCCTTCGCCCCGGACGCCCCGTCGACCCGGGCGTACCGCGACCTGACGCGGGCGCTGACCGGCGAATCGATCGCCGGCCCCGGGCTCGCCGCCGGCGACGTGGCGGACGGGGACGACGCGGAAGACAGCGGCGTCGAACCCGAGGGCGGCTCCCCCGCCGACGCCGACACTGAGGGACCGGACGAGGCGGACGAGGTGGTCGAACCGGACGAGGCGGGCGAGGGCGACGAGGAGGACGAGTCAGCCCAACCGGACGAAGCGACCGAGACCGACGGTGCCGAGGGCGAAGACGCTGCGCCAGAAGAGGACATCATCGTCGCCGACTCCGAGCGGGCCGGCCTCAGCGGGCCGGGCGACGAGGAGGACATCATCGTCGCCGCGGAATCGCCCGTCGAGGACATTGCGGAGGCCGAATCCGGCGATTCCACCGACGCCGACGCGGCTGACGAAGAACCGGAGCCCGCCGACGAACTCGACGCCGTCGACGACGAGACGGAGACCGTCGGAGAGGACCACGTCGACGGCGACGACCTCGAAGCGATGATCGAATCGGACGCCGAGCCGGAGCAGTTCGACGACGAGGGCGACGAGGCAGGCCAAGACGACGAGGCAGGCCAAGACGACGGGGCGAACGACTCGGACGAGACGGACGAAGCGGACGAAGCGGACGAAGCAGACGAGACCGGCGTCCCGACCGCCGAACCGGCTGCGGGCGACGAGTCGGTTAGCGACGACACGGCGGACGACGGGAGCGCCGCCGACGAGTCGGGAGCGGAACCGGAGTCCGAGTCGGAACCGGCCCCGGTCGAAGAGGCGGAACCCGACCCGGACGACGAACTCGCCGGCAGCGTTCCGTTCCGCGACGACACCGGAACGATGAACACCGCCCTCTCGGAGGAGGAAGGAGACGAGGACACGGACGAAGACGAGGACGGCGGCTTCTTCAGCCGGCTGCTCGGACGGTAGCGACCGCGACGCTCTCGGCCAGGTCGGTCCTGTGAGAACGCAGGCCGAGGCCCGGTCAGGCCTCGGACGGCGGCTTCGCCCGGTCGCGAATGAGCTCGCGGATCTCCTCGGGGTCGGAGATGCCAGCGAGCTCCTCGCAGGAAACGAGGGCGGTGCCGTCGACCGACTCGCGCTTCTCGTCCTCCTCGGTGAAGTAGACCGAGCGGGTCTGCGCCACCTCGCCGATCGAGGACATGATCCGGGCGCGCTTCTCGGCCGCGGGAGTGAACGTCGAGTGGCCGGTGAGCACCCGAGTCACGGCGCTCCCCTCGTCCTCGGAGACGGCCTTGAACGGCGCGCGGGCGGTCGGGTGAACCGTGAATCCCGCGTTCGTGAGCACGTGGAGGACGTGCTCGTCGTCGGGATCGGTCTCGGGCGCCGAGGGAGTGGGATCCGAGTCGCGGACCTCGTCGGCGCCGTCGAGCACGTCGACCGGACTGGAGAACGGCTCGTTGAACAGCTCTTCCAGCTGGATCGCCACCTCGATGGAGGCGTTCATCCCGTCTTCGTACTTCGAGACGGTGCGGCGCGAGACGCCGAGCTCGGTCGCGAGGCGGCCGAGCGACCAGCCGCGCTCCTCCCGCTCGTCGGCCAGCAGGTCGCCGTCGAGGCTGACGTAGAGCCCGCCGGGGGCGGCGTAGATGAGCGGTGGCATCCCCTCGACGAACAGGTCGTACCCCGTGTCGGGGTTGATCACCGGGACGCCGTGCCGGAAGTAGACGACGCCCGGCTTCAGATCCTCGTCGCGGGTCCGGACCCCGATAACCATCGGCGTCGCCTGCAGGTACTCGCCGAGTCGGCGCATCTCCGCGCCGGTCTCCGCGTCGAGCGCGTCGACGTTCCCGAGGATCTTCAGGAGGACGAGGTCCTCGTCGCGTCTGGCCGCCACGTCGAAGCTCTTGGGCCGGACCGCACACCGGTCGCTGACGAGGAAGCCCGCGTCCTCCAGCATCGCGGTGACGTTCTCGATCAGCGCAGTCCGGGACATAGTCGAGATAAGCGGCTCGCCGTATATATGCGTTGTGTCAATCGCACACGCTCGAAAGCCCTGCCAGCCTGCGGTTTTCCCGATCGGGGCGCCGATGCAGTTATATACTCGTTCGTCGGATCGGACCCTCTCCGTCCGCTCCGTCCCGCCCCGAAACCGGTTTGTCCGGGAGCGCGAAAATGCGCGTATGCCGATCGTCGCCGTCGACGACACCGACTCCCGCGAGCGCGGGATGTGCACGACGTACGTCGGCGCGCGGCTGGCCGAGCGCCTCGACGCCGCCGGCGGCCGCGTCAGTCGCCGCCTCCTCGTCCGGCTCAACCCGGCGGTGAAACACAAGACGCGGGGCAATGCCGCGGTCGCGGTCCACGTCTCCGGCGTCGGCGCCGAGGCGGCCTTCGACCTCGCCGCCGAAACGGTCCGTGAGTTCGCGGCGGCGGACGACCCCCGTACCTCGCCCGGCGTCGTCGTCGCCGACGTCGACGCGGGCGATGCCGACGGCACCGGCGACCCGTTCGGACCGGGTACCGCCTCCGTTCCGGGCGACGTGGCCGACTTCGCCCGTCGCGCGCTCCGCCATCGCCTCTCGCTCGACGAGGCCCTCGAACTCGCCGACGAGCACGGCTTCCGGCACGCGGCGTTCGGGTCCGGCGGCGAGCCCGACGCGGAGGCCGTCGCGGGGCGCGGCCGGATCGGCGCGCTCGCGGCGGTCGGCGCCCCCGCCGCGTTCGACGACTGGACCGTCGAGCGCATCTCTTACCGCGAGCTGGAGCGCTGCGGGACGCCCCGCGACGTCGATGTCGAGCGCGTCTTCGCGGCCGCCGACCGAAGGTATCCGACCGTCTGGGACTCCGTCGACCGCGGAACGGGAGATGCGGTCTGCGTGCCGAACGCTCCCGGACCGATCCTCCACGGGATCCGCGGCGACGACGCCGACGCGTGCCGCGAGGTCGCCGAGGCGATCGCGTCCGAGCCGGTCGAGCGCGCCGCGACGTTCCTGACGAACCAGGGAACAGACGCGCACCTCGCGCCGGGCGCGATCGGCGACCTCCGCGACGGCGCGGGGTACCGGGTCGCCGGCGTGGTCGCGAGCGAGCCGGAGACGAAACGCGGGGGACACGTCCACGTCGACGTGGCGGCGCCGGACGATGATCGTCTCCGCCTCCGGTGCGTCGCGTTCGAGCCGACCGGCCGGTTCCGTGACCGCGTTCGCGCCCTCCGCCCCGGCGACCGGGTGACGGTGTGCGGCGAGCACGAGGTCCGAGCGGTCGAGGTCGCCGGTGGCGTCGACGACGGCAGCGGAGCCGACGGAGCCGACGGAGCCGACGAAGTCGCCGGCGGTCGGGCGACCTTGAAACTGGAGAAACTCGCCGTGCGAGACCTCGTCGAGACGGAGGCCGCCGTGCCGACCTGCCCCGACTGTGGGCGGTCGATGTCCTCTGCGGGGCGGGGACAGGGGTACCGCTGCCGCGACTGCGGCACCGACGCGCCCGGGAAGATCGAGGCGCCGATCGACCGAGAGCTGGAACTCGGCTGGTACGAGGTCCCGCCGAGCGCCCGGCGCCACGTCGCGAAGCCGCTGATTCGCGGGGGGTTCGACGGGCCGATCCACCCGGAGCGGTGAGTCGGCGGCTGGAGCGGTCGAGAACGGAGGGGACCTCGCTACTCGCTCGCCACGAGCTTGTAGCACATCCCGGCCTCGTCGGAGCCCTCCGGGGCGCGCTCCGCGTAGTAGATCCCGTCGCCGGTCACGGCGGGCGCGCTGGTCACGTCGCCCCGGCCCTCGGCGGTCCAGGTGACCGACCCGTCGTCGCGGTCGAGCGCGTAGAGCTTCGCGTCGTACGAACCGACGAGCACGTGGTCGTTCGTGGCGACCGCGCTCCCGGTGATCCAGCCGCCCGTCTCGGTCGCCCACAGCTTCTCGCCGCTGTGGAGGTCGATCGCGTAGGCGTTTGTGTCGTGGCTCCCGACGTACACCTCGCCGTCGTGGACCGCGGGCGCGCACATGACCCCGCCCGTCTCCCCGGGGTCGGGGTCGCCCTTCGCCGTCTCGCCGCCGTCGGTCTCGAACTCCCACAGCATCGAGCCGTCCTCGACGTCGAGCCCGGTGACGGTCCCCGCCCACGAGGGGACGACCGCGATCCCCTCGCTGATCGCCAGCGGGAGCTTCACGTCGCCGCCGGTGTCGTAGGCCCACTCGCGTTCCAGCTCCGGGAACGACCACGCGTAGCAGTACCCGTCGTTGGAGCCGAAGATGAGCCGCCCGTGTTCCCGGTCGATCGCGACCGTCGAGTGCGGGTGGTTCGTGGGACGCCTGTCGCGCCACTCCACCTCGCCGGTCTCCGCGTCCATCTCGACGACGCTCCCGTCCGGGGGCGCGTGCTCGACCGCGAGGTAGAGCTTCCCGTCGAGGTAGGTCGGACTGGCGGCGGCCGACCCGCCGACCTTGTTCTGCCACAGGATCTCGCCGTCGTCGAGCGACAGCGCCGAGACAACGCCGTCGTAGGTGCCGACGTACAGGCTCCCGTCCGCGATCGCCGGGGTCCCGTGGCTGCCGCGGTCGTCGTCGCTGATCGAGGTCGCCCAGTTCACCGAGCCATCCGGCGCGATCGACTGGACCCGGCCGGTGTCGTCGGCGAGCACGATCGCCCCGTTCGGCGCCACCACGGGGCTCCCCTTCGAGGCCGAGTGGTCGCCGCGGTTGGCCGGCACCGACCACGCGGTCTCGATCGCGTCCGGGACCGTCGCGTCGACGTACCCGGTGTTCCGGAGCCCGTTCCGGAACTGCGTCTTCACCCCGTCGTCGGGGCCGTCCGTCGGTCGGTCGCCACCATCCGAATCCCCTCCGTCGCTCCCGTCTCCGGGCCCCCCGTTCCCGGGCGCGTCGCCCTCGCCGGAGCCGCCGGTGTCGAGGGCGGAGCAGCCCGCAAGTCCCGCGGCGCCCGCGGTGCTCGCGGCACCGAGGACCCGAAGCCAGTCGCGACGCGTTCGGTCGGTCATGGCGGTCCCTACCCGCACCGAGAATAAAAAGCCCCGCTGTCGGCGATGCGGCCGAGCGATGGGGACCGGCGTTTTCCGACGGCGGTCAGTCGTCGATCTCCCGGGCCTCGCGCCACGTCGCCGCGCGGTCGAGCGCGGTCTCGCGGTCGTCGAACCGCTCGCGCTCGTAGGCCGACTCGTCGTCGGCCTGTTCCATCACGTCGAGGCGGGCGACGAACCCGCCGTCGCCGCGCTCGCGGATCCGGACCGTCGCGTAGCCGTCGGAGCGCTCCCACTCGGTGATCACGTCGTCGTCGCGTCCCAGAGACCAGGGCATACCGGAGAGGGTGCGCGACGCGGCTAAAACGGCGCGGTTCGCGGTCGTCGACGGGAAAGACCCGTCCCGATCTGCCTCTCGTCCGTCCGTCGTCCGTCCCGATCAGTCCCCGTCGCTCGCCGGCGCCGTCGCGTGCGAGCAGACCGGACAGACCGCGTAGCCGAGGGCGTCGTACGGCACCGACGCCGAGGGGGCGGTCACGTCGCACTCGGGGCAGTCGAACGTCGAGCCCTTCTGGATGCTCATACCTCCCCGTGCGAGTCCTCGGCATATCGTTATGCGCCGCTTGCCGTCCCCTCAATGAGTCCCTACTTATATGCGACCGCGGGTCCGAGCCCGACCGTGACCGAAGACGTTCACGCGGAACGACGCGAGCGCGCCGCGGCGCGGCTCCGGGAGACCGGCGCCGACGGGCTCGTCTGTTTCCCCAGCCGGAACCTCCAGTACCTCACCGGCTTCGCCGAGGAGCCGGGAGAGCGACACCTCCTGCTCGTCGTGCCGGCGAGCGACCGCACCACAGCCGGGGGCGCCCCCGCCGCTCCGACCCTCCTCGTACCGGTCCTCTACGAGGCGCAGGTCCGGGAGGAGACCACGGTCGACGCGGTGCGGACGTGGGCCGACGGCGACGACCCGGCCGCCGCCGTCCGGGACCTCCTCGGCGACCTCGGGCTCCGCGAGGGGCGGCTCCTCGCCGACGACACGATGTGGGCGAC
>NZ_AOJE01000060.1 GCF_000337915.1 Halorubrum saccharovorum DSM 1137
TGGCGGCCGCCGACGAGACGGTCCGGGACCTCCGCGACCTCGGCGCCGACGCCGTCGGGATGACCGAGCGCGAACTCGCCGACCGGATCGCCGACCGGCTGGCCGCCCACGGCGGCGAGGGGACCGCCTTCGAGACGATCGTCGGCGCGGGACCGAACGGGGCGAGGCCGCACCACGGGCACGGGGACCGCGAGATCCGTGCGGGCGAGCCGGTGGTGCTCGACTTCGGCACCCGGGTCGACGGCTACCCCTCCGATCAGACGCGGACGCTCGTCTTCGACGGCGAGCCGCCGGCCGAGTACGAGCACGTCCACGAGACCGTGCGAGAGGCGCAGGCGGCCGCGGTCGAGGCGGTCGAACCGGGCGTCGCCGCGGAGGCGGTCGACCGGGCCGCCCGCGAGGTCATCGAGGACGCCGGGTACGGCGACGCGTTCGTCCACCGCACCGGCCACGGGGTCGGGCTCGACGTCCACGAGGAGCCGTACATCGTTGCCGGCAACGACCGGGCGCTGGAGCCGGGGATGGTCTTCTCGGTGGAGCCGGGAATCTACCTCGACGGGCGGTTCGGCTGTCGGATCGAGGACCTCGTCGCCGTCACCGATGACGGGTGCGAGCGGCTGAACGACACCGATCGCGGCTGGCGGTGAGGAGACGGCCTCCTCGAAAAAGCGGCGCAGGGACCTCGCGCGCCGTTCCGGCACGCGATCGCGGGAGTCGTGTGCGTGATCCCAACCAGCACTTGCTGCCGCAGCGCATAATCCTAACACCGAATTATTTCGGGTTCCCCGGGCCGACTCGCGCGAGGTCGCCACCGCGCGGCGTCGGGCCGGGCGTCGCCCGGTTCCGCCCGCCGCCCCCGGTTCGCATCGAAACCATTAGTGTCGCCGGAGCGAAAGCGCCGGGTATGAGCGACAACGACGAGGCCGAGGCGGAGGAGACGGAGGAGCCCCCCGTCGAGCTTGGCGAGGGTCCGGACGTGGCGGGCGAGCCGATCGCCCGCGTCGCGTCCCGGCTCACGTGGCCCGCGAAGCGCAGCGACCTGCGCGCCCAGGAGGGCGACGCGACGATCCGGACGCCCGAGGGCGCCCGCGCCCTCGACGACGTGCTCGCGGAGTCGGAGGTTCCCCTCTTCGAGAGCCGGAGCGAGTTCGTGACCGAGGTCGAGGAAGTCGTCGGCCGCGGTCCGGTCGCGACCGAGTAGCCGTTCCCGATTCGCTTTCGCTCCCGGCGTCTTCTCCCGTTCGCCGCCGATATCGCCTCGACTGATTACAGCCGATCAGGTCCCCCCTCCCCCGCGTCTCGCTCCAGCCACGAGGTTGCGACCGACTCGAACGGCCCGGAGTACTGCATCAGCGTCGTGCCGAGGATCGCCATCACGAGTACGTAGCCGACCGCGAACGCGTTGATCGTCGCCGCGAGCGCCGGGTCGAACGCGCCGGCCTCGCCCGCGGTCACCGCGATCGTCGCGATGATCAGCGAGAACTCCCCGCGGGTGGTCATCCCGAGCGCGACGCGGGCCGACCGACGGGCGTCCAGGTCGAACGCGCGCCCGGCGAGGAAGCCGGTGACGAGCTTCGTCGGGGTCGTCACGACCACCGCGAGCGCGATCAGCGCCGCCACCCCGCCGAACAGGAGCGGGTCGGTGACGAGCCCGATCCAGAAGAAGAACACCGCCGCGAACGTGTCGCGAACGGGTTCGAGCAGCGCCTCGATGTCGTGTGCGTGCTCCGTCGAGGCGAACGCCATCCCGACGAAGAAGGCCGCGACCGCCTCGCTGACGCCGAGCGCGAGCGCCCCGCCCGCGACCAGCACCACCGCCGCGATCGACCGGAGCGCGACGAACTCCCGGTTGTCGGTCTCGACGAGCTTGGCGAACGCGGGCGTGCCGAACCAGACGAGCGCCAGGAGACCGAGGATGAACCCGATCGCGATCCCGATGTCGACGACGGCCGCGCCCACGTCGCCGCCGCCGAGGGCGATCGCGGACGCGACCGCGATGTACACCGCGATGAACAGGTCCTCGTAGACGAGGGTGCCGAGCATCGGCTCCGCCTCGTCGTTGGCGATCCAGCCGAGGTCGATGAGCGACTTCGTGATCACCGCGGACGAGGAGATGTAGACGATGCCGGCGATCAGGAACGCCGGCAGGAACGCCCCGAAGACGAGCCAGCCGAGGACGAACCCGACCCCGAAGTTCGCGAGGTCGATCGTCCCGGCGGTACCGATCTGGGTCCGGCGCGCGAGCAGTCGGTCGAGGTTGAACTCCAGCCCCAGGAAAAAGAGGAGGAAGACGATCCCGAGCTCCGCGCCGATCGCGATGAACTCCGACTCGGCGATATACGCTGTTCCGATCACCGGCAGCGAGAGGCGTCCGAGCACGAACTCGCCGAGCGCCATCCCGCTGACGATGTAGAAGGGGATCACCGACTGGCCGAACCGGTCCGCGAGCGCGCCGACGCCGGCGATCGCGGCGAACATGACCCCTAATTCGAGGAGGGCCTCAGCCACCGACGCTCACCTCGCCGCCGCCCGGCGAGGCAACGTCGCATCGACCGCTCATCCGGTGAGGATCTCCTCGAACGCCTCGCAGTTCTCCGGCGTCCCCACCCCGATCAGCGTGTCGCCCTCGCGGAGGGTGGTCTCGGCGCCCGGGCTGTCGATCACCTTGTCGTCGCGCTGGATCGCGACGACCGCGAGCCCCGTTCGGTTCCCGATGTCGGCGGTCTCCAGCGTCTCGCCGACGAGCGGGGATCCCGGGGGCAGCTCGTACCACTCGAGGAGGATCCCGCCCGGTAGCGTCGTCTCCTGGGTGTCGGGCTCGACCGGCTGGAAGTACGCGCCCTCGACGATCGACCCGATCGTCCGGGCGAGGTCGTCGCCGAACTCGAACACCTTCTCGGAGTCGGCGTCCGGCTCGGGTCGACGGAACACCTCGCGTTTCCCCGTGTTGTGGATGACGACGATCATCTCGCCGTCGTCGAGTTCGATCTCGAACTTCTTCCCGACGCCCGGGAGGTCGGATTCCGTGATCGGCATACCGGAGGCAAACGAGGCCACGGTCTTAGTAGTGTAGTTCGGGCCGCGGTCGGCCCCCTCCGGGCGGCGGTCCGTCCGACGGGCGTCTGTCGCGCACCAAACGCTAAGTACGCCCGGTCCGAGGGAAGTGGTATGTGGCGCTCCCGGAAGAGCCGGGACCGGCGGACGGTGATCTGCATCGCGTGTGGCGACTCCGTGCTGCGCGAGAACGCGCGCGAGTACGACAAGGAGGGTGACCGCTGGAACCGGCGCGACAAGGAGTTCGAGTACCTCTGTACCGACTGCGACGACGAGATCTGTCACCAGCCGCGGGACGGGCTCGAATCGCTGATCCTCTCGATCGAGTCGGACGGGCTCTCCCGCGAGGAGTTCCTCGACCGGTACGCCGACGCCGTCGCCGACGCCGGCGAGTCGCCCGAGCGCTCGGAGCGCGACCGGTAACGCGATCGACACGCCTTCCTCACCGCGTTCGAAACCCGAGTGACGCATGTCCCTCCACCCGACGCTCCCCGTCCCTCCGGCTCTGCTCCAGACCGCGATCGATCCGCTCCCGACGCTGATCGGCGTCGCCGCGCTGCTCGTCGGCCTCGCGTTCCTCGCTCACGGCGGGCGGGGCTCGCTCGACGCGCTCCGCGTCGCTCGCGCGACCGCCACCGACCCCCGGTCGCTGCAAGCCGGCGACCGCCGGGTGCGGGTGTCCGGACGCGCCGAACCCGCATCGGGCGCTCACGGGGGCGCCGACGACCGGGAGGACGACAAGGGGAGCGGCGACGCGGCAGCCGCCGAGACGCTCCCCGCCCCGTTCACCGACGAGGCGTGTCTCTGCTGCGCGTACGACGTGTCGGAGTACAAGAGCCAGGGACAGGGTCGGTCCTGGGTCTCGATCGACTCCGGCGAGGCGGGAGTCCCGTTCCGAGTCGTCGTCGACGGCGCCGGCGTTCGCGTCGACCCCGCGGCCGCCGGCTTCGCGTTCGGCGTCGACGAGGACGTCGAGGTCGGGGCCGACGAGACGCCGCCCGAGCGCGTCCGTCGGTTCACCGACGCGGTGGAGGCGGTCGACGAATCGGAGACCGGGTGGGAGTTCGGTCCGCTCACCCTCGGCGACGACCCAAAGCGCCGGTACCGCCAGCGCGTCCTCCGTCCCGGCGACGACGTGACGGTCGTCGGCGACGCGACCGCCTTCCCGGACGCGCCGGTCGGCGAGGTGAAAGCGCGGATCGACGGCGGCTCTCCCTTCGTCGTCGGCGACGCGAGCGCCCGCCGGACCGCGCTCCGGCTGGTCGGGCGGTCGGCGGTGCCGGTCGTCCTCGGCCTCGTCTCGCTCACCGTCGCAGCGTTCGCCCTCTCGCCGATCCTCGGCGCGGTCGTCGGGTGAGCGCCGCTCCCGTCTCGCTCTCTCGGTCGGACGAGGCCGCCTCTCCGCCCGACAGGCCTTTCTAACGGACCCGCCTTGGTCTCCGTATGTCAGACGACGAGCCGAAACCGGGGTCCGCGGAGGACCAGGGTCCCGTGACGATCACGCCGGAGCTGGCCGACCGCCTCGCCGAGAAGCGGACGGAGCTGTTCGAGGAGTTCGAGATCCGCGACGAGTTTCCGAACGAGGTCATCCGCGAGGCCGAGGCCCGGACCGAGGGCGTGTACGAGGAGATCGAAGCCGAGATCGACGAGCGGGAGGACCTCCGCGACCTGACGACGTGGACCACCGACCCGATCGACGCGCAGGACTTCGACGACGCCATCTCCATCGAGCGGGAGGAGGGCGCCTACCGGCTGTGGGTCCACATCGCCGACGTGACCCACTACGTCACCCCCGACACCGCGATGTGGGAGGAGGCGGTCCAGCGGGCCAACACCGTCTATCTGCCCGATTACACGATCCACATGCTCCCGCCGGTGCTCGCCGAGACCGTCTGCTCGCTCGTCCCGAACGAGGACCGGCTCGCGCACACCGTCGAGATGGAGATCGACGACGAGACGCTCTCGTTCGAGAACATCGACATCTACAAGTCCGTCATCAACTCCGACGAGCGGCTCACCTACAACGAGTGCGAGGAGCGGCTGGAGGACCCCTCCCTACCCCTCGGCGAGGAGAACGCGCTCGCCTTCGAGCTCGCCGACCGCATGCACGAACAGCGCAAGGAGGACGGCTCGCTCGTCCTCAATCCCCGTCGGGACCGCGCCCACACCATCATCGAGGAGTCGATGCTGAAGGCGAACAAGGCGGTCACGCACACGCTGATGTGGGACCGCGGCGTCGAGGCGATGTACCGCGTCCACCCGCAGCCGACCCCCGACCAGTGGAACGAGGCGCTCAAGGAGATCCAGGAGCTCGACTCCGTCTCCATCCCCGGCGACGCGTGGGGCGACGACCCGCGGAAGGCGGTCAACGCCGCCCTCGAAGAGTCGCCCGGCCGCCAGCTCAACAAGATCCAGCGCGCCGTGCTGAAGGTGATGCCTCGCGCGAAGTACATGAACGACCCGTTCGGCGGCCACCACGCGCTCAACTTCGACATCTACGGCCACTTCACCTCGCCCATCCGCCGGCTCTCCGACACGATCAACCACTGGATCGTCCACGAGAACGACGTGCCCGAGAACCTCATCGAACTCTGCGACCACGCCAGCGACAAGCAGAAGGACGGCGAGACCGCAGAGCGGCTCTACAAGCAGTTCCTCCAGGAGGTCGGGCTCGATCCGCACGCCGTTAACAACCGCGGCGTCGAGGTCGTCGAGGATCCCGAGGAAGCGAAGCATACCGCCTGAAGGGCGACGATTTCTGATTACTCCTCATCGTTCCACTCTCGTTTTCGGCCTCTCGTCGGCTACGTCGACGCCGTGTACAGCAGCAGCCCGACAGCGACGAGAGAGACGAGCAGGATCCACCCGACCATGATAATCCCCATCTGACGGTGCGTGAGGTTCTGTCCCTCAAGGATCTCGGAGATGCCCATACGTCGCCAAACTGACTCGGAGTATATAAGCGGTCTGGGTCGGAAGTCGGTGGCTCTTCTCACGGCTGACCGCCTCGCGTTTCCGTCGCCAGGCGGCGGGGGAACCAAGGGGCCGCCTCTTCCGTCCGGTCTGCGATCAGCCTCGTTTCGGCGAATCCGACCCAAATCGATAGAAACGAGGCCTCTGATTGCGGTTTGTGTATCCTCGAAGAAACGAACGACTAGACGGATGGAGTGAGTGAAGAAGTGGACTCGCGGGGATTTGAACCAGAACCAGACGTGCTCGCTCGCTTCGCTCGCTGCGCGCGACTGGTAGGGTTCAAATTCGCGCTCGTTACAGATTTGCGCCGCTCGCGACATTGCTCGCGGCGCAAAATTATGGACTCGCGGGGATTTGAACCCCGGGCCTCTTCCTTGCGAAGGAAGCGATCTGCCGCTGATCTACGAGCCCGCACCCGAAACCAATCGCCGTTCGTATTTGTACCTTACCTTTCGGCGACCCGCACGCGGGTGCTTCCCATTCTCACGCTGCGCGGCGGCGTCACAGCTCGCGACGATGCCCGCCGATACCGACGGTGTTAGGTACCGGGGTCGACGAGGTTCAGTCGACTTCGAGGGCGACCGATCGCCGGTTCCCACTCCCAACCCGATTAACGTTTCTGGGACGCATCTCACTTCCGTTACTCTTTTGCGTGCGGACGACCCAGATCCGGACATGGCAGAAGCGACGTCGACGGCGGACCCCGACCCGGCCGCGATCGCGGCCCTGAAACACGTCGGGCTCGTCGGCGGCCTGAGCGAGACGAAGGTGTCGTGTGCGGCCCTCGGCGACCGGCTCGACGCCTCGACGCAGACCGCCTCTCGGCGGCTCCAGACCCTCGAGTCCGCGGGGTACGTCGAACGCGACGTGGTCGGCGACGGCCAGTGGGTGCGCGTCACCGACGCAGGCGAGGCGGCCCTCCGCGCCGAGTACGCCGACTACCGCCGGCTGTTCGAGACCGACGTGGAGCTCGTGCTCCGCGGCGCGGTCACCGGGGGGATGGGCGAGGGGCGCCACTACATCACCCTGTCCGGCTACGCCGAGCAGTTCCGGTCGCGGCTGGGCTACGAGCCGTTCCCGGGCACGCTCAACGTCGATCTCTCCGCGGAGAGCGTCCGCCGGCGCGGCGAGATGGCCGGCATCGACGCGGTCCCGATCGACGCGTGGGAGGGCGAGGACCGCACCTACGGCGCGGCCTCGTGCTACGGCGTCACGCTCGTCGCCGGCGACGAGCGCTACGAGGAGGTCCACGCGATCGTCCCGGACCGGACCCACCACGACGACGACCAGCTCGAGCTGATCGCCCCCGAGCGGCTCCGCGACGCGCTCGACCTCGACGACGGCGACGCGGTCGAGGTCCGCGTGGCCGCGACGAGCCGGGCGGACGCGCCCGAGGACGAGGCGGAGTCAGAGTCGGAGTCGGAAGAGAGCGGGGCGGGCCCCGTCGAGACGGAGGTCGCCTGATGCGCGCCGACGTCGACGCCGACGCGGAGGTCGCGCCCGCGGACGCCGACGCGGGTCCCGGCTCCGACGCCGACTCCGTCCGGCGCGCGCTCGACGCGTTCCGCGCGGGCGACCCGGTCTGCGTCCACGACTTCGCGGACCGCGAGGGGGAGACGGACATTATTTATCCGGCCGGCGCCGTCGACGAGGCGGCGGTCGCCCACATGCGCAACGACGCGGGCGGGCTGATCTGCGTGGCCGTGAGCGACGCCGTCGGCGACGCGTTCGACCTCCCGTTCCTCGCGGACGCGCTCGACCACCCCGCTGTCGACGACGACCCCGAGTACGACGACCGCTCCTCGTTCTCCCTCCCCGTGAACCACCGCGAGACGTTCACCGGGATCACCGACGAGGACCGCGCCCTGACGATCGTCGAGCTCGCGAACGCGGCCGCCGCGGCCGACGCGGACCCGGACGCGTACGGTCCCGAGGACTTCGCCGCGGAGTTCCGCGCGCCCGGTCACGTCCACGTGCTCCGGGGCGCCCGCGACGGTCTGCGCGGCCGGACCGGCCACACGGAGCTCGGGCTCGCGATGGCCGAGGCGGTCGACGCCGCCCCCGCCGCCGTGGTCTGCGAGATGCTCGACGACGAGACGGGCGCTGCGCTGGCGCCCGCGGACGCCGAGGCGTACGCTCACCGGCGCGGGATCCCTTACGTCGAGGGGGCCGCGCTCGTCGAGGCGCTCGAATAACCGGCCGTCGCGCCGTGCGGTGGCGCACCTCCGAGCGGAGTTGTCGGCCGCGTGGGGCCGAGGGGCCGGAGCGTCGTTGGCGTCGATCGCGTAGACCGCCGCGTTCTCCGCATGTCACAGATTTAAGCCCGCCGACCGCAACCTCCGGGTATGGGATTCGACGAGATGGACGTCGACACGATCTGGAAGAACGGTGAGTTCCTCGACTGGGAAGACGCGACCACTCACGTTCTGACCCACGCGCTCCACTACGGGAGCGGCGTGTTCGAGGGCGTCCGCTGTTACGACACCGAGCGGGGACCGGCGATCTTCCGGTGGGACGAACATCTCGACCGGCTGTTCGACTCCGCGAAGATGTACGACCTCGACATCGAGCACTCCCGCGAGGAGATCACCGAGGCCACCCTCGAACTGCTCGACCGGCAGGACCTCGAGTCCTGTTACATCCGGCCGATCGCCTACTACGGCTACGACTCGCTCGGCGTCTCGCCGAAGGACTGCCCGACCGACCTCGTCCTCGCCGCGTGGCCGTGGGGCGCGTACCTCGGCGAGGAGGCGCTCACGGACGGCGTCGACGTGATGGTCTCCTCGTGGCGGAAGCACGCCTCCTCGCAGGTGCCGACGAACGTCAAGACCACCGGCCTGTACGTCAACTCCATGCTCGCGGGCGAGGAGGCCCGCCGAAACGGCTACGTCGAGGCCATCGTCCTGAACAAGGAGGGCAACGTCGCCGAGGGTCCGGGCGAGAACATCTTCGTGGTCAACGACGGCGAGATCTACACCACCGGTCCCGCGCAGTCGATCTTGGAGGGGATCNCGCCATCAGAGATGTGTATAAGAGACAGCGTCGAGGCCATCGTCCTGAACAAGGAGGGCAACGTCGCCGAGGGTCCGGGCGAGAACATCTTCGTGGTCAACGACGGCGAGATCTACACCACCGGTCCCGCGCAGTCGATCTTGGAGGGGATCACCCGCGACACCGTCATCGAACTGGCGGAGGAGCGCGGCTACGCCGTCCACGACGAGGCCGTCATCTCCCGTGGACAGCTGTACACCGCCGACGAGCTGTTCTTCACCGGCTCCGCCGCCGAGGTGACCCCGATCCGGTCGGTCGACGACACCGAGATCGGCGCGGGCACCCGCGGCCCGGTCACCGAGGAGCTGCAGAGCGCCTTCTTCGATCTGGTGGAGCGCCGGACCGACGCCCACGACGACTGGTTCACGTACCTGTAGGCCGGCTCTCGCCGTGGGCTTTCACTCGCCGCCGATCGGTTCCGTCCCGGATCAGTCCCCGCCGCCCGCACCGTCGCTACCCCCGTCTGTCGACCGACGCTCGGACTCCCCGGGCGTTCCGTCGGTGCGGACCCCGCCGACGCCGCCGGGGCGTCCGGTGGCTCCCTCGGGCGCGCTCTCCTCCTCGACGGGGACCTGATGCGCGGACTCGGCGAAGCCGGCCGAGAGGACGCGGGTCATCCCCTCCTCGACGGTCTCGCCGGTCTCCTCGATCTTCTCCGGTTCGACCTCGATGACGAAGCCGGTGGTGATGTTCGGGGCGGTCGGCATGAACAGGACGATCTTCCCGTCGCGGGTCTTCTTCCCGGTGCGGAACGCGGTCATGCGGATCCCCGGCCACGTCTCGATGTACACCGGGCTCTGTAGCTCGTCGGTCCCCGAGACCGCCGTCTCGATCGCGAGCTTCGAGGCGTTGTACACCACTCGCAGCGCCGGGATCCGGTTTATCGCGCCGTCCACGGTCGACTCCGCCAGCCGGCCGAGCGTCGTCCGCATGAAGTAGCCGACCGCGAGGACGCCCGTCGCGAACACCGCCAGCGCGATGATCACTCGGGAGACCGGCTCCAGCGGCGTGGGGATGATCGCCGGCTGAAGCTCCTCGATCAGCGGGATCGACGCGATGTACTGGTAGATCCACTGGAGGACGAGAAGCAGCACCAACAGGGGGGCCAGCACGATGAGGCCGCTGGCGAAGTCGCGTTTCCACGTGGACATCTATCGAGTCCGTATCTGTCGGCAATCCTTAAAGGGGCTTCTACGTGCCGAGCGGTCCCAGCGGACGCTCGCCGGAGCGTGGCCGCCCGTCATCGCCCTACGACCGCCCGCAGCGCGAACGTCAGGTTCTGTCTGCGCTCGCGGACCCGCCGGTAGAAGTACGAGAGCCACTTGGTCCCGTACGGCGCGTACTGGGCCACGTCAACCCCCTGCGCGGCGAGGTCTCGCTGGGCCGCGTCGCGGACGCCCATCAGCATCTGGACCTCGTAGTCGGTCCCGTGCTCCCGGGCGAGCCGGTCGGCGAGCGCGATCATCCCGGGGTCGTGGCTGCCGACCGCGATCCCCCGGTCGCGGCGCTCGAACAGGAACCGGAGGTCATCGCGGTACGCCTCGTTAACCCGCGACTTCTCCGTGTACGCGATCGACTTCGGCTCGTCGTACGCGCCCTTCACGAGCCGGAGCTTTCCGGGCACGTCACCGAGGCGATCGAGGTCCTCGCGGGTGCGCTTGAGGTTCGACTGGACGCACTGGCCGACGCTCCACGGGTACTCCGCGGCGATCGACTCGAAGGCGTCGAGGGTCGCGTCGGTGGTGTCGGCGTCCTCCATGTCACACCAGACGAACGCGTCCAGCTCGTGGGCGCGGGCGACGATCTCGCGGTAGTGCTCCTCGAACAGATCGTCGGACACGTCGAGGCCGATCTGGGAGGGCTTCACCGAGATGCAGGCGTCGAGCCCGCTGTCGGCGATGTCCTCCAGGAGCGCGAGGTACGCATCGGTGTCGGCGCGGGCGTCGGCGGGATCGTCGTAGTGCTCGCCGAGCAGGTTCAGAATGACGGCGACGCCGTCCTCGTTGCGCGCTCGGGCGTGCTCCAAGGCTTCCGGGACGCTCTCGCCCGCGACGAACCGCCGCGCGATCGGAGGGATCATACCGTTTCTCGGGGCGGTAGCGACTTCATTGTTGTCGACCGGGGCGGCAGTGCGGGCGGCTTTCGACTGCCGACCGCTGGCCGGTCTGTCGGCCGCCGATCGCATTCGGATCCGGGATTTATATACCCCGGACGGCCGACGGTCGGGTATGATCGGTCCGCTCGTCGCGACCGCGTTCTGGGCGATGTTGCCCGCCTACGTGCCGAACAACGCCGCGGTGCTCGCGGGCGGCGGCCGCCCCATCGACGGCGGTCGCGAGTGGCGCGGCGCCCGCCTGCTCGGCGACGGGAAGACGTGGCGCGGCACCGCGGTCGGTACCCTGACCGGTGTCGTCCTCGCGCTCGCGCTCAACGCCGTCGCCGCCCCCGCAAGCGCCGCGATCGGCGTCGATCTCCCGACGTTCGCGCTCCCGGCGGCGTTCGCGCTCGCGTTCGGCGCGATGTGCGGCGACATCGGCGCCTCCTTCCTCAAGCGTCGGTCGGGCAGGGAGCGCGGGGCGGCGTTCCCCGTGCTCGACCAGCTCGACTTCGTCGTCGTCGCGCTCGCGGCCGTCTTCGTCGTCGACACCGACTGGGCGCTCGCGGTGTTCACCCCGTCCGTCCTCGTCGTCGTGCTCGTGATGACGCCGGTCCTCCACGTCGTCACGAATGTCGGCGCCTACGCGCTCGGGCTGAAGAACGAGCCGTGGTAGGTCGCCCGGATCCTCGACACGAGTTCGCACGCCTCATCCGCTTGCTGTAGGTTTTTGCGGCGACGCGCACAAGCGATCGATCAGATGACTCCCGAACTCGACGAGATCGACCTCGACACGGTCCCGCTCGGCCGGACCGGACTCCGAACGAGCGAGCTCCAGCTCGGCACGTGGCGGTTCGGCCGCGTGACCGAGGCGGGCAACGTGGAGATCGACGAGGCCCGCGCCCGCGAGCTGCTCGACGGGTACGAGGCCGCCGGCGGGCGCTACATCGACACCGCGGACGTGTACGGCGGCGGCGACTGCGAGCGCTGGATCGGCGACTGGCTCGACGAGCGCGACCGCGAGCGCTACACGATCGCGTCGAAGGTGTACTGGCAGATCCGCGACGGCGACCCGAACAGCCGCGGCACGAACCGCAAGAACGTCCGCCACCGCGTCGACGCCCTCCTCGATCGGCTCGACACCGACTACGTCGACATCCTCTACATCCACCGCTGGGACGACGAGACGCCGGCTCGCGAGCTGATGAAGACCCTGAACGGGCTCGTCGAGTCCGGCAAGGTCCACTACCTCGGCGCCTCCACGCTCCGCCCGAACGCCTGGAAGGTCGCCCGCGCCAACGAGATCGCCCGTAACGAGGGCTGGGAGCCGTTCACAGTGCTTCAGCCGCGCTACAACCTCGTCGACCGCGAGGTCGAGGGGGATTACCTGGAGTTCGCGCGCCAGCGCGACCTCGCCGTCTCCCCGTGGAGCCCGCTCGGACAGGGCTTCCTGACCGGGAAGTACGACCGGGACGAGGACCTCCCGGAGGAGTCGAAGGCCGCCGAATCGAGCCGCTTCCAGGAGGCGTACCTCACCGAGGAGAACTTCGACGTGCACGACGAGCTCGACGCCGTCGCCGACGAGGTCGACGCCACGCCCGCGCAGACCGCGCTCGCGTGGCTCGCCGGCCGCGACGGCGTCACCGCGCCCATCGTCGGCGCGCGCACGACCGACCAGCTCGCGGAGAATCTCGCGGCCGCCGCGATCGACCTGTCCGACGAGCAGATCGACCGGCTCACCGCCGCGAAGCCCGGCCCGTACGACGGGCTGTGAGCCCGTTCGATTCCTGACTCGGGGCCTACCGCTCCGCGCAGTACTCGACGAAGTTCCGGAGGATCTGCAGTCCCGTCTCCCCGCTCTTCTCCGGGTGGAACTGCGTGCCGAACACGTTGCCCGCCTCGTTGGCGACGACGGCCGGGAAGTCGACGCCGTAGTCCGCGGTGGCGACGACCGCGTCCTGGTCGTCGGGCGCCGCGTAGTAGGAGTGGACGAAGTAGGCGTACTCCCCGTCGACCCCCTCGACCAGCGGGTGGTCGCGAGCGACGTCGAGCTCGTTCCAGCCCATGTGCGGTACCTTCCGGTCCACGTCGAACCGGACGTTGGTACCGGGGATGAGATCGAGACCGGTCACCTCGCCTTCCCCCTCGTGGTCGGCCTCCTCGCTGGAAGTCAGGAGCATCTGCATCCCGAGACAGATCCCGAAGAGAGGACGGCCGGCGTCGGCGTGGTCCGTCAGCGCCTCGCGCAGGGGGCCGGCGTTCTCCATCCCCTCGCGGAACGCGCCGACGCCGGGGAGGACGACGCCGTCGGCGGCCGCGAACGCCTCGGGGTCGTCGGTGATCTCGACCGACGCGCCGGCGCGCTCCAACCCGCGGGTCGCCGACCGGAGGTTCCCGAGGCCGTAGTCGACCAGAACCACGTCCGCCAGCGTCTCCGCGGGCGGCTCGAAGGTGCTCATACGTCCCCTCGGAGGGGGACGGAAAAGTCGGTTTCCCTTGTGACAGTCCGTCGATCGCCCGCCGTTCGTTTCAGAACTCTCCGAGTCGCGACTGCCCCCCCGACTCAGCGCCGGCGGTCCCGCTCAGCTCGCCCGCTCGCGCGATGGTCTCGAAGAACCCGTCGCGCTGGCTCCGATCGTACAGCGTCGCCGCCGGGTGGACGGAGAGCAGCACGCGCCGAGACGCCCCCGCGATACGCGCGTCGACGACCGTTCCCGACTCCGAGGTGATCGCCACCGACCGGTCGAGGAGGTGTTCGCTCGGCACCTTCCCGAGCGTCACGATCAGTTCGGGATCGAGACGGTCGATCTCGCTATCGAGGTGCCCCCGGCAGTTCGCCAGCTCCTCGGTCGTCGGGTCCCGGTTGTCCGGCGGGCGGCACCGCACGCAGTTGGTGATCCGCACGTCCGCCCGCGCGAGCCCGGCGTCGCGGAGCGCGTCGTCGAGCACGTCGCCCGAGCGCCCCACGAAGGGCTCGCCCTCCTCGTCCTCCTGTGCGCCCGGTCCCTCGCCGACGAACAGCAGGTCGGCGTCGGCCGGCCCGACGCCGTCGACGATCCGGCTCCGCGACTCGACGAGCGCCGGACAGCGCTCGCAGGACGGCACTCGGAGGTCCTCGTCGAGCGCGGCCTCGTCGAGCGCGTCCCCGTCGGGCGCGTCCCCGTTCTCGGTCATGGATCGAGGTGCGGCCGGGGTCGACATAAGTCCGTCCGCCTTCCGACGACGTTTCGCTTTGATGGAGTCTCGATCGCATGGGCGGGGTCAGGTATTCATAAGCGGTCGCTGACGGCAGATCGACGGTGAACACTTCCAAAGCCCCAGCCGCTCGGCCGTACGTGATCGGTGATTCCGCGGTGAACACTTCCAAAGCCCCAGCCGCTCGGCCGNCGGTGAACACTTCCAAAGCCCCAGCCGCTCGGCCGTACGTGATCGGTGATTCCGCGGTGAACACTTCCAAAGCCCCAGCCGCTCGGCCGTACGTGATCGGTGATTCCGCGGTGAACACTTCCAAAGCCCCAGCCGCGAGGACTCGCGCGCCTCGCTGCGCTCCTCGTCACTCGCTCCGCTCGTTCCTGCGGTGCTTGCGTCGTCGTGCTTCGTCCTCGCGACTGCCCCTTTGAGTCCCACCCCGACCGCACCGCAACCGCACCTCACGCCTCCCCAGCCTCGTCGGGCGTCCTCCGCGTTGCTCCGGACGCCCGACTCCCTCGCACGCGCTCCTCGCGACCGCCTTCGGCGGCCGCTCGGAGGCGCGCGCCACCGCGTCTTGTTATAAGCAATCAGCGTACTCCACCATTCAGTCCCGCTTTTCCACCACGATCGCCCGCAGGTCGTTGACGTTCGTCCCGGTCGCCCCGGTCCGCAGGAGCGAGCCCGCGTCGTCGAGGAGCGGGTACGCGTCGTGCCGGTCGAGGGCGTCGCGGGCGTCGTCGGGGTCGAGCGTCGTCGCGTCCCCGATGGCTCCGGCGGCGTCGGTCGGCCCGTCGAGCCCGTCCGTGTCGACGCTCGCGACGACGACTCGGGGGTCGCCCCCGTCCTCGGTCGCTGACCCGTCCCCCAGCGGCCCCTCCGCGAGCGAAAGTCCCGCGCTCGCGACGAACTCCGCGTTCGGGCCGCCAGTCCCCGGATCTTTCGCGTCTCCGACGGTCACGGTCGTCTCGCCGCCCGAGAGCAGCACGGCCGGCGGCTCGACCGGCGACCCGCGGGCGGCGCACTCCTCGGCGATCGCGGCGTGGGTCGCCCCGGCCTCGCGCGCCTCGCCACGGACGCTCGCGGAGAGCACCAGCGGTTCGTACCCCCGATCCGCCGCGGCGCTCGCGGCCGCGTCCAGCGCGGTCCGCCCGTTGGCGACGACGAACGCCGCGCTCCGGTCGAACGCCGGATCGCCCGCGGTCGGGGTCTCTGGCAGCTTCCCCTCGGAACCTGCGCGAAGGCGCTCGCGCACCGCAGCCGGAACGTCGATGTCGTACCGGTCGAGGACCGCCAGCGCGTCCGCGTACGTTGAGGGGTCGGGGACGGTGGGGCCGCTCGCGATCGTGTCGAGCGAGTCGCCGATCACGTCGCTGACCGCGAGCGTGACGGCCGTCGCGGGGGCGGCCGCGCGGGCTAACCCCCCGCCCTTCACCGCCGAGCAGTGCTTTCGAACCGCGTTGATCTCGTCGATCGACGCGCCCGACGCGAGCAGCTCCGACGTGAGCGCGCGGAGGTCGTCGACCGAGAGCGGGCCCGCGGGGGCAGCCAAAAGCGCGCTCCCGCCGCCGGTGATGACCGCGAGAACGAGGTCGTCGGGGCCGGCGCGCTCGGCCGCGTCGAGGACCCGCCGGGCGCTCTCGACGCCCCGATCGCTCGGCAGGGGATGGTCGCCCGGGAGCACGTCGATCGCGGCCGTAGACGGGGGACCTGTCGGGTCTCCGGACGAGCCGTCGGCCGGATCGTCCGTGACGACGACCCCCTCGTCGATCCCCCGGTCGTTCTGGCCGAGAACGCCGGCGACCCCCTCCGCCGCGCCAGCGGTCGCCTTCCCCGCGCCGAGGAGGACGACCCGGTCGTACGCGTCGAGGTCGTACTCGCCGACCGCGCCGCCGACGCCCTCGATCCGGAGCGTTCCGTTCCGAACCGAGACGCTGTCGCGGATCAGGCGTTCCGGGAGCGCGGCCTCGATCCCGGCCGCGAGGCAGTCGATGGCCACCTCGTGCGCCCGCGTCCGTGCGAGCCGCTCGCGGTCGCGAAACGTCACAGCGATGTCGTCGGTCATAGCGGTGGCTCTCGGCGAAGCGACATATATCCGACGCGGGCGGGCCATCGCGATCGACGACGCCGGACGAGGTCGCGGCTACCCCTCCGTCGTCGCCTCCCGGTGAGCGCTCGCCGCGATCGCGGCGATCCGGAGCGGCTCCGGCCGGCGGAACCCCTCGCGGACCAGCCCGCGGACCGCGCTGGCGGCCTCGTCCGCGCCGATTCCGACCGCACGGACGAACAGGGGTTCAGTGGGCTCGCTCGCGCTCCCACCAGACGCATCGCGTTCCACTCGAACTCGGGACGGGAGGGACCGGTAGGTGTCGAGCCGTCGCGCGAGCGCGTCGCCGTCGAACGCCTCGCGGAGCGCCGGTTCGAGCCCGGGGCCCTCCTCGTAGCTCACGGCGTACGTCGGTCGGTCGACGGCGCGGTGTATCCGCCACAGGTCGAGGAGATTGAACCACGCGGGCGCGACCCCCGCGACGGCGACGTGGCGCACGTCCTCGCGGCCGAGCCGGTCGAAGAGCGCGATGACGGCGTCGGTCGCGTCGGTCCCGCCGACGGTACAGGTTTCGAACCCCAGCCCGTCGAGGGTCCCGTCGTCTCTGACGACGGCCCCGGCTAGGCGGCTGGTTCGGTCGCCGTCTGAGAACGCGACACCGAGCGTCCGGCTCGGCGGGGTCACCCGATTACGTCTCCTCGGACTTGATCTCCTGGAGCCGGTCGAGCAGCTCGTCGTTCGACGCGCCGGGCTCGTAGTCGACGGAGCCCTCGTGTACCTCTTCCGCGGCTCGGACTCCGTCATCGTCGTCGAAATCCGCATCCAGGTCTTGGTTCTCCTGTTCGGATTCGTCGTAGCTTCCGAAGCCCATATGTGAGTACAACTAACACGCCGTGACGGATAAATCCCCGGGCGCTTTGGGGGCGAAGAGGGGCTCCGCAGGCCAGTTTCCGGATCGGGACTGACGCTTTTACCCATTCGGCGCCCCTCGTGCGCGTATGGAGCCGATCACCGTCACCGCGGACGCGGAGGAGTTCACCTGTAACGCGTACCTCGTGCCCGGCGAGGCGCCGACGCTCGTGGACGCCGGCACGATGCCGGGCGTCGACGACGTGATCGCCGACGCGCTCGACGAGGCGGGCGTCGACGGGCTCGACCGGGTCGTGTTGACCCACCAGCATCACGACCACGTCGGCGAGCTCGACGCGGTGCTCGACCGCTTCGACGCGACGCTGTACGCCAACGCCGCCCACCCCAGACGCGACGTGGCGATCGTCGACGGCGACGAGGTCCTCGTCGGCGACGAGCCTTGTGAGGTCGTCGAGACGCCCGGACACGCCGCTGACCACGTCGCCTTGGTGGGCGACGAGCGGCTCTACTCCGGCGACGTGGTCGTTTACAACGACGGCGCGTTCGACGACGGCTCGTTCGGTCGCACCGACATGGCGGGCCAGTCGCGCGAGGAACTGATCGAGAGCCTGCACGCGATCCTCGACCGCCTTCCTGACACGATCTCCGGGATGTATCCCGGCCACGGCGACGTGTACCGCGCGAGCGACGGCCCCGACACGGTCCGGGAGGTCATCGAGCGCGCGACCGAGCGCGCCGAGCGCCGCGAGCCGAAGTACCCGGACGAGTAGCGGGCGAATCGGGCGGACGACGCTGACGGCTACTTATAAAGAATGTGCGGTGGCGCGTGCCTCCGAGCGCCCAGCGGGCGCGAGGAGCACGCGCGAGGGAGCCCGCGGCCGCCAGTGGCGGCCGCGGCGAGGCTGGGGAGGTGTGAGGCTGCCGTGCTGTGCAGGGCGGGCTGGGGCTTTGAGAGTGTTCTCCGTCGATCGACAGTCACCCGCTTATAAGCGAGCGGCTGGGGCTTTGAGAGTGTTCTCCGTCGATCNGGCTGGGGCTTTGAGAGTGTTCTCCGTCGATCGACAGTCACCCGCTTATAAGCGAGCGGCTGGGGCTTTGAGAGTGTTCTCCGTCGATCGACGGTTACTTATAAACGTCCAACCGAATCGTCCGAGTCCCGATCTAGTCCCAGAACGACTGCGTCCGCGCGTACTCGCGCTCCTGGCGGAGTACGTCGCGGTAGAACTCGTCTTCGTCCTCACGGAGCTTGTTGATGATCCGCGCGGCGTTGTGCGGCCCCACCCCCCGCGCCGCCAGCGCGATCACGGCCCGTTTCCCGTGTGTCTGGACGAGGCTCGCCGCCCGATGGGCGCGCTCCGTGCGGCGCTCCTGCTCCTCGTCCTTCTCCGACGCGCGGACCGCCGCGATCGTCTCGTCGTCCCACGGGTTCAGCGCGGCGACCCGCGTCGATCCGCACTCGGGACACTCCGGCTGGTCGGGGACGCGCCGGACCTTCGTCGTCCGCTTCCAGTCGGCGCAGTGGAGACAGAAGAGGATCACCCGATCGTTCCGGATCCGCTCGCGGATCGTCTCGATCACGTCGGCGTCGGCGTTGTCGGGGACGAGGAACTCCGTGCCGGAGGACCGTCCGGCGGTCCCCAGCGGCGTGCGCTCGCGCGCGATCTCGGCGGCGAGCGACCCGTCCTGCATCCCCTCCAGCACCTCGGCGGTCTCCCCGACCGCGAGGTCGGCGTGGAACACCTCGCGGAGCGCCTCGTCGTAGACCGGGGTGCCCTCTAACGCCGCGAGCAGGCGGTCGCCGCCGAACCGCCCGCGCCCCTCGCGGTAGCGCTTGACCGAGCCGAACTTCGCGGCGACCTGCGCGAGCGTGAACTTGAGCGCGTCCGACTTCTTTAAGGCGAGTTCGAGGTACGCCTCCAGCCGGTCGGGGTCGGTCGTCTCCAACACTTCGCGGAAGGTGCCGGGGTCGACGCCGTGGGGGACCTCGAACTCGATCCGGTACGGGTCCACGTCCATCCCGATCGACGAGCCCGCGCGCTGACCGACGAGCGCGGCGAGCAGGCGCGCGAGCGTCTCGTTCACCTCGTGGCCGAAGGCGGCGTTGACCGCGACGGTGCGCGCGCTCCCCTCGATCACGACCCGGCGGTCGGTGGGAACCGGATGGTCGGCGTCGACGTGGTCGACGACGGGTTTCAGGGCGCTCGCGATCGTCGCCTCGTCGGCGGGGTAGCGCTCCGCGAGGTCGCCCGCGACCGCCTCGGGGGTCGAGCCCGCCATGAGCGCCTCCCCGACCTCGCCCCGGATCCGGCCGACCTCCTCGGCCACGGGCTTCGGGACCGGGATCTCCTGGCCGATCCACGAGGGCACCTCGCCCGCGGGGTCGGCGATCGGCGTGACGTTCACGCGCTCCTCCTCCTCGTCGACCTCGGTGATGCGCCACATCTCGCCGCGCTGGATGAACGTCTCGCCCGGCCCGGCGAAGTTGACGACGAACCGCTCGTCTAAGGTGCCGATCCCCCGCCGCGAGGACATATCGTACACCTCGTAGGTGGACTCGTCGGGGATCATCGAGAGGTTCGCGTAGAAGTACTGCCACGTTCCGCCCGACTTCTCGAGGGTGTCCGACTCCTCGTCGAGCCACAGCAGGCGGTTGCCGTCCAGTTCGCGGACGACCTCCTGGAACTGCGGCTCCGAGAGGTCGGCGAACGGGTACGCGCTCGTGACGGTCTCGTACGCCTCGCGGGCGTGCACGTCGCCCTCGTCCATCACGATCCCGACGACCTGGTTGGCGACGGTGTCGAGGCTGCCGTGGTGGATCGCGGCCGGCTCGACGAGCTCGTCGCCGGCGCGGCGCGCGATCGCCAGCGCTTCGAGCGTGTCGTCGCCGCCCTGCGTCACGACGGTCCCCTCCGACACGAGATCCCGGCGGTGCCCCGCGCGCCCGACGCGCTGGAGCAGGCGGGCGACCTCGCGCGGGCTCCCGTACTGCACCACGTGATCGACGCGCCCCACGTCGATCCCCAGTTCCATCGAGGAGGTGCAGACGAGCCCGTCCAGATCGCCCGACTTGAACCGGTCCTCCACGTCGATCCGCACGTCCTTCGAGAGCGAGCCGTGGTGGACCTCGATCTCGGTCGGGTCGTCGGCGTCCTCACCGTCGCCGTCCGCGTCGTCTCCCCCGTCGCGCTCGGTCGCCTCGCGCTCCCGCTCTGCGAGCGCCTTGAACCGCGAGCCGAGCGCCTCCGCGGTTTGCCGCGTGTTGACGAAGATCAGCGTCGACTCGTGGTCGGCGACGATCTCCCGGATCGTCCGGACGTGGCTCGCGGTCGTCTCGTCGACCGCCAGTTCCCCGGCGAGGGTCGCGTCGCGGTCCGTAATCGGCGGGTCGAGCACCCGCACGTCGGTCCGGGTCCCGGCCGCGACCTCGACGATCTCGAACGCGCGGTCGCCCTCGCGATCCGGGTCGCGTTTCCCCGAACCGACGAGGAACCGCCCGACCTCCTCGGGGGTTCCCACGGTCGCGGAGAGCCCGACCCGCTGGAAGGGCCCCGCCACCCGACGGAGGCGTTCGAGCCCGACCGTCAGTTGGGCGCCGCGCTTCGCCGAGGCGAGCTCGTGGACCTCGTCGATCACGACGTGCGCGACGTCTTCGAGGGCGAGTCGCATCTTCGATCCGGTCAGGATCGCCTGCAGGCTCTCCGGGGTCGTGATGAGCACGTCGGGCGGGTCGTCGGCTTGCTTCGACCGCTCGTACTGCGTGGTGTCGCCGTGGCGCACCGCGACCTCGACGCCGAGCCGGTCGCCCCACCACTCCAGCCGGTCCATCATGTCGCGGTTGAGCGCGCGCAGCGGGGTGATGTAGAGGGCGGAGATCCCCTCGCGGGGCTGGTCGCCGGGGGCGTCGCGGGCCTCGACGATGGCGTCGAAGACGGGGAGCATCGCGGTCTCCGTCTTCCCGGTGCCCGTTGGCGCGAGCACGAGCGCGTTCTTCCCCTCGGCGAGCGGCGGGATCGCCTCGCGTTGGGGCTCGGTGGGGGTCGAGAAGCCCTGTTCGGAGAGCGCCTCCCGAACCTCGCTCCCGAGGTGGGCGAACGCGTCCATGCCCGACGGTTCCGACATTACGTGATCGTCGAACGTTGGGCGCTCGACCGATTAAGCCCGTCGCTGTGCGAGATCCGGACGAGCGGTTGAGGCCGCTTGCGTCCGCGATAGGCCGGCCCCGTTCGGTCGACGCCAGGTAGCTGTCCGCTCAGTCGACGATCGGTAGTTCGACGACGAACACGCTACCCGTCGGCTCGTTGTCTTCGACCCACACGTCCCCGCCGTACTTGCCGACGAGCGTCTTGACGAGGTAGAGCCCGATACCCGTCCCACCGCTCTCGAGGCCCTTCTCGCCTTCTTTGAAGATCTGTTCTTTATGTTTATCCGCGATACCGGGTCCGTTGTCGGCGATCGACACGCGCACAGAATCGTCTGTAACTCGCGTCGAAACCGCGATTTCGGCCACGTCATTGTTGTTGTGGACGACCGCGTTCGTCAGCAGGTTCCGGAACACCGACTCCAACATATCGTCCGCCAACACCCTCACGTCGGGGATCGCCCCGTCGACGGAGACCGTCGCCCGGTCCTGATCCGAGCGAATCCTCTCAATCTGCTCGGAGAGTTCGTCGCGGAGGCTCATCGGGGTCCGGTCCGCGCCGACCTGTAGCAGTACATCGGTGACGTCTTTGGCGGTCTCCGTGATCTCGGCCGCCTGCTTCGCCGCCTCGATGACCGTCCGCGCGTACGTTCGGCTCTGATCGTCGGGGAGCGAGTCTTCGAGCAGTTCGGTGTACGACTCCACGACCATCAGCTGGTTCCGGATGTCGTGGCGAACGACTTGGTTGAGTAAGGTGAGGCTGTCCCGCTGCTGCTCGAGCGTCCGCTCGTACTCCTTGAGCTCGGTCACGTCGCGGGCGTATCCCAGAACGGCGTCTTCCCCCGTTTCCGGCACCTTGTAGGGAATTTTCACCGTCTGCAGGATGCGCGTTTTGCCGGCTGCCGTCGTCAACGTTTCCTCACCGATCGCCTTCGGTTCGCCCGACTCGATCACCTCCAAGTCGTCCTGTCGGAACTCGCTCGAATCCTCGGCGTCGGGGATGATTTCGGCCTCAGAGTGCCCCTCGACCTCCTCGGGCGTCTTCCCGTACGCCTCCGCGGTCGCCTCGTTGGCCAAGAGGTACTCGCCCCCGCGGTTCTTCACGAACACCAGGTCCGGCACGAGGTCGATAATCTTCCGAAGCTCCTCGCGGGTCGCCTCAAGGGCGATCTCGTACTCCTTCCGCTCCGTGATGTCTTGGAACAGCCCTAACGCACCGACGACATCCCCCGCGTCGTCGAACTGCGGATCGCCGATCGCTCTGACCCACCGGGTCTGCCCGGACGCCGTGACGATCCGCAGTTCGAGGTCGTACGGCTCGCCTTCCTCGGTTAGTCGGTCGAACGCGGTCTGGATCGCCTCTCGGTCGTCCGGATGGTAGAAATCCACGGCCTCCTCCAGATCGACCGACTCGTCAACCGGCACCCCGTGGATGCGATACACCTCGTCGCTCCACGTGAGCGACTCGTCGATCAGATCGACCTCCCACCACCCGATCGACGCGCTCTCTTGGGTCCGCTCAATGAGCTCTCGAGTGCGCTCCAACTCCTCTTCTCGTCGCTTTCGATCGTCGATGTCGAGGTGGATGCCGACCGCCCGCACCGGCTCCCCGTCAGCGTCGCGCTCGACGACTTTCCCGATGTCGCGGATCCACTTCCACTCGCCTGTCGCGGTACGCATCCGGTGCTCCGTGTCGTAGTACGTCGATTCCCCATCGATGTGCTCCGACAGTGCACCTTCGACCGGCCCGAGGTCGTCGGGGTGGACGCGACGCTCCCACTCCTCGAGGTGCGGTTCGATCTCGTCTGGTTCGTGTCCGAGCATCCGGGCCCACTGCTCGTTGAACTCCACCTCGTCGGTGGTCATGTCCCAGTCCCAGATGCCGAGTTGGGCGCCTTCGACCGCGAGTTCGAGACGGTCTTTGAGCTGCTGAAGCGCTCGTTCTCCCTCTTTCTGCTCGGTGATATTCGTCGAGACGCCACAGACGGCCACGATCGATCCCTCATCGTCGTACACGGGTGACTTTCGAGTGAGGCGGACGCTTTCCCCCGCGGGAGTCGGGATCGTCTCCTCAAGTTCGATCTGCTCTCCGCTCTGGAGGACTTGTGAGTCGTCCGACCGGGCCTGTTCCGCGATCTCCTCCGGGAAGAGGTCTTCGTCGGTCATCCCGACGGGGTCCTCTTCTACGTCGAACAGATCGCGGCACGCTTGGTTCATCAGGAGATACCGACCGTCGGCGTCTTTGAGAAACACTGCCGCCGACATCGTCTCCAACACGGTCTGGAACCGGCGGTACGTGCGCTGGTGTGCGCGCTCCTGTTCCTTTTGCTCCGTGATGTCTCGGGCGACCCCGACGATCCGCGTTATCGTTCCCTCTTCGGTGATCGGCGTCAGCTTCGTCTGCCAGTAGCCCGTGCCGCCGGGAAACGTGAGTTGCTCTTCGTACTCGATCGTTTCACCCTGTTCAATGCAGCGGCGGTAGTTCTCGGCGACGGCGGCACCCTGCTCGTCGCCGAGGAGTTCCCGCGGCGTCTGACCCCGCATCGCGTCCTCGGTGAATCCCGTCTGATCCTGGTGCGCGGTGTTGTTCTGTTGGAACGTGAACTCGTAGCCATCGCCGGTCTGCTCGACGTCGACAAGAAAAACGGCGTCGTCGATCTCGCGAAAAATCGCCTCGTACACGGTATCGACCTCCCCGTCGGCCACACCGAACGCGTTAGCGTTGTTGTTCGAATGTGTATCTCCGTCCATTATCCCTCTTACCGGTTAATTCGTTTAGTCAGCTGATAAGAGTGCGGATATCAACGCACGAAAGGATCCCCTGCGAGTCGCGTGAGCGTCAATTCCCATCGTTTTCGTCGGACGCACGACCGCTCACGACACGCCCGCGCGACGACAGCGCCACCGCCGATTCGCGCGCGTCACACGTCGGGCCGCGGTCGCTACGTCACGCCGCCCGCGTTCTTCGCGTACTCCTCGTGTACTCCCGACTCGAGGATCGACTCGATCTCGTCGACGACCGCCAGCACGTCGGCGAACGAGGTGTACGGCGCAGCCGGACACACTCGAACCACGTTCGGCGGCCGGAAGTCGACGATCACTCCGCGGTCGCTGAGGGCCGCGCTCAGCCGCTCCGCGTCGGGGTGTTCTAAGGCGACGTGACCGCCGCGAGCCGCGTGCTCGCGCGGGGTTCCGACCGAAACATCGGGAAGCCGGTCGTCGACGAGGGCGATCAGGAAGTCCGTGAGCGCGAGCGACTTCTCGCGGAGGCGCTCGATCCCCGCCTCACGCAGGAGTTCGACCGACCCCTCCAGGGGCGCGGCCGCCAGCAGCGGCGGCGTCCCGATCTGCCACGCGCCCGCGGAGTCGGCCGGGGTGTACGCCATCTTCATCTCGAACTGTGTCGCCTTCTCGTGGCCCCACCACCCCGCCAGCGCGGGCGTGAGCCCGTGATGGCGCTCGGCGACGAACAGCGCGCCGATGGATCCGGGACCGGCGTTGAGGTACTTGTACGTGCACCACACCGCGAAGTCGACGCCCGCGTCGCCGAACTCGTGGGGCACCGCGCCCGCGGTGTGGGCCGCGTCGAAGCCGGCGTACGCGCCGGTCTCGTGGGCGGCCTCGGCTATCCGCGCCACGTCGAACAGCTGGCCGGAGCGGTACAGCGCGGTGGGCATGAAGACGAGCCCGACATCGTCGTGCGCCGCCAGCGCGGCCTCGATGTCCCGGGGGTCGATCGTCCGCCCGTCGCGGCTCTCGACGACTCGGAGCTTCTCGTCGGGATCGATCCCGCGCTGACGGAGCTGCGCCCGGACCGCGTAGTGATCGGAGGGGAAGTCGAGTTCGTTGACGAGGACGGCGGGGTCGGTGTCGGGGTCGCCTCCCGGCGCCCACGTCCCGTCAGCCGCCTCGAACCCCTCTCGCTCCGGGCCGTTCCCGGCGAGGAGTTCGTCGAGGAACGTGCCGACGAGCGTGTGAATGTTCACCGTAATCGAGTTGCCGATGACGACCTCTTCCGGGTCGGCGCCGACGAGGGGCGCGAGTGCGTCGCCGAGCCGCTCGCCGACCTCGAACCACGGCGGGTCGGCGTCGGTCCACCCCGCGATCAGCCGGTCGCGCCACTCGTCGACGACGCGGTCGAGGCTCGCGAGGGCGGCGTCGCTGGCCGGGCCGAGCGAGTTGCCGTCCATGTAGAGAACGCCGTCGGGCACGCGATACCGGTCGGCGAACGAAGCGAGCGGGTCGTCCTCGTCGAGGCGGGCGGCGAGGAGCGCGGGGTCGGAATCGGCCGCGCCGCCGGCCAGCCCGTCCCCGGCGAGGGCGTCGCGCGCGGGGGCGTACGGGTCGTCCATACACGAGTGGACCTCGCCGGCGACTAAGCCCTTCCGGGCCGCCGGATCCGCTTCGAAGGGGGGCCCGAGTCGCTACTCGACGATGTCGATCGCGGGCCGACCGGGCTCAGCCTTGCGGGCCACGCTCTCGTCGGCGTCTCCGGCGCGCTCGACGCGGACCGGGGCGTCGAACTCCCGCTCGATCAGCCACGAGGCCGCGCGCAGCGCGTCGTACTCCTCGTCGCCCGACAGGGTCTCCTGGAGCGCCTCGCGGTTCGCCTGCAGGTCCTGCCCGTAGGAGGCGGCGTCGTCACCCTGTTCCCGGATGTGGCTCTCCCCCATCAGCTCCGAGATGAGGTTGTCGGCGTCGCTGTCGATCGCGATCGACAGCGCGTCGAACTTCCAGTCGGGCGCGACGACCACGTCGATCCGCTCGGGGTCCTCGATGCCGGCGACCTCGACGATGTCGCGCACGTCCTCGCGGGTGTTCGCGACCAGCCGCCGGCGGCGCTCGACCGTCTCGCGGTCGACCGTCGCGGTCGGCCAGTCGGCCTCGACGACGAACCCGTCGCGGTCCAGCGTCGACCACAGCTCCTCGGCGAGGTGCGGGACGACCGGCGCGAGCAGGCGGACGGCGACGTCCAGCCCGCGCTCGTACGTCTCCGGGTGCGGGTCGGCGTGGTCCCGGTAGCTCCGGAGCGTCCCCACGAGGTCCTGCGCCTCGCGGAGCGCGACGTTGAAGGTCAGGTCGTCGTACTCCCCGCCCGCGATGGCGACCGCGGCGTCGACCTCGTCGGCGACGTAGTCGTCGATTTCATCGCGGTCGGCGGCCTCGGCGTCGCCGTCTCCGGCGAGCGCGACCTCCCCCGCGACGTACTCTTCGACCAGATCCGTCAGCCGCGCGAGGAAGCGGTGCGTCGACTTGACGCCCTCCTCGGACCAGTCGAAGTCGCGCTCGGGCTGGGCCGCCTGCATCATGAACAGCCGGGCCGTGTCGGCGCCGTACTCGTCGACGATGCGCTGGGGGGAGACCGTGTTCCCCTTCGACTTGGACATCTTCTCGCCCTCCAGCTGGACCATCCCCTGTGCCAGCAGGTTCGTGAACGGCTCGCGGTGCTTCAACCCCTCCTCGTCGGCCAGCACCTTAGTGACGAACCGCGAGTACAGCAGGTGCATCACGGCGTGTTCGATGCCGCCGACGTACTGGTCGACCGGCATCCAGCCGTTCGCGCGGTCCAGGTCGAATGGCGCGTCGTCCAGTCCCGGCGAGACGTAGCGCAGGAAGTACCACGAGGAGTCGACGAACGTGTCCATCGTGTCCGTCTCGCGGGTCGCCGGCTCGCCGCACTCCGGACAGGTCGTCGCCTTCCACTCCTCGGCGGCGTCCAGCGGGTTCCCGGTCGTGTTGATGAACTCCGGCAGCTCGACCGGCAGGTCCTCCTCGGGCACCAGCACCGAGCCGCAGTCGTCGCAGTGGACGACCGGGATCGGGGTCCCCCAGTAGCGCTGTCGGGAGATCCCCCAGTCGCGCAGGCGGTACTGGGTGGTCGCCTCGGCGCTCTCGATGTCCGCCGTCAGGCGCTCGCGGGCCGTCTCGCTGTCGAGGCCGCTGTACTCGCCCGAGTTGATGACGACGCCGTCGTCGGTGAACGCCGCCTCGCTCACGTCCGGCGCGTCCGGGACCGTCTCGCCGCCCCAGTCGTCGGGCTCGGAGGCGATCACCGGCTCGATGTCGACGCCCATCTTCTCGGCGAACGCGTGGTCGCGGTCGTCGTGACCTGGCACCGCCATCAGCGCGCCCGTCCCCACGTCCGAGAGGACGAAGTCGGCGACGAACACCGGAATCTCCTCGCCCGTGGCCGGGTTCGTCGCGGTGAGGTCGGTCGCGACGCCGTTCGGCTCGTCGCCCTCGGGGTCGGCCTCCTCCTCGATGAAGTGTCGTACGTCCTCGTCCGAGTCGGCCAGCTCCTCGCTGATCGGGTGGTCGGGCGCGAGCGCGAAGAACGTCGCGCCGTGGATCGTGTCGACGCGGGTGGTGAACGCCTCGACGGGACCGTGCCCCTCGACGTGAAAGTCCAGCGTCGTGCCGTGCTGGCGGCCGATCCAGTTGCGCTGCATCTGGCGCACCGAGTCCGGCCACCCCTCCAGGTCGTCGATCGCGTCGATCAGCTCGTCGGCGTACTCGGTGATCTCCAAGAACCACTGGTCCAGATCGCGGGTCTCGACGGGGGTGTCACACCGCCAGCACAGCTCGTCGTCGCCCTCCACCTGCTCGTCGGCGAGGACGGTCTCACAGGAGGGACACCAGTTCACCTCGGCGTCGCGGCGCTCGACCAGCCCCGCCTCGTGGAAGCGGCGGAACAGCCACTGGTTCCACTGGTAGTACTCGGGGGTACAGGTGGTGACCTCGCGGTCCCAGTCGTAGCCGAACCCCATCGACTTCATCTGCCCCCGCATCGTGTCGATGCAGTCGAACGTCCAGTCGCGAGGGTTGGTGTCCCGTTCCTTGGCGGCGTTCTCGGCGGGGAGCCCGAACGCGTCCCACCCCATCGGGTGGAGCACGTCGTCGCCGCGCATCCGGCGGTATCGGGCGTACGCGTCCGTGATGGTGTAGTTGCGGACGTGGCCCATGTGGAGCTTCCCGGACGGGTACGGGTACATCCCCAGCACGTAGGTGGGGTCGTCCACCTCGTCCGGCGTGCGATACACGGAGGCGTCGTCCCACGCCTCCTGCCACCGTTTCTCGACCGCGGTGTGGTCGTAACCCTCCTGAGACATCTGCTTATATACTCGTGGAGGGGTCGGCGTCGTATAGCTTTCCATCCAGTGGTGCGGCGTGGCACACCCACTCGTGGGCGGCGATCGGTGCGGCGAAAAGCGGCCGCCGCCTACAGCTTCTCGGCGTTCTGCGCCTGCTCGACGCGCCGCGTCGCCTGCTCGATCCGCTTCCCCGTCGCGTTCGCGAGCCCCGGCGGGAGCCCCTCGCGCGCCGCCGCGAGCCGTTCCTCGATCCGCGCGATCCGGTCGAGCACGTTCTCCAACTGGCGGTTCGTCCCTTCACCGTCGCCCTCCCGGGCGCGCTCCGCGGCCCGCTCCGCGGCGTCGACCGCGGCGGCGAGGGCGCGTTCGAGCCCGTTGACAGCGTTCGACGGACCACCGCCGGAGCCGCCCTCGTCGCCTCCGGCCGCCGCGGCCGCCACCTCGGCCCGCGTCTCCTCGGCGATCTCAGCCACGAACCCGGCGAGCGGTGCCGCGCCGGTCTCGGGCCGCTCGATCCGGATCGGTGCGCTCGTTTCACCGGTCTCCGCATCCGGATTGACGCGGTACGCCCCGACCTCCTCGTCGGTGTCGCGCACCTCGGCCGTGTACGCGCCGCCCGCGTGGACGTACACCGCGTCACTCCCGTCGATCGCCGAGTCGTAGATCCGACCGGCGAAGTCGTCCTCGATCGCCGTTCGGGTCAGGTCGACGTCGCTCTCCGCGTCCGACAGCGCCACTTTTCGCGCGCTCTCGCGTGCGACGAGGGGGATCTCGCCGTCGACGCCGGCGGTCGTCACGGGGTCGTCGGCGGAGACGGTCAACTCCTCGCTGTGGGGGGCCTGTCCCGCGCCGTTGACCGTCAGGCGGTGGTCGCCCTCCGGGACTCCGTTCGCGACCGCGACCCCGCCGGCGAACGTCGGGACCGCCTCCGGGTCGCTCTCGATCAGGACGACCGACTCGGTGACCGCGTCGGTCGTCGTCAGCCCCTCGCCGTCGGGGGCGTCGTCGCTCTCGGTCGCCCGCGTGACGCGAGCGACGATCCCGTCGAGCTCCGCCGTCGCGGCGTCGCCGAACGACTCCTCGGCGGCGATGGCGTCGTACCGCGCGGCGAGCTCCGACCGGTGGTTGCCGGCGCTCACGTCGAGCGCGGGGTTCTCGTAGCGCGGCTGCTCCCACGGGACGCCCGTGGTCGTGATGTGGCCGGCGACGGCGTCCTCGACCGCCTCCGGGACCGCGAACTCGAAGCTCAGCTGCGGGCCGGTGAACGCCGCGATCCCCTCAAGCTCGGCGGTCTCGACGAGATCGTAGCCGATCACCGCCTCGGCGGTCTCGTCCGCGACCGGGTCCTCGCGGTCGGCGTGGCGGAAGGCGATCCCCGTCTCCCGGAGCGGGAGATCCGTCGGGGGCGATCCCAACGCGTCGAGCGACCGGACCGTGAGTGCGCCGTCGACCAGCGACTCTTCGGTGACCGACGGGAGGTCCGGGTGCTCGTAGATCGGCTCGCCCTCGTACTCGGGGACGACGAACGGGAGCCGCATCTCCTCGTCGCGGGGGAGCCCGTACGCGATGGGGATCCCGAGCAGGTCCTCGACGGTGTCGATCGTCGTGTTCGTGATGTCGGCGAGTAACCCCTCCTCGCCGACGCGCTGGAACCTGTCGGGGTTCTCGTTGACCGAGAGGGTGCTGGAGTGCGAGCCGAGCTCGGTGAGAACGCGCGGGATCGCGTCGGGGGCAGGATCGAGGAACTCGTTGTTCGGCACGCTGCGGGAGTGCGAACTGGCGACGTACAGCTGCGGATCGCCGGTGTCGAGGTCGACGAAGACGTGGAGCACCTCCCAGTCGTGCCAGTGGAAGTTCGCCGTGAACTGGTCGAACGCCGAGTAGAACCAGAACTGGACGACCGCGAGCGGCGAGTCCTCGTACCGGACCCCGTTGTAGAAGACGGTCGGGTCCGGCGGCTCGCCCGCCTCCTCGTACCGCTCGTGGTAGCCGTCGAACGCTTCGAACCCGTCGACGACCGTCTCGCCGCCCTCCTCGACCGTGTACGGCCGCGGATCGGTCGGGAACCACGGCTCGGCGGCGTCGAAGTACAGCGTCGGCGCGAACCGGGCCGCGAGGTCGTCGAGCGTGTCCGGGTCGATTCCGCCCGTTTCGGCGTCGTCCGGACCGGAGCCGGAGTCGGGATCGGAACCGGAATCGGAGTTGGCGTCAGAGCCAGGACCGGAGTCGGAACCGCAGCCGGCGACCGCGGCGCTCCCGGTTCCCGCGAGCGCGCCGAGGACGGTCCGCCGGTCGACGCCGGGCCCCGTCCGATCGTCGCCGGAGGCGGCCCGATCGGTCACGGGCGCGCCTCCGAAGCGCCCGTAGATGCGGCGTCCGTCCGGGACCGCGGCGTCGGGTGCATTTCACTAATTCACGACCACAGCGCCGAATAAGTCTTCGGACGGGCGGACATACGCGTCGACCCGACGGGAGAAGATATTTGCGCTCAGGGCCGCGACTCCACCGCATGGACGGGAAAAAGGTCCTCTACTACGGCGCGATCGCGATCGCGATCCTGATCGGGGTCAGCGTCGTCGTCTCCGTGGTCTCGGCGATCCTGAGTCTCGCGTGGGCGATCCTCTCCGGGCTCGTCTCGCTCGCCGTGTTCGTCGGCGTCGTCTACGCCCTCTACAAGGCCGGAGCGTGGCTCTTCGGCGGCGACGACGCGAACCACTCCGCGAGCGACTCGTTCGGGCGGTCGCGGTCGTCCCCCGCCTCGGCATCGTCCAGCGACGCCCCGGAGAGCCGGCAGGACCGGCTCCGCCGACAGTACGTCGAAGGGCAGATCAGCGAAAAAGAGTTCGAGCGGCGGATCGCGAGCGAGCTGGAGCCCGAGGAGCCCGACGACATCGATCGGGAGCTCGACGACATCAACCGCGAGCTCGACCGGGAGCGATAGGGGTTAAAAGCGGTCCCGCAGCTCCTCCCGCAGGTCGTCGAGGTCGAGGTCCTTCATCGCGAACAGTACCAGCAGGTGGTAGACGAGGTCGGCGCTCTCGTAGGTGAGCTCGTCTACGTCGTCGTCTTTCGCCGCGAGGATCGCCTCCGTGGACTCCTCGCCGATCTTCTCTAAGACGGCGTTCTCGCCCTTCTCGTGGGTGAACAGCGAGGCGGTGTACGACCCCTCCGGCAGCTCTTCCTTCCGCGACTCGATGGTGGCGAACAGCTCGTCGAGGACGGCCTCGGAGGGCGCCTCCGGGTCGCTCTCGTCGTCGACCTCGCCGTCGGCGCCCCCGTCCGAACCGCTCACGCGACCACCTCTTGTTCGGGGAAGAAGGCGAGGTCGTGGATCCGCGGGTCGTCGGTGAGCTCCGGGTGGAACGCGGTGGCGACGACGGGGCCGTCGCGGACCGCGACCGGACGGCCGTCGACGGTCGCGAGCGTCTCGACGCCCTCGCCCGCCTCGTCGATGAGCGGCGCGCGGATGAACACGGCGTGGAACGGGTCGTCGAGCCCGGTCACCGGAATCTTCGCCTCGAAGGAGTCCTTCTGTCTGCCGAACGCGTTGCGGTCGACGGAGACGTCGACCAGCCCGAGCGCGTCGACCCGGTCGTCCTTCGCGTCCCGCGAACAGACGATGAGCCCCGCGCAGGTGGCCAGCACGGGTTTCCCGCTCGCGACGTGGTCGCGGATCTCCTCGTCGATCCCCTCCCGGCGGATCAGCCGCGAGATGGTCGTCGACTCCCCGCCGGGCATGAGGAGGGCGTCGCAGTCGGGGACGATCCCCGAGTCCCGGACCTCCACCACCTCCGCGGGCTCGCCGTGGGCGGCCGCGGCGTTCTCGACGGCGGCGGCGTGTTCGGCCACGTCCCCCTGGACGGCGATGACGCCTGCTTGCATGGGAACCGGTCGGTGGGGGACGGGCAAAAAGGGCGCGCTACGGAGCAGGCGAAGCGAGAGGCTGACGACGGTGCTGGAAGTAGTGGGCGGAACCGAACTCCGGACGGCAGACTTACGCGACCGTCAGCGAGAGGATCTGTACGAACACGCCGAAGAGGACGCAGAACGCGAGGACGGTCTTCGGGTCGATCGCGATCGCGTCCCGGTCCTCGCTGTCGAAGTAGCGGACGAGCCCCGCGCTGGACATCAGCCCGCCGGAGTTGGAACCACTGCTCATGGCCGACTGTGCGTCTCGCGCCGTTCTAAACGTTTCGTTCGGCGCTCGACGTGGAGCGCTCCCGAAGCCTCGGGTCCACGAGCGGCGGCCGCGGTTCAAGTCGGTGCGTGCACAAGTGGGAAACCCTTATGCGCCGCCCGGCGGTAGATTGCGCCGGATAATGACTGTTCGACTGCTGGATTTTCACGCTGACTGGTGCGGCCCGTGTAAGACGCAGGACCCGATTCTGGAGGAGATCCAGGAGGACCTCGGCGACGCCTTCGAGCTACAGAAGGTGAACGTCGACGAGGAGCAGGACGTGGCCAACCAGTACCAGGTGCGTTCGCTGCCGACCCTCATCATCGAAAACGACGAGGGCGTCGTCGATCGATTCGTCGGCGTCACCCAGCGCGAGGACATCGAGGCCGCGCTCTCCGAAGCGGGCGCCTAACGGCTCGGCTCACGTCTTTTGAGGCGACTCACGGGCGCTCAGGCCGCTCAGAGGCGGCCGATCCGACCCGCCGCGTCTCGCAACCTTTTACAGCATCGGCCTGTCAGTAGCGGTATGGCCAGTTTCGACGCCGCGGAACGCCGCAACCTCGACCGACACATCTGCATGCGCTGTAACGCCCGCAACTCCCCGGACGCGGACCGATGCCGCAAGTGCGGCTACACGAAGCTCCGTCCGAAGGCGAAGGAACGCCGCGCGGCGTAGATCGGTCGCCGATCCCCCTTCGTTTCTACTGCAGATCACGCGTCCAGAGTGACCGGTGCGGAGCGATTGAGGTCCGGAGCGTGGGCTCGGTGGGTTGCTGCGATCTCGTTGCTCGACGGGACGTGATCGGTGACTCGACGGTGAGGGCCTCCAAAGCCCCAGCCGCGAGGCCGGCGTACGCTCGCTGTGCTCCTCAGTCGCTCGGTTCACCCGCTCTTTGCGGTGCTTACGTCGTCATCAGAACGCGAAGCGTTCTGATTGGCTCACGAGAGCTTCGCTCTCGTGAACGCCTACGCCGGCCTCGCGGCTGCCCCTTTGAGTCCCACCCGCAACAGCAACCACACCTCACGCCTCCCCAGCCTCGTCGCTCGCTCGGGCTCCCTTCGGTCGCCCGCTCGCGACTCCCTCGCGCGGTGCTGACTCGCGGCCGCCGATGGCGGCCGCTCGCAGGCACGCGCCACCGCACATTCAGTTAAAAACACTTAGGACTGCTCAGAACCCGCGCTGGTCGACCGCTTACGCCAACACCGCGACCGCGAGGAGCATCCCCCCGGCCGCGGCGGGCGGGATGGTGAGGTTGTCGTCGACGGCGACGCCCCGGATGATCGGCGGGAGGCCGTCGGCGACCGCGGCGGGGACCGCGCCGGAGAGCGCGACGGCGACGCCGGTGGCGGTCCCGAACGCCGGCACGGTGAAGGGGAGCGCCAGCGCGAGGCTGACGAGGAACATCGCGATCCACGCGACGGGTCGCTTCGACTCGGTCGCGTCGTTGTCCCCGAGCGCGCCGCTGACCGGGTCCCCGAGCGACACCATCCAGATCGCGGGCACCGCGAGCGTCGGCGTCATGCCGGGGACGCCCAACGCGGGGACCGCGGCCGCCGCGACCGACGCGGTGCTGACCTGATACATCGCGTAGCCGGCGACGCTGTCGGACTCGTACTCCCGCGTGAGGTGCCGGTACACGGCGTGATCGAGCCCCACGACGAGCCGGAGGAACTCCAGCAGGCCGACGACGGCGACGCCGAGAGCGAGGATCGCGGCGGTCTCGGTCCACGTGAGCCACCCGAGCAGATACGGGACCGGAAAGAGGGTACCGCTGGCGTGGACCAGCCGCCGCTCGAACTCCACCTTCGCCCGCCACTCCGCCGCCGGAAGGGGCACGGGTCAGTTGGTCTCGACGTCGGTGGCGACGGTCTCGTAACGGTCCACCAGCGCGTCGAATTCGCCGCCGGCGCGGAGCGCGGCCAGCTCCTCGGCCAGCTCTCCGGCCGGGACCCGGACCTGCGCCGCGGAGTCGCGCTCGCGGACGGTCACCGTCTCGGGGCCGTCGCCCTCGATCCCGTCGCGGTCGATCGTGACGCAGAACGGGGTACCGATCTCGTCCTGTCGGCGATAGCGCCGCCCGATGGAGCCGGAGTCGTCGTACGCGACCGCCAGCCCCGCCTCGCGGAGGTCGGCGGCGACGCGGTCGGCCAGCTCGGTGAGCCGCTCGTCGTTGGTCACCAGCGGGAACACCGCGGCGTCCTGCGGCGCGACCTCGGGCTCCAAGGAGAGGTACGTGCGCTCCTCGCCGTCGACCTCGTCCTCGCTGTAGGCGTGCGCCAGCAGGGTCTGGACCGTCCGCCCCACGCCGAAGGAGGGCTCGACGACGTGCGGCGTGAGGTGCTCGCCGTTCTCGGTCACCGTCTCGACCGAGAAGTTCGCCACGTCGGCGTCGACCTCGTGGGTGTCACCGTCGACCTCGACCGTCACCGTCTCGCCGTCGAACGCGTCGGGGTCGCGCTCGGCGAGGGTTTCGAGCGCCTCGGCGACCGCGGAGGCGTCCCCGCCGAACTCGGGACCGAGCACGGACATGTCGGGGTCGACGGTCGCGCGCTCGACCGACTTCGGCTCGTCGTAGCGTTTGAACACGGTGAACGCGTCGTCGCCGTGCGCGTCGTGTTTCGAGAGGTCGTAGTCGGAGCGGTAGGAGAAGCCCGCGATCTCGATCCAGTCGCCGTCGACCTCGCTCTCGGCGTCCCAACAGTCGGACGCGTAGTGGGCGCGCTCGCCCGCGAGGTGCTGGCGGAACCGGAAGCGGTCGAGGTCGACGCCGATCCGGTCGTACCACCGCTTCGCGACGCCGAGGTAGTAGCCGACCCACGGGGAGCCGATGACACCCTCGTCGACCGCCTCGCCGACCGTGGTCTCGACGTAGTCGCCGTCCGCCGCCTGCTGTTCGGTCGCGGGGTACAGCCGGACCGACACGTCGCGCACGCGGTCCAGCGGGGGCTCGTCCTCCTCGGGGTCGATGAACTGCTCCAGTTCCGCCTGCGTGAACTCCCGGAGCCGGAGAAGCCCGCCGCGCGGCGAGATCTCGTTGCGGTAGGCGGGACCGATCTGGGTGATCCCGAACGGGAGGTTCCCGCGGGCGTACTCCTTCAGCCGCGGGAACTCCACGAAGATCCCCTGCGCCGTCTCCGGTCGGAGGTAGCCGGGCTGGGCGTCGCCGGGGCCGATGTCGGTCGCGAACATGAGGTTGAAGTCCTCGACCGTCACGCCCGCGAGCGCGGTGCCGCAGGAGGGACAGGCGATGTCGTTGTCGGCGATGAGCTCCTCGACCTCAGAGCCGGGGAGCGCCTCCGCGTCTTCGATGTCGGTGACGGCCTCGACGAGGTGGTCGGCGCGGTGGGACTCGCCGCACTCGGGGCACTCGACGAGCATGTCGTCGAACGTGTCCAGGTGGCCGGACGCCTCGAAGACGGGCTCCGGCATGATCGTCGGCGCCTCGATCTCGCGGTTCCCCTCGCGGATGGTGAACCGGTCGCGCCACGCGTCCTCGACGTTCTTCTTCAGCGCCGCGCCCTGCGGGCCGAAGGTGTAGAAGCCGGCGGTGCCGCCGTACGCGCCGTTCGAGCCGAAGAAGAACCCGCGCCGCTTCGCCAACTCGACGATCTCCTCGGACGCCATCTATAACCCCTCCAGCAGGTCCACGTCGCGCACGATGCCGTCGAGGTCGGTGCCGTTGACCAGCGGCACCTGCTCGATGTCGTTGCTGATGAGCTCCTGTGCGACCTCCTTGGCGGTCCGCGTCCCGCTGACCGTGACGAGGTCCTCGGTCATGAAGTGGCGGACCGCGCCCACGGGCAGCTCCACGTTCCGGGTCGGGAGGTAGCGGGCGCCGGTCGCCTTGATCCCCTCCCACGACCACTCGGAGTCCTGCTCGGCGATGGAGTCGCCCGTGCTGGCCTCGCCCTCGACGACGCGGGCGACCTCCAGCACGTCGACCTCGGTGAGGATACCGGCGAGCCCGGCGTCGTCGTCGAGCACCACGGCGTAGGGGACGTTGGCCAGTCCGATCTCGCGCTCGGCGACCGGAAGCGGGGTCTCCGTGTGGGTCGCGTTGACCGCGGGAGTCGCGAGCCCGCCGACCTCGGTGTCGCCGTCGATCTCGCCGCGGGCGATGGCCCGCACCACGTCGGTGACGGTGACGATACCGACGAGCCGATCGCCGTCGACGACCGGGAGCCGGCGCGAGTTCTCGGCGACCATCGTGGCGGCGGCGTCGCCGATCGCGTCGGCGACGCCCACCGTCGGCACCTCGCGCATCAGCAGCGCGAGCTGGTCCTCGTCCGGCTGCTCGATCAGGTCGTCTCGGGAGACGAGGCCGCGGTACACCTCGTCGCCGTCGACGTCTTTCACGACCGGCACCGACGAGAAGCCGTACTCCTGGATGTACTCCAACACGTCGTTCCGGCTCCCCGGGATCTCGACGACGACGAGATCCGACCGCGGCGTCATGGCGTCTGAAACGTTCATGCACCGTCTTTCAGCGTGCCACCTCTTGTATACTGCGAAGGTGGTTCGCGAGCCCGCTGGGGTGGAGGGGACACACGGGCGTTCCCCGCGATTCGAGGTATCTCCGCCGCACGCGAGTCTCGCCGTCTCCGATCGAGACCCTGACAACGAACCGATCTGTTCGTCGGATCGACGCTCGACCCCGCCAAATCCCCCGTGATCGACGATTGACAGGGCTTCCCGTCCCCGATCTTTCTCTCAGATCGCGGATTCGCCGATGGCGGACGATCTCGCTCCGGAACGCTTATACGTACTGTGAACAATTCACAATCATGTCACGGAGTTCCACTCCATGGGACGACCCGGACCCAGATCACCGCCGGACGGCGCTGCCGACGGATCCGGCCCTCGACGCCGACGACTCGCCGGACGTGATGGCGTCGATCGACGACTCGTCGGCGTCGCGACCGGAGCTCGTGATCGCGGATGTCTCCCGGGAGAACGCGTGGGTCTCGGTCGACGAGACAGACGCCACCGTCCTCGAAGAGTGGTGTTGAATCCGCCGTAAGCGCCTCACTTTCTCCGCCGTACGAGATCACTCTGCGTCCGCTTGGTCGGCGTCCGCGGCGGGTCGAACCCCCGCCCCGACCTCCCAGCCCCTGATCAGCGACGCGATGGTTCGGCACGTCGGCGCCGACACGCCGAACCGGTCGGCGCGGTCGAGCGCGGCGCCGTAGATCGCGTCGACCTCGGTCCGCCGGCCGGCGGTGACGTCCTCGCGCATCGACGACCGGTTGGCGGCGGTGGCGGCGGCGACGCGCTCGACGGCGTCGACCACCGCCTCCTCGCCGAGACCGACCCCGTCGGCCCGCGCGATCCGCGCGACCTCCCGCGCCGCCTCGCGCGCCGCCTCGCCGCCCGGCCCGTCGAGGGTCGCCCCGTTTGAGAGTCGCGCGAGCGCCGAGGGGCCGTTGATCCCCGCGTTGACCGCGAGCTTCTCGTATCGGCGCCGGGGCATGTCCGCGGCGACGGTCGTCTCGATCCCGGCCTCGTCGAAGGCGCTCCCGACGCGCTCCGCGAGCGGGTCAGTGCCCCCGGAGAGCGTCCCGACGGCGACCTCGCCGACGCCGGTACAGGTCACGCGCCCCGGCTCGGCGAACCGCGCGCCGTAGCTCGCGGTGCCCGCGAGCACGGTCGGATCGAGCGCCGCCACCAGCCGCTCCTCCGTGAGGCCGTTCTGGAGCGAGCAGACCGCGTCGTACTCGCCGGTCGCGAGCGCCCGCGCGGCCGCGTCCGTGTCGTACGCCTTCGTCGTGACCACCGCGAGGTCGGCGGAGCGGTGCCTCCCGTCGGTGAGCGCCCGGGGATGGACGTGGGCGTCGACCTCGCCGTCGATCCGGAGCCCGTCCTCCCGGACCCGCCGCATGTGCGGGTCGCGTCCGACGAGCGTGACCTCGTGGGTCCGCGCCAGCAGTCCGCCGACGAGGCTCCCGAGCGCGCCCGCGCCGTAGACGAGGACCTCCATACGTCCTCCCAGAGGGCGAGACTGAAAAGGGATGACGGTGGCGAGGCCCCGCGAATCCCTCGGAGGCCGCAGTCAGCCCTTCAGTCCGCTCCCGGTCAGGGGGACGACCACGTCGGCGTCGCGCGCGAGGACGCCGCGCTCGCGGAGCTCGCGCAGCGCCGCCGGCGCGACGGCGCAGGTCGGCTCGGTGTAGAACCCGGCGGCGTGCAGCCGGTCGAGCTCGCGCTCCGCCGCCGCCTGCGTGACCGCGAGAGCGTCGCCGTCGGTGTCGGCGACGGCGTCGAGGATCTCCCGCTTCCGGACCGGCTCGGCGATCTGGATCCCGTCGGCGGCCGCGTTGACGCGTCCCTCGGGGTCGGCCGCGTCGGCGCCGTGAAGCTCGCGGACGATCGGCGCGACGCCCGCGGCCTGCGCGCCGAACAGCCGCGGGACCTCGTCGATCCAGCCCGCGCGCTTCAGCCGCCGGAAGCCGCGGTAGGCCCCGAGGAACAGGGTGCCGTGCCCGAGCGGGGTCACGACCGCGTCGGGGGCGTCCCAGCCGCGCTGGAACGCGATCTCGTAGGCGACGGTGGCGGTTCCCTCGAAAAAGGCCGGGTTCCACGCGTGACTGGCGTACCACGCGGACCCCGCTGCGTCACCGGTGCGTGTTTCCCCTCCGTCACCGTAACCGAGCGCGGCCACGCACGCCTCGGTCACGTCCGCGCGAGAGCCCTCGATCCGGACCGGCTCGGCTCCGGCCCGGCGGATCGCCCGGAGCTTCGACTCCTTGACGTCGGCCGGGACGTACACCGCTGCGTCGATCCCGGCGCGCGCCGCGTACGTCGCGATCGCGGCGCCGGCGTTGCCGGAGGAATCCTCGACGACGCGCTCGACGCCCAGCTCGCGGGCCCGCGTGAGCGTCGTCGTCGCGCCGCGGTCCTTGAACGAGCCGGTGGGGAAGACGTACTCCAGTTTGAAGTCGGCGTTCCAGCCGTCGTCGGGCGGGTCGCCCCCGCCCTCGGTCCCCGCGTCCGCGTCGACCAGCGGCGTCATCCCCTCGCCGAGCGTCACGCGGTCGGCCGGGTCGTCGCCGACGGCGAGGAACGACTCGAACGCCCAGAGCCCGTTTCGGGGATCTATCGGGTCGCGCTCACCGCGCCGATCGCTCTCCGGATCCGGGGCCGTCCCCTCCGGAATCGGCGGGTCCGCGAACTCCAGCGGGGCGCCGCACTCGCAGCGCCACCGGTCGCGCACGGTCGCGCCGCACTCGGGACAGGCGAGGGCGCGGCTCTGGTCGCGGTCGTCGCGAGGGCCCGGATCGGAACCGCCGTCGTCGGACATCAGTACTGGTCGACGTTGGTGCCGACCGAGCAGACGTACTCGCCGGCGGCGACCTGCGGGAGCCGCCGGGTGCGCCAGAAGACGCCGTCGTCGTCGGCGGTCACTCTCCCTTTCAGCTCGCCGAACACGTCGGTCACTTCGAAGAGGAGATCGCCCGTCGAGACGCGCTCGCCGAGATCGCGCTCGAACCGGACCAGTCCGCCCGCCGGCGACCCGTACTGGTCGAATCCCCGTGCCCTCGTCTGCCGTTCGAGGTCGACGTCCCCGTCGAGGTAGCCGTAGTGACGGAGCACGTTGAACACGCCCTCGACGCCGTACCGGATCGACTCCTCGTCCCACCCGACGCAGCCGCCGAGCTCGGGGTCGATGGTCGGAATGCCGTGTTCCGGGCCGGCGCGCGCGAGCTGCCCGTCCGGTCCCTTGATGTCGAGGACGTGGCCGCAGCCGAACGCCTTCGCCAACTCCAGACAGTCGCTGTGAAGCCGGTGGCGGATCCCGCACCGGACCCGCGTCTCGTTTATCATCCGGCTGGTCGACCCCTGGTGCAGGTCCAAGATGATGTCCGCCCGCTTCGCGGCCTGAAACGTCGCGTGTGCGATGCGCTCGCTCGTCGTTCCGTCCTCGTCGCCGGGGTACCCGCGGTTCATCTTCCGGTCGTCGATCGGGTTCCGATGCTCGGCGACTTGGAACCCGAAGTAGTTAACCACCCCGACGACGAGGACGGACCCCGACAGCTCCGACGGATCGAGCCGGGGCACGACGCGGTTGACGACGCCGAGCCCGTTGAGCTCGTCCCCGTCGCTGACTGCCTGCATGTACAACGTCTCGCCGTCCTCCGCGCCGTTGATGACGGCCACCGGCAGTCGAACGGGACTCCCGTCCCGCGTCTCGCCGACCTCGAGACGGCCCGTGTCCGTCTCCCCCGGCGAGGCGCGGGCCGTTCCAAGCGTGATCATTACGCGAACGTGGACCGGCCGCCCCTTTATCCGTTCGGTCCGCGGCGATCCCCCGACACAAGCTTTATCGCCGCATCGCTCCAGAAGTCGGTAACAACGGCCGCGTCGAACCCCGCCTCGACGATCCCGCCGCCGACCGCGGTCTCCCTCATGAGTATCGACATCGACCCACTACCCGACGCACCCGGGATCACCGTCACGGACCACATCGAGAACACGCAGTTCGAGGTGTACACCGACCGGGCGGTCGAGCCGACCGCGAGCCCCGAGGGCGCCCACTACTTCCCGATCGACGCGAGCGTGACCGTCGAGACCGGGTCCATCGAGGTCCCTCGCGTCGCGGTCGTGGAAGCCCGGTCCGGCGACGGGACGCTGCTCACCCGCGGCGACTCCTACGCGATGCCGGCGGGGACGTACCACGTCGGGATCGACCCCGCGCCGACGAAGCTGTACCTCGCGTTCGAGTCGCCGTTCTCCGTGTCGACGACGGAGCGGACGACCCGGATCGACCTCGACGCCCCCGCCGAGGTCACGCTTGGCTTCCGCTCGCTTCACCAGGTGCCGGCGGGGACGATCGAGACGCCGACCGACCCCGAGTCGCTGATGGACGCCGTCTCCCTGCTCGGCTCCGCGCTCCAGACGACGAGCCCGGAGCGGTCGTTCCCCACGCTCCGCGGGCACCCCCCGCTGATCGAGTCCGGCGACGAGCTCCGCGTCCCGGATCGCGTCGAACCGTTCGACTCCGGAGTCCGTATCGTCGTCCCCCCGGAGTACCGCTACCTCTACCCGGTGATATCGCTCGCGTACTACTTCGCGGCCGACGTGGTTTCCGGGGACGCCCCCCGGATCGAGGGCGACGGCTGGACGCACTCCCTGGAGCCCGGCTTCGAGCGACGGACCGCGGAAGTGCTCCGGCAGGCGTTCCACTTCGACTGTCTCGCCCGGACGGAGGGGTTCTACCCGGTCGACCTCCACGAGCGCGAGACCACCGACCTCGACCTCGACTGGGGCCGACTGTACGACCTCCCGCTCGCGGAGCGGCTCGGCGAGTACCTCGACGTGCCCTTCGAGCGCGTCGAGCCGGAGCTCCCCCAGTGGACCCTGACGACCGACGTGCGCCCCGACCCCGAGAACGTGGAGATGCTCCCCTTCGTCGCCGGCGAGCTCTCGATCGTTCGGTCCCCGGAGGCGGCGACCCCAGCGACGGCCGGCGAGGGCGACGGGCTCGGCTTCTTCCGCGGTCCGGGGTCCGGCGCCGACGACGCTCCGACCGGAGCGGTCCCCCTCGGCCCGGACGAGTTCGTCCGGGGCGGCACCGAGACCGAACCCATCCGCGGTGCCGACGCCTCTGCGGACCGCGGCGCGGTGCCGACCGACGCCGACTTCGTGCGGCCCGAGCCGGTCGACACGGTCGAGCACGCGTGGGTCGGCGCCGGCGTCCCGCTCGACGCCAACAAGGCAACCCTCGACGCGTACCACCGCCGGCTGGAGGCCGGCGCGGTCGAGCAGTCGCGGATCTCCGTGCTCGTCGTCTGTAACGACGAGCAGATGCGCGAGGAGGGGGAGGTCGCGGACCTGTACGGCCTCCGCGACATGGTGCAGTTCGACATCGAGGTTCGCCACGATCTCACCCGCGAGGAGATGCGCGAGGTCCTCCAGTCCGACGTCGACTTCCTCCACTACATCGGGCACGTCGACGACCGCGGGATGCAGTGCACCGACGACTACCTCGATCTCACGGCCGAGGATCTCGATGTCGGCGTCAGCGCCTTCCTGCTCAACGCCTGCCAGTCGTACCAGCAGGGCGAGGCCCTCGTCCACCGGGGCTCTCGCGGCGGCATCGTCACCCTCGCCGACGTGGCGAACTCGCCGGCGACCCAGCTCGGCCGGATCATCGCCCGCCTGATGAACAGCGGCTTCAACCTCCGCACCGCGCTTCACGTCGCGAAGCGGGAGCTGATCACGGGCCACCAGTACATCGTCGTCGGCGACGGCGGGACGACGATCTGTCAGAGTCGGAGTGGGATCGCAGTGGTACTCGACATTATGAAACAAAGCTCGGAATACGATATAACTATGAAATCGTATCCCAACGGCCCGTACGGCGTCGGTTGTCTATACTCTCCTGCAATCGAGGGTATCGGTCTCAACTACTCAGTCCCGTCTAATGCATTTATTAGCTCAATTAAAAGGGAGCAATTAGACGCGCTACTCAAGTTAGAGACTGTTCCCGTTTTTTACCAAGAGGAACTAGTCTGGAGCGACGAGATCCTGCCGAATTAGGGACCAGGCGTGGTCTGTGCAACGTTCGCCGCCGCGGGCGCCGCCTGCGTCAACAGGAGGAGCGCGGTGAACAGGACGCCGGCCATCTTCGGGTGCTCTGCCACGTAGTCTGCAACACTTTCGTGCATATTACAGAGAATATCGCGTGATATTAACATCTAAACCGTTTTGCGGTAACTATTCTGTAATATTTGAATACTTATTTAATAATAAATTAAAAGCTAAATCAGGGATACCGGACGGTCCGTTCGTTCGTTCCCACCGACGACCGGCGTCGTGAAGCCGGTTTCGGGGGTTCGGCCTACCGTTTTTTCCGCTTCCCCGACAGAGGGCGAACTATGACCGACGTCAACGCGGCCGTCCGAGAGGCGTTCGAGCACACCGACTACGACCTCGGCGACGTCGCCGTCAACCGCCGGCAGGTGCGGGTGCCGGTGCTCCAGCAGGGCGCCGATCCCGACGCGCTCACCGCGGTGATCGAGGAGGCGCTCGGCGCGGACGCGGTCGTCGCCGCGACCGTCACCACCGAGGCGATCGACGGCGAGGACACGATCGGAACCGTCGTCTCGTTCCGGTACCAGCCGTGAGCGGATCGCGGGACTGAACGGCGCGCGGATCGGCGCGCCCGACCGCCTCGCCGCGCCTAACGCGGTACGGTTAACAGTACGGTGTCCGTACACAGGGATCACACGATGACGGGCGACGACGGACACGACGGCGCACAGTATCTCGCCGGATCCCCCGTCCGGGTCGCGATGCTCCGCGCGCTCCGAGGCGAGCCGCGTCGCCCGGCGGGCCTCACCGCCGCGGTCGACGCGACGCGGACGACGGTCCAACGCATCCTCTCCGGGTTCCGCGAGCGGGACTGGGTCGTCAAGCGCGACGCGGCCTACCACGTGACGCCGACCGGGGAACGGGTCCACGACGCGTACGAGGCGTTGCTCGACGAGATCGAACTCGCGGACCGGTACGGGCAGTTCGCCGCCGACCTCGAACGCGTCGGCGCCGACTTCCCGCCGTCGGCGGTCGACACCGGGAAGCTGACCGTCGCAGCCGAACGGAACCCCCTCGCCGTCGTCGACCGACTCACCGAGCTCCTGCGCGAGGGGAGCGGCTCGGAGATCCGCGCGGTATCGCCCGTCGTCATCCGGCAGTTCAACGACGCGGCGGCGGAGGCGCTCGACGAGGGCGCCGAAGTCGAACTCGTCATCGACCGCGACGTGGTCGAGGAGTCGATCGCGGAGTTCGGCCCGGCGACCGACCGGGCGCTCCGCGACAACGGCATGACGGTTCACGTCTCTCCGGAGCCGATCGAGTACGGGATCTTCCGGTACGACGATATCGCCTGCGTGGCCGCCTACGACCGCAGAAACAACCCTCGGTGCGTGCTCGAATCGACGGATCCGGCCGTGATCGAGTGGGTCGACGACCGGTTCGAATCGTTCGTCGCCGAGGCTCGGCGTCTCTCCGCGGTCGTCGAGAACGCCTGAGTCGGCTACCGGTCCGCGCGTCCGTCGTCCGCCGCGTCCCCGGATTCGTCGCTGTCGTTCTCCGGCTCGAAGTTGGCGGGGACGACCGTCGGGTGATCGATGCCGACGGACGGCTGGCTGTGTGTGCTCATGGCTCTACCTACGCGTACTCGACCCACACTCTAAAAATTACCCATGGGCATAACGCATCCGCAGTGCCGATGGGTATGTTCGGTGGTTATCCGATCGAGGGATCGGGGCGTCTCGATTTCCCGGTCGGGCTTACTGGAACTCCTCGTCGTACAGGTCCTGTGCGTGTTCGATCGCGTCCTTCGCGGCCTGCTTGTCCTCCCATCCGAGGGTCTCGACCTCCTTGCCCGCTTCGAGGTTCTTGTACGTCGAGAAGAACTCGTCAATCTCGTCGCGGATCTGCTCGGGGATGTCTTCGAGGTCGTCGATGTGGTCGAACCGCGGGTCCTCGGTCGGCACCGCGATCACCTTGTCGTCCTGCTCGCCGTCGTCGTCCATCTTCATCAGCGCGACGGGACGGGCCTCGATCACGCAGCCGGGGAACGTCTGGTCCTCGACGAGCACCATCACGTCGAAGGGGTCCTCGTCGTCGTAGTACGACTGCGGGATGAAGCCGTAGTCGTACGGGTAGTGGACGTTCGAGTGGAGCACGCGGTCGAGGACGACGCCGGGGATGTCCTTGTCGTACTCGTACTTGTTCCGCTCGCCTTTGAGACACTCAACGACGGCGTAGATCTCGTCCGGCGCGTTCGGTCCCGTCTCGAGGTCTTCCCAGAGGTTGGCCATGTACGAGGCACTCCGTCTATGGCTCGCAAAGTCTTTTCGGGTTCTCGCCGTGACTTCCGCCGACGGACGATCTCCCCCGTCGGCTTTCAGTCGGCCATCTCCCCTGCCCATACCGGTCCTCGTGGCGAAACACCACCTCACCCGCCTCAACGCCGTATTCTACGGAGCAATACCGCTCTCTCTCTCTGAGTCCTGTGCTCTCCCTCGGGACGCGCAGTATCCGGCGAGATACACCGCTATTCCGAGTGACGTATTTCGTCTAAACGCTCGCGTTCCGTCGATAAATTGTCGTGTATCTGCGCTCACGGTAGTAGATCACTCGATCACGAGATCACGCCGGATCGAACCGTTCGAACTCGTTACCACAGGTATCGGCATGATTCGCTGGTTTGAGTGGCGATGAAGTATTAAAACATTTGTAAACCTTGAGAAGGGTTATAAGTTCGGGTTCCCTTAACTCAACTATGTCAGAGGCACAATCAGTCACTGATGAGGTAACGACGCGGACGGCGGCGGACCTGACGGCGTTCCAACAGAACATCCTCGGGATCCTCTCGGAGGAGCCCATGTACGGGCTCGCGATCAAACGCGAGCTCGAGTCGTACTACGGCTCCGAGGTGAACCACGGGCGGCTCTACCCGAACCTCGACGACCTCGTCGAGGACGGGCTCGTCGAGAAGAGCGAGCTCGACAAGCGGACCAACCAGTACGAGCTCACCGAGGCGGGGCACGACGCCGTCCTCGGCCAGCTGGAATGGGTCCTCGACCGGTTCGTCACCGACGAGGCGCGCGCGGACGAGGTCCGCGCCCTGCTCAACGAGTAACGACGACCGCGTCACCGGCGTCCCGAGCGGCAACCGACATTTCTGGCACACGCGCGCGGCGAAAGCCGCGCACGCTCGACCGCTGAGCCCCCGCTCTGTGGACTCCGAACCCCCCGGTCTACGACTCTTCGGGACCGTCAACGTCCGCCGCGGCCGACTCGATCACGTCCAGCGACTCGTCGACGACGGCTAGCTGCTCGTCGCTCGGCCAGCCGTTCCGCGGGAGGTACTCCTCGCGGAACTCCGCGCGCATGTCGGGCGTCGCGTCGTCGACCGCGCGCACGTAGTGGTTGCTCATGAACGCCGCGAAGCTCTCGGCGGTGTCGGCGTGCGGATCGCCGTGCGCGTCGGCGACCGCGTCGGCGACCGCGTCGTTGTACGCGGCGATCTCGCGGTAGCGGTCGGCGTCGCCGGGTCCTGACAGCGACACCTCCACGGCCCGGTCTGTCGTCTCGATCCGGTCGAGCTGGACGGTTCCGTCCTCCATCCACTCCTCGGGGTACAGCACCAGCGTGTCGTCCTCCTCGCGGAGCCGCGGGACGTAGTCGTGCCCCTCGACCAGCTCGTCGCGGCGCTCGCGGTAGAACGCGGCGGCCGCCTCGCTCTCCGTCCGCCGAGCGAGCCGGGTGAGCCGCTCGGCCTCGTCGACGCTCTCGGCCGGCACGTCGGGGACGCGGTCGCCGTCGGCTGCACCGCCCTCCGCGCCCCCGCCGCCGGTTTCTCCCGTCTCCCCGTCGTCGCTCGGTTCCTCCGCCGCCATCACTTCACGGGCCCGCTCTTTCGCCCACTCCGGGGGCTCGTCGTTAGTTCGCGTCATCGAGTGCCTCGTTCGCCAGATCGTCGGCGCGGTCGTTTATCTCCCGCGGAACGTGGCCGATCGACCACCGGTCGAACCGCTCCAACAGCTCCCGGACGCGGACCCGCCGCTCGCGGAGTTCCGGATCGTTGGCGTTCCACTCGCCGCGCACCTGCTTGACGATCAGCTGGGAGTCGCCGCGCACGTCGATCTCGTCGAAGCCGTACTCGTCGGCGGCCTCCAGCGCGCGGATCAGCGCCGCGTACTCGGCCTGGTTGTTGGTGGCGCGCCCGATCCGCTCGCCGCCCTCGGCGACGATCCCGTCGGACGTGACCAGACACCAACCGACCGCGGCCGGACCGGGGTTCCCGCGCGAGGCGCCGTCGAAGTAAACGTGTGCGCGCCCGCCGCCCTCGTTTAGCAGGGCCGTCAGGCGGGTCGGGTCGCTCCCCTGCACGACGACCTTGTCGTCGTACGCGACGGCGACGGCGCCCTCCCGCTCCGCGCGCCACCGCTCGTGAGCGGTGTTCCCCTCATCGATCCGGACGCCGGCGTCTGCTAGGCGGGACCGCGCCGTCTCCGGATCGCAGTCGATCGTCGGCATTCGATCGGGTTCCGCGCTCGCGGGACAAAGGGCTGTCCGTCCGGTGTGGTGCAGCGTTCGACCGTCGGAGCCGTGTGACAACACGGCACCCTCACGAACTTTTAAGTCAATTCGTTTGGATAGTATATAAATGCGATGACACGGCCAACCCGGCAACGGGATCACGACCGGCAGCGTGTGCGGGACGAGGACGCCGACGAGACCGAAACCGACGCCGAGGGGGTCGAAGGGGTCGACGCCGACGAGTTGGACCCCGAGGAGTTCGACCCGGAAGAACTCACCCGGACGGCCGACGGGGAACTGATACACGAGGAGACGGGTATCATCATCGAGGAGGAGCAGATCGATCCCGGTCCGGAGTGGCGCGCGTTCAACCACTCGGAGCGACAGGAGAAGTCGCGCGTCGGCGCCCCGACGACGAAGACGATGCACGACAAGGGGCTGACGACGACGATCGACTGGAAGGACAAGGACGCCTACGGGCGCTCCATCTCCTCGAAGAAGCGGTCGCAGATGCACCGGCTGCGCAAGTGGCAGGAGCGGATCCGGACGAAGGATGCCGGCGAGCGCAACCTCCAGTTCGCGCTCTCGGAGATCGACCGGATGGCCAGCGCGCTCGGCGTCCCGCGATCGGTACGCGAGGTCGCCTCCGTCATCTACCGACGCGCGCTCAACGAGGACCTGATCCGGGGGCGCTCGATCGAGGGCGTCTCCACCGCCGCCCTCTACGCCGCCTGTCGCAAGGAGGGAATTCCGCGTTCGCTCGAGGAGATCTCCGACGTGTCGCGGGTCGACCGCAAGGAGATCGGGCGGACGTACCGCTACATCTCCCAGGAGCTCGGCCTGGAGATGCGCCCGGTGGACCCGAAGAAGTACGTCCCCCGTTTCTCCTCCGAGCTCGAACTGAGCGAGGAGGTGCAGTCGAAGGCCAACGAGATCATCGAGACCACGGCCGACCAGGGACTGCTCTCGGGGAAGTCCCCCACCGGATACGCGGCCGCCGCGATCTACGCCGCGTCGCTGCTGTGTAACGAGAAGAAGACCCAGCGCGAGGTCGCCGACGTCGCGCAGGTGACCGAGGTCACCATCCGCAANTACGCCGCGTCGCTGCTGTGTAACGAGAAGAAGACCCAGCGCGAGGTCGCCGACGTCGCGCAGGTGACCGAGGTCACCATCCGCAACCGGTATCAGGAGCAGATCGAAGCGATGGGGATTCACAGTTAGGCGTCGCCGGCGGAATCGGTTTTCACGTCGACTCGCCCGCCAGCAACGTTCAAGCCGCCGCGCCGCCAACGGTCGACGAATGCGGCTCGACGAGTTCATCGAGTTCGAGGCGAACGAGCGCGCCGAGCGGCGGCGCCTCGCTGCCGAGAAGGATTACGGGATCTTAGATCACCTCGACTCCTTCGAGCGGCGGTTCGAAGAGCACGTCTCCGACGACGCCGTGGTCGGCAGCGTCTCCCCCTCCATCTTCGTCGGGCGCTCGAACTACCCGAACGTCTCCACGGGCCTGCTCTCGCCGGTCGGCCGCGAGGACCGCGCCGAACGCTTCGAGACCTCCGCGGCGTGGTACGACGAGGGCGTCTCCATCGCGGACGTGTTCGACCGGCGGACCAGCCTGCTCAACTCGACGCGGGGGGTCGACGTGGCGGACGCCGGCGCGACCGGCGGGGTGAAGTCGGTCGGCACCGGTGACGGCCCGGCCGAGAGCGTCCACGACGCGTGGGACGGCTGGCTGGGTGTCCAGCGCGAGGTCGCGATCGCCGACCGCCCGGTCGACGTCGAAATCGGGCTCGACGGCACCCCGGACCTCGACTTCGATATCGGCACGGCGGACATCAAGACGCCGACCGGACCGCGCGCCGCGGCCCGGACCGCCGACCTCGGCGAGAACCCGCACGTTCCGCGCCCGGTGAAGAAGACGCTCGAAGACGACGACTGGCGCGCCGAGGGGGCGATGACGTACCTCTACCGCCGCGGATTCGACGTGTACGATATCAACACGATCCTCTCCGCGGGCGCGCTCGGCCGCGGACGAAACCGCCGGCTCGTCCCGACGCGCTGGTCGATCACGGCGGTCGACGACACGGTCGGGCAGTTCCTCCGCGGCTCGATCCGCGACACCCCGACGGTCGACCGGATCGAGGTCCATCGGAACGAGTACCTCGGCAACGCCTTCTGGGTGATTCTGGTGCCGGGACGGTGGGAGTACGAACTCGTCGAGATGAAGTCGCCCGGCTCGATCTGGAACCCCGACCCGGAGGCGGGCGTCTACCTCGCGGCCGCCAGCGAGGGACGCGAGGGCCGGACCGGCTACGTCGAGGAGACCGCGGGCGCCTACTACGCGTCCCGGCTCGGCGTCCTCGAACACCTCGACGACCGCGGGCGGCAGGCGAAGGCACTCGTGTTGCGCCACGTCTCCGACGACTACTGGGGCCCCGTCGGCGTCTGGCAGGTGCGCGAGGCGGTCCGGAACGCGTTCGAGGGCGAGTTCGGGACCGCCGAGACGTTCGGCGAGGCGGTCCGCGGCGTCGCCGACCACCTCCCGATATCGCTGGGTCGCCTCCGGCGGAAGTCGACGATGGCGGCCGGGCTGCAGGCGAACCTCGGCGACTTCGTCGACGCGGGGTGATCGCGGTCGCGGCGAGGCTCGCCGCCCGCGCCCGATCCGTTTTAGTTGCGTCGCCGAGTTGGTGGCCCCATGCTTCCGACGGTCCCCGCGTTCGGCGGCGTCCCCGGCGGTCCGGAGCTGTTGATCATCCTGATAATCTTCGTGCTCCTCTTCGGCGTCCCCCTCGTCGTCATCGCGGGCGCGGTGCTGTTCCTCACGCTGCGCTCCGACGACGAGCCGGACGCCGACCGGATCGCGGAGCTGGAGGCGGAGGTCGAACGGCTCCGCGAGCGGGTGAGCGACGAGCCGGAGGAGGCCGACGGCGACGATCAGTCCTCGGCCCAGTAGTACAGCTCCTCGCGTGGCGCGTCGCAGTTCGGGCAGTTCTCGGGGAGTTCCGTCCCGATCTCGCCCATCTCGCCGCACTCCCAGCAGCGCCACATCACGTAGGCGGTGCCGAACACGTCGCGGGCGTCGGTGAGCCCCAGCGACTCCGACCCGGACGGCGACGAGACGTAGAACCCGTCGTCGTCGACGCCGCGGACCGTTCCGAGTTCGTCTCCGTCCTCGTCGTACACGGACTGGCCGATGCTCACGTCGGCGAATACGGGTTCTTCGGAGGCCATGTGCGAGGGTACGCATCGCTCCCTCATAAGTGTGGTACGTGAACTCGCCCCACGGTCGGTACGGTTCGTTCGGCGGGTGACGGACAGATCGGTAACGAGACGCGACGCTCAGGCGACCGGGGTCCGCTCGACCACCGTGCCGTTCACGGTCGGGTACTGCTCGACGATCTCGCCCTCCGCCAAGTCGCCGTCCTCGACCATCTCCTCGAGGAGCCACCACGCGACCTCGACGTGGTCGGACTTGACGGTGTAGAACTCCTCGGGGACCCCGAGCGCCTCGAAGCGGTCGGCGTCGGCGAACGCCTTCCCGTAGACGAGGGTGCCGTCGTCGGTCACCTCGTCGAACTCGCGCCGGATGTTCTTCGCCATCCGCTTCAGGCGGTTCCGGTGTTGGGCGGCGTCCTTGAACACGGACGTACAGAAGTACACCTTCTCGTGGCTCGCCATCTCGGAGACGATCGCGTCGTCTTTCGACCCCTCGACGGCGGACATGTGGCCCTCCTGCAGTTCGAAGCCCTCCTCCTGCATCCGGCGGTAGTTCCCGTCGGACATCTCGAACTCGTTGATGTTGCAGAACTCGGCGGCGCCCTCGTCCAAGAACTCCAGGAACTCCGGCTCCGCGCGGATGCCGGGGATCTCGAAGGCGGGCGTGAGCCCCTCCTCGCGGGCGATATGGAGTATCTCCTCCCACTCGGTGCCGTGCATGTCGCCCCACATCTCCAGCGGCGGATGGAAGCGGATCTCGTCGAGGCCCGCCTCGGAGAGGCGGCGCATGTTCTCGCGGCCGCCCGGGATCCCGGTGTAGAGGTGGGTGTGGTGGTCCTCGCCGAACTCGTCTTTCAGCAGTTCGAGATACCGGGTCGTCTTCCCCATCGCCTCCTGCGGCTCGCCGCCGGTGATCGAGGTGCCGAGCGCGCTCATGCGCTTGGCCTCCTGAATCACGTCCTCGTCGGACTCGACCTTCCGCTCGTTGGCGTACACGTCGGTGACGTTCTTCCGGTTCTCTCCGAGGGGGCAGTAGAAGCAGTCTCGCTGGTCGCAGTAGCCGTAGACGAACAGCACCATCTTCCCGCCCTTGGCGCACTGTTCACAGCCCTTGGAGATCATCTACCCCGATCTACCGGCTCTGGCCTCAAAAAGCGTCCGAACCGTACGGTCCCGGGAGACGCGTTGGCACGGCCGCAGGTCGGGTCGTTCGAACACAAAGTATGTACCCCCGCCCTCGTCAATGCCGACCATGGAACGAGGACCGACCGCCGACGAGCCAGTCGAGAACCGGAACGCGAGCGACGCGGTCACCCGTCGCCGGGCGCTCGCGGCCGGCGGCGCGTTGGGGCTCGCGAGCCTCGCCGGCTGTACCGCGCTCGACGTCGCCACCGGCGACGAGCCTGCGGAGTTCGCCGCCGGCACCGCGACGGTCGGCGACGCGACGCTCGACGAGAGCGGGTACGAACTCAACGACGTGTCCGAGGAGACGCTCTCCCGGGAGGTCGAGGTCGCCGGACAGACCCGCGAGGTTCGGGTGACGAACACCGTCGCCGAGTACGACAAGGCCGTCGAGCTGTTCGGCGAGCGCTACCAGGCCGCCGTCTTCGCCGCGGTGACGACGCCGCAGATACAGGTGCTCGGACAGGCGCTCAACCCGATCGCGGAGTTCAGCACCCGCGAGCGCGCCGAGATCATCCTGAGCCGCTACGACGGGGTCGGCGACCTCGAACGCGGCTCGGAGTACACGACCGAGGTCCTCGGCTCCGACGCCGAGGTCGTCGTGTACACGGCCCAGGGCGAGATCGAGGGGACGGGCGCGAGCACCGAGCTGGAGCTGCACATCGGCGAACCGGTCGGCGTCGACGACGACTTCGTGCTTCCGCTCGCGGCGTATCCCGCGTCGTTCAGCGACGGCGAGAACGTCCGCGGGATGATGAACGGGCTCGAACACGAGCCGAACGACGAGAGCTAGGGGAGCGCGGGCGCGGCGAGCGCGACGAAGGCGAGCAGCACGTACGGCGGACCCGACGCTCGGCCGCACCGACGCGGTCGCCGAATTCGCGCCGCGCCACGCCGCGCCACGCCGCGCCGAGCCGAAAACATATGGCGTCCCCTCGCGTAGGCTCGGTACGATGCTGCTCGTCCTCTGCGTCGACCTCGACGACGACCTCGGCCGGAAGACGGGGATCCCCACTCCCGTCATCGGCGCCGACGAGGTCACCGAAGCCGCGGTCGCGCTCGCGACCGCCGACCCGGAGGACTCCGACGTGAACGTTCTCTTTCAGGGCGTCAATGTCTACGACGAGCTGGCGGCCGGCGGCGAGGCGGTCGAGGTCGCCGCGGTCACCGGGGTCGACGGCTCCGACGTGAAGGCGAACCGCGCGGTGGGTCAGGAGGTCGACCGCGTGCTCGCGGAGCTGTCGACCGGCGAGGAGGTCTCGGCGGTCGTCATCACCGACGGCGCGCAGGACGAGTCGGTCCTCCCCGTGATCCGCTCGCGGATGCCGATCGACGGGATGCGCCGGGTCGTCGTCCGGCAGGCGCAGGACCTCGAATCGCTCTACTACACGATCAAGCAGGTTCTCGCAGACCCGGAGACCCGCGGCACGATCCTGGTGCCGCTCGGCGTGCTCCTCCTGATCTACCCGCTCGTCGTCGTCGCCAACCTGTTCGACGTCGCCGGCGCGGCCGTCCTCGGGATCCTCTCCGGGATCGTCGGGCTCTACTCGCTGTTCCGCGGGCTCGGTCTCGAAGACACGGTCGACGGCGCGGCCGCGTCGGTCCGCAACGTGCTCTACACCGGCCGAGTGACGCTGGTCACCTACGTCGTCGCGCTCGCACTGATCGTCGTCGGCGGGGTCCAGGGGATGGAGACGGTCGACGTCGTCCGCGGCGTCCGCGGCGGGGGCGTCACCGCCGGCGTCGCGCTCGCGGCGTTCGTCCACGGCTTCGTCCAGTGGCTCGCGGTCGCCGGCGTCACCTCCAGCCTCGGGCAGATCACGGACGAGTACCTCGCGGGGCGGTTCCGGTGGCGGTACCTCAACGCGCCCTTTTACGTGCTCTCGATCGCGGTCGTGCTGTACGCCGTCTCGGGGTTCTTCCTGCCGACCGCGCCCGGCGTCACGTCGCTCGGGCTCTCCGACCTCGCGATGGCGCTCGCGGCCGGGACGCTCACCGCCGTGTTGAGTACGCTCGCGTTCGCGGTCGCGGAGTCGCAGCTTCCGTCGGCGGATCCGGCTTGAAAAGGGGCAGGGGGCTCGTCTCCCGACTCAGTCACCGCGGCGTCCACTCCTCGCAGGCGTCCATGTCGTCCATCAGCTCGTCGTGGTGGCCGCAGTACGGCTGCATCCCCTGTTCCGTGCGGACGTAGTCGAACTGCGCGCAGTTCCCGCAGTAGGTGTCGCCCGGGCCGTCGCGCGCGGCGGGCGAGGCTCCTGGAGTGACCGGACCGCTCGGGCCGGACGACCCCTCAGAGCCGTTCTCCCCCTCCTCGTCGAGCGGAGATCGGATGTCGGTCGCGGTCGCGCCGCCGTCGCTCACGCCCGTGGTGCCCGTCCCCGGTGCCTCCATGCCGCCGGTCGACCGCGATCCGGCGGGGCTCGACCCGGCGGCGTTCGATCCGCTCCCCGTTCCGGCGGAATCGGCGGAGTTCGACCCGGAGGCGCTCTCACCGCGCCGGTTCGTCTGCGTCTCCACGTCGCCGTCGGGGGTGCCACCGAGCAGACCGACGCCGCCGCCGCGGTTGAGTTCGGCGCGGTCGACCTCGATCACCTTCGTCTCGCCTTTGTGGGTCACCTCCATCGTGACGGTGCCGCCCGGGTCGTTCCGTGTCTTGAAGTTGGCGACGCCGACGAACACGCTCCACAGGGTCGTCGCGGCGCCGACGAAGTACAGCCCCGCGGTCGGCAGCGTGAGGTCCGCGAGCTCGGGACGCGGTCCGCCGACCCAGTGGTACGGGTAGGCGTACGCGAACAGCGCGACGCCGAGGCCCATCACGCCCGCCCCGACGATCGCGGCGACGCGGGTGTTACGGTCCGCCGGGAGGACGGTCATCACGCCGAGAAACACCAGGGGGACGCCCACGCCGCCGAGTACGCCGCCGAGGCGCCGCGCTTCGCCGGAACTGTAGCCGCTCGGGAGGACGACCTCCGCGGCCACGAGGAGTCCGGCGACGAGGAGCAGCGTTCCGGCGACGAACGAGCCCACACCGAGGTACAGCCGGCGCGGGTCGACCTCGGAGCGCCCCCGCCCGCCGTACGCCTCCGAGAGACTGGTCATACGCGCCCTACGTCGTCCTCCCTGAAAACAGTATGTCAGACGTTCGCCCGCGGCGGGGGACGCGAGGGGGATCCACCCCGCTGGGCGGCGGGATCGACTCAGACCAGCGCGTCCACGTCGACGTGAGCGTCGAGCAGCTCCGCCATCCGCTCGACGGTGCGCGCGTCGCGCGTCCGGCCGCCGCGGACGATCCCCTCAGCGCGGTCGATGGCGGTGACCGTGTCGGTGTTCACCGCGAGGACGGGCTTGCCGGCGTCGGCCGCCTTCCCGAGCACGGCGCCCGAGGGGCGGTGTCCGCCGGTCAACACGAGACAGGCGACGCCGGAGGCCTCGAGCGCCGCGGTCTGAACGTCGGCGCGGTCGCCGCCGGTGATGACGGCGGCGTCGCGGGCGCGCCGGAAGTACCGGAGGGCCTCGTCGCCGCCCATCGCGCCCACGAGGAAGCGCTCGACGAAGCCGTCGGTCGGGGCGTCGGTCAGGAGCTCGGCGCCGAGCTCGTCCGCGAGCTCGCCGACGGTGACGCCGGCGAGCTCCTTCTCGGAGGGGATGGCGCCGAACACGGTGATCCCCTTCGACTCGAGGAACGGGATCCCGTCCTGATCGAGCGACTCGAACGCGTCGTCGGAGACCTTGTTGAACACGACGCCGGCGAGCCGGTCGCCGAACGCGTCGGCGGCCGCGAGCACGTCGTCGAGGTCGTTCGGGGAGTCGTAGCCGGCGACCAGCACGACCCGCGCGTCGAGCAGCTCCGCCACGTCCACGTCGGTGAGGTCGACGACGCCGCCGGTGGTCCAGCGGCCGCCGCCCTCGACGAACATGTGGTCGCGGTCGGCCGCGAGCTCCTCGTACTCCTCGCGGATCCGGTCGCGGAGCGCGCCGGCGTCCTCCGTGCCGCGGATCGCGCCCTCGACGAACGTCGGCGAGTAGACGACGGGCTCCATCTGGTGCATCTCGGCGTCCAGATCGAGCACCTCGCGGGCGAGCATCGGGTCCTGGTCGAGCGTCTTGCCGACGTTCGACTGGAGCCGCGTCCCCTTCGGCTTCATGTAGCCGACGCTGCGGTCGCGGTCGGCGGCCAGCCGCGCCAAGGCGACGGTGATCGCTGTCTTTCCGGCGCTGTCTCCGGTCGCGGTGACGAGTGTCGTGGTGGTGTCTGTCATTGGTCGAGTTCCTCCGGGTCGACGGTGAGTCTCACGTCGACGGCGGCGGCGTTCGTGCCGCCGTCGGCGTCGGGCAGTGCGACGAGCGGGTTGATGTCGAGTTCGAGAATCGCCGGGAAGTCGGTGACTAGCTGGGAGAGCCGGCCGATCGTCTCGATCACGGCGTCGACGTCGACCGGGTCGCGGCCGCGGGCGCCGCGCAGCAGCGGCGCCGACTGGATCTCCTCGGTCATCTCGCGGGCCTCCGGCTCGGAGACGGGCGCGACGCGGAAGGTGGTGTCCTCCATTACCTCCACGAAGATGCCGCCGAGCCCGAACATCAGGAGCGGGCCGAACTGCGGGTCGCGGTTCATCCCGACGATCGTCTCGACGCCGTCCTCTAAGTCGACCATCTCCTGGACTTGGACGCCGAGCACGGTCGCGTCCGGCTGGTAGTTTCGCGCGCGGGTGATCAGGTCCTCGTAGGTGTCCGCCACCTCGCCGTCCGCGACGCCGACGGCGACGCCGCCGATGTCGGACTTGTGGAGGATGTCGGGCGAGACGATCTTCATCACCACGTCGCCGTCGATGTCGGCGGCGACTTCCGCGGCGCGCTCTGGCGTGTCGACGATCTCGCCGTCGGGCGTGGGGATCCCGTACGCGTCGAGCAGCTCCATCGCCTCGACGCCGAGTCGGTTGTCGTCGCGGTCGCGGACCGTTTCGAGGATCTCGCGAGCGCGCTCTCGGTCGACATCGAACGACATGGGTTCGGCGTACTCGCGCTCCTTGATGTCGCGGTACCGCGCCAGCGTCGCGAGGCTCTCGATCCCGCGGGCGGGGTCGAAGTAACAGGGGATCCCCTTCGCCTGGAGCTGCTGTTTCGGCTCGCGGGTCCGGTCGCCGCCCATCAGGCAGGCGGCGACGGGCGCGTCCATCTCGTCGCTCACCTCGCTGACCGCGTCCGCGAGGTCAGCGAAGTCGATCGTCGCGGTCGGCGCGGCCAGCACCAGGGCGGCCCCGACGTTGTCGTCGGCGACGGTGATCTCCAGGGCCTCGCGGAACCGCTCCACGTCGGCGTCGCCGATCACGTCGACCGGGTTGTGGATGTTCGCCTCCCCCGGCATCGACTCGGCGAGCCGATCGGTCGTCTGACCGGTGAACGACGCCATGTCGAGGTCGGCGTCGCCGACCGCGTCGGTCGCCATCACGCCGGGGCCGCCGGCGTTGGTGACGATGGCGACGCTGTCGGTGTCGGGGAGCGGCTGGCTCCCGAGGATGCCCGCCGAGTCGAACAGCTCGTCGACCGACTCGGCGCGGATGACGCCCGCCTGATCGAGACCGGCCTCGTACGCCTTGTCGGAACCGGCGAGCGTGCCGGTGTGCGAGGAGGCGGCCTGCGCGCCCGCGCTCGTCCTGCCGGACTTCACGGCGACGATCGGGGTGTCCTGCGTCGTCTCGCGGGCGGTCTCGATGAACTCGCGACCGTCCTCGATCCCTTCGAGGTAGCCGATGATCACGTCGGTCTCCTCGTCGCCCCCCCAGTGGTCGACGAAGTCGGTCTCGTCTAAGACGGCCTTGTTTCCCAGCGAGACCACGTCCTTGAAGCCGATCCCGTTGTCGTTGGCCCAGTCGAGGACCGCGGTGACGAACGCCCCGGACTGGCTCATGAAGGAGAGCCCGCCCGGGAGCGCGTTCTCCGGCCCGAACGTCGCGTTCATGCCCGAGGGCGTCGACATGATCCCCAGGCTGTTGGGGCCGACGAGGTTCAGGTCGTACTCGTCGGCTATCTCCGCGAGGCGTCGCTCCCTCGCGGCCCCGTCCTCTCCCGTCTCGCCGAACCCGGCGGTGATCACGACGACGTTCCGGACGCCGGCCTCGCCGCACGCCTCGATCGCGTCTAGCACGATCGTCGGCGGCACGACGATCACGGCGACGTCGGCGTCCGCGTCGGCCACCTCGTCGACGCAGGCCGTCCCGAGCACCTCGTCGTAGTTCGGGTTGACGGGAACGGTGTCGCCGTCGAAGTCGTCGAGCAGATTCGACGTGACGGCGCGGCCGACGGCCCCCTCTCGGGCGGTCGCGCCGACGACGGCGACCCGGTCCGGGTCGAACAGCTCGTTGAGCGTACCCATCGGTGTTTAGATACACGCACCGACGGTTTAAGATCGACGGGAGCTTTCCCATGCTCTGATTATTAATGAACGACCGATCGCATCGGCGCCCGATCGTTCGAGGACCGATGATGTGATCTCCCGTCCGACCGTGCATTCCCTCGCTTTCGCCTTCGCTCCGTCGAACGGCCCGCCCGTTCAGTCCGAGTCGTCGGGCCCCTCGGGCTCCGAATCGCGGCGGTCCGGATCCGAGGGGGCAGACCCGTCCGTCCGCATCTGCGTGTCCGATCCACCGACTGCGGCGGTCCTCGGACGCTTCGAGGCGCTCACGTCTCTCGGCTCCTCGGCGGCCGCGCCGGACTTCGCGTTCGGGACGGAGAGGGTCACGACGTTCCCGCCGGCGTGGGTGTCGAAGGTCAGGTCGCCGCCCGACCGGTTCGCGACCCAGTACACGAGCCACAGGCCCATCCCCCCGGTGTGCCGGAGGTCGTCCATCTCCCACCGGTCGGTGATGACGTACCGCTCCTCGACCGGGATCGGCGGGCAGTTGTCCCGGATCGACACCTGGATCGCCTCGTCGCCCGCGCGCACGTCGATCCGGATCCGCGGCGTCGAGTCCGCGTGTTCGAGGGCGTTCTCGACCAGCTCGGCGATCGCGTAGTCGAGCTCCGGATGCGTGAACGCCCTCGCGTTCGGCGGGTACGAGACCGATATCTGCGGGGACATCGAGTCGGCGTCTTTCGGCTTCCCGCCCGCCGCTTCGCCGCCGGTCGCCCAGCCCGCGCTTTCGGTCCCGTCTCCGGCTCCGCTTCCCACGGTGCCCGCACTGTCGTCCGGCTCGCGATAGGCGATGTCGATCGCCTCGTCGCAGTCGTCGACGACCATGCCGAGCGCCTCCTCGACCACGGGTGCGACCTCGACCGATCGGGGCGATCCGCGCTGTCGAAGCAGGTCGATCACGCCACGCTGCTTCTCCGCCGTCGTCAACAGGTCGGAGGCGATCCGGCGGATCGTCTCCGCGTGCTCCTGTAGGTCGGCGCCGAGCGCGGCGAGGTCGTCGGGGTCGATCTGGGCGCCGGCGGCTTCCGGCCCGTCGGTGTCGGTGGCTTCCGGCCCGTCGGGGTCGTCCCCCGCGGCCGCGACGCCGTCGTCCCACGCCTCCGGATCGAACGCGTCCGACTCGTCGACGGAATCGACGATGCGCTCCGCGGTCCCGTCGACGATGTTCATGTCGTTGCGGATCGTGTGCCGCAGGAGGTTGTCCATCACGGCGAGCTGTCGCTCGCGGCGGTACTCCTCGGTGACGTCGCGAGCGAACCCCGCGACTGCGACGACCTCGCCGTTCTCCGTCACCGGTTCGCCGGGCACGCGGACCCACTTCGTGGTTCCGTCGGCGGAACCCAATCGGTAATCGATCAGCGTCGACCCGCCGTTCGAGAGCCGCTGCATCGCCCGCTCGACGTAGGGGCGGTCGTCGGGGTGGACCGCGTCGAGGAACCTCGTGGGACTCCGTTCGAGCGCGTCCGGTGACACGCCGAACACCTCCTCGGCGGCGTCGTTGACGAACAGCAGTTCGTCCCACTCGGCGGAGAACATCCAAAACACGTCGGAGGACACCGACGCGATCGTCTCCAGCCGGCGCCGGGACTCGACCTCGGCCGTGATGTCCCGCGAGGTCACCACGTAGCCGTCGATTCCCGTCTCGCCGGGCGGATGCACCGTCGTCCGGAGCCACACCCACTCGTCGTCGGCGGTGCCGTACCGGTACTCCAGCGACTCGCTGGCTCCCGGATCCTCGGCGACGATCCGCGCGAAGGCCTCCCGAAGTCGCCCCTCGTCGTCGGGATGTGCTCGCGCGAAGGCGTCCGTCCCGACGAGTTCCTCCGCTCGAAACCCGAGTAGGTCGGCGACGGACGCGTTGAGGTGCCGGTAGATCCCCTCCTCGTCGAGAACGGCGATCTTGTCTCCGGCGAGATCCAGAAGAGCGGCGGGATCCGGAGACTCGGTCATACGGGTACCGCTTTCCGAGGTCGGTGATAAGGCTAATCTCCCGATTATCACGTGAGAAATTTCTCGGCCGCGTGTCGGTCGGCCGAGGGAAGCGATCGATCGCTCCGCGAGACGTGCTCTCGATCGGTCGGATGGCGCCTCAGTCGGCCGAGACGCCGGTGGTGTCGAACGCGGCGCTCACCGGGTCGGCCGCCGAGTCGTCGACGGTCAGCGTGACGCCGTCGTCGCCGAGCTCGATGGTGGCGTCGGTCGCGCCCCGCGTGTACTCCGCCGCGTGGTCCCCGTCTGGGTCGAAGCGGACGCCCTCGACCAGCAGGGGGGTCTCGCTGAGCCGTTCGACCTTGCGGTACGCGGTCGAGAGCGCGATGTCGCAGGCCTCGGCCAGTTCGCTCGTCGTCATCGCCGTGTCGGCGGCCCCGAGGATCGCCCGGCAGTCGGGGTCGGCGAGCGCTTCGAACGTGTCGTCGAGCGTCTCGTCTCCTTCCGTCGCGGTCGTCGGTCCGGTCGCCTGCGGCGCGTGTCGCTTCATGGATGTACGTGGTGGCTCCGTCCACCCCAACACCGGCCCTGCATATGAGGGGTGTTTTATAAGGGAGAGTCGATCGGTGGCGCCTGCGAGCTGCCTCCGGCAGTGACGCCGCCCCGACGGCGTCAACGTTTTGCCGGGGGGCGGACACGAACGGACGCAGATGGGATCCGGAATCAGAGCGGAGGTCTCGCTCCCGACGGCGTCGCCCTCCCCGTTCGACGGCGTGGTCGACGGGTCGACGCCGATCTACAGCGTCGCGCGCAGTACGCCGGTCGACGACCCGGAGACTGTCGTCCTCGAGTTCATCGCCGACGCGGACCTCTCGGTTCCCGAGGGCGTCGAGGTCGTGTTCGACTACGGCGCCAAGGCCGCATACCGGTTCGAGGCGCCCTGGGCCGAGGGATCGCCGTTCGCGGTGCTCGACCGGCACGGCGTCCCCGCCTCGGAGACCACCATCCGGGACGGGCGACTGCTCGTCACTTTCCACGCGACCGACCTGCCGACGCTCCGTTCCGTGCTCGACGAGTTTCGAGAGCACTGCGCCGACATGCAGGTGTTGCGGCTGCTCCAGTCGTCGTCGACGCCCGAGGAGTCTGACCTGGTCACCGTCGACCGGAGCGAACTGACCGAGCGCCAGCGCGAGGTGCTCACCGCCGCCTACGACGCCGGCTACTTCGACCACCCGAAGGGGGCCAACGCCGGGGAGGTCGCCGAGTCGCTCGGCATCGACCGGTCGACGTTTTCGGAACATATCGCGGCCGCGCAGCGGAAACTGCTCTCGACGCTGCTCGACTGAACTCCCCTCCTCGTCGCTCGCGACCCTCGGGGCCCCGGCTCGCCGGATTCCGAACCCTCAGGAATCCGATCCATCCTTCATGTGGATCGGTGTCGTACTCTTCGCCATGAGCCCACGGACGCACACCTTCGTCTGTCCGGAGTGTCGCCGGTCGATCGAGGTGGACGACGCGATGCGGGCGACGCTGCTCGAAACGGGCTGTGTCGTCTGCGGCGCCCCCGTTACCGAGGGCGACATCGCGGACCCTCAGACCGCGTAGCGGTCGTCGTCTCCCTCGGTCTGCCCAACTCCCGGGTCCCGTCGCGGGCCTCCGCCACCGACAGCCGTCGGCTCCCCCTCGTCCGCTCTCGTGTCCTTTATCCCCTCGTACCCAGAGGATCGCGTATGGCGACGAGAAGCGAGGTCGAGATGTCCGACGCGGAGGTCGACGCGCTCCTGTCCCGGCACGAGACCGGGGTGCTGTCCCTCGCGCGAGACGAGACTCCGTACGCGATCCCGATCTCGTACGGGTTCGACGAGGAGTCGCGGAACGCCTTCCTCCGGCTCGTGTCGACGCCAGACAGCGAGAAGCGAGAGTTCCTCGCGTCCGACCCGCAGGCCCGAATCGTGGTGTACGAGGAGGGCGGGAAGGGCGGGAAGGGCGGCCGCGAGGAGTACGCGAGCGTCGTCGGCGTCGGGACCCTCCACCGGGTCGACCTCGCCGATCTCACGCCCGAGACGATCGCGCAGTACGGCGAGGCGCAACGGCCCCTGTTCGAGATCTGGGCCGAGGGGAAGGCGGACCTCGACATCGAGCTGTACCGGTTCGAGCCCGAACGGCTCACCGGCCGCACCGTCGTCGTCGACCGCGACGAGTAGGAGTTCGTCGGTCTGAATCGGTTTTTCGCTGATCACTTATAAACAGACTCCAGTGACCCCGCGGTGAACACCTCCAAAGCCACAGTCGCGACGACTCGCGCGACTCGCTGCGGTCCTCGTCGCTCGCTTCGCTCGCTCCTGCGGTCCTTACGTCGTCGTGCTTCGTCCTCGCGACTGCCCCTTTGAGTCCCNCTATCGCTCGCGGGAACGCAACCGCAGCCTCACACCTCCCCAGCCTCGCGGTTCGCGCTCTCCGAGCGCTCACCGCGTCCCTCGCGCGGCACTCCTCGCGGTCGCCGGTGGCGACCGCTCGGAGGCGCGCGCCGACAGCAGAATTCGTTTATAAAGAGTCGCTACCGGTGTCGCTCAGTCGTCCGCGGCCGCCGCGTCGACTTCGGGCTCGTACAGCTCGCCGGCGCGCTCGCGCTCGGTGAGGTACTCGTCGACGTCGAGCGCGGCCTTCACGCCCATCCCGCTGGCCGTGGCCGCCTGCTGGTAGTGGAAGTCCACCACGTCGCCCGCGCCGAACAGCCCCTCGACGCCGGTCGCGGTCTGGTTCCCGCCGCGACCGCCCTCGGTGATGAGGTAGCCGTCGTCGTCGGTCTCGATCCCGGTGCCTTCGAGGAAGTCGGTGTTCGGCGTGTGGCCGATGGCGAAGAAGACGGCGCCCACGTCGAAGTCGTACTCGTCGACCTCGTCGGCGGTGGCGGGGTCGTCGAGCTTCTCTTTGGGGTGGCCGTCCGGGTGCTCGACGAGGGTGACATGGTCGACGCCTTCCTCGGGAGTGCCGTGGATCTCGGTGAGCTCGGTGTTGAGGAGCAGTTCGATCTCGCCGTCCTCCACCTTCTCCATCGTGCGCTCAATCCACACGTCCTCCGCGCGGAACTCCTCGCGGCGGTGGGCGACGTAGACGGTGTCCGCGAACTTCGTCAGGAAGTTCGCCTCCTCCATCGCGGCGTCGCCGCCGCCGACGACGAGCATGTCCTCGTCGCGGAAGAACGCGCCGTCGCAGGTCGCGCACGTCGAGAGCCCGTACCCCATCAGCTCGTCCTCGCCAGGGACGCCCAGCGTGCGGGCGCTGGCGCCCGAGGCGGCGATGAAGGCGTCGGCGGTGTAGACGTCGCCGTCGGAGAGCTCGACGCGGAAGTGGCCCGCGGGCTCTTTGGTGACGTCCTCGATGACCCCGTTTCGGGTCTCGGCGCCGAACTTCGTCGCCTGCGCTTTCATGTCGTTGATCAGGTCCGGCCCGGAGATCCCCTCGGGGAAGCCGGGGTAGTTCTCCACGTCGGTGGTGAGCGTGAGCTGGCCGCCCGGCTCGTCCCCCTCGATGAGCAGGGGGTCGTTGTTCGACCGCGCGGCGTAGATGCCCGCGGAGAGCCCGGCGATCCCGGTGCCGGCGATGATGAGTCGGCGGTGTTCGACGGCGTTGTCTGTCATACTCACCAGTTCGACGTCGGGAAGTATGTAGGTTGCGACCGTTGCATCTCCGCTGCACGACCGGTGGACGATCACCCGTCGCACGGCGACGAACACGCCGGCCAGGCCCCGCCGTCGCCGTCCTCAGTCCGTCGGGAACTCCGGAACTCCCCCCGAGGGCGGCGAGGGCGCGTCGTCGAGCGCCTCGAAGAACCGTCCGGCGACGAACGCCTCGACGATGTCCTCGAGCGACTCCTCGTCGGTCACCTCTTCGAGGATGCCGAGCGAGACCTGTGCGCCGGCCATGGTCGCGTGGCCGCCGGCGGAGCCGACCGGGTCGAGCGCGTCGCGGAGCAGTTCGCCCACGTCGAGGTCCGCGCCGCGAGCGCGCGCGGAGCCGTAGATCACTCCGTCCATGTAGCCGAACACGAACGTCACCGCGATCCCGTCCAGATCGAGGAGGCGCTCGGCGGCCTGCGCGAGGGCGTCGCGGTCGCCGATCTCGCCCACGCAGGAGGCGACGGTCGAGCCGCGCACGTCCCGCCCCTCGATGGCGCGGGCGAGCACGCGGAGCGTCTCGGGGCTCACGCTCGGGCTCTCGACGCGTTCGAGCGTCGACTCGTCGGCGAACGCCGACAGCGACGCGGCCGCCTCGAAGTCCGGGATCGACGTCGACCGCGTGAAGTCCTTCGTGTCGATCCGGATCCCGTACAGGAGGGCGGTCGCGAGGTCCCGATCCGGCTCGATCCCGATCCGCGAGAGGTACTCTTCGATCAGCGTGCTCGTCGCGCCCGCGTCCGGTCTGATGTCGACGAACTCCCCGGCGACGGGGCCGCGCGGCGGGTGATGGTCGATGACGACGTCGACCGGGTACCCCTCGGGGAGGCTGTCGTTGATCCCGGCGCGCGAGTGGTCGACGAGGGCGACCCCGCCGTAGTCGTCGAGGTCGATCCCGTCGAAGGTCCGCAGCGAGAGGTCCAGGAGGTTCACCATCGCGCGGTTCTCCTGGTGGGCGATCTCGCCGCCGTAAGAGGCGTCCGCCGGGACGCCGACCTCCTCGGCGACGCGGGCGAGCCCGAGCGCGCTCGCGATGGCGTCGGGGTCGGGGTTGTCGTGCGCGACGACGAGCAGGGGTCCGGAGAGGTTCCGAAGCGCTCGCAACAGCCGGACCGGCTCCTCGTCGGCGTCGACGCCGGTCGCCTCGCGGACCCGCGAGACGACGGCCTCGACCGGGTCGACGACGCGGTCGGCGACCGCCTCCAGCGCGTCCTGCTGGGCCGCGGTCGGGTTCGTGCCGACGTGCGCGACGATCATCGCGTCCGGGTAGCGGCGCCGTGCGGCCTCCGCGGCGGCGACGTTCCGCTCCGGGTCGTCGCTCGCGACCAGCACGACCGCGGCGCTGTCGGGATACGCCGCGGGGTCGGTCGGGTCGGCCTCCACGGTGGCGACGTTGCGGTCGCGCAGCGTCGAGACCCACCCGGTGTCGTCGGTGATCGCGACGAGCTCGCCGTGCGACTCGCGGGTGCGCTCGACGAGCGTGTTCCCGACCGCGCTACAGCCGAGCAGCAGACGCCGGGCCATATCGGAGCGAGGCGGTCGCGACGCAAAACGCTGCCGTCATTCGCCCGGTTCGTCTCCTTCGGTCTCGTCGCCGGGGTCCGTCTCTCCTCGCGACGCCCCGCCCTCTCGGAGGGAGCCGTTCACCGCGGCGGCGATGTCGACGGCGGCGCGGTTCTCGGCCACGTCGTGGACCCGAACGATATCCGCCCCCCGATCGGCGGCGAGCGCTGTCGCGGCGACGGTGGCGTGCTCGCGGTCGTCCGGCCCCCGATCGACCGCACCGTACATCGACTTGTGGGAGTGCCCGATCAGCACCGGGCAGTCGAGCGCGGCGAACTCCCCGGCGCGGTCGATCAGCTCGAACGCCTCGGCGGCGGACTTGCCGAAGCCGATCCCCGGGTCGACGATCACCTTCTCCCGGTCGATCCCGGCGGTCTCGGCCAGCGCGAGCCGCTCGCGGAGCGCCGCGATCACGTCGTCGACGGCGTCGTCGTACTCGGGGTCGTTCGTCGGGTCGACAGGCGCGTCGAGGCTGTGCATCACCACGACCGGGCAGCCGGCGTCGGCGACGATCTCGCGCATCTCCGGGTCCGCCAGGCCGGTCACGTCGTTGATGACGTCGGCGCCCGCCTCCAGCGCCGCCTCCGCGACGGCCGGCTTCCGCGTGTCGACCGAGACCAGCACGTCGCCGTCGGCGACCGCCGGCACCGACTGAATCGCTTCGAGCGTCGGGACGACGCGGTCGATCTCCTCGTCGACCGGTACGGGCTCGGCGCCCGGCCGGGTCGACTCGCCGCCGACGTCCACGATGTCGACGCCGGCCTCGGCCATCCGCTCGACGCCCGCGACCGCGTCGTCGAGGCCCGCGTGTCGTCCGCCGTCGTGGAAGGAGTCCGGCGTGACGTTGAGCACGCCCATGACCGCGGTGCCGTCGGTCCACGGGTAGTCGTCGGAACCGTCGGGGTCGGAGTCGTCGGGAGCGAAGTCGCCCCGCGAGCCCTCGGCGATCCCGATCCGGTCGGCGATGTCGTCGGCGATCCCCGCGAACTCCTCGTCCTCACGCTCTCTGAGCCGAGAGAGCAGTGCGCGGTACTCCGCCACCGTCCCCGCGAGCGTGACGGGAACGCGCTCGCCACCGGGGACGCGTCCCTCCCCCGCCCCGAGCCCGCCGATCGCGGCGTCGCCGCCGGCCTCGCGGAGGGCGCCCGCGAGCCGCTCCGCTCGGTCGCCGCGGAGCCGGAGCGCGAGGACGCGGTGATCGACTGCCTCGCGTCGGGGTCGACCCGCGCCGGATTCGCCCGCCTCGGGCGGAACGCCGCCGGCGTCGAGCGCGCGCCTCGCGCTCGCGTCGGGGTCGTTCCCGCCGCCGACCGACCGCGGCGTCACGGTCCGCATGCGCGCCGCGCGCGCCTCGGCGACCGCGAACAGCGAGCCGACGAGCAGCACGCAGTCGTCGGGGTCGGCGCGCTCCACCGCGGCGTCGAGGGCGGCGGCCACGTCGCCGCCGGCGGCCACGTCGTCGACGCCCCCGTTCCGGAGCGCGGCGGCCAACACCTCGGGGTCCTCGGCGCGGTCGAGATCCGGGCGGCAGGTGACCGCCGAGGCGGCCGGGGGAAGCGCGCTCGCCGCGCCCGCGTGATCCTTGTCGTGCATCGCGCCGTACACGAGGTGGAGGTCGTCGTAGTCGTACTCGGCGAGGGTCCCCGCGAGGGTCCGGCAGGCCGCCGGGTTGTGCGCGCCGTCGAGCACCGTCAGCGGGGCCGTGTCGACCACCTCGAACCGACCGGGCCACGTCGCCCGGACGAGGCCGTCCCGGACCGCGGCGTCGGAGAGGGGAGCGTCGCCCCCGTCCGCGTCGCCGAGAGCCGCCGCGGTGCGCCGAGCGAGCGCGACCGCGATCCCCGCGTTCGTCGCCTGGTGGTCGCCGACGAGGGGGATCCGATAGGTTCCCTCCACCTCGCCCGACAGCGTCACCTCGGAGTCGGTCGGGCTCACGCATCCCTCGTAGGCGACGGAGATTGCGGGGTCGCCGTTCCCCTCGGCGTCCCCGCCCTCGTCAGCCCCCGCGACCGTCGCGACCGGGGCGCCCGCCTCGTCGGCGACCTCGCGAACGACCGACAGGGCCTCGCCCTCGCAGGCGGTGACGAAGGGGGCGCCCGACTCGGCGATCCGCGCTTTGGTGCGGGCGATCTCCTCGATCGTGTCGCCGAGGACCGCGGTGTGTTCGAGCGAGACGTTGGTGACCGCGGTCGCGACGGGGCCGACCGCGCTGGTGGCATCGTACTCGCCGCCGAGCCCGACCTCCAGGACGGCCACGTCGACCTCGCGGCGCGCGAAGTCGTGGACCGCCATCGCCGTGACGACCTCGAAGAAGGTGAGGGGCTCGCCGGCCGCCGCGCGCTCGACGAGCCACGGTTTCACCTCCGCGACGAAGTCGGCGATCGCGTCCTCGGTCATCGCCAGCCCGTCGACCCGGATCCGCTCGGCGAGCGCGGAGAGGTGCGGGGAGGTGTAGAGGCCGACGGAGAGCCCGACCTCGCGCAGGATCGACTCGGTCATCCGCGCCGTGCTTCCCTTCCCGTTCGAGCCGGCGACCTGCACGAACGACACGTCCTCCTCCGGATTCCCGAGGTGATCGAGCAGCGCCGCCACGCGCTCGGTCCCCGGCTTCACCGAGAAGCGGCGGAGGTCGAAGAGGAACGCCGCCGCCTCGTGGTAGTGCATACGCCGTGGGTCGGCTCGCCGTCGCTTAGGCGTAACGGACCGGGAGCGGTGTCGGGGGACTTCTCGGCCGCCCCCTTCGACCGACCACCCGCCGCGACCGGAAGAGCAACCCTTACGCGCGCGGCACCCCGACCGGTTCGCATGAACGAGACTGCGGCCGCGTCGGCGTCCGCGGCCGACGGCGGGGAGCCGGACCGCGAGGCCGACGCGACCGACTCCGCAGGCGGACCCGACCCGGTCGTCGTCGGAGAGGGCGTCCGCAAGTCGTACGGCGAGGTCGTCGCGCTCGACGGCGTCGACCTCCGGGTCGAGCCCGGTGAGGTGTTCGGGCTCATCGGTCCCAACGGCGCGGGGAAGACGACGCTCGTCCGTGCGCTGACGGGGACGACCGAGGCCGAGGGCGACCTGCGGGTGTTCGGTGCCCCGCCCGACGAGGTCGACCCGCAGCGGGTCGGGCTGCTCCCCCAGTCGTTCGACCCGCCGGAGCGGCTCACGGCGGCCGAGCTGGTCGACTACTACGGCGGGCTGTACGACGCGGCGCGCGACACCGAGCCCGTCCTGCGGGACGTGGGGATGGCCGACGACGCGGACGCGTGGTACGAGAAGCTCTCGGGCGGCCAGAAGCGTCGGACCTGCGTCGCGACCGCCATCGTCAACGACCCCGACCTCCTCTTCCTCGACGAGCCGACCACGGGGATCGACCCGGCCGGTCGACGCTCGATCCACCGCCTGATCGAGCGGCTCGCGGGCGACGGCACCACCGTCTTCCTCACGAGCCACGCGATGGACGAGGTCGAGCGGCTGGCCGACCGCGTCGCGCTCCTCCGGGACGGGGCAGTCGTCGCGGTCGGCGCCCCCGACGCGCTCATCGCCGAGCACGGGGGCGAGCCGAGCCTGGAGGTCGCGCTCGACGGTCCGGCTTCAGAGGCCGACGTCGAGTCGGTCCGAGGGGCGGTCCGTGGGGCGCTCTCGGTGGGGGCCGAGGAGGGGGGGGCGGAGGGTGGAGCAGACGCGTCCGGGAGCGAGGACGCGTCCGCGGTCGAGTCGACTCGCGAAGGGCTCCGGATCGGCGGCGTCCGGCCCGAGGGGATCGGCACCGCCGTCGACGCGCTGGAGGCGGCGGGGGTCGCCTTCGAGTCGCTCGCGTGGTCCGAGCCATCGCTGGAGGACGTGTACCTCCGGCTCACCGGCGAGGAGTACTCGCCGCGGTCGGAAGGGCCTGACGGGGTCACACGGGGCGGAGGTGACCGATGAGCCGGTTCGGGCGGATCGCGACCGAGGCGAGCGCGGCGGCGCGGTCGTTCCTCCGGCGGCGGACGGCGGTGTTCTTCACCTTCTTCTTCCCCGTAATCTTAGTGATGATCTTCGGCGCGCTGGTCCAGACGCAGCCGACCGGGGGCGGGCTGTTCGCGGAGCCCGCCGGCTACTACATCCCCGGCTACCTCGCGGTCGTCGTCCTCTTCACGCCGCTGTCGCGGGTCGGCTCCGAGATCGCACGCCACCGCGACGGCGGCCGGTTCGAGAAGCTGGCGACGACGCCCCTCTCGCGCGCCGAGTGGCTGCTCGCGCACACGCTGGTCAACGTCGCGATCATCGGCGCGGCGAGCCTGCTCATCCTCGGGCTCGTCCTGGTCGTGACCGACGCGGAGCCGGTCGTCTCGCCCGCGCTGGCGGCGCTGCCGGTCTTCGTCGCCGTCGCGGTCGCGCTCTTCTGCGGGCTCGGCGCGCTGCTCGGCGCGCTCGCGGACTCGCAGGACGGCGTGATCGCCGCGAGCAACACGGTCGCGCTCCCCCTGCTGTTCCTCTCCGAGACGTTCGTCTCGCCCGGCCTGCTGCCGGAGTGGTTCCTGCCGGCGGTCGCGGCCTCGCCGCTCACGTACTTCGCGCGCGGCACGCGAGCGATCATCTACGAACCCGGGCCGTGGATCGGCGATCTGGCGGTGCTGTCGGTCCTCGCGGTCGCGTTCCTCGCGTTCGGGGCGTACGCGGTCCCGCGGACGGACTGAAGGCGCCGGCGGCCGGCGCGCTCTCGGAGGCGGGCGCCGAGGTATCTCGGGGTCCGGACGCCGGATTCTCGGGTCTCGAAACGGAAGCCGGTCATTTATATCGCCCGCCGCCGTCTCCGACAACGAGAGAAAGCGTGCCCACCGTTCAATTCACCTGCTCGGACTGCACGCAGACGATCGAGGTCAACGAGGAGATGCGAGAGACGATCCTCGACACCGGCTGCCCGGTCTGTACAACCCCGGCCAGCGAGGACGACTTCGAGGACGAGTAGGGGTTTTACCGTCACGTGGTCAGGGCGTTTGTGTTTGGCTGCTTATAAACGATCGAGTCTTCTGCGGTGACGCTCTCCAAAGCCCCAGTCGGTGAGGACGGCGCACGCTCGCTGTGCTCCTCTCTCAGTCGCTGACGCTCCTTCGCTGCGGTGCTTGCGTCACCTGCGCCGTCCTCACCGACTGCCCCTTTGAGTCCCATCCCGCCCGCTACCGCACAGCAGCCTCACGCCTCCCCAGCCTCGCGGTTCGCGCTCTGCGAGCGCGAACCGCCCCCTCGCACGGCGCTCTCGCCGGCGGCGGAGCCGCCGGCTGTCAGAGAGACCTTCGGTCTCTCCCTACTCGCGGCCGCCGGTGGCGGCCGCTCGGAGGCGCGCGCCACCGCACCGCAGATCTATTTATAAGGCGTCTGCGATCACGAGAGCACTTCGACCTCGTAGCCGTCGGCTTCGAGGGCGTCGATGATGTCGGCGGCGTGTTCGGCGTCGTCGGTCTCCAGTTCGAGTTCGAGTTCGGCGGCGTTGACGGCCACGTCCCGCGAGGTGCGGTCGTGGTGGACCGCGTACACGTTCGCGCCGGTGCGGGCGACGATACTGGAGACGCGCTCTAACTCGCCGGGGCGGTCCTTCAGGTCGATCGTGATCTTGAGGTACCGGCCCATCTGGACCAGCCCGCGCCGGATCACGGTGCCGAGGCGGTTGAGGTCGATGTTGCCGCCACAGAGGGCGGCGACGATCGTCTCGTCGTCCTCGTAGTCGAACGCCTCGGAGAGGACGGCCGCCAGCGCGACCGCGCCGGCCCCCTCGACCAGCGTCTTCGAGCGCTCCAGGAGGAGCGTGAGCGCGAGGGCGATCTCGCGGTCGTCGACCGTGGCGACCTCGTCGACGTACTCGCTCATCACTTCGAGCGTCTGCTCGCCGATCGATCGGGTCGCGATCCCGTCGGCGATCGTGTCGACGCTGTCGATCTCGTGGACTTCTCCCCTCTTCAGCGACTCCCCCGCCGAGGCCGCGCCCTCGGCCTGCACGCCGACGACTCGCACGTCCGGGAGCTGCTCTTTGATCGCGACCGCGACCCCCGAGATGAGCCCGCCGCCGCCGATCGGGACGACGACCGTGTCCAGTTCGGGGCAGTCGTCGACGATTTCGAGGCCGAGCGTCCCCTGTCCGGCCATCACCACGGGGTCGTCGAACGCGTGGACGTAGGTCCGACCCTCCTCGCGTTCCAGCTGGTGGGCGTACGCCTGCGCCTCGTCGTAGTCGACGCCCTCCAGCCGGACGCTGGCGCCGTACCCGCGGGTGGCCTTCACCTTCGAGACGGGTGCGAACTTCGGCATCACGACGGTGGCGTCGACGCCCGCGCGGTCGGCCGCCAAGGCGACGCCCTGCGCGTGGTTGCCCGCGCTCGCCGTGACCACTCCGGCCTCGCGTTCGGCGTCTGAGAGCGTGGCGATCCGGTTCATCGCCCCGCGGATCTTGAACGCACCGGTGCGCTGGAAGTTCTCCAGTTTGAGGTGAACGTCCGCGCCGCTCATCTCGGAGAAGGTCCGCGACCGCTCTAAGGGCGTGTGCCGAGCCACGTCGTCGACGCGCCCGCGCGCCTCGCGAACGTCGGAGAGGGTTATCATACACCGCCTTCGCCGCGCCGGGCGCTAATCGGTTCCGGTCCGTCCCGTTTTGCCGTCGAACGAGGCGAGCCGAGACCGCGTCGAGCCGAGCCGCTGGCTCGCCGTCTGTGAAAGGGGGAATGCACGCGTGTGACGTGCAGGTGAACCGAGACGTGCCGAATACAAAAAGGTGAGGCTAGCGGAGTGAAAGTGAAACCGCACGACTGCAGCGCCGTCATCTCTCCGTCAGACGGATCTCAGGGGGCCAAACGCACCCCGACGGCTTCGCGTTCGAGGTACCGGTCGACCCGATCCGTGAACCCGGAACCGCCGCCGTTCCGTTCGCCATCGCTACCATCGCCTCCCTCGTCCGGCCACGTCGCGTCCGCGTCGAGCCGGTCGGGGTCGCCGACGTACACCGCCGCTTCGTCCGGGTGGCCGTCGGGCGCGTCGAGCGGGACCGTCACTCGCCGATACAGCCCCTCTCCGACGCGCTCGTACTCGTCGAGCGCGTCCATCTCCTCTGTCCGGAGGAGCCGACCGCCCGTCTCGCCGCCCGGCGCGAGCGTCGGGTACCGACCCTCGACGAGGTGGAGGCCGAACAGCGTCGCCGGCCCGACGTACACGTACGAGTCGAGCACCTCGGCGACCCGATCCGGTTCGGTCAGCGTCCCGTACACGAAGATGTCCATACTCCGTGTGTGTCCGTCACATGTTTCAACGTTCGGTCGCCCGGGCACTCCGATCCGGACCGGCGGACGGTTCGCATCCGGCGGCGCCCTCCGGCTCCGATACGCAAAAGCCCCGTCCGCCCCTCCGCGGTGACACATGGACCTTCCGCGGCTGCGGCGCGTCTGGACGCGGGTGTTCTCGCTCGCGTGGCCGGTCATGGCCGAGCAGACGTTCCGCACCGCGATGCGGACGACCGACGTCCTCGTCACCGCGCTGTTCTCGCCCGCGGCCGTGGTCGCGATCGGGCTCGCCGACCTCTACGCCCGGTTTCCCCTCCGGATTGGCCTCGGACTCGGCGGCGGCGCGATCGCGCTCTCCTCGCAGGACACCGGCGCGGGCGTGACCGGAACGCGCGACGAGGCGGTGACGCAGGCGGTCCTCGTGGGCGCGCTCGCCGGGATCCCCTTCGTGCTCTTCGGCCTCTTCTTCGGCGAGTTCGCGATCGGCGTGTTCGGGCGGCTCGTCGGCGATCGGACCTCGCCGGCCGTCGTCGATCTGGGCTCCACGTACCTCGCGATCGTCTTCGCGACCGCCCCCGCGCGCCACGTCGCCTTGGTCGCCGCTCGCGCGTTGCAGGGGACCGGCGACACCCGCACCCCGATGTACGTCAACGTCGCCGCCAACTCTGTCAACATCGCGGGGTCGGTCGCCCTCGGACTTGGTCTGCTCGGGCTCCCGCGACTGGAGGTCGTCGGCGTCGGCCTCGCGACCGCCGGCGCCAACGTGCTCACGGCCGGGCTCCTCTGTCTCGCCATCTGGGGCCCGTGGACCGAGGCGTCGTTCGCGCGCCCCCGCGACCTCACGATCGCGAGCCAGCTCCTCCGGGTGAGCGCTCCCCGCGTGCTGGAGGGGTTCGGCTCGGAGATCGCCGAGTTCCCCTTCAACGCGCTACTCCTCGGCTTCGGCGAGTCGGTCAACGCCGGGTTCCAGATCGGGCGTCGGGTGTACCAGCAGGTGACCGGCCCGCTCTCGCGCGGCTACAACGTCGCCGCCTCGGTGCTCGTCGGGCAGTCGCTCGGCGCAGGCGACCCCGACGAGGCCCGGTTCAACGGGTGGGCCGTCGCCGGGCTAGGCGTGCTCACGGTCGGAGCGATCGGAATTGGTCTGGTCGCGCTCGCGCCCCGGCTCGTCCCGATCTTCACCGACGACGGACCCACGATCGCGTACGCGGTCGACTTCGCGCGCGTCTACGGCCTCGCGGGCGCCGTCCTGGTCTGCTTCTCCGCGCTCTCCGGCGCGCTGCAGGGGGCGAGCGAGACCCGGATTCCGCTCGTCGCCCGCGTCTCCGGGATGTTCGGCCTCTTTCTCGGGGCGTCCTGGCTGCTCGGGCGCACCGCCGGATTCGGCCCGCAGGGGGCGTACGTCGGCGTGTTCCTCGCGTACGCGTGGATGGCGCTCGTCGTTATCGCTGGCTTCCGCTATTCGGGGTGGGCCGACCGCGCCGCGGAGATGATGGCCGAGCGGGGGAGCGACAGCGGGCCGGGCGTTTCGACGCCAGGCGGTCCGTCACCGGACGACCCGACACCGGACGACTCGGCTTCGGACCGTGCCTCGAAGTGAGCGCCCGGACCGCTCGGGCTTTTAAGTATTCGACGGACAAACCGCTCCGCATGGACTTGTCATCCGCCGTCTCCGCCACCGCGTCGACCCTCCGACGGCGCCCCGCCGACCTGCTCCCGTTTTACCTCCTCGGCACGGCGGTCCCCGTCGTCGCCCGGATGGGCCTCTTCGTCGCGCTCGCCGGGACGTACCTCCACTACGAGCTGACCGGTCGGCTCGCTGACGCGCGCCGAGCGCTCGCCGACCTGGATCTGACGCCGCCCGACACGCAGGACCCCGAGGCGGTCCAGGCGTGGGGCGAGAGCGTGGCGCCCGCGCTCGAACCCCTCGCGTCGCCGACCGCGCTCCTCCTCCTGACCGTCGGCACGGTCGCGACGCTTCTCCTGGCTATCCTCACGTACGCTGCGGTCTCCGCCGGACAGATGTCGGCGGTCGCGGGCCGCGTCCGCGGCGACCGTGGACTCCCCGCCGGAATCGCCGGTGTGCGGGGGCGCTGGCTCACGTTCCTCGGCCTCTACGTCTCCGAGTTCCTGCTGTGGGTCGGCGTGTCGCTGCTCGCCGGCCTCGCGATCGGCGGGGCGTTCCTCGTTAACCCCTTCGTGGGCGCCGTGGTCGCGCTCCTCGCGCTGCTCGTCGGGTTGGTCGTCCTGCTTCTCGTCCGCGCGGTGTTCGCGTTCGCGCCGGCCGCGGTCGTCGTCGACGACGCCGGCGTCGTCGGCGCCGTCGAGGGCGCCGGCGGATTCATCCGGTCGAACCCCGTCGACGCCCTCGCGTACCTCGTCGTCGCCGTCGGCGTGCTCGTGGCGATCTCCTCGGCCGCGTCCGCGCTCGCGTTCCTCGGGGGCGGGGCCGTCGTCGCGCTCGCCAGTGCGGTCGTCGCCGCTCCCGCGCTCGATCTGCTCAAGACCGTCCTGTACGGCGACCACCGCGGCGCGGTCGCCCCCATCGATCCGGTCGACGCCCGGCTCCGCGACCAGTTCGTCGGCGGCGTCCGCCGCGGCTGGCGGGAGATGATCGGGTTCGTCCGCCGGACCCCGGGGCTGCACGTGATCACCGTCCTCGTCGGCGTCGGGTTCGGCGCGGTCGGGTGGCTCGCCGTCGACCCCTTCGTCGGCGCGTTCACCACGTCGATCGAGTCGCGGCTGGTCGGCCACCTCCCGCCGACGGCAGCGCTCAACTTCTTCGGGAACAACTGGTCGGTCGCGATGGCGACCTCGCTCGGCGGCGTCGCGCTCGCGGTCCCCGCGCTCTCGTCGATTGCGTTCAACGGGATCGCGCTCGGCGCCACCGCGGCGCTCGAGGAGAACCTCGCCGCGCTGCTCGCGTTCGTCGTCCCGCACGGAATCCTCGAAATCCCCGCGCTGTTCATCTCCGGCGCGCTGGGGATCCACCTCGGGATCGTCTCGTGGAAGACGCTCCGCGGCCGTCTGTCCCGCGAGGCGTTCGCCGATTCGCTGGAGAACGCGTTCTGGGTGCTGATGGGTATCGGCGTGTTGATCGCCGTCGCCGCGTTCATCGAGGGGTTCGTGAGCCCGTACTACTGGCGGCCGTTCCTCTAGGTCTCGACTCCTCGCGCCGCTTCCGTTTCGCTTTCCGTACGCTCGACTACCGCCCGTACGTTCAAGTCTCTCCGTCACGAATCCTGACCTGTATGACGCGACGCGATCCCTTCACCGAGATAGAGGACCTGCTCGAACGGATGGGCCAGGAGTTCGAGGAGCTCGGCGGCACGCTCGACTCGCCCGGCCCCGGCGCCCCCGACTTCCCGGGCGCTCGCGACGTCGATGTCGACGTTATCGAGGACGGCGAGGTGATCACCGTGCTCGCCGACCTCCCCGGCTTCGACGCCGCCGATATCGAGGTAGAGCTTCACGACGACGCGCTGTCGATCGCGGCCGCCCGCGAGGAGACGCGGAGCGCCGAGGTGACCGCCGACGAAGGCGGCGCGGCCGGAGACGACGCGGCTGAGGGCGACACAGCCGAACCCGACGACGCGGGCGACGCGGACGTTCGCTACCATCGCCGCGAGCGCCGTCACCGCGCGGTATCACGCCGGATTTCGATCCCAGAACCCGTCGAGAGCGGCGGCGCGACCGCCTCGTACGACGACGGCGTGCTCACCGTCACCCTCCCCAAGCGGTCGCCGTCGGACTCCGCCGGCCACAGCATCGACGTGAACTGACCGTCCGGCGATCGGGCCTCCTCGTCGTGGTTTCGAGTCTTCCGATCCGCCTGACCCGAGCTATCAATCATCCTGTCGTCTTTAATACCACAGAGTGCGTCTCCATAGATGATCACCATGAACGGAACCAACCCCTTCGACGAGATCGAGCAGTTCCTCGGCCGCACCTCTTTCGGCGGCGACCGCGCGTGGGGGCGTGACCTCCGGACCACCGACATCGACGTGGCCGAGTACGACGACGAGTTCGTCGTCATGGCCGACCTCCCGGGGTACGACCGCGAGGACATCGATGTGCGCGCGACGGACGGCCGGCTCACGATCACCGCCGAGCGCGACGCGGAGCGCGAAGCCGAAGAGAGCGAGGACGCGAACCGGCGGTACCTCCGACGCGAGCGGCGCCACGAGTCGATCACCCGGTCCGTCGACCTTCCGGGACGGGTCGTCGACGCGGACGCGAGCGCGACGTACCGCCACGGCGTGCTCACTGTCACGCTCCCGAAGGCCGCCGCCGAGGAGGACGACGGCCACCGGATCGACGTGGCGTAGGTCCCGGTTTCGTCTCTCTTACCCCGCCGACGTTCTCTCCCCCGCCGACACCTTCTCCACGCGCGGCGTGCTAGGGTGACCCATGGACGACGCTGACCGCGAAGCGGCGCGCCGCGAACTCGTCGACGCGCTCCGCCGTCGCCTCGACGTCGACGAGCGCACGCTCGCGGCGATCGAGGCGGTACCGCGACACGCGTTCGTCCCGGAGGGCCGACGATCGCGCGCCTACGCCGACCGACCGCTCCCGATCGGCCACGATCAGACGATCAGCGCGCCGCACATGGTCGCGGTCATGACCGACCTGCTCGATGTCGAACCCGGCGACAGGGTGTTCGAGATCGGCACGGGCTGCGGCTATCACGCCGCGGTCGTCGCTGAGATCGTCGGTCCGGGGAACGTCTACAGCGTCGAGTACGAACCGGACCTGGCCGGATCCGCCCGCGAGCGACTTCGGCGGCTCGGGTACGACGTGACCGTCTGCGCCGGCGACGGTCGGACGGCATTCTCCGACGAGGCCCCCTTCGATGCCGCGTACCTGACCTGCGCGCCGACCGACGGTGTCCCCGATCAAATCGTCGACCGCGTGCGGACTGGCGGTCGGGTCGTCGCGCCGGTCGGTCGCGCCGGTACGCAGCGGCTCGTCCGCCTGACGATCGAGGAAGAGGGCGTCGACCGCGAGGACCACGGCGGCGTCCGGTTCGTTCCGATGCGATGAGGGACGGTGTGACGGTGGCTGACGCGATGCCGAGCGAGCGCTTTTAGAGGACCGAGCACCGAGTCCGACTATGGACGAGGCGTCGCTTCGGGCCGACATGATCGAGGGGCTCGAACACCAGATCGGCGAGACGCTGGACGAGCCCGTGCTCGCGGCGCTCCAGCGCGTCTCCCGGGATCCGTTCGTCGACGACAGCCCGACTGCGGCAGGGGGCGACGCTGGCCGAGAACGGGGGAGCGCTGGGAACGGGGATCGATCGCTGGCTCCCGAGACGGTCGTTCGGCTACTCTCAGCGCTCGACGCCGACGAGGGTGACGAAGTGCTCGTCGTGGGCGCGGGTGTCGGCTATTCTGTCGCGCTGCTCGCCGAGATGGCCGGCGCGAGGCACGTCCACGCGGTCGACATCGATCGCGAGGCAGTCGCGGTCGCCCGCTCGAACCTCTCGACGGCCGGATACGACGCCGTCCTCGTCGACCGACGCGACGGGGCGAACGGGCTCCCCGAGTACGCCCCGTACGACCGGATACTCCTCGAAGCCGGGGTCGTCGAGCCGCCGCGCGCGCTCCGCGAGCAGCTGGCCGAGGGAGGCCGGATCGTCTACCCCCGCGGGACGGCGGTCCAGACGATCGCCGCGATCGAACCCGACTCGGAGCGGGGTGCGTCCGACGGCTCGGCCGACGACGATGACGCCCCGCCGGGATTCCGGACCGTCGAGACGGCCGGTCCGGCGCGGCTCCAGCCGATGCTCGTCGACGGCGAGCAGCGCGGCGTCGAACGGAACCGAACGCGCCGAGAGGACGCTGAGCGCGCCGATATGGGTCACTTCGCGCGTCACGGCTGGGAGCAGGACTGGATCGACTGGGACGACCGGCTCTAATTCTCCGCGACGACCAGCACCTCCGTGTTCCCGCGCTCGTCGACGTAGTCGCCTTCAGCCGGCGGTTTCACTTCGACGGTGAGAGTGCCGTCCGGCTGGTTCGGTCCGAGCTCCGGGTCGACGTCGACCGTCGCGACCCCGTCGGAGTCGGTCGTTCCGGTGGCGACGCCGTCTATCTGTGCCGATCCGCTTCGCACGATCACGGTCGCGTCGGCGACCCGGGAGCCGTCCGGATCGACGACGGCCACGTCGAGCGACTGCTCGCCCGGCGTGGTAACTTCCGGCTGCGGCTGCGCGTCGAGCTCCGTCGCCGACAGCCCTTCGATGTCGCCGATCATCCCCATCATCACGCTGAGGCTCGCGACGCCGACGACGAGCGCGATGACCAGCCTGACCGGAAGCCCCTCGATCGCCCGGCGGTCCGCGCGAAACGATCGGTCGTTCGCGGTGCGTCCGTCCCGTTTCGAGTGCGTCATATCGTCGGTGGCCGCGGTATCACTGATAAAGGGTCGGACTCCGGAGCCGGACCGACCCTAACGTACAAAACGTCTTGTCTCACACACACGACGTGACCGGGGATGGTACTCGATTCAACCGCTGCGTACGCCGAAACAGCGGTCGGTACCGTCGGTTCACACGCCGCCGTCGTCGGGGGGAGCATGGCCGGGTTGCTGGCCGCCCGTGTGCTCGCCGACGGGTACGATCGAGTCACGCTCGTCGAACGAGATCCGATGCCGGACGGATCCGTCGTCCGCCGAGGCGTCCCGCAGGCGAGTCACGTCCACGTGATGCTTGAGCCGGCCCGCGTGATTCTCGAAGACCTGTTCGACGGCTACCAGTCGGAGCTGCGGGCCGCGGGCGGGCTCGTCATCGACGCCTGTCGGGAGTTGGAGTACTACGACAACGGTGGCGTGCTAACGCCCGCGGAGCCCGAGATGCTGATGCCCTGCGCGAGCCGGCCGCTGTTCGAGCGGGTCGCCCGGCAGCGGGTCGCCGCGGCGACCGGGATCACGGTCCGTGACGAGTGTCACGTCACGGAGTACGAGACGAGCGCCGACGCGGACGCGGTCGAAGGGCTCTCGATCAGGCGGGCGGACGGAGGCGAGGAGACGCTCGAAGCCGACCTCGTCGTCGACGCGACGGGGCGCGCGTCCAAGACGCCGATGTGGCTCGCGGAGCACGGGTATCGAAAGCCGCGAACGGAACGGGCCGAGGTCGATCTCGCGTACGGAACGGTGACTGTCGACCGGCCGAGCGAGGATACGTCGGCGTATCTGTGTGCCCCGTCCGCGCCGAACACGCGCGGCGGGACGGCGATCCCGATAGAGGGCGATCGCTGGCTGGTAACCCTGTTCGGCATGCACGGTGACCATCCGCCGACCGACCGGTCGGGGTTTCTCGCGTTCGCCGACGCGCTGCCGTTCGATCGCCTCGCGGGCCTGCTCCGGGAGCGAGAGTGGACGAGCGACGAGATCGAGCGGTATCCGTTCGCGGCGAGTCAGTGGCGCCGGTACGACGAGCTCGACCGGTTTCCCGACGGGCTGGTCGTGACCGGCGACGCGATCGCGAGTTTCAATCCGATCTACGGGCAGGGAATGTCCGCCGCCGCGCTCGACGCGCTACAACTTCACCACACCATTGCGAACGGAACGGAGAACATCGGGTCACGCTTCTTTCGTCGGGCGGCCGACCACCTCGATGTCGTGTGGCAGACGGCGGTGGGCGCCGACTTCGAGTTCGAGGAGACGACGGGAACGAAGCCGACCGGAGCCGGACTGTTCAACCGCTACGTGGATCGAGTGACTGCGACGGCACACACCGACGCCACCGTCGCCGAGGCGTTCTATCGCGTCCTCCGACTCGAACGCGAGCCGACAACCCTGTTCCGTCCGCGGATCGCCGCCCGAGTCCTCTGGCCGTCGTAACTCTCCGTCGCGTTTCGGCACAGGGCAGCGGGACGAGCGCCTCCGCGCTCGCCCCACGTTTTTGTGCGATACCGCGGCCACCGCGGCTATGCACGTGCTCGGACGCGACTCCGATTCGGACGACGGGGCCAGCCCCGACGGGGGCATCTCCCCCCGCACGAACGGTGAGGGCGACTGCGAGACCGACGGCGAACTCCCCCCGACCGTCCGGATCGGGTCGTTCCTCGCGCGCGACGGCAGCGCCGGCGCCGCGGTCGGCGTCGACGCCGACGGCCCGCACGCCGGCGTGGTCTTCGGGAAGCGGGGAACCGGAAAGTCGTACACGCTCGGCGTCCTCGCGGAGGGGCTCGGGATGGCCCGCGGCGTCGCGCCGGTCGTGGTCGACCCGATGGGCGTCTTCGGCGGGCTCCGGGCTGCCGGCGGGCGGGTCGTCGAGCCGCGAGTCCGACCGGCGGCGATCCCCCCGAAGGCGTGGCCGGACCTACTTGGCCTCGACCCGGCGAGCGGGCCGGGAAGCCTGGTGTGGCGCGTCGTGGCCGACGCTCGCGACGACTCGGACCCCCTCGCGTCCGGAGACGATTCGGAGGGGTCGGACGGGTCGCCCTCGCTCGCGGCGCTCCGCGACCGAGTCGCGGACGCGGACGCGCCCGCGGCGGACCGTCGCGCGGCCGCGAACCACCTTCGTCTCGCCGAGTCGTGGGGCGTGTTCGGCGCGGACGCGCCGCCGGTCAGACGGTTCGTCGCAGACGGGGACCCGACCGTGCTCGATCTCGCTGGAACGCCCGAGGCGGCCGCGGGCGCGGTCGTCAGGGCGGTCGCCCGCGGGCTCTACGACGCCCGGATCGACGGTGAGATCGACCGGCTCCCGTGGCTGCTCGTCGACGAGGCGCACGCCTTCTTCGACGGCGTGGCCGACCCCGCGCTCCGGACGCTGCTGACGCGCGGCCGAGCGCCCGGCGTCTCGTTGGTCTGCGCGACGCAGCGCCCCGGCGCGCTGCCGAGTGTCGCCGTCTCGCAGTCGGATCTCCTCGTTGCCCACCGGCTCACGGCCGAACGCGACCTCGACCGGCTCGCCGAGGCCGAGGCGACCTACCTCGCCGGCGACCTCGCCTCGCGGCTCCCGACCGGGACCGGCGAGGCGCTCGTCGTCGACGACGCGACGGAGACGGCCCACACCGTTCGGATTCGCGAGCGGCGGACTCCGCACGGCGGCGGGAGCCCTCGGGCGAGCGAAACGGAGGCAGTCACGGGGGCCGCCGCGGAGTCCGAAGACCCAAGATAAGCGCCGGTGACGCCCCGGTATGGAACGGACGCCGCTGGGATTCTCACTCGTCGCGCTCGGCGGATTCGCCGGCGCCGTCGCCCGACACGGGATCGACGTCGCCGTCGGCGACGCGACCGGGGCCGGAACGCTCCTCGCGAACGTCCTCGGCTCCTTCGCGCTCGGCCTGCTGCTTACGCGCGCCGCGAGCCGTCGGACGCGACTGTTCGTCGGCACCGGCGCGCTTTCCTCGTTCACCACCTACAGCACCTTCGTCGGTGACGCCGTGTCGCTCGGGACGACGGCCGGCGCCGCGTACGTCGCCGCGAGCTACGCCGCCGGGTTCGGAGCCGCCACGGCCGGACTGCTCGTCGGGGGGAGACTGTGACCGACCCGCTGCTCGCGGCCGTTCTCGTGGGTCTCGGCGGTTCTGTCGGCGCAGTGGGGCGACACGCGGTCGGCCTCCGGGTCGAGGGCCGGCGCTCGGTCGTGGCCGTCAACGCGCTCGGGAGCCTCGCGCTCGGCGTCCTCCTCGCCGCGCCGATCGGCTCGGGAGCGATCCTTTTCGCCGCGGTCGGGTTCTGCGGCGCCTTCACGACCTTCTCGTCGTTCGCCGTCGAAACCGTCTCCGCCGCGGCCGACGGGGACAACCGGGCCGCCGTCGAATTCGCGGTCGCGAACCTGGCGGCCGCGCTGCCCGCGTTCCTCGTCGGCGCGGCGGTCGGGGGCGCGCTCTCCTGACCGGGGCTCGGGGAACGACAGGTACAGGCGCATTCGGACCGTACCGCCTCGCGTGACCGACGACGCTGAGGACCGAGCCGATGTCGGGGATCGGACCGACGCCGACGGATCCGCAGTCGACGTCTCGCCAGGCGATGCCCTTCCCGACCCTCCCGACGACCGCGACGTTCCGGTCGATTTCGGAGACCTCTCGCTCCCGCAACGCGCGTTCGTCGCGGCCGTCCAGAACCCCACTCGCGGGATCGTGATCGTCGGCCTGCTCGCGTTCGCGTTCTCGTTTTACGTCGCCTTCTGGCTGGTCTTCCCGCGAGTCGCGGCCTTCATGTCCGCGATCGGCGCCGCCCTGCTCGCGATCGTCGCTCTCGTGTACCTCGTCTCGGACCGGCGATCGCGGTAGGCCGTCCCCTCGGTCTCGGCTCTCACGTCTCCCCTGTGCGACTCACGGGTGCGGCTCGTAGAACTCCCTGAGCGGCACCCCGAACGCGGGCGCCAGCGTCGCCACCGCGTCGCCGACCAGTACGTCGCGCTCGGCGAACTCCCGTTCCACCTGCGCGCCGAGTGCCACGTCGCCGGCCGCCTCGCTTTCGAGGTATTCGCGGACCGTCGTGAACTCCCGCTCGCGCTCGACGACGTACCGGTCGCCGTCGATGAACGGACCGTAGGTCTCGGGGTCCACGTCGTCGGCGTACGACTCGTAGAAGCTCGCTGCGTGTTTCCGCACCGCGACCGGTGGCCCCTCGTGACGCGTGACGGCCGGCCGCTCTGCGACCTCCAGTTCGGCGTACAGCGCGGCGCGCTTGGCGCTGTCTCCGTCGGGGTCCCGATCGCTCCCGTCAGTCATCGCCCGCGCGCGGAGCACGTCGAAGCCGCGGCCGTTCAGCCCCCGAACGATCCCGTCGAGCGACCGCCGGAGCTGCGGCCACAGCTGGTCGTCGACCACGTCGGGCGCGTCGAACACGACCGCCGCCGGCGTCGTTTCCCGTCGGTCGAGGTGGTCGCGAACGCCGGCGGGATCGAGAGGGGCCGGATCCGCCGGTTCGAACAGCTCCTCGCTCGGCGCCGCGAGCAGCTCGCGGGCGTAGTGCTGGAACCGCGCGAGGTTCGCGGCCGAGAGGACGGCCGCGACGTTCCGCGTCGGGTCGGTCGGGTCGACTACTACGAGCGGGTCGTCGAAGGTCCGTTCGGCGTGGCCCTCCGAGTCGAACTCGACGGGCGGATGCCAGCTCCGCGCGGACTCCACCAGGGGGACGAACCCGCCGAGTTCCAAGACGAGCAGCTCGGTCAGATACCCCGAGAATCCCTCGGTGCGGAGGTCGCTGCCGTACGCGCCGATCCCCTTCAGAAACGCCTTCGCGAGCACCACGTCGCCGGCGAGATCGTCGTCCAGTCGCGCGGAGAGGTACGCGTCGTGAAACGGGGTGCGGTCGACGGCGGAGACGAGGTCGCCGGCGGTCTCCACGTCGTGACAGGGCACCAGGTCCACGTCGAACCCCTCGTGGGTGCCCTTCACGTAGGGGTGCTCGGCGTACTCTTCGTGGCCGTCCGGGAGGACCGCGTGGCCGACGGCGAGCCCGTACTCCTCCAGCTGTTCGCGGTCGAGATTGGCGTCGAACCGCACGAACAGATCGATGTCGCGGTCGCCGGAGACCCACGTGCCGCGGGCGGTCGATCCCACCTGCACCACGTCGGCGTCGACGGGGAGGTCGGCGATCGCCTCGCGCGTCCGGTCGGCGAGCTCGGTGGCGACCGCCCGCAGGTGCTCGCGCTCCGCGGGCTCGGGCACCACCCGGTCGCGAACGCGCGACAGCACCGCCTCGAGATCGTCCATGGAGTCGCATTCTCGCGGTCCGGCCGAAAACGTGTCGGTCACCGGGCGAACGAGATGCTCCGGGTCGCGATCGGGCGACGTCGAACCGATGAGAGCGGGGCGCGGTAACCGATCGCATCCGAGTCGGGCGGAAACGAAAGCCCTATCAAAACGAATCGAGTACCCTGAATCGAGCCGAAGTAGCTCAGTTGGTAGAGCGCCTCGCTGTTAACGAGGCGGTCCCAGGTTCGAGTCCTGGCTTCGGCGCCTCTTTCCGTTTCCTACATCTTGTAGCGTTGAATGTAGCTTCCGGCTTTTCGTCGTCGATTTCATCGCCGGTCCCGTCCGGCGATCACGTGAATTCGGTACGCTAAAGGGTTCGTCTCGTTTACCCCGAATCACGGGCCTTTAGCTTAGTCCGGTTAAAGCGACTCGCTCATAACGAGTTGATCGCCGGTTCGAATCCGGCAAGGCCCATCTTCTACTCCAACAGCTCGACGAGATCGTTCACGTCCCCGACGACCGCGTCCGCTCCGACCTCGGTGTACTTCCGTCGCCCCTCGTCACCGGTCAGCCCGCCGGTGAGGACGCCGATCCCGTAGTAGACGCGACTCGGGTCCTCGTCGTCGGCGTTGCGCGCGGTCCGCACGTCGTCGAGGGTGTCGCCGGCGAAGGCGACCCGGTCGGCGTCGAACCGCTCCGCGAGCTCGACGAGCGCCCGCGGGTGCGGCTTCCCCTCCTCCCAGTCGTCCATCGTGAACCGGTGTTCTTCGGGCACGTCGAGGCCGACGCGCTCCAGAGCGATCTCCGCCTCGGCGGCGGGCCGCCCCGTCAACACCCCCACGTCGAACCGCTCTGTGAGGTCGGCGACCGTCTCCGGATCGACCAGCGTGGGCTCGTCGTGGATGTACCCCGGCGCCGAAATCGGGGGCTCGCCGCCCTCTAGCTCGCGGTACAGCTCCTCACCGAGATACAGCGCCTGGAACGTCTCGCGGAGGCGGTCGGTGTCCCACTGGTCACGGACCCGCGCCTGCGCGACCCGGGGCAGGTCGCCGACGGCCTCCTTCGCCGCGTCGAGCCCGCCGCCGCCCTCGGCGACCCGGTCCGTGAACGTCTCCACGTCCATCCCGAGTCCCTCGCGGCGGGCCAGCACGTAGAGTGCGGCCGCGTTCGTCAGCTCCCAGTCGTTGTTGAACCCCCCGGCGTCCTTGAACGACTGGACCGCGTCGCGATCGATCGTCTTGTCACACCCCCGTTCGACGGACTCGATGATCGCCCGTCGGTAGGAGTCCGCCACGTCGACCAACACCCCGTCGATGTCGAGGACGACTGCGTCGACCTGCATACCCGTACGCCGGTAGGAGCGGGAAAGAACGTTCGGGTTCTCGTCGAATCGGCCGCCTCTCGGTCTCCGCCGGCTCACTCGGGAGCGATCGACCGCTCACCGAAGTCGTCGTCCCGAGCGACGTACAGCGCGGTCCCCCCGACGGAGCGACGCCGGACCGGGACGACCGGCTCTTCGAATCCGAGGGTAGTGAACACGCAGACGGCGTCGAGGCGGTCTGCGAGCCCGACGGTCGGTCGCTGGATCTCGGCCGGGAGGTTACACGCGTACACCGCGTCGATCGCGTCGATTTCGCCGATCGCGCCGACCGCGCCTCTATCGTCCGCGTCCCCGATCGGTCCGAGTTCGCTTTCACCCGTCCCCTTCGCGAGCGCGAGCACGTCCCCTCGACGGACGCGGAGCGAGCCGTCGCTCGCCTCGTCTCGGGTTGCCCGCGCAGCGGCACGCGTCCGATCGCCCGGATCGACGTCGACGGCGACGACCCGACAGCCGCGCTCCGCGAGCGCCTGCGCGACCGCCGGTCGGTCGCCGACGCCGATTTCCACGAGGCGATCGTGTTCCGCGAGTTCGTCGGTCAGTGCGCGTCGAGAGGGAGAGACCACGGCGCGGGCTTTATGATTGCGGCGGTCATAAGCGATTCCATGCTCGTGGACATCGTCCCAGTCGGGGAGGTCACCCCCCGCGTGAAACGCGAGGCCTCCGCCGCGCTCCGTTCGGTATACGACTGCGACGTGACCGTCCACGACGACCAGCCGATCCCCGGGACGGCCTACGACGAGGGCCGCGATCAGTACCGCGCCGAGGACCTCATCGAGACGGTCGGCCGCGTCGGCGGCGGCGACAAGAACATCGGGATCACCCCGCGCGACCTCTACTACCGCCGCCGGAACTACGTGTTCGGGCTTGCGTACCTCAACGGCAGCGGCTCCGTCATCTCGACGCACCGGCTCCGAACCTCCTCGGACGGGGGCGTCTCCACCAAGCCCGCGGTCGACGTGTTCGCCGACCGCGTCCGTAAGGAAGTGGTCCACGAGATCGGCCACACGCTCGGCTTGGAGCACTGCGACAACAGCAAGTGCGTCATGTCGTTCTCGCCGACCGTGCGCGAGGTCGACGTGAAAGAGGAGAACCTCTGCGGTTCCTGTTCGCGGCTCGTCCGGTAGGGGCTCCGTCGGCCGGCGACGGCTCGTCCCCGCCGGTAAACGTAAACCGCACCCTGTTCAACAACTGCGTATGGCCGCAAAGCCGGAGTACCGCGACCGGCCGGACGTCGAGGTCGCGCTGCTGGACGCGCTCGTCGACCGCGGCGACGACGGGATGACGGTGCTGGAGTTGCGCGCGGCCGTCGACGCCGACATCGACGCCGTCGAGGAGGCGCTCTCCGCGTTGAAGGAGGACTCGCTCATCACCGTCGAGAGCGAGGAGCGGGTGCGCGTGTACCCGCACGACCGCGTCGTTCCCGACCCCGAAGACCAGGTTGAAGCGGACTCGGAGACCCTCGTCGACGCCGTCCGCGACCGACTCGGACTGTAGCGATACGGCACGTTTACGAGGCCCGCGCGGAGCGGCCTCGCGTCCACACCGAAGCCAGCGACCTTTTGCCGCTCCCCCGACTCCCTACTGGTATGACTCTCGTCTCCGATACCCACGGCGCCCACGGCGCGGTGTACCGCGACCGCGGCGGTCGTCAGGTGGTCGACCACTACAGGAAGCCAGAGCGCGTCGGCAAGGCGGTCCGAAACGTCGTCGGCGCGATCGAGATGGGATACGGCGTGCTCGCCGTCACGGGCGAGGACCGCGTCGAGTTCATCGACAACGCCGTCTCCAATCGAGTCCCGGACGAGGACGGGCGAGGCGTGTACGCGCTCCTGCTCGATCCCCAGGGCGGCATCGAGACGGACATGTACGTGTACAACGCCGACGAGCGCCTGCTCGTCTTCCTCCCGCCCGAGCGCGCAGAGGCGGTCGCCGAGGACTGGGCGGAGAAGGTGTTCATCCAGGACGTGGCGATCGACGACATCTCCGACGAACTCGGTGTCTTCGGGGTCCACGGCCCCAAGTCGACCGAGAAGATCGCCTCGGTGCTCGGCGGGCCGGGCGCGCCCGAGGAGCCGCTCTCGTTCGTCCGCGGGTCGATGGTCGACGCCGGCGTCACCGTGATCGCGAGCGACGCGCCCCTCGGCGAGGAGGGGTACGAGGTCGTCTGCGCGGCCGAGGACTCGGAAGAGGTGCTCGACACCCTGCTCAACCGCGGGCTCAACGCGGCCCCGTTCGGCTACCGGACGTGGGACGCGCTCTCGCTCGAAGCCGGCACTCCCCTCTTCGAGTACGAGCTGGAGGGGACGGTGCCGAACGTCCTCGGGCTCCGCAACGCCTTGGACTTCGACAAGGGGTGTTACGTCGGCCAGGAGGTCGTCTCCCGCGTCGAGAACCAGGGCCGTCCGAGTCGGCGGCTCGTCGGGCTCGACCTCGACGGGCTCGCCGACGCGATCGCTGCGATCGACGGCGACGCAGACCCGGAGGGGTACGACGAGGTCCTTCCCTCCCCCGGCGCGGCCGTGTTCGACGGCGACGAGGCGGTCGGCGAGGTGACACGCGCGGCGGTCGGCCCCGCCGACGGTGACCCGATCGCGCTTGCGCTCGTCCGGTTCGACGCCGGCCTCGTCGACCCCGCCGTGCGCGTCGGCGGCGAGGAGGTCTCGGTGACGCGCGCCGACCTCCCCTTCCCGTCCGTCGAGGGGAGCGCGCAGTCGGCGCGGCTGCCGACGTACCCCGACGCCTGACGGATCGAGACGCGTCCCGCTACAGGACGAACTGCACGGCGGTGTACACGCCGAACCCGAGTCCCAGCGACCCGACGAGCGACGCGATCCACGCGAAGACGGTGTACCCCATCTTCGCCCGGCTCACGCCCGCGTCTCCCGCGGCGTAGCCGGCGCCGACGATGGCGGAGACGATGATCTCGTTGAACGAGACGGGGATCCCGAACGCGACGGCGGTCTGTGCGATCGCGAACGACGGGATGAGCGCCGAGATCGACCGCCGCGGCCCCATCGAGGCGTAGTCCTGCGAGATCGCCTTGATCATCCGCGGCGCGCCGGTCCACGACCCGACGAGCAGTCCCGCGCCGCCGCCGACGAGCAGCGCCCACAGCGGGACCCCCACGTCGCTGAAGATCGGGACGAGCGGACCGATCGCGAGTCCGACCTGCGAGCCGCCCGCGGAGAAGGCGACGAGCCCGCCCATCGCGAGGAGGAACCGTCGCTGGGCGCCCTCGCGATCGCGACCGAGGTCGGCGTACACCGCGAGGGCGACGATCGAGGCGAACGCGACCGTGACCAGGGGCGTGCCGATTTCGCCGACTCCGAGTCCGGGGGCGACCGCCTCCGACAGCGACGCCTGCTCGCCCGCCGGTCCGAGCAGCGCGAATCCGACGTTCGCGACGATCGCGCCGACCACCCCGGCGAGCGCGGCGGTGAGTGGTCGTTGCGGGATCTTCTCGCCGATGAGGCCGCGCGCGACGACGTAAGCGACGCCGCCGCCGACGAACGGGGTGAGCACCCACAGCGTGAGGATCTCGGAGTACTTCGGCCACGCCGGATCGCCGCCCATCGCGAGGCCGACGCCGACGACGGCGCCGGTGACGGTGAAGGCGGTCGCGATCGGGTAGCCGGCGAACACCCCGATCGCGACGAGCGCGGCCGCGGTGAGCAGCGCGACGATGGCCGCGCCGGCGGTGAGGGTGACGCCGCCGATCAGCTCGGTCCCCACCGCCTCCGTCACGTTCGCGCCCTGGAGGATCGCGCCCATCAGCCCCAACACGCCGACGATGAGGCCCGCGCGCATCACGGAGATGGCGTTGGCGCCGACCGCCGGGGCGAACGGCGTCGACCCGGAGGAACCGGCGCCGATCGACCACGCCATAAAGAGGCTGGCCGCGCCGGCGACGCCGAGGGTGGCGACGGTTACGACGGCCATGTTACCGCTGCCCGTCGTCGTACCCTTCGCGGAGCCCCGTCAGGGTGCGTCGGACAAGTAGGTACGCGAAGAAGAAGAACCCGAGCAAGACGAGAAGGATCACGACGAACAACGGTTCGACCGGGAGCATACACTCGAATCCGTCGGGACGGTGTTATGCGTTTCGGCAGCCGGATCGTCCGCCGATTCCGGTCGTCCGCCGGCCGTCGGGTTCGGCCGCCGTCTGTCGATGACTAAAACGCGCTTTTGTCCATAAGCTACCTATAAGCAATTACCGGCGTAAGATGTCGATGCGACCCCCCGCTTCGGCCCTCCCCCACGATCGGTCGCCGACCGGCGAGCCGCGACGGCACACGACGCCCGCGAGATCGGGTCTCCGCCTACTCTCCCCCTCCCTCTTCGCCGTCCCCGCCTCCCGGTCTGACCGACGCACGCGGGGCGTCGCGTTCGCCCGCCGAGCGCTCCCCCCCTTCGGCGGGCGTCACCTTCTCGACACCCGACTCAGGGCGCGATCCGGAACTCCTCGAAGATCTCACCGTCCGGCGTGACGAGCCGCCCGTTCAGCCCGGCCTCTTCGGCGATCGGCCCGAGCTCCGCGTGCGCCGGTCGGTTCCCGCGCGGCTGGGCGTGACTTCCGGGGTTCAGTATCGGGAGCGCACCGCTGTCGTCGAACCGAGGTCGGTGGCTGTGTCCGCAGATCACGGCGTCGGCGTCGCGCTCCCGGCCGAGCATCACGAGTCCGGTGTCGCCGTTGCGGTGTCGGTGGGTGACCGCGAATCGGACGCCCGCGTACTCCACCGTTCGCACTTCGGGGAGTCGGTCGCGGATCGCCGCGTCGGCGTTGTTGCCGTAGACGGCTCGGAGGCTCCGAGCGGCCGACTCGAACGCGTCGAGCACCGGCTCCCGGTAGAAGTCCCCGGCGTGAATGACGAGGTCGGCCTCGCGGACCGCCTCGGCGGTCCGGCCCTGTAGCTTCGTCTCCTCGCGCGAATGGGTGTCCGAGACGACGACGAGCATACCGTCGCTCGGCCGCGGGCGCTCTTAAAAAGCCCGACGGCGACGAATCAGCCCGGGGCGAGTCGGTCCGGCGACGCCGCGGAACCGCCTACGCCTCGTCCAGCGACAGCGACGCGAGCAGCGACTCCAACTGCACCTGCTCGTTCGCGCCCTCGGCGATCCGGTAGTCGGCCTCGCCGATCCGCTCCATCAGCGCGACCGCCTCGCGCTCGCTCAGGTCGAACTCCCAGACGGAGCGGTGGAGCTGGTCGATCACGTCGCCGCCGGCCATCCCCGTCTCGGTGAGAAGCGTATCGAGCGTCGCCCGCGCCCGCGAGAAGTCGCCCTCCAGCGCGTTCGTCACCATCGACTCGATCTCCTCGGGCCGCGCGGTCGCCGTGATCGCGTACACTGCCTCCTCGTCGACGACGTCGCCGGTCGTCGCCGCCGCCTGCAGCGAGTTGATCGCGCGGCGCATGTCGCCGTCCGCGGCGTACACCAAGGCGTCGACACCCTCGTCCGTCACCTCGATCCCCTCCGCGGCCGCGATCTCGCGGGTCTGCGCGGCGACGGCCTCGTCCGAGAGCGGCGAGAAGCGGAAGACGGCGCAGCGCGACTGGATCGGGTCGATGATCTTCGACGAGTAGTTACACGAGAGGATGAAGCGCGTGTTGTCGGAGAACTGCTCCATCGTGCGGCGTAATGCTGACTGAGCGTCATCGGTAAGCGAGTCAGCCTCGTCAAGAAACACGATCCGGAAGTCGCCGCCGAACGACGAGCGCGCGAACCCCTTGATCCGGTCGCGCACCACGTCGATGCCGCGCTGGTCTGAGGCGTTGAGTTCGAGGAAGTTCCCCCGCCAGTTGTCCTCGCCGTACACCTGCCGCGCGATGGCGGTGGCGGCGGTCGTCTTCCCGACGCCCGCCGGCCCGCTGAAGAGCAGGTGGGGGATGTCGTCCTGCTCGATGTAGCTCTGGAGCCGCTCGACGATCTCCTCCTGTCCGTGGATGTCGTCGAGCGACTGCGGCCGGTACTTCTCGATCCAGATCTCCCGGCCGGTCGCGGTCGCAGCCGTCTGCTCGTCGGCCTCGCTCATGGCGAATCGGAGGGTCGGCGGGGTGATAAACGCCCCGAGACCCGGCCGCGTCGGCGAGCGGAGGAGAGCAGAAGCGAGAAGGTTCGCGCCCCGACTCCCGGGTGTCAGTCGCTCCGCGAGAGCCGCTGGAGCTCGTAGGCGAACACCCAGATACCCATCAACACGCCGACGGGCAGGACCACCTCAGCGATCTCTCGCGAGATCGGCAGCTCCGCGACGTCGAAGAGCAGGTGCGTCGTCGTCGCGGCGAGCTGCGCGAACAGCTCGTACTCCGCGCGAATCGTGTTCGTTAGCATTGACCCGACCACGAGCATCACCATCGCGGCGACGCCATGGATCGTCCCCCGAATATGTGGCATAACCGTCAGATCCGCGACGACCCCCATAGGTGTTTCTCCCGCGGCGGTTCGCTTACAGGCGCCGTCGGACGGCTTCACAGAACGCATCCGCCGCGTCGACCTCGGCCTCCGCGTCCCGCAGGCGCGCGCTCGCGGCGGCGTCGACCTCGGGCGCGAGTACGACCCCCGCGGCGCCCGTCGCGACGGTCTCGGTCCGCCAGTCGACGTACGGCCCGCCGACCCACGCCGGGAGGTCGGCGCGCAACACGGCGTTTCGCCACGCGAACTCCCGGCTCCCTTTCAGTCCGAGCAGGGCCAACCGGTCGTCGAAGGGGTCGAGAAGCGTGTCGATCCCGGCGATTCCGACCGCGGCGTACGTCTCCACGAGGGCGTCTTGGACGGTCTGGACGAGCCGAGCCAGGATGGCGTTTATCCGGTCGTGGTCCTCCCGCTTCGCGTCGCGATCGGGATCGATCCCCACGTCGCCGAGCGTGTACGTGAGATCGTAGGTGATGTGCGCGTTGATACCCAGCAGGGCGTCCTGCGCGACGAGCGTCTCGCCGCGAGCCGCGGCGGCGAAGGCGATCAGCCACGGGCGCGGGAGCGACTCGAAGGCTCTGCGCTCGAACGCGACCAGCGCCCGGCGGTAGCGGTTCGCGAAGGCGACGAGATACGACGCGGCCCACTCGGGGTCGAGGAACGCGCCGTCGTCGATCGCGGTTCGAACGGCCCCAGTCATCCGACTGTACACCGTGAGAAACACCGCGCGCCGGTCGCCGCGCTCGCGGAGGTACGACTCGGTCCGGGACAGCCGCTCGTCGACGTCGGCGACGGACGCGAACGGCGTCGAAACGAGATCGAGCAGCGCCGCGTCCGGCTCGTCGTCGGCCAGTTCCGCGGCGACGGTGTCGGCCTCGACGTCGACGGTCCGGCGGACCCCGGCGAGCAGGGCTCTCGCTTCCTCGACGGTCGGGACGGCGGCGCGGATCGGGATCATCGTGAGCGACGGCGGGCGCCGTCGGATCGGCCGATACTCAGCCGGCACGGAAGAGCGTTGCTGCCGGAACGGGTCGCCGCCGACTCCCTACACTCGTCGATGGATTCCGCGAACTCGTCGATCAGCTACGCGAACTCGTCGATCAGCTCGGGCACCACGTCGAACAGGTCCCCGACGATGCCGTAGTCGGCGATGTCGAAGATCGGGGCGTTCGGGTCGGTGTTTACCGCGACGATCGTGTCCGAGCCCTTCATGCCGGCGACGTGCTGGACCGCGCCGGAGATGCCGATCGCGATGTACACGTCCGGCGTGACGACCTTCCCGCTCTGCCCGACCTGCCGGTTCTTCGGGAGCCAGCCGTTGTCGACGATCGGTCGCGACGCGGAGAGCGTCGCGCCGAGCGCGTCGGCGAGGTCCTCGACGAGCTCCAAGTTCTCCTCCTCCTCGATACCGCGGCCGACCGAGACGAGCACGTCGGCGTCCGCGATGTCGACGTCGCCGCCGCCGACCTCCTCGAAGCCCGTGACGCGCGCCCCCGACTCGGGGTGGTCGACCTCGACGGGCTCGACCGTCGCGTCGCCGACGCCCTCGGCGGGCGCCCACTCGCCGCCTCGGACGGTGAGGACGAACTGGTCACCGGTCACGTCGACGGTCGTCTCCACCTTCGAACCGTACATCTCGCGGGTGACGGTCAGCCCGTCGTCGTACTCGAAGCCGATCGCGTCGGTCACCAGCGGGTAGCCGTGCGCCTCGGCGACGGCGGGCGCGTAGTCCAGCCCGTTGACCGAGTTCGGGATCACGACGGCCTCGGCGCCGGTCCCCTCTAGCAGTGCCCCGACGGCCGACTGGTAGACGTTGTGGTCGAACTCCTCGCCGTTCGAAACCGCGTGGACCGCGTCGACGCCCTGGCGGTTCAGGTCCTCGGCAAATCGGCCGACGTCGCCGCCGACCACTGCGACGTGGAGGTCACCGTCGCGCGCGTCGGCGAGCTCGCGACCCGCCGTGATCGCCTCGTAGGAGACGTCGCGAAGCTCTCCGCGCCGATGTTCCGAGACGACGAGAACGTCGGACATCACGCGCCCACCCCCTTCTCGCGGAGGACCTCCGCAAGTCGCGACGCGGTCTCCCCCGCGTCGCCCTCGATGATCTCGGCGTCCGACTCGCTCTCCGGCTCGTACATCGAGGTGATCGCCAGCGAGCTTTCGACGTCCTCGACTGACAGCCCGAGGGCGGACAGGTCCTTCGCGTCGATCTCCTTGCGCTGCGCCTGTCGGATGCCCCGGAGGCTCGCGTATCGCGGCTCGTTGAGCCCGGTCTGGACGGTCAGCACGGCGGGGAGGTCAACGTCGGTCAGCTCCTCGACGCCGCCCTCCAGTTCGCGGTGGACGTGCGCGACGCCCGCGTCGTCGTCGACCTCGAGGTCGTTGACGACGGCGGCGTGCTCGAAGCCGATCCGCTCGGCGAGCGCGACGCCCGTCGCTCCGAACCCGGTGTCCGCTGCCTGGACGCCGCCGAGCACGAGGTCGGGATCCTCCGTCTCGACGACCGCCTCGAACGCCGTCACCTTCGCCGCCACGTCGGCGAAGCCCGCCTCGAAGGCCTCGTCCCAGACGCGTACGGCGCGGTCGGCGCCCTTCGCGAGCGCCATCCGGACCGTCTCCTCCGCGCGCTCCGGCCCGATGGTGACGGCGACGACCTCGTCCGCGATCCCCGCTTCGGCCAGCTGCACCGCGGCCTCGACCGCGTAGTCGTCCCACTCGTTGAGGTCGTACTCGAGGTCGGACGCCGCGATGTCGGTGCCCTCGACCGCGAAGTCGTCGTCCGGCTCCGCGACCTCCTTGACTGTCACCAGAACTTTCATGATCGATACTCCGTCGTTCGACCTGTAAGAGCTTTCGGAACACCTCACCGCGGGCTCGCGGTTTCTGCTGCCACGCGGCCTCTCGCCGCGACTCTGGAGCCTCGGATCAGCGTTCGTCGTCGGTCCCGACGCCGTCTCCGCCGTCTTCCTCGCCGCCGTCTCCGCCGCCTTCCTCACTGTCGTCTCCGCCGTCTTCCTCGTCGTCTGGGACCGAGATCAGGTTCTCGCGACCGAGACGGAGCTTCTCCACGCGGCCCGAATCGGCCATCGACGAGAGCAGCTGCGACACCTTCGCGTCCGACCACCCAGTCTCCGCGACGATGTCGGCCTGCCGCATCCGCCCGCCGTTGTCTTCGAGGAGCCGTTCGACGCGCTCCTCGTCCGACAGCAGCGAGAGGTCCTCCTCTCCGGCCGCTACGTCGTCGGATTCCGTCCCGCCGCTTGCCGGGCCCGGATCGCCAGAGACCCCGGTCGCGGCGTCGCGCCGCCCGCTGTCGGTGCGTTCCCCGCCGTCGCTGTCGACGGTCGCCTCGTCGGCGCTCCCTCTCCCCCCGGATCCGGTGTCCCCGTCTATCCGACGGTAGCCGACGATGCTCCCGGCGATGAGCACCGCGGCGACGACGATCGCGGCGGTGAGCATCGTCCACGGGGGCGCGGTCGTTTCCGTGGGCGCGTACACGACTGCGATCCGATCGTTCTCGCCGAAGGTGCGCGGCCCCTCGACGATCACGGCGTTATCGCGTAGCGGGACGGTTGCGCCCGGAGTTCCCGTGACGGTGTACCCCTCCGGCGTCGCCACTTCGAGCGTCTGTCCCTCCTCCAGCGAGACCAGCCACGTTCCGCCGTCGGGGGTCGTCAGCGCGTCGCCCAACAGCAGGTTCTCGCCGTCCTCCTCGAGGAACTCGGTCCAGACGAACGTCAGTCGGAACTCGCCGACCGCCGTCGTTTCGGCGTCCGCCACGTCGAACGACGAGGTGTCCTCGTGGACGACGACCTCGCGGTCGACGTCTTCGATCTGCATCTCTCGGTCGACGCTCCGGCTGGCCTCGCGGGCGAACCCCTCGAACAGGGTTGCGTCGGGACCGATCTCACCGTCGAGAAACCTGTCTCGGATCGCGTCGAACGCCGCGCGATCGGTCTCGTCGGCGAGCGCGTATCTGACCGAGACGGTCCACCGCGCGTCGCGCTCCGGCGTCAGCTCGATCCGGATCCGCGTCGCTGTGGTCGGGTCGAACGGCTCGTCGATCTGTTCGGTGGCCGACGGGTCGACGGCCGGCGGTTCGACGACCGACGGTTCGACGGTCGACGGGTCGACGGTCGACGGATCGGCGTCGAGGGAGGGCGAAGACGAGGGCGAGAGCGCGTCTCCCGCGACGGGCGCGACGCCGCTCGCGACGAGCGCGACGGCCACCAGCCCGACGAGGAGAACGCGAAACGGGGCGTTCCGCATACAGATCAGCGCACTCAGGCGCCGGGCAAAACGCTTTCCATCGTTCGTTTTGCTCGTCCACGAATTCGAGATGACCGGATCGGATGCGGACCTCGGCGGGTCGCGTCGCTTCGTTGAGGTGGATTTTTTATATCGCGACGCGAACCGACGTGGTATGAGAGCCCTCCCGATCTCCCTCGCGGTGCTGCTCCTGCTCGCGCCGATCGCCGGAGCGGTGTCGCCGGCGGCCGTCGCGGGGGCGGTCGTCGACCCTCCGGCGGCTACCGACTTTGATGCAGAGGACACCGGATCGGATGCGATCGGAGTCGAGCCGGCCGTCGGTGTCGAATCGACCGCCGTCGGCGTCGATCCGCCCGTCGGGAGCGCCGTCGACCCACTTGACGTCGACGGTGTGGACCGCGACCGCCCGCAGGTCGATCCGGAGAATCTCACTCTCCGGACGCTGTCGTCGCCGGTTGACGTCGACACGCGCTTCGGATCCGGGACCCGCGGCGCGAATCTCGGCCCGTCGGTCGGGTTCGCCGTCGGCGAGACGGACGCCGCCATGGAGACCGCGGCGGTCGTCCAGCGGATCGAGGCCGCCGAGACGAACGCCGAACGGCAGCGCCGAATCCTCGCCGCGATCAACCGCGTCGAGCGCGACGAGGTGACGCTCAACAGCCGACAGGCGGAGGTGTTCAGCGCCCACGCCACCGGCGAGCTCTCCAACCGAGAGCTCCTCGACGAACTCGTTCGCATCGCCGCGACCGCCCGCGAGTACGACGAGCGACTCGAAGAGCTCGACGCGCTGGCCCAAGAGACGGACGGGTTCAGCGCCCCGGTCCGACTCGACGAGCTCCAGGTCGCGCTCCAAGTGTACGAGGGGCCCGTCCGCGACTACGCGCTCTCGGCCGCGCGCGGCGAGTTGTCGCCCACCGAGGTGTACGTCGAGTCGAGCGAACGGTCGATCGTGTTAGCGACGATCGTCGACGGCGAGTACGTTCGTGAGGTCTTCCGGCTCGACCGCTGGGACCGGGGGGGAGGTTCGATCAGCAACGACGAGGCGATCAATGTCACCTCCGCAGCCTATCCCGAGACGGCGTCGCTCCGCGAGCCCGACGCCTTCGGCGCCGGCTCGGTCCAGCGGATCACTATCCCCCACGAGTTCGGGATCCTCCGAACCTTCGTCAGCGGCGGCACGGGACAGGTGTTCGTCGAGCACCAGCGGATCGCGCTCGCCACGTTCCCCGACAGTGAGTCCGTCTCTGTGACTGGTGACGGCTTCAACATCACCGTCGATCGGAGCTACGCCGGCGGCCCGGTGACGGTTACCGTCCGCGACGAGGAGACCGGCGAGCCCGCCCCCGACGTCACCGTTACGAAGAGCGTCGGTGACGGCGACAGTCAGGCGATCGGCGCCACCGACACGGACGGCGTGGTTCGGACGCTCTCGCCCGCGGAGTCCTACCGAATCACCGTCGTCGACGAACCGCGTGCGGTGTTCGTGGACGGCCTCGAACCCGTCGCGACCCCGCGCCCGGTCGACGACGAGTAGGCGCTCGCTGCTCGTCCGGACGTTTTTATCGGATCCCGCGGCAGGCTCTCCGTGCCCAGCGACACCGACCCGTCGACCAAGACGAAGTCGCCGGCTGAGCCGCGATCGACAGCCGATCGGTCCGACCGCGCGCTCACGCCGATCGCCGGCGTGTTGCTGCTCGCCATCACGGTCGTGCTCGCGGGCGGCGTCGTGACCGCGGCGATCGACGCGCCGCCCGAGCCGGCACCGACGACTTCCCTGTCGCTGTCGGCGACCGACGATCGGATCACACTCACGCATCGCGGCGGCGACGCTCTCGACGTGAGCGAACTGAACGTTCGGGTGCGCGTCGACGGCGAGCCGCTCGCCCGGCAGCCGCCCGTCCCGTTCTTCTCCGCGGCGGGGTTCCATCCGGGCCCGACGGGCGCGTTCAACGCCGCGACCGACGGCGACTGGCGGGTCGGCGGATCGGCGTCACTCCGGGTCGCGGGGACGAACGAGCCGACTCTCGAACCCGGTCGAACCGTGAGCGTCACGGTCTCGGCCGACGGCCTACCCGTCGCGACGTTGGAGACGGTCGTCGAGCCGGGGTAGCGTCGCGACGTTGGAGACGGTCGTCGAGCCGGGGTGGGGGAAAACGGTCCGAGCGCTGCGCAGCTACTCTTCGGGGACTCGTGCGACCGTCGTGATCGCTCGCGGGCTCCGCGGCGTCGACCGCTGGATGTGGTGTTCGTACGCTTCGTAGCCGGCCGCCTCGAACATCCGGTCGGCCTCGTCCTCGTCGTAGAACAGCATGATCGCGTCGGCGACTCGCTGGAGGATACGGTTGTGCGGGTAGTCGGGGCCGACGACGAGCACCTGACCGCCCGGCTTCGCGACGCGCCGGAGCTCCCGGAGCCCCTCGATCGGGTTCGGCCAGTACTCGATCGATCCCGAGGACCAGACGACGTCGAACGTGTCGTCACGGAACGGGAGGCGCTCGGCGTCGCCGCGGTAGAAGTTCACGCGGTCGTGTTTCCCGAACTTCTCGAACGCCTTCTCCATCTGGTGGACGCTCTGGTCGAGTCCGTGAACGTCGTCGGCGTGTTCGAGCAGGCCCTCGGTGCCGAACCCGGTGCCACAGCCAACGTCGAGCACTTTCGGATCCTCGCCGAACTCCAGCCACGAGAGCGCCTCCGAGCGCATCTCCTCGTTCCAGTTGAACCAGTTGATCTTGTCGTACACCTTCGAGAGGTACTTGTAGAACACCCGGGCGTTCGACTTGTCCTCGAGGATCCCCATTTACCGCTCGGTTAGGCCGCCCGCCCCATAACGACACGGATCCGGTGTCTCCGTTCCGACCGGCTTTTCCGCTCCCCGCCCGACCGTCGGATATGGAACCGACGACGAGCGGCCGCTTCCGCGTCCACGACCGCCGCCCGCGTCCCGACATCGACGGGACCGGGCCGTCCGACCCTCCCGAGGAGTTCGTCCTCGTCGAGCACCCGGAGGAGCCGATCGATCCGGCTGCCCCCGACGCCGAGGACCGGTTCGATCCGCTGTACACCGCCGCCGAGGGGTACGAGGGAGATCTCGCCGACCGCGTGGCGTCGCTGGAGCCCGGGTTCGTCGTCGACGCGACGCTGGCGTGGACCGACGGTTCGGCTCGCTTCGTGGACGTCGAGACCGTCCGCGAGAGCCGCTTCCGTTTCGCGGACGAGGTGGAAGGGATGTTCGAGGCGGCCGTCGACGCGTGGGACCAGATCCGCTCCGCCGGCGAGGCCGTCGGCTCGATCACGACGCGATCGAACGACGGCGAACCGAACGGCGCGCTGTACCTGTTCGCCGACGCGCCCGGGAGCGACGCGTTCGCCGACCTCCGGGCGGGTCGACTCCCGATCGAACCGCTCGTCGCGCGGGTCAACGAGTCGCGCGAGGACGACGAGCCGCGAGAAGTGTTCGTCCTCCGACCGGCCGCGCACGACTTCGTCGCCGTCTACGTCGTCTTCGACCGCGAGGGCGTGTTGGCCCAGACGGTGCGCGACACCTACGACCTCGGCCCCGGGCTCGCGGCGGGCCTCGATGACGGCGCGCTCGACGCCGCCAAGGCGGGAGCGGACGGTGACGGTGCGAGCGACGGCGAACGGGACGACTCAGGAGACGACGGCAGCGACGAAGACGGCTTCGACGCGCTCGATCGGTTGTAGCCGCGGTCCGTCCTCTCTCCTCGGCCCGCTTAGAGCCAGTCGGCGTCCGGATCCACCCGCCCGTCCGGGACATCGCCGTTGAGAACGGCGGCCACGTCGGCGGCGCCGCTCCGGTTCAGGTCGTCGCGCGCCTCCTCGCTGTACCACGCCGCGTGCGGCGTGACGACCGTGTCGTCGCGGCCGACGAGCGGATCGTCCTCGGGCGGTTCCTCGGTGAGAACGTCGAGCCCGGCGCCCTTGACGGTCCCCGACTCCAGCGCGTCGAGCAGCGCGTCGTCGTCGACGACCGGCCCGCGGCTCACGTTGACGACCACCGAGTCCTCGTCGAGGCGGCCGAGAGCGTCGGCGTCGACCATGCCCCGAGTCGCGTCCGTCAGGGGGGCGTAGACGACGACGTGGTCGGCGCGGTCGAACAGCTCGTCGAACGACGCCTTCTCGACGCCGTACTCCGCCATCTCTTCGGAATCCACGAACGGGTCGTAGGCGACGAGCTCGGCGTCGAAGCCGGCGATCTGCTCGGCCGCGCGTTTCGCGATCGGGCCGAACGAGACGAACCCGATCGTCGACGCGTTCACACGGCGGATCGGTCGCCCGGCCTCCCAGCTCCAGCCCCCGGCGGTGACGGCGTCGTCGTACCCCTTCAGCGACCGCAGGCAGGCGAGCAGCAGCGAGACGGAATGGGTCGCCACCTCGTCGGTGCAGTAATCGGGAACGCGGGTGACGGTGACGCCGTTGTTGGCCGCGGCGTCCACGTCGACGTTGTCCACGCCGACGGCCGACCGGACGACGGCCCGCAGGTCCAGCCGGTCAAGCGCTTCCGCGGTGACCGGCGTGTTGATGTCGGTCACGACCGCGTCGGCGCCCGCCGCCGCCGCGATCAGGTTCTCCGTGGACCCCAGCTCGGCGACCTCGATATCGACGGGCTCGTCGACCGCTTCGCCGAGTACCTCACGGTACATCTCCGGGTCGATCATCGGAAACGCCGACAGCACCACTCTGGCCATATGGAGCCGTTCGTCCCGCCCCCACTTGACGGCTTTCTTGCGTTCTCAGCCCCCGAGACACCGGTACACGATCGTGATGAATTGTCTCGTCTCGGCTTCGATCCGCCTCGCTCTCAGTTCCGATGCCTCTTTGCGCGCGCGCTCGCTAAAGCGTCCGTGAGCGACGATACTTCGGTCGACCGATCTTCGGTCGACCAATCTACCAAACCGCCGATGCTCGTCCTCTTGGAGTCGCTGGCGTTCTACCGGAACGCCCGCGTCGGGCTCGTCGCCGGAGCGGTCCTCGCCGCTCTCCTGTACGCGGTCCGGGCGCTGGAGCTGCTCGGCCCGGTGATCGACACCCGAGACTACCCGCTGTTCGGTCCGGACGTGTGGTTCCTGCTGTTGGCGTTCGTGCTGGCGGCGACGTTCGCGCTGCTCGTCGCCATCGCGCTCACAGTCGCCGAGGCCGTGCGTGGGGCCCGCGGCATGTCTGAGGAGAGCGACGAGTAGAAGACCGAGAGACGCGGCGATCAGTCGGCGGTGCAGGAGGCGTCGCTCTCGTCGCCGGTGAACTCCTGTGCGGGCTCGGTGAGCTTGTAGAGATTCTGCCGGGCGTCCGCGAAGTACACGTCTTCGTCGACGACGCCGATCCCCTCTAACCGTTCGAGCGCGTAGCGGACGGTTCGGGCCGACAGCATCGACTCTTCGACGATCCCCTTCTGGGTCAACGGCCCGTTGTACTCGAGCACCTTGAAGACGAGCTTGGCGCTCGGCGGGAGGTCGTCGAGCCCCTCCGTTTGAGTTCCTTCCATCGTTACGAATCGAAACCGCACATCGGCATAAATGTTGATGCGTCACCGCGCTCGATCCGGGGTTTTCTCGCAGAAAGAGGATTTTATTGCCGGATTATCCCGCAATATGCGGCAATATTGTCTGACAAACCGGTTCCAAACTGACCAGTCAGTCAGCGACTCTCTCTCGCGCGCTTCGCTCCCGGCCGTCTGCGGGGTCGATTGTCGGACGGCGTCCCGGCCACCCGACGCGACCCGGGCGGGTTCGTCACTGCGGTGACATCGCGGCCGGTGGCGCCCCGTGACGGATCGCTCGGCGGAACGAACGGCTTTTCACCTGTGCTCGCGGATCGACTCGTATGAGCGACGACTCGGGGATATCAGGCCATACCCGAAGCGTGGTCGTCACGACGATCTGCTGTCTCGCGGGGATCGCCGCCGGCGTCGTTTCGGCCGCGTACGTCGGGACGGCTCCGGCCGACGCCGCCAGCACCACCGGCGTGTTAGTGATGGGTGCGTTCGTGGTCGCCCAGTTCCCGCTGTACAAGGTGATCGGCGTCGGCGACTTCGGGGTCAAGGACAACCTCTACGTGGCGTTTCTGACGTTCACGCTGTGGTTCATCAGCTACACCGTGCTTGCGACGTCCGGCGTCCAACTGGTGGCCTGAGATGGCGGACGACAGCATCGCGGTCGTCGACCTCGATCGGTGTCAGCCCGACCGGTGTAACTACGAGTGCATGAACTACTGCCCGCCGAACCGGACGGGCAAAGAGTGCATCACGAAGCGCGGCGAAGACGCCGCCGAGGGCGACCCTGACCAGATCCACATCTCCGAGGAGATCTGTCTCGGCGAGACCTGCGGGATCTGCGTCGAGAAGTGCCCGTTCGACGCGATCGAGATCATCAACCTCCCCTCCGAACTCGACGAGGAGCCGGTCCACCGCTACGGCGACAACGCCTTCTCGCTGTACGGACTTCCGACTCCGGAGCCGGGCAACGTCACCGGAATTCTCGGCCCGAACGGGATCGGGAAGTCGACGGCGGTCCACGCGCTCGCCGGCGAGATGGTCCCGAACCTCGGCGACCACGAGTCGGAGGACGACTGGGAACGCGTGCTCGACCGGTTCCGCGGCACCGGGCTGCAGAACTACCTCGAATCGCTGAAGGAGGGCGACGTGACGGTCGCGCGCAAGCCGCAGTACGTCGATCAGATCCCGAACCAGTTCGACGGCAACACCCGCGAGCTGTTGGAGCGCACCGACGAGCGCGGCGCGCTCGACTCCCTCATCGACCGGCTCAACATCGCCCCGGTGATGGACCAACCGATCGACTCCATCTCCGGGGGCGAGCTCCAGCGCGTCGCCATCGCGGCGTGTCTCGCCCGCGACGCCGACTTCTACTTCCTCGACGAGATCACGCCGTACCTCGACATCGGTCAGCGGATGGTCGTCGCCCGCCTCATCCGCGAGCTCGCGGACGACGACGCCGCCGAGCGCTCGATGCTCGTCGTCGAGCACGACCTCGCCATCCTCGATCTCCTCGCCGACACCCTCCACGTCGCGTACGGGGAGCCGGGGGCGTACGGGGTCATCACCGACCCCAAGTCGGTCCGCAACGGGATCAACGAGTACCTGAAGGGGTACCTCGACAACGAGAACATGCGGATCCGGCCGTCCGCGATCACCTTCGAGGAGCACGCCCCGCGGGTCTCCTCGCGGAGCGAGACGCTGATCGAGTACCCCGAGCTCACGAAGTCGTACGGCGACGGCGAGTTCGAGCTGCACGTCGAGGCGGGCGAGATCAACCGCTCCGAGGTGCTCGGCGTGGTCGGCCCGAACGGGATCGGGAAGTCGACGCTCGCGAAGCTGTTCGCGGGCTCGCTGGAGCCGGACGAGGGCGAGCTCGACTTCGCGCTCGACATCGCGTACAAGCCGCAGTACATCGAGATCGACCAGCCGATGCGCGTCGACGCGTTCCTCTCCTCGATCACCGACGAGTTCGGGAGCTCCTACTGGAACACCGAGGTCGCCCAGCCGCTCCAGCTCGACCGCGTGATGGAGCAGAACCTCTCGGACCTGTCGGGCGGGGAGCGCCAGCGCGTCGCCATCGCGGCGTGTCTCTCCGAGGACGCCGACCTCTATCTCCTCGACGAGCCCTCCGCGCACCTCGACGTGGAACAGCGGGTGCGCGCGACGACGGCGATCCGCCGATACGCGGAGAACCACGACGCGACCGTGATGGTGATCGACCACGACATCTACATGATCGACCTGCTGGCCGACCGCCTGATGGTGTTCGACGGCGAGCCGGCCGAGCGCGGGCACGCGACCCCGCCCCAGGAGATGCGCGAGGGGATGAACGAGTTCCTGGCGGACCTGGACATCACCTTCCGGCGCGACGAGCGGACGGGTCGTCCCCGGATCAACAAGCCGGGCTCGCAGCTCGACAGCCAGCAGAAGCGCGACGGCGAGTACTACTACTCCACCTAAGCCGTCGGCCGCTCCGCCACGTCGGCCCGCCCACCGCTCTCCCGTTCCGCCGCCCGCTTTTGGAACCCACCGATCGGCGGTATCGAAGCGATTAAGCGGGGAACCCGCAAACGACGGTGTATGCAACACCTCATCATTCGCGGCGACCCCGGGATCCGGCGGGACGCGGTGATCGAGTACGAGGGCGAGGAGCTGGTGTGTTTCGGCATCAACGTCCAGGGCGGCTGGCACGGCCCGGACGAACCCCAGCTCTGGTGTACCGTCGGCACCGAGGACGAGCGCGAGGCCTACGACAAGCGCGAGTACGTCCCCCACTGGCTCGACGTCGACACGATCGACGCCGAGGAGCTCGACGTGATCAAAGCGAAGGGCGAGCTGTCGGTCTAGCGGCGCGGCACTTCTGCGGTTTCGACTCGGCTCCTACACCGGCGGGTCGTCCAGCCACGCCTCGATCGCCCCCGCCATCGCGCCGCGGCGGTGGATCGTCCTCGACTCGGGGTCGACGACGGTGCTCTCGGTGCCCGGCGTCTCGCCGTCGTCGACGACGGCCGCGACCCCCTCGCGGATCCGGTCGTCGAGGTCGTCGGGGTGCGTGACGCTCCCCCGTCCGGAGACGTTCGCACTCGTCGCGGTGAGGGGCCCGGTCTCCCCGAGTAGCTCGCGGGCGACCGCGTGGTCAGGGACGCGGATCCCGACCCGGTCGCGTCCGGCGGTGAGCGCGTCCGGGACCGCGTCGCCGCGCTCGACGATCACGGTCACGGGACCCGGCAGGAACGCCCGAGCGAACGCGACCGCGAACTCCGTGGGATTGGTGTAGCGGAGCGCGGCGTCGGCGCTCGGGACGCCGAGCGAGAGCGGGTTCGAGCGCTCTCGACCCTTCAGCTCGAAGACCCGTTCGACGGCGGCGGGATCGAGGGCGTCGCCGCCGAGCCCGTACACCGTTTCGGTGGGGTAGACCACGAGGTCGCCGTCGGTGGCCGCCTCGATCGCTCGTCGGAGGGCGTCGCTGTCCTTTGTCACAGAGATCCGTTCGTGACGGTCGCGAAAAAGGGTGACGAGTGGGGGTGTCGCGGTCGGGATCGGCCAACGGGTCGATCGGAGTCGGCACTCCCGCCCCGTCTCAGTCGACGAGACGGTCGATCGCGTCCTCGATGGGCTCGGCGTCGGGGAACTCGGGGTGTTCGCTCGCGACCCACGCGTACTCGACGGTGCGGTCGGCGTCGAGGAGGAAGACTGCCGGGCGCGACTCCGTGATCCCGGTCATGCCGTCGATGTCGTGTTCGAGGCCGTACTCTCCGATCACGCCCGCGCCGGGGTCGGAGAAGATCCGGGCCCCGTCGCCCCGCTCGGAGAGCAGGCGCTTGTGGGCGTACGGCGAGGAGATCGAGACGCCGACGACCTCCAGATCGTCTGCCCAGCCGTGGTCGTCGACGGTGTTGTAGAGGTACGTCGCCTGGAACGCGCCGTTCATCGGGTGGAACAACAGGAGGGTCGGCCCGTCGACGACCTCGCTCAGCGCGCGGTCCTCCCAGTACTCCTCGTCGACGAGCGGCCGGGTGAAGTCGGGCGCCGTGTCGCCCTCGTCGACGTGATCGGTCTCGGGCAGGGAGACGACGTCGAAGTCGGGCATCTCAGGCACCCCCCTCGGCGTAGGTGGACTCCAGGTACTCCACGATGTTCGCGCTCTCGGACATGGTCACGCCCGTCTCGCGGTCGACGATCGCCGGCACGCTGCGCGCGCCGGAGACGCGCTTGACGACGTTGCGCTCGGAGTGCATCGGCTCGACGTACCGCGACCGGTACTCCAAGCCGAGCTCGTTCAGGGTGCGGACGACGCGCTCGCAGAAGGGACACGCCTGCAGTCGGTACAGGGTGATCGCTGGTTCGCTCATGCCCCGCTGTTCGCCGGCGAGACGGGTAATCGTGTCGACGGCGGTATTCGAGAAGGCGGCGCCTCGGACCGCGGGCTTCGGTGTCGAACCACTCGCGTCGCTGTCGGCCGCCTGAGTGCCCGAGGGTGGCCGAGGGATCCGATGCGCCGGCCGTGAGGGTGTCCGAAGGGAACGCTTTAATCGCGGGGCGACAGAAAACAAACGAATATGGGCTTGTCGTCTAGCGTGCCAGTGACCGACCTCCTCCAGATACCGATGCCCGCAGACGGCGTCGTAACTATTCTCGGCGTCGCCGCGATTCTCATCTTGGTCGGGCTGTCGGCGTTCTTCTCCTCGTCGGAGATCGCCATGTTCTCGCTGCCGCAACACCGCGTCGACAGCCTCGTGGACGAGGGTGTAACGGGCGCGAAGACGATCAGCGACATGAAACAGAACCCCCACCGCCTGTTGGTGACGATCCTCGTCGGCAACAACATTGTCAACGTGGCGATGACCTCCATCGCGACCGCGCTGTTCGGGATCTATCTCTCGCGGGGGGAGTCGGTGCTGGCGACGACGTTCGGCATCACGACGCTCGTGTTGATCTTCGGCGAGAGCGCGCCGAAGTCGTACGCCGTCGAAAACACCGAGTCGTGGGCGCTCCGGATCGCCCGCCCGCTGAAGCTCTCGGAGTACGCGCTCTATCCACTCGTCGTCCTCTTCGACTACATCGTGAAAGGGGTCAACAAGGTCATCGGCGGCTCGTCCGCCATCGAGTCGACGTACGTCACCCGCGACGAGATCCAAGACATCATCGAGACGGGCGAGCGCGAAGGGGTCATCGAGGAGGAGGAACGGGAGATGCTCGACCGCATCTTCCGGTTCAACAACACCATCGCCAAGGAGGTGATGACGCCTCGCCTCGATGTCACCGCGGTCGCGAAGGAGTCCTCGGTCGAGGAGGCGATCGAGAAGTGCATTCAGGCCGACCACGAGCGTGTCCCCGTCTACGAGGGGAACCTCGACAACATCATCGGCGTGGTCACGGTGCGAGACCTGGTACGCGAGCTGCGCTACTCCGAGGGCGAACCCTCCCTGGAGCGCGTCGTCAAGCCGACGCTCCACGTCCCCGAGTCGAAGAACGCCGACGAGCTGCTCGCGGAGATGCAGGACAATCGCCTCCAGATGGTCACCGTTATCGACGAGTTCGGGACCACGGAGGGGATCATCACCCTCGAAGACATGGTCGAGGAGATCGTCGGCGAGATCCTGGAGGGCGACGAGGAGGCCCCGGTGGAGTTCTTAGAGGAGAACGTCGCCGTCGTGCAGGGCGAGGTGAACATCGACGAGGTCAACGAGATTCTCGGGATCGACCTCCCCGAGGGCGAGGAGTTCGAGACGCTCGCCGGCTTCGTGTTCAACCGTGCCGGGCGCCTCGTCGAGGAGGGGGAAGAGATCGAGTTCGACGGGATCCGGATCCGGATCGAGCGGGTGGACAACACCCGGATCATGTCCGCCCGGGTCACCGTGCTCGAGCCCGCGGAGGCGGCCAAGTCGGCCGACTCCGACGGCTCGGTCGACCGAGTCGCCGACGACGGGGTCGTGGAGTCGAGCGCCGACCCCGAGGCGACCCCGAACGACGCTGAGTAGAAGTCGAACACGATCTGTTCCCCTCGCGAAGCCCGATCCGCAACCCGGCTTCGAGGCGCTATCTGACTCTCGGTTGACGTTCAAACGGCGTACGCGCGGGCGGCGGCGACGAGCGCCTTCCGGTAGTCGCTCTCCGAGGGATCGGGACCGAGCTCGAGGAACCGGCGCTTGAACGCGTCGACGTCGACGGCGTCGGTGTCGCTGCCCGCCGCGCGCGCGAGGTCGTAGATCCGGTGGTCCGGGCCGGCGATCTCGTGTCGCTCGACCAAGGCGAGCGCGAACGCGGCGTTGACCGCGGTGATCTCCGGGTCCGCTCCGCCCGTGACCGGCGGAGAGCCGTCCCGCGAGATGTCGGGGCGATCGGCGACGGCGGCCGCGAGGGTCGATTCGAGGAAGCCGAGGAGCTTGTTCGCGGGCGCGACCGAGAGCGTGATGTCGTCGGCGTAGATGTCTTTCATGTGATTCGCGATCTGGTAACAGTGAGCGAGCTTACGCCGCTCCACCTGTTCGCCGGCGAGTCCCAGATACAGCGCCTCCTCCGTCGACTGGACGTGGGAAGGGTGGCCCTCCTCGTAGCGGGCCATGTGCGAGAGCTCGTGGACGGCGAGCTCGCGGGCCATCGCGCTGGTGGCGGCGCGCTTCGAGACGTTGAGGACGTGATAGCCGTCGTAGTGGCCGGCCCACGTCCGCTCGTCGGGGTCCTCGCGCACCTTCACGTGGACCGGGTCGTCGAGGGACCACTCGGTCTCGAACAGGTCGGCGGCGCCGAGAAACGGGTCGGGGGGAACATCCCCCTTCACGCGGAGATCCATGCGTACAGTTCACACGGGAGCGTCGGGTAAGTCTCTTGCGCTCGTCGAAGCCTTTTGCCGCCGCGTGTCCAACGTCGGGCCATGGAGACACGCGTTCACGCGGGCTACGACGACGGGCTCCGGATCGTCGACCCCGAGACGGGATCGGTCTCGCTCCGGCTGGCGGACCGGGCGATCGAGTGTCTCTCGGTCACCCCCGTCTCCGACGCTGACGCCGAGACTCCCGAGGCGGAAGGCGATAACGCCGCCGCTCGGGTGCTCGTCGGGACGTTCGACGCGGGGTTGTTCCGGTCGACCGACGGCGGGGAGTCCTTCGAGCGCGTCGCCGTCGATACCCTCGGTCCCGGCGGATCCGGACCGCGGGCGGTTACCGCGGTCGCGACGAGCCCGCACGACCCCGCTGTCGTCTGGATCGGTACGGAGCCCTCGCGGGTGTATCGGTCGACGGACGGCGGGGTGACCGCCGAGCGAGTCGGCGGACTGACCGAGGTCCCCTCCGCGTCCGAGTGGTCGTTCCCGCCCCGACCGGACACCCACCACGTCAGATGGATCGAACCGTGTCCGGCGGACCCGGACCGGTGGTTCGTGGGCGTGGAGGCCGGCGCACTTGTCGTCACGTCGGACGGCGGGAAGACGTGGGTCGACCGACCCGAGGGGTCCCGGCGCGACAACCACGCGCTCGCGACGCACCCGGACGCGCCGGATCGGGTGTACGCGGCCGCGGGCGACGGGTTCGCGGAGAGCGACGACCGCGGCGACTCGTGGCGCGTCGTCGGCCGCGAGGCGGGCCTCGACCACGGGTACGTCTGGGGGCTCGCGGTCGACCCCGACGATCCGGAGACGGCGCTCGTGAGCGCGGCCTCCGGTGCGATGGCGGCGCACCGCCGCGGCGAGGCGTACCTCTATCGCCGGTCGGCGTCTGACTCCGGCTCCCGCTTCGAGCGCCTCGACGACCGGGGGATCCCGACCGGCGAGGGAACGTACCGGGCGGTCATCGCGAGCGGGCGAACGGACGGGACGGTTTGGGCGGTACACAACGTGGGGCTCTACCGGACCCGAGACGCCGGAGGGTCGTTCGAGCGAATTCCCGCGGACCTGCCGGCGTCGCCCGCGCGGGCGCTGGCGGTCAACTAAGGAGGAAATAACGGGAAAGGTGGAACCGGAGCGACTCGACCCCGGAGCTACTCGCGCACGGCGCCGACGACGAGGTAGACGATCGGCGTGTCGAGGACGGCGATCGCGAGCTTGAGGAGGTACTGGCCGAGACCCAGCGCGAGGAGGATGCCCGGCTGGAGGGGGTCCCCGGACCCGAGTAGGATCGGCGCCCCGTAGAAGGCGACGCCGACGAAGATCGCGGTGTCGATCGCCTGACTGCTGGCGGTCGAGGCGATGTTGCGCAGCCACAGCAGTCCCTCTCCGGTGCGGTCGCGGATCGCGTGGAAGACGAACACGTCCCAGTTCTGGCTCACGACGTACGCGAGCAGGCTCCCGGCGACGATGTTCGCCGCGGGGCCGAGGGCGGTGTCGAAGGCGGCGGCGACCTCGGGGTCGATGCCCGGCGCGGCGAGGGTGGACCAGACGAGGGCGAGCACGAGGAAGTTCGCCAGGAAGGCGACGTTGACGACCACCTGCGTGGCGCGGCGGCCGTACAGCTCGGCGTAGCAGTCGGACGCGAGGAACGTCAGCGCGTACGCGAGCGCGGCGCCCGGCAGGGTGATCTCCGGACCCACGACCGGGAGCGCGAACGGGAGCGGTAAGGCGATCACCTTCGCGGCGGTGAGCTGCGAGGTGGCCAAGGCGACGACGAACAGCGTGATCAGCGAGACGGCTGCCACCGCTGAGCGGTCCAGCGGGTCGGCCGCGAACGGGCCGTCGCCCCCCGCCCGCGTCGCCGTCCCCTCACTCATCGTCGTCTCCGGCGGGCCCGTCGGAGCCGGCGGCGCCCTCGCCGTCGAGCCGGTCGTGGCGCGCGTCGATCTCGTCGAGCACGTCGAGCGTCTTGCGGATCGACGCGCGGACGGCGTCGCTGCGGTTCACGAACTTCCCCTCGTCTCCGACGTGGTCGTCGAGATCGTCGAGCAGTTCGCCCGGGATCTCGACGCTTATCTTAGGCATACCGCGTCGTCTCCGCCGCGGGCGTATGAGTGTTATTATCCGAGTATTCGCCAGGGAGTATCTATGAGGAGATCGAACCGGTGTCGGCGTCGACACCGACTGCCCCGCAGTCTCCGTCTCTCCCGATCCGACGCGCGGGCCGCGCGAACGCGGTGTGTGCCTCTGCGAGTCTTCTCATCGATCGAGGGGGGCGTGCGGTGCGGCCAGGTGTGGGTCCCTACCCGAGGCGGCGGCGTCGGACTGCGTCCGACTGCCGGTGAGCGCTTCACTCCCGCCCTTGTGCCCGGCCGCGTGCGGGGGTATCTACGCTCCTCGACTGCCTACATGTCCGGCGGATGGACGTCGGCGACGCACAGGACGGCCCGATGTGAATTGTCGGTCGGCTCGGCGCTACCGCACCGCGATCCGGCGCGCCACGATCGATGTACTGAACACCCGATCTCTGCCGTCCCCCGCGTGTCATTTATTTGCACGCGAACGCCGTAGCGAAGCGGTTAAGGGCGAACCGCGGGAAGTACGGGCAACTCGCTGGTGCGGACACAGCGGGCACTCGCCGCCGGGACCGGCTTCGACGCCGACGCCACCGTGGCCGTCGACGCCGAGTCCCGGGACGAGACGACATGTGGCCGCCTCGCGGCTGAATCGCAACCGTCCGCGGACAACATATGGCACGAAGCTTCTACTCGCACATCAAGGAGGCGTGGCGGTCCCCCAAGGAGGGGAAACTGGCAGAGCTGCAGTGGCAGCGCAAACAGGAGTGGCGCGACGAGGGCGCCATCGAGCGCATCGAGCGCCCCACTCGTCTGGACAAGGCCCGCGAGCTGGGCTACAAGGCGAAGCAGGGCGTCGTCGTCGCCCGCGTGAGCGTCCGCAAGGGCGGCTCCCGCAAGCAGCGCTTCAAGGCGGGCCGCCGCTCGAAGCGTCAGGGTGTCAACCGGCTCTCGCGGCGCAAGTCGATCCAGCGCATCTCGGAGGAGCGGGCCTCCCGCAAGTACCGGAACCTACGCGTGCTCAACTCCTACTGGGTCGGTGAGGACGGCTCCCAGAAGTGGCACGAAGTGATCCTGGTCGATCCGAACCACCCCGCGATCGAGAACGACGACGACCTCGGATGGATCACCTCCGACGACCACAAGGGGCGGGCCTTCCGCGGGCTCACCTCCGCCGGTACCAAGGGTCGCGGCCAGCGCACGCGCGGGAAGGGGACGGAGAAGACCCGCCCGAGCGTCACCGGCAACGACCGTCAGGGCAAGTAACGGTCCGTCGCGGTCTCGCCCGACTTCTTTCGTTTATCAGCCGCGTAGTAGCAACGCCGGCGTCGTCGAAGCGATCCTCGGCGATACGTGATCGACAACTCCGCGGTGAACACTGCCAAAGCCCCAGCCGCTCGGCTATAAGCGGCCCCAGCAGATCGACGGTGAACACTGCCAAAGCCCCAGCCGCTCGGCTATAAGCGGCCCCCAGCAGATCGACGGTGAACACTGCCAAAGCCCCAGTCGCGAGGACGGCGCACGCTCGTTGTGCGCTTCAGTCGCTCACTTCGTTCGCTCCTTGCAGTGCTTACGTCCCCTGCGCCGTCCTCGCGACTGCCCCTTTGAGTCCCACCCCGCCCCACACAGCACCGCACCTCACGTCTCCCCAGCCTCGTCAGTCGCCCTCCGCGTTGCTCCGGGCGACTGACTCCCTCGCGCGGCGCTGTTCGCGCCCTTCGGGCGCTCACAGGCGCACGCCACCGCAGTTCGTTTATAAATGAATATCGTCGTCGCTCACAGGCATTTAAATCACGTATGGGTATCGCTGGAATAACGGTAGCAACTGCGACGGATTTCGACGGAGCCAAAAAACGAAACTGAGGGAATGCAAGCGTGCGTGTTCGAGGTGCGGTACGCGGGCCGCTGGGGAGGGAATTGTGTCCTATCGGACGCTTACACCTCGCGGGTCGCGTACGCTCACGGGACGCATCGTCCCGTTCGCTTCGAGGTCTCCCTCCGGTCGACCTCGCTCGCTCCCCGCTCGGCAACGAGGTTCTTTCAGAACCTCGCTTACATCGCACCGCCCATGCCGCCCATGCCGCCCATGCCGCCGGCGGGGGCGCCGCCCTCGTCGTCGTCGCCGCCGGTCGAGAGGTCGCCCGCGGAGATGATGTCGTCGATTTTCAGCACGAGGTTCGCGGCCTCGGCAGCGGAGGCGATCGCCTGCTCCTTCGCGTGGGCCGTCTCGACGACGCCGGCCTCGGTCGTGTTCTCGACCTCGCCGGTGAAGACGTTGAGCCCGGCCTCGGTGTCGCCGGCCTCGTGGGCCGCGCGGAGGTCGACGAGCAGGTCGATCGCGTCGAGCCCGGCGTTCTCGGCGAGCACGCGCGGGATCAGTTCGAGCGAGTCGGCGAACGCCTCGACGGCGAGCTGCTCGCGACCCGAGACGGAGTCGGCGTAGTCACGGAGCCGGCTGGCGAGCTCGACCTCGATCGCGCCGCCGCCGGGGAGCGTGCGCCCGTCGGAGACGGTCGTCGAGACCACGTCGATGGCGTCCTGAATACCGCGTTCGAGCTCGTCGACGACGTGCTCGGTGGTGCCGTACAGCAGGAGCGTGACGCCGTGGGCGTCTTCGCCCTCGACGTAGAACAGCTCCTCCTCGGTGTCGCGGGTGACCGAGCCGACCGCGAGGTCGTCGGCGGTGAGCGAGTCGAGGTCGCTGACGATGGGCGCGCCGAGCACGTTCTTGAGGAAGCTCAGGTCGGACTTCTTCGTCCGGCGGACCGCGAGGACGCCCTCCTTCGCGAGGTAATGCTGGGCGAGGTCGTCGATCCCCTTCTGACAGAAGACCACGTCGGCGCCCGACTCCACGATCTTGTCTACCTTCTCGCGGAGCTGCTCCTCCTCCTGATCGAGGAAGCGCTGGAGCTGGTCGGGCGAGTCGACGTTGACGGAGGTGTCGACGTCTGCCTCCTCGACCTCGATCGGGTCGTTGAGGAGGAGGACGTCTGCGTCCTCGAAGTCGGTCGGCATGTCCTCGTGGACCGGATCCTTATCGATGACGGCGCCCGAGAGCAGCCGGGACTCGCCGGCCGCGCGACCGGTGCGCGTCTCGATGTTGAGGTTCGCCAGGTCGACGACGTGCGAGCCGTCGTCGGCCTCGACGGTGACGCCCTGGATCGCGCGGACGACGAGGTCGGCGAGCGTGTCCTTGTCGAGCTCCGCGCCCTTGCCGGTCATCGACGTCTCGGCGACGCTCTTCAGTGTCTCGGTGTCGTCGGGGTCGACCTCGGTGGCGACCTCGTCGACCTGCTCGCGGGCGTACTCGCTCGCGAGGTTGAAGCCCTTGATGACGGCTGTCGGGTGAATGTCCTGCTCGAGGAGGTCCTCGGCGTTCTTGAGGAGTTCGCCCGCGATAGCGACCGCGCTCGTCGTGCCGTCGCCGGCCTCGTCCTCCTGCGTCTCGGCGACTTCGACGATCATCTCGGCGGTCGGGTTGTCGATGTCCATCGTCTGCAGGATGGTGACCCCGTCGTTCGTGATGGTGACGTCGCCCATCGAGTCGACGAGCATCTTGTCCATCCCTTTCGGCCCGAGCGTCGAGCGTACGGACTCGGCGACGCCGCGCGCCGCGGAGATGTTGTACTCCTGTGCGTCTTTATCCTTGACGCGCTGGGCGTCGTCGCCCATGATGATCATCGGCTGACCCTGCTGCATTCGCTGACTCATACACCGTTTGATTGATTGTGATTCTATATAAATATGTCGTTGACCGCCGTTCGGCTGCTCCTCTCGAATTCCGCGAGACAGCCGAGAAAAACGCCCGACACAGCGGCTTTCGGACGATTTTTGTGTGTATAGTTAGCACGGGTCTCCACCGCGATCGAACGTCCTCTTCTGGTGTATTTATATGTGGCTCTTCGATGCTCGGCGGTTCCGGAGATACCTCCGTACGGGGGTGTCGCTGTGAGAGCGTTGCTGCCGGAGCGTCGCCGTCGGGGCGCCGTCACCGGATTCGCTGTGAGGACGTTGCTGTCGAGGCGCCGTCACCGGATTCGCTGTGAGGACGTTGCTGTCGAGGCGCCGTCACCGGATTCCCGTGAGGACGTTGCTGTCGAGGCGCCGTCACCGGATTCGCTGTGAGGGCGTTGCTGTCGGGACGCCGGTTCGAACTACCGAACGAGAACGGAGAAGCGGGGTCGGCCGCGAGCAGTCACCGATCGAGCTCGTTCTCGGTGAGGTACTCCGAGTCGACTTCGTCGATCGTCGGTTCCGGTGGTTCGTCGGCGGCGTCGAGCTCGCGTCGGTTGAGGTGGCTCTCCAACTGCCGGCGCTTGTTCCTCCCTTTCCGCTCGCGACCTGATTTCGTGTCTGGCATCGTCAACCGTGCTAACACCACCCATACATATGAGTCTTTTGTCGGTGTGCGGAAGCGTCCGTGACATGGGCGAACAGCGCCGCTACCCGGGGCTCCGAGTTCGAGGTCGTCGACGAAGAACGCCAGGAGAGGGATTTGAACCTCAGTCGTTCCGCCCGCTTCACTCTCTGGTTCAAACCCTCGTCTGTACTCGTCGACGCCGGACTCGCTCGTCGCTCCGCTCCTCGCTCGTGGTCGGCGTCGACGAAGAACGCCAGGAGAGGGATTTGAACCCCCGATCCCGGATGGGAACACGCTTTCCAGGCGTGCGCCTTACCACTCGGCCATCCTGGCTCGGCCTGAGATAATCCGGTGAGACTGTTAAGTCCTTCTTTTCGCGTGGAGTCGGTGTTCGGTCGCGTACGCGATCCCGCCGGACGCGACGGCGATCGCTCCCGCGAGCGCGAACACCCCGGCGTACCCGAAGGGGAGGTCGCCGTCGAGAAGCAGGTACCCCTGTGCGAGTACGAGGAACGCGAACCCACCGACGAGCCCCCAGAGAACGGCGGACTGCGCCCTCGCCCGAGGGGTCGCCGGGACGCCCGGCGGGTCTGCGACTCCCTCCGTCTCGTTCTCCTCGACGGAGTCGTCGGCCATCACTCGACGACGGCGACGGCCTCGATCTCCACATCGGCGCCCTTCGGGAGGGCGCCGGCCTGTACGGCCGACCGGGCGGGGGGAGACTCCTCGAAGTAGTCCGCGTACGTTTCGTTCATCTCGTCGAAGTCGTCGATGTCGGCGAGGAACACGGTCGTTTTGAGCACGTCCGCCGGCTCCGCGCCCGCCTCGTCGAGCACGGCCACGAGGTTGTCGAGGACCTGCTCGGTCTGTTCGGCGATCGACGCGTCGTCGAGGAGGTCGCCGTCCGGCGTCAGCGCGATCTGTCCGGCCGTGAACACGAGATCGCCGTTCGTCGTCGCCTGACTGTACGCGCCGACCGCCGCGGGGGCCGCGTCGGTGTGGACTGTCTCCTTCATACGCGTTCGCTTTCGGCGGGCGCGCATAAAGTGACCCGGGGAACGCTCTCGGTCTGTCGGCCGTGACCGCGATCGTGGTGTCGGCTGTGACCGCGATCCTGGCGCCGGTCGTGGCCGCGGTCGTCTCCCGCCGGGCCCCCGTCGCCACCGTTGCCCCTATATCCTTCGCGTGCTAACACACGACACATGACGGGAACAGAGATCGCCCCGCTCGTCGCGATCCTCGGCGCGGTGGCTCTGATCAACCTCGCGTTCGCGTGGCTGTTCACGCGTACCGACCGCGACCCGGCCGACTTCCTCGGGTCGGTGCGCGAGGTCCCCGATGACGCGACATCCGATTCGGAACCACCTCGCGACGAGACGACGGGGTTCGCGGTGAACGGTGTGGAGTCGGACCCCGCCGGCGACCCGCCGCCGCTCGACGCCGACGGCGAGACGGTCGTCTGTCGTCACTGCGGCGCGGAGAACCGGACGGGCTACCAGTACTGCCGCTGGTGCGTCCGCTCCGGCTTCGTCGACGACGGGACCGGTGGGGCCGCGGGGGCGACGATGCCGAACCGGTCGCTGTGAGTTCGCGCGGCCCGCGGCGCGTTCGGTTCCGTCGTGAGTGCACCGCGACGCGATCAGTCCGCGTCGACGCGGCACCCGCCCGAGTAGTCGATCCCCTCGATCGTCTCGATGCCGTCGTCGCCGCAGACCGGGCAGTCGGGGTTGCGCCGGTACGGCACTGACTCGAAGGTCATGTCCATCGCGTCGTAGAAGAGGACGCGCCCCTCCAGCGCCTCGCCCGCGTCGAGCAGGAGCTTGATCGCCTCGGTCGCCTGAATGCACCCCACCGTGCCGGGTAACACGCCGAGCACGCCCGTCGCCGCGCAGTCGGGCACCGTCCCCGGTTCGGGCGCCTCCGGGAACAGACACCGGTAGCAGGGACCGCCGGGGACGAGCGTCGTCGCCTGTCCCTCGAACTTGTAGATGGCGCCGTGAACGACGGGGAGCCCCTCGATCCGAGCCGCGTCGTTGACGACGTACCGAGTCCGGAAGTTGTCCGCGCAGTCGACGACGAGGTCGTAGCCGGCGAACAGGTCGCGGACGTTCCCCTCGTCAAGCCGCGTCTCGTGGGTCTCCACGTCGATGTCGGGGTTGAGCCGGTCGACGTACCGCGCCGCGGACTCGACCTTCGGCTCGCCCACGTCGGCGTCGCCGTGAACCACCTGTCGCTGGAGATTCGAGCGCTCGACCACGTCGTCGTCGACGATCCCGAGGGCGCCGACGCCCGCGGCCGCGAGGTACTGGATGACCGGCGCGCCGAGCCCGCCCGCTCCGATCACGAGCGCGCGTGCGTCGAGGAGACGCTTCTGGCCCTCCGGGCCGACCTCGTCCATGATCACGTGTCTGGAGTACCGGTCGAGCTGGTCGGCGTCGAGCGAGAGACTCATGGGTGGACGTGCGGCGTGAGCCGATATAATCGTGTTCCCGACTGTGCGGGGGTTCGGCTCTTCGAGGGGAGCGTCGCTCTCGTCGGTCGTGTCTGACCAGTCGACCTCGGTCTAGCGACGAACTCCTCCAAAGTCCGGCCTCGTCGCCTGCCGGTGGTCCCATCACCCCGCGGTCCGGCGTCGATCCAACAGGGTTCAAGTACCCCTCCGGCAAAGTTTGCGGCATGCAGACGCTGCTTCTCAACTCCGATGATGTCGACGAGAACGCCCGGATGGACCGGGTCATCGACGCGGTTCGGGGCGCGTTCACGGCCTACGAGCGCGGTAACGCCAAGATGCCCGCGAAGTCGTACATCGACCTCCCCGAGTACAACGGCGACTTCCGCTCGATGCCCGCCTACCTCGACGTGCGAACGGAGGACACCGCAGAGGAGGCCGGCTGGGACGCCGCCGGGATCAAGTGGGTGAACGTCCACACCGACAACCCCGCCGACCACGACCTCCCGACCGTGATGGGGACGATGATCTACTCTGACCCCGAGACGGCGTTCCCGCTGGCGGTCCTCGACGGGACGACGCTCACGATGAAACGGACGGGCGCGGCGGCCGCGGTCGCCACCGACGAACTGGCGGTCCCGGACGCGACCTCGCTGGGGATCGTCGGCGCCGGCGTCCAGTCGTACACCCAACTGGAGGCGATCGCGGCGGTCCGCGACATCGACGAGGTCGTGATCAGCGACCTCGACGAGGAGCGAGTCGCCGACTTCATCAACGCCTTCGACGACCGGTTCGACGTGCGAGCTGGCCCGATATCGGAGGCCGGCCACTGCGACGTGCTCTCGACGGTGACCCCGGTCGAAGAGCCGATCGTCGGTCTCGACGACGTGGGCGATCACACCCACGTCAACGCGATGGGCGCGGACGCGGCCGGCAAACACGAGCTCGCCGACGACCTCCTGTTGGACGCGACGATCGTCATCGACGACCACGAGCAGTGCACCCACTCCGGCGAGATAAACGTCCCCTACGCCGCGGGGCTTCTGACCGACGACGACATCTACGGCGAGATCGGCGAGATCGTCGTCGGGAACCGTCCCGGACGCACCGGAGCCGGGTTCGGGAGCGACGATGCGGACGCGGGTGACGGCGACGACGCGGGCGTCGACGGCGTCACCGTCTTCGACTCCACCGGTCTCGCGATCCAGGACGTGGCGGCCGCCCGCGTCGTCTACGAGCAGGCCGACGACAACGACAACGGCTACCCGTTCGACCTCCTCGGCGTCGCGGAGTAGCGCGGCTGCTCTCGTCTCTGTTCCCTGGCAGTCCCGTCCCCCCGCCCGACCGCTTTTTGTCGCCCGAGGCCGTACGAAGCCCGTGCAACTCGTCAGCGTCGCGGCGCTCGCGGAGAACCGAGCGATCGGCAGGGACGGAGAAGTCCCGTGGCCTCACATCGAGACCGACGTGCGGCAGTACCGCGAGCGCGTCGCGGGCTCGCCGGTGATCCTGGGCCGCCGAACCTTCGACTCGATGCGCGACGACCTCCCCGGCTCCCGCCAGATCGTCGTGAGCCGGAGCGTCGACGCGGTCGACGTTCCGACCGCGGTCGTCGCCGACGGCGTCGGCTCGGCGATCCGACGCGCCGAGGAAATCGCCGATCGCGACGGCAACAGCGGTGGCGACCCAGTCTACGTCCTCGGCGGCGGAACGATCTACGAGCTGTTCCAGCCCCACCTCGACCGGATGGTACTCAGTCACGTGATCGGGAGCTACGAGGGCGACACGTTCTACCCGGCGTGGGACTCGGAGGAATGGGGCGTCGCCGACGAGACCGAGTTCGACCGGTTCACGCTCCGCGAGTGGGTCCGGCGTGGCGAGGCGGCCTGACCGGGGTCAGGTCCCGTCGTCCGTTTCTCCGCCGACACCGCCGTCGCCGCCCCGGCGCAGTCGTCGCTTAACGGCCAGTCCGACGATCAGCACCGCCGCGGCGGTGACGAGCCCGGAGACGAGCGCGCCGCGGAGGCTCGTCGTCCCCGTCGCCACCGTGGTCGCCGAGGCGCCGCCGCCCGCGAGCGCGGCGCCGCCGGCGATCCCGCCGAGCCCGATACAACAGAGGCTGAGCAGCCCGACGATCGAGAGCGATTCGAAGATTCCGTCGCCGCTCACGGCCCCTTACACCTCCTCGTCGCCGTCAGTCGGGTCCGGCGCGTCCGGATCGGATGTCCCCGCGTCGACCCGCGTGGCGAACCCGAACCGCGGCTTGGCGTCGTCGACCTCGACGGTCACGGTCTCGCCCACGTCGGCGTCGGAGACGAAAAGCGAGTACCCCTCGACGTACGCGATCCCGTCGCCCTCGTCGCCGCGCTCCTCGACCGTCACCTCGATCCGGTCGCCCGCTTCGACGGGGGCCGTGTTCAGTCCCCTGGCGACGAGGTACACCTCCGAGGAGGAGTCGCGCGAGGCGGGCGGCGAGACGGTCCGGAGGTACTGGAACTCCTCGCGAACGTCCTCGCGGAACGCGTCCAGGTCCTCGCCCTGGAACACCTTCACGACGAAGTCGCCGCCGGGCGCGAGCAGCTCCTCGGCCACGTCGAACGCCTGCCGCGCGAGGTGGACCGACCGGGCGTGATCGAGGGCGTACTCGCCGGTCATGTTCGGCGCCATGTCCGAGATCACCGCGTCCGCGCCGCGCTCGCCCACCGCCTCGCGCAGGTAGTGGCGGGTGCGCTCCTCGGTCATGTCGCCGCGGATCGTCTCCACGTCGTGTTCCTCCAGGTCGTCGATGCGCTGGAGGTCGACGCCGACGACGGTCCCCGACCCCCCCACCTCCTCGGCGGCGACCTGCAGCCACCCGCCGGGCGCGGCGCCGAGGTCGACGACGGTGTCGCCGCGCTCGAACAGGTCCGACTCCTCGTCGATCTGCTTCAGCTTGTAGGAGGCGCGGCTTCGGTACCCCTGCTGTTTCGATCGGTTGTAGTACTCGTCTTTGCCGCTCATACGGGCATCACCGCGCCGCGTGGCGCCGTCCGGCGGCCGACTGCGGGCGAGATCGCGTTCATACCCGTACGAAGGGGGGCGACCCGGAAAGACGTGCCGGATCCCGGCGTGAACTCGGCATCGCCGTCCGGAACCGTAACTGACAGGCCGGCGTGCGAGGGCACGTTCCGCATGCTCGGTGACGCGGCCCGCACGTACTCGGCAGTGTTCGCTCCGGAACTGTTCGTCCTGCTCTGCGCGCTGCTGCTCGTCGGCTACGAGTGGCGGAGCGACCCCGATCGATCCCCGTCTGCCCTCGCGCCGCGGATCGGCGTACTCGGGGTCGGGTGGGCGCTCGCGTTCGCCGCCTACGAGGGCGTCCCGGCGCTCGTCGCCCTCCCGGCGTGGGGCTCCGACCTCACTGGGAGCGTCGGGCTGGGCGTCGGTGTTGCGGTCATCTGGCTCGGGTGGCGGCTCGGCGGCTGGGGCGCCCTCGTCGAGGGGTTCGCCGCGCTCCTCCTCGCCGTCACGGTGCCGCACCTCCTGATAACCCCGTTCTGGGACGTGTCGAGCCACGTCCTCTACGCGCTGGCGCCGGCGGGCTACCTCCTCGCGGTCGACCGGCGGTTCACTCCCCTGTTCGTCGCGGCGCTGGGGATGATCGCGGCGCGACCGCTCGCGGGCGCTCACACGTGGGGCGAGTCGGTCGGCGCGGCGCTCCTCGCCGGCGCGTTCCTGGTCGCGCTGCTGCGCTTTTCCCCGCCCGCGTCGCGCCCGGTCGCGGCGTGATAGCGGGGTTCGATCGAGCCGTCACCGATTCCGATCCGGCGCTCAGCCCGGACCGTCGTCGACGCGTTTGACTCCCCGCAGGCGACCGTCTCGATCGCCGATTTCGAACCCGAGATCGGCGTAGAAGGACTCGAGCGTCGGCTCGAACGCAGCCGTGACGCGATCCGCATCGGTGTCGCCTTCAGCGCGCCGGACCGCCTCGGCGACGAGCGCGGAGCCGATTCCCCGGCCGCGACGCGCGCGCCTGACCGCGACGGCGTCGACGTGGACCTGCCCCGATTCGGGGCGCGTCGCGACCAGCGCGCCGACGACCGCACCTGTCCTTTTAAATCGGGCGACGAGGGCGTCGTCCGCGCCGATCGCGGCGTCGACGCTCGCGGCGTCCGTCTCCAGCATGGCGGCGTCGAGCACGCGGAGGACATCGAGCCGGTCGGCCGGCGAGGCCGTCTCGACCGCGACGTTCTCGGGAGGGTCTCCGGAACGGTTCTGCTCGCTCACGCGCCGCCGTCAGTCGGGCTGTCGCCCGTCGACCCGCCCTTTATCAGTCGGAGCAGCCGGACCGACTCGGCGTCGACGACGCGGTCGCCGGGAACGGGCGAGCCGTCGACCAGCGCGGACGCCTCCTGCGGGTGGTAGCCCGCCTCGCGGATGAGATCGGCGTAGGTGGCGTCGTCCGGGAGGTCGTACTCCGCGGTCCCCTCGCCGACGACTTCGACGGTGACGTTCATCGACGTGGAGCCTCGCTAGCGGTCACGGACGCTACCCGTCCAGCTCCTCGCGGAGCAGCCCGTTCACCTCGCCCGGGTCGGCGCTCCCCCCCGTCGCCTGCATCACCTGACCGACGAGGAAGTTGATCGCGCCCTCGTCGCCGTCGTGGTAGTCGGCGACGGCGTCGGGGTTCTCGTCGATGGCGGCCGCGACGGCGGCCTCGACCTCGCCGCTCTCGGCTTTCCCCAGTCCCTCGCGCTCGATTATCGCCTCCGGGTCGTCGCCCTCGTCGAGCATCTCGCGGAGGACGACCTCCTCGGCGTTCTTCACCGTCAGCTCCTCGTCGGCGACGAGCTCGATCAGGCGTTTGAACTCGTCGAGCCGGTGTTCCACGTCCGTGATCGCCATCTCGCGGTAGTTGAGCTCGCCGAGCAGGTTGTCGGCGACCCACGTCGCGGCGAGTTCGGGATCGAACGACTCGGCCACGTCCTCGAAGAAGTCGGCGACCGACTTCGTGGAGGTGAGCTTCGAGGCGGACTCGCGGTCGAGCCCGTACTCCTCGCGGAAGCGCTCGCGGCGGGCGTCCGGCAGCTCCGGGATCGCGATCCGGTCTTTCCAGTCCGACACCTCCAGCGCGGGGAGGTCGGCCTCCCTGAAGTAGCGGTAGTCCTTCTCGGCCTCCTTCGAGCGCATGGAGACGGTGACGCCGCGCGCCTCGTCCCAGTGGCGGGTCTCCTGTTCGATCTCGCGGCCGCGCCGGAGCACGTTCTCCTGGCGGGTGACCTCGTACGCGAGCGCCTGCTCCGCGCCCTTGTGACTGGAGATGTTCTTCACTTCCGCGCGGTTCACGTCTGCGAGGGCGTCGTCGGTGATCGTCCCGTCGTCGTCGACCGCGCTTTCGGGGATCAGGGAGACGTTGGCGTCGACGCGCAGGCTCCCGTCGCGGGTCGCGTCGAAGACGCCGAGGTACTCCAGGACCTCCTCCAGTTTCGCCAGGAAGGCCCGGGTTTCGGCGGGCGACCGAAAGTCCGGCTCGGTGACGATCTCCATCAGGGGCGTCCCGGCTCGGTTGTAGTTCACCAGGGTGTGCGTCGCCGACTCGATGGAGCCGCCGGCGTGCTGGAGGCTGCCGGGGTCCTCTTCGAGGTGCGCGCGGGTGATCCCGATGGTTCGGGGCTCGCTGTCGACGCGGACCTCCAGCTCTCCCGACTGGCAGATCGGGGCGTCGTACTGGGTGAGCTGGAAGTTCTTCGGCAGGTCGGGGTAGTAGTAGTTCTTCCGGTGGAACGTGGTCGTCTCGGGGATGTCGGCGTCGATCGCCTTCCCGATCTTCACGGCGGCCTCGACGGCGCCCTCGTTGAGGACGGGCAGCGCGCCCGGGAGCCCGAGGCAGGTCGGGCACGTGCGCGTGTTCGGCTCCTCGTCGTCTCCGGGCTCCGTCGAGCAGCCGCAGAAGATCTTCGTGTCGGTCTCGAGCTGGACGTGGACCTCCAGCCCGATCACGACCGTCCGCTCCTCCGTCGCGGCCTGAGTGCTCATTACCGACCCGTTGCGGGCGGGTCACCTAAATCGTGTCGGGACCGATACGTGGTGTACTCGCGTCGAGTCGGCGTGATTTCTGGAATTCGTTTTCGCGGTTCCCGGCGATGCGACACTGTTGCTAACACGGTGAAGGCCTCCAAAGCCCCAGCCGGGAGGCGGGCGCACGCTCGCTGTGCTCCTCACTCGGTCGCTTCGCTCCCTCGCTGCGGTGCTTCCGTCGCCTGCGCCCGCCTCCCGGCTGCCCCTTTGAGTCCCGCCCTGCACAGCACCGCAGCCTCACGCCTCCCCAGCCTCGTCGCTCGGTCGGGGCTCCCGGCGGTCGCCCGCTCCCTCGCGACTCCCTCGCGCGTGCNCCTCCCCAGCCTCGTCGCTCGGTCGGGGCTCCCGGCGGTCGCCCGCTCCCTCGCGACTCCCTCGCGCGTGCTCCTCGCGCCCTGCGGGCGCTCGGAGGCACGCGCCACCGCAGGCGTTCCTGAATGACCGATTCCGTGGCGCTCGTCGCGCCCGATACCCTTCGAACCGTTGCTAAACCCTTATGAGCGCGCGGGTGGGAGAAGCGGTCGTATGAGCGACCTCCCGGACGACTTCGACTGCACCCTCACCAACTGGGAGTACATCTACGGGCTCTGCCGCAACGTGTCGAACGCGGTGAAACGCGCCGACTTCGAGCCGGACGTGGTCGTCGCGCTGGCCCGCGGCGGCTGGTTCGCGGGGCGGTGTATCTGCGACTTCCTCGGGCTCAACGACCTCACGAGCCTGAAGATGGAACATTACGTCGGCGCCGCCGAGAAGAGCGACGAGCCCCGGATCCGGTACCCGATGCCGGAGGGGAGCGTCGAGGGGAAGAACGTCCTGATCATCGACGACATCGCGGACACCGGCGGCTCGATCCGCCGCGCCGAGGAGTACGTCGAGGACCGCGACGCCGGCGAGGTCCGGACCGCGACGCTCCAACTGCTCGGCACCTCCGAGTTCCAGCCCGACTTCGTCGGCGAGCGGCTCGAACAGTGGACGTGGGTCGTCTACCCGTGGAACTTCCTGGAGGACATGATCGATCTCACCGAGGGCGCGATGGAGCGAGCCGACCAGGCCGTCTTTGACCGCGAGGACGTTCGGCACTACCTCGAGGAGTTCCACAGCATCGGCCGCATCGAGATGGAGGTCGCCCAGCCCGGCCGCCTCGACGAGGTGCTCGACGAGATGGTCCGACGCGACGTGGCCGACCTCGCCGACGAGGACGCCTGGACGCTCGCCGAGTAGCGGCTCACGATGGTCGGAGACGAACCGGAGTCGGACGCGGAACACGCCCTCGACGCCCTCCTCGACGCCTACGCCCTCAAAGACGAGCAGCGCACGGGCTGGCAGCTCCGCGGCGTCGACGCCCCCGAGTCGGTGGCCGCGCACGCGTGGGGCGTCGCGTACCTCGTCCTCGCGCTCGGCGACCGGTTCCGAGGGGACCTGCCCGGCGTCGACCTCGATCGCGCGCTTCGGCTCGCGGTCGTCCACGACGTGGCGGAGGCCGAGACCGGCGACGTCGCGACGCGCGCCGACTCGACGGCGGACGCGGCGGACCCGGACGCCAAGGAGGCCGCCGAGCGCGAGGCGATGGCGGACCTCGCCGGAGCGCTCCCGGAGCGCGTCCGCGACGCGTGGGAGGCGTACGAGGCCCGCGAGTCGCCGGAGGCGATACTCGTCAAGGAGTGCGACCTCCTCGACGTCTGTCTCCAGGCGGTGATCTACGAGCGCGGCGACCGGTACGACGCCGCCGCCGGCGACCCGGACGCGTTCCGCGAGTACGACGACCTCGACGAGTTCTTCGCGACGACCGGGCCCCGCTTGCGGACCGAGACCGGTCGGGCGATGTTCGATCGACTCCGCGAACGGTACCGGGCGGCTCGGGACGGCAGGTAGTCGAGCCGATCTCCGCAGGCATTCGACGAACGTCGAACCTCAAAAACGACGACTGTAGGTCCTCTCCCGCCCGATCAGCGCAGAGAGATAGCAAGAACGTTAACGGCCGAGTCCGTTTCGGGGAGTGAGAGCTTTCACCACGCATGTCCGAGAACACTGATCTGATCATCGTCGGCGGGGGAATTAGCGGGGCGTCGCTGTTGTACACGGTCGCGAAGTTCACCGACATCGACGACGTGACGCTGATCGAGAAGGAGCGGGAGATCGCCGCGATCAACTCCCACCGGACGAACAACTCCCAGACGCTGCACTTCGGCGACATCGAGACGAACTACACTCTCGAGAAGGCCGAGGAAGTCAAGGAGGGCGCCGAGCTGCTCGCGGGCTATCTCGAGGGGACGGATCCGGACCGGGAGATGCACAGCAAGCGCAGCAAGATGGTGCTCGGCGTCGGCGACGAGGAGGTCGCCAAGCTGGAGGAGCGTTACCGCGAGAACGGGTTCGGCGACCTCTTCCCGAAACTGCGCGAGATCGGCCGCGAGGAGATCGAGGAGCTGGAGCCGAAGGTCGTCGAGGGCCGCGACCCGTCCACGGAGCTCAAGGCGCTCCAGACGCCCGACGGCTACGTCGTCGACTACGGCGCGGTCGCGAAGTCGTTCGTCGACGCCGCCCGCGAGGAGGAGGGCGTCGGCGTCCACCTCGGCACCGCGGTCGAGAACGTCGACGAGGGCCGCGACGGGTTCACGGTCGAGACCGACGACGGCGACTTCGCGGCCGACGCGGTCGTCGTCGCCGCCGGCTCCCACAGCCTCCAGTTCGCCAAGGAGATGGGATACGGCGAGCACATGTCTCTGCTGCCGGTCGCAGGGAGCTTCTTCCTCGCCGACGACCTGCTGAACGGGAAGGTGTACACGCTCCAGATGAAGAAACTCCCGTTCGCCGCGGTCCACGGCGACGCCGACGTGCACGACGACGGGGTCACCCGGTTCGGCCCCACCGCGAAGCTCGTCCCGACGCTCGAACGCGGCCGGTTCTCCACCGCGAGCGACTTCGCCGACGTGTTCGGCTTCTCGCCCGCGTCGGTCCTGAGCTACGCCAACATCCTCTCGGACCGCATCCTGTTCCCGTACGTGGTCCGGAACCTCGTGTACGACCTCCCCGAGGTCGGTAAGCGCGCGTTCCTTCCGAACGTCCAGAAGGTCGTCCCCACCGTCGACGTCGACGACATCGAGCGCGCGAAGGGGTACGGCGGCGTGCGTCCGCAGATCGTCGACACGAAGAACAAGGAGCTCGACATGGGCGAAGCGAAGATCACCGGCGACGGAATTCTGTTCAACATCACGCCCTCGCCGGGCGCGTCGACCGCGCTGAAGAACGCGATGACCGACGTGCAGACCGTCCTCGACTTCTTCGACGAGGACCACGAGTTCGACGAGGAGGCCTTCCGCGAGGCGACGATCGCGAACTTCCCGCGGGTCGACGGTGGCGCGGAGACGGACGCTGACGAAGACGACGACGCCGGGGTCGAAGACGACACAGAGGCCGAAGACGACACCGGGGCCGAAGACGACGACGCCGAGGACGACGACTCCGACGACCGCGTCCCCGCCAAAGCCGACGACTGACGCGACTGACGCGACAGAGGCGACTGACGCGACTGACGCGACAGAGGCGACTGACGCGACTGACGACGGATCGGGACGACGGATCGGGACGACGGATCGGGACGACGGATCGGGACGACGGATCGGGACGACGACTGGACCCGTCGGTCCGACCCCCGTTTCACCGGGTTTCGACGCGGTTCGCGGCTCGCCGTCCGAGCGCCCCGAGCCCGTAGCTCCCCGCGACAAGCACGACCGCTATCGGCGTCCAGAGCGCCGGCGCTCCGTGTCCGTAGAACGACAGCACGAACGCCACGGGGGCCGCTTGCCGCGTCGAGATCAGCCACGTGTAGACCGCCAGCGGTCCGTACACCGGTCCGAACACCAGCGCCGCACTGGCCAGCAACCCGCCGCCGCCGTACGCCATGCCGATCGCGAGCAGGACGCCGAGCAGGACGAAGAGCCACAGGAGCGCCTCGGGTATCACGTCGAAGGCGACCTGTGACACGAGCGCGATCAGTCCGGTCGCGGCGAACAGCCCCGCCCCTGCCGCGGCTCCCAGTCGTCTCGGTGCCGATCGCGTTCCGAGGACCGCCCGCCGGACGGTCGCTTTCGCGTCGAGATTCATGTGTCCGTTCGGGGAAGTCCCCGCCTCCGACGTGGTACGCCTCCGTCGGCGATAAATCATGGGCGCGATGGTGCGGTCAACCGGCGTCGCCGTCCGGACTACGTCTCCGACGCGACGCCGACCTCCCGCTCGAACGCCTCTCGGAGCACCCGGATCGCCCGCCGCTTCGTCCCGTCGGGGACGAACACGAAGGGGATCGGCACGTCGAACGCGCGGTCGCCGTACAGCCCCCAGTCACCGACGGAGCGCGTCGTCCCGCCGTACGCGATGGGGATGTCCTCCAGCTCGTCGGGGTCGTAGGCGGGCACGTACGACCGGTCGATCCACACCTCGTGGACCGGCACGTCGAGGGCGTCGGCGAGGAGCCGCTCCAGCCGGTCGTCGCTCTCGGTGAGCCACGCCGTGAACTCGTCGAGCGCGGGGGCGCGTCCCTCGTCACCGTCGCGGTCACCGGCCACGTCGCTGCCGATCCGGTCCGCCAGCGCGATCCGGTGTTTCCAGCAGGTGGCCGGGAAGCGCCGCCCGCGGAAGCGGTCGTACATCGACGCGAGCGTCGAGTCGGGGTTCTCGCGGGCGGCGGCTTTGAGGCGTTCGAGCACGGCGTTGTCGTCGAGCTCGCGGTCGAGGATTCCGTCCACCGTCACGGGGCTCTCGCCCGTTTCGGTCGCGTACTCGCCGAGCATCGCCTGCAGGAGCCGGTTGGCGTACACCGACTTGTGGTGCTGGGTGACCCACATGTACAGCGCGATCCGCCCTTCGAGGTAGTTGCCGATGGTCGACAGCGCCTTCTCCGAGAGCGCCAGCCCCTCCTCCGGGTGGGCGGTGTAGGCGTCGACCATGCGCTCGACGTCGAAACTCAACACGCCCGCGCCGGTCATCTCGTTGTCCCGGGTGATGTAGTCGAGTCGGTCCACGTCGATGGGGGAGTGGAGCAGCTGCGCGCCGACCCCGTACTGCCACGGCTCGCCGCGCTCGTACGCGAGGCTGTAGCCGAGCACGTACGCGCACACCTCGAAGGGGTCCACGTCGAACGCGCGGAGCGCGTCGCCGTACTCCTCGACGATTATCACGCAGCCGAGCAGCTCGTGCGGATTCGCCGAACGGAGCGGGGCGCCGCCGACGCCGGCCCGATCGAAGGCGTCAACCAGGCCGGTCTCCGCGACGCGCTCCCGGAGGACGCCCTCGTCGAGGAGCCCCTCTGAGAGGTGCGAGAAGGGCGGGTGCCCCACGTCGTGGAGCAGACAGGCGCACTCGAGCGTGCGTTGGATCTCCTCCAGCTCGTCGGTCGTCGCGTCCCGCGCGAAGTACGACTGCCGGCGGAGGTTCTCGAAGACGGTCCGGCCGAGATGGTAGACGCCGAGCGAGTGCTCGAACCGGGTGTGGTTCGCGCCCGGGTACACGAGGTGCGTCGCCGAGAGCTGGCGGACGTACCGCAGCCGCTGGAACGGTCGAGTGTCGACGACGCCCTCGACGAGCGCGTCCGGCAGCTCGACGTAGCCGTGGACGGGGTCTTTGATCTGGGTGGTGGGCATCGCTCGTGGACACGACACCGCCCCGCGACCTGCCTCTTTCGGTCCACCTCCGGCCGCCGGGTCCGTTCGAATTCCGCTTCCTCCCGGAACGTCCCGATTCCGTCCTTATAAGTAGCGAGCGCGGCGATCCTCACGCATGGTATCGGACGCCGCGGACGAACCCGGTTCCCCGCTCGTCGACCGGTGGACCGCACTCGACCGGGGCTGGCAGGCGCTCGCGCTCGGGCTGGGAGTCGTCGCCGTCCACGCCGCGGCACAGGCCGCGGGCGTCTTCTGATGAGCGCCGTCGCCGCCGCACGGCCCTACCTCCCCGGCCTCGGGCTGCTGGCCGTCGGCGCGCTCCTCTCGCACCTCGTCGCCGGCGCGGTCGACGGGCTCCAGCCCCTCGTCGTCGCCGTCGCGATCGGCGCGCTCGTCGGCAACACGGTCGGGACGCCCGACGCGGCGGAGCCGGGGGTCGGCGTCGACAAGCTGTTCTTGGAGACGGGGATCGTCCTGCTGGGCGCGGCGGTCGTCGTCGAGGAGTTCCTCGCCGCGGGACCGACCGTGCTCGGTCTCGTCGTCGCGACGGTCGCCGGCGGGCTCCTGCTGGCGGAGGGGATCGCCCGGGGTCTGTTCCGGCTCGACGGGACGACGCCCTCGCTGCTGGCCGCGGGCGCGAGCGTCTGCGGGGTCTCTGCGGTCGTCGCGATCGGACGCGTGCTCGACTCGCGCGGGTCGGCGATCACGTTCGCGGCGGCGACCGTCCTCCTGTTCGACGCCGTCACGCTCGTCGCGTTCCCGGTCGCCGGCGAGTGGCTCGGGCTCACCGGTCGGCAGTTCGGCGTCTGGGCCGGCGTGAGCATGTTCTCGACCGGCCCCGTCGCGGCCGCGGGGTTCGCGCACTCCCCGGAGGCGGGCCAGTGGGCGACCGTGACGAAGCTCGCGCGCAACTCCCTGCTGGGCGGCGTCGCGGTCGCCTACTCGCTCGCGTACACCGCCCGGTCGGCGACCGACCCCGGCGTGCGCCGGCTGTGGGCGGAGTTCCCGAAGTTCCTGCTCGGCTTCCTCGCGGTCGCCGCGGTCGCGAACAGCGGGCTCCTCTCGCCGGCCGCGCTGGCGTCGATCGGGCGCGTCTCGGACGCGCTGTTCACGCTGGCGTTCGTCGGTCTCGGGCTCTCGATTCGGCTCCGGGAGATGCGCGAGGTCGGCGGCGCCGCTGTCGGCGCGGTCCTCGTCCATCTGCTCGTCGTGAGCGCGCTCGCGCTGGCGGCGGTGCGGTGGCTGCTGTGAGCGAGGCGCGACAGCCGCGTGCCGCCGACCGCGTTCACTCCTTATAAGTAGCGAGCGGGCGCACTCCGGGTATGAGCACCATCGGTTTCATCGGCGGCAGCGGCATCTACGAGGCGCTCCCCCTCAACGACGTTCGCGAGGTCGAGTACGACACGCCCTACGGCGAGCCCAGCGACGCGATCACGATCGGCGAGTTCGCCGACACCGGGACGGAGGTCGCGTTCCTCCCGCGTCACGGCTCCGAGCACGGCGTCTCGCCCACCGACCTCCCGTACCGCGCGAACATGTACGCGCTGAAGCAGGCGGGCGTCACCCACGTCTTCGCCTCGAACGCGGTCGGCAGTCTGAAGGAGGATCTGGAGCCCGGCACGCTCGTCGTCCCCGACCAGATCTACGACCGGACGAAGCACCGCGACCTCTCCTTCTACGGCGACGGCGTCGTCGTCCACCAGCCGTTCGCGGACCCCTATAGCCTCGAACTGGTCGACCATCTCACCGAGGCCGCCGAATCCGCTTCACCCGCGGACACGAACGTCGTCAAGGGCGGCACCTACGTCTGCATCGAGGGACCGCAGTACTCGACGCGCGCCGAGTCGGAGTTCTACAAGAGCCAGGGGTGGGATCTGGTCGGCATGACCGCGATCCCGGAGGCGAAACTCGCCCGCGAGGCCGAGATCGCGTACGCGACGATCGCCGGCGTCACCGACTACGACGTCTGGAAGGAAGACAGCGAGGTGACGCTCGAAGAGGTGCTGGAGAACGCCGAGCGGAACCAGAAAGCGATCAAGGCCGCCGTCGAAGAGGCCGTCCGGTCGCTCCCCGACGATCTGGAGTGCGAGGCGCACACCTCGCTCGAAGGCACCGTCAACACGCCGACCGAGGCGATCCCGGAAGAGACGAAAGAGCGCGTCGAGCCGCTGCTGGGCGACTACCTGTAAGCGGTTCTGCCCTCGACCCGCGTACGGACCGGATCAGTCCGCGATCGCTTCCGACTCCCCGGTCATCGCCGACGGGTCCTTCACCCACAGGTCGCCGAACAGGTCGTCCTGCTGGAGCCGGACCGAGCCGCGGTGGGCCATGAACAGCAGCGCGAGGTACGTCATGAAGGGGCGGCCGCCGGCGGTCTCGATCTCACCGAACAGCACCTCCGTGCGCCCGCGGTCGAAGTGGGTCCGGAGGGCGTTGTCGATCTCCACGATCACCTCCTCGATGTCCTCGTCGTGGGTGCGGTCGGTCGCCTCGCCGGCGGTCGGCTCCCCGTCCTGTCGGAACTCGTCGCCCGCGTGATAGTCGAGCGTCTGCGTGCCGCGGGCGTGGCCGTGCGGCGACTCGGAGGTGTCGTACTCGCGCGAGTCCTTCCACCACGAGCCGCGCTCGGCCTCGCGAAGCTCCCGAACCAGTTCGTCGAGGGTCTCGGGAGATCCCCGGGTGTTCTTCCGGTCGAGCCGGCGGTCCATCTCGGCCTCCAGCTCGTCGATCGGGTCGAAGTCGCCGTCGGCGGGGTCGGGCGCGCCGCCCTCCATCGCGACCTCCCACGGCTCCGGCTCGGGCTCCTCGTCCTCGTCGTCGTCCGCCAGCATCCCGTCGCTTTTCATCCGGAGCAGGACGCTGGCGTAGAAGAGGGCGCGCCCGGTCGTCCGGAGGTCCGTCTCGTCGAGCTTCTCTAAGAACGCGTCGGTCACCTGCACGATGTCGATGTCCCACGGCTCGATCTCGCCCTCCTCGGCGAGCTGGACGAGGAGCTCGACGGGCTCGACCTCGTCGTCGTCGGTCTCGTCCGGGGGCGAGACGTCGGTCACGCCCGGATCGGAGTCGCCGGTTACGTCCGGTTCGGACTCGTCGGTCGAACCGTCGTCCGGGGAGCCGCCGGTCGAATCGGGGTCGCCGTCCGGGGAGTCGTCGGCGAACGGGTCCGCGCCGTCGCGCTCGCTCGTCAGGTCCAGGTCTGGCACGCCGCCCGCCGACTCCGGCGGCTCAGTCATCCGCGGTCACCTCCTCGTCGCCGTCGTCGCCGAACTGCATCCCCGTCACGGCGGAGAGGTTGTCACCCTGCATCGTGACGCCGATGGCGCGGTCGGAGCGCTCCAGCAGCGCCGAGCGGTGCCCGACGACGACGAACTGCGCGTCCTCGGCCAGCTCCTCGATCATCTCGCCGACGCGCTCGGCGTTGACCGCGTCGAGGAACGCGTCGATCTCGTCGAGCGCGTAGAACGGCGCGGGGTTGTGCCGCTGGATCGCGAAGATGAAGGAGAGCGCGGTCAGCGACTTCTCCCCGCCGCTCATCGCGTCGAGCCGCTGGACCGGCTTGTCGGCGGGCTGGGCCTTCATCGTCAGTCCCTCCTCGAAGGGGTCCTCGGGGTTCTCCAAGAGGAGTTCGCCGCTACCCGCCGAGAGCCGCGCGAATATCTCCTCGAAGTGGTCGTTGATCGACTCGAACGTCTCCATGAACGTCCGCTTCTTCTCGGCCTCGTACCCCTCGATGCGCTCCTCGATCGCGTCGCGCTCCTCGACGAGCACGTCTCGGCGCTCCTGGAGCGTGTCCAGCGCCTCCTCGACCTCGTCGTACTCGTCGATCGCGAGCATGTTGACGGGTTCTAACGCCTCCATCTCGGCTTCGAGCTCCTCGATCCGCGACTCCACCTCGTCGAGGTCCGGGATCTCCGAGGCGTCGTACTCACCGACCTGCGACTCCAGCTCGTCGATCTCCCACGCCAGCCGGTCCTGCCGGTCGGTGAGATCCTCCAGGTCGGACTCCGCCTCCGAGACGAGCGAGCGCTGCTCGTCGCGCTCGCGGGTCGCCTCGGTGATCTCCTCGCGGAGGTCCTCGCGGTCAGCCTTCAGCTCCGTCAGCTCCTCTTCGAGCTCCGCGATCGCCTCCTTCTTCTCCGCCAGCGTCTCCTCTTTCTCCTCGATCGCGGCCTCGTGGTCGGCGATCGCTTCCTCGGCCTCGGCCTTCCGGTTCTGCGCCGTCTCGACGGTGTCGTGGAGGTCGTCGACCGCCTCCTCGGCGTACCCCTTCTCCAGTTCGAGCTCGTTGCGCCGCCCGTCGAGCGAGCTCATCCGGTCTTCGAGGTCCGAGATCTCGCCGCGGATCTCGTCGGCGCGCTCCGACAGCTCCGGGATCTTCGAGTCCGCGAGCTCCGCCTCGATGTCGTCGATCTCGGCGTCGAGCTCGTCGATCTCCGCGTTCAGCCCGTCGATCTCCTCGTCGAGCTCGCTCATCTCCGCGTCGACCGACTCGCGTTCCGCCTCCAGCTCTTCGAGCTCGGCCTCTAGCTCCTCGATGCGGTCCTCGGCGTCCGCCAACTCGCTTTCGGCGCGCTCCACGTCGGCCTCCAGCGACCGGACGCGCTCGGCGGCGTCGGCCTTCCGCTCTCGCGCGTCGTCGATGTCGCCTTCGAGGTCGTCGATCTCGGACTGCAGCGTCTGCCGCTCGTCCTCCAAGTCCGAGATTTCGGTCGCGAGCCGTTCGAGCTTCCCGCCGCCGGACTTCGTGAACGCGTACCGGGAGCCGCCGCCGGAGCCGCCGGTCATCGCGCCGGACTTCTCGACGAGGTCGCCGTCGAGCGTCACCATCCGGTAGTCGCCCATCAGGTCGCGGGCGGTCGCCATGTCCTCGACGACCAGCGTGGAGCCGAGCACGTACGAGAAGATCGACTCGTACTCGGTGTCGTAGTCGACGAGGTTGCGCGCGAAGTCCACCACGCCCGGCACAGATGGCTTGCGCGGGAGCCCCCGGTTGTCCATCTCGGTGATGGGAAGGAACGTCGCCCGGCCCGCGTTGCGCCGCTTGAGGTAGTCGATGCAGGTCGACCCCACGCCGTCGTCGTCGACGACGACGTTCGCGAGCCGACCGCCCGCGGCCGTCTCGCACGCCTCGGCGTACTCGGCCTCGACGGAGCCGAGTTCGCCGACCGCGCCGTGGACGCCGTCGATCCCGCCGTTCTTCACCTCGGTCACCGCGCGCGGCCACGAGGCGTCGCCGCGCTGGTCGGCGGCCGCCTCCAGCTTCGCGTACTCGTTCTGCTTCTCGCGGAGGTCCTCCTCGATCGCCTCCAGCCGCTCGCTCGTCTCGGCCTTGTCGGCGAACAGGTCGGCGACCGCGTCCTCGATCGTCTCCTCGTTCTTCTCGGCCTTGTCGAGCTCGCTCTTCAGCTCGGAGACTCGCGCTTTGTGCTCGGGGATCGACTCCCGTGCCTCCTCCAGGTCCGCCCGCGCCTCGCTCACCGCGTTCGAGCGCCGGCGGGCCTCGTCGAGCAGGCGGTCCTTCTCGCGCTGCAGCTCGTTTTTCTCCTCGCGCAGCGACTCGATCGACTCCTTCTTCTCCGAGAGCTCCGCTTTCAGCTCGTCGAACTCGGTGTCGGCGCCCTCGATCTCGGCCTCAACGTCGGCGAGCTCGGACCGCTTCGTGGCGATCTCCGATTTCACGGAGGCCTTCTCGACTTTCACCTCGCGGATCTCCTCGTCGAGCTCCTCGATCGTCTCCTCCTTGCGGTCGATCTGGACGAACGCGTCGCGGCGCTCGGTCTCGGCCTCCTCGGCGCGCTCCTCGGCGGCCTCTATCTTGTCCTCCAGCCGGGAGATCTCGCCTTTCACCTCCTCGATCTCCGAGCGGATCTCGATCTGCTCGTCCTCGCCTTTGGTCTCGATCTCGTGGTTGAGGTCGGCTAAGTCCTCCTCCAGCCGCGTGAGCTTCCCCTGTCTGGCGTCCAGTTCGGCGCGGAGCTCTTCGAGTTCGGCCTCGGCGTCGTCGATGTCGTCTTCGACGCCTGCGAGCGTCTCGCGCTTCTCCTCGAGCTCGGAGGCCTTGAGGAAGCCGCGGTACTCCTCCAGCTCGTCGCGGAACTGTTGGTACTGGAGGGCGGTCTCGCGCTCGTCGGCCAGCTGATCGAGCCGGTCCCGCTTCTCACCGATCCGGAGATCGGCCTCCTCGATCCGGTCCTCGACGGTCTCTAACTCCTCGTAGGCGGCCTCCTTCTTCTCGTCGAACTCGGCGACGCCCGCGATCTCGTCGATGATCCCCCGGCGCTGGTAGGGGGTCATGTTGATGATCTCGGTCACGTCGCCCTGCATCACGACGTTATACCCCTCCGGGGTGACGCCGGCTGCCGCGAGCAGGTCCTGCACGTCGGAGAGGTTCACCGAGCGCCCGTTGAGGTAGTAGTACGAGTAGTAGTTGTCCTCGGTCTCCTTGACGCGCCGCTTGATCGTGATCTCGGAGACGTCGCCGACGTTCTCCGTGCCGGCGGCGGAGACGACCTGCGAGCGGTCGAGGGTGCCGTCCTCGTTGGACAGTACCACGGTCACCGAGGCCTCGTTCGGGCCGTCGGAGCCCTCGCCGCCGTCGTGACCGGGGTTGTAGATCAGGTCCGTGAGCTTCTTCGCCCGGATCCCGCGGGTGCGAGCCAGCCCGAGCGCGAAGAGGACCCCGTCGATGATGTTCGACTTCCCGGAGCCGTTCGGCCCGGTGACGACCGTGAAGTCGTCGTAAAAAGGGATCCTCGTCGTCCGTCCGAAGCTCTTGAACCCGTCTAAGACCACTTCTGTGATGTGCATGTGCGCGGAGGGTGGACGGCGGGTTACGCGACGATGATGTCGCTGTCGGACTCCTCGTCGTCGCTCTCCGCGTCCGACCCCTCGGACGCGGCGGCCTCGGCGTCGGGCGTCGTCGCCTCCTGATCGGGAACGATCACGTCGTCGCCCTCGGAGGCGCCCGAGTCGCCGTCGGCCGCGGATCCGTCGTCAGTTCGCTCGACGACCTCGACGTGGTCGTCGGAGTGCGTCCGGCGCTCGCCGCCGGTCGGCTCGGGCTCCTCGGCGGTCGCGTCCGTCGACTCGTCCTGCACCGTCTCTGCCGACTCCGTCGACTCGGACTCCTCGGCGGCTTCGGCCGCGACGGACACCTCCTGGGCGTCTTCCACTTGTCGGACGCGCTCTTTCATCTCGACGAGCTCCTCGGTGAGCCCGTTGACCGCCGCCTGTAGCTCCGCGACCTGTCGTTCGAGGTCCTCAACGCGGTTACTCATTATACACACGTATGCCCACGCGGGCCGTATAAATCTGCGTCAGACATGTGTGTCCACGTCACACACTTTCTGAACGGCGCCGAAGACACACGTTTCAGTGGGGTGAAACGTGTCTGTCGTTCGTCGGACACGAGGAGAAGATACTTGTAGTGCGGGTTGATACCGGTTCGACATGAGCAAGATCACCTTCCGGGCCGACGACGACCTCGTCGAGCGGCTGGAAGCGTGTGACGCCTCCAAGAGCGAGGTGATGCGGGAGGCCCTCCGGACCCACCTCGACGGCGCGGTCGGCGGCGGCACGGACGGCGACGGGTCGAGCGCGTCGGACGCGACCGTCGACGCCGCGCTGGCCGATCGGATCGACGACCTCATCGCCGATCGGCTCGATGCCGCGTTGGACGAGCGGCTCGGCGAGCGACCGGCGCCTTCGCCGTCCCCCCACGCGGCGTATACGCCCGGAAACGCCGGCGATATCAACGTAAACGTCACTCTCGACGCCCCCGGTGCCGACGAGGAGGACGCGAGTGTAACGCGTGAGACGACGGCGGACGACGATTCGCAGACGCGTAAGACGCCCGCGGATCCGGACGTGCAAACGCGGGAAAACGTCTGCGGCGGATGTGGTGAAAACGTCCCGTCTGATCACGTATACTGCCCGAATTGTGGCGAGAAGCAGTCCCACCGTGCGTTCTGTGAGTGCGGCGACGAGCTCCGGACTGACTGGGCGTTCTGTCCCGGTTGCGGTCGTCGAACCCCCGCTGCCGACGTATTGAAAGACCGCTAACTGCTCTCTGAGTGCACGTATACGCCCAAATTCGGGCGTTTTCGAGATGTGTCTTACACCCTCCGGTAGTTTTATATTGGTAGCCTCGGTGACTTCAACTGCGTAAGACGGTCGTCTTACAGTGGCCGTCCGAGCCGGGGTGACCCTCCGTCGTCGGGCGATTCGTCGTTGTAAGACGCGCGCGTTGCGTGTTCGCCGTCTTACCGGGGGAATACCAATGGAGCGTGTGACACTACGAATCCCGAAACAGCAGATCGACGAGGTCGAACAGATGGTCGAGACGGGCGAGTTCCCGAACCGGAGCGAGGCGATCCGGTCGGCCGTCCGCGACATGTTGAACGAACAGGACGGCGAGCGCGACGAGCGCGGCCGCAGCCGCAACTGGGCGAAGGTGTAAACTGATGCAGGATCTCGTTCAGGACGCCCTCGACAACGCGGAAGCGGAGAAGCGCGACATGGACTCCGTCGACATGGACGACGACGAGTTCGGGGACCCCCGAATCGTCATTGTCGGTGCCGGCGGCGCCGGCAACAACACGGTCAACCGGCTGTACAACATCGGCGTCGACGGCGCCGACACCGTCGCGATCAACACGGACAAACAGCACCTCAAGATGGTCGAGGCCGACACCAAGATCCTCGTGGGCAAGTCGCTCACGCAGGGGCTCGGCGCCGGCGGCGACCCCAAGATGGGCGAGCGCGCCACGGAGATGGCCCAGGGGACGATCAAAGAGGTGCTCGGCGACGCCGACCTCGTCTTCGTCACCGCCGGGATGGGCGGCGGCACCGGCACCGGTGCAGCGCCGGTCGTCTCGAAGATCGCGAAAGAGCAGGGCGCCATCGTGGTCGGGATGGTCTCGACTCCGTTCAACGTCGAGCGCGCCCGTACGGTGAAAGCCGAGGAAGGGTTAGAGAGCCTCCGTAACGAGGCCGACTCGATCATCGTCCTCGACAATAACCGACTGCTCGACTACGTCCCGAACCTGCCGATCGGGAAGGCGTTCTCCGTGATGGACCAGATCATCGCGGAGACGGTGAAGGGGATCTCCGAGACGATCACCCAGCCGAGCCTCATCAACCTGGACTACGCCGACATGTCCACCATCATGAACCAGGGCGGCGTCGCGGTGATGCTCGTCGGCGAGACCCAGGACAAGAACAAGACCCAGGAAGTGGTCAACGACGCGATGAACCACCCGCTCTTGGACGTCGACTACCGCGGTGCCTCCGGGGGGCTCGTCCACATCACGGGCGGTCCGGACCTCACGCTCAAAGAGGCCGAGGGCATCGCGAACAACATCACCGAGCGGCTGGAGGCGAGCGCCAACGTGATCTGGGGCGCCCGCATCCAGGACGAGTACAAGGGGAAGGTCCGCGTCATGGCGATCATGACGGGCGTCCAGAGCGCGCAGGTGCTCGGCCCCTCCACCCAGAAGCAGGCCGATAAGTCCCGCGCCGCGGTAGACGCCGATGACCTCGGCGACTCGCGCTCGCGGGCGGCCGAGACGAACGGCACCGCCGGCAACGCGGCGGTCTCGGGCGGCACCGACCAGGACGCGTGGGAGTCCGACGGCGGCAGCGAGCCGACCGAAAAGAACAACGGGCTCGACGTCATCCGCTAACGCCGGGTCCGTCCGGATTCGGTGTCGTCAGCCTCGACACCGTCGCATCGATCTGCTGACCGCGGCTTTTCCGTTTACTCTCTCTGAACTCCAGTCTGCCGAGCTACGCGGCTTCGATCGAGTCGAGCAGCCGGCACTTCCGACAGACGTCTCGGCTCGTCTTCGATCCACAGCGTTCGCACTCGCCGAGGTCGGGCGAGTCGGCGGCGGCGTCGCCGCCTTCGCGGTACGTCTCGGCCGCGAGCGCGGACAGCTCCTCGTAGCCGGCCATGATCGAGTGGCGTGCCCCGGGGTGGTTCTCCTCTAACTCGTGGATCGTCGACTGGATCTCGCCGCGGTACGCCTCCGAGGAGTGGGGGCACTCCGCCATGTGGGTCGGGAGATCGCGGACGTGACAGTATAAGGCGATCTCCTTTTCCGGCACGTCCCGCAGCGGCTTGGCCCGCGGGACGAACGCGTCGGTCCCCTCGCGCTCGTCGAACGGGCCGAGCGAGGCGTCGAAGTGTTTCGCCACCTGTCGCACGTCGCCCTCCAGGAAGTTCATCATCGCGGTCTGGGCCTCGTCGTCGAGGTTGTGGCCGGTGAGCAGCTTGTCGGCGTCGAACTCGGCGGCGTACTTTTCGAGGAGGTCCCGCCGGAACACGCCGCAGTACGCGCAGGCCGCCATGTTCTCCGGGTCGCTCTCGACTACATCGTCCATCCGCACGTCGAACTCCTCAGCGTAGGAGACGACCTCGTGGCGGAGCGAGAGGTCCTCGGCGAGTTCGATCGTGGCGTCGATGCTCTCGTCGCGGTACCCCTCGATCCCCTCGTGGATCGTCAGTGCGAGCATCTCGACGCGCGGGTCCTTGCCGAACACGTCGTCGAGGATCTGCGTTAGCGCGACGCTGTCTTTCCCGCCCGAGAGGCCGATCACCCAGCGGTCGGGGTCGTCCGGCGTCGCGTCCGGATCGAGCAAGGTGTCCTCGCGGACGCGGCGTTTCACGCGCTTCTCGACCGACCGGCGGAGGTGCTCGCCACAGAGGTGCGCCCCGGAGTAGGCGGCGTGGTGGATCGCGTCGTCTCCGCACCTGTCACACTCCATCGGTGTCGGGTTGCGGACGCGCGGGGATACCCGTTTCGGGCCGTGACGAGGACGTACCCGTATGAATGAATCCGTCCGTTCTGAGCGCGACCGTCGTCGAAGCCTCGGCCGCTCGGCAGTACGTGATCGTCATCTCGGCGATGACGACCTTCAAAGCCCCAGTCGCGACGACTCGCGTGGCTCGCCGCGCTCCTCAGTCGCTCGTTTCACTCGCTCCCTGCGGTGCTTGCGTCGCCAAGCGTCGTCCTCGCGACTGCCCCTTTGAGTCCCACCCGACCGCACCGCCCCGCACCTCACTCCTCCCCAGCCTCGCCGCTCGCTCGGGGCTCCCTCCGGTCGCCCACGTCGCTCGCGGCGTCCCTCGCGCGTGCTCCTCGCGGCCTGTCGGCCGCTCGGAGGCACGCGCCACTGCAGTCGATTACGTAGGCACTCGATCCAGACAACCCCAGGCGCGTTGTCGCCGGTTCCGACACGGGTTTGACCCGGGCGAGGTCACCCGTTGACGTGACCGACTCCCCGTCCGGCGTCGACCGCGACCCCGATCCGCGTCCCCTCCGCGAGGACCCGCCGGCGGAGAGCCTCCGCACCCGGCTGTGGCGCCACGGGTTCAACCTCCTGCCCGCCTACCGCGGCACCGGCGCTCGGGTGGACCACATCGGCGCCGACTGGCGGTACGTCCGGATCCGCGTCCCGTTCAACTGGCGGACGCGCAACGCGGTCGGCGCGATCTTCGGCGGGAGCCTCTACGGCGCGATCGACCCCGTCTACATGACCATGCTTCGCCGGACGCTCGGCGACGGGTTCACCGTCTGGGACAAGTCGGCCGCGATTGAGTTCCTCGAACCCGGCCGGGACACGCTGTACGCGGAGTTCTCGCTCGCGGACGACGAGATCGAGGCTCTCCGCGCGGAGCTGGACCCGGGCGAGTCCACCGACCGGCGGTACCTCGTCTCGCTGGTCGACGACGGCGGGACGGTCCACGCGGCCTGCGAGAAGACGCTGTACGTCCGTCGGGACGAGTGAGGGCCGGAGGCTCGCGGGAGCCCCGGTGACGACCGACTCAGTCGCCCGCATGCGCTCCCGCCGCGACCTCCTCGAACTCCGAGACGGAGATGACGAGCCGGTCGTCGCTCGTCGTCGTCACCATCTTCGACTCCGCGAAGGTGGACCCGTCGGCGCGGAGCCCGGTGCTCGTTCCGGTCCACCGCTCGCCCTCCATGACCGCCGGGATGATGTGGGTGCGGATGTGCTCGACCTCCTCCGTCGGGTGGAGGCGCTGCCAGCGCTCCCCGACGAGCTCGTCCGGGTCGTACCCGTACAGCTCGCCGTACTCCTCGCCGACGAACTCGAACGTGCCGTCCGGCGCCACGGTGCAGACCCCGTCGAGCGCCACCTCGCCAGCCGGCTCGCGGGACGGGTCGCCCGCCGATTCGGGCCCGGAGTCCGACTCGAAGCGCCCGCCGACGCCCTCGACCGCGTGCTCCACCCGCCGCAACAGCGCGGTGTACCCGTCGGCGCCGCCCCGTTTCGTGACGTAGTCGCTGACGCCCGCGCGGACCATCTCGGCCGCGATTGCGTCCGGTTCCGTCGCGGAGAACAGGAGGAACGGGAGGTCGGGGTGGCTCTCCCTGGCCTCGGAGAGTAGCTCAACGCCCGTCCGGCCGGGCATGTCGTAGTCGCTGATCACGCAGTCGAACGGCTCGCGCTCGATCCGGTCGAGCGCGGTCGCCGGGTCCGTCTCGACTGCGGTCTCGCAGTCGATCTCGTCGTCGCGTTCGAGGTACGCCGCGACGAGTTCGGCCAGGCCCGGCTCGTCGTCGACGCAGAGCACTCGCAGCGGTGCGTCCGTCATACCGGCTCTCGGGGTCTCCCGTCTAAACCGTTTCCCTCCCGATGCTCAGAACTGATAGCGATACTACCGGCCGGTCACGCCGTCGCGCCCGCGACGAGGCTCTCCTCGACGGTCTCCACGAACCGGTCCGGGTGCTCGACGTGCGGGAGCAGCTTGGCGCGGTCGAAGACGACGAGGCGGGCGCCGGACGCGTCGGCGAGTTCGCGCCCGTCGGACAGCGGGCTCACCTCGGCCTCCCGGCCCCAGACGATCGTCGGGGCGGCGTCCATCTCCGCGAGAGCGCCCGCGAGGTCGAGGTCGCTGTTGAGATACCCGGAGATGAACGAGGCGGGCGCGAACCGCGCGTTCTCGACGTGGCTCGTCCGCCACTCGTAGTCGGTCCACTCGTCGCTCGGGTTCGTCGGGTCGTCGTAGCCGTGGTCGGCGTTGAAATACCGGATCGACGGCTTCGAAGCGATGCCGTTGAACAGCGCGTCGCCGACGAGCGGCGCCCGGATGAGTTCTCGGAGCCACGACTTCGGCGGGCTCGGCCCGGCGACGGTCGTCGGACAGACGCCGACGAACCCTCGGATCTCGACGCCGTCAGTCGTCGATCCGTCGACCGCCGCGGCCGCGTACGCCGCCGAGAGCGACGAGGCGACGACGGCGGGCCGATCGAAGTCGGCGAGGAAGTCGCGGACGAAGTCCTCGTACAGCGCCGCGGAGTAGCGCAGCGGCGGGCGGTCGGACCGCCCGAACCCCGGCAGGTCGGGGGCGACGACGTGGTGTTCCGCGGCCAGGTCGGCGAACACCTCGCGCCACTCGCCCGCGGAGCCGGCGGCGTTGACGCCGTGGAGGCACACGAGATCGGGGTCGGCGGGGTCGCCGGCCTCGGTGTAGGCCACGTCCATTCCGCGCCAGCGGAACGTGCCGTCGTCGCCGTCGAGCGGCGACTCTAACTCCCCTTCGTACCGGAGCCCGGTGTTGAGGGCGGCGATCCCGCCGACGCCGAGGAGGGCGGTCCCGGCGACCTTGGTGAGCTTCATGGAAACCTGTTGGTCCGCTGGCGACTTATACCTCGTGGGCTCGCGGGCACGCCGTTGCCCTCACGTCGCGTCGCGGTCGGCACGTCCCGCGTCGGACTCGACGCACTCCGCGATCGGATCGACGATCTCCGCGGCGAGGCTGTACGGGTCCGTCTCCCGCCGCCTGACCGAGTCGGCGAGCGCGTCGATCCCGCCCCGACGTTCGATCTCCGCGGCCGCGAGCGCGCCCACGTCCGAGCGGACCAGCGTTCGGATCTCCTCGGCGTAGCGCCGGCGCTTCGTCGACTCGATCGCGCCCGACTCGCGGAGGTGGGTCGCGTGCGCGTCGAACGTCTCGATCAGCTCCGCGACGCCTTCGCCGGTGTTCGCGACGGTCCGGAGCACTTCGGGGGTCCACTCCGGCGCCTCGTCCCCGCCGTCGGCTTCGTCTCCACCGTCCCCGTCCCCGCCGTCGGCTTCGTCTCCACCGTCCCCGTCCCCCTGTCCCGCTCCGTCGTCCGGGTGGTTCGGGACCTCGAACCCGTGGTGTCCCCCGTCGAGCCCCTTCGTCGGGCTCTCGCGCCGGTGGACCATCTCCTCTAACTCGGCGAGGGTGCGCTCCGCGCCGTCCATGTCCGCCTTGTTGACGACGAACACGTCGCCGATCTCCAGGATGCCGGCCTTCAGCGTCTGCACGTCGTCGCCGGAGCCGGGCTGGACGAGCACCGCGACGGTGTCGGCGGTGCGGACCACGTCGACCTCGTTCTGGCCGGCGCCGACCGTCTCGATGATGATCGCGTCCTTCCCGAAGGCGTCGAGCGCCTTCACGGCGTCCGCGGTCGCCATCGAGAGCCCGCCGAGCTGGCCCCGCGCGCTCATCGACCGGAAGAACACGTCCATGTCGCCGACGTTCGACGACATCCGGATCCGGTCGCCGAGCACCGCGCCGCCGGTGTACGGCGAGGAGGGGTCGACGGCGACGACGCCGACGGTGTCGCCGCGGTCGCGGTAGGCCGCGGCGAGCTTGTCGACGAGCGTCGACTTCCCGGCGCCGGGCGCCCCGGTGATCCCGATCACGTCGGCGTCGCCGGTGTGCTCGTGGAGCGCGGCGACGATCCCGCGGTAGCCGCTCGACCGGTTCTCGATGCGGGTGATGACGCGCGCGAGCGCCCGATGGCTCCCGGCGAGGAGGTCCTCGACGAGCTCGGCGTCTCCGTCGCCGAGCGCGGTTGCGTCCGTCCCGCCCATCTACGCTCGCTCCGGGACGTTGTTCCGGATGAACTCGATCGTCTCCTCCATCGGCGTTCCGGGGCCGAACACCTCGGCGACGCCCAGCCCCTTGAGGTCCGCCTCGTCGTCGTCGGGGATGATCCCGCCGACCAACACGAGGGTGTCCTCGAACGCGTCGTACTCTTTGAGCCCCTCGATCACCTTCGGGACGAGCGTGTTGTGCGCCCCGGAGAGGATGGAGATGCCCAGCACGTCGACGTCCTCTTGGACCGCCGCCTGCACGATCTCCTCTGGCGCGCGGTGAAGCCCGGAGTAGACGACCTCGAACCCGGCGTCTCGGAACGCCCGCGCGATCACGTGTGCTCCCCGGTCGTGACCGTCAAGACCGACCTTGGCGACCAGACAGCGGATGGCTCGCGTCTCCTGTTCGGCGCTCATACCCGACTCTCGGTCGCGTGACCGCTTGATTCTAACGGACGTTCAGGACGGTTCGGGCCGCGTCGGGGTGAAACGCCGACGTCCTTCCGCGACCGACGCGTTGAACGCGTCGGCGACGGTACTGACGCACATGGACACCGACGCCTCGCCCGACGGTCCCGACGACCGGCTTCCCGCCGAAACGCAGATCGGTCGCGCCGCGCTCCGGGTCGCCGACCTCGACGAGACGGCCGCGTTCTACCGCGACGTGGTGGGTCTCGCCGTGCTCGACCGCGACGCCGACCGAGCGATCCTCGGCGTCGACGGGACCGCCCTGCTCGTCTTGGAGCGCGACCCCGACCGCCCGGAGCGGGGCCGAACCGACGCCGGCCTCTTTCACACCGCGTTCCGGGTCCCCTCCCGGGCCGCGCTCGGCGAGGCGCTGGCGCGCGTGCGTGACCGGTGGCGGCTCGACGGCGCCTCCGACCACCTCGTCAGCGAGGCGCTGTACCTCGACGACCCCGAGGGCAACGGCGTGGAGATCTACCGCGACCGCCCCCGCGAGGAGTGGCCGGTCGACGACGACGGGACGGTCCGGATGGCGACCGAGCCGCTCGACGTTCAGGGCGTCGCCGGGGCGACGGGTGACTCGGACCGCGTCGACGCGGCGGGTGATTCGGGCCCCGCTGACCGCGCGCCGTCCGGCACCGACGTGGGCCACGTGCACCTCGAAGTCACCTCGCTGTCGGCGTTCGAGGCCGTCTACGTCGACGGCCTCGGATTCGAGGTCGGGATGACCGGACCGGACGTCCGGTTCGTCGCGGCCGGCGGCTACCACCACCACCTCGGCGCGAACACGTGGCAGGGGCGGACGACGCCGGCCGCGGGGCGCGGACTCGCGTGGTTCGAAGTCGAGGTTCCCCATTCGGCCGCGCTGGACGCCGTGCGACAGCGGCTCGACGCGGCCGCGGCCGAGGGCGACACCGATTTCGCCGTCGACGAGCGGGAAGAGGGGATCGCGGTCACCGACGCCGACGGTATCGAAGTACGCGTCCGGACGTCCGGTTCGTCGCGGCCGGCGATCCCGGAGTGAGCGGCCGGCGATCCCGGAGCGCGTCCCCGCCGAGCGGGGTCGACGCGACGCTTTCCCGACGCTCACAATTTCGAACGCTCCGTATGTTGTCTGTCTAAACCCGGGTTAATAATATATATCATGAAAATACATTAGCTAATTGTCCTGTTGAATGCAGGACGAAGGGTGCCAGCAATGTCCACAAACGACCCGCCCGAACTAGAGAAGATCCCTGGAATCGGCCCCAAGCGAGCGAAGGCGCTCCGCGTTGCCGGCTACGAGACGCTCGACGACCTGGAGGGGGCCACGGAGGAAGACCTCCGGGACGTCGCGATGTTCGACGACATCCTCGCTCGCGACATCAAAGCGACGGTCAGTCCGGACGTCGACGACCGTGTTGCGGTGAAACAGCCCAACGCCGTCACGCCGGACGACTGGCAGGTGACCGAGCGGCAACTGACCCACATCCGGACGCTGGCCGACGACGTGCCGCTGGATCTGGAGGGCTCGACGGCGCTCGACGTTCGCGACCAGTTGGAGTTCGCGATCGACCCCGACCTACTGGGCTTCCGGCAGGTCTGCGGGCGCGTCGTCACCTACGATCCGGAAACCGACGAGTACCATCCCGTTCCGAACGCGACCGTTCACGTCGAGGACACCGACTGCTCGTTCCTCTCTCATTTCCCGTCTGGCCTCGGCTACGGCTGGTTCTTCCCGTTCGACTGCACGCGGGAGACGGTCGCGACGACGACGACCAACGAGTGCGGAGAGTTCTGCGTCCACGTCCCCCTCTGGGACATCGACCGCGTCCTCGACTTCCGCCGAGAACGCGTCTGCCTCCCCGAGATCGTCCGACCTCGGCTCCGAGACGTGCTGGAACGTCCCGAGGTGTTCCCGGATCCGGTGATCCCGCCGGAGCCGCGACCCAACCCCTTCCCCCGGCCGCAGCCCCGCCCCGACCCCCGGCCCGAGCGGCTGTTCGATCCCGGCGTGTTCGAGCGCACGGCCGACCTCGTCGGCGAAGACATCGCGTTGCGGCTCGGCGCGGGCTCAGAACGCGGTGAGTTCGGTGAGTTCGAATCCGAGACCGCGGCGCTGCTCGATCGGCCGGCGTTCCCCGACCCGCCCGATCCGCCGCTGCCGGAGGGGTTCATGCGTCCGGACCCCGACGAACGGCTCGAACTGCTCGGGGACGAGATTCCGGTCGACCGCGAGGTTCTCGCCGCGATCGACCCCGACCGACACATCGGTCCGTTCCTCCGGTGTCGCGACGTGTTCGTGCCGGAGTGGCGGACGTTCGCCGACGTGCCAGACATCACCTTCCGCGTCACGCAGGACGTCGACGGCGACGGGGCGCGGGAGACGATCTACTCCGAGGGGTTCTTCGACGTCCGGTGGAACGAGAGCGGCTCTCTGAACGTCGATCTCGTTGCCGACGACGACGCCAACTCGATCCCGACCTGCGACGGGCTCACGCCCGAGAACGTCGAGTGCGAGACGCCGTCGATCGAGTCCATCGGCCTGATGCCGACCCAGAGCCCGGTCTACGACGACGGCTCCGGCTACGCTCGGCGGATCAACCGACCGAAACCGCCGGGCCCGTCCGCCGGTCGTCTCGACGGCACCGCCCCGTTCGCCGGAACGCTGCAGCTGCACGGCTGTCACCGCTTCGAGGAGGCGTCGTACTACCGGGTGCTGTACTCCTACGAGGGCGGCGCCGAGCAACCGTTCACCGGCCACGAGTGGTACGTGCCCGCGATCGGCCGCGATCCGGTTCACGTCCAGCCGACCGGGACCGACGGCTGGTACCCGATCCTCGACGTGCCGTACCTGGAGTCGTACTACGGCGAGCAGCTCAACGACAACCCGCTGCTGTTCCCGTTCTGGGTGCTGAACTGGAACACGCGCGGCTACCGGGACGGCACCTACGAGGTGCGGCTCCAGCTCGGTGACTCGAACATGGACCCGCTGTCGACGGCTTCGCCCGCCTCGACGATCACGGTCGACAACCGGCGACCGAACCTCGAGATCACCGGTCTCTCCTGGGGACTGTCGTCGGAACCGCCCGAGGAGTGGAACGACATCACCGAGTCGTGTCCGCAGATTAAGCGACCGGCCGGGAAAAAAATCGGTATCCGCGTGACGTTCAGAGCGTGGGGCGAACACTTCCGAAGCGTGCGGGCGTCGGCGCACGGCTGCGGCCGGAATCCGCCGGTGACTCAGCCGGCGTCTAGCGGCGGTCCGCCGAACCGGTACTCGTACTGGCACCAGTCGGTCGGCGATCGGAACCACGACCGAACGGTCGTGTTCGAGGTGCCGGCGGACTACCAGCCGGGCGCCTACCGGATCAAACTGCGGGCGGTCAGCCGCGCCTTCAACCCCGCCGGCGGCGGCCGCGGTCCGTCCGCGAACTGGGAGTACGACACCGACTATATCGAATCCCACCTCAACCGCCAGATCAGCATCACGAACGCGTAGCGTCTCGGTACGTCTCCCGTCTCGGACGCTCGGCCGAGCCGCCCCGACTCGGCCGACGACCGGGACGACTTTCTCGGCGGTTCCCTCTCGGAGCGGCGACCCGCTTACCGCTCGCCGGCGTCCTCACCGAACCGCTCGTCGAAGACGGCGATCACGCGCCGCTCGATCTCGTCGCGGATATCGCGGACCTCCTCGATCGGGCGCTCGCCCGGGTCCTCCAGGTCCCAGTCGTCGGTGTCGACGCCCTCCAACTCCAGCGTCGAACAGCCCATCGTGGCGACGAAGTCGGACGCGGCGAGCGTCTCGTCGTCGATCTCGCGGGGAGTTCGCCCGTTCACGTCGAGCCCGACCTCCGCGAGCGCCTCGACGACCACGTCGTGAACGCTGTCGGCGGGCATCGTGCCGCCCGTCACGATCTCGACGCGGTCGCCGAGGCCGCGTCGGTCGCGTTCGCGCTCCGCGAAGGCGGTCGCCATCTGGCTGCGCCCGGCGTTGCGGACGCACATGAACGTGAGGGTCGTCCCCATCAGTAGATCAGCTCGTCGTCGTTCTCGACCATGTACAGGGTGCGCGCCGCCACGTTGACCGCGTGGTCGGCGACGCGTTCGAGGTCGCGAACCGCGAGCAACGCGCGAGAGACCTCGTCGAGCGAGGCCTCCAGCGCCTCCGCGTCGGCGTCGTCGCCGGTCTCGCCGGTCGACGACTCGTTGCGGGCGCGGTCGGCCTCCAACAGCTCGCGGACCACGGCCTCGCTCGCGCGCCGGCACCGCTCGTCGAACTCGTCGTCGCGAGCCGCGATCTCGCGGCAGGCCTCGGCGTCGCCCGCCTCGTAGGCCGCGACCGCGTCGGCGACCATCTCGCCGGCGTCCTGGCCCAGATCGCGGAACTCCACGGCCGGGTGGACGCCCCCGTCGGGGCCGCCGTAGCCCGCGAGGTTGGTCGCCAGGTCGGCGACGCGTTCGAGGTCGGTGATCACCTTGAACGAGGCGGCCACTAACCGGAGGTCGCCCGCGACGGGCTGTTGGAGTGCGAGCAGCTCAGTGCAGTCCTCCTCCAAGCCGAGGTACGTCTCGTTCACCTCGTAGTCGCCCTCGATGACCTCTTCGGCGAGCTCGTCGTCGCCGGTCGCGGCCGCCTCGATCGCCGTGTCGTACCGCTCGCCGACGAGTTCGCCCATCGCGACCACGTCGGCCCGGAGCTCGTCGAGCCGCTCCTGATAGTTCTCGCGCGGCATCTATCCGAACTTCCCCGTGATGTAGTCCTCGACGCGCTGTTCCTCGGGATCCTCGAAGATCTTCGTCGTGTCGTCGTACTCGACGAGTCGGCCGCCGGTGAGGAACACCGCGGTCCGGTCGGAGATGCGGGCCGCCTGCTGCATGTTGTGAGTGACGATGATAACCGTGTACTCCTCGGCGAGGTCGTCGATGAGGTCCTCGATCTTCGAGGCCGCGACGGGGTCGAGCGCCGATGTCGGCTCGTCCATCAGGATGACCTCCGGGTCGGGCGCGATCGCCCGAGCGATACAGAGGCGCTGCTGTTGCCCGCCGGACAGGTCGAGCCCCGAGGAGTCGAGCTGGTCTTTCACCTCGTCCCACAGCGCGGCCCCCTTCAGCGACTTCTCGACGCGCTCGTCGACGTCGCCGTCGTACCCCTGTATCTTCAGGCCGTAGGCGACGTTGTCGCGGATCGACTTCGGGAACGGGTTCGGCTTCTGGAACACCATCCCGATCTTCCGCCGAAGGGCGACCGGGTCCACGTCGGAGTCGTACACGTTCTTGCCGCCGAACTCCACGTCGCCCTCGACGCGGCACACCTCGATCATGTCGTTCATCCGGTTGATACACCGGAGGAACGTCGACTTGCCGCAACCCGAGGGACCGATCAGCGCGGTCACCCGTTTTTCGGGAATCTCCATCGACACGTCGTCGATCGCCTGTTCGTCTCCGTAGAAGACGTTCAGGTCGCGCGCGGCGACCGCCGTCCGATCGGTCGTCGCGGTCTGTTCGTTCGATCCGGTCTCTACGTCCGTCGTGATGAGCGAGTCGCTCGATTCTGTGTTACTCATGGTTAGTTCCCCCGCTCCGCGCGGTTCCGCAGCAGTATCGCCGTCCCGTTCATGCCGATGAGGATGATCAACAGGGTGATCACGCCGGCCGCGACGACCCCGTACCGGAACTCCGCCTGCGGGAAGTTCGCCCACGCGTAGATCTGCATCGGCATCGCGCTGAATCGGCTGAAGAGGCTGTCCGGCGCGCTGAACACGGTCGTCGCCGCGCCGATCATGAGGAGCGGCGCGGTCTCGCCGATCGCCCGCCCGAGCGCGAGGATCGTTCCGGTCAGGATGCCGGGGAACGCCTCGGGGAGCACAACGTTCTTCGTCGTCTGCCACCGGGTCGCGCCCATCGCGTCCGACCCGCGACGCAGGTCGTCCGGGACCGACCTGATCGCCTCCTGCGCGGAGATGATCGTGATCGGGAGGATGAGCAGCGACAGCGTCAGCGAGGCCGTCACCGCGGTCCCGAGCCCGAACCCGAGCAGGTTCGCGAACAGCCCGAGCCCGAGCAGCCCGTACACGACCGACGGGATGGCGGCGAGGTTCGCGATGTTGACCTGCAGCAGCCGCGTCAGCGACCCGAGGACACCGCTCTCGGGCATGTACTCCTCTAAGAAGACGGAGGTCCCGACGCCGAGCACGAACGACAGCACCGCGACCAGCGCGATGATGATCACCGAGCCGACGATCGCCGGGTACAGTCCGGCTTCGATCGCAGTGCTCGACGGCGACTCCGTGACGTATCCAGCGTCGAGCCACGGGTCGGGCGCGGGAACGCCCCACGCCTCGACGACGAGCGCGCCGACGAGCGCGCCGCCGACGAGGAGGACCGGCAGCGCCAGGCCGACCACGCCGTCACCCTCGTCGATCGCGCGGTGAACGTAGACCGCCGTCGGCACGCCGACCGTGACGAGGACGATCAGCGCGGTGGGACCGGGGACGCCGAAACCGCCGGCGAGGAACCCGCCGGCGACCGCGACTGCGAGCGGCACTCCCCCGGCGGCGACCGCGGCGGCCCGGCTGCCGCGGTCGGCCACGACGCGCCAGCCGGCGATCGCGATCGGGACCGCGAGCGTCCAGGCGTAGATGATGAGATCCGACGGGTACGTGGTGACGACTCCTCGGAGGACCACCGCGACGACGACGCCGACGAGTCCGACGGGGATCGCCGCGGCCACCGCTCGCGGCGCCGAGCGCCGAGCGCCGTACGCGTACAGCGCGACGGCCGGAACGACGCCAAGCGTGTACGCGAGGAACCACACCAGCGGGTCGAACACCAGGAACAGCGTCCCGACGGCGAGCCCGAGCGCGGCCCCGCCGACGAGCCGGCCCATCAGTCCGAAGCCGACGGCGCCGACCCGGCCGCGGCTCCCGACGTACGCGAGGTACGCCGTCACCGGCGTCGCGACGACGAAGAGGTACGCGAGCTGCCAGGAGAGCCGCGGGATCTGCGCGACGAACGCCTCGATCGCGGTGAAAAGCGCCGCGACGGCGACGAGCCCGCCGCCGAGGGCGCCGAGGGCCCGTCGGGTCACCGTCGGATCGTTCGCGCTGTACAGGCAGAACGCGAGGAACGGGACGACGAGGGTGAGGAAGTACGTCAGCAGCCACTCCGGGCTGGCGTTCGCCAGGTCGAAGGCGTCTATCGTGACGTACACGAGGAGCACGCCGAGCGCGACGAGCCCGGCCACGCTCGCGCCGAGGGAGAGGTACTCGAAGACAACCCCCCGAAGCCGGCTCACCTCGCCGAACCCGCCCGCGTTCGCGTTGTCCGTCGCCATCAGTACTCCTCCCGGTACCGCTGTGCGATGATATCACTGATCACGTTCATTACGAGGGTCACCACGAACAGCGTGAGGCCGAGCGCGAACATCGAGTCGTACGGGATCGACCCGCCGGTGAGGTCGCCGCCGGCGATCTGCACCATCGCGACGGTGATCGTCATCCCGGACTGCAGGAGCACGTCGGCGGGATTGACGAACGGGATCCCGAAGGCGACCTCCTGCACCGCCGGCATCCGCGCCTGCGCGCCCATCGCGACGACGACGATCATCGTCTCGCCGATGGCGCGAGAGATCGCGAGGATGTACGATGAGGCGATCCCCGAGATGGAGGCCGGGACCACGATCCCGGTCGACACCTCGAACTTCGTCGCGCCGAGCCCGTAGCCGGCCTGGCGCAGGTCGTCCGGAACCGCGCTCATCGCGTCCTCGGAGATGGACGACACCATCGGGATCGTCATGATACCGACCATGATCGACGCCGAGAGCGCGTTGAACGTGCTCATCTCCGGGAACAGCGTCGCCTTCAGCGCCGGCGTGATGTACACCAGCGCGAAGTAGCCGTACACGACCGTCGGGATGCCGGCGAGGATCTCCAAGAGCGGCTTCAGTATCGAGCGCGCGTTCGGCGTCGCGTATTCGCTGAGATAGATCGCGGTCAGCGTTCCCACCGGGAGCGCGATGAACGCCGCCGTGACCGTCACGACGAGCGTCCCGATCAGCAGGGGGATGATGCCGAACGCCTGCCCGCCGCCGGCCGGATTCGGGCTCCAGTTGGTGCCGGTCAGGAACTCGGCTATCGGTATCTCTTGGAAAAACACCACCGCGTCCGACAGCAGCGTCACGAAGATCGCTACCGTCGTGAGTAGGGTGATCGCCGCACACGCGGCGAAGAGGCCACCGTAGGTTCCCTCCTTCAGTCGTCTGAGCCCGCTCCGACGCTGGAGATCGGGACTCTCGGTACTATCTGTCACAACCGGTCGGGTATCGAACGCTGTCGTAAATCAATACACCGGTTCATAGCGGACGTTACTCCTGCGCCCGCTCGATGGCGTCTTCGAGGATCTCCATCTGCTCCTCCTGGGTCTCCTCGGTCGCGGGCACGTACCCCACGTCGCCGGCGACGAGGTCCTCGTTCGTCGTCTGCTCGACGAAGTAGCGGGCGAACTCGGCGACGTGTTCCTTGCCGAGCGACTCGATCGAGGGGTAGGTGAACAGCGGCCGTGAGAGGGGCGTGTACTCGCCGCTGGACGCCGTTTCGAGGCTCGGCTCTACCGGTCCGTCGCCGGCGTCGATCCCGAGCGCCTTGAGCTGGTCGGGGTTCTGGTAGTAGTACGCGAAGCCGAAGTAGCCGATCGCGTACTCGCTGCCCGAGACGCCCTGCGCGATCGAGTTGTCCTGCTCGGTCGCCTGGTAGTCGCTGGTGTGGCCGCGCTCCTCTAAGATCGCCTCGATGAAGTAGTCGTACGTCCCGGAGGTGTCGGCGGCGCCGAACCGGTTGATCTCCTCGTTCGGGAACTCGTCGCGGACCTCGTCCCAGGTCTCGACGGCGTCCTCCTCCCAGATCGTCGCCAGCTCCTCGACGGTGAGGTGGTCGATCCAGTCGGCCTCGGGGTTGACGACGATCGTGAGCGCGTCCGTCGCCGCGATGAGCTCGACGTACTCGACGCCGTTCTCCGCGCAGCGCTCCTCCTCCGCGGGCTGGATCGGCCGGCTCGCGTTGTTGAAGTCGGTGTCGCCGACGCAGAAGTAGTTGGAGAACCCGCCGCCCGAGCCGGTAGGGCTGATGTCGATAGAGACCTGGTCGTGGTCCGCGGCGAAGTCCTCCGCGATCGCGCTCATCAGCGGGAAGACGGTCGAGGAGCCGGCGATGTTGATCGAGCCGGAAAGGCCGTCGCCGCCGCCGTCCCCCGAGCTCTGCGTACAGCCCGCGAGCGCCAGCGCGCCGGCACCGCCGAGCGCCGAAAGTGCTTTCCGCCGCGTGATCCCCTCGGTATCCGCGTCGTGGCTTGATGCCATCACCTGACCGTGGGTGTGTTCCGGTTAAGTAGTATGCTATGAGCGGTACAAGCGACCCAGTACCGCTCCCCGGTGCTATATATTCTATATAGATCGGTCGGAAACCCCGATCCCCGCCGTCGTCGCCCGTCCGGCGGTTCGACCGTATTTTTAAGACCCTCCGTGCGAAGACCCGGACGATGGCCCCACCGACGACCGGGGACTCGATCACGCTCTCGCTGTCGCACGAGGAGGCGTGGGTCGCCCACGCCGCGCTCCTCGACGCGGGCGAGGCCGCCGTCGACGCCGGTGACGACGCCCCCGAACAGTGCCGACCGATCCGTCGCATCGAGCGCGGCCGCCCGCTCGCGCCCCGCGACGCCGTCCTCCTCCGCGACGCCCTGGTCGATTACCTCGGCGACGCGCCCGTGCGCGACCGGGCGCCGGGGCGGGCGCTGCTGGGTCGGATCGACGACGCGGTCGAGTCGCGGTCGCCGTCGTCTCCCTGAGACGCGGGCCGCGGCGCGACTACGGGACCGTCCCGACCGATTCCGCCTCTCCCGTCCCCGCTTCCACCGCCTCGATCAGGAGTTCGGCGACGTCGACGATCTCCACGTCCTCCTCGAAGTCCCCCGTCTTCCGCCCGTCCTCGAACATCGTCGTGCACATCGGGCAGGCGACGACGAACTTCTCGATCGCCGACCCCGCGTCGGTGTCCTCGACAGCCTCGCGGAGGCGCTCTTCGCTCGGCTTCACGTCCTCGTCGTGTTCGGTCCACAGCCCGCCGCCGCCCCCGCCACAGCAGAACGAGTCCTCGCGCGAGCGCGGCATCTCGTAGAGGTCGGCGCCGGTCGCGGAGATTAGCTCGCGGGGCGCCTCGTACTCGTCGTTGTACCGGCCGAGGTGACACGGGTCGTGGTAAGTGACGGTGTAGTCGAGCTCGTCGCCGGAGAGGTTCAGCCGTCCGTCCGCCACCAGCTCCTCGACCACCTGCGTCCAGTGGAACACGTCGATCTCCCCCTCCGGGTTCCACGGCTCCTCGCGGTCGAACGGCATCATCGGGTCGTCGGCGAACTCCGCGAAGTCGACCTCGGGGTACTCGTTTTCGATCGTGTTGTACGAGTGCGGGTCCGTACAGACGATCGAGTCGAACTCGCAGTCGGCGAACGTCTCGACGTGGTGACCGGCAAGTTCGAGGTAGAGGAACTCCTCGCCGATCCGGCGGATGTCGTTGCCGTCGGTCTTCTCGTCGTCGAAGAGAATCCCGAACGACACGTCGGCCTCGTCGAACAGCCGGGCCAGTGCCCGCGCGACCTTCCTGTTCCGGTCGTCGAAGCTCGGGTAGTCGCCGACGTACCAGAGGTACTCCACCTCGCGCTCGCGGGCGTCCGCGACCTCGATGTCGTCGAGGTTGTCCGCCCAGTCGCCGCGCGCCGACTGCGACTCGCCGAAGGCGTTCCCCTTCTGCATCACGTCCTGGAACACGTCTTGGAGGTTCGAGTCGACCGCCCCCTCGTCGACGAGCTGGCGGTTCATCTTGGTGAACGACGTGAGGTGTTCGATGTCGACGGGGCAGGCGTCCATGCAGGCCATACACGACATACAGGACTCCATCGACTCGCTCGCGATGACGCCTCCCTCGTCGGCGACGATGGGGACCGTCCCGCCGTCGTTGACGGCGCCGGAGTCGGTCACGCCGCCGTCCGTCGCGACCGACCTCCCGCCGCCTGCGCCCGCGACCGCGTCGTCGCTCACGGACTCGCGGTACGCCTTCAGGTCGAGGATTACGTCCCGCGGGTCGAGGTTCCGTCCCACCGTGTCGGCGGGGCAGGCGTCGGTACAGCGCCCGCACTTCGTGCAGGCGTCGCCGTCCAGCAGCTCCTTCCAGGTGAAGTCCTCCAACGACTCGGCGTTGGTGTGATCGAGGTCGGCGGGGATGTTCGGGAGCCGGGCGCCCGCCTTCTCGTCGCGGGCGACGACGTTCGCGAACGAGGAGATCATGTGGAACGGCTTCGCGTACGGGATCCACGCGATGAAGGCGAACGCGAGCAGCGAGTGGCTCCACCAGACGACGCCGTAGATCGCCTCGGCACCGCCGGCCGTCAGCCCGCCCCACCGGAACCCCGCGGCCATCGCCATGCCGATGAAGCTCACCGTCTCGTCGGCCCGCGCGGGCTGGCCGACGATGCCGAGCGCCTGCACGACGAAGCCGCCGACGCCGAGGAGGAAGAGCGTCCAGACGAACGCGTCGTCCTCCAGCGAGGTGTGTTTCCCCCACAGCCGCCCGTCGCGCTCGCGGTACCGGCGGTACATCGCCATGCCGACGCCGACGACGAACAGCAGGCCGAACGCGTCGACGACGAACTGGTAGGCTAAGTAGAACTCGCCCACCCAGAACGACTCGCCCGCGATCGGGCGGTACACGTCGATGTCGAACCCGAGGATGGTCGTCGCGACGAGCAGCGTGAGGAAGCCCCACAGCACGAACGTGTGCATCACGCCGGCGTACAGGTCGCGGTCGAACTGGTTCTCGTTCGAGAGCACCGTCTTGGTCGCCGCGACCGTCCGGGCGGGGAGGTCGGACAGCCGGTCGCGCGGGTCCTCGCTCCCGCGGGCGTACGCCGCGAACCGGGCGTACACCCCGTAGAGGAACACGAGGATCGCGACCGCGGCGAGCCAGTAGAACGCGGCCTTCCCGACCGGACCGATCGTCCAGAACGTCTCCCGGGTGGCCGCCTGCAAGGGGATCATGATCGATCAGGCGGATACGGTCGGGTTAAAACTTGCCACAACGCTGGGCGTGTCGCCCGGCGTTTCCGGACGGTTACGCGGTGTCCCCCCGTCCCGGTGGCTACACGATGGTCATCGCGACCGCCGCCGCCAACAGCCCCGCGCCGACCGCGAGCGCCGGGTAGTCCGCGGGGCCGAACGCCAACCGCGGGAGCGTCGGGTTCCACGCGAAACACCGGGCGTTCAGCGCGGTCCCCAACCGGTCGGCGCGCCCGAACGCCCGATTGATGCCCGCGACGGCGACGAGGCGCATGCGCTCGCGGACGGGAAGCGTACCGCCGCCGCGCGATCGGACCGCCTCGCGGGCCGTCAACAGGTCCCGCTTTAGGAGGGGGAGGAACCGGAACACGAGCGCGACGCCGGTGCCGAGGAACTGTCCGGGCTTGCCCGGCACCGCGCGCTGGACCGCCGCTCGCGAGTCCCGGACCGGCGTCGACCTGACGTAACCTGCGGCGACGACGAGAATGAGGAGGACGCGGTAGCTCGCGAGCCCCGTGGTCGCGGCGCGCTCGACTCGGAACCACGGCGCGCCGAGCGTCGCGCCGGCGACGAGGGGGGCGACGAGGAGCACCGGGAACGCGGCCCGGTAGGTCCACAGGTCGCGGGGGCCGCCGCCGGCGAGCCACAGGCAGGCGACGGCCAGGAAGGTGAGCGCGGCGAGCCCGCGAGGCGTCGTGTACGCGTACGCGGCCGCCGCGAACCCGACCTGCACGAGGAGCTTCGACCGGGGGTCGAGCCGGTGGGCGAGCGAGTCGCCGGGGACGTACGAGAGGGTCACGGATCGTCGGTCTCGCCGGCGGCGGGGGCGTCCGCGGGTCGATCGTCGAACGCGGCCGGCACCCGCACGTCCAGCTCCGGTAGCTCCTCGGCCGCCTCCCGCGGCGCGGCGTCGACGGCGACCCGTCCCGCCGACAGCCCCACCACCCGGTCCGCGAGCCCGAGCACGTCGCGGAGGTCGTGGGTGACGACGATCACGCTCGTCCCGGCCGCGCGGAGCGCCCGAAGCCGGTCGAGCACCGACCGCCGAGCCGGCTCGTCGAGCCCGGTGAACGGCTCGTCCAAGACGAGGTGGTCGGGCTCCATCGCGAGCGCCCCCGCGATCGCGACGCGCTCGCGCTCGCCCCCGGAGAGGCTCGCGATCCGCTCGTCCTCGCGCCCGGCCATGTTCACCGCCGCGAGCGCGTCGGCGACCCGTCGGTCGATCTCGGCGTGAGAGCACCCGAGGTTCTCCGGGCCGAACGCCACGTCGGCGCCGACGGTGGCGGCGACCAGCTGGTCGCGGGGGTCCTGAAACACCATCCCGACCGCCGAGCGCGCGGCGACGAGATCGTCGCTCACGGGGGCCCCGTTCACCGAGACCGTCCCGGCGTCGGGCTCGACGAGCCCGTTGAACGTCCTGACGAGCGTCGTCTTCCCGGAGCCGTTCGCGCCGGCGACGATCAGGAACTCGCCGTCGGGGACCGAGAGGGTCACGTCGTCGACGGCGACGAGGCCGCCACCGTCGTCCGCGTCGCTCCCGCCGCTCCCGGGTCGGCCGTACCGACAGGTGACGCCGGTGGCGTCGATCACGGTCTCGCCTCGTGCGCGTTCACGACGGCCTCACGCGGCCGCGACCGCGTCGGACCGCACGATGCCGACCGCGGCGGCGACCTTCAGCGCCTCCGCGGGGAGGAACGCGACCGCGCCGACGGTCACCGCCTCGACGGGACCGAGCGAGAGGACGTACGCAAGCCCGGCGACGCCGAGCGCGTAGATGACGACGGTTCCGAGGACCATCGCCCCGACGAGCGTCGGGACGCCGACCGTATCGAGGTCGCGGAGGCTCGCGCCGCGGTGGACGACCGCGCCGACGACCGCCGCGGCCAGCGGGTACGACCAGAGGTAGCCCGCGGACTGGCCGACGAGCGATCCCACGCCGGCGGAGCCGCCCTCGAACACCGGCGCGCCGACCGCGCCGGCCACGAGATAGAGGACGAGCGACGCGCCCCCCCACACCGGGCCGAGGTAGATCCCGGCGAGGAACACGCCGAGCACCTGCAGCGTCACCGAGACGGGCGAGACGGGATTCGGGAACGTCACGTACGCGAACGCGCCGACGAGCGCGGCGAACAGCGCCGCGCGGGCGAGGTTCGTCGCGGCCTCGTCGCCGACGAGATCCACCGACTCCGTGCTGGTTGCCATGTCTCCGACACCATCGTAAACCGACTTGAAAGTACTGGTTGACGACACAGTCGGTCTCCGGTTCTCTCCGGAAGCCCTCCCCACTCTATCCCGCCGGAGGCCGCCTAGACCGTACGCGAGGCTTATTTACCGCCGGCGCGTATCCCCCCGTCCATGGACGAGAAGACCTCCGATCTCCGCGACATCTTCGTCGAGACCACCGGGTCCGAGACGGTCACCGAGCGGCAGGCGGAGTCGCGCGGGACGCTCACCGACCGCGACGAGGCGGCGGTCGACGAGCGGGTCCGAGAGCTCGTCGCCGCGATGCGCGAGCGGTACGACTTCTCGACCGACCTCGACGACGCGACGTACGCTCGGATCGCCCGCGCGCGCTTCGAGGAAGACGACGACGAGGCGATCGCGTCCGCGCTCGTCGAGGAGCGCGAGGAGGGTGGAAATGGAGAGGAAACCCCGCCCGTCGTCGACCCCGCGGCCGTCCGCGACGCCCGGCTCGACCTCCACCTCGTCCGCGAGGTCGACCGCGACGTCGACGACGCCTCGTTCGAGTACGACGACCTGAAGCAGCTGACCGCGGAGGGGCGCTCGATCCCCGAGTGCGCCGACGCCCTCGACGCCGACCCCGACGTCGTCGCGAAGCACGCCCGCGTCGCCCGTGTGGACCTGACTTCCACCCGCGCGAACGACCGGTTCCGCGACGAGTTCCGCGACCTCCTCACCGACGCCGAGATCGAGGGCTCGCACGCCGAGACCGCCCGCGACGACGGGCTCGAAGAGGCGACCGAAGACATGGAGACGGACGTCTCTTTATAAGCGATTGCGGTGGCGCGTGCCGCCGAGCGCCCGCAGGGCGCGAGGTGCACGCGCGAGGGAGTCGCTGGCGCCGCCGGCGCCAGCGACGAGGCTGGGGAGGCGTGAGGCTGCGGTCCCGCGAGCGGAGCGAGCGGGAGCACGGAAGTCGCAGCGCTGAGCGCAGCGAGGCGGTCGTCTTCCGGCGGTTGCTGTGCGGAATGGGTGGGGCTCAAAGGGGCAGCCGCGTCGACGAAGCACGACGACGTAAGCCGCGTGGCGCGTAGCGCCACGGGCAGCCGGCGGCAAAGCCGCCGGCGACACCGAAAGGAGCGAGTGAAACGAGCGACTGAGGAGCGCAACGAGTCGCGCGAGTCGACGCAGCTGGGGCTTTGGCGGTGTTCACCGTCGACCCTCCGTCGACTGCTTATAAGCGAGCGGTTGGGGCGTTAGAAGCGTCCCTCGTTGATCCGCCGTCAGTAACGCCCGTTGATAAGTAACCACCCGCGATCGACGCTTCAGAACGGCCCCTTCCCGCCGCCCATCATGTCGCCGAGGCCGCCGCCGTCGCCGCCGCCCATCTTCTTCATCATGCGCTGCATGTCGCCTTCGCCCATCCCCTGGAACTGGCTGATCGTCTGCTCCATCATCGAGTGCTGTTCGAGCAGCTGCTGGACCGTCTCCTCGTCGGTGCCGGAGCCGCGCGCGATCCGCTCCGTGCGCGACTGGCCGACGACGCGGGGGTTCTCCAGCTCCTCCTCGGTCATCGAGTCCATGATGCGCTCGAAGCGGCGCATCCGGTCTTGGGTCACGTCCATCGCGTCGTCCGGGAGCTGGTCCATCATCCCGCCGCCCATGCCGGGGATCATGTCCATCACCTGATCTAAGGGGCCCATCCGGTTCATCGCGTCCATCTGCTTTTTCATGTCCTTCAGGGTGAACTCGCCCTGCAGCATGTCCTCGGGGTCCCAGTCCTCGTCCTCCTCCTGGGCCTCCTCCATGGCGCGCTCGACGCGCTCGGAGAGCTGCTTGAGGTCGCCCATCCCGAGCAGCCGGGAGATGAACCCGGAGGGCTCGAACCGCTCGATGTCCTGGACCGTCTCGCCGGTCCCGAGGAACGCGATGGAGGAGTCGGTCTCGTTGACCGCCGTCAGCGCGCCACCGCCCTTCGCGGTCCCGTCGAGCTTGGTGATCATCACGCCCTCGATGCCGATCGACTCCTCGAACTGGCGGGCCTGATCCTTCGCGCCCTGCCCGATCGCGGCGTCTAACACGAGGAGCGAGCGGTCGGGGTCGACCGCCTGCTCGATCTCCTCGATCTCCGCGATGAGGTCGTCTTCGAGCGCGTGGCGACCGGCCGTGTCAACGATGTGCACGTCGGCGTCTTCGGTCTCCTCGAGGCCCGTCCGCGCGATGTCGACCGGATCGTCGTTGTCGGGGTTCCCGTAGAAGTCGACCTCAGCGCGCTCGCACATCTCCTTGGCCTGGTCGTACGCGCCGGGCCGGAAGGTGTCCGTCTGGATGACGGCGGGGCGGAGCCCCTTCTTCGAGAACCACCAGGCCATCTTGGCCGCGGAGGTGGTCTTCCCGGACCCCTGCAGGCCGGCCAGCAGGATCGTCTGGTTCTCCAGGGGAAGCTCCGTGGAGTCGCCGACCAGATCGACCATCTCCTCGTAGACGATCTTGAGAACGTGGTCCTTCGCGGTCGTACCGCCCGGCGGCTCCTCTTCGAGGGCGCGAGTCTTGATCGAGTCCGACAGCTCCATCACGAGGGAGACGTCGACGTCGGCGGAGAGGAGCGAGCGCTGGATCTCTTTGACGATCTCCTCGACGTCGCTCTCGGAGAGTCGGGACTTCCCCTGGAGCTTGTCGAGGCTGCTCCGGAGGGACGTACCGAGGTCGTCGAGTACCATTTGCCGGAGATAGGCGGTCGACGCGGTAAAGCTTTGTTCGTCGCCGGGCGCGGAGTACGACGTGATCGGAAACCGTGGATCGGCGGTGAAGGTCTCCAACGGCCCGCCGTGAGGCCCACCCCACCCGCAACCGCAGCCTCAGACCTCCCCAGCCTCGTCGGTCGCCCTCCGCGTTGCTCCGGGCGACCGACTCCAGCGAGGGACCAGAGGTCCCTCTGGCAGCCGGCGCTACNCCCCAGCCTCGTCGGTCGCCCTCCGCGTTGCTCCGGGCGACCGACTCCAGCGAGGGACCAGAGGTCCCTCTGGCAGCCGGCGCTACGCGCCGGCGACCTCGCACGCGCTGACTCGCGGCCGCCGAAGGCGTCCGCTCGCAGGCGCGCGCCACCGCACAAGATCTCATCGCTCGACGAGTCGCGCGCCCGCGGCGTCGATCCGACAGACTTCGGGGTCGTAGCCCGCGTCGGAGAGCCCGGTCCCGAGCGCGAAGACGGTGCGGCCGAGCATCGCCATGGCTGCGCCGTGATCGTCCCCGTCGCTCCCGGAGTCGTCTCCGGACTTCTCGACCGCCGCGATCGCTTCCGCGACCTCGGGAACGAGGAGGTCCGCATCGCGGGCGAACCCGCGGGCCGCGTCCATCAGCGTCGGGAGTCGGGGGTCCTCGCGAAGCCGGGCGAGCGCGTCCTCACCGGCTGCGGAGAGGGCAGCGGTGTCGCCGCCCAGCACCTCCTCGGTCGACAGCTCGCCGAACGTGACGTACTCGACCCGCGCTGTGGCGGGAATCCCGTCGAGGTCGCCGACTCCCGGCGCACCGGGCTCCAGTCGGATCGGGACCCCGCCGCGCGCCTGCGCGACCACGTCGCCGAGCCCGGTCCCCCGTCCCACCTCCGACTCGTGGGCGATCCGGACCAGTTCGTTCTCGGATCGCCCCCGGTCGAACGCCGCGTTCGCGGCGAGCGCGGCGCCGAGCGCCGCGGCGCCCGAGACCCCGAAGCCGGCGCCGATCGGGAGGTCAGTCTCGACGGCGACCTCGATCGTCCGCCCGTCGCCCGCTCCGCGAACGCCCAACTCCGCGAGTACGTCTTCGACCGCGCCGATCGTCCCCGGCTCGCCGTCGATAGTGCGCGGTCCGACCGGCTCGGTGGGCTGGCCCGGCGCGACGCTCGCACCCGCTTCGTCCGCCGCCGACACGCGAACCGTCACCCCGTCGGTGAGCGTCACCCCGGCGCCGCGCGAGCCGGCGGCCGCGGGGCGCTCGGCCGGGTGCGCGCTGAAGAACGCGGTGACGTGACCGGGAACGAACGCGGTCGCCCGCTGCCTGCTCATGGCGAGTCGGAGGGGTGGCCGTCGATTAACGGTTGTTATCCGCGTCGGCGAGCCGCCGCCGGCGCCGCGGAAACCGATCGCCTCCGCGGCCGGCGACGCCGACACCGCAGGCCTAAGTACCGGCCGATCGAACCGGCGAGATATGCGAGACCAGTTCCGCCCCCTGCTCGCCGCGGTGCTGGCGATGGCGCTGCCGGGCCTCGGTCACCTCACCCTGCGCCGATGGGGGCGGGCGCTGCTGTGGCACCTGACTATCGTCGGCGGCGGCGTGGCGCTGTTCGCCCTCTACGACGTCCCCGTCGAACCGACGGTCTCGGTGACGGAGGCCGCCGAGACGGCCGCGGCGCTCCCGACGGACGTGACCCTCCCGATCGTCGTCTTATACGCCCTCTCCGCGGTCGACGCCTACCTCGTCGGCCGAGCTGACATCGCCGAGCGCCGGCGCGCCGACGCGACGGCCGAGGCGATCCGCCGCCGCACCGCGAGCGACGACACCGAAGCGATCGACGAGCCCTCCGGCGCGAACTTTCGGTCCTCGGACCCGGCCGTCGCCGAGGGCGACGCGAGACCGGCGGAAGTCGAGTGCCCGCACTGCGGCAAGGAGACCGACGCCGATCTCGACTTCTGTCACTGGTGTACCGAGCCGCTCCCGTGGGCTGACGAGGAGTAATCACGGACGGACGAGGCGTCGTCGTCCGAAACTTCGGCCGCGGTAGTTTCTCATTTCTGAGAACTGCGTGGCAACTATCATATATTCGGCCCGGGAGACTCTCAGTACGGACGCGAACGACGGACGGAATATGAGTCTGAATCCACGGCAATACGACGTACGGGAGCTGCGCCGGATCGCGGACGCACCGCGGGACGGCGCCGACGAGGCGCCTCGGGAGCGGTCGCTTCGTCAGCCGAACCGGAACCGAGCGGAGCAGGCCGCCCGCTCGGCCGCGTTCACCGAACTGCTCCAGCGTCAGCGGGGGCTGCGGCTGTCCGGCGACGGAGATCGGTCCGACGCCGGCGATCGGCCGTATCTGACGGCGATCCCGGCCTCGCCGGAGGCGGAACACGAGATCGGCGAGTGGCTCGGCTACCTCGTCGACGTGGGCGGCCACGTGCGGAGCCGGGACGCGCTGTCGTACTACGCCGAGCTCGGCTGGGTCGACGACGACGCGGTCGAGGCCCTCCGGCGCCGGTTAGCGGGGTTCGACGCCCCGCGATACGACCGGCCGTTCACCCCCGCGGACCATCGGATCAGCCTCGTCTCCATCGTCCGGATCGCTTCGTGTGCGAGTGAATCATGAGCGACGACGACGAATCCACGGACATCAACAGTACAGACGGCCCCGCGGCGGTCGGCGTGAAACTCGGCAGCACCCGGACGGTGCTCGACCTCCCCGACGGACGGGGCGGTCGCGAGCGACACTCGACGCTGACGTGTCTGGCGACCTACGAGGACGCCATCACGGGCGAGGAGAAGGTCCTGTTCGGTCACGAGGCCGCGATCGAGTACCCCGACACGGTGCGGTTCATGCTCCGATCGGGGCTTCCCGAGGACGACGAGAGCGTCGCCGACGCCGAGCGCTTCTTCGAGGCGCTCGTGGACGCCCACGACGTGCCCGAGGACAGCGCGGTCGTCTACGCGGTCCCCACCATCGACAACGAGGCGGGCGTCAACAACCTCAAGTCGGTGATCGAGGGCTCCTCCATCGGGGGGGTCGAGACGCGGAGCTACCCCGAGTCGCTGTGCGGGGCGATCCCCGCCTACGGCGACGATCTGTCCGCCATCGACGAGGTGTTCGTCTCCATCAACATGGGGTCGACGACGCTGGAGGCGTGCGCCTACCGGCGCGGCGAGCAGCTCTCGCCGTTCTCGACCGGCTCGGTGACGGGCAACGAGGTCGACCGCCGGATCGTCGCCGCCGTCGAGGAGGAGAGCCAGGGACGCGTCCACATCGACCGGACGACCGCCCGGGAGTACAAGGAGGAGCACGCCGACGTGTACGACTTCGAGCCGTTCACGGACGTGATCCAGCAGCCCGGCGGCGGGAGCCACGAGTTCACCGTCGACCGCGGCGTCCGCGAGCCGGTCGACCGGTACATCGACGAGGCGGTCGATGTCGTCGCCAACGAGTTCCTCCCCGAGCTCGCGAACGACCACATGAAACCCTACCAGCTCGCCTTAGGCCGCCCCATCGCGGCGACCGGCGGGATGGCCTGTATCCCCGGGCTCACCGAGGAGTTCGAGAAGCGGCTCTCGGCGGAGCTCGACCGCGACGTCGAGGTCGTCTCCCCCGACGACCCCGCGACCGCCGCGGCCGAGGGCGCCGGTCGGATCGCCGAGCGCCTGATCTGAGCGGGCTGCTCTTCCCTCGCGACTTTCAAACCTCGAACAGCCGATCGGCGTCCTCCGCCTGCCGACGGTAGATCCCTCGCCCCTTCAGCCGCGGCACCTCGTGTCGGTACAGCGTCTCCGTCTCGCAGTCGTACACGATCGGGAACACGTTGGTCCGGCGGTTGGCGACCGTGTACGACCGCGCCGCGTCGACGACCGACCGCTCGGGGTCCGACACCGCGAAGACGACGTAGCCGAGCGGCGTCGTCGATCCCTGTCGACCGCCGACACGCTCGACGAGCACGTCCCGGAACGCGTCTGCGGTCACGGTGATGTCGTCGGGATCGGGATCCGGATCGTCGACGAGCGTCGCGAGCGCGACGCACTCGCCCACCGAGGAGTCCTCGTCGCAGGCCATCCACACCGGATCAAACCCCTCCGTGTACCTGTCCACCACCTCGAAGCCGTGTTTCCGCCGATTCTCGACGACTGCGTCGCGGTACTGGGTCGAGTCCATGCCGGCCCCACGAACTCCATGGTAAAAAATGACAGACATGGCGGAAGCCGGCGCGGGGACGAACGCGAACGGGACGGGAGGGCGCGTTCGGAAGGTTCGAACGCGCTGCGCGCACCCACCGCTCGGGGTGTTGCTCGCCGCAAAATAGTCCCGGGCGGATTCGAACCGCCGTCAATGGCTGACTTCGGGCACCCGACGGGCGTCTCCGACGAGACGGACCGTGATCGCGTCTTGGCCGCGAACGCGGACGGATTCCCTCCAAAGGCCATTATGATTGGCCACTACACCACGGGACTGCACTCGTCGGTTGCCCGCCCGCACTCAAGTAGGTTACTTTTCACTGACTCCTCATCGGTCACCGACTGCGACGCCCCCGGCGGATCGCCGGAGTGACGTGCGTCGATCGCCGACCCCCTCGCATGGCCACCATCCTCGTCACCGGCAGTTGCGGCGGCGTCGGAAGTTGGACGGTCGACCACTTCGCTGACGCCGGCCACGAGGTCGTCGGCGTCGACGTGCGAACGCCGCCGGGGACCCGGGAAAACGCCGATTTCAAGGCCGCGGACCTGACCGACTACGGCGAGACGAAACAGCTGATCGAGGCCGCCGATCCGGATGCCGTGGTGCACCTCGCGGCGATCCCGGACCCGGAGAGCCACGCCGGGTCGCGCGTCTTCGAGAACAACGTCGTCAGCACCTACAACGTCCTCGACGCCGCGGGCGGGGCCGGCGCCCGGATCGCGTGGGCGTCGAGCGAGAGCCTCTACGGCACCGTCTTCTCGGAAGAGGAGTGGCTCCCCGACGCGTTCCCGGTCGACGAGGAGACCCCGACCGAGCCCGAGGACCCCTACGGGCTCTCGAAGGTGGTCGGCGAGGAGATCGGGGCGCGGGTCGCTCGGCGGTACGACGTGTCCGTCGTCTCGCTGCGCGCGTCGTGGGTGACCTACCCCGGGGCGGACGACACCCGCACCGCGCGGGAGGGATTCGACCCGGCGACCGCCGAGCTGAGCGGGAACTGCTGGTCGTACGTCGACGTTCGCGACCTGATCGCGGCGATCGAGGCCGCGGTCGCTCCGGACGCCCCCGAACCGCCGATCGACGGCCACGAGGCCGTGCTCGTCGTCGCCGCGGAGAACTTCCTCGGCCGCGACACGGCCCCGACGATCGAGGCGGTCCACGGCGACCTCCCCGCCGACTGCGACATCGAGGGCGACGAGTCGGTCTTCGACTGCTCGAAGGCGAAGCGACTGCTCGGCTGGGAGCCGACACACTCCTGGCGCGAGGCGGAGGACGCGGACGCCGCGGGACCCGCGTTTCTGTAGCGGGGACGGGAGAACGAAGAGACGGGACAGAGCGAGTCAGTCCGTCTCGTCGGACGGGTCGGAATCGCCGGCGTCGGGGGCACGCCCGTCGGGGTCGCGACCGTCGGGCGTCGGTGCCGAACTCACGTCGGCGTCCACCCACGCCTTGTCGTCGGCTCCCTCACCGTCCTCGGCGGTCTCGGTGTCGTCGGTTCCCTCGCCGTCCTCGGCGGTCTCGGCGTCGTCGGCGGTCTCGACAGCGAGCCTCGGCGGCGTGTAGGTGTACACGAACTCGTCGGTCACGGCGTGGTACGCGTCGGTCGCCGGGTCCTCGACGACGCCGGTGTCGTTGTCGATCGCGAAGTCGACGAGGTCCCGGAGGGTGGACGCCTCGGCCTCGGGGCGCTCGTGGACCGACTCGGGGAGCCGGATCACGGTGATCCACTCCGCGAACTCGGAGCGGTCGTCACGGTACGAGAGGTACTCCCGCTCGGCCGGCGTGAGGGCGAGGTCGACCTCCCGGCGGGCGTAGGCCAGCCCGCCGGCTCCGGCGAGCCCCGCGAGGAGCAGCAGCGGCCCGCCAGCGGAGCGGAGGGGCCCGTAGCTCCGCTCGACGGTGACCGGCTCGGTCTGCTCCGTCGTGTCCGACTGCACGCCCGGCTCCGAGACGCTATACGTGTCGCCGCCGGGGGTGAGCGTCATCTCGATCGTCCGCGCGTACGAGGTCGGCTCGCCGTTGATCGTGCCCTCGACGGTCACGGCCGTCGCGACGAACGTCTCCGTCTCGCCGGGCGAGGCGCCGAGCTCCGACTCGATCTCGCTGGCCGTCGCGGCGACCTCGGAGCTGTTGAGCGCGAACGACGCGCTCGCCGTCTCGCCGGGCTCGACTCCCGAGACAGTCTCGGTCGTCAGCGTCTCCCGGTCGTCCCAGTAGACGGTTCCGCCCTCGCTGCCCACGTTCCGGATGACGAGCACCGACTCGAAGGAGACCTCGACGTCGCTCGCGGCGCCGGCCGCGTAGCTCGTCTGCACGTCGACGTCGAGCACGGGTGCGACCCGCGTGAAGTAGGTGTTCCGCCCGTCGAGCACCGTTCCGGTGTCGAACACGGAGTTCGGTTCCGTCACCTCGGCGGAGTGAACGTACTCCGTCTCGACGGTCAGCGACGAGACGGTCCGGGACTCGGTCTCCGTCCCCGGGTCCACGTGGGTCGTGTAAACGAGCCCACCTCCGACCGCCGCGGCGACGAGACAGACCGCGAGGATCACGGCGAACTGTGCGTTCAGTACCGCTCTGAGGCGGAGCCGGGTTTCGCTGGGAGAGTTCTGACTCATTCGGTTACCTGTAGATATGACGGAGGACGCGGCGGTACAGCGGCGGTTTTGCGCGCGATTCCCGAGAGCGTATCCGCGCGGGCTCACCCCGGAGCAACAGCACTCCGAGCCCCACGATGCCGCCGCCGAGGAGCCCGTTGATCGCGACGAGCGGAGCCCACGGGTGGACCCCGTACAGCTCGTCGATCACGCCAGGGGGTAACACGGCGAGATACCGGTGTTCGGCGACGAACAGGCGGTAGTACCCGGTCTCGTCGGGGGCCGTGAGCGTCACCGTCGTCGACGCCTGGCTCCGTCCGCCGACGGCGACTCGTTGGGGATCGACGTCGACGCCCGGGCTCTGCGGGGTGACGTACGCGTACACGGGGACCAGCCCGGCGTTGGGGACGACGTACTCCAGCTCCTGGCTCGTGCCCCGCTCGATGACGGTCGGATTTTCGGACTCGAACTCGGCGCTCACGACGCCGTACTCCTGGCTTCCGCCCGGCACGACCATCGCCGCGGTCGCGGTCGCCATCAACACTACCGCGAGCACGCCGACGATCGCGAACACCGAGGTGCCGTCGTCGCGGGAGCGGTCGCGCTCGCGCGTCTCGCGGCTCCCCCTGTCGAGGTACCAGTCGACGACGTACGCGACCCCCGAGAGCCCGAAGAGGATGTACGCGAGCCCCTGCGTGCCCTGCAGCGACCGCACCCCGAACGTGACTGCCAGCCACGTCTGGAGGGAGCCGAGCGCCGACTGGAACCCCATCGCGACGGTGCCGAGGTGCGGGATGACCACCACGCCCCCGCCGACCGTGAGCGCCTTCGCGACGATATCCGCCTCCTGGACGACGGGCTCGCCGCCGTCTTGGTCCGTGAACGGGTTGTTGTCCCCCCGCGTGATGTAGCCGCGTTCCGTCTCCTCGACGACGCGGTGGGTCGTCAGTCCGCCGCCCTCGATCTCTTGGGCGTCGAAGGTTACGACGTCGCCGACGCCGATCCCGCCGGCGAGCGGCGCGGGGATCGCGATAAACCCGTCGCCCGGATTGAGAACGGGCTGCATGCTCCCCGTCTCGACGTAGCTCAGAAGCACTGGCTGTCCGAGGTACTGCCCCACGACCAGTGAGGCGACGACGAGCAGGGCCGCGATCTGCAGCGTTATCGAGAGGGTGCGTTTGAGGGACATGAGTTACCGTCGATCGGGTATCCTCGCTCTCCGATCAGTTGCAACCCGAGAATGTCATCGATGCATTATAACATCATGGTTCGATGCATGCAGCGAAGCGGCGACAGTGGGAACTGCGACGAGGGGCGGAGAGGAGGTCTCGAAGGGGCGGTCACTCCTCGAACGCGCCCCCCGCGAGCAGGGCGAACGGCCCGATGAACGCGAGACAGAAGCCGAGTAGGTGGACGTACAGATTCACCACGCTTCCCGTCCCCGTCGGATCGCCGGGAAATCCCACGGTCGGGTATCCGACCGCCAGCGCGACGCCGACCGCGAACAGGTCGCCGTACCCCGTATTCGAGACCGCTACTCGGACCGTGTCTCGGAGGGCCTGCCGGATGCGGATCCCGGCGCTCGACGCGTACAGCAGTCCGAGCAGGAGCCCCGCGATCGCGGTCGCGAGGCCGGCGAGTCCGGGGCCGTCGAGGCTCCCCTCCGAGACCGGCAGCGCCAGCAGCGCCATCCAGCCGACGAGCAGGAAGAAGGCCGCGGGGAGCGCGCGGAGCGACGCCTCCGGAAAGAACCGCTCGCGGGCGTACACGCCGAGCAGGAGCGGGAGCAGGCCGGCGAGCGCCATGTTGATCCCGGAGAAGCCGAAGCCGATCGCGTTCCGGGGGACGGCGAGGTTCAGCGCCGACAGAATGACTGGGAAGGCGGCGAGGAACGTCGCGAGCGCGGCCATGAAGAACCGACGGTAACCGGCCAGCACCGCGAGCGCGTATCCGACGCCGGCGAGGACGCCGTATCCGGCGACGTTGCCCGCGAGGTGGTCGACATCGAGGTGGACGTAGTGGGCGGTGAAGGCTGTCCGAACCGTCGGATCGGTGTACGCGAACGCCAGCGACCGACGTGTCGACTCGGGGAGCGAGAAGACGGCACCGAGGACCGCTGGCACCGCAGCGAGCACGAGCAGGTCGACGAACCGGACCCGCGCGAGCAACTCGTGACGGAACCCGGCGTCGTCGGCGTCCCTTCCCGCCGCGGTCCCGTCGCTCCGCACGTTCGAGGAGGCCGTCACGCTTCGACCCTCACAGACCAGCGGTTAAGACCTGTCGCCGGGAACCGCTCACGACCGGGGCATTCGGCGGACGAGCGCGACCCCGGCGACGGCGAGCGCGACGAGCGCGAGCAGCCCCCCGAGATCGACGAGGTCGATGCCGCTCGGCTCTTCTGTCGGTCCATCGCCCGCGCTCCCGTCGGTGTCCGATTCTGTGCCGGTGTCCGACCCCGCGCCGGTGTCCGATCCCGTGCCGGTCTCGGCGTTGTCCCCGTCCCCGTCGTCGCCAGCCGGGTCCCCGACGAGCAGCGTCCCGGCGTCCGTGCCGGCGACCGCGAGGTCGTACTCGCCCGCGGTCTCGAACACGCCCGAGAGCGCGACGGTCGCCGTCTCGTTCGGCGCCAGCGCGACCGTCTCGTTCGCGACCGGCTCGCCGTCGGCGGTCAGCACCACCGTCTCTTCCCCCGCCGCGCCGCCGCCGTTCTCCACGGTCGCTCGGACGGTCGCCTCCCCGCCGGGGTCGATCGCCGGGGTGTCGAGGGTCGTATCGGTCACGTCGAAGCGAGGGACGCGCTCCGCGACCGCGAACGTGGAGAACTCCTCGGTCGTCGCCCGGAAGTGCACGCGGTCCTCGGGGAGCCCCATGAATCGGACCACGTCGTCGTCGGCGACCGCGACCGGCTTCTCCTCCCACTCCCCCGCGTCCGTCTGCCGGTAGATCGTCACGTTCTCGGGGTCGGTGTCGGTCGCGTTGAGATAGTCCGGGTCCGCGCTGAACCGGATCGTCATCGCGTCCACCGCTTCGGGCTCGAAGCCGTGCTCTACGGCGAGGTACGCCATCGACCGCGGGGACGTCGGCGCGTCCAGCGCGCCCCCGTCCTCGAAGGGTTCGGGGCTTCCGGACGCGTTCATCTCGACGCTCTCGGTCCGGACGCCCTCCAAGTCGAGCCGGTGGAGGGTGACGTTCTCCCCGTCGAGGTGCATCCCGTCCGCCTCGAACCGGACCGTGTCGTCGCGGTCGATGTCGCTCGCGGCGAACTCCCGACGGTCCGCGCTCGGCGCGGTGACCGTCGTGATCGGGCCCCGGTATCCGGTCGACGACGAGGTCGACGAGAGCGTTTCGGGCTCCGCGATCTCCGCGCGGATCGAGAACTCGTCGGCCCCGAGCCGCGTCCCGGCGACCTCGCCGCGCGCGTCGATCGCGAGCCCCACCGCGACCGTCTCGTTCGGGCCGAGGGTGACGTTGTTACCCTCGCCTTCGACCGAGTCGCCCCCGGCGACGAAGGTGACGTTCTCGCCCTCATGTTCGATCCACACGCGCGCGTACTCGTCGGCCGTGTACGTGACCGTGAACACGTCGTCCGCCGCCGCGAGCGAATCGGGATTGATCCCCTCGAAGTCGGGACCGAGGTTCGGATTCGACGCCGACACGTCGACGACGATCTCGTCGTCGTCGTTCAGGTAGGCGTAGTTCCCGTTCGGGCCGTCGGCCGGCTGGACCGCGAGGCGCTCTTCCGCGAAGGTGTCGGCGTCGCCGTCGATGACCGCCGCGCCCGTGGTGAAGATCAGCGAGCCCGCCGCTACGAGGAGGAGGGCGAGGATCAGTGTGCGGCGGGCGGTGAGCATACTGGTGCTACTGAGAGGCTACGTCCGATGGAACTTAATCATGCGGTGCCTGAAGTCGGTGAAAGGTGTCGTTGATAGCGGTGTGCGGAGTGAGATACCCAACGTCGTCCCGTCTCAAACGACGAGCACTCGGCACGCACTCACGGTAGTCTCAAGGCAGACCACTTCCGAATGAGATATCGCCATATATGACAGAAATGAATAACTATGGCCGACACCGTCCTAAGTCGAGACACAAAAATGTGTTTTATCAGGTCCCTTTCCCCGTAATACGCCGTTATAATCGGCTCGAAGAGGGTCGTGTATGAATTTATAGAAAGTTTAGATGAGTATCATAACCACGGGATTTATGTTGGCGTACTCATATTTGTCAGACAGAAATGGCGTCGGCACAGCAGATAGACGGGGGAGGGACAGAACCGGCGACGGAGGTGTCTGAAGACGAGCTGTTCGACGTGCTGGCGAACCAGCGGCGGCGGTTCGCGGTCCACCTGCTGAAGCGCGAGGAGGCGGACTCGGTCGCGATCGGCGACATGGCCGAGCAGATCGCGGCGTGGGAAAACGGGATCGACACGGCGGAGATCACGGGCAACGAGCGCAAGCGCGTGTACACCGCGCTCCAGCAGTCGCACCTGCCGAAGATGGACGACGCGGGCGTCGTAGAGTTCAACAAGGACCGCGGCGTCGTCGAGCCGACGCCCGCGCTGACGGACGTGGACGTGTATATGGACGTGGTCGAGGGGAGAGAGATACCGTGGAGCGACTACTACCTCGGGCTCTCCGGGGCCGCCGTCGCGCTCACCGGCGCGGTGTGGCTCGGCGCGTGGCCGTTCACGCTCTTGCCCGAGATGGCGTGGACGGTCGCGATCGTCGTCGCCTTCCTCTTCTCCGCGCTCACTCACAAGTACTACACCGCCGAGATGAAGGTGGGGAAGCCGGAAGAGCCACCCGAGCTCACGTGAACTCGCCGACGGCGTTGAGCTTCAGGCATCGCTTACTCGCCTTTCTGGGAGCCCATAACCTTAGGGACATAACCCGTTGGGTAACCCGAAGCGGTCCGCAGCCGCGTCCGACATGAAACGACGAAACCTCATACTGCTGCTCGGCGGGACGAGCTCCGGTGCGTTGAGCATTGGGACCGGCGCGTTCAGCAGCGCGCGGGCCGAGCGGGACGTGGCGGTGAACGTCGTCGACGACGACCAGGCGCTCGTGGGGTATCACGCGCCGAAGGCGCAGTCCGGAAGCGACGACACCGTGACGAACGGCGACCGGATCACGCTCGTCGAGATCCGGAACCGGTTCCACGAGACCCAGGAGATCTCGCTCGTCGGGGTGCAGATCGAGACGGGCCACGAGATCCTGACCGACTACGAGGTGGAGCGGACCCTTGACTCGGGGGCCGAGGAGTTCGAGCCCGTCGACGTCCCGATCGCAGAGGGGAGCACCGAGCCCGAGACGGTCGACGCCCCGGAGGACGGCTTCGGACCCGGCGGATACGAACGGATCACCGCCGAAGTCCGAGGGATTGATCCCGGCGAAACCGTCCCGATCGCGGTCACGGTGACCGTGAAGGGCGTCTCCGGGACCGGCGTCTCCGCACAGCTCTTCGGCGGCACGCGTGTGTTCAAGATCACGGGCGCCGAGAGCAGTAGTTCGGCCACCCAAGTGACCGGAGTGAAGTTCTCAGGCGACGGAAACCCGAAGATTCAGTCCGATAACGACGGAAGCATCTGTGCGTCCGCATACTTTTACGACGACAGCGGCAAACTCCAACAGACCGGTTTCCACACGGTTCAGTTTGGTGAGCCGTTACGAACGAAACACGAGTTCGGCACCGACGATAAGCACACGATCATCGGAATCGAAATCAAGGGAACTGACAAAGTGTACCCGAGTTCCAATGCGTCTAGCGGACAGAACGTAGTCACGGAGCCGGTCGACCGTGAAGGCGCGTTCGACTCGTAGACACGAGACCTCCGTTCCTTGTCGACCGTATTCGCTCGCTTTGTACCTCGCGGCGCGAAATCCGGATCAGGCGTAATTCTGGAGAAATCGATCCCATAGGTTACTTCTGCGTACTTCAGGACCATCCAGAACCGTTACAGACTAGTCCGGAAGCCCTTCTGCGTCGTCCTGACAGTTTTCTGCGAACTCATAACGATATGGGATACACCCCATGGGTGAAGTAGAGCGACCCCGGGTGACACGAGATGTCTCGTGTTCCCGGACGCAGGTCGCATGCGGTAACAGAGGTAGACCAACCATGGAACGACGCAAGTTCATCATCGGCGCAGGTGCATTGGCAACAGGGAGCTCGGCTGCAGTGGGTACTGGGGCACTTAGCTCACAGAGTTCCACACGTTCAGTTAGTGCTGCGGTAGTCAACGACAATAAGGGGTTGGTGGGACTGAACGTCGACGACAGTTCGCTGGAAAATACCGAGTACGCCTCGTATGAGGATGGACAGCTTACTCTGACTTTTGAGGGAGCTTCCAACAGTGGAGCGTTTTCATCAAGTGATGGACTCAATCCAGACTCAACGCTCTACTTTGATAATGTCTTCCAGATTCGAAACCAGGGCGAAGATACTCTTGCGATAGACATCGATAAGAGCGGGCTGGACAACCCAACTGCGTTCACATTTTACGGAGCATGGACTAACGGGAAAAATATGAATCGGGATAGTGATTGGAACGGCCAAGCTTCCGCTGGACATGGTGTTAATATCGGTGTCAAAATTGAAACGCCTGATAATGTCGACGCCAACTGGGAGACTGGAAATATTGTGATTAACGCTAACGATCCCAACGATCAAAATAACAACTGATAGTCTAACCTAGACTTCTATTTTTAGTGGTTTAATTCAACCACATGTAGTGTATCTGGCTATTTTATATGCATTCTACAGTTAGATGCTGGATATGCAAACCTCCTTCTAGATACTCCGTTCCTCATACCTCACATATGACTGATCTCTCTTACGAGCTTGTCCGGACGAGCGCGTGACCGTTCCGATGGGGGAGGTCGGCAGCCGCAAGATCGACATCGGCGTGGCCGTCATTCTCATCAGCGTGCTGGTCGCGTACGCGATTCCGTTACCCGACCTTTTGGGCGCCGGCGCGACGAGTTCGATGGTCACGGAGACCGGGGACTCAATGGACGACTCCGTAGCGATCGAAACGGACGAAGCGCCGAGAGTGAACGCCATCACCCGTTCGCGTCCTCGTCGGCTTTGCGCAGCTCCGCGTCCGCGAACTCCCGAACCCGCTGTCTATCCTCGGCACTCAGATCGACCGCCTGTGCGCTTTCGATCTGCCCGTTCACGACCGCGTTCTGCTGTGGTCCCCACACCTCCGGCGGGTGGGTCTTGATATACTCCGCCCACCGGATCACCTGCTCGTAGCGGGGCGGTCGCTCCGGGCTGTTGTCCGCTTCGGGCGAGCCCTCCTCAGGCGTTCGTGAGTCGCTCATAACGGTCCTCGACGTCGAGTCGTTCGACCCACGTTTCGAGTCGGAGGGCGGGAAAGCGTTTCTCCGAAGAGCGTGTACAGGTGTGCGGCGTCTTCGAGTTCGGTTCGACCGCCGAGCAGCGCTCGATGAACACGTCGATGACCCCGGTCGACCGCGACCGGCCAGCGGGAATCGCGACGTAGCCGGCGACGAAGACGTGGCTGATGTCGAGTCGGCGAAGGACCTCGGAAAAGCCGACCGCGAGCTCGTCGAGCCGATTCGGCTCGCGGTCGACGACGAGCCCGCGATCGGTGAGTTCGACGCCGGCCATGCGTGTTGGTCCACGCGGAGTCTGACAAATCCCTCCGACGATCCGCCGGGAACACCTTCGTGTCCGTCGCGTCCGCCGCGCCGTTCAGGTGCCCTTATGTGTCCCCCGTACGCACCCACGCACATGGACGACCACTCCCACGAGCCCGATCCGGACAAGCGCGTGACCGCCCCCATGCAGGAGTTCGGCAGCCGCGAGGTCGGCATCGGCGCGGCCGTCACCCTCGTCGGCCTGCTCGTCGCGTACGCCATCCCGTTCTTCTTTACGTTCTGAGCGACGCCGTCGCTCTCGACTTTCAAACTGCGGAGAACCGCTGACAGCGACCCGATTCTCGAAGACATCTGGTCAGCGCGTGATCGGCAGCGCGATTCGACCCACCGGTACGAGACCGATTCAGGCGAGTTCGCGCTCGATGACGCCGCGGAGATCCCGGATCGCGTCGGCGTCCATCTCGACCGCGTCGTCGCCGACCGCGAGCGAGAGCGCCCCGTCCGTCGTCACGTCGCCGAGCCGGAGGACGGGCAGGTCGCCGGCGATCTCGGCGACAGCCTCGGGGTCGGTCGTCTGGACGACGAGGCGGCCGGGCGTCTCCTCGAAGGCCGCGACGCGGTCGGGGAGGGTCACGTCGGCGCCCGCCTCGTCGGTCACGAGCTCCGCGAGCGCCACCGCGAGTCCGCCGTCGCTCACGTCGTGGGTCGCGAGCGTCGACTCGTGGCGCGCGACCGCCGCGAGCGACGCGACGCGGTCGGCGAGGTCGCCGCCCTCCGCGGACGCTCCGTCCGGCAGTTCCGGGAACCGGTCGGTGCCGCCGGCCTGCGCGAGGTACTCGGAGCCGCCGAGCGCGCCGCCGGCGGCGTCGCCGTCGCCGACCAACAGCAGTTCCGAGTCGTCGGCGCGGTCGGCGTCGAGGGCGGCGGGCGGCGCGTCGTACCCCTTCCGGGTGCCGATCAGCGCGAGCGTCGGCGTCGGCGGGATCGGGCCTTCGACGCTGTCGTTGTACAGCGAGACGTTGCCGCCGACGACCGGTGTGTCGAGGTCGGCGCAGGCGTCGGCGAGCCCGTCGACGATCCCCTTGAATCCGCCGTACACGTCCGGTTTCTCAGGGTTGCCGCCGTTGAGGCAGTCGACTGCCGCGAGCGGGACCGCGCCCTTGGCGGCGAGGTTGGTCGCGTTTTCGAGGGCGACGGCGCGGGCGCCCTCATAGGGAGCGGTCTCGGTCCAGTTCGGGTTCGCGCCGGAGGAGAGCGCGAGACCGACGCCGTCGGGATCGCCTCCCTCGGAGGCCTCCCCGTTCTCCTCCGTCTCCCGGATCGCCATGATCGCGGCGTCGTCGCCCGGTGTCATCGCGGTGCGGACGCCGACCTCGTGGTCGTACTGGCGGTACACCCAGCGCTTGCTCGCGGTCGAGGGCGCCGAGACGACCGCCTCGACCGCCTCGTCGAGGGGCGGCTCGGGCGCCGGGAGGTCGCGGTCGGGCTGTGCGGGGGCCTCGCTGGGGAGGTCGTTCATCGGAGCGCCGTCGGCGAGGTACTCGGCGTCGACGTCGACGACGACCTCGGACTCGGCGTCGTCCGCGTCGTCGGCTCCGGCGCCCGCGAACTCGCAGACGTAGTTCCCGTCGGTCACCTCGCCGATGACGGAGCAGCCGAGGTCGAAGCGCTCGGCGAGCGCCGCGACGCGGTCCACGTCCTCGGGGGCGACCTCGTAGCACATCCGCTCCTGGCTCTCGGCGAGCAGGATCTCCATCGCGTTCATCTTCGGCTCGCGCTGGTGAACCGCGTCGAGGTCGATCCGGGCGCCGAGCCCGCCCTTCGCGACCAGTTCGGAGGAGGCGCCGCCGAGGCCCGCCGCGCCCAGATCGCGGGCCGACAGGACCAGGTCCTCGTCCACGAGCGCCTCGTTGCACTCGATCAGCCGCTTCTCGGCGTAGGGGTCGCCCACCTGCACGGCGGGGCGGTCCTCGGTCTCGGCGTCCTCGGCGAGGTCCTCGCTGGCGAAGGAGGCGCCGCCGAGCCCGTCGCGCCCGGTGCCGTTGCCGACGAGGACGAGCTTGTTCCCGGGTTCCTGTGCGGTCGCCGTGACGAGCCGGGACTCATTCGTGAGGCCGACGCAGGCGACGTTGACGAGGGGGTTCCCCTCGTAGCCGCCGTGGAACGCGACGCTGCCGCCGACCGTGGGAACCCCGATGCAGTTGCCGTAGTGGGAGATCCCCTCGACGACGCCCTCGAAGAGGTAGCGGGAGCGCTCGCGGTCGAAGCCGCCGAAGTACAGCGAGTCGAGCAGGGCGATGGGGTACGCCCCCATCGACATCGTGTCGCGGACGATTCCCCCGACCCCCGTCGCCGCCCCGTCGAACGGGTCCACGAAAGAGGGGTGGTTGTGGCTCTCGACGCCGAAGGTGACGTACTGGTCGCCGTAGTCGTCGGCGTCGCGGTCGGCGGCCGGAACGTCGGCTGCGTCCGGCTCGGGCAGCGCGAGGACCGCCGCGTCGTCGCCGGGACCGACGACGACTTGGTCGCCCTCGCTCTCGAAGGCCGACAGCAGGGGCCGCGAGGAGCGGTACGCGCAGTGCTCGCTCCAGAGGTTCTCGAACAGCGCGGCCTCGGCCGCCGTCGGCTCCCGGCCGAGCTCCGCGACGACGAGCTCGTGGTCCGGCTCGGACAGACTCATTCACTTACGTGGTTATCGAGCCCGTTCTAATGCTTTTCTATGTGCACGTTCGTGTGGTTACGGGCGACTTCGACGGCGGCACGGTTCGCGGTGCTGTGCGGTGGCGCGTGCCGCCGAGCGTCCGAAGGGCGCGAGTAGAGAGAGACCGAAGGTCTCTCTGACAGTCGGCGGCGAAGCCGCCGACGAGAGCACGCGCGAGGGACGCCGCGAGCGCTTTTAAGCGCGAGCGGCGAGGCTGGGGAGGCGTGAGGCTGCTGTGCGGGGCGGAGTGGGGCGCAAAGGGGCAGCCGCGCTCGACTCCCACAGCTCGCTGGGATTCGTCGAGCGCGGCTGGGGATTTGGAAGCGTTCACGCCGATTCGGTGTCCACGACTTATAACCGGTCGACTTCGTCGAACCACTTCGTAACTGGCGACGTGTGGCCTGTCCGTACTCAATATCGGTCAAGCGAGGGCCAGTTGCAGAAGCAGTCCAACCGTCCAGATACCCAGCCCGAAGACGAGGAGATACGTGGTCGGCCCGTACTCGTCGACGATGGGGTTCTCTTCGTACCGGACCACTCCGAACAGGCCGGCCAGTAACAGAACGGCGCCACCGATGAGCTGCAGTCCGGTCCCGGCCGTTAGGGGCCGTCCGTCGACGATCCCGACCTGAGCCAAGAGCAAGACGCCGACCGTAGCGAAACAGATCGCGACCAACTTGGAGGGATACATAGACGCCAGATCGCCCGTCACCCGTAATACTGCATCGAACTGTGTCGATCTGCGGCGATCACGACGCGCCCGTCGACCACTTAGAAAACCGCGAGCGACACGCCGTAGATCACCAGCGATCCGACCGCGCCGACGGCCAGCGACTTCGTGTTCAGCCGCACCGCGCGCCGGCGGTCCGCTTCGAGGGCCGCCTCGTCTTGCACCTGCTGGGTCCCCCCGCCCACGTCGAAGACGCCGATCCCGGCGAAGCCGACGCAGAACCGCTCGCGGTACTGGAAGTACCCCATCGCGGCGCCGTACAGCGGGAACAGCGAGAGGATCAGCGTCCAGCGCGGCCACTCCATCACAAAAATCGCGGCGACGGTACCGACCGCGAGCAACAGCGACGCGATCCCGAGGAGGAGCCGCCGTCGCTGTTGGGCCGGTCCGATGTTGCACACGCCCGGTTGATACTCCATACCGATCACACGGGGTCCGCGCTCGAAAAGAGTCCGGATCGGCGTGGTCGCTCCGCCTCGGCCGTCCCGTCGCTCGACGACACCTCGCGCCCCGATCCGGAACGTCGTTCCGCGGTGGCAACCCTCAAAAGGGCTCCCGACGACCCTCTCGTGTGAAACGGATCCAGCTCGGCAACACCGTCTTCGAGGGCGAAAACGACGTGTACCTGCTCGACGGCGAGACGACCGCGCTCGTCGACACCGGCGTCGCGCTCCCGGACGTACGCCGGGATCTGGAGGCCGGCCTCGCCGAGCACGGAGTCGCGTTCGCCGACGTCGACGCCGTCGTCCTCACCCACTGGCACCCCGACCACGCGGGGCTGGCCGGCGAGATACAGGCCGAGAGCGACGCGGACGTGTACGTCCACGAGGCGGACGCGCCGCTCGTCGACGGCAGCGAGGCGCCCCTCTTCGCCGACCGCGACCTCCAGCGCGAGACGTTCGACCGGTGGGGGATGCCGGAGGCCGACCGGGAGCGGCTGACCGCCTTCTTCGACGCGGTGAGCGCCGATCTCAGCGGCCGCCCCGCCGACGTGACGACGTTCGGCGACGGCGACGCGATCGACGCCGGCGGCGTCGAACTCGAGGCGGTCCACCTGCCGGGCCACACCGCCGGGCTCACGGGGTTCGCGTTCGACCCGCGCGAAATCCCCGGCCGCGAGCCGGTCGGGGCCGAACGCGGTCGCGCCGCCCCCGGCGAAGAGCTGTTCGCGGGGGACGCCCTCCTCCCGAGATACACCCCGAACGTCGGCGGTGCGGACGTTCGCGTCGACGGCCCGCTGGCGGCCTACGCCGAGAGCCTCGCGCGGATCGTCGCCCGCGACTTCGACGCGGCCCACCCCGGTCACCGCGAGCGGATCGACGAGCCGAGCCTGCGGGCCGCGACCATCCTCGACCACCACCGCCACCGCACCCGGCGCGTGCTCGACGTGCTCGCAGACGAGGGCCCCGCGACCGCGTGGGAGGTCTCGGCGGCGCTGTTCGGCGACCTCTCGGAGATCCACGTCCTCCACGGCCCCGGCGAGGCGTTCGCACACCTCGATCACCTCGCCGACGCCGGCGTCGTCGAGTCCGACGGGACCGCCTACCGGCTGGTCGACCCGAGTCCGGACGTCGACGCGCTGTTCCCGACGACGCCCCTCGACGACGCGGTCGACGGCTCGGAAGGGTAGTCGATGGGACCGCGCCGTTGAGGGGTCCGAGAACCCACCTCCCGTTCCCCCCTGTTCCGCATCGCCCGCCCCTCGCTCCCTCGCCCGTCCCGCCGCCGATCGCGGGTCCTTTTGTACTCCCTCGCCGACGCTTCGGTATGCACACCGAAGCGACTGCGGCGACCGCAGCGACCCCACCGACGGGGTGGTCGGCGTGACGGATCTGGTGACGTTCGGCGAGACGATGCTCCGGCTCTCGCCGCCGCGCGGCGAGCGGCTGGAGACCACCGAGGCCCTCGACGTGCAGGCGGGCGGCGCGGAGAGCAACGTCGCGGTCGGCGCCGCGCGGCTCGGCGCCGACGCGGTCTGGTTCTCGAAGCTCCCCGACTCGCCCCTCGGCCGCCGGGTGATCGGCGAGCTCCGGAGCCACGGCGTCCGGACGGGGGTGGCGTGGGCCGACCCCGAGACGAGCCGGCTGGGTACGTACTACCTCGAACACGGCGGGGAGCCGCGCGGGACGAACGTCATCTACGACCGCGCCGACGCCGCGATCACGACGGTCACGCCCGCGGAGCTCCCGACCGGGGCGCTGGAGTCGGCCGACTACTTCCACACGACCGGGATCACGCCCGCGCTCTCGGACCGGACCGCGGAGACGACGACGACCCTGCTCCGCGCCGCGGGCGAGGCCGGCGTGACGCGCTCGTTCGACCTCAACTACCGAGCGAAGCTCTGGGACCCCGAGACCGCCCGCGCCGCCTACGAGGAGCTCTTCGAGCACGTCGACACCCTGTTCGTCCCTCGGCGAGACGCCCGCGAGGTGCTGGACCGCGAGGGCGACGCGGTCGAGATCGCTCACGGGCTCGCGTCCGCGTTCGACTTCGAGACCGTGGTCGTCACCCGCGGCACGGAGGGCGCGGTCGCGCTCCGCGACGGTGAGATCTACGAACAGGGCGTCTTCGAGGCCGACACCCACGACGCGATCGGCACCGGCGACGCGTTCGTCGCCGGCTACCTCGCGAAGCGGCTCGACGGGGGCGAAATCGGCGACGCGCTGGAGTGGGCCGCCGCGGCCGCCGCCCTGAAGCGCACCGTCGACGGCGACCTCGCGGTGATCACGCCCGGCGACGTCGAGAGCGTCGTCGACGGCCCGGGCGGGATCGACCGATAGCGTACTTATAAACCGACACTGTGCGGTGGCGCGCGCCTCCGAGTGGCCGAGAGGCCACGAGGAGCGCGTGCGAGGTCGCCGTCGCGTAGCGCCGGCTGCCAGAGGGACCTCTGGTCCCTCGCTGGAGTCGGTCGCCCGGAGCAACGCGGAGGGCGACCGACGAGGCTGGGGAGGNGTAGCGCCGGCTGCCAGAGGGACCTCTGGTCCCTCGCTGGAGTCGGTCGCCCGGAGCAACGCGGAGGGCGACCGACGAGGCTGGGGAGGCGTGAGGCTGTGGTCCCGCGAGCGGAGCGAGCGGGAGCACGGAAGTCGCAGCGCTGAGCGCAGCGAGGCGGCCGTCTTCCGGCGGTGCTGTGCGGGGCGGGACTCAAAGGGCAGCCGCGAGCGGCCGGGGCTTTGGCGGTGTTCACCGCTGCTCCACCGACGCCGACGAAATCTGAAAGATAGACGGAGACGCCGACCGACCTGATCCAAGTTCCCGCGCAGAAACGCGTTATAACCGTTCGCCCTCGTAGTACCGTTCCTCGACGCGTCGATCGAACAGCCGCGAGAGCAGCGCGGTCAGCGGTCCCTCGACGCCCTCGCCGTCGCCGTCGACCGCGATCCCGTCCACCGTCGCGACGGGTCGGATCTCCCACGTCGAGTTCGTCAGGAAGACCTCGTCCGCCTCGCGCACCGCGTCCGGTGCGTACGTCCCCTCCTCGACCGGGATCCCCTCCGCCTCGGCGATCTCGATCACGGCGCGCCGCGTCACGCCGGGGAGGATCGGCCCGTCGAGCGAGGGCGTCTTGAGGGCGGTGCCGTCGGCGAAGAAGAAGTTCGAGGTCGCCCCCTCGGCGACGTTCCCGTCGGGATCGAGCATCAGCGCCTCGTCGGCGCCGGTCACGCGCAGCTCCAGCCGCGCCAAGATCCCGTTGAGGTAGTTGTGCGTCTTCGCGTCGGCCGGGAGCGCCCGCGACGCGGGCTTGCGGGTCTTCGTCGTCTGGAGCGCGGCCGGACCGTCGTGGACCGGCGCCGAGTCGACGCCGCCGCGGGGGAGCAGCTTCGCGATCACGACGACGGTGGGGTCGACCTCGGGCTGCGGGTCGAGCGTGCCGGGCTGGACCCCCCGGCTTATCGAGAGTTTCACGTACGCGTCCCGGAAGTCGTTGGCCGCGAGCGTCTCGTCGATCCGGGCCTTCAGGTCCGCGTCGGTGAGGCCGTGATCGAGCCCGAGCGTCTCGCAGGTGTCCGCGAGCCGCGCGGCGTGTGCGTCCCACCGAAATACCTCGCCGCCGTACGCGCGCAGGGTCTCGAAGGCGGCGTCGCCGTAGGCGAACCCGCGGTCCTCGACCGAGACGGTCGCCCCGCTCGCGGGGACGAGCTCCCCGTCGACGTGGTAGCGGCGCTCTTCGTCCGGGTCTCTCGCACCGCTTCCGTCTCGTCTCTCACTCATCCTCGCACACCTCCACGAAGTTCCGCACCATCGCCTTCCCGCGCGGCGTCAGGATGCTCTCGGGGTGGAACTGCACGCCGATATGCGGTTTCTCGCGGTGGCGCACGCCCATCACGACCTCGCGTTCGTCCTCGGTCCGGGCCGTCTCGACCAGTTCGTCCGGGAGGTCCTCGCGCTCGACGCACAGCGAGTGGTACCGCCCGACGCGGAGCCGGGCGGAGAGTCCCGCGAACACGCCCGCGCCGTCGTGGGCGATCGTCGACGGCTTCCCGTGGACGACCTCCGGGGCGTGGCCGACACGGCTCCCGCCGCTGGCGCACAGCGCCTGATGGCCGAGGCAGACGCCGAACACGGGGCGATCGAGCTCGAAGGCGTCGATCGAGACCCCGGCCTCCGCGGGGGTTCCCGGACCGGGGGAGACGACGACGCCGTCCGGATCGAGGTCGCGGATCCCGGCCAGATCGACCGCGTCGTTGCGCCGCACCGCGACCGCGCCGGCGACCTCGCCGACGTACTGGACGAGGTTGTACGCGAACGAGTCGTAGTTGTCGACGACGAGCACCCGCGCGTCGGCGTCGCCCGCGCCGGGACGCCAGCCGTCGCGGTCCTCGCTCCCGCCGCGCCCGGCGTCCGACTCCCGCCTCGTCATCGCTCCACCTCCTCGACCGCCATCTCGCCCGCCGCGAGCGCCTCGTCCACCGCGGTCACGAGCGCTCGGGCCTTCGCGAGCGTCTCCTCGTACTCCGCGTCGGGCTCGGAGTCGTGGACGATCCCCGCGCCGACGCGAAGGTGGTACTCGGCGGCCCGCCGGACCAGCGTGCGGATGACGATGTTGAGGGTCGCCCGCCCGTCGAAGCCCGCCGCGAGCATCGAGCCGGTGTAGGGCCCCCGGCGCGTCGCCTCCAGTTCGTCGATGATCTCCATCGTCCGCGGCTTGGGTGCGCCCGTGATCGTCCCGCCGGGGAAACACGCCGCGATCGCGTCGGCGAGCCCCACGTCCGGCCGCGCCTCGCCCTCGATCAGGCTCACGAGGTGCATCACCTCGCTATACCGGTCCACGCGGCGGTACTCCGCCACGTCGACCGAACCGAACCGCGACACCTTCCCGATGTCGTTGCGCTCTAAGTCGACGAGCATGGCGTGTTCCGCGCGCTCCTTCGCGTCCCCGGTCAGCTCCGCCTCCAGGTCGGCGTCGGCCTCGGGCGTCTCGCCTCGCGGGCGGGTGCCCGCGATGGGTTCCGTGACGAGGCGGGCGCCGGAGTCGTCTCCGCCGCGCTCGCCGGCGCTCGCGTCCCCGGCCGGAACCCGCTCCAACAGCAGCTCCGGGCTCGCGCTCACGAGGTCGACGCCGGAGGGGGCGTCGCCGCCTCCGCCGGCTCCGCCTCTGTCCTCCCCGTCTCCCACTCCGTCGTCCCCCACGTAGCCGTCTTCGCGCGAGAACTCGATCAACCCCGAATACGGTGCCGGGTTCACCGTCCGAAGCGCGTCGTACGCCTCGACCGGGTGGACCGCGGCCGGGGCGCGCAGCCGCTGCGAGACGTTCGCCTGAAAGGTGTCGCCGTCGCGGACGTACGCTTTCACCCGACGGACCGCCTCGGCGTACCCCTCGCGCCCCGCGTCGCTCTCGAAGGTCGCCGTCGACGCGTCCGGATCGGGCGCCGGCCCGACCGCGGGGTCGCCCGCCTCGATCCGGTCGATCAGGTCGCCGGCCCGCGCCGCGCCCTCGTCGAACAGCGCGTCGAGGGCGTCGCGGTCGGCGTCCGAATCGTCGAGCCCCTCGGGAACGCGCGGGCAGGCGGTCACGCGGAGGTCGACGGGGTCCGCGGGGTCGTCGCCGGGGTCGTCGTCCCGAGAAACCGGACACTCCCACGCCGCCACGCGGTCGAAGACGCCGACCTGGAGCCGGGGGAGCCCGCGGTCGTCGACCGCGCCGGGACCCGCGGGCGCCGGCTCCGGAAACGACTCGAGTTCGCGGGCGGCGTCGTACGAGAGCCACCCGAACGCGCCGCACGGGTAGGGAACGTCGCAGTCGCCGCGCGCGAGGGCCTCGCCGTCGATCAGCCCCTCCAGCGCCGCGAGGGTGGGGCTCGGCCGCCGGTAGTCTCCGGCGGGGTGCCCCCCTTTCGACGCGACCACCGCGCTCCCGGAGACGGTGAGCCGCTCGACCGGATCGACGCCGAAGTACCCCCACCCGGACTGGCCGCCGGTGGTCTCGTAGAAGAATCCGCCCGGCCCGTCGCGGGCGCGCCGGTAGGCCGCGAAGGGGGCGTCGACGGCGACCCGCCGCTCGACCGGGACCCGCGCTCCAGCGGGCGCCGCGGCGGCGGCCTCGCGGAACCGGTCACGGTCGGTGTGTACCGATCGCTGCATGCCTCTCGGTTCGGCGGGGCCGACGAAACAGTTGCGGTCGTCGACCTCGGACACGGTCGCAGTCGGCGTAGTCAGAACTCCTTGGCGCGGTCTATCCACGTCGCGGCCCGTTTCTCGCCGACGCTCGCGCCCTCGGCGACCGCCTCGGCGTCGGCGGCAGCGAGGTCCTCGATGGTCTCGATCCCGATCTCGGCGAGCCGCTCAGCGTAGGCCGGCCCGATGCCCTTGAGATCCTCGACGTGGGATCCCGTGTCGTCGTCGTCGACGGCGACCTCCTCCTCGCCGCCCTCCGCGGCCTCCGCCGGCTCGGCAGCCTCGGACGGGTCCTCGGCGGTCTCCTCCTCGTCGACCAGCGACTCGGTCGAGGCCGCCGCCTCCGTCTCGGTGGCGACCGGCTCGTCGACCTCTGCCTCGTCGACCTCCGCCTCGTCGACCTCTGCCTCGTCGACCTCCGCCTCGTCGACCTCCGCCTCGTCGACCTCCGCCTCGTCGTCGTCCGACTCCTCCTCCGCGGACGCGCCGTCGGACGCGGCCGAGGCTCCCGATTCCGGCTCTGTTTCCGTCTCCGATTCCGGCTCCGGTTCGTGCTCGACGGTCACTTCCGGGTCCGTCTCCTCGCGCTCGGTGCGACCGCTCCCGAACCCGAGCTTCTCTTTGATCTTCTGCAGTAGGGCCATCGCCGGAAGATACGAACGTCGGATATTTAAAAGCCGTCGCCGGGCCATCTCGTCGCTTCCAGTCGGCGTCGACCCCCTCGTCACCCGGCGACCGCGTCTCGTCGGGTGATCCCGCCGGTTTATAAGGATCACCGGCGCGTACGGGAGGTATGGACGCTCTCAACCCGGTCATGTGGTCGGTCCACGTCGCCTTCGCGGTGCTGTGGACCGGCGGCGTGTTGTTCGTCGCGCTGGCGGTGCTTCCGCCCGCGCTCCGCGGCGAGATCGACGGCGGCGCGCTCGGCTCTATCGTCGGTCGCCTCCGGTGGATCACCCGAATCGCCGCGGTCGCGTTCCTCGCCTCCGGCGGCCACATGGCGGGCACGCTGTACACGTTCGGGTCGCTCACGGGGAGCGCCCGCGGGTACCTCGTGTTGGCGATGATCGCCCTCTGGCTCCTGATCACCGGCCTCGTCGAGGTCGGCAGCGGGAAGATCCTCGACGGCGTCGACGCCGGGAAGCTCCGCGAACCCGCCCGCGACGCGAAGCCGTTCTTCTACGGCGCCGCCGGGCTCTCCGTGGCGCTCGTCGTCGCCGCCGGCCTGCTCGCGAGCCCGACGCTTTTCTGACGCGGTCGCGGTTCGCCCGTCTCCGACCGTTCGCTCCTCACTCCAGTTCCGCCCGCAGCGCCGCGTTCATCGCCTCCACCGGCGCGTCGGCGCCGGTCCAGATCTCGAACGCCTCGACGCCCTGGAACAGCAGCATCCACGCCCCGTCGACCGTCGTCGCGCCCGCGTCGGCCGCCTCCCGCAGGAGCCGGGTCTCGATCGGCGCGTACACCGCGTCGAGCACGGCGAGGTCGCCGTGGAGGTGCTCGGCGGGCACCGGCGTCGACTCGGGGTCGTCCATCCCCACGCTGGTCGCGTTGACCAGCACGTCGGCGCCGGCGACGCGGTCGCCGAGGTCGTCGAGCCCGCCGCCCGTCGCGCCCGGGACCGCCTCGGCCAGCTCGACGGCTCGCTCCGCGGTGCGATTCGCGACGTGGACCGCCGCGCCCGCGTCTGCCAGCGCGAACGCGGCCGCCCGCCCCGCGCCGCCGGCGCCGACGACGACGCCGTCTCGGCCGTCCAGTTCGACATCGTGATGAGAAAACGCCCGTTTCACGCCCGCCGCGTCGGTGTTGTGGCCGCGGGGGCGGTCGGCGTCGCCCTCGCGGACCGGTCCGAAGTCGACCGTGTTGACCGCGCCGATCCGCTCGGCGAGGGGCGCGGGGTCGACCGCCGCCAGCGCGTCCCGCTTGAACGGGACCGTGACGTTGAGCCCGGCGACCCCGAGCGCGCCGGCCCCCTCGATCGCCGCGGCGGCGTCGTCGGGGTTCGGTTCGAACGTCACGTAGCGCGCGTCGATCCCGAGCGTCCCGTAGCCGGCCTCGTGCATCGGCGGCGACAGCGAGTGGCCGACCGGGTTCCCGATCAGTCCGTAAACCTGCATGGCGAGTCACGCGCCCGCGACCGACTAAAGAAGCGCGGTCGACGCGAGGAGACCGCGGGAACAGGGCGCGATCGATCTGGGCGACCCGAGAAACGAGGGCGGTCGTCTCAGCGAGACACTCCCCGCCTCACTCCCCGTCGGTGTCCCGGTCCGCGTCGATCACGTCCTCCAGCGTCTCCGTGCCCACGTCGCTCGCGAGCTTCACTCCGACGAGCGAGACCACGATGCCGCCGACGATGAACGCCGCGAGCTGTTGGACCGGGGTGACGGCGACACCCGCTATCTCGAACGGGTCGAGGATCGCCTCCTGCGCCAGGAAGTAGCCGGCGAACCCGCGGACGACCAGGGCGACCGCGGCGATGACGAACGGGAGGTTGAGGTACGGCGTCCGGATCCCCTCGTCGCGGATCAGCTCGTCGAGCAGCCGGCCGACCGCCGCGGTCACGCCGGCGACCGCGAACCACGGAACCGCGGCGTAGACGAACTCGACCGCGCCCACGAGCGCCGGGGCCTCGCTCAGCTCCGACGCAGAGAGCACCCCGAAGAAGCCCCCGACCAGCGCGAGTCCGCCGGCGACCACGTAGGTCACGATCGACACTTGGCCGGCGTACAGCGCCTCGCGGACCCGCTCCGGCATCCCCGCGACGAACCGGTCGATCGCGAGGCCCTTGTACAGCAGCGCGGCCCCGAGCAGCCCGGCGACGCCCGCGACCGCCTCGGCGGCGGTGAACCAGTAGAACAGCGCCGGCAGCAGCAACAGCGCCACGCCGAACGGGACGAGGATCGTCGACCGGAGCTGCTCGTCGGCGAGGAACTGCTTCAGCAGGTAGTAGGTCGACTCGATGTCGCGGGCCTGCCGGACCACCACGCGGTCGACGGAGTCGACCGGCATCCGCGATTCGACGATCGGGAGCACCTGCTCGTCCTCCGCGGAGTCGACGACGACGATCGCGGCCCGCGGCTCGTAGCGGTCGACGAGGTCGTCGAGCTGGGCGGCGATCGAGCGGTCGGCGCCGACCGCGCTGTCGCTTTCCGCCGACACGACCGCGACGACCGCCTCCTCGCGCTCGTCGCGGAGGTCGCGGGCGACCCGCAGCGATTCGAGCAGGCAGTTGACGCTGGCGTCCTCCGGGTCGCTCAGCCCGGCGTCCGTGACGAGCGAGCGGACCGCCTCCCAGCCGGCGACCGGCATCGGGACGTTGGTGGCCCGCCCGATCGCCCCGGATCGGTCGATACAGATGACCAGCGTCGTCACGTTTCGACACTCGATCCGCCCGGATAAAAAGCTCCCCGTCGCCGGGGGATCGGCGCGGCCCTTCCGGCTCGCCGCGGCGCTCCGGCGACCCGTCCGCCCTACTTACCGCAGTTCGACGTCCACGTCGCCGCCCTCGCTCGCGAACACGCTCGCGACGCCGTTTCCGGCGGCGAACGCGACGCGCTCGGCCCCGATGCCCAGCCGCTCCGCGAGCCCGCGGTCGGGCGTGAACTCGCGGACCTCGGGCTCCGCGTCGATCAGGTCTCCGAGCCGGTCTTCTACGTCGTCCTCGGTACCGAGCTCGTCGACGAGCCCGATCTCGGCGGCGTCGCTGCCGAGGTAGACCCGCGCCTCGGTCTCCCGGATCGCCTCCGGGTCCATGTCTCGCCCCTCGCTGACTGTCTCGACGAACTGCTCGTAGTAGCCGTCGATGATCCCCTGGAGGTACTCCCGTTCGTCCTCCTCGATCTCCCGGAGCGGGACGCCGGCGTCCTTGTACTCGCCGGCGGTGAACTGCTCGTAAGAGACGCCGAGCTTGTCGGCCAGCCCGGCCGCGTTCGGGCGAGAGCCGACGACGCCGATCGAGCCGACGAGGCTCGCGTCGCGCGCCCACAGCTCGTCGCAGCCGCTCGCGATCCAGTAGCCGCCGGACGCGCAGGTGTCGGTGGCGTACGCCAGCGTGGGACCGTCGAAGTCGGCCGCCGCGCGCCGGATATCGTCGCTCGGCAGCACCTCGCCGCCGGGGGTGTTGAGCTCGACGACGAGCGCCTGCACGTCCTCGTCCTCGTCGGCCGCCTCGATCTGCTCGACCACGTCGTCGGCCGTCGCCCCGCCCGGTCCCGAGAGCGGGGACGGTCGGCCGGCGTCGCGGGTGATCGTCCCCGAAACCGTCACCTTCGCCGCGTTGTACTCCTCGGTCTCGCCGAATCGACCGCGGGTGAGTCGGGCGATGAGCCGTTTGCCAGCCATCGTCGCCGTCGCGCCGACTACGGCGGCCGCGAGGAGGTTCCGTCCGGTCGACCGCGCGTCGCTTGCCATACCGCCGGTAGGGCGTGCGTCCGTTTATATATACTGTCGGCGACGGAACCCGCACGTCGCCGGGGACCGGGCCGCGGGTCCGATCGCCCGAGGGCTCGGCTCGCGGACACCTCGTCGCCCGTCGGCGTCTCGGCCGGCTCGGTCCCGAATCGCGAGACCGAAGCCCCCGTCTGGCACGTCTCGAAGGCCGAATTTTTGTAGCCCTGTGTCGATGGACGCCACAAGGATGGGAGGCAACGACGACGGAGACTCGTTCGTTCGGTACGGCATCGATGACAGACCGCCGCTCGGGAAGTCGCTCCTTCTGGGCGCTCAGCACTATCTCACGATGGTGGGCGCGAACATCGCCGTGCCCCTCCTCCTCGCCGGCGCGATGGGGATGCCCGAGGAAGTCATTCCCCGTTTCGTCGGCACGTTCTTCGTCGTCTCGGGGATCGCGACTCTCGCGCAGACGACGTTCGGCAACCGCTACCCGATCGTACAGGGCGCACCGTTCTCGATGCTCGCGCCCGCGCTCGCGGTCATCGGCGTCGTGACGGCGAACCCGCCGGAGGGTATCGTCGCCTGGCGTGCGGCGCTACTCCAACTCCAGGGCGCGATCATCGTCTCCGCGCTCGCCGAGGTCGCGATCGGCTATCTCGGACTCGTCGGACGGTTGCGGAAACACCTCTCACCGGTCGTCATCGTGCCGGTCATCGTCCTCATCGGCCTGTCACTGTTCAACGCGCCCGAAATCACGACGACCGATCAGAACTGGTGGCTCGTCGGTCTGACGCTGGTCACCATCGTTCTGTTCTCGCAGTACTTCGGGGAGAAGTCCAAGGTCTTCCAGCTGTTTCCGGTCCTCCTCGGTATCGTGGTCGCGTGGATACTCGCCGCGGCCCTGTCGGTCCTCGGCGTCTTCGGAGCGGACGCACCCGGTTACGTCGACCTGGCGAGCGTCGCCGCGGCCGACCCGGTCCACCTCATTTATCCGCTTCAGTGGGGCGTCCCGAGCGTTACGCCCGCGTTCGTCATCGGCATGCTCGCCGGCATCGCCGCCTCGATCGTCGAATCCATCGGCGATTACCACGCCGTCGCCCGCCTCTCCGGCATGGGCGCACCCAGCAGCGAACGGATGAATCACGGGATCGGCATGGAGGGACTCATGAACGTCTTCTCCGGGGTGATGGGAACCGGCGGGTCGACCTCGTACTCCGAGAACATCGGAGCGATCGGTCTCACCGGCGTGGCCTCACGGTACGTCGTCCAGATCGGTGCCGCGCTCATGATCCTCGTCGGGTTCGTCGGCTACTTCGGACAGCTCGTCGCCACCATCCCGAACCCGATCATCGGCGGTCTCTACATCGCCATGTTCGCCCAGATCGTCGGTGTCGGTCTCTCGAACCTCAAGTACGTCGACCTCGACTCGTCGCGTAACATCTTCATCATCGGAATCGCGCTCTTCTCCGGACTCGCCGTCCCGGAGTACCTGCGGAGCGTCGGGAGCGCGACCGCCCTCCAACAGGGGCTGGCCGACAGCTTCCTGCTCGGCCCACTCCTCGGTGCCGACGTCGTCGCGAACACGCTCTACGTCATCGGGTCGACGGGCATGGCCGTCGGTGGACTCGTCGCGTTTTTCCTCGACAACTCGATCGCGGGGACGGCCGCGGAACGCGGGCTCACCGCGTGGGAGGAGGCGACCGAAGCGGACGCGGAGTTCACGTCGGCGTACGACCGCTTCGTCTCCGACGAGGAACCGACCCGCACCGACTGATCGGCTTCGAAGCGATTTCGCTCGGACGGGAACCGGCGCGATCCGTCGGCGACACGGACTCACAGCGACACGGACTCACAGCGACACGGACTCAGCGTGTCCGCGCGTGACCGCGCGCTGAGCCGACGCTCGGCGCATCGCGAAAGAGCCGCAGAAACGTCTATTTACCCGAGACTTACAGCAGGCCGGTCTTCTGGAGCTTCATCAGGTCCTCGGTGTCGAGGGTCTCGCCCTCCTTGAACTTCTGGTAGATCTCCTCGGCCTCCTCCTTCTCCTCTTCGCGCTTCTCGGCGCGCTCGTCCTTGCGCTCCTCCTCCTCTTCCTTGTCGAGCTCGCGCAGGCGCTTCTGGACGCGCACGAAGTCCTCGTGGTGCTGGTCGGCGGCCTCCTGGGCCTCGACGAACAGCTCGTGCATCTCGTCGGCCTCGTCGCGGATGTCGTCGGCCTCGCGGTAGGCCTCGATCATCTGGTTGTGGTGCTCCTGGGCCTTGTCCGCGAGCTCCGTCACCTTCTGGTGGTGCTGGGACGCCTCGGAACGGACCTCCTCGGCCTCCTCGACGAGGTCGTCGAGCTCGCTGGTGTCGTCGACCTTCTCCTTCTTCTCGGCGAGCTTCTCGCGCTTCTCGTCGATCTTCTCGATGAGCTCGCGCTCGTCCTCGGCGTCGAGGACCTCCGTCTGCTGGCGGAACTCCAGGTCCTCGATCTCCTCTTTGAGCTCCTCGATGGACTTGCCGGAGCCGAGCTCCATGTCCGATTTGAGCTCCTCGACCTCGTCGAACAGCTCGTTGGCCTCGGCGTTGAGCTCGTTGCGCTTGTCCTTGTGCTCCTGGACCTGCTCGTTGAGCTCGTCGCGCTTCTCGCGGTGTTCCTGGGCCTCGTCGACCTTCTCGCGCGTCTTCGCGTTGAGGTCGTCGCGCTTGGAGGCGCGCTCGGAGGCCATCTGGTTCAGCTCGTTGCGTCGGTCTCGCAGCTGACCGGCGCGTTTGATGAGCTGACCCTTCGACCCGTTCTCAAGGTCGTCCTCAGAAAGGTCCACGTTGTCCGCCTCGTCCATCGCCTCGATATCGTACTGTTCGATGACTTCTTCTTTCGTTACCATTTTTTATCTCTCCATCACCGCTCCGGGGATGGCGAGCGCTCGCCGTCGTGCGTCGAGCCGTACACAAGAGCTCCCGTTCATTTCAGCGTGCGATCCCACCAGCGCCGGAGGCGTTCTGGTAACAGATACTACCGCGGGCCGACATATAAAGACTTCGGTGATTCGGGTGTAAGACGGTAGCATGGACCGTCTACGCCCGGATCCGTGATTATCGATCACATACCGACCGCTACGCATCGCCCCGCCGCTCCCCGCTCGCCGCCTACGACCCGCGGTCGACGACCTCGTACGAGAGCACGATCCCGTCGTCGAGCCGCTCGGTGTCGACCAGATCGAGCCGCGGGAACGACTCGGTGAACCCCTCGCCGTCGGCGAGCGTCGGCGCGTCGCGCCCCCCGATCACCATCGAGCCCACGTACACGTGAAGCTCGTCGACGAGCCCGACTTCGAAACACGAGTAGATGATCTCTCCGCCGCCCTCGACCATCAGCCGATCGACGCCCCGCTCCGCCAGCGCGTCGATTCCCGCCGCGAGGTCGACGTGCCCCTCGCCGGCGTCGTCGCCGTCCGCGCCGACCACGACAACTTCGGCACCGGCTCCCTCGAGGGCCTCGCGGCGCTCCGGCGGCGCGCCCCCGGAGACGAGCACGTAGGTCGTCGCCGCGTCGTCGAGGATCCGGGCGTCTGTCGGCGTCCGCCCGGCCGAGTCGACGACGACGCGGGCGGGGTTGCCGGGGCGACCGTTCCGGAGGCGCTCGACGCGCCGGTCCTCCTCGTCGAGCGTGAGGTGCGGGTCGTCCGCGAGGACGGTCCCGACCCCGACCAGCACCGCGTCCGCGGCCGCCCTGACACGGTCCACCCGGTCGAAGTCCTCCGGCCCCGAGATCCGGAGCTGCTCCCGGCGCCGCGTCGCGAGCTTCCCGTCGACGCTCTGGGCCGCGTTGACGACGACGTGCATACGCGGAGGTCGTCCGCGCGGGGAATGGTCGTTTCGGTCGCCGGCGGGTCCGCTCCTTCCGCCGGGGCTCGATCCGCCGCTCACTCGGTCGCCCACAACCCCGCCGACACGACCGCCGCGAGTGCGAGGGCCCCGGCGAGCAGCCCGAACGCGGGCCGGAACCCGGACGCGTCCGCGACGGCGCCCACGGTCGCGGGGGCGAGCGCGCCGGCCGCCATCAGTAGGGTGCGGACCACGCCGAGCCCCCCGCCGGCCAGCCGGTCGGGGAGCGCATCGATCAGGTACGCGCCCCGGACCGGGCGGAAGCCGTGAGACCCGAGTCCGAACGCGACGACGAACGCGCCGAGGACGATCGGTCCCGCCCCCGTTTCTCCTCCCGTTCCGGCGAAGGCGACGACGCCGACGAGGGCGGCCGCCGCGAGCCCGAGCGCCGCGACCATCACGGGGAAGCGGCCGAGCCGGTCGGAGACGTCGCCGGAGACGAGCTGGACGAAGGTGACCGCGAACAGCGCGGAGTACAGCAGGTTCGCGGTCGCGGTCGACAGCCCGGCCGCCTCAGAGAGGTACAGCGGGAGGAAGGCGACGGCCCCGTTGTACGCGAACGAGGCGGCGACCGTCGCGAACACGAACGCCGCGAGGCGGCGGTCCTCGAACAGCGCGAGGTAGTCGCGGGCTCTCGGGTCGGGCGCTTCCCGATCCGGTCCGCGGTCCGCGTCGGTGGGAAGCCGGCCCGGGACCCGGAGGTAGAAGGCCGCCGCCAGCGCCAGCGCGACGACGCCGGTGACGACGAACAGGCCGCGCCAGTGGGCGCCCGGGAGCCGCGAGAGGAGCGCGGCGAGCGCGGGCGGCGCGGCGACGACGAGCGTGACCGCCGCGGGCGCGGCCACCCCGCCGAGCGCGCCGAAGGTGTCGTGGGCGCCGAGGGCGCGCCCGGTCCGGACCGGGTACACCCGCGAGAGCAGCCGCACCGCGACCGTCTTGTGCGCGCCCGTCCCCGCGCCGATCACGAGCATCGCCCCCGCTAGCACCGCGAAGGGGGTGTCGAACAACAGCGCGAGGGAGCCGACGCCGGCCACGACCGCGCCCAACGCGATCACTCGGACCGCTCCGACGCGGTCGGCGATCGCCCCGCTCGGGAACTGGAGGGCGGCGTAGACGGCCATGAACCCCGAGAACGTCGCGCCGACAGCCGTGTTGCTCACCCCGTAGCTCGCCTGCAGGGACTCGAACAGCGGCGGGAACGCGTACCGCACGAACTTCCCGAGAAACCAGATCAGGGCCGTGAGGACGAGCACGTCGTACTCCCTGATCCGGCCGAGTCTCATCGCCCGTGGGTTCCCCGGTGACGCTTAAAAACGGACGGGACTGCTCGGTCGCCGCTGGTCGTCGATCGACGAGTTTCCGGCGAGAGCGATTTATAAATGAACGCGGCGGTGCGGTGGCGCGCCCCGGTGAGCGGCCCGAAGGGCCGCGAACCGACGGTGCGAGGGAGTCAGTCGCCCGAAGCAGCGCGGAGGGCGACTGACGAGGCTGGGGAGGCGTGAGGTGCCGTGCGGTCGCGGGTGGGTGGGACTCAAAGGGGCAGCCGCGAGGACGAAGCTCGACGACGTAAGAACTGCAGGGAGCGAACGAAGTGAGCGACCGAAGCGCGCAACGAGTCGCGCGAGTCGTCGCGGCTGGGGCTTTGGAGGTCTTCATCGCAAAGTCACCATCAGCCACTGTTCAATCTCTCACGTACGAGGGTCGACACCGTTTTCTCGCCCACGGGCGATCCACGGACCGTGTCCGATCCAACCGCTCACCACGTCGGAATCACCGTCGAAGACCTCGATCGCGCCGTCGACTTCTACACCGAGACGTTCGGCCTCGACCGCCTGACCGAGTTCGCTGTCGGCGGCGACGCCTTCGCCGAGGCGGTCGCCGTCGAGGACGCGTCGGCCGAGTTCGCGCATCTCGACGCCGACGGCGCGATCGTCGAACTCGTCGCGTACGACCCCGCCGCCGACTCAGACGAGACCCCCGAACTGAACCGTCAGGGAGCCATGCACCTCGGTCTCTCCGTCGACGACGTGGAGGCGTTCTACGCCGATCTCGACGACGACGTGGAGACGCTGAGTCCGCCGCGGACGACCGAGACCGGGACGACGATCCTGTTCGTCAGGGACCCGGAAGGGAACCTGATCGAAGTGCTCGACGCCTGAGGCAGGCGGTCAGACGCGTGGGTTTATCCCGTAGACGCCGCGATCCGAGGCCATGCAGACGGACCTCCCGCTGGCCGCGGTCTGCGGCCTCTCGGTCGCGGCCGGCGTCTACGCCTTCATCGCTCCCGACCCGTTCGTCGCGACGGCGGTCGCGACGATGTACGCCGGCGCGAGCTACTTCTACCTCGCGTTCGACGCGGCGCTGCTCGGGAGCGCCTTCGAGTTCACCGATCGCTCGGACCGAGCCGGCTACGCGGTCGGGGCCTTCGGGCTCAGCGTCACCCCGGTGGCGGTCTTGGTCTATTCCGGGACCCCGGACGCCTCGGCGCTCCCGCTCGTGATCCTCGTTCTCGGCGTGATCGCGTTCCTGACGCTCGCCGCGCGGGCGAACCGCCAGACCGATCCCGCCTGATCGGGGCGAGGCGGGCCGATTTCTCCGGAGTCCCGCCTACTTCACCTTCGTGCCCGGCCCGGCGTCCTCGTAGGTGGTGAGGAGGTCGGCCTCCTCGCCGGCCGCGAGCACCATGCCGTTCGACTGGACGCCGAACAGCTCCGCCTTCTCCATGTTCGCGAGCACGACGACCTTCGTGCCGGGCAGCTCGTCGACGTCGTGGAGCTGCTTGAGCCCCGCGACGATCGTCCGGGTCTCGGCGCCGAGGTCGACGCGGAGCTTCAGGAGGTCGTCGGCGCCCTCGATGCCTTCGGCCTCCTCGATCCGGCCGATCCGGATGTCGAGCTCCTGGAAGTCGTCGAAACCGATGCGGTCGTCGCTGAGGGGTTCGATATCGGTCATGTCGTCGGTGTCGTCAGTCGCGTCGTCGGTGTCGTCAGTCGCGTCGTCGGTGGTGTCGCTCTCGCCGTCGTCGCTTTCGGCTTCCTCCTCCCCGGCGTCGTCCGTCTTGCCGTCCGCCGCCTCGGCGACGCGCGCCTCCAGCTTCTCGTTCAGCGCCTCGACGCGCTCGTCTTCGATCTGCGCGAACAGCTCCGTCGGCTCCGCGAGGTCGCCGGCGGGCCCCTCGCGGGCCGTCTCGACGGTGACATCGTGGACCGAGCCGTCCTCGCCGAGCTGGTCCCAGAGGTCCTCGGCCTTCTCCGGCGCGATCGGCTCGAAGAGGACGGCGATCGCCTTCGCGATCGCGACGCAGTCGTGGATGACCTGCGCCGCCTCCTCGGGGTCGTCGTCCACGAGCTTCCACGGCTCGCTGCGCTGGATGTACTCGTTGCCGAACCGCGCCAGGTCGGTGACGGCGTCGCCGACCGCGCGCACGGAGTAGTCGTTGACGGCGGCCTCGAACACCGCGATCGCCTCGTCGATCCGCTCGGCGACCTCGTCGCTCGTCGCGTCCGCGATGGGGGCGTCCTCGTAGTTGCGGTGGGCGAAGAGGAGCGAGCGGTAGAGGAAGTTGCCGACCGTGCCCACCAGCTCGGTGTTGACGCGGTCGCGGAACTTCTCCCACGAGAAGTCCACGTCCTGCTGGAACCCGCCGTTGGTCGCGAGGTAGTAGCGCAGCGGGTCGGGGTGGAACCCCTCGTCGAGGTACTCGTCGGCCCAGACCGCGCGGTCGCGGCTCGTGGAGAACCCCTTTCCGCCGAGGGTGACGAACCCGCTGGCCATCACGGCGCGCGGCTCGGTGTGGTCCGTCGCCTCCAGCATCGCGGGCCAGAAGATCGTGTGGTGCTGGATGATGTCGCGACCGATCACGTGGACGATCTCGCCGCCCTCGGGGTGGGCGTCGCTCGCGCCCTCCTTCCACGCGGCCTCCCAGTCGAACGCGTCGGCGCCGACGCGCTCGGAGTACTGCTTCGTCGAGGATATGTACTCGATCGGGGCGTCGACCCAGACGTACAGCACGAGGTCCTGCGGGTTCTCGTCGGGCAGGTCGATCCCCCAGTCCATGTCGCGGGTGATACACCAGTCCTGTAACCCCTGTTCGATCCACTCGCGGGGCTGGTTCCGGGCGTTCGAGGTCCCCTCCAGCCGGTCGAGGAAGTCGGAGAGGTACTCGGAAAACTCGGAGACCTCGAAGAACTTGTGGGTACGCTCGCGGTACTCGGCGGGGTTGCCCGTGATCGTCGACTCGGGGTCCTCGACCTCGCCCGGTTCGAGGTGGCGCTGGCACCCCTCGTCGCACTCGTCGCCGCGGGCGTGCGCGCCGCAGTACGGGCAGGTCCCCTCGACGTACCGGTCCGGGAGGTACTGGTCGTCGACGGGGTCGTACGCGACCATGATCTCCTTCTCGTAGAGGTGACCGCCCTCGTCGAGGTCGCGCACCAGCCGTTGGGTCACCTCCGTGTTTGTCTCGTCGTGGGTGTGGCCGTAGTTGTCGAACTCGACGTTGAACTTCGGGAACGTCGCGGCGTACCGCTCGTGCCAGTCGAGCGCGAACCGCTCGGGAGAGACCCCCTCCTGCTCGGCGTTGACCGCGACGGGCGTACCGTGCATGTCGGAGCCGGAGACGAACGCGGTCTCCTGGCCGAGTCGTTCGAGCGCGCGCCGGTACACGTCGCCGCCGACGTAGGTGCGGAGGTGGCCGATGTGGAGGTCGCCGTTGGCGTACGGCAGTCCACAGGTCACCACCGCCGGGTCGTCGGTGGGGAAGTCGTCGTGGCTCATGTGGTGTGTATCGAAGTGTCGTGGATACGGGCCTAAAGCCCGCTGATTTTCGGGTGAGATCGAGACGGACCGATCGCGTCACCGGGAAGTCATGCCCGATCGACAGAACGGTGTTCGCACGCCCCTCTCGAAACCGGTCAGGGGAGGTGACTCAAGGGCCCATCGACCGTTCGACGCGGCCGGTGAGCCGGTCCGGATCGAGCCGGTAAAACTGGAACTCCACCTGACTCGTCGGCTCGCCGAAGATGTCGACTATCGGTATCTGCTTCGTCCGTTCGAGCCCGGCGAGCGACTCCGTGGAAAGCGACTCGTCGGTCGTCGACACCAACCGACCGCTTGCCGCCACGCTCTTCCACCGCCCGTCGCGTTCGCCGTAGGTGACGAACGTGACTCCGCGGTCGGTGGGGTTCGCCTTTCCGCTCTCTCCCCCGACGGCGAGCCGGAAATAAAACACCTCATCGACCGGGTCGTACCCGTACGACACCGGGACCGAGTGCGGGGGGTCGTCGCCGGCCGTCGACAGGGAGAGAACTCCCGTCCCGGATCGCCCGAGGAACTCGTCGCGCTCGTCGTCCTCCATCTGGACCGCGTCGGGGCCGGTCATACGTGACGTTGGACGGGCACGATAATGAAGGTCGGCCACGGACCGCGAAGGGAGCGAAATGCGTCGACCCGTTGCGTCTCGCCGACGCGTCGGTCCGTTCGTCTCGCCGACGCGTCGACCCGTTTCGACTCCCTACACGATCGCGCGGACGATCGCGGCCGCCTCCGACGCGGTCGGTGCGAGGACGTACACGATCGGCTCGATGCCGACCGCACCGGTCTGATAGAGGACGAGCGTGTCGTTCGGACCGGCGTCGGCGACCGCGTCGGCGACCGCCTCGCTCGTCGGGCGCTCGGGGTCGAACTCCGCCGTCGGATGGTCGGTAGCGAGCGCCTCGACGGTCTCGGGCGCGTACCGCACGTTCACCGCGCCGCGGGCGGTCGCGCCCGCCTCGCGCGCGGCGAGCAGGACCGTCGCGACGTGCTCGCTCACGCCGAACTCGGGCTCGCCCGGCACCATCGCCTGCCCCTTCACGTCGACGAGGCGACCGGGAACGGCCGCCACGTCGTCGATCGTCCGGGCGTCGTCGAGACACTCGGCGACGTTTGCACCGACGTTCGGGATGAGCCCGGCGAAGCCGGAGGCGTTCGTCAGGGTCCGGAGCCCGCGCCGGACCGACGAGAGGACGCGCTCGCGCTCGCGGAGCCCGCTGTCCGGGTCGTGGACCGAGAACTCCACCTCGGCGTCGGCGAGCGCGGGCATCGCCTCCTCGTGGAGGTCCGCGAGGAGGTCCCCCTCCTCCAGCCGGCGGATCAGCACCTCGATCTCGACGAGCGCCGCGACCGGGGTCATCTCCCCCGCGGCGAGCCCCTCGCCCACGCGCTCCACGAGCTCTCGGACGCGCTCGTCGGCGACGATCCGGTCGTGGCGGGCCACGTCGCCGTGGGCGTACTTCGAGACGGCCGACTGCGAGATGCCGAGCGCGTCGGCGACCTCGCGCTGGGTGAAGCCGCGCTCGCGGAGGTCCTCCGCCAGCATCGAGCGCACCGTCGGGAGGAACTCGTCGACGACGACCTCTTCGATGAACCTCATCGATCGCCCTCCGCGTTCTCGGCGTCCGCCTCGGCCTCCCCCTCCGCCTCGTGCCCGTCCCCGTCGAACTCCGGGTCGGAGCCGATCCGGGAGGCCTGCGGGCCGTCCTGGTCCTGGTACTTCGAGCCGCGCTCGACGCCGTACGGGCGGTTCGCGGGCGACTTGAGCTCCGTGAAGATGAGCTGCGAGACGCGCATCCCGGGCGTGAGCGCCACGGGCGCGGTGCCGAGGTTCGACAGTTCGAGCGTGATCTGGCCCTTGTATCCCGGATCGACGATCCCCGCGGTGGCGTGGATGACGATCGCGAGCCGCCCGAGCGACGACCGCCCCTGCACGGTCGCGAGCAGGTCCGGCGGGATCTCGACGCGCTCGGTCGTCGTCCCGAGCACGAAGTCGCCGGGGTGGAGGATGAACTCCTCGCCCTCGGGCACCCGCGTCTCCGTGACGTAGTCGCCGACCTCGTCGGCCTCGGTCGGGTGGATACAGGGGATGTTCGTGCGCTGGAACTCCAGGAAGCGCTCGCCGAGCCGCAGGTCGACGCTCGCGGGCTGGACCTGCTGGTCGACGTCGTCGAGCGGCTCGACCACCAGGTCCCCGTCCGCGAGGCGGTCGAGGATGTCCGCGTCCGACAGGATCATGTCGGATGAGGGTCGCCGACCGGGTTAAAAACTCCCGAATCCGCGGACGCCCACGAGGCGACAGCGGAGCCGGGTCGTCGCGGGCCGTCACGCCGCCGGCCCTTCCGCCACCGGCCCTCACGCCGCCGCGAGCAGCAGCCCGAGCAGCGCGAAGACGCCCGCGACCGCGCCGGCGACGCCCCGGTCGAGGTCGTGGTACGCCTCCAGCCCGCCGACGACCACGACCCACTGGACCGCGATCACGACCGCGGAGGCGGCGAGAAGCGGCCCCTGCATCGCGGAGATGGCCGCGACGATCTCGTTCGCGATCGCCTCCAGCGTGGTCCCGTCAACCGTCGTCGTCGCGAGCGCGTACCAGATCGCGGCGAGCCCGGCGACCAGTCGGGCCAGCTCTGCGGCCATCGCCCACGCCGCGATCCCGAACGAGTCGCCGACGGAGCCGGCGCCGCCGGCGAGGCGCGCCCCGCCGTGGAGCGCGAGCGCGAAGACCGCCCACCAGATCGGTACCCCGATCAGCGCGTAGCCGACGTAGCCGCCCACCGCGCTCCGCAGCTCTTCGCCCACGTCCACGTCGACCCGTTCGGGCCGGTCGCACTGCTCGGCCAAGACGCCGTTCCCGTCGTCATCGCCGAACGCCTCGCAGGTCGACTCCGGCGGGCGGTCCGGATTGTCGACCGTCACCTCGCGGTCGATCGTCGCGTCGAAGGCGGCTCCCAGCGCGACGACCCCGAAGGTCGTCGCGAGGGTGACGACCACGACGACGCCGACCGCGAGGCCGCCACCCCCCGGCTTGAGTCGCCGGAAGCCGGCGCGCGAGCGATCGAGGAGACCGGCGACGAGCCCGGAGAGGGCGGCGAGCGGGGAGGGCATGAACGGCGGATCCGCGCGATCGGACAAGTGCCTTGCCCATCGATCGCGGAAACGCCGAGGGCCGCGACGATCGCTCTCACTTATTAGTACCGTCCGACCGAACCCTCACCCAATGAGCCGCAACGACGAGGTCGCCGCCCTCTTAGAGGAGTTCGCCGACCGGCTCGAAGCGACCGGCGTCGAGTACAAGCCGACCGCCTACCGCCGCGCCGCGGAGAACGTCCGCGAGCACACCGCGCCGATCGAGAACCTCGCGGGGGAGGGGGAGGACGCGGTCGCCGAGATCGACCGCGTCGGCGACGCGATCGCCTCGAAGATCGTCGAGTACTTCGAGACCGGATCGATCGCGGAGCTGGAGGACCTCCGCGAGGAGCTGCCCGCCGACATCGAGGCGCTGACAGCGGTCGAGGGCGTCGGGCCGAAGACCGTCGGGAGCCTTTACGAGGCGCTCGGTGTCACTACCCTCGACGAGCTGGAGAAAGCGGCCGAGGGGGAGAAAATCCGCGAGGTCTCCGGATTCGGCGCCACGACCGAGCAGAACATCCTCGACAACATCCCGTTCGCGCGCGAGGCTCGGGAGCGCACCAGGCTCGGCGACGCGCGCCCGGTCGCGGACGCCGCCCTGTCGTACCTCGCCGACCTCGACGCGGTCGCCGAGGCCGAGGTCTGCGGCTCGATCCGGCGCTGGAAGGACACCATCGGCGACGTCGACCTGCTCGTCGCCAGCCGGGAGCGCGAGCCGATCGTCGAGGCGTTCACCGACTGGCCCGAGGCCGACGCGACGATCGAGGCCGGCACCGGGAAGGCGAGCGTCCGCGCGAGCGGCACTCGGGTCGACCTCCGGATCGTCGACGGCGAGGAGTTCGGGTCGGCGCTCCAGTACTTCACCGGCTCGCGCGCCCACAACGTCGCGGTGCGCAACCGCGCGCTCGACCGCGACCTGAAGCTCAACGAGTACGGCCTGTTCGACGTGAGCGGCGTCGACGACCCCGACGCCGGCCAGCGGGTCGGCGAGCGCGTCGCGGGCGCGAGCGAGGACGGCGTCTACGAGGCGCTCGACATGGACCCCGTCCCGCCCGAACTCCGAGAGGACAACGGCGAGGTCGCGGCGGCCGCGGCGGGGGATCTCCCAGACCTCGTCGAGACCGCCGACCTCCGCGGCGACCTCCACACCCACACCGACTGGTCGGACGGGAGCTTCTCGATCGCGGAGATGATCGGGGCGGCCGCGGAGCGCAGCTACGACGTGCACGCGGTCACCGATCACGCCGCCGGACCGGGGATATTCGGGAACACCGGGCTCGGCGAGGCCGAGATCGCTGAGCAGGCGGAGGCCGTCGACGAAGCCAGTGACGCCGTCGACGCCGACGTCGAGGTCCTCCACGGGATCGAGGCCAACATCGACGCCGAGGGGGCGATCACCACCGACGACGACACCCTCGCCGACCTCGATCTGGTCGTCGCCTCGCCGCACTCCGCGCTGGGGCAGGACTCCGACGCCGCCACGGAGCGGCTGATCCGGGCGGTCGAACACCCCCACGTCGACGTCCTCGGCCACCCGACGGGGCGGATCATCAACAGTCGCCCCGGTCTCGCCCCCGACGTGGAGGCCGTGGTCGAGGCGGCCGCGGCCGCCGGCACCGCGATCGAGGTGAACGCGAACCCGGCCCGGCTCGACGCCGACGGCGACGCGGTCCGGGCCGCGATCGACGCGGGCGCGACGATCGCCGTCAATACCGACGCGCACGCGCCCCGCGAGCTCGACAACGTCCGGTACGGGGCCCACACCGCCCGGCGCGGCTGGGCCGAGGCCGCCGACGTGCTCAACGCGCGGTCGCCCGACGAGATCCGGGAGTTCCTCGACGACTGATGCCGACCGAGGGTTCGGCCGACGACGACGAACCGACCGCCGACGGGGAGACCCCTCGCGTTCTCCTCGACGTGATGTGTGGCAAACTCGCCACCTACCTCCGGATGTGCGGCTACGACGCCGCCTACGCGCTCGACCGCGGGATCGAGGACGACGACCGGCTCCTGTCGCTGGCCGCGGATGAGGAGCGGACCCTGATCACCCGCGACCGCGAGCTCGCCGCCCGCGCCGCCGACGCGGTCCTCCTCACCGAGCGCGACGTGCTCGACCAGCTCCGCGAGCTCGCCGCCGCGGGTTACCCCGTCGCACTCGCCGACGAGCCGACCCGCTGTGGCGCCTGCAACGGGCGCGTCGAGCGGGTCGACTCGGAGGGCGGGGACGACGGGGACGACGCGGATCCGCCGGAGTACGTGCCAAACGATCGCCGTCCCGCGTGGCGCTGTCGCGACTGCGGCCGCTGGTTCTGGAAGGGGGGTCACTGGGAGTCGGTCGCCGAGCGACTCGCCGAGGTCTGAGACCCCCCCCCCGAGCGAAACCGGTTTGCCCGCGACTCGCCTACGGTCGCGTAATGGACCGCGAGCAGGCCGTCGCCCGGCTGGAGACCCTCGTCGACCGCGTCGAACGCGAGACCATGCCGGTCCCCGTCCGCGAGGTGTGGGCGTTCGGCGACGTGGCGCTCGGGCTCGACCCCGTCGAGCGGCTCGACGTGTACGTCACCAAGGACGTGATCATGGGCGGCGATCGCGAGGCCGCCGCCGAGTTCGCGGCCGAGTACGGCGTCAAGGGCGTCGGTACCTCCGTCCGCGCCGAGTGGGCCGAGGCGCACCCGGACCGCGTGCGCGCGAGCGACAACGGGTACGCCGCGCCCGAGAAATGCCTCGCGGCCGAGCTCATTGGCGATGAGGAGCCGATCCACCTCGAAGTGTGCAACGCGAGCTTCGAGGACAACGTGCGCCAGCGCCTGAAGGGCGCGCTCGCCCGCGACGCCTACGAGGAGGTGCTCGACCCGCGCGGCGTCTGCCTGTGGGTCGACGGCACCCGCGACGAGGAGGCGTTCGACCGGCTGCGCGAGGCCTCCCTCGCGATGCCGACGCTCCCGGCCGCGCTCGGTATGCTCGGCGCCGACGAGGACGTGGCCAACGAGGCGGCCGACGTGCTCAAGCGGCGGCGCGCCGAGCAGGAGGGATCGTCGGTGCGCGGAGATATGGTCTAACTCGGTGCTCGTCTCCCCGGTGCGCGCCGGGCGAGCGCCCGCTGCCCGGGGTTGACCGCCACCGGACGGTTTTTGAGCGAGTTCGCCGTGTGGACGGTATGCCAACACCCACCAATCGGGTCCGGCGAGCGGAGCGCTCGCGGATCCGCGTGATGTTCGACCTCGCGCAGCGTCACGACGGTGACCTCGTCAGGTTGGAGGTCGGCGAACCCGACTTCGACACGCCCGAGCACGTGATCGACGCGGCCGCGAGCGCCGCCCGCGACGGCGCGACGCATTACACCTCGAACGCGGGGCTCCCGGAGTGCCGGCGGGCCATCAGCGACACGCTCGCCGACGAGTACGGCGTCGAACACGACCCCGACGAAGTCGTCGTCACCGTCGGCGGGATGGAGGCGCTCCACCTGGCGGTCCTCGCGACGGTGTCGCCCGACGAGGAGCTGCTCGTTCCGGGGCCGACGTGGCCCAACTACGAGACGCAGGCGACGCTCGCCGACGGGAGGTTTCGCGAGGTCCCGATGCCCGCCGAGACGGGGTTCGCTCTCGACGCCGACCGCGTGATCGACGCGATGAGCGACGACACCGCGGCGGTCGTGCTCACGACGCCCTCGAACCCCACCGGTCGCGTCTTCGACCCCGACGAGTGTCGGGCGGTCGTCGAGGCCGCCGCCGACCACGACGCCTACGTGATCGCGGACGAGGTGTACCTCGGGCTCACCTACGACGGTCCCGTCGAGGGTATCGCCGCGTACACCGACCACCCGGACCACGTGCTGACGGTCGGCTCCTGCTCGAAGCGGTACGCGATGACCGGATGGCGGCTCGGCTGGCTCGCGGGCGACCGGCACGTGCTCGACGAGGTGGTGACGGTCCGCGAGTCGACCACCGCCTGCGCGCCGAGCGTCTCACAGCACGCCGCGATCGCCGCCCTGACCAGGCCGCAGGAGCCGTTCCAGGAGATGTATCGGGCGTTCGAGGAGCGTCGCGACCTCGTCGCCGACCGGATCGACGCCATCGACGGGCTCTCCGCTCCCCGCCCCGAGGGCGCGTTCTACGCCTTCCTCGACCCCGGGATCGACGCCCCCGCCGTCGACGTCGCGAAGCACCTCCTCCGGGAGCACGGCGTCGTGCTCGCCCCCGGTGACGGCTTCGGCGACACGGCCCCCGGGCGGCTCCGGCTCTCCTTCGCCAACTCCGTCGACCGGCTCGAAGAGGGATTCGACCGGATCGAGGCCGGATTGGCGGAGTACTGACTGCCGGCGGTCTCCCCGTCGCGCTCGCGGGTCGCGGGCCGCTCGCCGATCCCTACGCCACCCGTCCCACGGTCACGTCGAAGGGGACGCGCTCGACGCGCTCGTACTCCTCGGCTCCGATCGCGTCGACCACCTCGCGACCCATCTCCCGCCAGCGCCGCCGCAGGTCGTCGTACGCGGCCTCGGAGGTCGCCGCGATCAGCTCCTCGCGGTGGTCGGCCAGCCCCGCGCCCGAGGCCTTCCGCGCCGCGGCGGTCAACGCCGGCTCCGCGTACGGCGCCGCGACCCGCTTCTCGTGGACGTAGCGCCGAGTCCGCACGTCGTCGAGCCCCGCCGCCGCGAACGCGTCGCGGACGCGGTCGCCGAGCGCCACGTCGGTGTCGACCCCCCGCAGGTACGCCTCCCGCGCCTCGCGCTCCAGGCGCTCCTCGGCGTCGACGGTGGAGGTGACCGTCACGTCGGCGTTGTCGGGTTCGATCGCAGCGACGATGTCTGAGGAGACCCGCGAGAACTCTCGGACCGCGGCGGCCGGGTCAGGGAGGTTGATGAGGAGGGCCTGACAGACCGCGAGGTCGACGGCGTCGTTCGGGAGGGGGAGCCGCGTCGCGTCGCCGACGACGTACGGGAGCCCCGTTTCCGCCCGGGCGACTCGCAGCAGTTCGGGGTCCGCGTCGACGCCGATCACGGTCGCGTCGGGGCCCGCCTCCGAGTCGAGGACGCGGGTCAGTTCGCCGGTGCCGCAGCCGGCGTCGAGGACGTGGCGGCGGCTCGACAGGTCGAGGTCCGCGAGGGCCTCCCGGCCGTCGGCCCACATCCCGCGGCGGGTGTGTTCGAGGTAGTCCGCGGAGAAACGTCGCACGCTCCCGCGTTCGGCGCAGGAGAAATAAACGGTACGGAACTCGGTCGTCGTCGCCGTCGTCGCCTCACTCCGCGTCGTCCGTCTCACTCCGCCTCGCCGCCGCCACCCTCGCTGTCGCCGCCGCCACCCTCGCCGTCGCCGCCGCCACCCTCGCCGTCGCCGCCGACCCCCGCCAGGTCCGCGAGGAGCGCGGCGGTGACCCCGGCGCAGTAGCCGACGAACGCCCCGCTCAGCCCGACGAGCGCGAACGACATCGTCACTCCGCTCAGCGGCGCGTCGCCGCCGCCCACGCCGGGAACGCCGAACACGGTGCCGACGACCACGAGCGCGGCGAACACGAGCGCGGGCACGACGCCCACCGTCAGACACGCCGGCCCTCCGCAGCGCGCGTACGCGCCGGCGGCCGCGATCGGCGCCGGAGCGTAAAACACCAACAGCGGGACGAGGCGGTCCGTCACCGCCGCCGCGGCCTGAATGTCAGCGAGGTCGGCGACGACCGCGACCGCCAGCGCCAGCGCCACGAGACCGGCGAACCCCCCGACCATCGTGAGGGCCAACCGGCGTCGACGACCGATGAGCAGCGCCTCAGTGGTGGTCATATCCGTGGATCACGGCTCCCGCCATATAAAGGCGCGTCGGACGCTTTTAACTGAATCAACGGATCCGCCGCGCTCGCTCCCGTGGCGGTATAATCGGAGAGGGGTCACTCAGCCAGAGCTCACTCAGCCAGAGCTCACTCCGCCCGCAGCTCGCGGACGCGATCGATGTTCCACGCGAAGCTCTTCCCGTCCTCGGTCGGCGTCTCCAGCGCGAGCGGCACGTCCGCCAGATCCGGGTGGTTGAGGAACCGTTCCATCCCGGCTTCGCCGATGAGCCCTTCGCCGATGTGCGCGTGCTCGTCCTTGTTGGTGCCGCAGGCGTGTTTCGAGTCGTTGAGGTGGACGTACTTGAGGTGTTCCAACCCGACCACGTCGTCGAACTCCGCGACCGTCTGATCGACCGCCTCGGGCGTCGAGAGGTCGTACCCCGCCGCGAACGCGTGGGCGGTGTCGACGCAGACGTCGATGTCCGTCTCCGTGCGGTCGATGATCCCCGCCAAGTGCTCGAACTCCCCGCCGAGCTTCGTGCCCGCGCCCGCGTCGCTCTCGATCAGGATCGTGACGCCGTCGGGCACGTCGATGTCGTCGATCACCGACGCCGCGTTGTCGAGCCCCCCCTCGACGCCCGCCCCCGTGTGCGCGCCGAGGTGGACGTTGACGTACGGGATTCCGAGCGTGTCGGCCGCGTCGACCTCCTTCTGCATCGAGTCGAGCGACTTCTCGCGGAGCCCGTCTTTCGGGGTACAGAGGTTGACGAGGTAGGAGGTGTGGATCACCCACGGCCCCTCTAGGTCGCGTTCGGTGCCCTCGCGGAACCGCTCGGCCTCCTCGTCGCCGATGTTCGGGTCCTGCCACACCTGCGGGGAGTGGGTGAATATCTGTCCGCAGTTGCCGCCGACCTCCACCTGGTTCCCGACCGCGTTGTCCACGCCGCCAGCGATCGAGACGTGCGCGCCGACCTTGAGACTCATACCGTTCCCACGCGAGCGCCGGAAAAAGCCCCTTCGAAAACCGCGCGACTTTTCACGTCAGGCGGTATCTCACCGCCCATGACCGACGATCCCGGCCTCGCGGTCGGAGAGCGCGCTCCGAACGTCTCCGGGGACCTCGTCACTCCCGACGGCGAGGTCGAGTCCGTCGCCCTCGACGACCTGCTCACCGACGGCCCCGTGCTGCTGTGTTTCTACACCGCCGACTTCAGCCCGGACTGCGTCGAGCAGTGGTGCGCGTTCCGCGACTTCGACTGGTTCGCCTCCGGCGACGCGGTGCAGGTCGTCGGCGTCAGCAAGTCGGGCGTCGGACTCCACCGGCGGTTCATCGACCGCCTCGACCTCACCTTCCCGATGTTCTCTGACCCCGACCTCGAGATCGCCGCCGCCTTCGACGTGGTGTACCGCGCGCTCGGGATCGCGAAGCGCTCGCGCCGGTCCTGCTTCCTCCTCGACCAGAACCGGACCGTGCGGTACCGGTGGCTCAGCCAGCACTGGCTCGACCCGACGCGCGACGTGCCCCCCGTCGACGAGATCTACGAGTCCGTCCGGGACCGCCTCGACGTCGAAGACCCCGATACGTTCGGGTTCTGAAGCGGACCTCGATCGGTTACGACGAGTCGCGCCCGGGTCGCGTCCGGACCCACTCCTCGTCGCGGTACTTCGTCTCGACGAGTTCCTCCGCGCGCCGGAGCTCCGCGTCGGTCCACGAGCCGTTGCGGTCGATGGTGACTCCCTCTCTCTCACCGCCCTCTCCGGCCACCCACGCGGCGAGCGCCGTCTCCACCGCCGCCACCGCCTCCTCTCGATCGACACCGGCGAGTTCGCCCATTCCGGCGACTCGGTCCCGGAACTCGGCGGGCGTCACCGCCGGGTCCGCAAACGTTTCGAGGTGGCGCTCGGCCTCGACCGAGAACGTCAGCGAGCCGTGCTGGATCACGGCGTCCCGCTTCCGGTACTGGGCGTTACCGGCGATCTTCCGTCGGCGATCGTCGCCGCCGTCCGCTCCGCCGGCGACCACGTCGTGCGCCGGGTGAAGCTCACGGAGGTAACAGGCCGGGTGGTACAGCTCCGGCATCGACTCCTCGACGTAGCCCGCGTCGATTCCGAGCCGATCGAACGCGTCGAGGACGGGCTCACAGAGCAGGTGGTAGCAGTCGAGCAGTTCGCCCGGCACGTCGGCGGCCGGAACGGCGATCGAGTAGGCCACGTCGCCGTACGTGTCGTGGTAGATCCCGCCGCCGCCGGTCTGGCGACGGGTCACGTCGATCCCCTCGCGATCGCAGGACTCCCAGTCGACGGTCGCCGGGTCCTGTCGGTAGCCGAGCGTGAGACAGCTCGGGTCCCACCGGTACGTTCGAACGGTGGCCGGACCGCCCGCGGCCGCCGTCTCCGCCGCGACCTCGTCGAGCGCCATCTGCATCGGCCCCGGCCGCGGCTCCTCTCGGATCAGTCGCCAGTCGCCGTCCGGCGCGCTCACCGTCCACCACCCGCGTTCCGCGATCGCCTCTCGCTCGCGCTTCGCGACCGGCCACCGCCCCCGTCTTGCGCTCCGTCCGCGTGCATACGCCCCACGTCGGCGCCCCGTCCGAAAGCGGTTGCGTTCGACGGGTCGCGACCGCCCGATCCCGCTGATCGCCGATTTGATATCGCGCAATGTGATTTATCTCGCCGCTCACCGAACGCGCGTCCCTTTTACGAATCCCCGGAGTAGGGACGCGTATGGTTCGAAACGTCGCCAGCGACATGGCCGAGCTCGATCCCGAGGACTTCTATCTCCTCTCGGGCGTCGAGCAGGGGATGCGCTTCTCCGAGTGGGTCCGACGGGACAAGATCCCCGACTACGCCGACCTGACGCGCGAGGAGGTCGACTACCGGATCGACCGGTGTCTCGACCGCGAGCTGATCGAACGCAAGACGATCCAGTACGAGGGGTACCAGCTCACCTTCGAGGGGTACGACGCCCTGGCCCTCCGCACCTTCGCCGAGCGCGAGACCATCGACGGCGTGGGCTCACCCTTGGGGTTCGGCAAGGAGGGAGACGTGTACGAGGCGCAGTCGTTCAAGCCGCTCGCTCTGAAGTACCACCGCGAGGGGTACACCAACTTCCGCGAGGTGAACCGCGAGCGCGAGTACACCGCCGACCGCGACCACGTCTCGTGGCTCTACACCGCTCGCAAGGCGGCCGAACGAGAGTACGAGGCGATGGAGGCGCTGTACCCCGACGTGTCGGTGCCGCGGCCGGTCGACCACAACCGCCACGCTATCGTGATGGACAAGTTCGACGGCGTCGAGCTGGCGCGCGCGAAACTCGAACCCGAACAGGCGATCGGCGTCCTCGATCTCGTCTGCCGGGAGCTGGTGACCGCATACGACCTCGGGTGGGTTCACGCGGACATGTCCGAGCACAACGTCGCGGTCGCGGAAAGCGGGATCACGATCTTCGACTGGCCGCAGGCGGTCCCCGTCGATCACGAGAACGCCCGCGAATTCCTCGAACGCGACGTAGAGAACCTTCAGCGATACTTCGGCCGGAAGTACCCCCACGTGGTGCCGCGCGACGCGGATATCGAAGGAATCGCGGACGCGATCGTCGACGGCTCTTTTGAGACGATTCGGGCGTTCGGCGAACAATAAACTACATTGCGATATATTAAATCTCTCAACGCTCCCGCGCTTCCGCTCTCGCGCTCTCAGTCGCTGCGCCGCTTCTGTTCCGGATCCGTAATCATTTTATATTTTTAGGGAAGCCTAAAACCATGGCGCACGTCGGCGAACCGGGACCCACGAGGGCGGCCCGGTACCTCCTCGCGCTGTACATCGCGGAACACCGGGAGTCGCCGCCGATTTCACCCGGTCGGATCGCCGAGATGCTCGACCGCTCCCCGGCGGCGACGACGGAGATGCTCCAGCGGCTCGCGGCCGACGGGCTCGTCGCCCGCGAACCGTACGAGGGCGCGACGCTCACCGACGCCGGGCGAGAGCGCGCGGGTGACCTCCACGAGACGTACGTCGCGCTCTCGTGGTTCTTCCGCGACGTCCTCGATCTCGACGCGTACGAGCGCGAGGCGATGGAGATGGCCGGGCTGGTCAGTCCCGCGGTCGCCGAACGGCTCGCCCGCCTGCTGTTCGAAGACCTCGAGGCCGACGCAGAGCCTCCTTTCGACGATCTCGGGATCTCGCCGAGACGCGCGGAGTGACCGCGCCGACGACCGCCGTCGGGGCTGCCGCCGGCGGCTGGGATCCCGGCGACGACTACCGTCGACCGCATCCTTTTTATTTTAGGTTTGCCTAAAGACACTCAATGTCTGCAGGCGCTCGGTCCCGCACCGACTCCCCGCGCGAATCGGAATCCGATCAGATCCCGGATGTCACAGTCTGTGAGGGATGCCCCGGCCGATCGGTGTTTCTGGAGTCCGAAAATACGGACGGGTGGATCGCCAGCGACCACGTCGTCGACGTGACTCGGTGAGATGACGGACCACTCTCCTTCGGACGAGTCCGCGTCGTCGTCGCCTGACGACGACCGGACCGTGATTTCGGGTCGGAACTTCGAACAGGAGTACCGCGTCGACGCGAGCGAGGCGGGTGAGTTCCTGATCGCACTCGGCGAGGGGCTCCGAGACGGCGACGAGCTCCGGATCGAGACGGACGAGTGGGAACTCCCCTTCGCGTTCGGCGAGCCGGTGGAACTCGAGGTCGACTTCGAAGGCGTCGGCGAACCGGAGTTAGAGATCGAAGTGACGCTGCCGGGACGGACCGATCAGACGGCGCCGGACGTTCGCTAGGCGCTCGCGGTCCAGCGGTTAGTTCGTCGCGGACTCCGCGACGAGCGTGTCGTCCTCGAGGTAGTGTTCGATGTGGTGGGCGTGCTCTTCGATGCCCTCCAGCTGATCGCGAAGCATCTCCGCGGTCGTGTAGTCGCCGAGCCCCTCAGCGAGTTCGATGTGCTGCCGGTAGCTCTCGATGATGTCGCCCATCATCTCCAGGTCGTTCGCGAGCGACGTGCGGATGTCGTAGACGTCTTCGTCTTCCGGCTCGACGGTGGCGTTCTCCGTGAGCGTCGTCATGCTGGCGTGCGGAACGCCTCCGAGCGCCTGGAGCCGTTCGGCCAGTTCGTCGGCGGCGGCCTCAACGTCCTCGTACACCTCTTGGAGGAACACGTGGACCTCGAGGAACTCCGCGCCCTCGACGTTCCAGTGGTGTTTGTGGAGCTGGTGGTAGAGGACGTACGCGTCCGCGAGGTCGACGTTCAGCGCCTCGATAATCTGCTCCGCCTTCTCCGTGTCGAGTCTGAGGGCGTTCTCTTCGACGGTTCCGGCGCGCTGTCGAGTCTCTTTCTGCGTGCTCATAACACTAACTCCTACTCCCTCTACCTACTTATAAGTTATCAACTTAAAAACATTTTTTCGTACGACCTAAAACTCCGATGTGTCGGCGATATAGCCCATTCATCCGTCGTATTCCGATTTCCTATCGGTCTACTTATATAATCGATCGGCCGATAGATCGGCGCGCAGAGGGGACGCGCGATCGATGCCACTTCGATTTAGGTACCCCTAAGATTCGAAAACGATTTATTCCTTTAGGGAGGCCTAAACTATATGGGAAAGCACGCGGATCGAAACGCGCCGACGCGCCGTGACCTGATCAGTTACGGCGGCGCGGTCGCGGGGGCGGGACTGATCGCGGGATGTCTCGGCGGCGGGTCGAGTGATCCCGGTTCGGACGGCTCCGACGGCACCGACGGATCGGGCGGCGCCGAGTCCGAGGGGTCGGACGGCGCCGACGGCGAGTCCGCGGGCTCGTACTCCGTCGAGATGGCCCCGGTCGGCGAGGTCGCGCTCGACGCGGTTCCCGAGGACGTGATGGTCTACAGCCTGCTGTACGCGGACATGGCGGTCGCGTTCGGCCACGGCGACGCGGTGAACTCGCTCGGCTTCGACGCGGACGCGGGCGGGAACACGCTCGACGCCTACTACGCCGAACTCGACGGCGTCGAGTTCGATCGGGAGGGGATTCGCCAGCTCAACACGGGTTCCGGCGGCGGGATCTCGGTCGACCGAGAGCTGCTCTACGAGCTCGATTCCGACCTCCATCTGGCGGATCCCTGCCTGTTCGTCTCCTTCGACGGCTGGAGCCAGGACGACGTGGCGGAGATCCGCGACCGCGTCGCCCCGTGGTTCGGAAACGTGTACAGCCGCCGGAACTCCGAGCCGCCGGAGCCGTGTCGCGACGGCTACGAGTACTACACCCTCTGGGAGATCGCCGAGCGCGTCGCCGGCGTGTTCCGCGAGGAGTCCGCGTACGAGGCGCTCGCCACGGTCCACGACGACCTGCTCGAAACGGTGCAGGCGGACCTCCCGCCGGCGGAGGAACGCCCGACGGTCGGTACGCTCATCTACATGGACGGGACCTACTACCCCTCGCGGAGCGATCGGCCGGGGTTCGCCAACGCTCACGTGCGCCCCTTCGACGTGACCGACGCGTTCGGCGCCGCCGACGTGACCTACGAGACCGCCTACGACCACGAACAGCTGCTGGAGGTCGACCCCGACGTGATTCTTCACCAGTACGGGGTCGAGTCCTACTACGACGTGGCCGGGATCCGCGAGGAGCTCGCGGACCACCCGGTCGCCGGCGAGCTCTCCGCGATCGAGAACGACCGGTTCTACCCCTCCGGGAACCCGGTGCAGGGGCCGATCATGAACCTCTTCCAGATCGAGATGACCGCAAAGCAGCTGTTCCCCGAGCGGTTCGGCGAGTGGCCGGCCTACGATCTCGGCGACGGATACCCCGAGATACCGGCCGAAGAGCGGCTCTTCGACCGCGACCGGGTCGCGGAGATCGTCGCCGGTGATGCGGAATGAGCGACGGGGGCGGCCGAGAGGAGACCGTTCGCGGGGAGACCGGTCGGGACGAGGTCACCGGGAAGGCCGTTCGCGACGCGGTCGTGGTCGGCGGCGGCCCCGCCGGCTGTTCGGCCGCCGTCTTCCTCGCCCGCGAGGGGTTCGACGTCGCCGTGTTCGACCGCGGTCGGTCCTCGCTCGCGCGGTGCGCCCACCTGGGTAACTACCTCGGCTTCCCGGCCGGGATCGACGTCGAGACGTTCCACGACCTCGCTCACGATCACGTCGAGCGCGCGGGAGCCGACCTCGTCGACGACCTCGTCGAGTCGGTCGAACCGGTCGAGTCGGTCGAACCGGTCGAGCCGATCGAGGAGCGGGGTGACGACGCGGTCGCGCCGCGCTTCCGCGTCACGCCACAGGAGGGCGAGCCGGTCACCGCACGCCGCGTTGTGGCGGCGACCCGGTACGACGGGGAGTACCTCCGCGGACTCGACGACGACGAAGCGATGTTCGAGACCCGCGACCACGGCGGCGAGACCCGCGAGCACTTCGACCGAGAGTACGCCGACCCCGACGGGACGACGCCGGTCGACGGGCTCTACGTCGCCTCTCCCTCCGAGGCCGACCGGCAGGCGATCACGGCGGCCGGGCGCGGCGCCCGCGTCGCCCGGCGGGTCGTCACGGACGCGCGGCTCGCGGACGGCTGGTGGCCCGCGGCGGCCGAGGATGTCGACTGGGTGCGCCGTGAGGCCGAGCGCGACGAGGAGTGGGCCGACCGCGGGCGGTGGGTCGAGTGGTTCGACGAGCGCCACGCCGACGGCCCCGTCGACCCGGACTCGGACCGGTTCGCCAGAATTCGCGAGGCGGCGATCGATTCGGCGCTGTCGGCGTACATCGAGGCCGACGAGGCCGAAACGCGGGCGACCGAGGGACGGCGCGCGCTCGCCGGCCACCTCGACGCCGACGCGGTCGTCGACGCTCACGGCGCCGAGGCGCTGCTCGACGCGATGAACGACGAGGCGATCGCCGCGTACGAATTGGAGGCGCGATGAGCGGCGGGCAATCTGTCGCCGGCGGAGGCGCGGCGAAACGGAGTGAGGACGGTCGGATCGGGTGGCTGTTCGACCCCAAACTGGTCTCGGTCGCGCTCGCCAGCGTCGCGGTCGTCGTCGCCGGCGGGCTCGTGCAGGTGAGTTTCGGCGCGTACTCGATGACGGTCGTCGAGGCGTGGCGCGCCGTCCTCGACCCCGCGGTCCTCCTCGACCCCCGCTGGCTGTTGAACTTCCTCGTCGGCGAGGGACTGATGCGCTCGATCACCGGCTTTCAGGGGGAGTTGCCCGAACTGGCGCACACGACGCTCATCGTCTGGGACATCCGGCTCCCGCGGGTGTTCGTCGCCGCCATCGTCGGGATGAACCTCGGCGTCTCGGGGGCCATCTTCCAGGCGGTCACCAGAAACGAGCTGGCGAGCCCGTTCATCCTCGGCGTCTCCTCCGGCGCGGGGCTGATGATCCTGCTGACGCTCGTGGTGTTCGGGGGACTCACGGCGTTCCTCCCGCTGATCGCGGCGCTGGGCGGCGCGGTCGCGTTCCTGATCGTGTACGCCATCGCGTGGAAGAACGGGACGAGCCCCGTCCGGCTCGTGCTCGCGGGCGTGATCGTCGGCACCGTCTTCAACAGCCTCCAGACGGGGCTGTTCTTCTTCGCGGACGACATCGGCGTCGTCCAATCGGCGATCCAGTGGACCACCGGCTCGCTGACCGGGACGGACTGGGAGCAGGTCCGGATGGCGCTGCCGTGGACGGTCGTCGCGGTGGTGTTGTCGCTCGCGGGGTCGCGACAGCTGAATCTCCTCCTCTTGGGCGAACAGACCGCGAAGTCGCTGGGGATGTCGATCGAGAAGGTTCGGTTCGCGCTCTCCGGCGTCGCCGTGCTCGCGGCGGCCGCCAGCATCGCGGTGGCGGGTATCGTCAGCTTCGTGGGGCTGATCGTCCCCCACATGGTGCGGAACCTCGTCGGAAGCGACTACAAGCGGGTGATCGTCGGCTGCCTGTTCGTCGGCCCGGCGCTGATGGTCGGCGCCGATGTCGGCGCGCGACTCGGTATGAGCGTCCTCACGGGCGCGGACTCGCAGATCCCGGTGGGGATCGTCACCGGGCTGGTCGGCGGGCCGTATTTCCTGTACCTGATGCGGCGTCAGCAGAACATGGGTGAGCTCTGAATGGCTACCGAACACGCGAACGCGACGGACGTGGACGAACCGAACGGAACGAACGAAGCGGGCGGAACCGGCGACGCGAGCGGCGCGGGAGACGCGAGCGACCTCGACGGCGAGAACCTCGTGTTGGGGTATCCGACCGCCTCGGAGCCCGTCATCGACGGCGAGTCGATCGCGGCCGAGCCCGGCGCGGTCACCGCCCTCGTCGGCCCGAACGGGTCGGGCAAGAGCACCCTGCTGAAGGGACTGGCGAACCAGCTCGCGCCCGACGACGGATCGGTCCTGGTGGACGGCCGTGACGTCCACTCGATGGACACGAAAACGCTCGCTCGGAAGCTCGGGCTGCTCTCACAGGAGAGCACGTCGCCGGACAGCATCACCGTCGAGGACCTGGTGTACCACGGTCGGTATCCGCACCGGGGATTTTTCGAGCGGACGACCGACGAGGACGCGCGCGCGGTCGAGGAGGCGATCGAGCTGGCCGGCTGCGGTCACCTGCGCGACCGCGAGGTCGGAAGTCTCAGCGGCGGCCAAAAGCAGCTGGCGTGGATCGCGATGGTGCTCGCGCAGGACACCGACGTGCTCCTCCTCGACGAGCCGACGACGTTCCTCGACCTCCATCACCAGATGGAGGTGATGGAGATCATCGAGACGCTGCGCGACGAGAGCGACGTGACCGTCGTCGTCGTGCTTCACGACATCGAGCAGGCCGCCCGGCTCGCCGACCGGATGGTCGCGCTCAAGGACGGCGAGATCCGCGCTCGCGGCGCCCCCGAAGCGATCGTCACCGAGGAGCTGCTCGCGGACGTGTTCCGCGTCGACGCCGACGTGGTGCAGACCGAGAACGGGCCGCGGGTCACTCCGATCCGCGCGCGACACGAGGAGCCGGCGTCGAGCGCCACCGAGACGGACCCGAACGGCGACGAGCCGGCCTCGGCGGCAGAGGAGGGGAGGGCGCCGATCGGCACCGAAGCGAGCGGCGACTGATACGCGACCGGTCTTCGGGGGGCGAGAGCCTCGAACCGCTGCCGGCGCCGATCTTCGCTACAGGACTGAGACGCTGGCTCGCTGCCGGCGATGTGGTTTTGGCCGGCCTAAAATCGGAAGGGATATAGTGTTTTAGGCTAGCCTAAAAATATGGCAGAAAGCGATCGAACGACTGTCGAACCGACGCGGCGAGCGTACCTGAAGTACGGGGGCGCGGCCGTCGGCGGAGGGCTGTTCGCCGGCTGCACCGGAAACGGACAGCCGGAGTCGCTCTCGGCCGGCGACGCCTCGACGGACTCCGGAGAGGGAGGCGACGAGACGGTCGAAGACACCTCGTACTCGGTGACGATGGCGCCGATGGGCGAGGTCTCGTTCGACTCCCCGCCGGAGACGTGGCTCACGTTCCTGAGCACGTACGGGGACATGGGGATCGCCCTCGGGCAGGCGGTGGGACTCAAGGGGATCTGGGACCCGGACACCGTCCCGGTCGAGTTCTACGAGCAACTCCCCGGTGTCGACGTCTCGTTCGACGACGTGGCCGCGATCGAGGGTCTCGACAAGGAGACGCTCTACGAACTGGACTGTGACCTCCACCTGTTGGACCCGAACTGGCTCGGGGTGCTCGTCGACGACTGGTCGCAGACAGACACGGAGGAGGTGGCCGACCGAGTCGGCCCGTTCCTCGGGAACTACATCCGACGGCGGGGGGACGACTGGCACGACTACCAGTACTACTCGCTGTACGAGGCGTTCGAGATCGTCGCCGACGCGTTCGCCCAGCCCGAGCGGTACGAGGCGTTCGCGTCGGTCCACGACGACCTGCAGTCGACGGTTCAGGCGTCGCTCCCGGAAAGCGGCGACCGCCCGTCGATCGGGCTCGTTTCGGTGAACTCCGACTTCGAGGGCGGTTCGTTCTACGTGTACCCGGTACAGGACGGGAACAACCACAAGCAGTACCGCGACCTCGAGATGCGCGGCGCGTTCGACGACCACATCGACGGCGGCTACGCACAGTGGGACTACGAGCGGCTCCTGGAGATCGACCCCGACGCGCTCCTGTTCCAGTACGGTCTCTCACACGTCTCAGCGGAGGAGTTCGAGAGCCGGATGGACACTCTCCGAGACGACCCCGTCGGAGGCCAGCTGACGGCCGTCCAAAACGACCGCCTCTACCGCGGCGGCTCGTCGTATCAGGGGCCGATCATCAACCTCTTTCAGACGGAGGCGGCCGCCAAGCAGTTCTACCCGGATGCGTTCGGCGAGTGGCGCGGTATCGGGGACACGCCGGCGGACGAGCAGCTGTTCGACCGCCAGCGCGTTGCGGACATCATCGACGGGGAACGATAATGCGCGCTCGCGAGTGGGCGGTCGCGGCCGCCTTCGGCGACCCGACGGAGTACGACGTGCCGGCCCTCCCGACGTGGCGCGTCGAACGCGGCGCCGACGGCGACCTCGCGTTCGCGGCGGCCGACCGCGACGAGCCGTTCATCGCGGCGGAGCGACCGGTTCGGGTGCGGCGATGAGCGCCGGGCGCCCCCGCCCCGACGAGGCCGCGGATCCGGCCGGAACCGATCCGGCTCGGGACCGAAGCGACTACGGCGGCTCGCGCGCGCCGACGGATATGGCGATCGACAGCGACGATTCGCGACTCGAACGGAGGGACGACCGATGAGCGGTGACGAGACGCCCGGGGACGACGAGGCCGACTCGCGCCGCACCCGCGACGTGGTCGTCGTCGGCGGCGGCGTCGCCGGGCTCTCCGCGGCCGTGTTCACGGCCCGGCAGGGGTTCGACGCGCTCGTGATCGACGACGGCGGGTCGCTCCTGCGCCGGAACGCGCACTTGGAGAACTTCCCCGGCTTCCCGCTCGGCGTGGACGCCCGGCGCCTGCTCGACCTCCTCGCCGAGCAGGCCGCGACCGCGGGCGCCGACCGGCTCGACGGCCGGGCGACGCGCGTGGCGGCGGTCGGCGAGGGCGATGACGGCTCCGAGCCGGACGACGGCGCTCGGTTCGTCGTCGAGGTCGAGGACGGCGGCGACGGCCCAAACGGCCCGATCCGGACCCGGTACGTCGTCGCGGCGACGAAGAACGAGGTCGGCTACCTCGACGGCGTCGAGGGGGTCGGGATCCTCGACCGCGGGAAGTCGTACGTCGACACCGACGAGCGCGGCCGGACCGGCGTCGACGGGCTGTACGCGGCCGGCCGCCTCGCGGAGAAGCCGCATCAGGCGGCGGTGTGCGCGGGCCACGGCGCCGAGGTCGGCGTGACGATCCTTGAGGAGGACGACCGGGGGTTCTACCACGACTGGGTCGCGCCCGAGGGGTACTTCACCGACCGCGGCCGGCAGGTGCCCCCGGGCTGCGAGGAGATCGACGCGGCCGAGCGCCGCGAGCGCGAGGAACGGTCGCGCGAGGCGATCCGGGAGCGGTTCGCGGCGCCGCACTCGGACCCGCAGGAGACGCACCCGAGCCTGGAGGAGTGAGCCGTGAGAGGAGGTGACATCACGTGATCGGAACGACGCTACTCGAGATCAGCGACCACATCGAATCGCTCGCGAGCGAGACGGGCGAGTACTCGCTCGTCTGCGCGCGGTACGGCGACCGACCGGTCCCGGCGGCCGGGCTCCGGTTCGAGAGCCGGCCAGTCGCCCGCGCCGCGGCGCGGGCCACCGAGCAGTACCGCGACGCGCTCCGCCGGTACGACCCCCGGCTTCCCTACTACGACGTGATCGTCCGGCAGGAGTTCGCGGGGGACGGCCGAGCGGCCGACTCCGGCGGCGACGCCCGCGATCGCGACGACCCCCACGACGTACGCCGGTTCTCGGCCGCGGAGGCGTCCGGATGGACGCTCTCCGACCCCGTTGTGGGGGGGACCGTCGGTCGAGGTAATCCGAGCGACGGGACCGCGGCGGAGCGCGCCGGGGACCGCCGACGCGACCGCGTCGAGTTCTGCCACGAAGCGGCGGCCGCGGTGTTCGAGGCGCTGTCTGCGGGCGGCCACGACGCCGCCCAGTCGGCGGTGATGGACGCGTACTTCGAGCTCGCAGAGCGCGTGGGTGACCCGGACGACCTCTGTCTGTGTCTCCTCGAAGCGACGGCTTCGGCGCTCCACCGACGGCTCGCCCCCGCCGAGCAGGCGTCGGTGCTGTCGGCCGCGGCGGCGGAGCTCCCGTCGGTCTCCGCGGAGGACCCCGTCTCGGGTACGTTCGATCGTCTCGCGGAGGCCGGCGTCGTCGAGGGGTACGCTCGCGAGTCCGACTCGGCGGCCGGGCACGCGACGGTTCTGGTGTCCGACTACGCGCTCACGAGCCGAGACGGGCGATTCCCGACGCTGCCGCTCGTCCTCGAACTGTACCGTCGGACGGAGCCCGAGCACCGCCACGACGCGGTCCGAATCGCGTCCGACGACGACGGGTGGCGGATCGGCCTCACCGTCGGCTCCGGTGAGCCGATCGGCCTCGTCAGCGCGGCGGTTCGGTCGTAATCGGACGACTGCTCAGCCGGGCGGCAGAGCCGCCGTCGAGCACTCGCTCGTCGTCGGATCCGCCGCTGTCTCGCCGTCAGTCCTCGCCCGATGCGTCCGCCTCGTCGCGATCGGCTCCGTCCGCCTCGATCCGCACGAGGTCGGCCTCCACGTCTTCCACGAAAGCGCCCTGTCCCCCCACCGTGACGGTCTCGCCGTCGTCGGTCTCGACGACGAGGGAGTGCTCGACGGGGAACTCGTTGGTCGTCGGCTCCACCAACCCCTGTTTCGACTCGACGACGCGGCCGCTGACCTCGGCCGACTCGTCGTCGTCGGTCCACCGGCCGCCCACGGTGACGTGGGGGGTCTCGCCGGCCCGGAGCCGGAGCGTCGCCTGGAGGACCGTGTGCCTGAAGTTCGCGTACTCCGCCGGAAGCGGTGCGGGCGCCGCGGTCGCGACCTCGCTCGCGGCCGGCCAGTAGTTCCCGAGGAACGAGCCGACGATCACCGGCGCGAGCTGCTCCTGCGAGAAGTGGATCGCCTGGCGGTCGGTGTTGGACCGGTGCAACAGCTCGGGCGGGACGACGATGCCGGCCGCCGAGTCGACGGTGAGCAGGATCGGCATCGCCTCGCTCCACGTCCGGACGACGCTGGCGACGCCGCCGAGGTCGCCCTCGATGTTCTCCGGCGCATCGTCAGTGCCGGAGACGATGAGCAACACCAGGACGCCGCGGTCGACCGCCTCGACGAGGGAGTCGCGGATCTCCGGGAGGTGCTCGGCGGTGATCGACAGCGTCACCTCGGCGTCGGCGTCCGCGAGCAGCGACCGGATCCGCTTTATCACCGTCACGCGGGACTTGATCACCTCGAACTGCTCGGTCTGTCGCTCCACCCGCGAGAAGCGCTCCTCCAAGCCGGGGCGGATCGCGTCCACGTCCGAGCGGAGCCGATTTATCACCTCGTCTGGCGGGTTGGCGCGGATCGTCGTCGGCACGACGTGGTCGTTCACCTCGACGAAGCCGCGCTCCGCGAGCGACTCGCTCACGCTGTAAACGTAGCGTTTCGACACGCCGGCGGCGTCGGCGACGGTGCTCGCCTTCGCCTCGCCGTGCGCCAAGAGACTGAGGTACGTGTCGACCTCCTTGTCCGAGAGCCCGAACCGGCGGAGAAGATCGTTCAGCGTCCGGTCGTCCATATGGCACAGAAGGGTGGGGGGGTAACTTATAAGAGTCGGAGGACGACGCCGCGACGAGCGCATCCGGACAGTTTGTCCTACCGCAGGACTGCGACGCTGTCGACGGCGATCTCTCCGTCGATCGCCCCGCAGCCGTCGGCGTCACCCGCCCCGTCGGCCGCGAACAGGTCGGTCTCGAATTCGGGCGGTACCGTCACCGTCGCGGGGCGCTCCGCGAAGTTGACGACGACGAGGAGCGGGTCGGCGTCGCGGGCGAGATCGTCGCTCCCGAAACCGGCCGTCGCCGGCGGGACTCGCTCGTACGCCGTCACGCGTTCGGGGTCGCCGTCGACGACCGACACGTCGGCGGCGCGGCCCGCGAAGTCGACGGCGCCGTCTCGGAGGAGCGGCTCGCGCTCGCGGAGCGCGGCGAGGTCGCGATGGAAGTCGGTGAGGGCGTTGTCGCCGTCGTGCCACCGGATCGGCCCGCGGTACGTCTCGTTGCCGCGCTCCTGGCCGGCGTAGACCATCGGCGCGCCGGGGAGCGTGAACGTCGCCGCGGCGGCCGCCCGCAGCGCCTCCCGCCCGCACTCCGCGAGGTAGCGCTCCTCGTCGTGGTTCTCGACGTAGCGCATCTGGAGGCCCGGGTCGTCGAACCCGAGCCACTCGGCGCGGGCGAACGCGTCCCCGATGGCGTCCGCGGGCGCGTCGCCCGCCCCGATACTCCGGAGCACGTCGTACAGCGAGGTGTCGTAGTGGAGGTCGAACTCCCCCTCGCCGTAGAAAGGGTCGTGGGGGAGCGTCTCGTCGAGCAGCAGGAAGTCGTCGGGAACGCGCTCGCCGACCTCCTTCCAGAAGCCGTGGGGGACGCCCCACGCCACGTCGGCGCGGAAGCCGTCGACGACCGCGCTCCACTCGTCGACCACGTCCAGCAGCCACTCGCGGACCGCCGGGCTGTCGAAGTTGAGGTTCGGGATCCGCCGCCAGTTGAAGTAGTACTCCGGCATGTCGCCGTCGGCGAGCTCCGCCCAGTCGGTGCCCGTCACGTCGAACGCGCCGTCGGTCCGGCGGTAGTGGTCGGCGTACTCGGCGACGCCGGCGGCGTGCATCTGGAAGGCGGGGTGGTCGCGGGAGGTGTGATTGATAACGAGGTCGAAGATCACCCGAATTCCGGCCTCGTGGCAGGCCGCGACGAGCGACTCGAACGCCTCTCGCGACCCGAGGTCGGCGGCGGTGTCGTAGTAGTCCGTGACGTGGTAGCCGTGCTCCGTCGGCGAGGCGAGCACGGGCGTGAGCCAGAGCGCGTCGACGCCGAGGCTCTCGACGTACGGAACCCGGCGCTCGATCTCGCGGAACGTCGTCGGCAGGGTGCCGCCGGCGAACGATCGGACGAAGACCTCGTAGATCGTCGGCGAGTCGGCCCACTCGGGGGGCGCGTGGGGATCGCGAACGGTGAGCGAGCCGGCCTCGTCCACCCCTGCGGCCCCGCTCCTGTCCCGATCGATCCGGACCGTCTCGGCCGCGCCGTAGCGGTCGCCGTGCGGGACGACGTGGACCCGGATCCCGCCGGTGAGGTCGTCGGGAAGCTCCGAGGCCGGGAGCGGGAGCGCGTCGCCCGCCGCCAGCGACTCGATCCGCGCGACCGTCTCGGGATCCGCGTCGCGGTCGTCGACGAGGAAGTCGACGGCGACGGGCGACTCGCCGCCGTTCCGGCCGGCGTCCCCTTCGCCGTCCAGGTCGGGCGGCGCAGATGCGTCGGCGTCGATCCGGAGGACCGCTCCCGCCCCGCTTCCGTTCCCCGCACCGTCCCCCTCCGCACCCTCGGCAACGGTCGCGGACACCGAGACGCGCGGCCGCCCCGGTCCCGCCACCGTCACCTCGTCGCGGTGCTCGTTGCCCGGGTCGTCGTTGGCGACGAAGCTGAACCCGTGGCGACCGGGCGGGACGCGGACCTCGCAGACCCAGTCGTCGCCGTCGCGCTCGGGGCGGTCGCGCGCGAGCAGGCGGTCGTTGTGGGGCCACATCAGCGAGACGCGGTCCACGTCGCCGTCGTCGACCGGGAGGTCCGCGGCGGGGACGCGGAGCTCGACCGACCGCCGCTCGTCGGGGTACGCGCGCACACGCTGCCGGTGCGTCCCGTCCGGGGCGTCGAGCGTCAGGGCGTAGGTGCCGGGCGCGTCGGGACGGAGGTGAACGACCGGGGCGTCGGCGCGGTCCGTCTGACCGGGGACGAGAACCGCTGTGCCCCCGTCGCTCTCGGCCGGCGCGTCGCGGAGCGTCCACTCGTAGCTTCCGTCGGGATCGGGGTTTCGCGGAGCCAACTCGACGGATTCGCCGACGCTCGTCGCGCGCGGCGGTCCGGGTTCGTGCATACGGGTCCCCGACGGCGCCCCGGCTTGAGGGTTTCCGTTCTCCAAACGGATGAATAATAATTACACCAAAACTTCATACGCGGAGGGGTCGTTTACCCGCGTAATGCAACTCCGCGACGCGCTCGACGACTACAAGCGACACACCGGGCACGCCACCCGGTTCCCGGGCGAACGCCGGACCGTCACCGGCCGATTCTCGGGGGGCGAGGGGCGTCTCGTTCACGTCGACGCCGACGGCGAGCTCCGAGACTTCGGTCATCCGCTGACCGGTCTGACCGGACTCGTCCGCTCGCGCGTCGGCCTCGCGGTCGGCGACGAGCTCACGTGGCTCGACGAGGTCGCGACCGAGCAGCGCTACGTCGGCGACACGACCCTGATCGAGACCGTTCACGAGACCGACTACGGGACGGTGACCAGACACGACGCGACGATCGGCGACGCGCACCTCACGCGCGCGGCGGTCGACGTGGGCGACGACGGGCACGCGAACGTCGACCCCGCCGACCTCTCGCTCGTCGTGTACGCCCGGTTCGCCCCCGACGGGCGCGACGACCGGGTCGGACAGCTCCGGTACGACGACGCGGTCGAGGTGTACCACGCCGACGAGCGCGACTTCCTCGCGAGCGACACCGGCTTCTCCGACCTTCGCGGCCAGCTCCCGGCGACGTTTCCCGAACTGCTCGACGACGCACCGACCGACCTCCCCCGGGACCGCGACGGCGACCGCTACGAGGAGGAGCGGCTCTCCGGCGAGGTCGTCGCCGACGTGCCCTTCGAGGACGGCGTTGCCACGGTCGGTACCCTGCTGACCGACCGCGAGGAGACGACCCGTGAGGCCGCTCGCGACCGGCTCGCGGAGCTGTTCGATGCCCTCGACGACCCGGACGCGCTCGCCGCGGCCGCGGCCGAGACCACTCCGTCGGTCCCCGAGTCGGTCCCGGCCCGGGAGTCGGTCGTCGCCGACCTCCGGGTGCTCTCGCTGCTCTCCGCGGAGTCCGGGCTCCGGATCGCCGGCCCCGACTTCGACCCCTTCTACGCGACCTCCGGGGGGTACGGCTACACGTGGTTCCGCGACGACGCCGAGATATCGACGTTCGCGCTCGACGCCGACGACCGCCTCGGACTCGGGCTCGACGACTGGCACGCGCGTTCGGCCGAGATGTACGTCGCCACCCAGCGCCCCGACGGCTCGTGGCCCCACCGGGTGTGGCCGCGGAACGGCGCGCTCGCGCCCGGCTGGGCGAACGCGCGCATTGAGGACGGACCCGACGTGGACTACCAGGCCGACCAGACGGGCAGCGTCATCGCCTACCTGGCGCAGGCGCGCGCCGGGGGCGTCGACGTCGAAGGACTCGACCGGACCCTCGTCGCCGCGCTCGCCGGGCTCGACGAGACCCTCGCGGACGACGGCCGCCCCGTCGTCTGCCAGAACGCGTGGGAGGACAGCGCCGGGCGGTTCGCGCACACGACGGCGACGTTCCTGGAGGCGTACAGCGAGCTCGCGCTCCACGGCGACGGGTTGGACGCGGGCGCGCTCGATCCGGACGGCGACCTCGACCCCGACGCCCTCCCGGACGACCTCGCCGGCCACGCCCGCGATCAGGCGACGCGGGTGTACGACGCCCTCGACGACCTGTGGGTCCCCGAGCGCGGCTGTTACGCGCTCCGCGAGACGCCCGAGGGAGCCATCGACGACCGGCTCGACTCCTCGACGCTGTCGCTGGCGAGCGCGCACCGCTCGTTCGACGCGCTCGGGGGAGTCGAAGGCGACGGCGGAGACGGGAACCGGGCCGGCGACGGGGGCGAGACCGGCGCGGTCGACCCCGAGCGCCTCGATCGGCTGGTCTCGCACGTCGAGACGGTCGTGGACGGGCTCGCCCACGAGAGCGACGAGATCGCGGGGCTGATCCGGTACGAGGGCGACGGGTGGCGGCGGGCCGGCCAGCGCTCCGAGAAGGTGTGGACCGTCTCGACCGCGTGGGGCGCGAACGCCTGCGCCGAGCTGGCGGTCCTCCTCGCCGACCACGACGACCCGCGCGCGGCGGAGCTGGTCGAGCGCGCCCGCCACCTGCTCGCGCACGTCTCGCCCGGCGGGGCGCTCTGCGAGCCGACGACCTTCCTCCCCGAGCAGTTCTTCGACGACGGGACGCCCGACAGCGCGACCCCGCTCGGGTGGCCGCACGCGATACGCCTGGCGACCGTGGCGCTGCTCGACGACGAGCTCCCGCAGTTCGCCGACCGCGCCGTCGCCGACGACTGACGCGACGCGCTGCGCCGCGCTCGCCCGCGCGGGTCGTACCGCTCTAACAGCCGCCGCTGGTGTCTGGCCCGGCGGCGAGCGGAGCCCGTGTCTCTGGGGCGCTATTCGGTGTCGGCGAGCTGAATCCCGCGCGCGACGACGTACATCAACACGAGACCGGTGCCGACTGCGAGAATGAACTGCGAGACGACGGTGAGGAATCCAGCGAGCAGCGAGTTCCCGCCGACCAGCAGCACGATCAAAAACACGAGCAGCGCCGCCGCCCCGAACAGGACGATGAGGCCGGCAAGCGGGAATAGCTCTGCGCGGATCTGACCGAAGTCCAACTCTCCGGAATCCTGGCGGATGAACGGTGGTGACGACATAACCGCTCAACACTGACGTACCGTAAATAGCCACGGGCCGCCCGGCGCCGGGCCAGGTCGCCCGACGGAAGTCGGGACGCCCGACCGCGACCGGATCGGGGAACGTTGCGTCAAGCGCGGTGCGATCGCCGGTGTCGTGCGGTTCCACCGACGGCGACACGCGGCGTGCGGCCTCTCACCGCCGACGCGTCCCGGTCGCGAACCTATCGCCACTCGTCCGCCGGCACGCAGTCCGCCGCGCGGACCGTGATCCAACGAGTCGTCCGCTCGTCGGGATCGCGGTCCCGCTCGAAGAACGTCACCTCCTCGCCGTCGGAGTCGCCGTCAGTCCGCTTACAGACGAGCTCCGATTGCTCGGCACGGACGCGCGTCGATGACGTGGACATACGTCACGGTCTGTCCCCGATCAAATAATAAGTATTGGTTTTCGATCGCGATCGACGAAACAACCGTCGTAGATAACGGATATTAACCGAACTCTGAGTAAAACTACACCCCGAATTCCTCCTCCCTACGGCCGCACCGGAACCCCGTCTACAGTCGGACGGGCACGCCGCGCTCGTCGAGGTACGCCTTCGTCTCCTCGATCGAGTAGTCGCCGAAGTGGAAGATGGAGGCCGCGAGCCCGGCGTCGGCGTTCGCCTCGGTGAACACTTCGTACATGTCCTCGGGAGAGCCGCACCCGGAGGAGGCGATGACGGGCGTCGAGACGGCGTCGCACACCGCTTTCATCAGCGGGATGTCGTAGCCGTCCTTCGTCCCGTCCTTGTCGATGGAGTTGACGAACAGCTCGCCCGCGCCGCGCTCCTCGGCCTCCTTCGCCCACGAGACGGCGTCGATTCCGGTTCCCTCGCGGCCGCCCTTCTTGGTGCACTCGAACCACACCGCCTCGCCGTTCTCGTCCTCGTAGAAGTGCTCCCCAGCGTCGTCGTACCGGCGACGCGCGTCGACGGAGATGACGATACACTGGCTGCCGAACGCCGCCGCGCCCTCCTCGATGAGCTCCGGGCGTTCGAGGGCACCGGTCGTGATCGACACCTTGTCCGCGCCCGCGCGGAGCGTCTCCTTGATGTCGGCCTTAGTGCGGATGCCGCCGCCGACCGTCAGCGGGATGAAACACTCGTCGGCGACCGCGTTCACCACGTCGAGCATCGTCTCGCGCCCCTCCGCGCTCGCGGTGATGTCGAGGAAGACGAACTCGTCGGCGCCCGCGTCGTTGTACTTCTTCGCCAGCTCGACCGGGTCGCCGGTGTACTCCAGGTTCTCGAAGTTGACGCCCGTGTACACCGCCGCGTCCCCGTCGTCGTCGAGGTCGACGTCGATGCAGGGGATGATCCGCTTCGTGAGTCCCATTCGTTACCGGTCCTTGGCGGCGGCCGAGGTTAAAAGGCGCGGGGTCGCTCTCGGTGCGGGGTCACTCCTCCGACGCTCGCCGGTCGTACTTCGCGACGGCGCGGTCGGCGCGCTTCGAGATGCCGTTCGGGTTCCGAGCCGGGCTCCGGTCTCGGCTCCGCGCGACGAGCCCGTCGGAGCTCCCGCCGGCGAGGCCGACGAGCACGTCGCGCCCGGTGGCGACCCACCGCGACGGCGTCGACTCGCCGCGGATCACGTCGCCGGCGGCCCCGAGCGCGTCCGTCGCCGCGTGCGTTCCGACCCGCGCGACGACGGTCGGGCGGACGCCGTAGTTCTTCAGGAGGCGATACGCGAGCGCTCGGTACTTCCACCCCCACTCGCGGGCGCTGCGCCCGCCGTCGGCCGCCGTCGGGCTCGGAAGCTCCTCGGTGACGGCCATCCCCTCGCGCCACGCCACGGTCCGTCCCATCTGCGCCAGCCGATGGGCAGCGTCGCGCGCGCCGCCGGTGTTGAGGTACTCGTCGAAGCCGTCCAGGTCCCGGAGCGCCTCTCGCCGGAAGGCGACGTTGCCCCCCTCGAAGTAGGTCACTTCGGTGCCCGCGATCGCCCGGCGCTCCGGGCCGTCGCGCTCGTTGTCGTGACTCTCGTCGCCGCGGTGCCCGCCGTCCCGCCCCTCGTCGTCGCTCCCGGTGCTCCCCTCGTCGTCGCCCCCGGTGTCCCCCTCGTCGTCGCGTCCCCCTTCGCCCGACTCGATCGGAATCACCGGTCCCGTCACGGCGTCCGCACCGTCGAGCCCGGCACGCACGGCGTCGAGCCACCCCTCCCCGATCCGGTTGTCGTAGTCGACGAGAGCCACCACGTCTCCGGTGGCGACTTCGATACCGGCGTTGCGAGCGACGTTGACCGTGCGGTCGGAGATCTCCACCAGCACGTCCACGTCGTCGCGGTCCCGCACCATCCCGGTGGTGCCGTCGGCGGAGGGGCCGTTGGCGACGACCACCTCAGCCTCGGGAGCGTGTGCCGCCAGCGCGTCGAGACAGGCGGCTAACCGATCCCGCCCGTTGAGAGTGGGCACGACGACCGAGAGGTCCATACAGTCGAGTATCGGGGCCAAGGATTAAAAAGGGCTCCGTGCGGCGGCGCTCGTTCGGCTGCGCCGCGGATCGGTCGGGAGCGGTTACGCGCCGATCGGCACGCTGCAGATTTACGCGCGATTCAGACTGTCAGACTGTCAGGCGCGTCGCGCGCGGTTCAGACCGTCAGGTAGTACACCTGCTTGCGCGCGTCCTTGAAGCTGTAGCGGGAGTCGACGAGGCCTTCCTCCTCCAGACGGTTGAGCGCGTAGCGGACGGTCCGGTCGGGAAGCAGGGACTCGTCGGCGAGGCCGCCCTGCGAGAGGGGGGCGTCGCCCTCCAGCACCTTCGCGACGAGTTTGGCGCTGGGGGGGAGTTCGCGTAAGCGATCGCGGTACTCGGCTTCTGAGAGGCGGTCCTGGTCGGCGGTCTCCGCGGGACTGGTACTCATATCTCATGTCCAGCCCGCGCCTATTGGTAAAGGTTGGCTACATATAGGGGAATTTGATTGGAATAATATAATGTGTTAATATCACAGTTCGGCCACCTGTCAATCCTGATCGATCGGGACGTATTTTGACGCGGCGGTGCCCGACGGAGCCGGACCGGCGAGCACCCGCATCACGGCGAGGAGTTCGGATCGCGGGTGCTGATACATATCTCGGTCCAGAACGTCGCGACGAGCGGCTGACCGGACGACTCGTCGACTGTTCCGTCGATCGAACTGTCGGCCGATCTCCCGGCCGTCGACACCGCCGTCGCCGGGCATACGTCGACCGCATCCAGTACGGTTTTGTCGGTCGGGTGTGCAGTACGGACAACGTGAAGGGACAGGACTGGTACCAGGCCGACGAGGTCGCGGAAGAGTACGAGGACGTACGGTTCTCCGGCGGCGGAGAGCTCATCGACCGGCGCGAGAAGGAAGCGGTCCTCTCGGCACTCGGACCGATCGAGGAGGGACACCGCGTGCTGGAGGTCGCCTGCGGCACCGGTCGGTTCACGACCATGCTCGCGGACCAGGGCGCCGACATCGTCGGGCTCGACATCTCCCGCGAGATGCTCGAACAGGGACGCCAGAATGCGGCCGAGGCGGGGCTCTCCGACACCGTGGAGTTCGTCCGCGGCGACGCCTCCCGGCTCCCGTTCCCGGACGACCACTTCGACACCGTGGTCGCGATGCGCTTTTTCCACCTGATGGACAACCCGGTGCCGTTCGCCCGCGAACTGCGCCGCGTCAGCGCCGATCAGGTGTTCTTCGACACGTTCAACAGCCGCAGCCTCCGGACGCTGTACACCTGGCTGCTCCCGATGGGGTCCCGGCTCTACTCCGAGCGGCAGGTCGTCGACATGCTCCGCGCAGCGGATCTGACGCTCGCCGGCGAGGAGCACGACTTCGTGCTGCCGTACGGGTTCTACCGCGAGCTTCCGGGCCCCGTCGCGAAGCCGTTCCGGGCGATCGACGGGCTCGTCGGCGACACGATTCCGGGCGATTACGTGGCGTCCGTCTCCTACTGGGACGCCCGAGTTCCGGAAGGCGAGCGCGGCTCGGCGGTTTCTCCGGACGCCGCCGAGTGAGTCAGGCCGACTCCTCGACGACTTCCCCGACCGCGAAGTTCGATTTGACCTCCGTTACCTCGATCTTAACGCGCTCGCCGACCTCCGTGTCCGGGACGATGATCACGTACCCGCGCTCGACGCGGGCGATCCCGTCGCCCTGCTTGCCGAGATCCTCGATTTCGACGTAGCGCATTTCCCCGGGCTCGACCGGGGGCTGCGGCCCGTCGTCGGCGCGGGACGCCGAGGTGTCGACGCTCTCGTCGGTTTCCTCGGCCGCCTCGGCCTCGGAGCGGGAGATGAGCGCGACGCGATACGTCTCGCCCGGCTCCAGCGAGCCGGTCTCGACCTCGCGTCGCGGGACCTCCACGACGTACTCGCCGTCCTCCTCGCGAACGTCGGCGCTGAACAGACAAAGGAGCTTCTCTGAGATCTCCATAGTAGACTCCAGCGAAACGTGGAGACGGACCAGTATAGTTGTACCGCCGACACGCTCGGACCGACCGTCGAGAGAGGCGCCGACCAGCGGTACGTCCCCGTTGTGCAGGCGACGGATCGGGTCCGGGAGTGGCCCAGGGGGCCCCGACGGGTTCCGGCACGCGTGTGCGTCCTCAAAAACGAGGAGTCGCCGATGAGTCGCTCGACGCGCCTGAGACGCCCGCAAACGGTTGACGAATAAACATATGTACCTCGGCAGTGATACTCCGCGTATGGCCCTCTCGGACAGCAGCACTCGTCGTCGCATCGTCGTCGCCCTCGCGATCGCAGCGCTTCTCTCGCCGGTCGCGACGGTGCCCGCGACGGCCCAGTCGGTCCAGGGCCCGTCCGGTTCCGTCGTCGTCGACGAGGGAGAGACGGTCGACGGCGTCGAAACCGTGTCCGCGACGATCGTCGTGCGCGGCACCGTGGACGGCGACCTCTCCGGCGCGGCCGGATCGATCCGGATCGCGGAGACCGGCCGGGTCAACGGAAACGTCCAAGCCGCCGCCGGGACCGTGGTGATCGACGGCGAGGTCGGCGGAAACGTCGAGGTCGGCGCCGGCTCCTTCGACCTGACGGAGACCGGCCGGGTCGACGGCTCGCTCGACGTCAGCGCGGGAGCGATCACCGTCGACGGCGCGGTCGGCGGCGACGTTCGCGCGAGCGCCGACTCCGTGGTCCTCGGGCCCAACGCGGCCGTCGGCGGCGAGTTCCGGTACGACGCCGACGAGTTCAGCCGGAGCTCGGACGCGACCGTCGCCGGCGGCGTCGTGGAGGACGAGAGCCTCAGCGGCGACGGCGGAATCGGGGTCGGCGAGGGCGGCCAGCTCCTGCCCTCGTGGGTCGGCTCCGCGTACGGCGTCGCCGTCAACCTCGCGCTGGGCACGGTCCTCCTGCTCGCGTTCCCCCGGTTCTCCCGCGGCGTCGAGGACCGCGTCGGCGGCGGCCCCCTCGTCAGCGGCGGGGTCGGTCTCCTCGCGCTGATCGTCACCCCGATCGCCCTCGCCCTCGTGGCGATCACGCTCGTCGGGCTCCCGCTGGCGCTCGTCGGGCTCGCGGCCTACGTCGTCGCGCTCTGGGTCGGCTCCGTGTACGGTCGGTACGCCCTCGGCGCGTGGGCGCTGGACCGGCTCGGCAGGCCGAACCGGTGGGGCGCGCTCCTCCTCGGCGTCGTCGGCGTCGCCCTGATCGGACTGGTCCCGTGGATCGGCGGGCTCGTCGACCTGCTCGTCCTCCTGCTCGGACTCGGCGCGCTCGCGATCGCGCTCCGGGACGGGTACCGGGGGCGAAACGACGCGACCGTTTCAGACGGCGAGCCGGTCGAAGTCGACTGACTGCGGCTCTCTGCCCTCCCGACTCACAGCCGCCCCGATCCGAAATCGCGCGATCGCTTCCGGCAACTGCCGCCACCGGACTAAGCTCTTTATTGCGGTCCGCTAAACCGTTCCTCATGAGCGATCCGGAGTTCCGACACGGCGCTGTCTCGTCCCCGATCGTGACGCCGTTCGACGCCGACGGCGGCGTCGACGTCGACGCGCTCGCGACCCACGTCGAAACGCTCGTCGACGCCGGCCTCGACGGGGTCGTCCCCTGCGGAACGACCGGCGAGTTCGCCAGCCTCACCGACGCGGAGCGGCGAACGGTGATCGAGACCGTCGTCGGGGCGGCCGACGGCCGTGTCCCCGTGATCGCCGGCGCGGCGGACACGACCGTCTCGGGCGTCCGCGACCGCCTTCGGTTCGCCGCCGAGGCCGGAGCCGACGCGGGGCTCATCACGCTCCCGTACTACCAGACCTCGACGGGTCCCGACGGCCAGCGAGCCTTCTTCGAACGGGTCGCCGACGAGTCTCCCGTTCCGATCTACCTGTACGACATCCCGGCGACGGTCGGCGAGCCGATCGATCCCGGCGTCGTCGCCGACCTCGCCGCGCACGAGTCGGTCGTCGGGCTGAAAGACACGTCCGGCGACCTCTCCGGGCTCGACGCCGCCCTCCGCGGGACTCCCGACTCCTTCACCGTCTTCCAGGGCGTCGACGCCCAGCTCTACCCGACCGTGTCGCTCGGCGTCGACGGCGGGGTCAACGCGCTCTCGCAGGTGATCCCCGAGGCGTTCGTCGCGCTCCGCGAGGCGCTCCGCGCCGGCGACGAGGACCGCGCGCTGGCGCTCCACCGGGAGGCGATCGCGCCGCTTTTCGCCCGCTGTGCCGAGCACGGATTCGCGCCCGCCGCGAAGGTCGCGGCCGCCCACCGCGAATTCATCCCGGACCCGCGGGTTCGGCCGCCCCTCACGGTCCCCGACGCGGCGGCGCGAGAGGCGCTCGCCGCCGACGTCGACGCGGCGCTCGACGCGGTCTAACGGCCGCGCCCCGACGTTTTGGGCCGTCACTTCCCGTCGATCGGCGTCCCGTCCGCCTCCTTCGGCCCCTCGGAGTCGAAGACGACCGCGTCGCCGTCGGCGCGCTCGGCGGCGGTCGGGTCGTAGCCGTCGCGCACGCCGATCGCCTCCTCCAGCTCGCGGACCGCGCGCTCTTTGAGCGCCGCGGCCAGTTCCTCGGCGTCCTCGCGCGAGATGTCGCGGCCGAGCCCCTCGCACTCGTGTGCGCGGACGACGCCCTCGGCGTCGACCGCCTCGCCCATCGGCTGGCTCGTCCCGTCGAGCGCGACGCTGAACGGATACGTCTGACAGATGAGCGGTCGGGCGTCGTGGACGGTACAGGCCCCCTGTCCGTCCGTCTCCTCGTAGAACGTGCAGTCGCCGCAGTCGTCGGTCGCGAGCGCCCACTCGAACGTCTCGCCCGCGGGCTCACCGTCGTCGCCCGCGGAGAGCCCGAACGGCATCGGGCGGGCGACGTCGCGCCAGTCGTACGACTCGCCGAACTCCGCCTCGGCGGCGTCGGCGACGGCGCGGACCTCGTCCGGGAAGACGGTGGCCGTGTGGGGTTCGCGGTCGGGTTCGCGGTCCCCTTCACCGTCCCCGGTGTCAGCTCCTTCTCCCGCCGGCGCGCCGCCCGGATCGTCGGGTGCGTAGCCCGTACAGCAGCCGCCACAGCGGGTGCACTCGAAGCCGATCGACTCGATGGCGTCGGCGAGCTCGTCGGCGTCGAGGTCGCGGGCGCGTTCGAGTTCGGCTTCGAGCGATTCCATGGGGCCGCTTGCGTCGCGGTCGGGTTAACGCCGTCCCTTCGCGAGCCGCGCCCTGTCGGCGGTGCGCGGGCTCGCGTCGGGCGCGCCGAGCGAAGGAGCGAAGTGCGACCGACCCCTACCGAGCGGGCGTGAAGGAGTACGAGCGGAAGGGGCTCCTCGAACGCGTCAACCGCGAGGCGGCGACGGTGGGCGCGGAGATCCCCGAGGAGATCGAGATCCAGGGGGAGCCGATCGAACTGCAGTCGTTCGTCTTCGAGATCAAGCGCCGCGACACGGTTCCGCCCGGCGAGCGCGAGCGAGTCGAACAGGCGAAGCGGAACCTCCGGCGCGAGCGGTTGGAACGGCTCGAACCCATCGAGGAGAACGAGGTGAGCTACGACCGCGGCGAGGAGCTGGCGGCGTCGATCATCGGGATCGACCGCGCGCTCGACGCCTTGGAGGGCCTCGACGCGCCCGACCCGGAGACGGAAGCGGAGCGGCAGAAGGCGGCCGATCGCAAGCGCTGGATGAGCTTCCTGAAGAAGGCGCTCGGACGGGACGACGCGGGCGGCGCGAGCGGTCGGACGCGGTTCTGACGGACTCGATCGCCGCCGTCGCGGTTCGCGGGGCCACCCGTCACCGAGCCGTCGAGACAGCCGGAGACCGCCCGACCGCCGCCGCGAGACCGCCGGTGAGCATCCAGCGTCGGCACGGATTCGGATCGCTCAGACGCGTCCTTCGTCGTCCCGGCGCAACTGCGCCGGCGCTGCACAAAGAGCCGCCGTCGTCTCCGGGTCCGACGCGGCCGCGTCGGCCGTCGTCGGTTCGAGTCGCTCCGCTCTCTCCTCAGTTCCCGGTGAAATCGATCCGCGAGTCCCCCGCGTCGTCGTCGCGGGTCGCGTGGCCGACTCGGACGAACTCGTAGGCGTCGTCGTCGAGAAACACCGCGTCGCCGTCGACGCTCACGGCGACCGACTCCAGGACGGCCCCCTCGCAGGGGCCGAAGTTGCAGTAGCCGCCGTCGGCCTCGAAGGTGGCGCCGTGCGTCTGGCAGAACACCTCGCCGTTGCGGACGAACGCCCCGTCGTCCTTGTCGAGGCGCACGTCGGTCCAGTGCTGACAGTAGTTGCGGAATGCGCGCACCTCGCCGGCCGCCCGCGTGAGGACCGCTTCGGCCTCTGGGGTACCGTCCTCGGCCTCGCCAACGTCGCCCTCGCCGTCGTCGACGCTCTCGGGGTCGACCGGTCGCAGCGTCACGAGCAGCGTGCTGTCCTCGGGAACTTCCTCGACGGCGGCGATCCGGCGGTCCGCGTCCATACGCGTTCGTGGCCGGCGGTGCGTTTCAACTGATCGATAGCGCGGGGCTCTGTGACGACCGGTAACGGTCCGGTTGGCTGCTTATAAATCGTCGAGCGTGGACCGACGGCGAACACTTCCGAGGCCCCAGCCTCGTCGGTGCGGCGCTCGCGAGCGTCGCACCGACTCCCTCGCGCACGCGACTCGGGGCCCGCGGTCGCTCGTCGGCACGAGCCACCGCGGGTCCGTTTATCAGTCACCTCGCCGTTGCGGTCACTCCCGTTCGGTTTCGGTCTCTGGCTCTGACTCGCCGCCGTCCGCGCTTTCCTCGGCGTCTCGCTGCGCTTCCTTCCGCGCCCTGTCCGCGGCGAGCTCCCTGTCGATGTCGTCCTCGACGTACCCCATCGACTCCACCGTGACGACGTTGCCGCCTCCGGGGTCGACGACCATCACCTCCTCGCCCTCTTCGATCGTCCCCTCGATCGAGCGCGCGGAGTAGTGTGGGTTGAACCCGCCCCCGGAGAGCTTCACCTCACCACCGGCGGTGGTCACCTCCTCGGTGACCGTGCCGGTCTTCCCCTTCAGCGAGTCGCTGTCGCTCGTCTGCTGTTGGCCTTTCCCGCCGTACAGATCGAACTCGTGGTAGCCGTAGAAGGCCGCCGCGCCGAAGAGAAGCGTCAGGAGCGCCATGACCAGGGTCAGCCCCGCGCCGACGACCCCGAGCGACGTGAGGAGGAGGCCGCCGAGCCCCGCCCCGATCAGCGCGATGCCGACCACGATGAAGTTCGCGCCCGGCGCGAGCGCCTCCGCCATCGAGAGCAACAGCCCGGCCGTCAACAGCAGCAGGGGCAGCGTGTCCGGGGAGAGGAGCCCGGACTGCGCGAGTGCGTCCATGTCCGGACGTACGGCTGTGACGGTATAAGTGGTGGTACGGGAGGGTCGCGGAACGGGGGAAGTGGTGGTACGGGAGGACGGTGAACCGAACGCCGACCGATCAGAACCCGACGAAGAGAACGCCGATCGTGAGCACGACTCCGAGCACGACGCAGACGGCGTGTTCGGCGTCGATCGATCCGGGCTCGATCGGCTCGCTCTCGGGCGTGTGGGTGTCCTCGACGACGCCGTTCGGCCCCACGTCGTCGACGGCAAACCGCCACTCGCTCTCGCCGCCACCCTCGTTTTCGTCGTCCGATCGGGTGTCGTTCGCCCGGCTTCGCACGTCGTCGCGGCTTCCCCCGTCGCGGCCGTCGTCGCTGCTCATGCCAGCGGCTAGGCGGCTTACCAGTAAATGGCTGGCGGGTGAGACGGGAGGGGTGACGGCGAAGCGTGCCGCTACCGCTTCCGCGCCGCCGCGATCACGTCGCCGTCGTAGACCACACCGCGCTCACCGTCGACCGTTACCACGGTTCCGTCCGTCACGCTCTCGGGGAGCGGCGCGCCCGAGACCATCGGAACGCCGAGTTCGCGAGCGATCACCGCGGGGTACCCCGTCATCCCCTCGCGGGCGTCGACGATCCCGGCGACCGCGTCGAGGTCGCCCGTGAACTCGCCCTCGAAGTTGGGACCGAGCGCGACGATCGATCCCTCCGGGACCTCGCGTAAGTCGCCGTCGGCGGTGCGGTACACCGGGGCCGCGACGCTGCCGGCGACGACCGCCTTCCCGGTCACCAGCGTCTCGGCGGCGACGTGGACCTTGAGCGTGTTCGTCGTGTTCGTCCCTTCGAACTCGGTCAGCATGCCGGAGAGCACGACGAGGGTGTCCCCCGACTCGGCCCCGCCGCGGTCGAGCGCGGCGTCGACCGCGTTGTCGAGGATCGTCTCCATGTCGTGGGCGTACTCGGTCATCACGGGACGGACTCCCCACGAGAGCGCGAGCTGGCGCCGGACGCGGTCGTTCGGCGTCGTCGCGACCACGGGGACGCCGGGCCGGAACATCGCCGTCTTCCGGGCCGTGAATCCGGACTCCGAGACCGCGACCACGGTGGAGGCGCCGATGTCGCGCGCGAGGTAGCGCGCGGACCGGGCCAGCGCCTCGGTCCGCGACCCCTCCGCCGCGGTCGGGACGCGCTGTTCGCGCGTCTCCGCGTACTCGTCGCTGGACTCGATCTCGCGGACGATCCGGTCCATCGTCTCGACGACGTTGACGGGGTCGTCTCCGATAGCGGTCTCGCCCGAGAGCATCACGGCGTCGGTGCCGTCGAGGACCGCGTTCGCCACGTCGGACGCCTCCGCGCGGGTCGGGCGACGGGAGGAGACCATCGAGTCGAGCATCTCCGTCGCCGTGATGACGGGGACGCCCGCGTTGACGCACTTGCGGATGATCCGCTTTTGAATGACGGGCACGTCCTCCAGCGGGCACTCCACGCCGAGGTCGCCGCGGGCGACCATCACGCCGTCGGCGGCGTCGACGATCCCGTCGAGGTTCTCGACCGCGCCCGCGCGCTCGATCTTCGCGATGATCGGGATGTCGTCGGCGCCGCGCGCCTCCAGCGCGTCCGCGATCTGGTAGACGTCCGCCGCGTCGCGCACGAAGGAGGCCGCGACGAAGTCGGCGTTCGCCCGCGCCGCGAGGTCGAGTTCGGCCTCGTCCTCGGCGGTGATGAGGTCCACGTCGATGGCGACGCCCGGGAGGTTGACGCCCTTCCGCGAGCTGAGCTTCCCGCCGGAGACGACGGTGGCGGTCACCGACTCGCCGTCGACCCGCTCCACGCGACACTCGATCCGGCCGTCGTCGAGGAGGACCGTGTCGCCCGGCTCTGCGGCCGCGATGGAGTGGGTGAGCCCCACGAGTTCGGGGGTGGCGTCGTCGCCCTCCTCGAACGTCACCTCGGAGTCCGTCGCGAGCAGAATCGGCTCCTCCAGCTCCGCGGTGCGGATCTCCGGCCCCTTCAGGTCGACCATCACCGCGAGCGGGTCGTCGATCTCGTCGTCGACTGCGCGCGCGCGTTCGATGACCTCCTCGCGGTGGTCCGTCGTCCCGTGACTGGCGTTCAGCCGGACGACGGACATCCCCGCGTCGGCGAGGCCGCGGATCGTGTCCCGGTCGTCCGACGCGGGACCGATCGTACAGACGATCTTGGCGTTTCGCATGTCGTCGGATTCGGCTCAGGGGAGGAAAAAGCCACACGGTTGAGTCGCCTCCGAGTGAACGTTCGTGACACTTCCTCGGGCTGTGGTCGGACGGGGGAGGTGAAGCGGAGAGTCGTCGGAACCGTCAGCGGGACACTCCGGTCGTCGCCGGTACCGTCGACCCGGAACGCCGCTTAGTCGTCCGCCGGCGCGGGAGCGTCGCCCGCGGAGAGCCGGACCTCGGGCTCGTCGACGCCGAGCTCGTCGAGGGCGGCCTGGGCTGCGCGCTTCCCCGAGACTAACATCGCGCCGAAGGTCGGCCCCATCCGCGGGAGGCCGTGGGCGGTCGCGACCGCCATGCCGGACGCTATCAGGCCGTCGTGGACGACGCCGGTGTGCTCGACGACCGCGTCCTCGCTCTCCCCGACCCACATCGAGTCGTGGCCGGGCGAGTCGTGGCCGGGGGCGCCGTACTCGCCGTCGCCGGTCTGGTCCATCCCGGTGTTGTGCTCCTTCGCGTGCTCGATGCCGGGCGCCGAGAGGACGCCGCGCTCGTCGAGCTTGCTGATCGCGACCGCGTCGTGGCCGGTCGCGTCGATCACGAGGTCGGACTCGACCGCGATGGGGTCGACGCAGGTGATCTCCCGGGGCAGGGCGTGGACCGGCGTCCAGTTCATCACGATCCCGCCGACGCGGTGGTCCTCGCGGACGACCAGGTCGGTGAACTCCGTCATGTTCTGGACGCGCGCGCCGGCGTCGCAGGCCGCCTTGATCAGCCCGGAACAGGCCTCGGGGCCGGCGGCGGTGTAGAGCCCGTCCACGTCCTCGACCGGCTCGTACTCCACGTCGAGGTCGGCGAGGATCTCTTGGGCCGGGTCTCGGACCGTCACCGTGTTCATCAGGAACCCGCCGAGCCAGAAGCCGCCGCCGAGGTAGTTGTTCTTCTCGACGATCATCACCTTCACGCCGCGCTCGGCCAGCTCCTTGGCGGCCATCAGCCCGGACGGGCCGCCGCCGAGGACGATCACGTCCGACTCCGTGAAGTCGAGGAACCCGTCGGTCCACTCGTTGCCGATCGCCTTCGTTACGTCCGTCTCGCTCACGTCGCTGAAGCCGTCGAATCCGTGCATACAACCAAGTAATATTACTTAGTAGTGAAAGGCGTTGCGGTCGGCGGTCGCTCGTCGCGATCGCCGGGGCGCCTCCTCGCGCTCTCCGGCGTCCCCGACTCGTAGCCTTTTTACGCGCGCTGGCGGTAGACGCAGTCACTATGGCTGAGGACAAGGCACGAAGCACCGGCAGTGCGGGCCGATTTGGCGCCCGATACGGCCGGGTCTCCCGCAAGCGGGTCCAGGACATCGAAGAGGAAATGCAAAACGCCACCGTCGACGGCGACGACGTCAAGCGCGTTGGCACCGGCATCTGGGTCAACGAGGAGACCGGCGAGACGTTCACCGGCGGCGCGTACCGTCCCGAGACGCCCGGCGGTCGCACCGTTCGCCGCTCCATCCGCGCCGCGCTCGCCGACGAGGAGTAAGGCGATGAGCTACAAGTGCTCCCGCTGTAAGCGCGACGTCACCCTCGACGAGTACGGCGGCGTGCGCTGCCCGTACTGCGGCCACCGCGTCCTCCTGAAGGAGCGCGGCGGCGACGTGAAGGAAGTCAACGTCGAGTAACACCGCGTTCCGATCTCGATCCGATCCGTTCTCGCATCGTGACTTCCGACCCCGTCGACGTGACTACCGACACCGTCACCCCGACCGCCGACCGCGCGCACGAGACGGTCCTCTCGTTTCGCTACCCCTCCGAGCGACGCGCACGCCTCGTCGGCGACGCGCTCGCGCCCGAGGTCGGCGAGATCGACGACGCGCGCTCCGCCGCGACCGTCTCCCGCGACGGCGACGCGGTGCGAGTCCGCGTCGTCGCCGACGACCTCGTCGCGCTCCGCGCCGGGATCAACAGCTGGTCGCGGCTCGTCGAGGTCGCCGAGCGCGTCGGAACGAGAGACGGTCGGGAGTAGCGCCGCTCCGACGGTTCCACGTCTCTCTGGGCCTGTACCTGCCGAATTGATCGCCGACAGAGAAGTCGGGGGTTTTTCCGTCCGGGACGCCTCGTTGCGCCTATGCAAGGGAACATGCCGCCCGAGGCACAGGAGAAGATCGAGGAGCTGCAGGAGCTGCAGGAGACCGCACAGCAGGTCGCCGAGCAGAAAGAGCAGGCTCAGTCCGCGCTCAACGAGTCCAAGACGGCCCTCGACGCCCTCGAAGACGTCGACGAGGACGCCGGGATGTACCGCGAGATCGGCGAGGTCCTCGTCGAGACGGACTACGAGTCCGCCTACGACGACCTCGAGGACAAGGTCGACTCCCTCGAAGTCCGCGTCGAGCAGCTCGAGAAGCAGGAGGAGCGCGTGCAGGAGCAGTTCGACGACCTGCAGGGCGAGCTCCAGCAGATGCTCCAGGGCGGCGCCGGCGGCGGCGGCCCGATGGGTCCGGGCGGTCCGGGCGCGGGCGGCGCGTAAGCGTCGATGTCCGACGAACCGAGCGACGGATCACGTGAAGACGACGAGACCGTCGTCGGCGACGTTGACGGCGATCCCACCGACGACGAAGTCGTCCAGACCGCCGCGGAGGCGGCCGAGGGCGTCGTGTTCGCCCACTACGACCAGTCGGCGGTGACCGACCTGGACGTGACGGTCACGTTCGAGGAGGGCGTCCTCGACGTCGACGTCTACCTGAACGCCCCCGACGACCCCGATCCGGACGCCGTCGCTCGCGAGGCGGCCGAGACCGCCGGCGAGGCGGTCGACGAACTGTTCGAGGCGTAGGGCGGCGGTTCGCCGCACGGCGCCGCACGACCGATGCGTCGCGGCGCCCTTTCTGATTCTGCTCCGCGAGAGATAGCGACGCGGACGCGATGTCCGCGGGTCTCCGTCGCTCCGACCGCGAACGGACACGGACGGCGCTCGGAGGTGAAAACGCGGTGACCGGACGACCGCCGACCTCAGAGTCCGACGAGCGCGATCGACATCGCGACCGCCGCGGCCGACCAGCCGACGCCGACCCAGGTCAGCACGGCGAACGCCTGTCGGGCCCCCGACCGGGTCCACGACGACTCGCCGCCGAGGTGGTCCTGTACGGCGGCCATCGATCCGCCGAAGCCGACGGTTCCACCCCACGTCGCGACGCCGAACCCGAACACCAGCGCGCCGAGCGCGAAGGCGGTGTCGGTTGCGGCTCGCGATCCCACGACCGGGACCAGCGCGGCCGCGAGGGCGACACCGACGAGAGCGCCGACGCCGACCCACCGCGCGACCGTCCGACCGAACGGGCGGAGGTCGCGTTCAGTCAACGGTCTCTCGCATCCGGGGGTCGAGCGCGTCGCGCATCCCGTCGCCGAGGAGGTTGAACCCGAGCACCGTCAGCGCGAGCAGCAGCCCGGGGAAGAAGGACCACCACCACGCTCCGGAGAACAGCCCGAACTCGACGCCGTTCGAGAGCATCATTCCCCACGTCGGTTCCCCCGGACTGGCGCCGAAGCCGAGGAACGACAGCGCGGCGATGTCGATAATCGCGAGCCCGTAGTTGAGCGTCGACTGGACGGTGATCGGCGCGAGGCAGTTCGGGAGGATGTGGCGGACGATCAGCCGCGGGTCGGTCGCGCCGAGCGCCTTCGTGGCGTCGGTGTACTCGTCTTCGAGTACCTTCAGCGCCGCTCCGCGGACCACGCGAGCGAACCGCGGCGTGTACACGAGCGTCAGCGCGCCGACGGCCCGCCACAGCCCCAGCTCCTCCGGGAAGATCGTGACGAGCGCGAGCGCCAGGAGGAGCGACGGGAACGACAGCAGGACATCCATCGTCCGCATGATGAGGTTGTCCGTGAGGTCGCCGTAGTACGCCGCGACGATCCCGAGTCCGACCCCGAGGAACGTCGACGCCGCGACGGTGACGGTCCCGTAGAGGACGGCGTACCAGGCCCCGTACATCACCCGCGGGAAGATGTCGCGCGCCTGCCCGTCGGTGCCGAACAGGTACTCCGAGCTGGGCGGGGCCTCGGAGGGGTTCGTGCCGAACTGGGTCGCCATGAGGTCGCTGAGGTCGTAGGTGAGCCGCGCGTAGACGGCGAGTAGGACGATGCCCACGATGATGACGATCCCGGTGACCGCGAGTCGGTTCGAGAGGAGCTGCGAGAGGAACGGGCTCGCTCGCAGGCGCTCGACGATGCCTCGGTCGACGGTTCCGGTCTGTGTTTCTGTACTCATTGTTCGATGCGGGGATCGAGGATCGAGTAGGTGAGGTCGACGCCCAGGTTGACCAGCGTGTACAACACGGCGAAGACGAGGACGGTCCCCTGCACGACGGGATAGTCGCTGCGATTGATCGCGTCGACGAGGAGCGTGCCGATGCCGTTGATTTCGAAGACGGTCTCCGTGAGGACCGCGCCGCCGAGCAGCGATCCGAACTGGATGCCGATCACGGTAATAACGGGGATGAAGGCGTTACGAAGCCCGTGTTTCATCACGGTGATCTTCGAGCCCTGCCCCTTCGCCCGGGCAGTCCGCATGTAGTCTTGGCGGATCACCTCGACCATCGACGAGCGCATCATCCGCGAGAGCAGCGCCATCTGGTAGATGCCGAGCACCACGATCGGCAAGAACAGGTGAGTGACCGCGGACCGGAACGCCGCGACGTTTCCGGCCAACAGCGTGTCGACGAGGATGAACCCCGTGACCGGGTCGACGAAGTACGCCGAGCCGATCCGTCCGCTGGTCGGAAGCAGTCCGAGGAACTGCGCGAAAAGCAGGATGAGCAGCGGACCGCTCCAGTAGATCGGGATGCTGATTCCGCTCAGTGCGCCGATGCGGGTGAGGTGGTCGGTCCAGGTGTCTTGTTTGACCGCGCTCAGGATTCCCAGTGGAAGCCCGAACAGGAGGCCGGCGAACTGGCCGAGCAGCGCGAGTTCGATCGTGATCGGGAGCCGGTCCGTGAGGATCTGGCTCACCGGCGTGCCCCGGTTCACCTGGTAGGACTGACCGAAGTCGAACGTCGCGACCTCGCCCAGGAACCGAATGTACTGCTGCCAGAGCGGGTCGTCCAGTCCCAGGTCTGACCGGATCTGATTCACGAACTCTTGGCTCGCTCGCTCGCCCGCGATGACCACTGCCGGGTCGCCCGGCGAGAGGTGGAGGATGGCGAAAACCACCGTCGCGACCCCGAACAGCACGGGGAACAGCATGAGCAGGCGTTTCAAAACGAATCGTTTGGAGACCATTCAGACGTATCGGTGCGTGGGACGTTCAAAAAATCTGTGTTCGGTTCTCGTTACTCGAGCTCGACCACTTCGAGGTACGGCCCGCCGATCGCGGCGACGGTGTAGTTGCTCACGCTGTTGGACACGCCGCGGACCTCGTCGGCGTAGTCGATGAACACCCACGGGGCCTCGTCGTGTGCGATCTGGGCGGCCTCTTGGTACAGCGCGGCTCGGTCCTCCTGGTTCGTGGTTCGCTGGGCCTCCTCGACGGCGCTCATGTACTCGCTGTTGGCCCACGCGGCGTTGTTCGAGGTGTTGAACCCCTCGGTGTCCCAGGACACCCAGTCTTGCCCCTCCGGCACCTCGGTCTGCGGGTGCATGAGGACGTAACAGAAGTTGTCGGGGTCGGCGTTGTCCGTGTACCAGCCCGCGAGCGTCGCGTCGTGGCGCCCCTGGCTGGTGTACGTGAGGTAGTCGGAGAACTGCCGGTCGTCGATCGACACCTCGATGCCAATCTCCGAGAGGTTCGAGCGGATCGTCTCGGCGGTCGGGAGCGGCGCGGGGTTGTACCCCCGCGGGTTCTGGAACGTGGTCAGCGAGAACGAGAACCCGTCGCCGTAGCCGGCCTCTTCGAGCAGGCTCTGCGCCTGATCGGGGTCGTACTCGTAGGGACTGATGTCGTCGTTGTGGCCGAACAGCGCGGGCGGAATCGGCTGGTCGGCCTGCGTCGCGATCCCCGAGTAGATGTTCTCGACGATCGCCTGGGTGTCGATGGCGTAACTGATCGCGCGGCGGACCCGGCGGTCGCGGAACGGCTCGACGCGCGAGAGGTTAAACGCCATGTACCCGATGTTGATTCCCGTCGCCGTCCGGTTCTCAGCGGTGTCGGACCCCTCGATGATCTGCATGCTGTCGGGGTCGAGCCCGTCGATGATGTCGAGCTCCTCCTCCACGAGCGCCTGTGCGCGCGTGGAGTTCTGGCCCCGAGTGAGGAACAGCACCTCGTCGACGTTCGGGCTCTCTCCCCAGTAGTCGTCGTAGGCGGTGAGCCGGATCCGGTTGTTGGCGTCGTCCAGGGTCTCGAGCTGGAACGGGCCGGTACCGACCATCTCTTCTCCGAGGTTCGTGTCGCCCTCGATAGCGTCTTGGGAGATGACGACGGCCGCGAACATTGCGAGGTTGCGGAGGAACGGCGCGTACGTCTGGGTGAGCGTGATCGAGAGCTCGTAGTCGCCCGTCGCCTCGGCGCTCTCGATCCAGTTACCAAGCGTGAACGGCCCGTACGCGGAGGATTCCTCGAAGTGGTACTCGTAGTCGTCGTCGACGAAGCGCCGATAGGTGGCGATGAAGTCGTCGGCGGTGAAATCCGACCCGTCGTGGAAGGTCACGCCCTCTCGCAGCGTGAGCGTCACCGACTCGCCGTCCATCGACCAGTCGGTGGCGAGCGACTCAGTGAGCGACGCCTCGCCGGCTTGGAACGCGATCAGCCCCTCGTACGCTTGGTTGGTCACCTTCGCGACCTCGCCGCTGGTGGTGTTCTGTGGGTCGAGCGTGCTGGAGTGAGCGCCGCGGCCGTAGCGGAGCGACGTCGTGTCGCCGTCGCCGCCGTCGCTCCCGTCCTCGCCGTCGCTCCCGTCGCCGCCGTCGCTCCCGTCGCCGCCGTCACTGCCGTCGCCGCCGTTGCCGCCGTTTCCGCCACAGCCGGCGAGGGAGGCCACGGACGCCGTTGCGACCGTCGCGCCGCCCGCTCGTTGCAAGAAGCTTCGTCGTGAGGTTCCCGTGGTGTCAGGGGACATACGATGTCGGATATATTTGCCACCTAAATAATTCTGGTGGACGGCGAGGACGAAACCACGGGTGAAACCCTTCCTGAGTGGTCATGCGTTTATTTGTTGTGCGGATCACTCATTGTGGAGGTGACAGGCGGCGGGGTGGTCGCTTTCGTCGAGCGCGGGATTGGATCGCTCGCAGACGCTCTCGAAGGTCTCGCGAAGCGTGGCCTCGGCCTCTTCCCACCGATCGTTCTTGAGATGTTCGAAGGACTCGGCGACGACCGCCCGCGCCTCTCCCGAGAGCGGACCGTCGAAGAAGTACTCGAAGAGGATCGGGTGTTCCCCGCCGTCGGTGACTGCGGTCGGCGCGGACTCGTCCTCGATACGGACCTCCGACTCGATGGCGTCGAGGTCGATGTCCCCGGACTCCAGGCGCTGTCGGTAGAACATCACCTCGCGATACCGCTCTTGGTCGATGTCCAGGTCGTCCGGCGGAATGATCGACGGGCATCGCGTGCGGAACCGGCAGCCGGAGGGCGGGTCGATCGGCGACGGGACGCCCCCCTTGAGGATCGTTCGGTCGCCCGTGTCGGCAAGGGGGTCCGGCTCCGGAATCGCGGACAGAAGCGCCCTCGTGTACGGGTGTTTCGGCGTCTCAAACAGTTCGTCCGTCTCGGCGACCTCGACGATCTGCCCGAGGTACATCACGGCCACTCGGTCGGAGATGTGGCGGACGACGCTCAGGTCGTGAGCGATGAACAGGAAGGTGAGCCCGAACTCCTCTTGGAGGTCCTCCAGGAGGTTGATGATCTGCGCCTGGACGGAGACGTCGAGCGCCGACACCGGCTCGTCGGCGACGATGAAGTCGGGATCCACCGCCAGCGCCCGCGCGATACCGACCCGCTGGCGCTGACCGCCGGAGAGCTCGTGGGGGTACCGGCCGAACTGGCCGCGCTCCAGCCCGACCGCGTCCATCAACTCGAAGACGCGCTCGCGGCGGCGCCCCTCGGCGAGGTCGTGGATCTTCAGCGGCTCCATGATCGTCTGCCCGGCCGTCATCCGCGGGTCCAGACTCGACATCGGGTCCTGGAACACCATCTGCATGTCCTTCCGGCGCTTCCGAAGCTCCGACTTCGAGAGAGATCCGAGCTCCTCGCCGGCGAAGACGACGGTGCCGTCGGTCGGCGGGTCGAGGTGGAGGATCGCTCGCCCCGCGGTTGACTTCCCGCAGCCGGACTCGCCGACGAGCCCGAGCGTCTCTCGCTCACGCACGTCGAAGTCGATCCCGTCGACGGCCTTGACGCTCGGGTCGCCGCCCCCGAGGACCCGGTCGAGCGGGCCGTCTTCCTGTTGGTAGTACTTCCGCATCCCGCGGACCCCGACGATCGGATCGCCGATGGCCGACCTGGCGCCGACTTCGACGCCTTCGGTTCCGTACGCGTCCTTGTCGAACTCGTCGTGGACGCACTTCGACCGATGGTCGACATCCGCCGGGCCGTGCTGGAGGAACGGGATCTCTCCCTCGCGGCACTGGGGCTCGGCCCACGGACAGCGCGACGCGAAGTGACACCCCTCGGGCATGTCGATCAGATCGGGAACGTTCCCCTCGATCGGGGTCAGCCGCTTCTTGTCCTCGGTCGGGATCGACTCGAGCAGCGTGTAGGTGTAGGGGTGGCTGGGGTTAGCGAAGATCTCTTCGACGGGGCCCTCCTCGACGATCTCGCCGGCGTACATCACGGCCACGCGGTCGCAGGTCTCGGCCACGACGCCGAGGTCGTGGGTGATCATCAGGACCGACATCCCGAACTCCGTCTGGAGGTCGTCGATCAGGTCGAGGATCTGCGCCTGGATCGTCACGTCGAGCGCCGTCGTCGGCTCGTCGGCGATGAGGAGCTTCGGCCGGCAGGCGAGCGCGATCGCGACGAGCACGCGCTGGCGCATCCCGCCGGAGAACTCGTGTGGATAGTCGTCCAGGCGCTGTTTCGCCTCCGGGATGCCGACCGCCTGGAGCATCCTGACAACCTCGTCCATCACCTCCTCGTCGCCCTCGCGGCCCCCGACCTTCGGGAGGATCTCGCCGATCCCGTTGAGCCAGGTGTCCCTCTTCTGACCGCCGTACCGATGGAGCCGCAGCGACTCGGCGATCTGTTCGCCGACGGTGATCGCCGGATTGAGCGAGGTCATCGGGTCCTGGAAGATCATTCCCATCTCTCCCCCGCGGATCCGGCGGACGGCGGCTTCGGGCGCGGCCGTCACGTCGACGATCCCCTCGTCGATGTCGACATCGCCCGGGTCCGCGCCGTCGCGGATCCGCTCCCGGGCACCGTCGTCGAGGTAGACGAAGCCGTCGACAGCCTCGTCGACCGCCGCAGCGAGTTCGCCGCCCACGTCCTCGGGGTCGTCGCGGTTCGCGAGGCGGTCGGCCGCGCGTCGGAGGTCGCCTGCGAGGTCCGCCGGGTCCGCGTCGGCGGCGAGGTCGTCGGCCATCCCGCGGAGCTCTGCCGGAGTGTCGGAGACGCGCTGTCCGGCGCGGAGGTCGCTGCTGACGGCCGCGAGCGCGTCGATCAGTTCGGAGGGGTATGGGACGTACGCGCCGGCGAACTCGTCGAGGAGGGAGGCGGCGAGTTCGGCGTCGGCGAGGGCGATCCGGCCGCCGACGATCTCGCCCGGATCGTCGACGAGGTCCATCGCGGAGAGGGCGGTAACGCTCTTACCGGATCCGGACTCGCCGACGAGGCCGACGGTTTCACCCTGCTCTATCGTGAGGTCGATGCCGTCGACGGCCTTGACCGCACCTCGTTCCGTTTTGAACTGGGTGCGGAGGGTCGAAAGTGAGAGGAGGTCCGTCACTACCAGCGGTAGCGCACGTCACAGAAAAATATCTTTGGGAGTGGTGGGAACCTTTTATGCCCTCCCCGGAACGTCTCCCGGTATGAGCGAATCCCCTGAGAACGGCGTCACTCCCAACGTACAGGCCAGAGAAGGCTGGCCAGCGGTCATCGAGGACATGGAGGCGACCGCCGCGGAGTATCGAGACCGCGGATGGACGACGCTCGAACTCCATCCCGGCGACTCGGTCCTCGTCGACTCGGACCGCCGAATCGGGATCGACGTCGTCCTCCCGGGCCCCGAGTTCGAGGACCTCGAATCGCTCGTCGAGGAGCGGTCGTTCCGAGATGTCGAGGTGTTCCGCGCCGAGGGCGACGGGCTGATGTACCTGCTCGTCGTCGAGGCCGACCCGGAGACCGAGACGGCCGTGTTCGTCCCCGCGTACTACGATCCGAGCTCGGCCCCGGAGGCGATCGAGTCGATCAGGGAGGCGGGGACGGTGGAGCTCTTCTGTCGCCGACTGAACGACGACACGGTGGAGTTCGTCCACGACGACCCGGCACCGTTCCTGCCGGAGACCGGCGAGTGACGCCGGGAGGCGGCCGCATCGCGACCACCGTTAACTATTCACGTGATGGTGTGTAACGGTAACGCATGTCATCCAGCTACGGCGGCACGTCGGCCTTCGATCGGCTCCGCGCGCGGCTTGACGGTCAGGCATACGCCTGTGAGGAGTGCGGCTACGTCGACGAGGAGGGATCGTGGGAGGCGGTGACGACGGGCGCGACCGTCGAGTACCGCCGAGAGTGCCCGAGCTGCGGGACCGAGCGCGTTAGGAAGTTCCGCCTCTGAGACGGCCGGGTACGATCGCCTACGACGACTCGCAGACCGCGACGAAGTTCTCGAACACTTCCTCACCGCGCTCGGTGTGAGCGACCTCCGGGTGCCACTGGACGCCGTACAGCCCGGCGTCGACGTTCGACATCGCCTCCACGTCGCAGACGTCGGAGGTCGCGGTCCTGACGAACCCCTCGGGGACCTTGGTCACCTCGTCGGCGTGGGAGGCCCAGACGCGCGTCTCAGGGGCCAGCGAGCCGACGAGCGGGTCTTCCTCGTCGACGATCTCCACGTCGACGTCGGCGTAGCCGCCGTAGTCGCCGCCGCCGACTGTCCCGCCGCGCTCGACCGCGATCAGCTGCATCCCGAGGCAGATGCCGAGCACGGGCACGTCCAGATCGAGGTAGTCGGGAGCGTTGCCGACGCGGTCCATGTCGGGGCCCCCGGAGAGGACGATCCCGTCGGCGTCGAGCTCAGCCGGGGGCGTGTCCGCCGAGACGATCTCGGTGTCGACGCCCACGTCGCGGAGCGCCCGCCGTTCGAGGTGGGTGAACTGGCCGTGGAGGTCGATGACGACGATCCGGGTCATGGCGTCGATTGGCGGCTCCCGCACAAAAACGGCTCGGAACGGAGCGCAGTATCGTGGTGGTTTCGGACGCTGAAACCAGCTGATAATACACGAACACGGATCGAATTACGGAACGGGCGAACCGGTCAGAGGTCGAGCGGCCCGCTCTTCGTGAACTCCCGAAGCAGCACCGTCGCGTACGACCCGCTCGGAAGCGCGAACGCGAACCGCGGGTCGCCGGCCTCGAACGCCACGTCGAGGTCGCTCCGGAGGAGGATCGCCCGCCGGGTGCCCGACGAGTCGAACTCTCCGGGGAGCGCGAAGTCGCCGGGCTCGATCCCGGCGTCGTCGAGGACCTCCCGCTCGATCTCGCCGGGCTCGCCGCCGCCGAGGTCGGTCTCCGTCCCGACGAGGGGCGCGGTGACGAAGGCCCGTCCGCGCTCGCAGTGGCGGGTGACGATGGAGACCCTGTCCTCGTCGACCGCTTGGAGTCGGTCCGCGTCGGGCGCGTACAGCTCGTCCGGCGCGTCGGCGTCGGCGAAACACACCACGTCGCCGGCGACGGGGCGGTCGAACGGGAGCCCGCGGCGCAGCCGCTCGCTCAGGACCCGGTTGAAGAGGAACGACTGCGCGGCGTTGACGAACAGGCGCTGGAGGTTCGAGGGGACCGCCTCCAGCGCGTGCCGCCAGCCCTCGTGGTCCGGGGGCGCGTCGGGGGTCACGCCGCGCTCGGCGAGGCGGTGGACCATCGAGCGCTCGAACCGGAGCTTGCCGGGGATCGCGTCGAGGCAGGCCTCCCAGTCGCCGTCGCCGGTGCCGTCGGCGGTGCGGTCGGCGTCGTCACCCTCGCCGTCTCCCCCGACCCCGAACGCGGCGTCCACCCGGTCACGGGCGGCGCGGGTGTCGTCCGGCTCCGCCTCCGAGGGGTTACCGGCGTACAGCCGCACCGCCTCGCGGAAGTCGCCGCGGACGACCGCGAGCCCGACGCGGTGGGTGACGGGCCGCCGGCTCCCGAAGCGCTGCTGGCCGAAGTAGTTGGGGACGCCGACCGTGGCGTCGTCGCCGTCGCTCGGGCCGCCACCTCCCGATTCTTCCCCGTCTCCGCCGAACGCGCGCAGGTCGCCGACCACGTCGGCGACGCGCTCGGGGGCCTCCGGGACCGTATCGGCGACCTGGATCTCGAAGGCGTTGCCCGCGAGGTCGCCGAACGAGAGCCCGCGGCCGGCGCGACCGACGGCCTCGATCTCGGCGCCGCGGATCTCGGGGAGGTCGCCCGGGTCGACCTCCCGGAGCGTGAACAGCTGGGTGGTGACGGCGCGTTTGTCCTTCGTCCCCGCCCACGAGACGCGCTCGCGGCTGATGCCGAGCGCGTCGGAGATCCGGCGCGCGAAGTCGTTCGTGTCCCAGTCGCGGAGCGTGACGCGGACGACGAGCTCGGGGTAGCTCCCGGTGTCCGCGCCGAGCGGCTCCGGCTCGAACGCCTCCAGCTCGCGGACGCGGAAGTCCTCGGGCGACTCGCGGAGCCGCCCGCCGATGCCGTCGGCGTCGCTGACGTAGTGGTCGATGCCCGCGGCGCGCTCGACCGGGTGCGCCTCGCGGAGGGGGAGTGAGGGGGCCATCTAGTACAGCGAGAGGTCGCCGGTCACCCGGTCGACGGTGTCGTCGCGGGCGGGCCCCACGGCGAGCGCGGTGACGGTCCCCGGCTCCAGCTGGGTGTGCCCGGCGTCGCGGACGATCGCGTACGGGATCCCCTCCTTGTCGGCCTTGTCGGCCAGCTCGAACAGCAGGCCCTCGGAGTCGCCCTTGAGAACGATCTTCTTCTGCCCCTCGCCCTGCCACTTCTTGCGGGCGCGCCGCCCCGCGTCCTGGTACGCCGACAGCGACGCGTGCGCGACCTGCGCGGCGAGCTTCCCCTCGCCCATGCCGATGTCGGTGCGGGCGACGATGGCCTGTTTCATGTCACTCTCCACCGCCGCCGCGGGTTTAGCGTTTGTCTCTCGGCAGTCGCCTCGGCCGATCAGCCCTCGACGGGCGACCCGTCGCGGTTCTCATTCGGTGGGGCCAACCGCGGTATTGAAACGCCTGAGGAACGCAGTGCGACCATGCACCGCAGACGGTTTCTCCGGCGAACCGGCGCCGCCGCGAGCGTCGGCGCGCTGACGGGGCTCGCCGGCTGTGCCGGCGTCGGCGGCGAGCCGGGATACGACGTTGGGATGCTGGCGTCCGCGTTTCAGCCGGCCGAGGTGACGGTCGCCGTCGGCGACACCGTCGTCTGGGAGAACACGAGCGCGCGCGGCCACACGGTCACCGCCTACGAGAGCGCGATCCCGGACGAGGCCGACTACTTCGCCTCGGGCGGCTACGACGGCGAGGAGGCGGCCCGTGAGGGCTGGTCAGAGGAGTTCGGGGGCCGCTTGGAGAACGGCGACCGCTACTCGCAGACCTTCGAGGTCGCCGGCCGCTACGACTACGTGTGCATCCCTCACGAGACCGGGGGGATGATCGGAACCGTCGTCGTGGAGGAGTGACGATGGGCCCGCCGCGCGCGCGCCGCTCGCACTCCGCACGTATCGATCGACGAAACCCATTAGCGCTCGCGACGCCAACGTCTACCAACTGACCTCATGGCCATCTCGACGCTCCTCGGGACCGACGTTCTGCTGTTCCTCGCCATCGGGCTGCTCGGCGGCGCCCACTGCATCGGGATGTGCGGTCCGCTCGTCACGGTGTACGCCGGGCGGATGCGTGAGGGGAGCGAGCGTGCCGACGGCGGATCGCCCACCGCCGGCGCGACCGCCGACCGCCGCGGGAGCCACCTGACGACCTACGAGGTCCGCCAGCACGCCCTGTTCAACCTCGGACGGGCCGCGAGCTACGCGACGATCGGCGCGGCGCTCGGCGCCCTCGGCGGGGCCGTCCTCGTCACGACGGCGACGTTGACGGGCGCGGCGGAGGCGGTCCGCGGCGTCGTCGGCCTGGGCGTCGGCGCGGCCGTGATCCTCGTCGGCGTCCGGTACGCGCTCGGCGGCGCGACCGGCGGGATCCACCTCCCCGGCCTCGACCGGGTCACCGGCTGGCTCACGGGCCACGTCGACCGGCTCGCTAACGGCCCCGGGATCGTCGGGCTCGGCGCGGTCCACGGGCTGCTCCCCTGTCCGATCCTCTACCCCGCTTACCTCTACGCGTTCGCCAGCGGCTCCGCCGTCAGCGGCGCGCTCGCGCTCGGCGCGCTCGGCGTCGGCACGATGCCAGCCGTCTTCCTCTACGGCACCGTCATCGAAAGCGTCGACGCGGTCCACCGCCGCCGGGTCCACCGCCTGCTCGGCGTCGCCTTCGTGGCGCTCGGCTACGTCCTGTTCGCGCACGGGTTGATGTCGGTCGGCGTCCACGTACCGCACCCGAGCCTGCCGTTCTGGAACCCGATCGATGTCGCGGCCGCGGGGGGACACTGAAGATGGCGCCCGACTGCACCCTCTGTGAGCTCCCGACCGACGGCGTCGACGTGGTCGACGAGGACGGCAACGAGTTCTGCTGTACCGGCTGTCGGGACGTGTACGAGACGCTCGGCGACGTCGATGTCGACGCCGAGGCGGTGCGCGAACGGCGGCAGGGGAACGGGGGCGAGAGCGGTGGCGACGCCCCCGGTGCCGACTCCGAGGTCCCCGCCGGCCACGAGGCGACGTTCCTCGAAGTCGACGGGATGCACTGCGCGACCTGCGAGGCGTTCATCGAGACGGTCGCCACGGACACCGAGGGCGTCAGCGCCGCCAGCGCGAGCTACGTCACGGACACGGTCCGGATCGATCACGACCCCGACGCCGTCTCCGCAGACGACCTCTCGGAGGCGGTGAGCGGGCTCGGCTACAGCGCGTACGACCGCGACGACGCCTTCTCGCGCCGACAGGCGGACAACATGGCGACGGCGCGGCTCGCGGCCGGCGTGCTCGTCGGGATGGCGGTGATGCTCCAGTACGTCGTCATCATCTACCCGACGTACTTCGCGTTCCCGTTCTACAACGAGCGCACCTTGGAGTACCTCGACCAGGCGATGTCGTCGACGTCGGGGACGTACTTCTTCATCGTGATCGCCGTGTTGACGACGGTGGTCCTGCTCGTCACCGGGAAGCCGATCCTCAGGGGGGCGTACGTCAGCGCGAAGACGCGGTCGCCGAACATGGACTTACTCGTCGCGATCGCCGCCGTGAGCGCGTACGTCTACAGCACGCTCGCCGTGATATTCGTCGAATCGCCCTCGGTCTACTACGACGTGACCGTCGCGATCATCGTGATCGTCACCGTCGGCAACCACTACGAGGACTCGATCAAAAAGCGGGCGACCGAACTCCTCTCCGATCTCACCGCGGTGCAGGTCGACAGCGCCCGGCGGATCGCTGACGGCGGTGAGGGTACCGGCGAGGGGGGCGCGACCGAGGAGGTCGCCATCGACGACCTCGCGCCCGGCGACCGCTTGCTCGTGCGCGCCGGCGAGCGGGTCCCGGTCGACGGCGAGGCGATCGCGGGCGACGCCGCCGTCGACGAGTCCGTCGTCACGGGCGAGTCGATGCCGGTCCGGAAGACCGCCGGCGACGCCGTGGTCGGCGGCTCCGTGGTCGCGGACGGCTCGCTGACGGTCGAGGTCGGCCCGGACGCGACCTCCAGCCTCGACCGCGTCGCCGAACTCGTCTGGGACCTCCAGAGCGGGAACCACGGCGTCCAGAAGCTTGCCGACCGGCTGGCGACGGTGTTCGTGCCGGTCGTGCTCGCCGTCGCGCTCCTCGCCGCCGCCGCGAACCTCGCGCTCGGCAACGGGGTGACGGAGGCGATGCTCGTGGGGCTCACGGTGCTCATCGTGTCGTGTCCGTGCGCGCTCGGGCTCGCGACCCCGCTCGCGGTCGCCGCCGGGATCCGCGACGCGCTCGAACGCTCCATCGTGATATTCGACGACACCGTCTTCGAGCGCCTCCGCGGCGCCGACACCGTCGTCTTCGACAAGACGGGGACGCTCACCACCGGCGAGATGCGGGTGGTCTCTTCCGACCTCGACGACGACCTGCTCCGGCTCGCCGCCGCCGTCGAGGAGCGCTCGTCGCACCCGGTCGGACGGGCGATCGCCGCGGCGCGCTCGGGAGCCGGCGTCCTCGGCGACGCCGGTACGGCGTCGGGCTCCGACACGGGGTCGCCGGCGGTCGCCGACGGCGGGGAAGTGAAGTCGGCAGAAGCCGACGACGGGGATACCCTCTCAGTCACCGACTTCGAGAGCCACGCCCGCGGCGTCTCCGGCCTCGTCGGCGGGATCGAGGTCATCGTGGGGCACCCGGACCTGTTCGACGAGCGCGGGTGGACCGTTCCCGGCGAGATCCGCGAGGCGGTCGCGGCGGCGCGCGACGTGGGCCGCGTCCCGGTCGCGGTCGGGCGCGACGGCGCCGCGGAGGGAGTCGTCGTGGTCGGCGACGAGCTGCGCGAGGGGTGGGAAGAGACAGTGACCGAACTCGCCGACTCGGGCGTCGAGGTGGTCGTGCTGACGGGGGACGACGAGCGCGCGGCGACCGTCTTCAGCGAGCACGACGCGGTCTCGTCGGTGTTCGCAGGCGTCCCGCCCGAGGGCAAAGCCGAGACCGTCGAGCGGCTGAAGGCGCGCGGGCGGACGGTGATGGTCGGCGACGGCACCAACGACGCGCCAGCGCTCGCCGCGGCGGACCTCGGCGTCGCGCTCGGCGGCGGGACGGCGATGGCGGCCGACGCGGCCGACGTGGCGATCGTCGACGACGACCTCGGCTCCGTGGCGACCGTCTTCGAGCTCTCGCGGGCCGCGGGCCGGCGCGTGAAGGGGAACATCGGCTGGGCGTTCTGCTACAACGCGGTCGCGATCCCGCTCGCGGTGACCGGTCTCCTCAATCCGCTGTTCGCCGCGGTCGCGATGGGAGCCTCCAGCCTGCTCGTCGTGGGGAACTCCTCGCGGGCGCTGCTCGACGACTGACGAGGGGCTCCGACGGGCCTCTCCCCCGCGACGGATTCGACCACCGGGACCGCAAGCGACTTTCGGCTCACGCGACTATCGTGGCGTATGTCACAGGAGCCGCGGTCTTTCGACGCGTCGACCAACGACGGGATGCCGGCCCTCGGGCTCGGGACGTGGGAAAACGACGACCCCGCGCAGTGTACCGAGTCCGTCAAAACGGCCTTGGAAGCGGGCTACCGCCACGTCGACACGGCCCAGATCTACGGCAACGAGGCCGCCGTCGGTGAGGGGATCGCCGCGGCCGACGTGGACCGCGACGACGTGTTCCTCGCCACGAAGGTGTGGATCGACAACCTCGCGCCCGAGGACGTGGCCGCCTCGACCCGAGAGAGCCTCCAGAAGCTCGACACCGGGTACGTCGACCTGCTGTACGTCCACTGGCCGGCCGGCGAGTACGACCCCGAGGAGACGCTGCCCGCGTTCGCGGAGCTCCGCGACGACGGCCTGATCGACCGGATCGGGGTCTCGAACTTCGAGCCGCACCACCTCGACGCCGCGACCGACGCCCTCGGCGAGGCGCCGTTCGCGAACCAGGTGGAGTGTCACCCGCTGCTCCGCCAGGAGGAGCTTCGCGAGTACGCCGCCGCCAACGACGTCGAACTCGTCGGCTACTCGCCGCTCGCCCGCGGGCAGATCCTCGACGATCCGACCGTCGCCGAGATCGCCGAGAAACACGGCGTCAGCGCGGCACAGGTGAGCCTCGCGTGGCTCCGCGAGAAGGGTGTCACGGCCATCCCGAAGGCGACCGGCGAGGAGCACCTCCGTGACAACTGGGCGAGCCTCGGGCTCGAACTGGACGACGAGGACGTCGAGGCGATCGACACGCTCGGCCGGACCGACCGCCAGCTGAATCCGGACTTCGGCCCGGACTGGTAGACGGACGGCGATTCACATTACTCGTCAGAATCAACGGGCGATAGCAACTTGACTCCCCACCACCAGCCGCAAAATATATAAATAAATGGATTAACATGTGAAATACAGATGGGGGACGTGATTCGCACCGTCAAGGTCAAACTCGACGTGTCCGACGAGCGATGCGACGACCTCCATCAGACGAAAGAGCAGTTCCTCCACTGTGCGAACACGACCGCGGAATGGGCGTGGAGACACCCGGACGAGCACTGCGTCACCTCCAAACAACAAGCCGAGAACGCGCTCTACGACCGACTCCGGGACGAGACGGAGTTGACTGCGAACCTCGTCCAGAAGGGGATTCGACGCGCTATCGAGGCCATCAAAAGCGGTGTTGCCCGACTCAAAAAGGGCGAACCCACCAGCCAACCGCACTTCGACGCGTGGAGCGTTGTCTACGACAAGCGCAGCGCGACGTTCCACCGCGACTACGTCTCTCTGTCCACGGTAAACGGGCGTGTCGAGTGTGAGTACGTACTTCCTGACGATCCGACAGGAACACCGATTGGCGAGTACCTACTGAACGAGGAGTACGAGTTTCGGATGTCCACGCTCCAGTACGACCGCTCGACCGACTCATTCTACCTCCACGCGCGAATGCGCCGCACCGAACGCGACGACCACGAGCAGTCCACGGCTGCTTCTAACGCCGAGCACAGAACAGTCCTTGGCGTTGACCTGAACGTGGACGGCTCGCTCGCCGTGACTTCCACGGGTGCGTTCATCGGCAATTCCGACGAGATCAACCATCGACGCCGCGAGTTCGAGAAGACGCGCGGATCGATGCAGCAGACAGGGACACGGTCGGCGCACCTGTCGATCCAGTCGATGGACGATCGCGAACACCGCTGGATACAGGACGAACTCCATCGTGCTTCGAACCAGATTCTCGACGAAGCTCGCGATCACGGATGTACGCACGTCGCGTTCGAGAACTTGACCGATATCCGCGATCGGATGGCTGGTGCGAAGCGATTCCACGCGTGGGCGTTCCGCCGCTTGTACGAGTACGTCGAGTACAAAGCTGAGCTGCTCGATGTTGAGGTCGAGCAGGTGAGCCCGGCGTACACGAGCCAGCGGTGTTCGAAGTGCGGCTTTACACACGAGAGGAATCGGCGCTCGAAACACCAGTTCGCGTGTCAGAAGTGCGAGTACGAGCTGAACGCGGACTACAACGCGAGCAAGAACATCGCTCGGAAACTGATGAAACGACTCCATTCGGGGCAGACGTCTTCGGATGGAGGCGCACCCTGTCAGTGTGCGCTGACGTCAGGGACGCTGAACCTGAAGGGCGGAGTCACCGCCAGCGTCGATTCGACGACAGAAGGGGAGTCCACTGACAAGCCCACGACTTCAGTCGTGGGTTACTGACTTTTCAAGATGAGTTATAAACGATCGATCCGCGGAAGCCGTCGTTCTAGCGGCGTTACGCCTCGTTCTCGGGCGTCGCGAACCCGACGCCGCCGGCGAGGATCGCCGTTCCGGCGAGGACGGTCGCTCCGAGCACGACGAACCCGTCGGCCGGACTCAGTCCGGCGATCGACGCCGCGGCGTCCACGACGAACACCGTGACGAACAGGCTCAGGACGGCGAACGCGAGCATGACGAACCCGGCGAGCAAGGCGCTGGCTAACGAGCCGAAGGCATCGAGAATTCCCATAACGTACAGTAATCCCCTCCCGTGCGTAAATATGTGGCCGTATCCGCTGATCGAGTCGGGGAGCTGATACGAAGTCTTCGGCGAACGATCGGTCGACGTTAGACGTGCTCCGCGAGGAAGTCGACGACCGCGCGGTACGCCTCGATCCGGTTCTCCAGCTTCGAGAAGCCGTGTCCCTCGTCGTCGAAGATCAGCTTCCGGACGGGGACGCCCTGCTCGCGCGCCCGCTCGACGATCTGTTCGGCCTCGCCGACGGGCACCCGCGGGTCGTTCGCGCCGTGGAGGACGAACAGCGGCGACTCGATCGCCTCGATGTTGTTGATCGGTGAGATCGATTCTAAGAACTCTCGGTCCTCGTCGAGCGACCCGTACTCGGCCTCGCGGAGTTCGCGGCGCCAGTCGCCGGTGTTCTCTAAGAACGTGACGAAGTTCGCGATGCCGACGACGTCGACGCCGGCGGCCCACAGGTCGGGGTACTCGGTCAGCGCGGCGAGCACCATGAACCCGCCGTAGGATCCGCCCATGGCGACGACGCGGTCGGGGTCGACCTCGGGGTGGTCGTGGAGCCACTCGACGCCCGCCCGAACGTCCGCGACCGAGTCCATCCGCTTCTCCACGTCGTCGAGCGCGGAGTACGCCTTCCCGTACCCGGAGGACCCGCGGACGTTCGGCTCGAACACGGCGTACCCGTTGTTCAGCAGGTACTGCTTGACGGAGGCGAAAGAGGGGCGGCGCTGCGACTCGGGCCCGCCGTGGATGTCGACGACGACGGGGTAGCCGGCCTCGGGCGGCTCCGTCTCCGGCACGGAGAAGAACGCGGGGATCTCCCGGCCGTCGAACGTCGGGTAGTGGACGAGTTCCGGCTCGACGAACGTGTCCGGCGGGATGCCGGCAGTCGAGGCCGCTGTCCAGCGCTCCGTCTCGCCGGTCGTCGCGTCGACGACGTAGACGTTCGCGTTGTGGGTGCTGCCGGTCGCGGTGATCGCGAAGCGGTTCCCGTCCGGCCCGAAGCTCACCCCGCCGGCGACGCCTCTTGGGAGGTCGGGCGTCGGAAGCGGATCGATCCGGTCGGGCTCGACCAGTTCGCCGACCGTGATCTCGGTGTAGCCGTCGACGTTGCGCGAGTACACGACGCGGCGGGACTCCTCGTGAACCGCGACGCCGTCGACGTTCCAGCCGTCGTCGCCGCCGGGCTTCGCGGGAGCGTCGCCCGCATCTCCCGCCCCAGCTTCGCCTTCCCCGGACGCGACGACGGAGAAATCGCCGGTCGCGAGGTCGAGCCGTTCCAACCGGAGCGTGTCGCTGTCGCGGTCGGTGACGAGGTAGAGCCCCTCGCCGTCGGGGCCCCACTCCGGGCTGCCGTACCGCACGTCGGCCTCGTGAGGCGTGTGGTGGGTCAGATCGCCGGTCGCGACGTCGAGGGTGTACACGTCGTGGTCGAACGAGGAGTGGGCCTCGTGGACGATCAGCCGGTCGTCGCTCGGCGACCAGCCGGCGACGGAGAGCCAGCCGTCGCCTTCGTAGACGAGTTCGGCGTCGTCGCCCGTCGCCTCCCGATCCTGGACGTACACGTCGAAAACGGCCTCGTCGCGGCGGTTCGAAGCGAACGCGAAGCGGTCGCCCTCGCCGTCCCACCCGCCCCAGCGGTGTTTCGCCTCCGGGCGCTCGGTGAGGTCGGTGATCTCGCCCGACTCGTAGTTCAGCAGGTACAGCTGGGCGCGCTCGTTGCCGCCCTCGTCCATGCCGAAGACGGCCTCCGCGCGCTCGGGCGAGGAGTCGACGAACGAGACCGACTCCTCGAAGAACGTGTGCTGTTCGGGCCACCCGAGGGGCTCGTCGAGCGACCACACCTGTCCGGTCCCGGTGGTGTTCAGCAGGAAGGAGAGCCGCCCGTCGGGACCCAAGTCCGCCCCGCCGGCGTTCCGTACGTTGAGGTATCGCTCGATGTCGTACCGATGCATAGGGTCAGGTTCCCCGCGCGGTGGGAAACCGTTTCGGGTGGGGTGCGGGCCGAACGGCCGCGAGCGCGCCGTCGGTTGCCCCCCGGTCGGGCCTCTCCCGTCCCTCTTCCCTCCGCCGGATGCCGTGTCTTTTTATCCGCCCCAGCCGTCCGGTCGGCGTATGCGCGTCGCGTTCGTCTCGCTTTTCGCACCCGGCCACGGCGACACGCCGGCGCGGTCGCGGACGCGACGGTTCGCCCGCGGGCTCGCCGAGCGCGGTCACGACGTGGTCTGGCTCTGCGCCCGCTGGTGGGGCGGCGACCACGACGCCTTCTCCGAGGACGGGATCGCGTACCGGTCGGTGACCGCCGAGCCGTCGCCGTCGGCGTTCGCGGCCCGGCTCCCGCTGGCGCTCCGCCGGGTCGACCCCGACGTGGTCCACGCGGTCAACACCCCGCCGACGCCCGGGATCGCCGCGACCGTCGCGGGCACCCTCTCTCGAACTCCCGTCGTCGTCGACTGGTGGCGCGACCACCCCGCCGACTCCCGCCGGCGGTATCGGCTGCTCGCCCGGCGGGCCGACGCCGTCACGACGCCCTCGCGGACGACCAAGACCCGCGTTCGGGAGCACGGCGCCGCCGGCGAGGACGTGCGGGTGATCCCCGAGGGTATCGACTTCGACCTCGTCGAATCCGCCGACGTCGACGACCGCTTCGACGCTGTGTACGCCCGGCGACTGGACCGCCACGCCAACGTCGAGACGTTCCTGCTCGGGCTCGCGGAGCTCCGCGACCGCGACTGGACCGCCGCCGTCGTCGGCGACGGGCCCGAGCGCGCACGGATCGAGTCGACCGCGAGCGACCTCCGGATCGACGACCGCGTGTCGTTCCTCGGCGACCTCCCGCTCCGTGAGCGTGTGGCGCTGTTCAAGGGGACCCACGTGGCGGTGGCGACGGCGACGTGGGAGACGTTCGCGACCGATCTGCTGTGGGCGCTGGCGTGCGGCTGCGTCGCCCTCGTCGAGTACCAGGCGGATTCGAGCGCCCACGAGCTCGTGGAGGGGCGTCAGCGCGGACGGCTCGTCACGAGCCCGGCCGAGCTCGCCGACGAGTTCGTCGCGGTCGGCGAGCTCGACCGGAAGTCGGTCGAGCGCGACTTCGCGTCCTACGACCACGACGCGGTGCTCGACCGGGTGGTCGACGCGTACCGCGGGCTCCTGGACGGAGCGTAGGACCGGGAAAAGCGGGACCGCGACGAGCGACTACTCGTCGTCCTGCGTGATCGTGCCGCCGTACTTCATGAAGACGAAGGCGAGCCCGAGCGTGCTCACCATCGCGACGAACGTCGCGACGCTGAGCGCGCGGGCGCCTTGGGGGACGAACACGACGCCGGACGCGCCGCCCCCACCGGTCGACTCGGTCTCGATGTCGCCGCCGACGGCGAGGCCGCCGTGCATCCCGACCGCGGTGTGGGGCACGCAGTGGTAGTGGGTGATCCCCACGTCCTCCTCGCTCGTCTCGTACTCGTAGGTGTACCCCTCCTCGCCGACCGGGTCGCCGCTGTCGAGGCTGGCCGGGCCACCGCCCTCGACCGTCTGAACGTTGTGGTCGCCGCCGTTGCCTGTCCACTCGAAGATCACCGTCGTGCCGGGGTCGACCCACAACAGGGTCGGGTCGAACGCGAGCCCGGTGTCGCCCGCGCCGACCTGGACGGTCACCTCGCTCTGGCCGCGGGCGTCTTGGTACGATCCGACGTTCCCTTCAGCCCCGCTCGGCCAGACCGGCTGCTCCTCCTGTGCCGCCGCGGTCCCCGTCGCCGCCGTCGCTCCCGCGACGCCGGCCGCGCCGCCGGCGGTCCGGATGAACCTGCGCCGAGAGACGTCGTCCGTGCTCATACACCCCGGTTTGTGACGGCCTATAGTGAATATGTTGATCCGAGCGTGGTCTCCCGTCCCGATCGACGCCCTGATCGATAGCGGGAGTAGGTATAGCGAATTGGTGAAATAGTTGTTTATAAGCGATCGAGTGATGTTGCTATCGGCTGTTTATAAGTCTCTGAC
>NZ_AOJE01000061.1 GCF_000337915.1 Halorubrum saccharovorum DSM 1137
GTTGTATTTATAAGCGATCGTCGCCGTCGCTCGCGGGTATTTAAATACTGAATCCCGATCGGCGATCTGCAATACTCACTCCCGCTCTCGCTCCCGTTCCGACCCGTTTATGGTCGCCGACGCGCGCTGTCTCGGTATGACCGACGACGAGCGACGGAGCGAGCTCATCGCCGCGCTTCGGGCGGCCGACGCCGTCCAGTTCGGCGAGTTCGAGCTCTCGCACGGCGGGACGAGCGACTACTACGTCGACAAGTACCTCTTCGAGACCGACCCGGACGCGCTCCGACTCGTGAGCGAGGCGTTCGCCGATCGGCTTGCCGACGCCGACGCGAAGCTCGCGGGCGTCGCGCTCGGCGCGGTCCCGCTCGTGGCCGTGACCGCCGCCGAGATGGGCCGCCCGTACGTCATCGCGCGCAAGCAGGCGAAGGAGTACGGCACCGGCAACCGCATCGAGGGGCGGCTCGACGAGGGCGAGGAGGTCGTCGTGTTGGAGGACATCGCCACGACCGGGCAGTCCGCGGTCGACGCCGTCGAGGCGCTCCGGGAGGCGGGCGCGACGGTGAACCGCGTGCTAGTCGTCGTCGATCGCGAGGAGGGCGCCGAGGAGCTGCTGGCCGAGCACGACATCGAGCTCGAGTCGCTGCTCACGGCGACCGAGTTGCTGGCGGAACGGGACGCGGAGTAGGCCTGTTTCTCGGTGAACTCACGCCTCGGCCGCGTCCACCGTCGGCACTGCAACCCGATCGAGCACATCGGCGACGACGGGGAACGGGCCGCCGCGGCTTCGGGAAGGGCCACCGCCGCCACGCGATCCGTCCCGAAAAGCGTAGTCGGCGGGGCCCCGTCGATCGGTCGCCGAGGCGATCACGGGGAAGCCACCGGTCGACTCGGTCTCGATGTCCCCGTCGGCGATCGAAACGCATAACAGCGGAACCGGCCAACCGAAGGATGAGCCGAGGTAGCCTAGCCTGGCCAAGGCGGTAGATTCGAAATCTACTGTCCATTCGGACACCGGAGTTCAAATCTCCGCCTCGGCGCTTCTTCCGGACGCTCAACTCAACAGCGCCCGGACTCGTTCTGCTGAACGGTGATAGGAGCCCGTCGAGATCGACGAGGGGTCACCTCGCCCACCGCCGACCGCCTACGGCTCCCCACCCAGTGACTCCTGTTCGGGGGCGCGGTCGCCGCGCAGCCGTCGCCGGCGCTTGTCGTAAGCGGCCTCAAGCTTGGCGTTGGTCGCCCGCGAGACGAGATAGAGGTCGGCGTCGTCGCTGTCGCGGGGGTGCGCGCTCGCGACCCAGACGTGGCCGTCGCCCGCCGAGAGGTCGTCGGCCCAGCGCTCGGCGGCCGCGCGACTCTCGAACGCGTGGCGGGAACCGTCCTCGAAGACGAGCCGACCCACCTTCGCGTTGCGCTTTCGGGCGGAGGGTTTCACCGCGACGACGACGCTCACGGGGGACGTTCGGACGGCATCCGCTTAAAAACCTCGTCAGACAACGGGTCACGCGCCGCCGAGTCTGCGTCGCGTTCCGGATCGACGGGCGCGTCTACGTCCGACTCTCCGGCGAGAAGCGGCAGGATCAGGTCGACGCGGCGGACGACCGGATCCGGCCGATCTGCCCCGATCTGCCCCGATCTGCCCCGATCCGCCCCGATCGATACCGTCTTCAGTCGTCGGCGAGCGACGCCGTGTCGGGTGCCGACCCGTCCCCAGCGGCGACAGAGAGGAGCCGATCCAGTCCGTCGACCATCGCGACGACGCTGGCGCGGGTGATGTCGGCGTCGGTCGCGGAGACGCTCACGGACCGATCGCCCCGCGAGAGGTCGACCTCGACGGTGACGACCGCGTCTGTCCCGCCCGTGATCGCGTCGACGTGGTAGGAGTCGAGTTCGAAGGAAACGCCCTCACCGGAGGAATCGCCCGCCAGCGCGGCCCGGACCGCTTCCAGTCCGGCGTCGACGGGGCCGGACCCGGTGCCGGAGGCGACGCGTTCGTCGTCGCCGACGCGGAGTCGGACCGAGGCGGTCGGGAGGTTTCCGCCGGAGGTGGCCGACAGGTCGACGAGCTCGACGTGGCGGTCGCGCTCGCGGTCCTGCACGTCTTCGGTGATCGCGAGCAGGTCGGCGTCAGTGACCCGCTTTCCGCGGTCGCCAAGCTCTTTCACGCGGCTCACGACCTCGCTCAGCTCGTCGTCGTCGACGGCCACGTCGTGTTCCGCGAGCGCGGCCTTGACGCCGGCGCGCCCGGCGTGTTTGCCGAGTACGAGCCGCCGTTCCCGCCCGACGGTCTCCGGCGGGTACGGCTCGTACATCGTTCCGTCCTTCAGGGTCCCGTCGGTGTGGATCCCCGACTCGTGGGCGAAGGCGTTGGCGCCGCAGACAGCCTTGTTCGGCGGGAGCGCGACCCCGGTCGCGTCGCTCACGGCCCGGCAGAGCCGGTAGAGCCGCTCAAGCTCGACCGTGTCGATGTCGTACGACCGGTCGAGCGCGATGGCGACCTCCTCCAAGGCGACGTTGCCGGCTCGCTCGCCGACGCCCATGACGGTCCCGTGAACGGTGTCGGCGCCAGCCTTCAGCCCGGCGTGGACGTTCGCCACGCCGAAACCGAGGTCGTCGTGCGTGTGGAGGCTCGTCGGGCCGCGATCGGCGAGCCGAGAGACGACCTCCGCGGTGCGTTCCGGGTCGGCCGCGCCGACGGTGTCGCAGTAGCAGATCCGGTCGGCCCCGGCGTCGAGACCCGCACCGAGCAGGCGTTCGAGGTAGTCGAGGTCGGCGCGGGAGCCGTCCTCGCCGAGCACCTCGACCCACAGCCCGTGGTCTTTGGCGTACTCGACGAGCTCGACCGTCCGGTCGACGACCGCGTCGCGGGTCGATCCGACTTTCGTCTCGACGTGTTTGTCGGAGGCGGGAACGACGAGGTTGATCCCGTCGACGCCGCAGTCGAGCGCGTGGTCGATGTCGGCTTTCACGCCGCGAGCGAAGCTCGTCACGGTCGCGTCAAGCCCCTCGTCGGCCACCCGGCGGATGGCCTCGCGCTCGCCCTCGGAGGTGCACGCCGAGCCGGCCTCGATCAGGTGCATCCCGGCCGCGTCGAGTTCGCGGGCGATGTCGACCTTCTCGGCCGGCGTCAGCGAGACGCCGGGCATCTGCTCGCCGTCGCGCAGGGTGGTGTCTAACAGCTGTACCTCGTCGAGTGTGGTGAGTGGTGTTCGGGTCAAAAGGGGGTCCATCGGCTCGTCGGTGGGTTCGGGGTCGGTACCGCCGCGGGGCGGTCGTGCCCCGGTGTCGTTATCGTCGGAGAATTTCGCGGCCAGCCGCCGTGAGGCGACTTCCTCTATCCTCCGAACGACCACGATCGTCTCGTGTCATTCGTGTCCGTGCTGACGAGTCACACACGGATAAGTCGTCGGGTCGCGACAGCTTTGGCCGGGTCGAAGTCAGCGGCGGGATTCAGTCGCCCCTCTCGGAGGAGCCGGTGACCTGGAACCGGAGGTCCGAGCCGGGGACACGGTTATACGGTTGCCGTCGGACGGGGCGGTATGCGGAAAGCCGCGATCGACGACGTCGACGTCGTCACGAATCCGATGGAGGTCCACGACGTGCGAAAGCCGGTCTCGCGAGCGCTCGGTACCGAGCACGTTGCGATGAACTACTTCGAGCTCGCCCCGGGAGACGAGTTCTCGGGTGGACTCCACACGCACGGCGACCAAGAGGAGGTGTTCTACGTGCTCTCGGGGACCGCCATCTTCGAGGTGGGTCGAGCGCGCGAGCGCGTCGACGTCGGAGCCGGCGAACTGATCCGGTTCGCGCCTGGGGAGTTCCAGTCGGGCTTCGTGCGCCAGGACGCCGACGAGAGGGTCGTCGCGTGGGCGTTCGGCGCGCCGGGCGCGCGCCACGACTGGGACCAGATCGAGTCGCTGATCGAGTGTCGGGAGTGCGGCGAGGAGCGCACACACGCGACCGAGCTGACCGACGAGGGGCGGTTCCGGTTCACGTGCAGCGACTGCGGAACCTCCTTCTCGCCGTAGCCGGTGTCGATGAGAACGCGCTGGCCCGCCTCTCCCGCCGACTTACCCCAGTAGCGACCGGAACGACCGCCGCCCGGTGCCGCACCGCTCCCGGTAGTCGCAGGCGGAACACCGATCGTCGTCGACGCGCGACGGTGGGCCGTCGATCGCGCGGGCGGCCCGGAGTGCTCGCCGGTAGGCGGCCTTTTTGCGGGTCGTGAGCCGGACCTCGCGGACGGTCCCGACGCTCGGGTACTCGACGAGCGCCCGCGGCACCTCTCGCTCGCGCTCCCACGCGACCGCCTTGGCGACGGCGACGGCCCTGACCGCCTGCGGCTCCCAGACGCCGCTTTCCGGTGGCTCACCCGGGGAGACGACCGTGGGAACCGGCGGGTCGGTCTCCGAGTCGCCGGTGAGTACCTTGTGGACCGTCCCGTGGCAGTCCTTCCCGGATCGGAACGCGAGCTGGTGTTCGGGATTGGAGAGCCGGTCGTAGTCGCCGCGCTCGCGGAGCCGCGAGAGGTTCCGGCGGTACGCCGCGGGCGACCGACGTATCGGGAGCCGACGGAGCGTCGCGTCCGGCGCGTCGACGAGCGACGGATACCGGAACGCGAGATCGATTCGTGCGCGCGCCTCGCCGGGAACGTCTCGATCGCCGTCGCGGCGCGCGTAGTAGAGCTGTCGCGGGCAGTAGGCGGCGCGGGCGAGGTCACTGAACGGAGTCACGGCGGGGGTGGCCGCGGTTCGGGTGAAAAGGGTCGGGGTGTCGAGAGGCCCGCTGTCGCCGCGCCGCTCTCACGACCCCGCCCGTACCGACCACTCCGATCCCTTATGTCGGGTGCCGGGACCAGCCCGTTCCGTGATCTGACCGCTGTCCCGGCGCGGTCGAGGCAGTCGCGCGGCGAGCCGCCCGGGATCGACGACTTGCCGCCCGTTCGCTACTCCGACCGCTTCGCTCCGCGGAGTCCCTCTCAGCCGCCGCACCACCACGCCGATCACTTCCGGATCCGATCGAGGTCCGCCACGAACGCCCGAAGCGTCTCCCGTGTCACGTGCGGCATACAGACGACGCGAAGCTCGCCGCGGCTCGTCCGCGAGATCTTCCACTCCGCCTCTCGAAGCGCGTCGAACTCGTTCTCCGGGAGCGCCGCGGCGACCAGCGGCAGCTCCGGCTCGACCACGTCGTACCCGCGATCCCCGAGCGCCGCCGCGAGCCACTCGGCGTTGGCGGTCGCGCGCTCGACCGCGTCGCGGTAGCCGTTCGGCCACAGCGCCTCCATCGCGGCCACCGCCCCGGCGACGCCGGCACCGCTCCGCGTGCCCGTCAGCGTCGCCTGCGACCGCGTCTCTAGGTAGGGCGTGTCGATCGCGAGCGCGTCAAGCGCCGCCTCGTCGCGGGCGATGAGCCCGCCGGCCGGCACCGCCGCCTGCCCGAACTTGTGCGGGTCGATCGTCAGCGTGTCGACGGGCGCGTCTCCGAACGACCACTCGGCGTCGGCGAAGGGGAGAACGAACCCGCCCCACGCCGCGTCGACGTGCATCCGCGCGCCCGCCTCGTGCGCGATCCGGGCGAGCTCCGGGATCGGGTCCACTCGACCGTACTCGGTGCTCCCGGCGATGCCGACGACCAGCGCGGTCGACTCGTCGACAGCGGCCGCGACGGCGTCGGTCCGGGTCCGGAAGTCGTCGTCGACGGGCACCGTCCGGAGCTCAACGTCGAGCAGCTCCGCGGCCTTGTGAAACGAGAAGTGCCCGCTCTCGGGGACGACGACGTTCACGTCGCTCGCGCCGTGGCGGTTCCGCGCGGACCGGACCGCCTGCACGTTCGCCTCGGTGCCCCCGGAAGTGACGTACCCCGCGGCGGCGGTCGGCGTCGGGTGGTCCGTGAACGTCGCGAGCAGTTCGACCGCGCGATCCTCCAGCGACGCGACCGCCTCGTACGTGGCCGGATCGCCCGGGTTCGTCGCGAGAAACCGCTCGGCCGCCTCTCGGGCCGCGGGATGCGGCTCGGTACACATCGAGGAGAGCACCCGGTCGAACGACTGCGGCTCGGGCTGCTGCATTCGGCAGAACGTTGCCGCGGAGGGTCTTACCCGTTCCGCTCCGGACGCCCTCGCCCGCGCGGCTCGCGCTTGCGACTGCGTCAGCGGACCGAGTCGAGGAGGAGCCGCTGTTCGGTCCGTTTCACCTCGTGTTGCACGTCCCGTACGGCGTCGATGTTCGCCGAGATGGAGGAGATGCCCGCTTCGACGAGGAAATCGACCATCTCGGGTTTCGATCCCGCCTGCCCGCAGATGCTCGTGTCGACGCCCAGCTCCCGGCACGTCTCGATCGTGTCGCCGATGAGCTGTAACACCGCCGGGTGGAGCTCGTCGAACCGGTCGGCGACGTGCTCGTTGTTGCGGTCGACCGCCAGCGTGTACTGCGTGAGGTCGTTCGTCCCGAAGGAGGCGAAGTCGATCCCGGCGGCCGCCAGCTCCTCGATCTGCAGCGCGCTCGCGGGCGTCTCGATCATCACGCCCCAGCGGTGCGTCTCGGGATCGATCCCGGACTCGCGCATGTGCCGCTTGATCCCCTCGATGTCGCTCGCGTCGTTGACGAGGGGGAACATCACCTCCAGGTTATCGTACCCCATCTCGTAGAGCCTTGCGAACGCGGCCAGTTCCTGCCGGAACGGCTCGGGCTTGTCGAGGCTCCGCCGTATCCCGCGCCAGCCGAGCATCGGGTTGTGTTCGGCGGGCTCCCCCTCGCCGCCCTCCAGTTCCCGGAACTCGTCGGTCGGAGCGTCGATGGTCCGAACCCGAACCGGCCGGGGATAGAATTCGTCGGCGACCCGCCGGACGCCCTCGATGAGTTCGTCCTGGTACGCGCGTGCGCCGTGGTCGGCGATGTACTTCTCGGGGGTCTTCCCGAGCGACAGAACCATGTGCTCGATCCGGAGAAGCCCGACGCCGTCGGCGCCGGTCGCCGCGGCGCGTTCGGCCGCTTCCGGGATCGAGACGTTTACCTTCACTTCCGTCGCCGTCATCGGCTTGACGGGGGTCTCCGGTCGCGCGGCCTCGACCGGTTCGAACTCCTCGCCGGACTCGGCGTCCTTATCGGCGCCGGCGCGGACGGTCCCCTTGTCGCCGTCGAGCGTGACGTTCTGTCCGTCGTTCAGGAGCCGCGTCCCGTTCCCGGTGCCGACGACGGCCGGGACACCGAGCTCTCGGGAGATGATCGCGGCGTGGCTCGTCATACCTCCCTCGTCCGTCACGATCCCGGAGGCCCGCTTCATCGCGGGAACCATGTCCGGCATCGTCATCTCGGTCACCATCACGTCGCCTTCCTGCACCTGGTCGAGGTGATCGAGCTTGTGCACGATCCGGACGGCCCCGGACACGACGCCCGGGCTGGCGCCGAGGCCGTCGACGAGTACGTCGTCGTCGCCCCCGTTGGTAGCGGCGGCACCGTCACTCGCATCGCTCTCGCCAGTGGTGCCCTCCGCGGCCTCGGCCGCGTCGCCCTCCTCTCCGTCACCGGAGTCCTCTTGAATCGTCGTGATCGGCCGGGACTGCAACATGTAGATCTCGCCGTCGTAGATCGCCCACTCCACGTCCTGTGGCGTCCCGTAGTGGTCTTCGACGCGCTTTCCGAGTTCGACGAGTTCCCCTATCTCTGCGTCCGACAGCACTCGGGCGTTCCGACGTTCCTCGTCGACCTCCAGCGTGACGGTCTCGCCGGTCTCCGCGTCCTTGACCATCTCTACCTTCTTGTCCGCGACGGTCACCTCGTCGACGGCGCCGCGCTCGCGGTCGTACACGTAGTTGTCGGGCGAGACCGTGCCGGAGACGACCGCCTCGCCGAGCCCCCACGCCGCTTCGATCGTGATCTGCGGGTCGCCGGTCGAGGGGTGGCTGGTGAACATCACGCCCGACTTCTCGGCGTCGACCATCCGCTGCACCACGACCGCGATGTCGACGTCGGCGTGCGGGAACCCCCGCTGTTGACGGTAGTAAATCGCCCGCTGGGTGAAAAGCGACGCCCAGCACTCCTTCACCCGTCGAATCAGGTCCTGTTCCCGGACGTTGAGGAACGTTTCCTGCTGGCCGGCGAAGGAGGAATCCGGGAGGTCTTCGGCGGTCGCCGACGAGCGCACCGCGACGAACGCCTCGTCGCCGTCGTCGCCCATCGCCCGGTATCTCTCGACGATCTCCTGGCGAACGTCGTCGGGGAGCGGGGTCTCCAAGATGAGCTCTGCCGCGGTCTCTTCGGCTTCCCGGAGCGCGGCCGAGTCCTCTGGATCAACGTCGACCGCGGTGAACAGCTCCTCGTCGATTCCCGCCTCCTCGATGAAGGTGCGGTACGTGCCCGCTGTGACGGTGAACCCCGGCGGAACCGGGAGCCCCGCACCGATGAGTTCGCCGAGCGAAGCCGCTTTCCCGCCGACGGTTCCGACGTCGTCGGCGTCGACATCCTCAAGCCAGAGTACTGCCATTCGTGTGCTCGGAGGATCCGGGAGCCGACCTATGAAGCTTCCGGCACGTGCAACTGTGAATAAAAGATTACTCGGGCGCGAGTGATCGCATCCGGTCGAGGCGCGTCCGATGGAGGCGTCTCCGGAGTCGCGGAATATCGACGTAAGGGCGGGGAACGTGGTAGAGGGCCGAAGCGCCCCGGGGAACGACGAACCGGTCGACGGCTCGTACACCTTCCTACGGTTCCTTCACTGGAATACTTACCTGCCGAGCCAACGACAGGGCCGATAACGTGTTACAGCTGCTGTAACACCATCGGCGCGACCCGTCTTCGGCCCGATTCGTCACGCCGTCGCGAGACGTTCCCGCTCCGCCCGGAGGAGTCGCTCCCAGAGGGCGAACAGGCTGCTGTCGAGCCCGTAGCTCTCGTCTACCCGTCGCACCCACGCGTCGTCGGCGAACAGCAGCCGCTGGAACCGCCGCACCGGCTCGGAGAGGCGCTCTCGGTCGCCGCCGTAGTACGACAGCGACTCCTCGCGGGTCCGCTCGGCCAGGTCCGTCGGGACCTCGATACCGTCGGCGGCCGCGGCGTGTTCGAACCACTCCAGATGCAACAGAGCGTCGGCAAGTAGGAACCGCTCGCGGAAGCCGGAGGCCCGGGCGAGCGCCGGTCTGCCGTCGACAGTCACGTCACGCGGCCGAGAGAACTGCGGCGCCGTCACCGTCACGCCTGCGGCGTCCGCGATCCCGGCGGCGACCCGTCGGAGCCGCCACTCACCGTACCGGACCGGTGCGATCAGGGCGAGCTCGTACCACGTCGGGAGCCACTCGCAGTACGGCTCGGAGAAGCGGCCGTCGGCGAGCAGCGTCGCCGCGACGGAGCGGGCCGCCGCGGGCGACAGCGCAGACGGGTCCCCGCGGAGGTCGGCCGCGACCTGCTCCCCGTCGATCGCGTCGACTCCCCCGAATCCCATTCCCTCGGCGACGTGGCGCGTGTACGCGCGGCTCGCGGCGTACCAGTCGGCGAAGTCGTTCGGCGCCGTCAGGCGGAGGAGGTGGAGGAGGGTGATGCTCCCGGTACGGGACGGAGCGACCTAACTGCTGGGGCGGTTCACCCGTCGAACTCGTCCCCGCCTCCCTCAGCGAGCGCGAACTCGTCCCCGTCTCCCTCAGCGAGCGCGTCGTCGAGTCCCCACTCCGACGCGCGCTCGGCAGCCTCCGAGCGCGCCTGTTCGCGGATCGCCTCGATCCGCTCGTCGTCTTCGAGGAACGCCGCGACCGCGTCGCCGTCGTCGTCGCTCGCGGCGTCCAGCCGCTCGTCGGGGGCCGCGTCGCGGGTGCGGTCGGCGAGCGCCTGATCGTCCGCGAGCTCGGTCGCCGCGGCGCCCGGCGCGACGCGGAGCGCGTCCTCCTCGTGGGCCGTTTCGAGCGCTCCGTCGCCGACCGCGTACAGCTCGACGCGGTAGGGCCCGGGGACCGCGAGCTCGGCGAGGGCGTCCGGGCCACCGCTGTCGCTCACCGTGTTGTACGCGAGCACGGGGACCCCGTCGGCGAAGGTGACGACGCCGCGGGCGTCGCTCTCCAACAGGAGCGTCTCCTGCGGCACGAGGGTCGCGTAGCCGGTCAGTTCGCGGTCGAGCGCCCGGGCGAGCGACGTGCCGACGTCGGAGACGACGCGCGAGCGCAGCAGGTCCCCGCGCGGGATCCGCAGCTCCGGCGCGTCCGCGGTTCCCGTCATGGCGTGTCGGGGACGACCGCGCTCCGGAAGCGGTCGGCGACGGCCCCCTCGTCGCGGTCGTGCACGTCCAATCGGGCCGCGGCCCGTCGGTAGCTAGCGGCCGGCTCGCTCTCGGGGGCGTGCGCGAGCAGGGGTTCCCCCGCGCGGCGCGCCGCCCTGACGGCGTCGCTGTCGGGGACGTTCGCGAGGACGGGACCGCCGAAGCGACGCTCGGCCTGCTCGGCCACGTCGGCGGCGTCGTCGCGGACCTTGTTGAACAGCACGCCGGCCGTCTCCGTCCCGTACGAGCGCGCGTACTCCTGGACCTTCAGTCCGTCAGAGAGGGCGGGGATCGTCGGCTCGACGACGACCACGACGCGGTCGGCGAGGACGACCGGCAACACCGCGGACTTCGATCCGAGCGCGGCCGGCGAGTCGAGCAGCAGCACGTCGGTGTCGCCGGCGAGTTCGGCGACGACCTCGCGGAGGCGCCCCGGCTCGGCCGCCTCGAAGCCCGCGAGCGACGTGCCGCAGGGGACGACGGAGAGCCCGAACCGGTCGTACGTCGCCTCGGAGACCGCCGTCGCGGTCCCCTCCACGAGGAGGTCGTGAAGGGTGACCGCCGCGTCGTCGAGTCCGGCGTGGAACAGCAGGTTCGCCATCCCCGTGTCGGCGTCGACGACGGTGACGTCGTGCTCCTCGGCGAGCGCCATCCCAAGCGCGAGCGTGCTCGTCGTCTTCCCCGTGCCGCCCTTCCCGCTGGCGACCGCGAACGCCTCGACCATGCGCCGACGTGTCCGGTCGCCGGGCTAAAACCTGTTCATCGCGAGCGCGAGGGCGCGCGAACGCCGTCCGGATCCCACCGGACAGGTTTCCGGATCCCACCGGACAGGTTTCCGGATCCCACCGGACAGCGTTTTGCCGTTCGGCGCCAAGCGTCGACTATGCCAACCGTCATCGACGCGGACGCGTTCAGCGACAGGATCGACGAGCGCCGCCGCGGCGAGCGGTCGTTCGCCGTCGTCGACACGCGCCCCCGAGAGAGTTACGAGAGCTGGCGGATCGCCGACTCGGTCCACTACTTCTACAAGCCGTTCCACGAGTTCGACGTCGACGACTTCGAGGCCGAGACCGGGCTCGGACCCGGCGACGCGATCGTCACGACCTGCGCGAAGGGAAAGGCGTCGCTCGACTTCGCCGAGGAGCTCGAGGCGGCCGGCTACGACGACGTGACGGTCGTCGAAGACGGGATGCGCGGCTGGTCGGGCGTGTACGACCGGACCGCGGTCCCGCTCCCCGACGCGGGCGACGACCCGCTCGAGATCGTCCAGATCCAGCGGCGCGCGAAGGGGTGTCTCGGCTACCTCGTGGTGGGCGGACGGGCGTCCGAAGCGGAGGCGGCTCCCGACGACTCCGTCCGCGCCGCCGTCCCCGATTCGGACGCCCCCGACCGCGTCGCCATCGCTGTCGACGCCTCTCGTCACGGCGAGGAGTGGCGGGAGGCGGCGGCCGAGCGTGACGCGTCGATCGCGGCGGTCCTCGACACTCACGTCCACGCCGACCACCTCTCCGGCGGTCGGGCGCTCGCCGACGACCTCGGCGTGCCCTACTACCTCCCGGCGGCGGCCGCCGAGCGCGACGTGGCGTACGCGTTCGAGCCGCTCGCGCGCAACGAGACGGTCGACGTCGGCGGAGTCGGCGTGAAGGTGCTCGCGACTCCCGGCCACACCGACGACGGCGCGAGCTACCTCGTCGGACGGTCGGCGGTGCTCACGGGGGACACGCTCTTCACCGACAGCGTCGGTCGGACGGAACTGCAGTTCGCGGCGGGCGTGGGCGACGCTTCCGGCGACGCGGCCGACGGAGGGAACGAGACCGCCGGCGCGGCTACCGGCGCCGAGCGGCTCTACGACTCGCTCCACGGGACGCTGCTCGCGGAGCCCGACGGCGTCGTCGTCTGTCCCGGTCACTTCGCGGTCGCGAACGACGGGACGACCGGCGACGTCGTGCCCGGCGAGCCGGTGACGACGACGGTGGGCGCGGCGCGCCGGGGGCTCGACGTGCTCGGGCTCGACCGCGAGGCGTTCGTGGAGACGATCACGGCGACCCTGCCGGAGAAGCCGCCGAACTACGAGCGCGTCATCGCGGCGAACCGCGGCGTCGACTCGCCCCCGGACGAGACCGCGGCGATCGAGTTGGAACTCGGGCCGAACCGGTGTGCGGCCGACGCCGGGACGGAGCCCGCGGCGGACGACTGAAGCCGATCCACGCGACCGAGCGGCCGATAGGGGGGCTATCGATCGCCCGGTCGGTTGTCCCGATCGGTCGCGTCGTCTCGGCCGGCTTCCAACTCCGCGACGCGCTCGCGGAGATCGTCTCGGTCCCGAACGAGCGC
>NZ_AOJE01000062.1 GCF_000337915.1 Halorubrum saccharovorum DSM 1137
CCCCGCCGATGAGGAATCCGACGAGGGTCGTGACCATCATGAAGAAGGCATCGGCGATATCCTCGGCGCTGATGGGGAGGGAACGCGGCATACGTCCCTCTGGTGCGTGATTCACGAAAAGGGTTCTCACCGCCGTTTCCGACCCGATTCCGCTCGAATCGCTGCCGCCCGACCCGCTACCGGCCCACGCTCGCTCGACTCACTCGTCGTGGATGAAGACGAGCCGCTTCGACTCGGTGTTACAGAGGCACAGATCGATCCCGTCGCGGGTCGCGCCGATCTGCTGCCAGCCGTGATCGCTGACGAACAGCGTCTGAAAGACGCCGCGGTCGCAGTCGGGGTTCGGGCAGCCGACCCCCGCGGCGTTTTTGTACACGGTGGTCCCGCCGCCGGAGCTCTGTCGAACCAGTCCGTCCCTCAGCGATCGAAACTCCTCGGTAGACATCGGGCCCTCGGTCTCCTCGTCTCCCATACGTTCGCGTTCGCGGTCCAGAGTATATAAACCGCCTGGCTGTGGCAACTGGTGGCACGGAAGAGTGCGGTCGCCCGCGCCCCCGGTCTCGCGACCGCGCCGTGCCCCGCTTCGCTCATGACGCGTCCCGCTTCGCGGCGTCGGCGTACGCGTCCGCGATCCGCGTCGGCTCCGGGAGCTTGTAGCCCGCACACAGCGCCTCGACGAGGTCGACGGTCGTCGCGGGCGACACCCGGTGGCCGGGGCTCACGTACAGGGGGTTCACGCGGCGGCTGTTCGGGTACTGCCGGGACTGGTAGGCGTGACCGATGACGGGCGCGGCGGGGGCGTCGCCGTCGGCCGTGTCGCCGCCGGAGGCGTCGCCGTCGACGACAGCCGTTTCCACGGAGTCGTCCGCTCGGACCGGCGTTCGCCACCCCTCCGGTCGCCCGTCGGTCGGTTCGTCGGGCACGCCGCACAGCAGGCTCTTCGCGACGCCGACGCTCGGCACGTCCAGCAGCACGCCGACGTGGGTCGCGACGCCGGCCGCCCGGAAGTGGATCCGACCGGAGCCGTCACAGACTAGGAGGTCCGGCTCAACTCCGAGGGCGTCGAGCGCCGCCAGCATCGGTTCTCCTTCCCTGAACGCGAGCAGTCCCGGGATGTAGGGGATCGAGAGTGGGGTGGTCGCGCTCGCGTGCTCGATCACGTCGCCGTCGCGGATCGCGACCGCGGCGGAGACGGCTCGGTCCTCGCCGTCGTCGGGCGTCAGAAACGCCTGATCGAGCCCCACGACGACCGGCGCGTCGGGGTCGCCCGCGTCCGAGTCCGCGTCCGTCCCCGGAAGCGTCTCTTGGCGCGCGTCCGGCGGCCCGTCGGTCAGGTCCGCGGGCTCGTCGATCGCGACCGCGGCCGGATCGATCCCGTGATCGTCCGCGAACGTCGCCGTCGCCGCCAGCTCGCGCTGGAGCGACTCCATCTCCGCGTGCGAGAGCGTCGGGTCCGGGAGGAACTCGGGGTGTGCGATATCGTCGAAGCCGAAACGAGACGACTCGTCGGCGTCCGGATCCGGGGGGTCCGGCGTCGGAGCCATTCAGAACCGCCCGCCGGGGCCGCCCGGGCCGCCCGGTCCTCGGGGGCCGCCAGGGCCGCCCATCTGCATCCCGCCGGGGCCGCGCGCGGACCGCGCGAGGCTCTCGTTTCGCTTGCCGAACGCGAGCCCGATCGCGAAGCCGATCAGGTGCGCGAGGTGCGCGATGCCGCCGACGCCGCCCGTCCCGGTCTGGATCACGAGCACCGCCGAGATCAGCGCGATCCCCCAAGTGAGGTACTTGATCTTCATCGGGATGACGAAGAAGAGGAGCACCTGCATGTTCGGGCGCCAGACGGTGAGCACGCCGAGGATCGCGAATCCGGCGCCGCTGGCGCCGAGCACGCCGACCGTCGGCGCGCCGGTCGCGATCGCGAACAGGACGTGGCCGAGGCCGGCGAGGATCCCCGACGCGAAGAAGAACCCGGCGAAGCGGCGGGAACCCACGGCCCGCTCAACGAGCGGACCGAAGAACAGGATCACGACGCTGTTGCCGATGATGTGGAACGGCTGGATGCGCGAGTGCGAGAGCACGGAGGTCACCCACGTCCAGACGTTACCGAGCGCGTCCGACCGGAGGACGAAAACCTGGCTGTGGGCGGCCTCGCCGAACAGCAGCGTCACGGCCCACTGCGCGAGGAACGTGATCCACATCGCCGCCAAGATGGCGTAGGTCGCGTTCCCGCGGAGGTAGCTCACGAGCCCGCCGGTGCTCGTCTCGCGATCGATCCGTCGCTTGATGCGGCCCGTGACGCCGGTCGACGAGCCGGAACCCGCCCTGCCCGACCCGCCGGTCTCGACGCTCTCGTCGAACCCGCTGTCGAAGACGCCGCCGGGGTCGTCCCACCCGGCGAGCCCCGGACAGTCGTGGTTCTCCGGCAGTCGGTGTTCGGCGCAGAACGTCTTGCCGCACCGTTTACACTGGTACGGGAGGTTCTCGTACTCCCCACACACGTCGCACGTCGCCATTGGCGCCACTTACGGCGGCGCTCGTAAAGCGGTTTGGCTCCGTGACGCCCGAGGCGGGGAGCCAGCGAGCCGAGGGGGCGGACGAGACTCGAAACGGAACCCGGCTCCGCCGCGTTCAACTCAGCGCCCGTCTGGCGACGACCGCGATGGCGATCCCGGCGACTGCGACGCCGACGAGCGTCGGAACGAGCTGGCCGGACCCCCACTCCCACCCGAGAACCTGGGTTCCGACGATCGCGACGATCGCGACGAGGAGGCCGAACGCGGTGACCAGGGACGACTGAGCGCCGTTACTGAGGTTCATCTCACCGCCCGATTTGAACGCCGAGAGTCAAAAGCGTGGGTGCCGTCGGTCGAGTCGCGGCCGTGCAGCGGGCCGCAACCCCTATGTTCCCGATCCGCCCTCACGAAGCCCGTCGACGAGCCGGCGGAGCGTCGCGAGCGGGTACTGGCCGGGCGCGGTCGCGTCAGCGGCGTCGACGGGCGCGTATCCGATCCGTGAGCCGTAAATCGGCGTGACCGCGCGGGTGTGCCGGCCCGGTTCGCCCATGCACATCGTCGCGACGCGATGGCCCGCCGCGGTCGCCTCGTGGGTCGCCTCGATCATCGCGAGCGCGTCTTCGGGGCCGACCGCGGTCGTCGCCAGTTTCCCCACGTCGCCCTCTCTCGCCGCGTCGGCGAGCAGGTCGACGAGCGCCGCGGGCTCGGGCGTCGACTCGAAGTCGTGGACCGAGACGACCACGTCGATCCCCTCCTCTCGGGCCGTGTCGCGGAGCGCTGTCGCGCGCGACCGCTCTCCCTCGGGGGCGTTGCCGCGGAGGGCGGCGAGCTCGACGTCGACCGCGGCGACGGCGTCGTTCCCGAGCGCCGTCGAGAGCGCGTCGAACCGACCGAGGTCGTCGGCCTCGCCGCCCTCCCACGACGCCCGGTTCGTGACGAGCAGCGGGAGCTCGCCGTCGTACGCGTCGAGCTGGGCGAGCGGATCGCTCGCCAGATCCATCCGGAACTCCACGGCGTCGGCGTGCTCGCGGGCCCGCGGCTCCTCCGAGAGGGCTGCCGTGCTCGCGGTCAGAACGAACTCCTCGAACATACGCGAGCGTTCCGCGGCCGGGGACTTAGCTGTGTGCGTCCGGGCGGAAACGAAACCCGCGGGCGACAGAAGAAGTCGGTCGGCTTAGGCGACGAGGCCGTCCTCGGCTTCGAGGAGCTCGTGGTAGCGGTTCCGGATGGTGACCTCGGAGATGTCGGCGACCTCGGAGACCGCGGCCTGCGTCGTCTTCTCGTTCGTGAGGAGCGCGGCGGCGTAGACGGCGGCAGCCGCGAGGCCCACCGGCGACTTGCCCGAGTGGACGCCCTTCTCCTTGGCGTTGCGGAGGAGGCTCTTCGCGCGCATCTCGGACTCCTCGGAGAGCTCCAGGTCCGAGGCGAACCGCGGGACGTACTGCTCGGGGTCTGCGGGCTTCACTTCGAGCTTGAGCTCGCGGACGACGTAACGGTACGTCCGGGCGATCTCGGCCTTCTCGACGCGCGACACGTCGGCGATCTCGTCGAGGCTGCGCGGGACACCGGCCATTCGGGCGGCGGCGTACACGCAGGAGGTGGAGACGCCCTCGATCGAGCGGCCCGGGAGGAGGTCCTCGTCGAGCGCGCGGCGGTAGATGACGGAGGCGGTCTCGCGGACGTTGTCCGGGAGGCCCTGCGCGCTGGCCATCCGGTCGATCTCGCCGAGCGCCTGCTTCAGGTTACGCTCCTTCGAGTCGCGGGTGCGGAACCGCTCGTTCCACTTGCGGAGCCGCTGCATCTTCTGGCGCTGACGCGCGCCGAGCGAGCGACCGTAGGCGTCCTTGTCGCGCCAGTCGATGTTCGTCGAGAGCCCCTTGTCGTGCATCGTGTTGGTCGTCGGGGCGCCGACGCGGCTCTTCTCGTCCTTCTCGCGGGAGTCGAACGCGCGCCACTCCGGCCCGCGGTCGACCGAGTCCGCCTCGACGACGAGCCCGCAGTCGGCGCAGACGCTCTCGCCGTGCTCCTCGTCGTTGATGACGTTGCCGCCGCACTCCGGACAGCTCAGCGTCTCGTCGGTCTGTTCCGATTCCTTCTCGTCGGTCTCCGTTCGGGAGCGACTCCCCCGGGTGTGTAATCGTTCACTCATGGCTAAACCCCCTCTCGGTAACTGAACACGGTCCGAGAGCGATCTTGTCCGATAGACGGTGGAACCGAACTTAAAACGACCGGAACGTGTCGCCGGAATCTCGACAAAAGGACACGATCTATCACGTGTTTTCGGGGAGCGCTCAGACGACCGAAACGCTTGGGCGGGTGGCGCTCCGACTCGTTCTCGATGAAGGCTCCTCGCGTCGTCTCGCTGGCGCCGAGCGCGACCGCGACCGTGACCGCTCTCGGCGCCGCCGAGACCCTCGTCGGCGTCACGCACCACTGCGATCCCCCGGAAGAGGCGGGAACCGAACACGGAGCCGACGCTCCCGCACCCGTCGGCGGGTGGCTGAACCCCGACCTCGACCGCGTCGCCGGCCTCGCTCCCGACGTCGTCCTCACCAGCGACGGGCTCCAGAGCGACCTCGCCGACGACTGCCGCGAGCGCGGGTTCGACGTCCGCCACCGCGAGCCCGCGACCCTCGACGAGGCGGTCGCGACCTTCGCCGCCCGCGGCGCGGACGTGGGGCGACCCGAGGCCGGCGAGCGTCTCGCAACCGAGGCCCGAGCGCGCCTCGACCGGATCGCCGACGCGGTCGCGGGCCGCCCCCGCCCGACCGTCTACTGCGAGGAGTGGTCGGATCCGCCGATGGCCGCCGGCAACTGGGTCCCCGACGCCGTGCGCGCCGCCGGCGGTCGGTACCCCTTCGCCGACGCGGGCGAACGCTCCCGCGAGGTCGACCTCGCGAGCGTCGAGCAAGCCGACCCCGACCACGTCGTCGTCCACGTCTGCGGGCACGGGGACCGGATCGACCCCGCGACCGTCGAGGGGCGCGACTGGGCCGTCGACGCCCCCGTTCACGTCATCGACGACTCCCTCCTGAACCAGCCGAGCCCCGCGCTGATCGACGGCGTCGAGCGGCTGACGGGACTGCTTCATCCGGGGATCGAGACCTATTCGTAGCCCGTCGCTCGATCACGGGTATGCGAGTCGGCGTCGGCAGCGGCAACCCGGTGAAGCGGCGCGCGGTCGAACGGGTCTTGGAATCGTCGCGGGGAGCTGACCTCGCCGACGAGTGCTCCGAGAACCCGACGACCGTCACGGTCGAGTCGGTCCCCGTCTCGTCCGGGGTGAGCGAGCAGCCGACCGGCCACGCGGAGACGGTCGCCGGCGCCGAGAACCGCGCCGATGCGGTCCTCGAAGCGGGTGCGTACGACCTCGGCATCGGCATCGAGGGCGGCGTCGCGGGATTCGACGGCGCCGACGGGTTTTTCCTCGTCATGTGGGCGGTGGTCTCGGACGGGTCACGGACGAGTCGCGGAGCCGGGCCGAGCCTCGAGCTTCCGACCGACATCGCCACGCGGATCGCCAGCGGCGAGGAGCTCGGTCCCGTGATGGACGACGTTCTTGACGCGGAGGGGGTCGCGAGGCGCGGCGGCGCCGCGGGCGCGCTCACGAGCGGCCGCGTCGACCGCGCAGACGCCCTCGCGACCGCGGTCGCCGGCGCGCTCGGCCCGTTCGTCTCCGATCTGTACTGATCGGATCGCGACGTTACCGATCGGATCGCGGCGCTCCGGCCCGCGTTCGAGGATCGTACCCAAACGCAGGGTTCGCCCCCCGCCACGAGCGCTCTCACCGAGGAAAAACCGCATGACTGCGGCGTGTTAACCCGGTCTACCAACCGCCTTATGCGGTGACACGACCTGTGACCGGTATGAGCACGGTCCAATCCGACGCCGTCGCCGTCGAATCAGCTGGCCTCTCCGCGAAACAGGCCCGTATCCTGCGGTACCTTCGGGAGAACGCCGCCGAGAAGACGTACTTCAAGTCGCGGCTGATCGCGGACGAGCTCGACCTCTCGGCGAAGGAGGTCGGCGCGAACATGGGCGCGGTCGCCGACGCGGCCACCGACATCGACGTCGAGAAATGGGGTTACTCGTCGGGGACGACGTGGATGGTCACGGCCTGACCGACCGCCATCGATTCGCGGTCGGCCGGTCTCAGGGGTCGTACGCGACCAGCGACGCCGCGTCGTCCGCGAAGGCGACGGCGTCGGCGTCGAAGGAATCGGCGTACCGAACCACGAGCGTGAGAAACCGCTCCGGTTCCGTCAGCGTGTAGCCGTCGGTTCGGTCGAGAAGACCGGCCTCGTCGAGGTCGGCGGCGGCGGTGCTCACGGTCGGCCGAGAGACGCCGAGTTCGGCCGCCAGCTCCGCGCCGGTCGCCTCCGGATCGCGCAACAGCGCGAGGACCATCCCGCGAGGCGTGTCGCGCCGGAGATACCCGAGCGCGCGCTTGTCGAGCTCGTCGAACCGCTCGGCGGGGAAGTACCGCCGGTAGTCGGCGTCCTTGGCCGACTCGATCTCGTCGGCCTCCTCCAGTTTCCGGAGGTGGTACTGCGCCTCGCCGGTGCCGAGGCGGAGGTCGTCACGGAGCTTCGAGAAGTGGGCGCCGGGGGTCGTCGGCACGTACCCGCGGATGGCCTCGCGGGTCGCGTTCGCGTCGGATTCTTCGCCGTTTCCGACGTCGGCGCTCGCGGTCCCGACGAACGGTGCGGCGGCTCCGATGGCGGCGAACCGCCGGAGCGTTTCCCGTTTCCGTCCGTCGATCCCGTCGGTCACAACGCACAGTAGTTGTCGGCTCGACAAAAACACTTCGTTCGGGGTGGTATCTGGTCGCTTCGCGGAGCGGTCGTTCACGGCGGACTTGCGGACACCGACGACCTCGCCGTCGGTGGCCTGCTGGACCCCGCCGGTCAGCTCTCGCGTTCGGTCTCCACGTCGCCGTCGACGGCCTCCTCGTCCATCTCTTGGATGACCTCGTCGGCCGACTTGATGTCCGCGCCGGCGCCGCCGGCCTTGACCGCCTCGGCCTCCTTCTCCAGTTCCTCGACGTCCATCTCCGCGGACTCCTCGATCTGACCGAGGATCTCGTCGATGTCGTCGAGCCCGAGCATCTTCCGGGTGTCGTCGTCGAACTCCTTCCCGTCGAGCCCCTCCATCTGTTGCACGTCGGAACCGGAGAGCGCCTTGCCGTAGCGTCCCACGAGACTCGTGAGCTCCTGCGGGAGGACGAAGGTGGTGGACTCGCCCTTGCCGATCTCTTCGAGGGTCTCCATCCCGCGCTCGATGATCGCGCGTTCGCCCATCGACTCGGCCGAGCGGGCGCGGAGAACGGTGGAGATCGCGTCCCCCTGCGCTTCCAGGATCTGGGACTGCTTCTCCCCCTGCGCGCGGATGATGTTCGACTGCTTGTCACCTTCCGCCTGCTCGACGGCGGAGCGGCGTTCCCCCTGCGCTTCGAGGATCATCGCGCGGCGGCGGCGCTCGGCGGAGGTCTGCTGCTCCATCGCCTGCTGGACGTCCTTCGAGGGGTTGACTTCGCGGACCTCGACGCTCTCGACGCGGATCCCCCACTCGTCGGTCGGCTCGTCGAGTTCCTTGCGGATCTTCGCGTTGATCTCCTGGCGTTTGTTCAGCGTGTCGTCGAGTTCCATGTCGCCGAGGACGGCGCGGAGGGTGGTCTGCGCGAGGTTCGAGACGGCCTTCTTGTAGTCGTCCACTTCGAGGAAGGCCTTCTTGGCGTCCATCACCTTGATGTAGACGACCGCGTCCGCGGTCACCGGCGAGTTGTCCCGCGTGATCGCCTCTTGACGGGGCACGTCCAGGGTTTGCGTGCGCATGTCGAACGCGTAGGTGCGGGAGACGAACGGCGGAATGAGGTTGATCCCGGGTTCGAGCAGTTTCCGGTACTCCCCGAACACGGTGAGCGTCTTCTTCTCGTAGGCGTCGACGATCTCGAACGACTGCCAGAGCGTGACGACCACGAGCAGCAGGAAGAGCAGCCCGACGCTCACCAGGCCGAACCCGAGGCCGGATTGGAGGGTAATCGGATCCATGTCCCACTCTTAGGCTATCCCGTTGTTAATACTTCGCCCGACGCGAGACGGATGCTCCGCGAACCCCCGGACCGCACGGTTCCGGCCGCCCGTCGCCGATCTGTGCGCTCCGCAGATAACAAACCCTAAAAGCCGTCTCGGCGACCGATCCCGTATGCATTTGCGGTTCGTCGGGCGGCTCGGGCTCGCGGACGCGGTGACCGTGACGAACGCGGCGGTCGGATTCCTCGCGGTCGTCGCTGCCGCCGTCGCCCCCCGACTCGCGGCCCGCCTTATCCTGCTCGCCGCGGTCGCGGACGGGCTCGACGGGGTCGTAGCGCGTCACCGCGGCTCCACCGACGCCGGACCGTACCTCGACTCGCTGGCGGACGTGGCGTCGTTCGGGGTCGCGCCCGCCGCGCTCGTGGCGTTCGTCGTCCTCGACGCGCGCACGCTCGAGGCCGACCCGGTCTTCGTCGCCGCCGGCCTCGGCGTCGCGGCCCTGTTCGTCTCGCTGGCGGTCGCCCGGCTCGGGATGTACACGGCCTACGACACCGACGACCGCGAGACGGTGGGCGTGCCGACGACGCTGGCGGCCACGGTGCTCGCCGCGGCCGTCATCGCCGGCTACACCGCTCCCGCGCTGCTCGTCGCGGCGACCGCCGCGTTCGCCCTACTGATGGGCTCGACCGTCACGTACCCCGACCTCCACGCGCAGGATGCCCTCGTGATGGGGGTCGTGCAGGCGGCCGTGATCCTCACCCCGGTCGGCCACATGGTCACCTCCCTTCTCCCCGCGTGGATCGGCGAGGGGTTCGCGTTCGCGCTGCTGTTCCTCTCCGTCGGCTACCTCGTCCTCGGACCGCGGTTCTACTGGGGCGACGGGATCCGGTCGCCGACGGACGCAGCGTGACCTCCGGAAGCGACCGACGCGACTGACGCCGGTGGCCGTCGGCGACCGCGGCACCTAGGCTGTGGCCGTGTCACGGGCGAAAACGGAACGGACGGAACAGAATCGACGGATCAGCGATGAACCGAGCGGAACCGAACGGATCGCAGAACGAGATCGAGGCGCTTGCCCCGGAACGCCTTACAGGAGGTCGTCGAAGTCCTTGTACCGGGTGATGTCGACGCCCTCGTCGGTGACGACGGCGACGTTGATCCCGTTGCCGGACGCGAGGTCGCGCTCGACGGCGGACTGGATCGCCTTCGCGGCGATCTCGGTCGCCTCGTCGACGGTCACGTCGTCGTGGTACTCCTGTTCGAGGACACCGAGGGCGTACTGGGAGCCGGAGCCGGTGACGGTGTACTCTTCCTCGGTCGTGCCGCCGAGGGCGTCGATGGAGTAGATGTGGGCGCCCTCGTCGTCGACGCCGCCGAGGATCGGCTGGACGATGTAGAACGCGCCCGACCGGAGGAGGTTCCCGGTGAGCGTCGACAGCGCCTCCATGGACATGTCCTTGCCGCGGCGGGTCTCGTAGAGGCTCGTCTCGGCCTTCAGCGTCGAGATGAGGTGCTGGGCGGCGGAGACGGAGCCGGCGATGGTCAGCGCGCCGCGGGGGTGGACTTCCTCGACCTTCTGTACGTCCTTCGAGGAGACCATGCCGCCGAGGGAGGCGCGCATGTCGGTGGCCATCACGACGCCGTCGGCGGTCTTGATGCCGACCGTCGTGGTGCCGGTCTTCATCTCGCCCTCGCCGTCGGCCTGCGCGGCGCGGCGTTCGCTGTGTTCGAACTCGCCGATCTCCGGTCCGAAGACGGGCTGGTCGCGGCCTAACTCCTCGGCCGGTCCATCAGAGAGGTCGCCAGTCGGTGTTCGCATTACGCCTCCGTTGGCTCGGGGCGCTGATAAAGGCAACCCTTCGGGGACCGACCGCCGGTTCCGACGGGTCTATGCGTCGGCGAACGTCGGCGACGCCGCTTATAAGCGACTAGGTACGCGGACCAACTGCGCTCCCGGCGTTTTGGGCTCCGCTTCGACGGTTCCTCTGTCTCATACGGACCGCGTTCAGATCGTCACGCGGTGGCGCTCGTCCATGCGGTGGTGCTCGTCCATGCGGTGGCGCGTGCTTCGAGAGCCCGGTAAGCGCGAAGAGGGAGAGAACGGTCTCTCAGACAGTCGGCGGCCAAGCCACCGGCGAGAGCACGCGAGTGCTCTCGCATCTTCGTCCCACCGCGGCGATCGCGTATAACAGCCGAGCGGCACAGAAACGGCGACGCTTCTGCGAGGGAGACGCTCTCGAAGAGGACGCTCTCGAAAAGGATGCTCTCGAAAACGAGACGGTCACGGCGGCGTCGACGCGGTCACTCCTCGGTGGCCTCGTACACCTCGCCGGTGGTCTCGACGAGCCGGCCGATGGGGACGTTGATACCGAGTTGCTTACGGGCGAAGACGGCTACCGGGAACAGCGAGATCCCGATTGCGACGGTCGCCTGGTGCAGCCCGAAGAGGGCTGCCGTACGGATGCGGTCGAACATGGGTCTTCGAACAACCCGAACGGAGGTGTGTATATATATCTTCTGTCCGGCCGTCAGATGTGATACCGTCGCAGTCATGCGATTCTCGGTAGTTAATTATTGTTCATGAGGCACCCTCGCCGTTCCGCCGATCGACGCATATCGACGGCGGGGCGGACACGGCTCGTTTCCATAAGTTATGCGTATCCATCGTGGCTCGTGCGCTTCGCGTTGGGGGCGTCGGCGGGCCCTCCCGGCCTGAGCGCTTCACTTCCCGATCGACGCGGACCGAACGCGATTTAACCGGTCCGTCGCCTATCACGCGGCGTGCAGAACGTCACGAACCGAACGCGGAACCCGTTCGGGATGCGCCCGGACTGCGAGTCGTTCGTCCCCGGCTACGGCGACGCCAACGCCGACTTCCACGTGATCGGCGACCATCCCGGGGTCCACGGTGGCACGGACGCCGGCGTGCCGTTCACCGGCGAGCCGTGGTCGACCGCGTTCCTCTCCGCGCTGGTCGACGGCGGTCTGATCGGGGGGTTCGACGACGGTGCGGCGGATGCCCCAGCGACGACCGCCAACCCGGCCGACGACCCCGAGACCGCGGACCCGATCGTCGCCGACGAGACGTTCTTCTCGTATCTCCACATGTGCGTCGCCGACGGCGCCCCGGACGAGGCGTCGTACGACGACATGGAGCGCTTCTTCGACGCGGAGCTCCGGGCGATCGCCGCTCACGTCCTCCTCCCGGTCGGCGCCCGCGCGACCGCCCACGTCCTCCGGCAGTACACCTCGCGGGCGCACAAGACCGAGATCGACATGGACGCGCTCCACGCCGAGGAACTGCTCGGCTCCGGGTGGCTCGTCCTCCCGATCAAAGACCCCGCGGAGTGGACCGCGGGCGACGGCGACCGGCTCGCGGCCGCGCTCCGAGAACTCCGATCGACGGACTTCCGCCGCGAGAGCGACCTCGGGCGCTTCATCGCCGGCAGCGACCCCTACCTCGTCAGGTGACGCGCCGCGGGACGCGGCCGGTCCCGGTCGCCGGGGACGGTCCGGGCCGTTCGCCCTCCCGATCTCGTCTTCCGGCCGGATGGATGTGCGGTTCCGTCGCGTCTGTGCGGTTCCGATCGGATTGTTCGGGTCGAATCAACGAAATTAGTGTTCGAACGTCATTTATTCGCGGAATACCGCCGTCATATTTGTCACTACTCCCCGAATTTTATATCGGTCCGCGCTATTCGTCACCAGGCGCCCGATCGATCGGGCGTCGGCCGTAGGACTGGTACTCCATACGGCGGCTTGGTCAGCACCGGCCCTCACGGGCCGTTTTTCGATCGGATCGGTCCTCGCTATCACTCCGACAGCAGCGCGTCGAGGTACCGCCCGACGTGGTCGTCCATGCGCCGCTTGAACCCCGCCCGGCGCGCGAGCCGGTCGAGCTCTCGGGAGACGTACGTCCCGTACTGGACCGCCTTCTTGTCGGCCGTCCGGACGGGTTCGGGCACGCGTCCGGTCGCCGCCCGGCGGAGCGCGATCTTGCGCTCGCCGTCGATCGCGAGCAGTTCGCCCGGCAGCGCGAGCGCGGACGCGACGATCCGGTCGTCCAAGAGCGGTGCGACCGGCTCGGCCCCGGAAGCGCGGAGCGCGAGCACGTCGCGTTCGAGCTGTTCCGGCAGCGTTCGGACGGTCTCGGTCCGAGCGCCCCGCACCGTCTCCGCCGCGACGCGGTCGTCGCCGACGGGGTCGGCGACCTTGCTGTAGCCGCCGAACAGTTCGTCGGCGCCCTGTCCCACCGCGAGCCGCCGGAACCCGTCGGCTGCGGCCGCCTCCGCCGCGAGGTACAGGGGGACCGCGATCGCGAGGTCCATCGGGTTGCGTCGTCCGGTCGCCGCGGCGACCTCGCGGACCGCGCGCACGAGGTCGTCGTGAGTGATCTCGACGACGCGGAGGTCCAGATCCATCGACGCGGCGGCCTCGCGGGCGGCCTCGATGTCGTGACATCCCTCGAAGCCGGCGACGTAACACGGCGCGTCCGGCACCGCGGCGGCGACGACGCCGGAGTCAACGCCGCCGGAGAAGGCGACGGCGAGGTCGTCCCCGTCCGCCTCCGTTTCGAGACCGCCGAGACCGCCCGCGTCGAGAGCGCCGAGGGCGCCGTCGAGCGCCTCGTCGACCGCGGCCTGCCCTGATTCCGAATCGACCGGTCCCTCGCCCGGAAGCGACCAGACGCGCTCGGTCCCCGCGCTCGACGCGAGGGACCCGCCCGGAACCGGTTTCGGGTCGGCGAGGTCTGTCCGGTCGAAGCTCCACGCAGCGGGTGCCGTGGGATCGCGTGCAGTCGCGGGGTCAGCGGCGCCCCGCTCGACGAACAGCGGCTGTCGGCCGAGCACGTCTCGGACGAGCACCGGCCCCTCACGATCTGGCGGGTCACGGAGGAGCCCGGCGAACCCCCGCCCCCCGGGGAACGGGTCGCCGTCGCGGAGGGCGTCGCGGACCCGCTCGGGCGGCGAGCCGCGCAAATCGGGGGATTGAGCGTCCGCCATCGCGGTCAGCGGAGCGCGTTCAGCGCCCGGAGCGCGCGGCGCTTGGCGCCGCCGCCGAACTGGCGGAGCGAGACGCGCCACGGAGTCCGTTTCCCGACGACGCTGGTCCGGCCGTCGACGATGCCGTCGAGGATCGCCTCGGCCGAGCGGTCGTCGGCGCCGACCTCGGTCACGGCCTGTCCGACCATCTCCGAGATGTGGGCGTCGCTGCCGGCGGTCATCGGGAGTCGGTTCCGGATCGCGAACTTCTCGGCCTGCCGGTTCGAGCGCCCGGTGAACAGCCGGGAGTTGTACACTTCGAGGGCGTCGGCGCTCGCCAACTGCTCGTCGGTGATGTGGGCGGCGACGCCGTGGCGGGACTTCTGGAAGGGGTGTGGTATGACCGCGATCCCGCCCTGGTCGCGGATCCGATCGAGCGTCTCGTCGAAGGGGAGCCCGCTCTCGACGCGCTCGCTGATGCCGAACGCGAGGACGTGGCCGGCCGCGCAGGTCACCTCCATGCCGACGATGCCGACGAGCCCGTAATCGGGGGCCTTCTCGGCCGCCTCGATGCTGGCGTCGATCTCGTCGTGGTCCGTGACGGCGAGCGCGTCCAGCCCGACCCCCGCCGCCTGCTCCAGGAGGAGGTCGACCGGATCGCGCCCGTCGTAGGACAGCGCGGAATGCGCGTGGAGCTCGACCGATAGCACGCGCTCAACTTCGGGCGTCGTCTTAAAAAGCGCCCCGGTCCGCGGCGGTTCACGTGGATCTCGATGGATCAATCCGTGCCAGCGACACGGTACTTAAGAGGTACTTAAGAAGGAGAGTGCGGTGGCGCGCGCCTTCGAGCGCCCGTCGGGCGCGAGAAGCGCGTGCGAGGGAGTCGCTGGCGGCTGCCGCCGCCAGCGACGAGGCTGGGGAGGTGTGAGGCTGCGGTGCGGTTGCGGTCAGGGTGGGACTCAAAGGGGCAGTCGCGAGGACGAAGCACGGCGCAGCAAGGACCACAGGGAGCGAGTGCAACGAGCGACCGAGGACCGCAGCAAGCCGTGCGAGTCCTCGCGACTGGGGCTTTGGAGGTGTTCCCCGTCACAGCGACTGCAACAACACATAGCCGAGCGACTGGGGCTATGGCGGTGTTCACCGCGTCGACGACGGCAGCGATATTTAAAAAGTACCGAGCGGACCGATCAGAACGCGCTCTTGCCCACCGTCTCCCGGTACGTCCCGGTACCGCGATGGCCCGCCTCGTCCCACGTGTCGATCGCGACCAGCACGCGGGTGTTCACGGCGTCGGCCGGCGCATCCTCGATCCGGAGCGTCGAGTCGCCGATGCGGGCGACGACCTCGCCGCCCTCCTCGCCGGTGACCATCACCTCGATCACGTCGCCGGGGTCGTAGTCGGGAGTCGATCCCCGGAACGACAGCCCGGCGAAGAACTTGTCGAAGCGGCTCATGCGCGCGACACCTCCTCGGAGGTCCGGTCGGGAATGTACTCCCGCCCGAAGCCGGTGACCGCGGCGATCAGGAAGACGATCACGAGGAACCAGCCGTGGAACACGTACGGCACGACCTCTATGGGGTTCACCACCATCTCGGGGCCGTACTCGGCGCCGAGCCCCTCGGGACCGACCATCACCTGGTACCCGACCAGGACGCCGCCGGCCCACGGGAAGATGTACCCGAGCGCGGAGGTGTTGGCGTCCAAGATGTTCGCGCGCCGGTAGCCGTTGATGTTGAACTTCTCGCCGATCCGCGCGATGTACGGGGCGATCGCGATCTCCGCGGCGGTGTTGATCGTGATCATCCCGTTGATCGTCGCCGTGCCGAGCACCATCGTCAGCTCGGCCCGGCGGACGTTAGTCGCGACCGAGTTCAACAGGAACTCCTGGATCGCCGCGAAGCCGCCGCCGCGGATCATGATCTGCGCCATCGACACGATCAGAAGCGTCAGCACGATGAGCGGGAAGAACCCGGTCGCACCCGAGTAGAGGCTCCCGCCCACGCTCGCCGTCTCGCCGACCGCGACGAACGGGAGCGAGGTGAACGCCCCGGCCTCGGTCACGGTGAACACGAGGATGTCGCTCACCGACGAGAGGCCGAAGACGAGGTTGAACGCGACGGCGACGACGAGCCCCCACGAGATCGCCTCGACGATGTGCCGGCCCGCGATCGCCGTCGCGATGACGACGCCCATCGAGAGCAGGTGAACCAGACCGAGCGCGGTCGCCGTCTCACGGAGCGCGGCCGATCCTTCGAGGCTCGCGCCCGACAGCATCGACCCCATGATCAGATAGGCGACGAACGCCGGGATCGCCGCCGCGATCGCGTACTTGAACCGCGAGGCGACGACGCCGCCGATGTCGGCGTCCTGCGTCACCGCGCTCACGATCGTCGTGTCGCTCACGGGCGCGAGGTTGTCACCGAACACGGCGCCGGACAGGATCGCGGCGAACAGCAGCACCGGGTTCGCGCCGATGAGGACGCCGGCCGGGAAGAAGAGCGTCACGAACGCGATGGTGGCGCCGTATCCCGTCCCGATCCCGGTCGCGAGCAGGCCGCAGAGGACGAACGCGGCCGCGGGGAACGTCGCCGCGCCGACGTTCAGGGCGTCGGCGGCGAAGATGAGCCCCTCGACGAACCCGCCGACCTGCAGCGTGTCGGCGAACATGCCGGCCCACAGCCACGCGACGATCGCGGTCGCGGCGACGCGCTGGGTCATCCCCTCGAAGATGGTGTCGGCGTACGTTTTCCAGTCGCCGCGAGCGAAGAACATCCCGAGGATCGTCCCGACGAGCGCGCCGATCACCAGCCCGTTCGTGTCGCCGATGCCGAGGACGCCGCTCTGGAAGATGGCCCAGAGGATGAAGAAGGCGAGCGGGATCGTGCTCGCCCACTTCCCGCCGTAGAACGCGATCCGCGGCTCGGAGTCGGTCTCCGCACCGGCGCTGAGGCCACCGTCCGCCGCGAGCTCGCGGTCGGACGCCCCGGGGTCTCCCCGGTCGCGTTGACCGCCGCCGGGCGGGGCGCCGTCGGGTGGTTCGTCGCCGGTCCGCTCGATCGGGTTGCCGTCGGATTCGTCGGTCATGTGTCTTTCCCACGCATTCGGTAACCCACGACCTACGTAAACCCTCGTGTCCTGTTCCCGTCGCGCTTCGCTCTCACCCCCGCCCGCGTCGCCGACGTTCACCCCCGCCGCGCCCGCTCCAGCGACTCACAAGAACACGCTTAAGAACCCCGGCGACGACCCCTCACACGGGAACAGCACAGCTGCAGATCCGACGCGCCGGGGCCTTTTCGCCCACGGCTTGGGAATGTAGCAGTGCGCCGACGCCTCCGGCGTCGCGGTCGGAGCGCCCGCTCGCACGGGCCGTCCGGTCGGACCGCTCGCTTCGCGAGTCGTCCGTCAGCCGCGCCGCGCGGAGTCGCGGTCACGTTGCGGTTGTGCCGTTCCAACCAGATACACAATGGCACGAATGCACACGCGCCGTCGCGGTTCGTCCGGTTCGGACAAGCCGGCGACGGACGAGAACCCGGAGTGGAGCGACGTCGACGCCGAGGACATCGAGTCCCGCGTCGTCGAACTGGCGGAGCAGGGCCACGACCCCAGCGTCATCGGACTCAAGCTCCGTGACGAGGGCGTCAAGGGCGTCCCGGTGCCCGACGTGAAGCTGGCCACCGGCAAGAAGCTCACCGAGATCCTCGACGAGCACGACGCGGAGCCGGAGCTCCCCGAGGACCTCCGCAACCTGATGGCCCAGGCCGTCCGCCTGCGCGAACACATGGCGGAGAACGGACAGGACCACCAGAACAAGCGCGCGCTCCAGAACACGGAGTCGAAGATCCGCCGTCTCGCGGACTACTACCGCGGCGACGAGATCGACGAGGAGTTCACGTACACCCACGAGTACGCCGCCGAGCTCCTCGACGACGAGTAACGACATCGAGACCGACTCCGACGGGTAGCGACTCCGACGAGTGACCGAGACGACGCGACATCGAGTCGCGGCGAACCGACGCGACGCGCCGACTCACGGCGAATCGATCGCGACCGACACGACGCACCGACCCACGACCGCACCACACGACCGCACCCACACAATGACCGAAGCGACATCCGCCACGCCCGCCCCTGACGCCCTCGCCGACGCCCTCGCGGACGCGCCGTTCGTCCGGCTCGTCGCGACCGCCGACGGCGACGCGGTAGCGGCCGCCGGGCTGCTCGCGCGGGCGCTGCGGACGGCCGGCACGCCGTTCCAGGTCCGCGTCTCCCGCGATCCGATCCCCGCCGACGGCGACGACGCCGTCGCGGTGACTATCGGCGCGGACCGCGGGCCGCACGCGCTCCCCGGCTCGGGGCGCCCGGCGAGCACGGACGCGTTCGCGATAGCGCGCGCGCTCGGCGCCGACCCCGACCCGGTCGTCGCCCTCGCGGGCGTCGTCGCGGCCGGCTCCGTGCCCGGCACGGACGGCTCCGGCGACGCGCTGGAGGCGGCCGAGCGCTCGGACCGCGTCCGCCGACGCCCCGGCGTCGCGCTCCCGACCGCCGACCTGGCGGACGGGCTCGCCGCGTCGACGCTCGTCCGGACGCCGTACTCCGGCGACGGCGAGGCGGCGCGGGCCGCGCTCGCAGAGCTCGGGCTTCCGGCCGACCTCGACGACGACGCGCACCGGCGACTCGCGTCGCTGGTCGCCGTCGACGTCGCGGACGCGGAGGGCGCGAGCACGCGGGCCGCCTCGGCGGTCGAACGCGCGCTCCGCCCGTACGCGACGGTCGGGGACGCGGCGCCGTTCGAGACGGTCGGCGGCTACGCCGACGTCCTCGACGCGCTCGCCCGGGAGGCCCCCGGAACTGGGGTCGCGCTGGCGCTCGACCCCGACCCGGGCGACGAGCTTCGGACCGCCGCGCTCGACGCGTGGCGGACGCACGGGCTCGCCGCCCACCGCGCGCTCGACGGCGCGACGACCGGCCGGTACGACGGCTGTTTCGTCGCGCGCGTCGACCTCGAAGAAGACGCGGACGCCGTCCTCCCGACGATCGCCCGTCTCCTCCGGGACTTCCGGTCGCCGGAGCCGGTCGCGGTCGCGGCCGACGAGGCCGCGGGTCGGCTGGCCGCCGCAGCCACCGCGGGTGGCCGCGCAGCTGACGACGCGGCCACCGAGCCGCTCGGCCTCGGCGACGCCTGCCGGTCGGCGGCGGGCGAGGTCGGCGGCGACGGCTGGGGGACCGCCGACCGCGGCGGGATCGCGGTCGACGCGGCCGACGCGGCCGACGAGGCGGACGGGGTCAACGAGAGCGAAGCGACCGACGGCGACATCACGGGCGCGCTCGCCGCGCTCAGGGAGGCGCTATGAGCGGGGAGTCCGCTGGGGACGAGGAGTCCGCACCGGGCGAGGTGTCGAACCGGACGGCGACAGTCCGGACGACCCACGCCGACGCCCCCCTCGTTGCCGCCGCGCTCGCTCCGGACGAGACCGACTCGATGACCACCCGCGTCGACGGCGACGCGATCGAGTGCGTCGTCGAGCGGCCCACTACCGGCGGTCTGCAGTCGACAGTGGACGACCACGTCGTGAACCTACGCGTCGCGGACCGACTCGTCGAGCGCGCGAGCGAGCACCTCGCGGCCGACGACGGAGGGCGCCGCTCCGACACCAACGGCGACACAACCAACACATGAGCGAACGATCCGTATCCAAGAGCAGAGAACAGAAGCGCTGGTACACCGTGCTGGCGCCCGAACAGTTCGACCGGCAGGAGCTCGGCGAGACGCTCGCCGAGGAGCCCGACCAGGTCGTCGGCCGCACGATCACGACGACGCTGGGCGAGCTGACCGGCGACTCCGGCGCGAACAACACGAAGCTCACGTTCAAGATCACCGACGTGGGCAGCGACACGGCCTACACCGAGTTCATCAAGTACGAGCTCACGCGGGACTACCTGCGCTCGCTCGTCCGCCGCGGCGCCTCGAAGGTCGAGGCGTCGATCACGGTGCTGACGACGGACGACTACCGCATCCGCGTGCAGCCCGTCGCGCTGACGACGAAGAAGGCCGACCGCTCGCAGGAGAAGGCGATCCGCCGCGTCATGATCGACAAGGTCCACGCGGCCGCCGAGGAGCGCACCTTCGAAGCGTTCATCGACGCCATCGTCGACGGGAACCTCTCGTCGGCGATCTACGGCGAGGCGAAGCTCATCTATCCGCTTCGTCGCGTCGAGGTCCAGAAGCTGACGCTCGAGGCGCGCCCGTCCGAGGTCGCCGCCGAGGAGGAGACCGCCGTCGACGTCGACGCCGACGAGGTCGCGGTCGACGCCGACGAGTAACCTCGCCGAGCGCACCCGCAGTTTTCCCGTTTATCAGTCGCGTAGCGGCGGCGCCGGCGGAGGGCGTTGTGGTGAAGCAAAATCCATTAGTGATGCGCTTTGAACGAGCTTGTATGCCCTCCACTAGGCGACAGATGCTCGTTCCAGTTGGAGCGTCTCTCTTGGGAGTTGCCGGCTGTCTAGGGTTGGGAGATCCGAATTTGGTGATCAACAACGAGTTGAACCAGAGGATAACCGCAAATATCGATATTACCAGGATGTCGGATATGCGGGTGGTGATGCGCACGGATCGCTCGATTGGGGCCGAAGAAACAACGAAGCTCTCGTATCCGCTTGAGGAAGCCGGCGAGTATCGAATTCAAATCACCGCTCAGGAGGGGAATGTTGGCGGAGAAACGACCGTCTTTGTCGATGAATCCGCGGTTATCCACGCCACTCTCAATCCCGATGGAGTGTCGTTTGAAACCCGATAACGCGTACCCCACTATCGCTCTGGGAGTCGTGTGTACTCCCGACACGGAGCGATACGTCGAGATCGTTGGTTCGATTTTCGTGCGGGTGCCGTTGATAAGGGACGCACCGAGTTCGTCTGCCGAATCACGACTATCGGGGAGAGTAGCATGAGCCCGGATCGAGAGACCCTCCATGACGGTACACGAGGACGGCCGCGACGCCCCACGCGGCGAATGCGATACCGATCATGAGCAGGTCGGGAAATCCGTCCGCCAGTGCTCCCATGCGGATCGGGTACAGCGACGAGGAGGCGTTGATAGCCGCGTGCATACACATGACGAGGAATACGCTCCCCCCAGTACCGTTGTAGAGCCAGGTTAACAGCAGACTGAACCCGAGCACTGAGATCGCGTACGGGAGGAACAGCTGTCCGTACTGACTAGAGGCGGGGACGACGAACAGCGGGAGGTGCCAGACGGCCCACACGGCACCGATTATAAGGCTCGCTACTGCGCCCCCGTACTGTGCCTGAAGACGTGGGAGTGCGTAGCCTCGCCAACCAAGTTCCTCCTGACCGCCACCCAGCAGGAGTGCGAACCCGAACTGGATCGGGAACACGGTCAGCCGTCCAGGCAAGACTGACGGGTCCAAGGGATTGCCCAGCGCGACGTACACTCCTGTAGCGACAGCGATAAACGCCACGGGGACGCCGAAGGCGAATAGATACCATCGCAGGTGGTGACGCCAGTCGAAGATGCTCCTGAGGAGGTCTCGAACGCGGCCCTCGCCCCGCCAGGTGAGGATCACAGCGGCGATAGCCGGTCCAAATCCCCCGACGACGATCGACGGAACCACGAGCGCATCAGGAATCGAGAGAGTCGTGAATTCGGCTAACACGGACGGTGCCCACGCGAACCAGGACAGCGCGAGTGTCAGCGTAAAGAACGCGACGGCCGACCGGAGGCCTGATTGATCGGAGGTCGGTGCGACGGATCGGGTCGGCGTTGCAATGGTCGCTGCCATCACCGTATCGTACGGGGCCTAATCAAAAGACACCCAGAGCAGGACTTCAGCGCGTGAAGTCTTGGTCTGCCGCCGTCACGACCACCGTTCCAATACGAATATGCGCCGGGGCATGTACGCCACATCCTCTGTCCGATCGGTGCCGTCGATCTGTCGTCGGAAGCGACGAGGGCCACAGGACCGGGGCGGGGTAGTCAGCTCGACGTGATCGTGCCGCGAGGGTCTTTCCTCCCGGCTGCGGGTTCTTCATTTTCTCGGTCTGTTAGACCCAGAGCCCGTAAATGATACACAGCAGACCGGCGACCTCGAACGTCTGAGTGACGATTTGTACGACGACACGACCTCCGGAAACGGGAAGCGCGAGATACGCGAGCGTCAGCACGAGCGGGACGCCCAGCGCGAGTACAAACCCCAGCGAGACGAACAGCATCGGACGGCTCTGGTTGCGGCGGTAGCCTCGCCAGGCGAGGTAGGCGATGAACACCCCCAGCCCCGCACCGAACAGTTCGTACGCCAGCAATCCGGCTCTGAGCAGTCCCGACGGCTCACCGCTTTGGAGGACGATCGACGGGACGCGAATGGGTCCGAGCATGTTTAGATCCCCTCGATGAGTCGGGTGAAGCGGTCGGTCATACGCTCGCGGCGCGTGATCTCGATCGACAGGTCCCCTTCGTCAAGGTCTATGACGATGCGATCGAGGTTCGGGGCGTACACCTGCCGGTGGTGACCGCCGTCGGGGTCAGGCCGCGTCTGTTCGGCAACGAGATCAGCCTCTCGCAACCGTTCGAGACGGCGGTAGATCGTCGGTCCCGATGCGTCACAGTGGTTTTTCAGAGTGCGTGCAGACATAGGCTCTCGACTCGTTTCGACGAGGATCTCCCGGACCGTCCGATCTTCGAGGAGGTCAGCAACGGTTTCGATGTCCGGATCGTCCCCGCTCATACGCGACGTATCGATTAACGGAGGGAAAGAGCTGACGACCGCTTCAGTGGCTGAAGCCCTGCTCACAGTTCTATTCATACGCGGATCAAACGCGAAACTGTGATGACGAGACCGCCAATTCGCGAGTCACACAACGCATCGTCCACCCGACAGCGCTCACCGGAGGACGGGAACCCCGGTGACAGTCGTTTCCTTGCGATCGTCGGCTTCGCGGCGGTACTACTGAGCACGGTTGTTAGCAGCGCTGCCTACGGTTTGCTGCCGAATCAGATACGGATCCACTGGACGCTGGGAACGGGGCCGTACTACGGGCCGGAGTTCGCTCCGACGATTGTCGTCTTCACGGCGTTCCCGCTACTTGTAGCCGTGACCGCGCTCGGAGGATACTGGGGCGGAGTGCGGCTTCGTCACTCCGAGGCGTTCGCTGCCGTCCGATCGTACTACTTCGTCGCTGTGTTCGGGACGTTCCTCTCCCTCCTTGGCGCCCAGATCGCACTCGTCATAGCGAACGTCTAGTCTCGGTACGGTTCGGAGTACGGAATTGGCGAATTGAGTGTACAATCGGGTTTCGGTCGGACATTCCAGCGAGCGACGGTAAACCCACCACTAATAGTCCCCGATCGTCATCGGATTCAACAACGCAATCGGTTCCGGAATTAGATGGGGAACGCGGTCCCCGCGCTGACTACCGTCTCTATATCCTGCAAGGCGTTCCTCACAGAAGCCGGAGAGGTGGCTCTGTTGAAATACTATTCTTCAGATACATAATTGCCTGAAACAGCCAGTCGCTGAAGAGTGCTTACTGATACATCCGTTCGAAAACAGACTGTGTAACGATTATAACGACGACGACGATCGTAAACCTCGACAACAGCCCAAAATCCGTCAGTGCCCGTAGGGCAACAAGAACAACGAGGGCAACCACAGCAGAGGCGGCTAGTTTCTGGTTCTCGCGGGAGACCATATCGTAAATCAACAGAATTGAACAAAGTACCTACCGAAAAGTGGCTCCTCTGTACTGAGCGATCCGAACCCATCGAATCTGATGATGGATCTATTGAGAAACGCGCCCTCTATACAGCACTAGCGGTATCAACTCCTAAGTCGCTGTCAGTAGCTACATGACCGATAGGGAGAATACATTCAGCACTGAGACTACGTTACTTTCTTCGTTTGAATCCCGGACCAACCATTGGTAGGTGCCTGCGGACGCATCTGTATGACTAGCTAAAGCATCTGTTTGTTTCTAGATATTCTCTTTATACTCTACCGCCAAAACCACATATGTGAACAGGAGAACGTATCTGTCTGTAACGAGTGCGACCGTGGCGTCTGTCCTCGGAGGGTGTTCGGCAGTGACGGGAGGCTCTGGTGATGTTCACGTCGATGACACGACACAGCGAGAACAGACGTACGAATTAGACCTACAGAAGGGCGATACAGTGAAAATCATCGTTGGAACACAGAAAGGGTCTGGTGGAGAAGTTACTCTCTCTCATGACTCGCAAGAAGTTCTCTCAAAGGCGTTCGAAACGGAGCAGACGTTTGAGCGTACAATCACGGTTACCGGTGTTCACGAACTCTCAGTGAAACCGTCCGAGTCTACTGTGATAAGTATCAAAGCTATCGTTAATCCGTAGCGGTGGATGACAGTCGATCCCCTGTACTGACCTATTGGCTACCGTTCTCTGGAGGGGGTTCCGTGTGAAATACGCGCGCTGTATCTCGCACGGCTATCGGGACACCTATCTGATCTGATTGAATTCTTGGCACTCAATACGCAGGCGCACTCTATCGGTAGATTCAGGATTTGTTTGGAGAAAATAACGCAGTTCTCGTGCTGACTATATCCTCTGTATCTTGCACAGCGCTTCTGAGAAAATCTTGATAGATTGCAGTCTTCAGCGATCACTGTCTCACCTGTATTGACCGCAGCCGTGGCAGCATGTGTCTCCTGTTGAGGATTTCAACAGAGTCGGAGAGGGGTAAACCGACCCTATCGTCTGTGAGTATCCCGTACTGACCCCTGTCCGCGGAACGGCATCGCCACCGTTTTCAGACTCGCATCGGATGTCCGATCGATGCCCTCCAACAAAGCGACAGCCGCGGCCCCGATAGCGACTGGCGTCCTTCTCGCCGGGACGGCTGCACGAGAAGTCGCACAGCACGGACTGGAACTCTGGACGACGCTGGCGCTCGCCGGTGGCCTCTCCGCGGTCGCTGTCGGCCTCGGCGTTCTGACCGGTCGCGGGTTCGACGCCGACGACGGCCGCGACGGACACCACGACCGGACGACAGTCGCGCTCGTCGGCCTCGCACTGACGAGTCTCGCCGTCGGTGCCGGGATCGCGCTGGCGTAGACGACGCCAACCGACCCGCGTTACGTCCTACCCGCTCAACGTCTGCCGTAGTCCGGGATACGCAGCGGCGCACGCCGCCGCAGTTTCTCGATAGGTAGCCTTCAGCCTCGATCCACTGTCGAACGCTTTAACCCGTCTTCTCACTCCACGTCTCGCGTCAGCTGCTCGCGGTACGGCTCGAACCCCTGCTTCTCGTAGAACGCCCGAGCCCGCTCGTTATCCACGTCGACGTCGAGCCGGAGTTCGCCGCAGTCCTGCTCGCGGGCGTCGGCCGCGGCCCGCTCGATCAGCCGGCTCGCGAGCCCGGTTCCGCGGTACGGCTCGTCGACGTAGATGTCGCCGACCACGAGCCGGTCCGGGCGGTCGAACACCTCGGGACACCCGTCGACGCTCGTCGAGACGAACGCCACGAGGTCGCGGTCCGGGTCGGGAACGCCGACGGGTTCGGGGGCCTCGGGATCGAGGCCCGCGGGGTCGACATCGCCGGCGTCGGTCTCGGCGTCGACCGCGACGACCCACAGGCGGCGGTTCGCGTCCTCGCGGAGCAGGTCGAGTCGGAACTCGGTCTCCGCGGCGATCAGCTCCTCGTCGGCCCGGTCCGCGAGGGCGTGCGCCCCCACGCTCGCCGCGAGGTCGCGGTGATAGGGGAGCCACAGCTCCGCCGCATAGCGGCGGAGGGCGTCCTCGTCGATCGGGAGGCGTCGGATCTCCATGCCCCCGACTGCGTCCACGTCGCTTAAAAGGGCTGTCGTGGCGTGCGGGCGGTCCGCAACCTCCGAGATCCGGGAGACGAAACCTTGAAACGCGCCTCGGGCGAACCGTGAGACATGGAACTGCGGGTCATCGAGAAGACCGACACGGAACTCCGCATCGAGATCGCCGGCGAGGACCACACGTTCATGAACGTGCTGAAGGGCGTCCTGCTGGAGACCGACGACGTCGCGGCCGCGACCTACGACATGAACCCCGAGCAGTCCGGCGGCCAGACGGAGCCGGTGCTGACGGTGAAAGCCGAGTCCGGCGACCCGCTCGACGTGCTCGCCGAGGGCGCAGCGTCGATCACAGACCGGACGAACGCGCTGCGCGACGCCGTGAAGGCGGCCTGATCGACCGCGGATCTTCTGACTGTTTTTCTCTGCTCGCCGACATCCATCGTCAGATCGAACGCGCGAACGAGGGGCATACCTAAGTGCCGACTCTCGAAACGTGGGGGTATGCCGCCGAGCGTACTCATGCTGGGATGGGGGTATCCGCCGAACATCACCGGCGGGCTCGACGTCCACGTCGGTGAACTGTTCTCGGGGCTTCGCGACGACTTCGGGGTGGACGCCACCCTCGTGTTGCCCGCGGAGTTCGCGCCGGACGACGAGCCGGGGATCGAACCCGTCGAGACCGGGGAGGGCGACGTCGCGGCCCGCGTCGACCGCCTCAGCGACCGGTTCGCCGAGCTCGCCCCCGACCACGACGTGATCCACACGCACGACTGGTTCGGATACGGACCCGGCCGACAGGCCGCCCGCGCGTCGGACGCGACGTGGGTGTCGTCGTTCCACTCGCTGGCGAGCGACCGCAACATCGACCCGCCCACCCGCGAAGTCGAGACCGAACGCCGCCTCGCGAACGCCGCGGACACCAACATCGCGGTCAGCGAGCTGGTCCGCGAGGACATCCGCGAACTGTACGACGCCGACTCCCGCGTCGTGTACAACGGCTTCTCGACGCCGAAGTTCTCGGGGAAAGACGTCCGCGAGGACCTCGGGATCGACGGCGAGATGCTGTTCTTCGTCGGCCGACACACCGACCAGAAGGGGATCTCGCACCTGCTGTACGCGATGCGGAAGCTCCACCGCCCGGACGTGACCCTCGTCGTCGGCGGATCGGGCCACCAGACGGACCAGCTGAAGCGGTTCGCCGAGCTGCTCGGGATTCAGGACCGCGTCGAGTTCGTCGGCTACGTCCCGGAAGACGAGCTCGGCGACTACTACGCCGCCGCCGACGCGTTCGTCTCCCCGTCGTACGCGGAGCCGTTCGGAATCACGATCACCGAGGCGCTGGAGTCCGGGACGCAGGTCGTCGCGACCCGGTCGGGCGTCGCGGAGGTGCTCCCCGACGGCTGCCTCGTCGAGGTCGAGGTCGACTCCGAGTCGATCGTCGACGGGATCGCGACCGCGCTCGACCGCGAGCGCCCCCCGGAGTACGAGCGCCGCGAGTGGTCGGACGTCACCGAGGACACGCTGGCCGTGTACGAAGACGTGGCTTAGTCCACCGAGCGTTGCCGTTTCTCGTTTCCGACCGCCAGCTACTCGTCGTCGCCGCGGTACACGTCGAACTCGGTGGCCGTCTCCGGGTGGGTAATTCGGAACCCGTCCGCGGTCTCGATCACGCCGCGGGTGCTCCCCGACCCGCCGCCGTACGGGCTCTCCTCACCGTCGATCCCGCTGCCGCCCTGATACGGCGAGGTGTACGGCGAGTCCGACACGGGGTCGTCGAAGCCGGCCGGCGGGAGGTAGATCCGCTCGCCGCTCGCGGAGCGAACGACGACGGCGACGTCGCGGGTCCCGGTCACGTCGATGACGGTCCGCTCTCCCGTGACGCGCGCGTCGATGTCGATCTCGTCCATACCCCACGTTGCGGACGGGGGCGGTTTAGCCCTACCGACCGCGCGGGTCGCGATCGGCGTGTCGGTCCGCTGGTCGGGGTGGTGAACCCTTTTGTGCGGTCGCGTCGAAGCCCGACCCGATGGACGTCAACAGCCATGCCGAGGAGCTCGCCTCCGACCTCGGCGTCGACAAAGAGGAGGTCAAAGACGACCTGCAGAACCTACTGGAGTACAGCGTCCCGATCGACGAGGCCAAACAGAGCGTCCGCCGGAAGCACGGGGGCGGCGGCGGGGGATCGACGCCGACCCCCGACGCCGTCGACGTGGGCGAGATCACCACCGACCACGACGGCGTGACGGTCACGGTCCGCGTGCTCACCCAGGGAACTCGCACGATCCGGTACCAGGGCGACGACCTCACGATCCGCGAGGGAGAGATCGCCGACGGGACCGGCGTCATCTCCTACACCGCGTGGCAGGACTTCGGGTTCGAGCCGGGCGACTCGCTGACGATCGGCAACGCCGGCGTCCGCGAGTGGGAGGGCGCGCCGGAGCTCAACCTCAACGACTCCACCACCGTCGCCATCGCCGACGAGCCGGTCGAGGTCGACCGCGAGGTCGGCGGCGACCGGAGCCTCGTCGACATCGACGCGGGCGACCGCGGGCGTAACGTCGAGGTCCGCGTGCTGGAGGTCGACGAGAAGACGATCTCCGGCCGGGACGGCGAGACGGAGATCCTGGAGGGCGTCGTCGGCGACGCCACCGCGAAGCTCCCGTTCACCGACTGGCAGCCCCGCTCGGAGCTGAAGCCGGGCGCCGACCTCCGGATCGAGGACGTGTACGTCCGCGAGTTCCGCGGCGTCCCCTCGCTCAACCTCACCGAGTTCTCGACGGTGACGCCCCTCCCCGACCCCGTCGAGGTCGCGGAGGACGCGCCGCGTCTGTCGATCGCCGAGGCGGTCGCCTCCGGCGGGATGTTCGACGTGGAAGTCGTCGGGAACGTCCTCGAGATCCGGGACGGGTCCGGGCTCATCGAGCGCTGTCCGGAGTGCGGCCGCGTGGTCCAGAACGGCCAGTGCCGGAGCCACGGCGACGTGGACGGCGAGGACGACCTCCGAGTGAAGGCGATCCTCGACGACGGCACCGACACCGTCACCGTCGTCTTAGACGACGAGCTCACCGCCGAGGTGTACGGCGGCGGGCTCGACGACGCCCTCGACGCCGCGAAGGACGCGATGGACAAGGAGGTCGTCGCCGAGGAGATATCTGACTCCCTCGTCGGTCGCGCGTACCGCGTCCGCGGGAACCTCTCGGTCGACGACTACGGCGCCAACCTCGACGCCAGCGAGTTCGAACTCGCGGACGACGACCCGGCCGAGCACGCCCGCGCCGCGCTCGCGGAGGTGGGCGAATGAGCGACGACGGACCGGGCGCCCGCGAGGTCGCCCACCGGGTGTTCGCCGCCGAGTTCGACGACGCCTCGCTCTCGTACTCCGAGAGCGACGAGGAGCGCGCCCCGAACTACGTGGTGACTCCCACGGGGGCCCGCGTGAACCGACTGTTCGTCGCCGGCGTGCTCACCGAGGTCGAGCGCGTGAACGACGAGACGCGCCGCGGGCGCGTCGTCGACCCCTCCGGCGCGTTCGTCACCTACGCCGGCCAGTACCAGCCCGAGGCACAGACCTTCTTAGAGCGCGCCGAGCCGCCGGCGTTCGTCGCGCTCACGGGGAAGGCGCGCACCTTCGAGCCGGAGGACTCCGACCGGGTGTTCACCTCGGTCCGCCCCGAGAGCCTCAACGCGGTCGACGCCGACACCCGCGACCGGTGGGTGGTCTCCGCCGCGGAGGCGACGCTCGACCGGCTCGCCGTCTTCGAGAAAGCTCTTGACTCCAGCCTCCGCGGCGAGGAGCTCCGAGCGGCCCTCGAATCGGGCGGCGCGCCCGCGTCGCTGGCGGCCGGGATCCCGAAGGCGATCGCCCACTACGACACCTCGACCGCCTACGTCGAGGCACTTCGGCGGCTCGCCGTCGACGCCTTAGAGCTGATCGCCGGCGACCGCGACGAGGTGCGTTCGCTCGACATCGCGCCCGGCGATGGCGGCGAGACGGCGATCGGCGCGCTTCCGGAGACGGACGTGACGATCGAGGCGCCGGCGGAGTCAGTCGGCGACGAGGGGACGGCGGAACCGGAACCCGAGAAGGCTCCCGCCGGATCCGACGAGACCGCCTCCGAACCGGAGGCGTCCGACGCCGAGTCGGAATCGGCGGTGACCGGTGACGAGACGGGCGAGACGACCGAGACGGGCGAGACGACCGAGACGACCGAAACGACCGAGACGACCGAGACGACCGAGACGGGCGAGACGACCGAGACGACCGAGGCGGCCAAGTCCGGATCGACCGACGCCGACTCGATCGGTTCCGAAGCCGTCGACACCGCTGACGCCGCAGCTGTCGGCGCTAAGCCCGACGACGAGAGCGACGGCCTCGGCGACTTCGACGCCGGAACGGGCGCCGCCGAGACCGACGAATCCGGAGGAGGTGACGCCGCCTCTGGCGACGACCTCGACGAACCGCCGACCGAGCCTGGGTCCGACGAGATGTACGAGCTCGACGACGAGGAGCGCGAGGAGATCGAGTCGGAGTTCGGCACCGACTTCTCGACCGGGAGTGAGGTCGACGAGCCCGGCGAGGCCGACATCGACGTGCCGGAACCCGAGGAGGTGGAGGAGCTCTCGACCGCCGAAGAGGCAGCCGCGCCCGCCGAGAGCGATGGGTCAGCCGGCGGAAGCACTGACGAGACCGCGGCGGCGTCGACCGCCGACGCGGGGACGGAAGGCGAGGAGCAGCCGGCCAACGAAGCGGGCGAGCCGGCCGCTGACCTCGACCTCGAAGCCGCCGTTATCGACGCGATGGACGCCCTCGACGACGGCGACGGCGCCGACCGTGAGGCGGTCGTCGAGGCGGTCGCCGACGACCACGGCGTCGCCGCCGACGCGGTCGAGGACGCGATCCAGGACGCCCTGATGAGCGGGAAGTGCTACGAGCCCGGCGACGGCGTGCTCAAGCCGATCTGATGGCGCCCGCCGCGCCGCCCGCCGTCGAACCGGTGGTCGGAGAACCGGCCGCCGTGGCCGACCTCGGCGGGGAGCGCGCGCTGCTCGTTGCCGATGTCCACGCCGGCATCGAGGTCGGGCTCCGGTACGAGCGCGGCGTCGAACTCGACAGTCACGCCGACGAGCGCCGCGAGCGACTCTGCGCGCTCGTCGCCGAGACCGATGCCGACCGGCTGGTGGTCCTCGGCGACCTCGCCCATCGGATCGCGGCGCCGGACGGCGACGAGCGCGAGGAGCTCGCCGAGCTGATCCGCGCGGTCACGGACCGCGTCCCGATGACGCTCGTCGAGGGGAACCACGACGGCGGGGTCGCGGAGGCGTTCGCCGACGACCTCGACGTGATCGGGTCCGGGGGCGGTCTCCTGTCCGGAGGCGATCTCCTGTCCGGCGCCGGCGACGCCAGCGACGACGGGACGGCCGCCGACACTGGCGTCGGCGTCCTCCACGGCCACACGTGGCCCGATCCCGCGCTCCTCGACGCCGACGTGGTCTGTATGGGTCACGAGCACCCGCAGGTTCGGCTGGAGGACGCGGTCGGCGGCTCTCGCGTGGAGCGCGCGTGGCTGCGCGGGACGCTCGATCCGGCGGCGTTCGTGGAGAGCGGAGAAGCCGACACGGTCGCCGGCGCGGACCCGCCCGAACTCGTCGTCTTCCCGGCGTTCAACGACCGCTCCGGCGGGACGTGGGTCAACGTCGACGGCCAGTCGTTCCTCGCGCCGTTCCTCCCGGACGCGCTCCCGTCCGGCGACGCGTACCTGCTCGACGGAACGCGGCTCGGGGACTACCGACGAGTGTGAGGCGTCGCCGTCGGCCACGGCCCGCTTAGCCCGCGGCGGATCGATAACGTGCGCGTTCGTCGCTCGCACGCGCTGCCTCGGCCCGCTCTCTCGCTCGTCGTCGACAGGCGCATAGGCGGTACTTTCACCGGGAATCTTGGTGATTCTCACGAGGCAAGAACGGCGAATCGGATCTCGACAGCCGCGAGAGTGTGCGGTGAAACACCGTTCTTGGCTGTGTGGGGCGATTATTTCGACCTACGGAGATCGTCGAACGCACATCAGATCGGGTCCTATTACCACGCCTGAAAATATGTCCATAGGTTTATCTGTCGAGTGTGGATTCGTCCTCGTATGGGGTTTTCACCCGGTATCGTCTCTTGGGCCCTGTTCGGCATCTCTGGGCTGAACCTCGGTATCGCCGCCGTCGCGGTCCGACGCAGAGAGGTGCGCGGCGCGGTCGCGTTCTCGCTGGTGATGATCTGCGTGTCTCTCTACTCGGTGGGCACCGGAATCCGCGCCGGGAGCACGACGCTCTCGCTGTATCAGGTCGGGACGGTCGTCAAATTCGCCGGGATCCTCGGACTCGGGCCGACCCAACTCCGATTCGGACTGATATACACCGGCCGGGAGTCACTCCTCACTCGCCGCCGCTGGGCACTCCTGCTCGCGTGCCCGGCCGCCGTCTTCGCACTCGTCGCGACCGCACCGGCACACGACCTGCTCTGGACCGTTCGCGGGTTCAGCAGCGCCGCTCCGCTGGCCGCCGTCGACCGGGCAAACGGGCCGCTGTTTTGGTTGACGCTGGCGTACACCTACACCCTGATACTCACCACGTACTCGTTGCTGCTCGTTTTCGGGATCAGGCGCGGCGGGCAATACCGCACGCAGGTCCTGCTGATGCTCTCCGGCGGAATCATTCCGGTTATCGGCAGTTTCCTCCTCTTGTACAGCGGTAACCTGTCGTCGGCCTTCGACCCGACGGCGTTCGCCAACACGGTTACCGGCGTCGTGTTCGCCGTCGCGCTCTTCGGATTCGGCTTCCTCGACCTGGCTCCCGTCGCGAGGCATACCCTCGTCGACGAGATGGTCGACCCGGTGTACGTCGTCGACGTCGACGATCGCGTCGTCGACGTGAACGTGGCCGGTATGGAACTTCTCGGCGAGGGAGTGGGTGAGCCAGTCGGCCGACCGGCGGCCGAGGTGGTTCCGCTGTACGACTCGTTCCACGAGAGCACCGACGACGCCGACTCGGACGTGACCGTCGAGCGCGACGGGTCGCTTCGATTCTTCGACATCAACCGAACGACGCTGACCGACCGGAGCGGAGCGACGATCGGGTCGCTGTTGATCTACCGCGACGTCACAGAGCGACACATCACCGAAAAGCGGTTCGAACGACTCATCCAACAGTCTTCGGACATCATCGCGGTGATCGACGAGAGCGGAGACATCACGCACGTCAGCCAGTCGGTTGAAGAGATTCTCGGCTACGGCCCGACGGCGTTGATCGGTGCGAACGTCATCGAGAACGTCCATCCCAACGACCAAGACGAGCTCCGCGCCGAACTCTCCGCCCACGCCACCGAGTACGGCTACACCAGCTCCTACAGGGTTCGGTTCCGGCACGCCGACGGAGAGTGGCGGGTCCTCGAAGTACGGGCGCGGAACCTGCTCAAAGACCAATTCGTGGAGGGCATCGTGCTGAACTCCCGCGATGTCACCGAAAAAGAGCGGCAGAGGCGAAAGCTTGAGCGGCAGAACGAGCGGCTCGACCAGTTCGCCAGCATCGTCTCGCACGACCTCCGAAACCCGCTGAACGTCGCGACCGGTCATGTCGATATGCTCGCATCGGACGCCGGAAGCGAGCAGGAAGACTCCATCGAGACGGTTCAGCGGCAGCTCGAACGGATGGAGGCGATCATCAGCGACGCCCTCACGCTAGCTCGGTCGGGCGAGGTGATCACCGAGACCACCGAGGTGCGGCTCGAGGACATCTCTCGCACGGCGTGGCAGAACGTCGACACCGCCGAGGCCGACCTCGTCGTCGACACGTCGATCACCCTCGACGCAGACAAAGACCGGCTGCTCAACGTTTTCGAGAACCTGTATCGAAACAGCGTCGAACACAACGAGACGACGGGTCTGACCGTTCGGGTCGGGCCGCTGTCCGAGACGTTCGGGTTCTACGTCGAGGACACCGGCACGGGGATCCCCGAGGACAAGCGCGGCCAAGTGCTCGAACAGGGGTACACGACCAACCGCGAGGGGACCGGGTTCGGGCTCGCGGTCGTCAGGGACATCGTCAGGGCGCACGGGTGGCAGATCACGGTCTCGGAAAGCGACGAGGGCGGCGCGAGGTTCGAGATCGAGTGCGCCGAGGTCCCGCTGGAAGAGCAGCCCACGACAGCCTGAGCGCTCGGCCTCGCCGGCCTCTCAGAGCGGCCGGAACCGGAACCCGTCCCACTCCTGGCTCTCCGGCTCGCGGATCCCGGCGCCCGGCTCGCGGAGCTCGTCGGCGTAGACCGGTTCGACGCGGTCGCCGATGTCGACGTCGAAGGTCTCCCCGGTGCCGTCCTCGCGCTCGGCGATCTGTCCGAGCGCGCGGACCGCGGGACCGTCGTACTCGTCCCCTAGGTCGAACTCGACGATCGCGAGGGTGTTCGGCTCGCGGACGCCCGGCGGCGTCGCCGTCGAGGTCGTCCACGTGAGGATCTCCCCCTCGTACTCCCGGAGGTCGACCGTCCCGACGCGCTCGGCGCCGTTCGGGCTCACGGTGTGGGGCGGGTACGTGACCGTTCCGTCCGCGTACTCCGCCGCTTCGAAGGTCGGTTCGTCCGCCTGAGTGTTCTCGCTCATTGGTTGCCCTCCAGAATCGCCGTTGTCACGCAGTTCCCGAACCCGCCGACGTTGCAGGCGAGCCCCGTGTCGGCCTCAACCTGCCGCGGGCCGGCGTCGCCGGTGACCTGTTCGTATATCTCGTACACCTGTGCGACGCCGCTGGCGCCGAGGGGGTGGCCCTTCGACTTGAGCCCGCCCGAGGTGTTGATCGGGAGCTCGCCGTCCCGGTCGGTGACCCCCTCCTCGACCGCCTTCCACCCCTCGCCCTTCTCGAAGAAGCCGAGGTCCTCGCTCTGGAGGAACTCCAGGATGGTGAACATGTCGTGGAGCTCCGCCACGTCGACGTCGTCCGGACCGATTCCGGCCATCTCGTAGGCGATCTCCGAGGAGTCGACGACGCCGCCCATCGTCGTCGGGTCCGCGCGCTCGTGGACGACGTGGGTGTCGGTCGCGCCGCCGATGCCCGAGACGACCGCGTACTCGTCTTCGGGGACGTACTCCTCGGCGACCGACTCCGGACAGAACACGAGCGCGGCGGAGCCGTCCGTGATCGGACAGAAGTCGTACAGCCGGAGCGGGTCGGCGACGATCGGCGAGTCGAGGACTGTATCGAGGTCGACCTCCTTCCGGAACTGGGCGTGGGGGTTGTCCACGCCGTTCTTGTGGTTCTTCACCGCGACCTTCCCGAGGCTCTCGCGGGGCGCGTCGTACTCGTCGAGGTAGAGCCGCGCCGTCATGCCCGCGAAGGAGGGGAGCGTGACGCCCTGTTTGTACTCGACCGGGTGCGTGAGCGACGCGATCACGTCGGTCGCCTCGGACGTGGTCCGGTGGGTCATCTTCTCGCCGCCGACTAACATTGTGAGGTCGCTCGCGCCGGAGGCGACCGACTGCCACGCGGCGTACACGCCCGCGCCGCCCGACGAGGAGGTCTGGTCGATCCGGGCGGTGTAGGCGGGCTGTGCCGCCAGGTCGTGAGCGAGCGCGTTCGGGACCCCGGTCTGTCCCTCGAACTCGCCGCTGGCCATGTTCGAGACGTACAGGTGATCGAGGTCGTCGCCGTCGATCCCGGCGTCGTCGAGCGCGGCCGCGCCCGCCTCCGCCAGCAGCTCTCGCACCCACGCGTCACGTTGCCCGAACGGGGTCATCGACGCGCCGATGATCGCTACGCGTTCCATAGGCGTGGGTCCACGGCGCCCGCCTAAAGCGTATCTCTCTGCGGCCGCCGGGCGGCCGGCCGCTCCTCTCCCGCCTCACTCCCCGCGGCGGCCCGCGTGACCGGGGTAGTCGCGCTCGAACCGCGACCCGATCTCGTCGCTGTCGAGCCGGATCACGACCGGGCGCCCGTGCGGGCAGGCGTACGGGTTCTCGCAGGCGTCGAGCCGGTCGAGGAGATCGACCACCGACCCCTCCGTCAGCGAGGTGTTCCCCGTCACGGAGGGGTAACACGCGAGGTCAGCGAGCAGCTCGTCGACCACGTCCGTCACCGGCTCGTCGCCCTCGGCCGCGTCGTCGACGAGCGCGGAGAGCACGTCCCGGACGAGCCCCGGGTCGAGCGCGGCGTCGAACACCGCCGGGACCGACTCGACGACCACCTCGCGCTCGCCGGCTCGCTCGGCGCGGAAGCCGGCCCCCGCGAGATCCTCGACGAACTCCTCGAACAGCGCGGCCTCCCGCGCGGTGAGCTCGATCCGGACGGGCTCGGCGAGCGCCTGCGCGGCCGCGCCGTCGGCGAAGGCGGCCTGCAGGCGCTCGTAGTTCACCCGTTCGTCGGCCGCGTGCTGGTCGATCAACACGAGCCCGTCGGGCGCCTCCGCGACGACGTACGTCTCGTGGAGCTGGCCGAGCACCCGCAGCGGCGGGAGCGAGTCGTAGGCGCGCTCCGCGCTCGTCGGCTCGCCGTCGAGGGTCCGCTGGGCGGTCGCGGCCGAGCGCGAGTCGGTCGCCGGTCCGTGTTGGCTATCTGGCGCGTCGGCGGTGGGACCCGTCGCGTCGCCCGTGCTGGGAGCCGGCGTAGAGTCGGTTCCGGGGTCAGGTGAGGTGTCCGCGGCGGCAGAGTCCCCGGCATCGTCAGCCGGCGGGTCGCCGAAGCGGTCGAGCCCGCCCGCTTCCCCGTTCTCGGTCTCGTCGCCACCGACCCCGTCGGCGTCGTCGTCTCCCGCACCGTTCCCGGCGTCGTCCGGCTCCAACTGCCAGTTCCGCGGCGAGGGGCGGTCGGACGCGGAACCCGAGGAGTCGACGGGACCCGCGGAATCCGCGGTACCGGTCGAGTCGTCGGCGCGGTCCGCGAACGACTCACTCGGATCGACGGCGTCGTCCGACCCCGCGTCGCCGACCGTCCACGCCTCCTCGTCGGCGGGGTCCAGTTCGGACGCGTCGGCCGCGGATCCGGCGATCGGACCGTCGCTGCTGCCCCGTTTCTCGGCGTCTCGGCCGTTTCCGTCTCCGTCGCCGTCGTCCCGGTCCTCGCCGTCTCGACCGCCGAGCGCGGCGCGCTCGTGGTCGGTTCCGGCGCCGCCGACGGCCTCGGTCTCCGGCCCCTCGGGACTGATCTCGGTCTGATCGGGCGCAGACTGGCCTCTGGGTGCCGACGAGCGGATCAGCCCGTGGTCGAGCAAGGCCCCCTTCACGGCGTCCTCGACGGCCTCGCGCACCGCCGGCTCCTCGTCGAACCGGACCTCCAGCTTGCGGGGGTGGACGTTCACGTCGACGTCGCCGGGCGGGACCTCGACGAACAGCACCGCGAAGGGGTAGCGATCGGGGGCGAGCTGGCCGCCGTACGCGTCGAGGACGGCCTCGCGCAGGGCGCTCGCGGTGACGTACCGACCGTTGACGTAGGTCGCGAGGTACTCGCGAGTCGACCGGGTCGTCTCCGGGTGCGAGACGAGACCGGTGACGCCGCGGACGGGAGGATCGGCGTCAGAAGCGTTCGGTTCCCACTCCACGTCCACCATCGCCTCCGCGACCTCGCGGCCGTAGACGGCGAGGACGGCCGACCGGAGGTCGCCGTTCCCCTCGGTCGCGAACGTCTCCCGCCCGTCGTGTTCCAGTGAGACGGCGACGTCGGGATTGGCGAGCGCGTAGCCGGTGACGACCGTGTTGACCCGGTCGAACTCGGTCGCGGTCCGCTTGAGGAACTTCTTCCGGGCGGGGGTGTTGTAGAAGAGGTCGTCGACCTCCACGGTCGTTCCCTCGGGACAGCCCGCCGGGCGTATCTCCCCCACTTGGCCGCCCTCGACGGTGATCTCCGCGCCCGCGTCGGCGCCCGGCGGGCGGGACCGGAGAGTGAGCCGCGAGACCGCGCCGACGGTGTACAGGGCCTCGCCGCGGAAGCCGAGGGTGCCGACGCCGCGATCGAGGTCCTCGATGTCGCCGATCTTTGAGGTGGCGTGCTCGGCGACCGCCGCCTCCAGTTGGTCCTCGGGGATGCCCACGCCGTCGTCGCGGACGCGGATCCCCTCGGTACCGCCGGCCTCGACGGACACGGCCACGCGCGTCGCGCCCGCGTCGAGGCTGTTCTCGATCAGCTCCTTGACGACGCTGGCCGGGCGCTCGACCACCTCGCCGGCCGCGATGCGCTGGACGGTCCGCTCGTCCAACCGTTCGATGTTCGGCGGCTCCATTGTTACTCCGGTCGGGCGAGCGCGCACTTGAACCCGTTGTCGCGGGGGCTTACAGATCGAACCGCGGTGGCGCGTGCCTCCGAGCGCCCACGGGGCGCGAGGAGCGCCGCGCGAGGTCGCCGGCGCTGCGCGCCGGCTGCCAGAGGGACCTCCGGTCCCTCGCTGGAGTCGGTCGTCCGGAGCAACGCGGAGGACGACCGACGAGGCTGGGGAGGCGTGAGGTGCGGGGCGGTGCTGTGCGGGGCGGTGCTGTGCGGGGCGGTGCTGTGCGGGGTGGGGATTTGGAGATGTTCACCCGACCCGTCGCCAGCGCCCTATAAGTCCGAGAAACCGTGAGAACGAGAGAACGCAGAGGGAGGGCAAACAGACCGCGTCGGTCCGCCTATCCCTCCATCCCGCCGAACGAGAGCCCGTCTTCGACGGAGCGCTGCGCCGCGAAGTAGACGATCGCGACGGGGAGCGCGAACAGGTTCGCGAACGCCGCGAACCGCGTCCACGGCGTGGAGAACCGCCCCTCGGTCGCGATGTTGTACAGCTCCACCGAGAGCGGGTAGTTCTCGGGGCGCAGCAGCGTCTGCGCGATGATGAACTCGTTCCAGCCGGCGAGCCAGACAAAGATGAGCACGACGGCGAGCCCCGGCTTCGTCAGCGGGAGGATCACCTCCCGGATCGTGTCCAGGAAGCTCGCGCCGTCGACCATCGCCGCCTCCTCGTAGGAGACGGGGATGTTGTCCATGTACGTCTTCAGCAGCCACGTGTTGAACGGGATCGCCGACGCGGCGTAGAACAGCCCGAGGATGAACAGGTTGTTCGTGAGCCCGTACGTGCTGAACAGCGAGTAGAGGGCGACGAGCGTCGCGATCGACAGCCCGGCGCCGATCTGGGTGAACAGCACGTAGCCGTAGAGGATCCGCTTGCGACCCACGAACTGCCGGCGCGAGAACGCGTACGCGGCCGGGACGATCATCCCGAACCCGGCGACGAGCGTCACGCTGACGATGTAGAGGCTGTTGAACACCGCGCCGGGACCGGTCTCGGTGCCGGCCCACCGGAAGTCCACCGGCCCGCTCTCCCCGCCGAGGACGAGCTGGGGGTACCCCCAGTCGCCGTCGACGAAGAAGAAGTCGGACTCGAAGATCACCCACCGGTACGCGCCGAGGTTGTACGTCGACGGGTCCGGGAAGATGCCGCTCGTGTTGAACAGCCGCGATCCCTCCGCCAGCGACGCGGTCGTGATCCAGAACAGCGGGAACAGCAACACGAGCACCATCGCGAGCCCGAACAGGCTCATCAGAACGCTCTTGGTAACGTCCCACGCGGTGCGCTTCCCGGTGCGAACGTCGTATATCGCCCGCTGGATCATGACGACGAACCGCTGTGGAGCGGTCGCGAGCGCGACCAGCTTCGAGCGGACCAGCGCGGCGACGGAGGCCGCCAGCGCGACCGCGGATGCGAGCGCGCTCATTCGTCACCCACCCCCTCGGCGAGGCCGCCGTAGCGCACGGCGACGTACATGAACATGCCGACGAACGCGATGCCGACTATCAGAATCGCCGCCGATAAGCCGAACTGGTTGAACGTGATCGCCTCGCGGTAGCCGTAGACGATGATCAGCTCGTTTTGCCTCGATGGGCCGCCCTGGTTGAACACCCACGGGATCAGGAACTGCTGGAACGACGTCGCGGCCGTGAGGATCGACGCGAACAGTACCGGTCCCTTGATCGCGGGCAGCGTCACGGTGCGGAACCGCTGGAGTGCCCCCGCGCCGTCGACCATCGCGGCCTCGTGGAGCGACCGGGGCACGTCCTGCAGCGCGCTCACGATGATGATCACCATGAACGGGTACGCCAGCCACACCTCCGTGGTGACGTACGCGAAGAACGCCTCCCAGCGGCCGCTGAGGAAGCCGATCGGCACGTCGAAGAGGAGGAGTTCGGGGGCCGACAGCGATGACATGAACTCGTTGTACCGGCCCAAGATCGTGTTGAACACGCCGTAGCGCGCGTCGCTGAACATCCCGCGCCAGACGGTGATCGTGAAGATCCCGGGGAACCCCAGCGGGACGATCACCGCCGCGCGCATGTACCGCTTGCCGGCGACGCGCACGTGGTTCAACAGGAGCGCGATCCCCACCGCCAGAAACACCTTGAGCACGAGCGAGACGGCGACGAACAGCCACGTCGTCGTCATCGACGTCCAGAACTGCGAGTCCGCGAGCAGCTGGGCGTAGTTGCCCAGACCGATCAGCTCGGCACCGCCCCCGATCACCGACCCGGCGAACGTCGCGTCGGTGAGCGAGATGTAGAAGAGGTAGAAGATCGGATACAGCATGAAACTGGAGAAGAGGAGGACTCCGGGGGCGACGAGCAGGAGTCCCCAGTCGCGGTTAGAGAAGGGCAACGCTGCGCGGAGGCGCGACAGCCCGCTGACGTCGGTGCCGATTTGCGAAGAGGCCATGGCTCCGAGAGAGATCTACAGCGCCTCCCGGATCTCGGAGGCGGCCTGGTCGAGCGCGGCGTCGCTGTCCTGCTCGCCGTTAAAGACGCGCTCCAACGCCTCCGTCACGGGCGTCCAGACGCTGTCCATGTCGGGGTGCGTCGGGATGGGGACGCCGTGATCGACCTGCTGGGCGAACGCCTGGACCTCGCTGGAGAGGTCGTCGTTGCCCACCACGTCGGCGAGCACCGGGATGTACCCCTGCTCTTCGGCGTTGGTCTGGATGACGTCCTCGCTGGTCGTGTACCACTCGGCGAGCCCGGTCGCGGTGTCGACCGTCGACTGGTCCGCGTCGGCCAGCATCGCGCTGAAGTAGAACAGCTGGATCCCCGAGTACGAGCGCGGGTTGTTCCCGTCGACGGTCGGCAGCGTCGTGACGCCCAGATTGTCGATCTCCCCTTGGAGGTTCCCGAGCTCCCACGGACCGTTGATCGCGAACGGCGCGAGCCCGTCCGCGAACGCGACGATCTGCGACTCGTAGCCCGGGTCGGACGGGACGTAGTCGAACAGCGTTTCGAGTGCGTCCATGCCTCGTTTACACGCGTCGCTGTCGACGGTGACCTCCCGGTTCTCCTCGTCGAAGATGTTCCCGCCGTACGCCTGGATGAACCCGCTGACGAAGTAGGGGTCAGTCACGGGGTACGAGAGCCCGTACTGCCCGTTCTCCGGATCGTGGTGCTCGTCCATGATCGAGACCATCTCCTCCATCGTCTCGGGCGGCTCGTCAACCATGTCCTCGTTGTAGAACAGCGCGACGGTCTCGGAGGCGAACGGGAGCCCGTAGAGCGCGCCGTCGAACTGGGCCGCCTGTCGGGCGGTCTCGGTGTAGCTGTCGAGCGAAACGTCGACATCGTCGCTCGCGTCGTACAGGAACGGCGGGTCCTCGCGGACCGCGAACCGACCGACCCAGTCGTGCGCCCAGATCCACGAGTCGGGGCCGTCGCCGGCCGGAATAGCCGTCTCGAGCTGCTGGTCGAGCTCCCCGCCGGGCGCCTCTTTGTTGATGGTGTTGCCGGACTCCGACTCGTACTCGTCGATGTAGCCGGACATGGCCTCGTCCTCGGCGTCGGAGAGGTCGACCCACAGCCTCGCGGTACCCGTGGCACCGCCGGTTGACCCGTCGGAGCCGTCCGATCCGTCGGAGCCGCCCGACCCATCGGAGCCGTCCGACCCGTCCCCGCCGTCGCCGCCGGTGCTGATACAGCCCGCGAGCGCCGCGAGTGCGGTCGATCCTCCCATCGCCTTCAGGAGCGTTCTACGTTTCTCGTTCATGTGTCTTCAACAAACGATGAATTACATATTCATACATTTAGTACTTTGGGTCGGGTTCGCAGGGGCTCCGATAAGTCCGCGTCGACGCCGGCTGTACCGCGATCGACGCTCTGTCAATATCTAAGATGAGATCGTTCCTCACATATCGGCAAAACAGCAAAGAACTAATATGCCCGTGGGACCGTTCTCCTGGAAATGGCACGAGTCACGCTCGACACGCTCCGGAAGGAGTTCGACCGGGGGACCATCGTCGCCGTCGACGACATCGACTTGGAGATTGAGGACGGCGAGTTCGTGACGGTCGTCGGGCCGTCGGGCTGCGGGAAGACGACCACGCTCCGAATGGTCGCGGGACTGGAGGAGCCCACGTCGGGCGCCGTCCGGTTCGACGACGAGGACGTCACCGAGGTCCACGCGAAGGAGCGCCCCGTCGCGATGGTGTTCCAGAACTACGCGCTGTACCCCCACAAGACGGTGATGGGGAACATGGAGTTCGGGCTCAAGATGAGCACCGACATGACGCCGGACGAGCGCCGGGAGCGCGTGACCGAGATGGCCGAGATGATGGGGATCGAAGACCTGCTCGACGACAAGCCGGACGAGCTGTCCGGCGGGCAGAAACAGCGCGTCGCCCTCGGTCGCGCCATCGCCCGCGAACCCGAGGTGTTCCTGTTCGACGAGCCGCTCTCGAACCTCGACGCCAAACTCCGCACCGAGATGCGCGCGGAGATCCAGAAGCTCCAGAAGGAGTTCGGCGTCACCGCGATGTACGTCACCCACGACCAGGAGGAGGCGATGACGATGGGCGACCGCCTCGCGATCCTGAACGACGGGGAACTCCAGCAGGTCGGGAAGCCCACCGAAGTGTACGAGAATCCGGTCAACGAGTTCGTCGCCGGCTTCATCGGCTCGCCCTCGATGAACTTCATCGACGTGGCGGTCGAGACTGACGGCTCGTCGGCCACGATCCGAGACGACGACGCCGGGCTCGCGTTCGATCTCAGCGACGAGTACGTCGCGGGCCACGAGTTGGAGAACGCCCCCTACACCCTGGGAATCCGCCCCGAGAACATTCGGATCGTGGAGAACCCGACCGGCGACGAGACGCTCACCTCGACCGTCGAGGTCGTCGAACCGATCGGCTCCGACAACTACGTCCACCTCGCGATCAACGAGGACTTCCTCGCACGGTCGCCCCCGGACGTCCTGCCCGAGCCCGGCGACGAGGTGGGCGTGGCCTTCGACGAGGCGGACATCCACCTGTTCGACGCCGAGACCGGCGAGGACGTGTTCCTGACCGACGAGGAGATCGCGGCCGCGGTGGCCTGATAAACTTCGGTTCCTCGACGCGTGGTCGCGTTCGTCGCCGTCGACGTGTCGCGCGTTTTCTTGTAAACGACGACTGCCAGATCGACGGCGAACGCCGCCAAAGCCCGCACCGCATAGCCTCACCCCTCCCCAGCCTCGTCGCTGGCGGCTGTCGCCGCCAGCGACTCCCTCGCGCGTGCTCCATCGGCCGCACAGCGGCCTCGGAGGCACGCGCCACCGCACTGGCCAGGATTCAAAAATCGAGTTATAAGCCGCTTTGTCAGTCGCGTCAGCCCCTCAGTCCGCCGCGTCCGGCGTCGGTGCCTCGCCGCCGAGCCGGTCGCGGTCGTGGGCCGCCTCCCAGTCGAGGTCGGGCCCCCGCGCGATGATTCCGGAGGGGGTCACGTCCGGGTGGGTCGTGTAGTAGTGCTCCTTGATGTGGCTCATGTTCACCGTCTCGGCGACGCCCTCGGTCTGGTAGAGGTCGCGCAGGTACGGCCAGAGGTGCTCGTACTGGTGGACGAACTTCTTGTTACACATGAAGTGGGTGTGGTACACCTGATCGAACCGGACCAGCGTCGTGAACATGCAGATGTCCGCCTCGGTGAGCGAGTCGCCGACGAGGTAGCGCTGGTCGGCGAGGTGGTCGTTCCAGCGGTCGAGCGCGCCGAACAGCTCGTCGATCGCCTCGTCGTAGGCCCCCTGCGACTTCGCGAAGCCGGCGCGGTAGACGCCGTTGTTGACGGGCTCGTAGATCTCGGTGATCACCTGGTCGACCTCGGCGACGGTCGCCTCGTCGTCGGGATCGGGGAGCAGCGACGCGTCGTTGCCGAACTCGTCGAACGCGGTCGAGAGCATCCGGAGCACCTCGCGCGACTCGTTGTTGACGATCGTCTCCTCCTCGGTGTCCCACAGCACGGGGACGGTCACCCGGCAGGTGGCGTCGGGGTCGGCCGCGACGTACAGCTCGCGGAGGTAGTCGCTGTCGTGAAGCTTGTCGGGGGTACACCCCTCCTTCTCGGGGGTGAACTGCCAGCCGCCCTCGGCGCGGTACGGGTCGACGACCGAGACGTCGATCGCGTCTTCCAGTCCGAGCAGCGACCGCGCGAGCAGCGTCCGGTGCGCCCACGGGCAGGCGTACGAGACGTACAGGTGGTACCGGCCCGCCTCGGGCTGGAACCGCTCGTCCGGCTCGGCGTCGACGTGGTCGGGCACGTCGCTGCCGGCGATCCAGTTCCGGAAGGTCGTCTCGCCGCGCTGGAACGAGCCGTCGTCGTCGGTCGCCTCGTACGCGTCCGTCCGCCACTCGCCGTCGACGAGCTGATTCATACCGATCCTACGGGCGCGAGCCCCATAACGTGGGCGGGGACGCGCGTGTCACCGGGGAGCCATTCCGTCTCGGGGACCCGCGGACGCGCGCCGATAAGAATTATTTGACGCCCCCGATAGACACCAGTCGTGCCTGAGTTCCTTACGCCTCCCCCTGTCGAACCCGGAGACAAGGTCGCGGTTGTCGCACCGGCATCGAACGCGCCCGAATCCGCGCGGTTCATCTACGAACTCGGTCTCGAACGAATGCGCGAGGGTTTCGACCTCGATCCGGTTGAGTATCCGACCGCGACCGCCGACCCGGAGTGGCTCGCGGACAATCCGGAGGCACGCGCCGAAGAGGTTATGAACGCCTTCCGCGACCCGGACATCTCGGCCGTGATCGCTAATATCGGCGGCCACGATCAGATCGCGATCCTCCCGTATCTCGACGGGGACGTACTCCGCGAACACCCGACGCGATTCTACGGGTACTCGGACAACACGAATCTGGCCCTGTTTCTCTGGAATCACGGGATCGTTTCGTACTACGGCGGATCGACGCTGCTCGAATACGCGATGGACGGCGAGATGTTCGACTACACCGAAGAGTACCTCCGGCGTGCGCTGTTCGAGGATTCTCTCGGTGAGTGGACCGAAGCAGCGGTGTTCACCGACGAGGCCGGTGACTGGGACGATCCAGAGTCAGTCGAAACCACGCGCGAGATCGAACAGTCTGATGGCCGAATCTGGCGTGGTGGTGAAGAGCCCGTCTCGGGTCGAATCTGGGGCGGTTGCTATGCAGTCCTCGTCGAGCAGTTCCTCGCCGACCGCTACCTGCCCAATCCCGACGCACTGAACGGCACTGTCCTTGCGTTAGAGACGAGCGAACTGATCCCTGACCCGGCCGTCGTCGGTGCGAACCTCCGGGCGCTCGGCGAACGCGGTCTTCTCGAACGATTCGACGGTGTGCTCGTCGGACGCGCCGCCGCACGCTCACACGCTGAAGAAAACCCACGAGAATGGCGAGTGGAGTATCGAGAGCGCCAGCGCGACGCGATCGCTGACGTGCTCGACACGTACAATCCGACCGCGCCCGTCGTCTTCGACTGCGAGTTCGGACACACGTATCCGACGTGTCCCATTCCGATCGGCGGTGAGGTCGAAATCGAACCCGCAACCGAATCCATTCGCCTTCCTTGATCTCACGGCAGGTTGGAACCCTGTGGGTCACTGGCCTGCTAACGGTGGGATTTTCGATAGCTAATAGGCACGAGATGACATCAGACGTTAGGTGTCAGATGGAGTTTCCGTATGCAACACGCCGATTCAGTCGGGAACTGAGGAGTTCAACAGCGCCGGTGGCACACGCGACGGAAATATTGCCGCGTCGCGACGGGTTTATCCGCCACACGCGACTACCGATGTCCAGTCATGGCCGCACAGGCGATGGATCGCGTTCCGCGATCGTGATGAGGTCTTCTCCGTGAGTATCGACACCGTGTGCCGAACTGACGCGCCGCGCCGGAGAGCGGCCGCGCCGCCGTCCGACGGGGTGGTCGCCCGATGCTGACCGGGCGCGAGGCGGTCGCCCGGACCGGCATCGACGCCGCCGCGCTGAAGCCGGCCGAGTGCGACGTCTCCCGCGCAGTCGACCTCCCGGTCGATCGGGTGGCGATCGACTACGAGGGGCGCGAGCACCTCCCGGACGCGGAGACGCTCGGCCGGCTGGCCGACGAGACGGAGCTGTACGTCACCACGCCGGTCCGCGCCGACGGGTTCGACCCGCTCGGCGACGACTCGCTGCTCGATCGGATCCCGGACGCGGCCCGCCGGGTGCTCGTCGCGGGCCACGGCGCGTACCTCTCTGACAAGGAAGCCTCTCGCGCGGTCGCCTCCCGGCTCGGGGCCGCGCGGCGCGACGCCCCCGACGCGTGGGTCGGCACGGAGGGCGTCGAGCGCGTCGCGCTGGCCGCCGGCGGGACCCAGTTCGAACTGCTCTCCCGGTCGACCGATCGGGACGTGCGCGCGCTCCGCGCCGCCGGGTTCGATGGCGAGGTCGCCGTCTACGCCCCGACCGTCCTGACCGACGACGAGGACGCGGTCCTCGACGCCGTGGGCGCGTACGTCTCCCGGCGCCGTCCCGTCGCCCGCGCGCTCCCGGACGGGAACGGAAGCGGGGGCGGCGACGGGAGCGACGCCGCCCCGCCCACGGACGCCTCGGCGACGGGACGCGCCCGCGAGGTGCTCTCGGCGGCCGCGCGAGACTTCGCGCTCGTCGGCTCGCCCGAGACGGTTCGCGAGCGCGTCGACGACCTCCGCGAGGTCGGCGTCGACCACGTGGTCGGCTACCCCGCACGCGGGATCGACGAGTTCCTGTCGTAGCCGGCGGCCACCGTTTTTAACACGACGCACCGCGACGCGTCGGCATGACCCGAGACGCGTCGCCGGAGAGCGCTCGGCACTCCGAGGGTGAGGCCCCGGCGGTCGCGGTCGTCGGCGGCGGCGCCGTCGGCGTCACCGCGGCCGTCGACCTCGCGGCCCGCGGCGCCGACGTGACGCTATACGACCGGGGAGGGCTCGGCGCTGAGAGTTCCGGACGCGCGGCGGGCGTGCTGTACGACGCCTACGCCGAGGACGTCGACGCCGCGCTGGCCGCCCGCGCGATGGAGCGGTTCAGGTCGTTCGACCGGACGCTCCCCGGATTCTCGTTCACGCCGTGCCCCTACGTCATCGCCGCCCGCGAGGGCGACCCGGACGCCGAGGCCGTCCCGGCCATGGTGGATCGCATGCGCGCACACGATCGAGACGTCTCGCTCGTCGACCCCGCGACCCTCGGCGAGCGGTTCCTCCTCGCGAGCGACGACCTCGCGGTCGCCGCGGTGGCCGAGGGCGCCGGCTGGTGTGATCCCGCGAGCTACGTCGCCGCGATGGGCCGTCGCGCGCGCCGCGAGGGGGTCGCCGTCGAGACCGAGACCCCCGTCTCGCTCGCGGGCGTCGATCCCGAACTACGGGTCGGCGACGTTGGCGAAGGCGGGGACCGATCCGGGGACGGCCGAGCGTTCGACGCCGTCGTCGTCGCCGCCGGCGCGCACACCGCCGCCCTCCTCGGCGACGCGGGGATCGAGGTCCCCGTGGTCCCGTACCGCGTGCAGGCGCTGACGGCGGGGATCGGTGGCAACGGCCCGGCGAGCTACGACGGGCCGATGGTGTACGACGCGACCGCCGGCGCGTACGTCCGACCGCACCCGACCGGCCTGCTCGCCGGCGACGGCACGGAGCCGGTTCCGGCCGACCCGGACGGCTACGACCCGACCGGCGACGCCTGGTTCGTCGAGTCGGTCTCGGCGACGCTCCGCGAGCGCCTCGACGCGGTCGGGCCGGAGTCCCTGGCGGTCGAGCGCGCGTGGGCCGGCCTCTGTACGGCCACGCCCGACGGCGATCCGCTCGTCGGGCCGGTCGGCGACCACGCCGGCCGGCTGTTCGTCGCCGCCGGCTGGCAGGGCCACGGGTTCATGCGCGCGCCGGCGATCGGCGAGCTCGTCGCCGAGGGGGTGCTCGCCTCGCTCGACGGGATCGAAGCGAAAGACCCGGGATCGCCGTGGATCGACGCGTTCGATCCCGACCGCTTCGGCGGGGACGAGGAGTTCGAGATCGCGGAGGGGATGTCGGTGGAGAGTCGGGCGGGGGATGGGGAGTAGTCGGGGAGTGAGAGGAGAGGCCGAGGTCAGGCGGCGTCGGCCGGGTCGCGTTCCGCGTCGGAGTCCGTCTCGTCCTCTTCTTCTACGACGGCCACGTCGCGGCCGTCGTCCGTCTTCGGGATCTCGACCTGGAGGGTGCCGTTCCGCGTGAGCGTCGCGTTCGCGCCTTGGGGAGTCACGTTCGCGTCGCGGGGGAGTTCGGCGCTTCCGGAAAGCGAGACGCCGCGGCCGGGGAACAGCATCTCGTAGCCGTCGTAGAAGTCCCGGAAGCGGTCGAGTTCGACCTCGACGGTGTGGTCGAGAAACGTCACGCTGAGGTCCTCGCCGCGAACGCCGGGGGCGTCGAAGACGACGAGGTACGCGTCGTCGCTTTCGAGGAGGTCGCACGAGAGCGGCCGTCGCTCCTGCATCTTGCTCCACCCGCGGCCGACGCGTTCGAGCGCGCGGCGGACGATCGACCTCCCCGTCTCGACGAGTCCGCTCACGGGTTACACCTCGATCTCGGTGAGGTTGCTCCCGCCGCAGTACGGGCACGACAGGTCCTCGACCGCGTGGTCGTCGGGCACGTCGTAGGTGTAGTGGTTCTCGAACATGTCGAGATCGCAGTCGTCGCTCTCGCATTTGACCTCCATCGTCGATGGCATATACCGACAAGTTGTGTCGGCGAGGGCTTAAACGGCGTGGCGGCGGCGGTCGCGTCCTCGTCTCAGGCGACCGTATCGGTGCGGACCTCGATCCGCGCGCCCTCGGCCCCCTCGACCGCCTCGACCTCCCACTCGTGCGCCTCGGCGATCCGCGAGACGATGCCGAGCCCGAACCCGGTGCCGTCCGCGGCCGTGGTGAAGCCCGCGTCGAACACTCGACCGCGCGCGTCCTCCCGGATCCCCGGACCGTCGTCGGCGACGAAGAACCCCCGCCCGTCGTCGAGCACGCCGACGCGGACGGCGACGCTCTCGCCGCCGTGCTCGACGGCGTCGCCGGACTCTGTCCGGCTGCCAGTGGAGCCGTGCTCCACGCTGTTGCGGACGAGGTTCTCCAGCAGTTGGACGAGCCGCTCCCGGTCCGCCTCGACGGTCAGGTCCACGTCGGCGTCGAGGGTCGCCTCGCCCGTGGCGATCCCCGACCAGCAGCGCTCGGCCGCGGCCGCCAGATCGACCGGCTCGGTGTCGGTCACGCGCTCCCCGTTCCGCGCCAGGGTGAGGAGCTGCTCGATCCGCTCTTCCATCCGGTCGTGCGCGCGGGCGGCGACGTCGAGGTCGTCGTCGTCGCCGTGCCGCTCTCGCGCCAGTCCGACCCGCCCCTTCGCCACCGACAGCGGGTTCCGGAGGTCGTGGGAGACGACGCTCGTGAACGCCTCGAGCTCACGGTTCCGCCGTTCGAGCTCGGCCTCGTACTCCTTCCGCTCCGTCACGTCCGTGATGAACCCCTCCAACACCGCGGTCCCGTCGACGGTCGACTCGACGAGACAGCCGCGCTCCCACATCCAGCGGACCGCGCCGTCCCGCGTGCGGATCCGGTACGTGACCTCGAACTCCTCGCCCGTGTCGATCGCCTCCTGCACGACCGCCCACGCCCGCTCCTTGTCGTCAGGGTGGATGACCTCCTCGCCCCAGACGACCGCGTCGCTGGCGAGTTCCTCCGTCGTGTAGCCGGTGATCGGCTCGCTCTCGCCGCGGACGAGCTCCATCGGCCACCCCGGGGCGTTCCGACAGCGGTAGACGAACCCGGGGAGGTTGCCGATGAGCGTCTCCAACCGCCGCCTGTCGCGTTCGCCGTCGCTCCCGTCGTCGCGGCGTCCGCGCCTCGCCGCCGCGCGGACGCGGTCGCGCAGCGTCTCTCCGTCGTCGATCACTTCCCCCGAGGCGTCCAGTCGCACGTAGTCGCTGACCCCCGCGGCGATCGCCGCGCTCGCGACCGCCTCGGAGCCGGCCGCGGTCGCGAGCACGAGCGGCACGTCCGGGTCGCGGTCGCGGACCTCCCGGAGCAGTTCGACCCCGTTCCGGTCCGGGAGGTCGTAGCCGGCGACGACGCAGTCGAACGACTCCCGCCGCAGCCGCTCCGCCGCGGCGTCCGCGTCCGGTTCGAGGACGACCTCGAACTCGCCGTCCGCCCAGTCGGAACCGGGGTCCCGTCGGTCGCCAGTCTCCGGAACGCTGAGGACGCGGATCCGCTCGCCGACGGCCTCGGCCATATTCGCCTGTCGCCGCTGGGTGGGATAATTGTTGGGGCCCGCGGTCAGACGCTCCGGGCGCGGTACCGGTCGGGGACGACGGTTCGCTCGGCCAGCAGGGCGAGGCCCCCGCCGCAGGTGATCCCGATCACGGCCGCGTCGGCGGTCGGCAGGATCGGGATATCGAGCACGAGCGCGACCCCGTACCACAGGGGGAGCGAGGCCATCCCGGCGACGAGGGCGAGCCGACTCAGGATACCGCGCCGGTCGTCGTCGATCCGCGTCCGAGCGAGCCACGCCGCCGGGCCGACGGCGACCGCGGCGACGACCGCGACGGCGGCCACGGTCGCCCACGGCACCGAGCCGGACGCGAGGAGCCGCCCCGCGCTCAGCGACGCGAAGAGGGCGACGAACCCGTACGTGAGGAGGGTCGCGCGGCGTGGGGACATGGGCGGTCGTACGCGGGCGGATCTGATAAATCGGCCGGCGCGATCCCCTCGATCGCGTCCGACCTGACCTCCTGCACGCGTCCGGCGCGACCTTCCGCACGCTTTTCCCGTCTCGGCCGACTACGGTGGGTCAACATGACCGATTCGCCCGCGTCGGACCGGGGATCGCTCCCGGCCGACCCGAACGACCTCTCCGTCACCATCGTCGACGGCTACGTCGACGAGCCGGCACACTTCGGCGTGCCGCCCTACATCTCGACGTACCCGCGGTACACCGCCGGCGCGCTCGTCGACGCGGGCGTCCCCGAGTCGCGGATCACCTACCACACCATCGACGAGCTCCGCGACGACCGGAGCAAGCACGCCGACGTGGCCGACGCCGACCTCATGGTGTACGTCGGCGGGATGACGGTCCCCGGGAAGTACGTCGGCGGGACCCCCGCCGAGCCGGACGAGGTGCGCGAGCTGGGGTGGACCGCGGACGGCGTCACCCTGCTCGGCGGCCCCGTGCGGTTCGGGGTCGGCGACGAGAACGCGGGCGCGACCGAGACCGAGCGCGACGACCTCGACTACGACTTCGTCGCCATGGGCGACGTGGAGGCGGCCGCCTACGACCTCGTCCGCGAGGGGTTAGAGGGGTTCGGCAACCGGATGCGCGACAACGCGGAGATCGACCGATGGGCCGAGAAGGGCGCGTTCGTCGTCGAGCAACACCCCAACCACCCCGACTACCTCATCTGCGAGATGGAGACCTCCCGCGGGTGCGCCTACCGCTGCTCGTTCTGCACGGAGCCGCTGTACGGCGATCCGGCGTTCCGCGAGGCGCAGTCGGTCGTCGACGAGGTGGACGCCCTCTCCGGCCGGGGGGTCAAACACTTCCGGCTCGGCCGGCAGGCCGACATCCTCGCGTTCGGCGGCGACGGCGAGGCGCCGAACCCCGACGCGCTCCGAGAGCTGTACGGGGGGATCCGCGAGGTCGCTCCCGACCTGCGGACGCTCCACCTCGACAACATGAACCCGGTGACGATCACCGACTACCCCGAGGCGTCCCGCGAGGCGATCCGCGTGATCGCCGAGCACAACACGCCCGGCGACACCGCGGCGTTCGGGCTGGAGTCCGCGGACCCGCTCGTCCAGGAGGAGAACAACCTGCTCGTCACCGCCGAGGAGTGTCTGGAGGCGGTCCGCGTCGTCAACGAGGAGGGCGGGTGGCGACCGGGCGACACGCCGGAGGCGACGCCCGGCAGCGACGATCGGGTGACCGGGCCCTCGACCGGCCCGGACGCCTCCCCGCGGCTGCCGAAGCTCCTCCCCGGGATCAATCTCGTCCACGGGCTCGCCGGCGAGCGCCCGGAGACGTACGAGCACAACAAGGAGTTCCTCCAGACCGTCTACGACGAGGGACTCATGCTCCGCCGGATCAACATCCGGCAGGTGATGGCGTTCGCGGGCACGGAGATGGCCGAGACGGGCGCCGACATCGCACAGGAGCACAAAGACCAGTTCCAGGCGTACAAGAAGGAGGTGCGCGAGACCGTCGACAACCCCATGCTCGACCGCGTTGTCCCGCCGGGAACGGTCCTCCCGGACGTTCACCTGGAGTACCACCAGGACGGCAAGACGTTCGGGCGCCAGCTCGGCACGTACGCGCTCCTCGTCGCGGTGCCGGGCGAACGCGAGCTCGGCACCGCGATCGACGTGGCGATCACGGACCACGGCTACCGCTCCGTGACGGGCGTCCCGTACCCCCTCGACGTCAACGCCGCGTCGATGGACGAACTGACCGCGATCCCCGGAATCAACCGGAGCAAGGCGGGCGATATCGTCGTCGGACGCCCGTACGGCTCGGTCGGCGAGGTCGACTCCGGCGTCGCCGACCTCTCGCGGTTCGCCGTCGCCGGCGACGCCGACGTGCCGATCCCGGGACGCGAGCGGGCGGGATCGGGTCCCGGCCCCGCCGCGCGCTCTCTGCTTGACCGGCGCGACGGCCCCTCCGTCGGCCGCGGGGACTGAGCCGATGGCGGCGCCGGACCCGAGGCCGTCGGTCACTCGCGTCGAGCTCCCGGTCGACACCCGCGCGCTCGGCGGAACGACGAACGCCTACCTCGCGGCCGGCCTCCTCGTCGACCCCGCGGCCCGTATCGAAGCGCTCGACGCCGCGGTCGGCGTCGACGAGTCGGGCGTTGCGGCCTCCTCGTCGACCACCGCGGTCGACGCGATCGCCGTCACCCACACGCATCCGGACCACGTCGGCGCGGTCGCCGAGTACGCCGACCTGACGGGCGCGCCCGTGTACGCGCACGCCGACCACGTCGACCGGTTCACTGCGGCCACCGGCGTCGTGCCGGACGGGACGTTCCGCGACGGCGACCGCGTCGACGACACCCCGATCCGCGCGGTCGAGACGCCCGGCCACGCCCCGGATCACGTCGCGTTCGCGGTCGAATCGGATGCCGGCGGCGACGGCGAGAGCGGCACCGGCGGCGACGGCGAGAGCGGCACCGGCGCCGACGGCGACGCAGCCGGCGCGACGCGCGACCTCCTCTGTGGCGACCTCGCCGTCGCTGACGGAAGCGTCGCGGTGGCCGCGCCCGACGGCGATCTCCGCGAGTACCTGGACAGCCTCGAACGCGTCCGCGAGGCGGGCTACGACCGACTCCGCCCGGGACACGGACCCGCGATCGATGACCCCGAGCCGGTCTGTCAGCGCCTGACCGATCACCGGCTGGACCGCGAACGGGCGGTCCTGGCGGCGGTCGAGGGCGGCGCGAACGACGTGGAGAGCGTGGTCGACGACGCCTACCAGAAGGACCTGACCGGCGTCGGCGACCTCGCGCGGGCGACGGTCGTCGCGCACCTCGAAAAACTGGTCGCGGAAGAGCGGATCAACGACGGATGGGCGGAGCGGATCGGGGGCGGCGCGCCCGGCGAGTAGTGCACGTTCGGCGAGTCGCGGCGAGTAGGCATCTTCCTGCGGGCGGCCGGCCCCGCCCCGCTTCAGGGCTCCGCTTCGAGATGGGCCGCCAGTTCGTCGAGCGGCGTCTCGGTCACGTCCACGAACCGGCCGCCGACGCCCTCGACGCCGCCGTCGACCTCGGGGTCGTCGCCGACGTGGACCAGCGACGCGGCCCCGACGCCGAGCGCGTCGGCCGCCGTCTCGAACGCCTTCGGGTGGGGCTTCCGCCAGCCGCAGCCGATGCTCGTCGTGACCGCGTCGAACTCGCCGCGGAGGCCGGCGCGGATCAGGGTCTTGGACACTAGTTCGGGCACCGCGCAGTTCGAGAGGAGGCCGACCGGGCCGCGGTCGCTCACGTCGCGGACGGCCTCCAGCGCGCCGTCGCGTCGGGTCACGTCCGGATCGAAGGCCGCGACGACGGCGTGCCGGACGACGTTGTCCGCGGCCTCGACGCCGCGGGAGTCGAGCGCGTGCGCCACGTGCGCGGGCAGGGGGACCTCGGCGCCCACCGGGGCGTCCACGTGTCGCTCGCCGTACGCGACGTGCCAGTCGTCCGGTACCTCGACGCCGCGCGACTCCAGTTCGCGCGCGACGATCTCCGCGGGGTCTGACGGGTACTCCACGTCGACGAGGGTCCCGAACAGGTCGAAAGTGACTGCCACGATACTGGGGGTACGGCGAAAACGGGATTGAACCTGTCGGTCGGTGCGGTCGATGCCGGGTTCCGAGACCGACCCGGCGATCGGCTCCTCGACGGCGGCCGCCCGTCAGAGAGCCGGCGCGACGTGGAGCGCGTAGAGCCGGTAGAGCCCGGTCACCCACGCGCAGAGCCAGAGGAGCATGAAGCCGGCCACGCCGGCGCGGAGCCGCGCTCGCCAGTGCCCCATGTCCTCGTGGATCTCGTCGATGTCGACGTCGGGGTCCTCGTAGGCGTCGGCGTTGCGCTTCGCCTGCAGGATCCGGGCGATGCCCGTGAGCGCGAACGCCAGCAGCGCGTACGCCTGCACGCCGAGGAACGCGTGGATCACGGCGAGTCCGGACAGGTGCATGAAGAGGCGCGGGATCATCCACCCGACGATCGGGACGGTCGTCAACACCAGGCCGACGCCGATGTATCGCAGGTGGCGCATGAGAACGGTCCACGTCACGGTCTCGGTGTCGATCATGATCCACGCCCCGTACACCAGGAACGGGAGGCTCGCCGTCACCGACAGCCCGGCCGCCGCCGCGATAACCGACTCGTCGACCATTACCCGCGGTTGGATCTCCGACGCGTAAAGCCCCCCGATCCGCGGTTCCGCGGTCGCCGTATCCCCGCCCGGGTCGCCCGACGCAGATCGCCCCGCCCGCAGACGAAAACAGTTAGCGTCCGGAGCACGTATCGCCGGGCAATGGAGGACACCTCGACGGAACCGGATCCGGGGTCGCGACCCGACCGGGCGCCGGGCGAGTCCGCCGGCGGCGACGGGTCTCGCGGGGCCGACGACGCTCCCGACGACGCGGACGACCTCGCCGCGCTCCGCGAGCGGGTCGATGAGGAGTACGACTTCGACGACTTCGGCCCCTCCGACATGGCGCAGATGAGCGCCGAGGAGTGGGACGCCGCGTTCGATCCGGAGTCGTGGATCACGGGTGACCGGCTGCTCGCCCGCGCCGAGGCGGAGCTGAAGTCCCGTATCGCGCGCCGGGAGGTGTTCGGCGTGTTGGAGCGCGTCCGCGAGGACGGCGAGGATCGGATCCTCGTGTACTCCGACGAGGGATACGCGATCGTCCGACCGACGGGCGAGGTGACCGGACAGGGGACCGTGCTCCGCGACATCGAACCGATCGTCGCGCTCGCGGCGATGGAGTCGTACGACGTGCCCGAGCCGCCGGACGACTGGTCGCTTCCGCACCCGGACTCCGTTCCGGAGGGGTCGGGCGAGTTCGGCAACCTGATGATCCAGGTGATCGCGGTCGTACAGGTACTCGCCGGGGCGGCGCTGCTCGTCGCCTCCTTCGTCGCCGACCTGAACACGATCGTCGCGCCGGCGATGGGGATCGTCTTCCTGCTCATCGGCCTGCTGCTTTTCCTCATGGTCGCGAACGCGCGGCTCTCCGATCGGTTCCGCTCGGAGGAGTACCGCGAGCGGCTGCGGGCCCTCCGACAGGCCAAGGAGCGACCTGACTTCGTGCCGGTCGAAGGCGGGGTCGTGAACGAGAGCGAGAGAGACGAGTGAACTGCCGATATCACGGGACACAGGCCTTGTAAACCCCTCCGCGTCGACGGGTTCAGTCGGTGGGTTTAAGCGCACCCCGTCCCGAGTGAACCTGTATGAAAAGGCGGGAATTCGTGCGCACGGCCGGCGGTGCGACCGCCGTGGCCGCGGCCGGTGCCGGGGCGGCCGGGACGGCCGCCGCACAGGAGCAACAACCGGTCTGGCCGAGCGGGGTCACGAGTGGGAACCTCGGGTCGTATCGAGACGCCCGCGGCGAGAGCGAAGTGACCGTACAGGTCGGCGCGGGCGACAGCGGGCTCGCGTTCGATCCGACCATGCTGTGGGTCGACACCGGGACCACGATCACGTTCGAGTGGACCGGGAACGGGGGCGACCACAACGTCCAGACCGTCGAGGGCGGCGGGCCAGCCAGCCTCGACAGCGGCGACCCGGTCGGCGAGGAGGGATACACCTACGAGTACGAGGTGACCGAGGAGGACGCCGGCATCACCCACTACCACTGCGTGCCCCACACCGCGGTCGGCATGCACGGCGGCCTCGCCGTCGGCGGCGACATCGAGACTGAGTCAACAGGAGGCGGGAACACGGGGTGGCCGGAGAACATCGCTCACGTCGGCGTTCCGCTGCACGCCCACTGGGTCGGCATCGCGGCGATACTCGGTATCGCGCTGACCTTCGTGTTCACCTTCTACCTGCTGAAGTACGGTGAGTCGGCACACACCGGCCACGGGGGTGCCCAATGAGCTCCGGCGGCTCCTCGTACGGTGACATCCACCGGTACGAGCCCGCACGTGAGAGCACCGCCGCCGCGATCGCGATCGTGCTCCTCACCGTCATCGAGGTCGTGTTCGTCTCGTTGTTCGTCTTCGGGCTCATGTCCGCCTGGGCTTCGACGGAGTTCGGGAACATGTTCACCGGCGCGCTGCTGGCGATGATTTTCATCGACCTCGCCTTCATCCTCCTCCTGTACCGCAAGGAGTTCCTGCCGGACGTGATGATCGTGAAGAAGCGTCGTCGCAAGTGGGAGGATCTCTACGTCCGCGAGGAGGACAAAGACGGCGTCGGCGTCGACACCGGGAACCTGACCGAGACGCTCAAACAGGCCGTCTACCCGTACTACAAAAAGTAACCCGACAATGAGCCTCAAAAAACAAGACGAGATGGACCACAACGCGTGGCTCAAAAACCAGGATCTGACGGTCATCGAGACCGCGTTCCTCACCACGCTCATCTGGCTCGACAAGCGGCTCCGCATCGTCGACTACCTCGAACTGCTGGAGACGATGTACTACCGCGCGAACCTCCAGATGCCGAAGAGCCACACCGAACAGTACGACCTCGACAACAAGTTCTGGTACTGGTACCCCCTGTACTCGCTCGGATCCCTGTCGATCGTCGCGTACCTCGTCGCCGCGGTCTCCGGCGCGTTGTTGGGCTTCTACTACGCCCCATCGACCGCCGGCGCCGCCGTGCAAGGCGACCCGACTGCCGCGTACGACTCGCTCGTGATGATCATGAAGGACGTTCAGTTCGGGTACATGCTCCGCTCCATCCACCGCTGGGCGGCCCAGTTCATGGTCGCCGCGGTGTTCCTGCATATGCTTCGCGTGTACTTCACCGGCTCCTACAAGGAGCCCCGCGAGGTCAACTGGATCCTCGGGATCGTCCTCATCGGGCTGACGCTGCTGTTCGGCTTCTCCGGGTACGTGCTCCCGTGGAAGCAGCTGTCCTACTGGGCCGCGCAGATCGGCGTCGAGATGGCGCTTGCGACGCCCATCGTGGGCGAGTGGGCGGCGCAACTCCTGTTCGGCGGCTTCACGCTCGGACAGGCGACGCTCGTGAGAATGTACATCCTGCACGTGTTCGTGTTGCCGTTCGTGGTGACGGGGCTCATCGCCCTCCACGTCGGCATCGTCTGGGTGCAGGGCATCGCGGAGCCGCACTAATCCAATGACCGACAACGACACCCCCATGACGGACGGAGGAACCGACACGGAAGCGCGCACGGACGGTGGGCCGCCGGCCACCGTGCCGCCGGACGACGAGACGCCCACGTGGAGCGATCGCAAGGAGCGCTCGCAGGGGCTCGCACAGCTCACCTACCAGTACTTCGAGCGCTCGCGCCGCGAGGACGAGAACCTCCGCGCCGAGTCGACGTACGTCGAGCGCGACGTGCTCGGGTTCCCGACGTGGCCCCACGAGACGCTCCGAAACCTCGCGATCACGAGCTTCTTCGTCGGAATCATGATCCTCGTCGCGGCGCTGATGCCGGCGCACTTCGGCGAGCCCGCCAACGCCGGCTCGACGCCGGCGATCATCCTCCCCGACTGGTACCTCTACTGGTCGTTCGGGCTGCTGAAGCTCAACCCGATCAACCCCGAGCTGGCCGTGCTCGGCGGCAACATTGTGATGGGGAACGAGCTGCTCGGGATCGTCGCCCACGGGGTCATCTTCGGCGTCATCGGGCTCGTGCCGTTCCTCAACAAGGGGAGCGCGCGCCGCCCCGTCGAGCAGCCGTTCTGGGCCGCCGTCGGCGTGACTGGCGTCGTCCTGGCGTTCACGCTCGCGGCGCTCGCGATCCAGAACTTCTTCCCGATCTCGCTCGACCTGCTCATCACCCTCACGTTCCTGCTGCCCGTACTCGGCGGCATCATCACCTACGCGGTGTTGAAGACGATGCGTGAAGGGTACATGTACGACCTGAACCGGCGGTATTACATGCTGCGGCCCCCGAAGTAACCGCCCGACGAACACCGATTCTGCGGTCACCGTTTCCCGATGTCACAACCATCCGACACCGACGACACACAGGCGTTCGACGAGACGGGCGATCCCGTCGCGAAGGACGCTGACGAGGACCCGCGGAACGAACCGACGGGGCCGCGCGTCGGTCCCGGCGGTCGAGAGATCGTCGTCCCGTTTCGGCTGTACAAGGCCGTGACCGTCTTCTCTACGCTCGCCGCCGTGATCGCGTACCTGATCGGCTTCACGCTGATCGACGCGGCGACGCTACAGATCAGCTTCGTCCGGACCGCGATCGTCTACCTGCTCAACAGCGCCGGGCTCTACCCGTCAGACGACCTGCTGGTCGCGGTCCTCGCGATCACCGGGATCGGGTTCCTGGTCGCGGGAACGGCGGTGTACGTTCTCGGGACGCGGTTCCGCGGGCAAGGGATGGGAAAGCCTCAAGGCGATTCCAGCGAAACCTGAGATAATGGCAGACGAGTTCATCAAGGGGTTCGCCCTCTTCACGCTCGGCGGTCTGGGATGGCTCACCTTCGGCGGCTGGTACCGGACGCCTTCGTACTACGACGTCGTCCAACTCGTCAATCCGGCCGAGGGGGTCAACACGGCCTACGGCGAGATCGGGCTGGTCGTCGGCGACGCGTCCTTCTGGCTGATGATCCTCGGTGCGCTCACGTTCTGGGTGTTCATCCCGGTGAGTCGCCAGCTCCGCGACATGCTCGGCGACGAGGCCGAGGCCGCGAACTGACCGCGATCGCTTCCCCTCCGATTTTCACCCTCTGCCCTCCGTTTTCCGTCGTATCGCCGACTCTACGCTTCGATCCGTTCGTCGCTCTGTTGACCTCGCTTCGTTTTTGACCCTGACTCGGTGGCCCGCGGTACCGCATCGACAGAGCGTATCGAACGACACAGACCGCCTGAATTGCCTCAGTTGTTTCTCGTCCGGAACGGGCAGCCGCCACAGGTGCTTCTCGATCGATAGCGGGAGTGAGTATTGCAGATCGCCGATCGGGATTCAGTATTTAAATACCCGCGAGCGACGGCGACGATCGCTTATAAATACAAC
>NZ_AOJE01000063.1 GCF_000337915.1 Halorubrum saccharovorum DSM 1137
ACGTCGTCAGAGACTTATAAACAGCCGATAGCAACATCACTCGATCGCTTATAAACAACTATTTCACCAATTCGCTATACCTACTCCCGCTATCAATCACCGTTACCAGCGCTCCTGAATTCTTGATCGGCCTCGGCCGAAGGGGAACCGAGTTCGTCGGCCCGCGCTCGGTTTACGCGACGATGAACTGGTTCCAGATCCCCGAGACGAGGAAGAACAGCGAGTAGTAGGCGACGAACACCATCATGACCACCGAGGCGGCGATCGAGCTCTTCGGGGCCTCGATCGGCATGTCGTTGCGCGCCTCGACGTTGCGTGCTTCCAGTTCGAACAGGTCGGCGATCAGCATCGTGATCACGATCACCGAGAGGATCGTGCCGCTGACGGGCGCGTCGAGGACGAACAGGAACGTTAAGAGCAGCAGCCCGATGTTCGTGAACGCGTGGGGCGTGTACGGCTCGACGCCGTCGCCGTCAGCCCCCTGTTCGACGTGGTGCCGGTGTGCGATGTGCCGGGTCGCGAGGTTCGCGACCGCCATCACGAGTATCGCGTACGGCAGCATCGGTCCGACTTCGGACAGCCAGCCGAGCGGAACGAGGAACTGCAGTGGGTCCATACCCACACATCCGGTCACGAGTTATTAGAGTGTTTCCGATCAGCGCGCTCGCGAGGCCCTCCCGGCACCGCGAACGCGACCCGATCGACCGTCTCGATCTCGATCGGTCGGTGCGGCTCGACGGTGCCGCGTCGCTCTCCGTCGACCACGAGCCCGATCGGCTCGCTCTCCCGTTCCACCGTGAGCCGCACCCCATCCCCCGCGATCCACGCGTCCGTCCGGATGCTGAAGGGAGCGATCGGCGCGACCGAGATCCCGCCGCCCGGCTCCACGAGAGGGGCGTCGGCGGCGTTCGCGTAGCCGTCGCTCCCCAGCGGCGTCGCGGCGACGACGCCGTCGGCTCGGACCGACTCGTCCCATCCGCGGGGAAATCCGACCGCGAACTCCGAGATCCGCGCCGGTTCGTCGGTGACGACGGCGACGTCGAACGCGGCCCGAGCGGACTGCTCCCGCCCGTCGTCGACCGCGAGGACCGGATGGCTGACGCGCCTGACGGCGTCGGCACCTCCGGACTCGCCGAGCAGCCGCCGAAGCACGTCGACGGCGCCGTCGCGGTCGAACGCGAGCCGCCGCTCGGCGACCGGGACTACCGTACTGTCCGACGATTCGACGACTGCGTCGCGGATCGCCTCGTCGCCGACCGCCACGAGGAGGGCCGTCTCTGGACCGTCGTCACCGACTGTCTTCGCCTCGGCGTCTCCGTTCGCTCCGACGTTCGCGCCCGCGGGGCCTGCGAGGATCCCTCCGGCGTCTCGGACCGCGTCTCGGAGATCCGACGTTCGCTCGCCGTCGCCGACGACGGCGACGCGGCGTTCCGACGCTTCCATGTCCGGGAATGCGACCGGTGGGAGTGAAAACCTCCCGGTTCGCGGCGGCCGGGCGGGCTAGAATGGCCAGTCGCCGGTGATCTTCATCCCGGTCGCCTTCCCCTCCCGTTCGAGCGCGCTCGCGATCTCGTCGGTCGGCCGCTGCGCGGTCGACACGTCGTCGCCGGCGAGGTCGACGACGAGCTCCGTCAGGAGGATCGCCTGCTCGCGGAGGTTCCGCGACTCCAGTTTGTCGAGCGTGTCGGCGCCGGTGTGCCCCCACCCGCGACCGCGCCCCTCCGTCTCGCCGGAGACCATGTACCCGGGGATCCCGCGTTCGACGAAGGGCCAGTGGTCGCTGTGGGGGACCAGCTCCTCACCGAGCGAGATCGGATGGTCGAACCGGTTGCTCACGCGCTCGCCGGCCGCCTCCAGCGCGTCGAATCCGTGGTGGTCGAGCTTCAGGGTGCGACCGAACACGTTGCTGTCGACGTTGACGACGGCCTTGACGCGGTCGGGATCGACGCCCGCGGCGAACCGGGAGGAGCCGACCAGTCCCACCTCCTCGGCGCCGAAGCCGACGAACCGGACTCGCGTGTCCAGTTCGTCCTCTCGGGCCGCGAGCGCGTTCGCGACCTCGACGAGCGTCGCGGTGCCCGCGCCGTTGTCCATCGCCCCCTCCGCGAGGTCGTGGGCGTCGACGTGGCAGGAGACGACGAGGTACTCGTCGGTGTCGGGGCCGAGGTCGGCGACCGCGTTCCCGCTCGTCGCGTCGTCCGTCTCGCAGTCGACGGCGACGGTGAGCTCCTCGCCCTCGCGTCGGCGCGCGAGGCGCGCGCCGGCCTCCTTCGAGACGCCGACGGCCGGGATCTCGCCGATCGGCGCGTCCGCGGTGCCGACGCTCCCGGTCGGCGGCAGCGTCCCCTCGACGTGGTTTGCGAAGACGAAGGCGGCGGCGCCCGCCTCCACCGCGTGGTAGTACTTCTCACGGCGGTGGACGAACCGATCGACCGAGTCGGGGGTGTCCGACGAGACCATCACGACCTTGTCCGTCAGATCCACCTCGAAGTCTTCGGGGACGCCGTACCCCAGGTCGACGAACTCGCCGACCGCCTCGCCGCTCGGGCTCCGCGGGAGCGCGATACAGGCGTTTTGGCCGCTCGCGACGACCTCGTCGCCGCGTCGGATCTCGCTGTCGCCGCGTTCCCAGCCCTGGATCTCGAAGTCGTCGATCCACGCGTCGCGCGCGCCGGCGTCGGTCAGCGCGTCGCGGGTCAGTTCGAGCCCGGCGCGCTCGCCGTCCGAGCCGGCCATGCGGTCGCCGACGTCGACGAGTGATTCGAGGTGGTCCCAGCCCGCGTCGCTCGTGAAGACGTCGCCGATCCAGTCGGTCATGCCTGTGGGTAGCCGGGGTCGGGGTCAAACGTTTCGGTGGCGGCGGGGCCGGGACTGGCGCGTCGTCACGTTGGGGATCCGCGTGAGGTGCGCGCTACGCTCCGAGAGCCGCCGGAACGAGCGCCGTCGCGGCCTCGGCGGCCGCGAACGTCGAGTCGTACGCGTGGTTCAACATGAGGTAGGTGACGACACCCAGGACGAGCGAGAGGAGCCACGCGCTCGCCGCGATCCGACCGACCCGGCGGTGCGGTGTCTCGGTCCGGAGCTCCGCCTCGGAGTGGGTGAGCCCGAGGACGACGGCGTAGAGGACGACGGGCACGGCGACGACGGAGAGGACGATGTGGATCGCGAGCATGAGGAGGTACGCGTAGTAGATCCAGTCCCACAGCGGGACCCACGCGTACGCCGAGTCGAGGACGAACTCCCGCGTCCCGCCCCCGGCGACCTTCGGCAGATACAGCCCGAGGAACACGAGGATGAGTGCGAAGGAAGTGGTCATCGCCGCGGCGTGTCTCTTCACCTCGCCGTTGCGGATCCAGTACCACCCGAGCGAGAGCGTGACGATCGTGACGGTGTTGACGGCGGCGATTGCGTGCGCGAGCAGATCGACGGTGCCCCGCGTCAGTTCGGGGAACAGCGCCTGAAACTGGGGGACGAGAAACACGCCGCCGACCGCGCCGTAACCGACGATCGTGAGGAGTACGGTGACCGCACCGGCTCGCTCCTTGACCCGATCGCGAACGCTAGCGGTGGACATACGCGAGGTTATCGCGGGACCGTTAATTCGCTTTCGAGCGCGGAACCGGTCGCCGGCTGTCGTCGGGTCGTCGGCTGTGGTCAACTGTCGTCGGCTGTCGTCGGCAGGTCGTCGGCAGGTCGTCGGCAGGTCGGCTCACCGGTGAGTCGGTCACCCGTCGATGACGCCCGTCGCGGTCGCGACCTCGATCGCGGCCGCCTCGTTGATCCCGCCCTGCAGGATCGTGTACCGGTCCCGGATCTCGTGAGCGCTGGTGAGGGCGGCGATCAGCTCCGCGTCGTCGATCCCGAGCTCGGCGGCGGTCGTCGGCGCGTCGAGCTCGGCGAGCGCGTCGCGGATCGCGGTCCACTCCCCGTTCTCGCCGCTGTGGAGGTACTCGGTCATGATCGACGCGACGCCGACCTGATGGCCGTGGAGCGCCCGCCCGGGCGCGGTCCGGTCGAGCTGGTGGGAGATGAGGTGTTCCGCGCCGGAGGCGGGCCGCGAGGAGCCCGCGATCGACATCGCGACGCCGGAGGAGACGAGCGCCTTCACGACCACCCACGCCGACTCCTCTAACCCGGGCCGGATCATGTCGGCGTTCTCGACGAGCAGCTCCGCCGTCATCTCCGAGAGCGCGCCCGCGTACTCGCTGTACTCGACGTTGCGCAGCCGCCGCGCGAGCCGCCAGTCCTTCACCGCGGTGTAGTTCGAGATGATGTCCGCACAGCCCGCGGTGGTGAGCCGCCAGGGGGCGTCCGCGATCAGCGTCGTGTCCGCGACGACCGCCAGCGGCGGGTCGGCCGCCACCGAGTGGCGCGTGTCGCCCTCGGGGATCGAGGATCGCCCCGAGACGATCCCGTCGTGGGAGGCGACCGTGGGGACGGAGACGAAGCCGACGCCGAGGTGGTCGGCGGCCATCTTCGCGATGTCGATCGGCTTCCCGCCGCCGAGGGCGATCAGGTAGCCGGGGTCGACCGCCTCCGCCGTCTCGGTGAGCTCCTCGACCGCCTCGAAGGAGGCCTCCTCGACGACGGCGGTCGCGGGGTCGTCGAACTGCGCGCGCACCCGGTCGCCGGCGATCTCGTTGGGCGTCGGGCTCGTCACGATCAGCGGCCGTCCCGTGAGGTACAGCTCGCCGACCGCCTCCCCGAGGTCGTCGAGGACGCCGTGGCCCACGAGAACGTTCCGCGGGAGCTTGATCCACGTGGTCTTCTCGAACATACCGGGCGGTCGCGCCCGCGGGTGAAAGCCGTTGTCCATGTCGGTCGGGGAGCGATCGGGCTCGCCGACCGGCTCCGGCCGCCGGGGGCTCAGCTCCCGAGCGCCGTCAGCGCCGTCAGCGTCGTCGCCGCGTCGTAGAGGAAGTAGACGCCGAACCCGGCGAGCACGACCGCGGAGCCGACCGCGACGATCGGCGCGAGCGTCTCGATCCGGCGTTCAGCTGCGACGAGCCCGGCCGGGAACCCCACGATCCACGTCAACACGCCGAGGAAGAACCCGCCGATGAGGGCCGGCGAGCCGGTGGCGACCACGAGGCTCCCGGCGAGGTCCTCGCCGACGACGGGAAGCCGGGCGAGCACGTCGAGCTCGCCGGGACGGAGGAGTCCGACACCGATCGTCAGCCAGAACAGCACTTGGTACGGGTTCGTCAGGGCGAGCACCAGCGCCTTTCGGAACCCCTTCCCCTCCTCGACGACGGGCTCGTCGCCCGAGGTGGGACGGAACGACGCCCGCGCGCCGCGCGCCGCGCCGACGGCGAAGTACAGCATCAGGACGCCCCCGACCGCGACCATGACGCCCTGTAACAGCGGGAACGACTCCACGATCGCGACGACGCCGAGGTACGCGAGGACGAAGAAGATCGCGTCGGCGGTCGCGGCGCCGAGGCCGGCGCGGAAGCCGGCGAGGCGCCCGCGCAGCACCGACTCCTCTGCGATCACGGCGTTCATCGGTCCGGGCGGGGCCGCGAGCGCTAGCCCGAAGACGACACCGGCGCCGAGCGTTACGAGGAGATTCACACCGTTCTGGAGGGTCGTTTTCGTGAAAAGTCTCGCGAACGAATGGTGGTCGTCACAGGCGAGGAACCCGCATCGATGTACGAGTGTGTGCGTGAGACCCGGGGCGTGGTCGGTGTGGGCGGGCCTCACTCCCGATCAGCCGGCGTCCTCGACCCGGATCGAGCGAGCGATCTCGGCCGGCAGGCTCTGCTCGCCGGTCGGCGTCGCCACGGTCACCATTCCGAACGGGGCGACATCGACGACCTCGATCTCGGTGCCCGGCGTGATCCCCGCCTCGGCGAGGTACTCCAGTTCGTCCTCGTCGCGGTCGGAGACGCGGGCGACGACGACGCGGTCGCCCTCCTCGCGGTCCGCGAGCCGCGCGCCGCTTCCCTCGTCGACCGGTTCGAGGTCAGCGCTCGGGATCGGGTCGCCGTGGGGGTCGACGGCGGGATCTCCGAGCGCCTCCGCCACGCGCCGCTCGAACGCCTCGGAGATGTGATGCTCCAGGGCGTCGGCCTCCTCGTGGACCTCGCTCCAGTCGTAGTCGAGCCGCTCCGCGAGAAACGCCTCCAGCAGCCGGTGGTGGCGGACGATCTCCAGGGCGACCGCCTCGCCCTCCGCCGTCAGCTCCGCGCCGCGGTACGGCTCCCGCTCGACGAGCCCGCGGTCCTCCAGTTTGCCCAGCATGTCGGTGACCGACGGCGATGTCTTGTCGAGGTACTCTGCGATCGCCGACGTCGAGACGGGCGGGCCCTGCTCGGACTGGAGGACGTAGATAGCCTTCAGGTAGTCCTCCATCACGTCGCTCAGCATTTATAAGCGATCGCGCGCGGCTGCGGAAATATCTACCGGGAATCGCCTCGACGGGCGCCGCTCGCCGGGCTCGTCACCGTCGGGCGGTCAGTCCTGCAGTTCCGCGTCCCGAAGCGCCTCGTTGAGGTCCTCGCGGACGCGCTCGCCGGTCTCGCGGTCCATCGCGGTCGTGACGATCCGGTTCTCCTGCACGCTGGAGCCGTCCCGCAGGAGGAGCCGGACGTTCCCGTTCGTCCCGGCTCGCGTCGCTTTCGCGCGCAGCCCCGTCCGGGAACCGGTGCCGCCGGCGTCGATCGGGCCGGGGACGATCTTCTTGACGTGGGGGTGTTGCGCGACCGTGCTGACCGCTTTCCGGCCCTTCCGGTCGCCGATGAGCGTCGAGTGCGACCCGCCGATCTTCTCGCGGGGCGGCGTCTCGACGACCTCCAGCGCGCGGTCGCCGCGGCGGTCGAGCACCCACGAGACGACCGGGCTCTCGCGGTCGCGCTCCCCGCCGTCGGCGGATCCCTCGCCGATCCCCTCGTCGGGCACGCGGTAGAACTCGTGGTGGACCTGCGCCCGCGTCTCGCGGAGGGGTTCCCGAGAGCCGGCGGCGTAGACGGTGTCGGGTCGCTTCCGGCGGATCTCGTCGGCGACCCGCCCCGCGAAGTTGCGGAGCTGGATCTCGGTCAGCTGCTCGTCGGTCTCGGGCCGAGTGGTCACGGTCGTCTCTCCGACGACCTCGTCCTCGTCGAGCATCGTGAGCCGGGCGCGGTCCTCCTCGAACTCGACGACGACGGCGTCGGCGTTGGCGGTGTTGCAGGTGAGACAGTAGTCCCCGGGCTTGCGAAGCGGGGTCCCGCACCGCCGGCAGTTCATACCGGTCGGAGGGTCGTGCCCGATAAAAGGTCGTCCTTCGGACCGCGACAGCGGTTCGGTCGCCCCCATGTTCGACTCGCGCGCGACGCCTCGGCCGATCCGCCGCGGGAGGCAATCCCTATTAGTCTCCCAAGCGTCCGATCGGCACATGGACGGAGACCGACGCCGCGACGCCGCGGGCGACACCGAGGCCGAGACCGTCGAAGACCGGCTGGAGCGCCTCGTCCGCGACGGGCGGGCCAACGCTCTCGTCGCGTGGGCCATGGTCGCGGTCCTCGTCGGCGTCCTCGTCGAGAGCGCCCTCGACGCCGACCTGCTCGCGGGGGCCATCGTCGTCGGCCTCGGCGCGGTCGTGCTCGCGCCCACGGTCGCCGCCCGCGACTGGCGCGCGATGCTGCCGGCGGAGCTGGTCGGTCTCGCGCTGTTACCGGTGCTCGTGCGCGCGCTCCTCGGGGGCGAGCTGGGCACGTTCGCGACGTACGTCGCCATCGCGGCGCTGGCGCTCGTCGTCACCGTGGACCTCCACATGTTCACCACGCTGCGTGTCACCCACTGGTTCGCGGTCGTCTTCGTGATGCTGGCCACGCTGGCGACGGCCGCGGTGTGGACTGTCCTCCGCTGGAACATCGATCGCACGACGGAGACGGCGTTTCTGACGACGAACGAGGCGCTGATGACCGAGTGGATCTACGTCACGTTGGCGGGGATCGCCGCGGGGCTCCTCTTCGACGGCTACTTCCGGCGCCGCGGGCGGCGCCTCCGTCGGACTATCCGGCGGGTGGTGCGCCGATGACGCTGCTCCCGCGCCCGTCGCTCCGGTCGCAGCGCTGGCTCACGGGCGCGATGCAGGTCCTGCTCATCGGCATCATCGCGTACGGCTTCCTCGCGGGCGAGCAGAAGGCGATCAGCAACGGGATCATCGCCTTCCTCGTCACGCTGGTCCCGGCGGTCTTGGAGCGCCGGTACGACCTCCCGCTCGACCCGTGGCTCGCGCTGTGGATCACCTCGGCGGTCTTCCTCCACACGATGGGGTCGGCCGGGTTCTACGCCCGAGTCGAGTGGTGGGACCACGTCACTCACTCGCTGTCTGCCTCACTGGTCGCCGCGGTCGGGTACACGACGCTTCGGGCCGTCGACCTCCACTCCGACGAGATCCGCATCCCGCCCCGGTTCTCCTTCGTGTTCATCGTCGTCGTCGTGCTCGCGTTCGGCGTGCTCTGGGAGCTGTTCGAGTTCGCGCTCGACATCGTCGCCACGGAGACCGGTATCGACATGCCGCTCGCGCAGCACGGGCTCGAAGACACCGTCTCGGATCTCACGTACAACACCATCGGCGCGGTCCTCGTCGGCCTGTTCGGGCAGGCCCACCTCTCGGGCGTCGCCGAGACGGTTCGTGACCGGTTGTTGGCGCGCACGCAGGGCTGAAAGCGCGGTATTCGGCCTTCGACGGTCCGGGTGCGGGCCTTCGGCGGCTCTAACTTACGGTCACTGACCTACCGCAGACACGCCGCCACGACCCGCAGCGCGGCCTCCCCGCGGACCTCCTTCGCGAGCAGCGGGACGCGCTTCACGTCGCGTCCGCGGAAGAGGTCCGTCGCCCGGCGCAGCGCGTCCTGCTGGACCTTCCAGCGACGCGCGCAGAACTCGCAGGTGTCCGGGTTCGGCTCGACGATCCAGTCTGGATCGATCGCGGCCCCGCTCCCGTCGGTCACGTCGCCGACGCCCTCCATCACCCGGTTGACGACGAGCGTGTTCACCGGAATGCCGAACTCGTCGAGCCGCGCGACGAGCCGCTCGGACTCGGCGACGCTCATCTCCTCGGGGATGGTCACCACGCGGAAGTCGGTCTTCTCGGGGTCCCGCAGCACGCTCCGGAGGCGCTCGATCCGCTCGCGGAGCTCGTCGAGGTCGGCGGAGGGGTCGGCGTCGTCGTCCCCGCCGCCGAACATCCCCTTGATCCCGTCCATCATCCCGGAGAAGCGGTTGCGGAGCTTCATCACGCGACCGATCATCGAGTCCATGATCTCGGGGAGCTGGAGGAGTCGGAGAGTGTGGCCCGTCGGCGCGGTGTCGACGACGACGCGGTCGAACCGCGGGTCGTCGAGGTACTCCAGCAGCTGGCGCATCGCGGCCGCCTCGTCGGCGCCCGGCATCGTGCCGCCGAGGGGGGAGCCGAGGCCGGCGTCTTCCCCGTCGTCCGCGTCGCCCGTGGGGCCGCCCGCGCCACCCGCGCCACCCGCGCCGCCCATCATCCCGCCCATCGCGTCCCCCATCTCCCCCATCCCGCCGAGGGGGTCGCCGTCGGCGCCGAACATCCCCTCCTCCATCGCGTCGTCGGGGTCGATCTCGGCGGCGTACAGCGGGATCTCCTCCCGGATGCGCGACGGCTTCGCGGGGATTTCCGTCTCGTAGGTGTCGGAGAGGGAGTGAGCCGGATCGGTGGAGACCACGAGGGTGCTCACGCCGCCGGCCGCCGAGGCGAGCCCGGTCGCGGCCGCCATCGTCGTCTTCCCGACGCCGCCCTTCCCGCCGTAGAGGACGTAGTCCGGTGCGTCGACGCCCACCGGGAGGGCGGTGGCGTCGTCCGTCTCGGTCGGGAGGTCGGGGCCGTCGGAGCGGTCGGGTTCGGGACCGGCGTCGGCGTCGCCGTCCCCTTCGCTCTCCGGCTCCTCGACGCGATCCACCGGCTCGACGTCGATATCGTCCATACCGGGTCGTGGGCGCGGCGCGCTTGTGTACCCGTCGGTACGGATCTGCGGACTGTGCCAAGCAATTCGTTCGGATCTTTGAGAGTTTGAGCGCTATCGAAAGCGGGTGCCGGTCGCTCGTCGAACCCGCCGGTGGTTGGGTGACTCCCGCCAAAGCCCCAGCCGATTGCTTATAAATGGCTGTTAGCGGATCGTCGTCTGACACCGCCAAATCCCCAGCCGATTGCTTATAAATGGCTGTTAGCGGATCGTCGTCTGACACCGCCAAAGCCCCAACCGATTGCTTATAAATGGCTGTTAGCGGATCGTCGTCTGACACCGCCAAAGCCCCAGCCGATTGCTTATAAATGGCTGTTAGCGGATCGTCGTCTGACACCGCCAAAGCCCCAGCCGACGAGGGCGGCGTACGCTCGCTGTCGTTCGAAAGGCGCGGAGCGCCTTTCGTGATGACGAGAGAGCAAAGCTCTCTCGAACCACGCTCCTCGGTCGCTCGCGTCGCTCACTCCCTGCGGTGCTTGCGTCACCTACGCCGCCCTCGTCGGCTGCCCCTTTGAGTCCCGCCCCGCACAGCACCGCCGGAAGACGGTCCTGCTCGCTTCGCTGCGCGGGCTGCGACTTCCGTGCTCCCGCTCGCTCCCGTCGGTCGCTCGCGGGACCGCAGCCTCACACCTCCCCAGCCTCGTCAGTCGCCCTCCGCGTTGCTCCGGGCGACTGACTCCCTCGCGCGCGCTGACTCGCGGCCTGTCGGCCGCTCGCAGGCACGCGCCAACCGCATCTGAATCTTGAAAGCCGCTTAAAAGGGTGAGTCCGTGCTACTCGTCGTCGCCGCCCGTCACGTCGGCGTCGTCTCTCTCGCTCCCGGCGCCGTTCCGCACCTTCACCGCGACGCCGCTCGCGAAGTGCTCGGCCTCGGCGCCGGAGAGCTCGGCCCGCCCGACCGCGAACAGCGCGTCGTCCTCGTCGACGACCAGCACCTCGTCGCCGGGGCGGATCCCGTCGTCGGCCGCGGTGACGAACTTCGCGAAGGCGTTGCGCCCCTCGCGGACGAACGGCTCGCTCTCCTCCCCCACGACCATCCGGTGATGCGGGGCAGCGAACGCCTCGCGGAGCCGGTTCCCGCCGGCGATCCCGAGCGTGAACCGCCCGTCCGTGCCGTACGAGACGAGGCGGTCGCCCTCGGGGCTTCCGGGGTCGTCGTCCACGTCGCCGACGATCACCTGTCGAGGGCGGCCGCCGCTCGACCGCCGGAGGGTCAGCGTCTCGTCCGGGGGGAACAGCGCGTCGCCCGCGCCCGCACCGAACTGGTAGTCGGCGCCGGTCCGCAGGTCCGAGAGGGCCGCTGCGTCGCTCATACTCCGGCTATCGCGGCCACCCGCAAAGCCGTTGCGACACGGACTGGCGACTCATCCGCTCGCCGTGAAGTCGGTGGCGCCCCCGTCTCCGTCGACGCGCCAGCGATCCGCGAGGTCGCGGTACGCCGCCGGATCGGTCGCGGCGACCTCGGGGATCGGGCCGGGCGCGCCGACGACGAGTCCGTCGGGGTCCCGATGGGCCGCGAGCAGCGCCGCCAGCTCCTCGGCCGCGGGGACGATCGCCCGCACGCACTCGATCCGGCAGCCGAGGTCGATCGCCGCCGTCAGCCGGTCGATCGCGGCCTCGGCGTCGCCGCGCCCGACTGCGACCCGCCCGAGGTCGGCGAGCGCGCGCGCCTCGATCGCGGTGAATCCGCCGGCCCGCGCGTGCTCGACCCCGGAGTCGAGCCTCGTCGCGGCGTCGTCGAGATCGCCGCGTTCGAACGCGAGCGCCCCCCGGTTCCGGTCGAGCATCGCCAGTCGGCGCCGCCCGGCGTGGTCGTCAAGCAGCGACTCGGTTCGGTCGAGCC
>NZ_AOJE01000064.1 GCF_000337915.1 Halorubrum saccharovorum DSM 1137
GTGGCTCACCGCGAACGCGCGGTACAGGTCGGAGCCGATCCGGTCCGCGATCGCCCGCGCCTCTCGCGCGTGCGCCGCGGCCTCGCCGACCTCGCCGCGCTGCTCGGCGATCTCGCCGAGGTTCAACAGGACGACCGCCTCGCGGTGCTCGTCGCCCACGGTCCGGTACCCGTCCAGCGCGCGCTGTGCCTCCCGCTTCGCGACCGCCAGCTCGCCGCGCCGACGCCGGGCGACCGCGAGGTTGGTCCTGACGTTCGCCTCGCCGTGGGTGTCGTCGTACGCCCTGAACAGCCCGCGGGCGACGCGGTAGTGGTCGATGACCGCACCGGTGCCGTCGAGCGCGTCGAGCGCGTTCCCCGCGTCCATGAGGCTCTTCGCGATCGCGATCGGGTCGCCGACCTCGGCCGCGATCGCGTACGCCCGCGAGGCCGCCTCGTAAGCGGCCTCGTAGTCGCCCGCGAAGTGGGCCGCCTGCGCCCGTCCCCGGACAGCGGCCGCGAGCCCCTGCCGGTCCTCGGCCGCCGAGAACAGCGCCGCGGCGCGGTCATACCGGTCGCGCGCGGCGTCGTATTCGCCGCGGCGACGCGCCACGTCGCCGTATCCCCGCTGGCGCTCGGCCTCGTCGGCCTTTTTCGCCGGCCGCCACGCGTCGAGCGCGGCGGTCGCTCCGTCGAGGTCGCCGGCGTCGACGTACATGCGCGCGACCCACTCGGGCGGCCGATCGCCGAGATCGGACGCACAGGCGTTCGGGAGGTCGATCCACGAGTAGCGGACCCGGCCGTACAGCCCCGCGAGCCGCGGGTAGCGCCGCCCGACCCCGTAGAGCGCCCGCACGGCCTCGGCCGCCCACCCCTCGGGGTCGCGCTCGATCCGGTCCATCGCCGGCGTGTCGCCGTCCAGCGCGCGCCGGATCCGGGACCGCCTGGCGGGCTCGTCGGCGAGCGCGAGCACCCGCGTCGCCGCCCGTCCGACTCGCCTGGCGACGACCGGCTCCGGCTCCCGTTCGAGGAGCAGCTCTAAGAACAACACCGACCACTCCTGGTGGGCCGTGCGGTCCGGATCGCTCGGCGTCGGGACGAGGACGGTGCCCGACAGCCGATCGAGGGCCCGCCGAACCGCGCCCGGCGACGTCTCGTCACCGACGAGCGCGTACGCGAACTCCCGCACGTCGCGGATCCCCGCCACGTTGAGGAGGTTCACGAGCACCGCGACGTCCGCGGTCGGCGGCGGCCGCTCGGTCAGGTCGCCGACCGCCGCCGAGACGGACGACTCCAGCCCCGTCTCGTGCGGCTCTCCCGGACTTCCGCCCCGGGTTCCGTCGAGCGAGGCGGAGTCGTCGAACAGGCCGCACGTTCGCACGAGGTGGTGGACGAGGCACAGCAACTCCCCGGGACGGTCGCCCTCCGGCCGACGCACCGCATCGAGCATCGCGCCCGGATCGGCGACCGGTCGGGTGCCGGTGAGATCGCCGACGTGTTTCGCGAGCCGCTCGGCCTCGCGCTCGTCGAGCCGCGGCATCCGGACGGTCTCGATCCGCCGCCGGTACTCGAGGTTGCTCGGGCGCAGCGGGAGCGAGTCGGGGTCGTCGTACCGCTCTTCGCGCGCGTCGAACAGAAAGGAGACGTCGTCCCGGTCGGCCAGTTCGCGGGCGACGCCGACCGCGTCGGACGCGTCGGAGTCGACGGCGTCCTCGACGACGACGAGCGCGTGTCCCTCGGCTCCGACCGCGCGCTCGCGGAGCCTGTCTGTCGCCGAGAACGGCTCTCCCTCGTCGCCGGCGCGGTACAGCACCGGTCCGCGTCCCGATCGGTGCCACCGCACGGCGGCGAGCCGGCAGACGGTGCTTTTCCCGCTCCCCGCCGGGCCGACCAGCGCGTGATCGTCGCCCGCGTCTAGCCCCTCCACCAACCGGTCGGCGATCGACCGCCGCGAGCCGTCGCAGGCCGCGGTCCGGTCAAGCACGAACCCCTCGTCGACCTCCGCGAACGACGGCGTCGCGCGGAGCGGACCGACCGGGTCCGCGTCGCGGTCGAGCAGCCCGTCGGTGAGCGCGACGAGCCCCTGCGCGGAGAGCGGATCCAGGAACGGGTCGTTGCGTCGGAACGGGGCGACAAACGCGTCGAACCGGCCGGACCCGGCCTCCCCGGCTGTCCCGTCACTCCGGCCGGGGGCTCCCTCGGCGGCCGAGGGGTCTGCGCTCCCACCGGACTCGGGGGTTCGCTCCCCTCCGCCGGCTCCGTCGTCCGGTCCGGCCCGAGCGTCCCGGAGCGCGGCAAGCTCGTCCGTCGCGTCGTGGCCCGCCTCGCAGAGGGCGCGAACGCGGTCGCGGGCCCACGCGACCGCCTCGGCATCGGTCGATTCGGCCACGCCGTGAACGCCGCCGTCGTCGTCGAACACGACGAGGGCCGCGGTCCCGTCGGCGACGAGACAGCCGACGTCGATCCCGTCGACGACACACACCGCGGCGCCGTCGCCGGCGGCGAGCCCCCTCAGCGTGCCGGCGTAGCGCTCGCGCCCGTGCCGGTACGTGCGGTCGGTCACCGCGAGGTCGACGCTTCCCCCGTCGGCGGCGGTGCGTCGGCACCGGTCGAGCAGTCGGGGATACGGGAGCGCGGGGAGCGCGGCGGCGATGTCGTCGGCGTCTGCGAGCACCGCGTCGAGCCGCTCCAAGGGACGGTACGGGTCCGGCGCCGCGGCGCGGTAGGTCTCGGCGTCCCGCAGCGCGACCGGGGAGAGCGAGATATCGGGACCGAGCGGAGCGAGCGTCTCGCTTGCGGCGTCGACGTCCGCGGCGACCGTCAGGAACCGCCGGTAGCTCTGCGCGAGCAGGCGTCCGGTCAGGGTCGTTCGGTAGCCGTCGGTCTCGCCGGCGACGAGCCCGGCGGCCTCCAGCTCGTCGATCGCGCGGTTGACCGTCGAGCGGGAGTGGCCGAGGTCGTCGACCAGCTCGTGTTTCCGGAGCGCCCCCTCGACGAGGCGTTCGAGGAAGTCGAGCCGGCGCTCGACCACCTCGACGAGTCCTGACGGCGCCTCCATTCGTCACCCCCGACTCGGTCCACCCGAATAACTGTTTCCTCGATCACACATTCCGTCGCGGGGTGACACAGTGGGTCACCGGATGAGAATATGCGGGCGGCCGACCGAGAGCCGCGTATGAACGGGGGAGCGACCGCGGACACGGACGGGACAGACAGGGCGGCGGCGGCGGTCGCGGACGCCCGATCCGCCGGGGCGCGACTCGCCGAGCGCGACGCCGCGGCGACGGGTCGGATCGTCGAGGCGATCGGCGAGCGACTGAGCGACCCGGAGGCGATCAGTCGCCTGGCGCTGGCGGCCGCCAACGAGACGGGACGCGGCCACCCGGGGACGAAGGGGGAGAAGATCGCGACCGCAGTCGAGGGGGCGCGAGCGCACGCCCGCGAGACCGCGACCGCGGGCGTGATCGACCGGGACGGCCCGCGTGGCGGGCTCACCGTCGCCCGGCCGGTCGGCGTCGTCGGCGTCGCGGTCCCGGCGACGCACCCGGTGGTCGTCCCCGCGGTCGTATCGCTGTACGCGCTGGCCGGGCGGAACGCGGTCGTCCTCTCGCCGTCGCCGTCGGCGGTCGAGACCTGCGACATGGTCGTCGAGGAGCTCCGACGGGCGCTCGGGGCGGCGGGGGCCCCGACCGGCGCCGTCTCGATGGTCCCCGCGCCGCCGTCGAAGCCCGGGACCGACTCGCTGTTCGAGCGCGCCGACTACGTCGTCGCGTCCGGATCCGGGACCACCGTCGCGGCCGGACAGCGCTGCGGGACGCCGAACGCATGTGCCGGCGCCGACGGCCTCGTCTCCGTCTCCGACGGGTCGGCGTCGCCCGCGGCGGTGGCGACGCGCGTCGCGGTCGGCGCGACGTACGACTTCGGCGCTCATCCCGCCGCCGACGCCGCCGCGGTCACCGCCGAGGGGACGACGGAGCCGCTGATCGCGGCGCTCGAAGACGAGGGGGGGTACGTCCTCGACGCCGACGAGCGCGAGCGGCTTCGCGACCTGCTGACGGGCGGCGGTCCGGAAGGCCAGCGGGCGGGCGGCACGGACCCCGAGGCGGCGCGGTCGTCCCCGATCGGTAACTCTCCGCGGTGGTTCGCGTCGGCGCTCGACCTCCCCCCGGCGGCACGGACGGCGGCGTTTCTGATCGTCGACGGGGGGGGCCTGTGCGAGGGGAGGGAGCGCGGGAAGGTCGAAGCCGTCCGTGACGACCCGCTCGCGACGCTCTCGGGAATTCCGGCGGTCGCGGTCCACGCCCGCGAGGGGTTCGGCGCCGCGCTTCGGCTGGCGGCCGACCTGGGCGGGCCGCACGCCGCCGCGGTCCACACCACTCGACAGGGACGCGTCACCCGGGCCGCGGAGCGGCTCGCTCCCGGCCGACTCGTCGTCAACCAGGCTGGCACCGCGGCGGCGGGATCGGCGCGGAACGGCTTCCCGTTCGCGCCGCTTCTCGGAGGCGGGAGCCGCGAGGGGGGCCAGCTCGACGGCGGGCTGACCGCGACCGACCTGATCGAGACGACGAGCGTCTCGGCGACGGCGGTCGGCGACCGCGCCGCGAACCGGAACGGGGCGGGGGAGACGCTTCGGGGGCCGTAGCTACAGTTCGATCCGGTCGACGATCGACCCGTTGCCGTCGCCGTCGCGGTGGGTGTTGATCGCGACCGTCCGGATCTGGTCTTCCAGCAGCGACCCCTCGATCTTCGCCTTGAGCAGGGAGTCGACCTGGTACACTCCCGCCGCGTTGTTCATCCGTATCACGACCTGCGCCGGGGTCTCTTCCCCCTCGCGCAGCGAGACGCGCTCGATCGCCTGCGAGGAGACGGTGTTGATCCCGCGCCCGCCCTCCTCGTAGGGGACCCGGGAGCGCCCGCGCTCCATGTCGAGTCCGTCGGCGATCCGGACGACGCCGGCCTCGCGGGTCAGCGGCTGCTCCTCGGTGTGGTGACAGAGGATGGCGTGGAGCACCTCGGCCTTGATCCGGACCCGCTCGGGGACGCCGTAGAAGGAGGGGAGGAAGTCGTCGAGGAAGTCGGCCGCGAGCGGGATCGAGTAGTACGGGTGGTCGTGGCGGTGGACGACGTGACCGATGTCGTGGAGCGTGGCCGCGAGCGCGATGATCACCGGCTCGTCGGCCTCGTCGAGCCCCTGCTGGCGGGCCCCGTTGAACTCGACGCCGCCGGCCTTCAGTAGATCGTACAGCCGGAGCGCGCGGTCCCTGACGATCTCGACGTGTTTCGCGCCGTGGTCGTTGTACCCCTTCCGGTCGACCGGGTTGACGTTCTGCGCCTCCAGGTACGCCGTGATCTCCGGATCCGACTCGATCCGGTCCAGCATCTCGTTGAGCCGTTCGTCGGGGAACGCGTGCTCGCGGTCGGAGTGATACTCGTGGCGGTCGGCGTCCGGGTCGGCGTCGATGTCGGCGTCGGGGTCAGTAGGGTCGGTGTCGGCGGGGTCGGTCATGAGATCGGTGGAAACGCGACGAGTAGGTAAAAGGATGTTCGTGATTGACGGGGAGGGCGCGGAGCCGCGTTCGGCGTCGGGACGCGCGACCGCTCCGCTCGGCAGTTTCGACCCGAGGCGCAATCTATAAGCGAGCCAAAGGCGCATACCCTGATGTGACCCGACCCGCGTCCTACCGCGGCTCGCCGACGCCGACAGCGACGCGGCTCTTCTCGAAAAAACGCGCGTGACTCGTCCGCCGGCGGGAGTGGCGACCCCGTCCCGGACGACCCCCGACCCGCGCGCACCGTCCCTCGACCGACTGCAGACACCGACCGGACACGGAGACACCCGCCCATGACAGACACCACGACGACGACACCCTACGCGACGCAGGACGAGACGGACAGAGACGCGACCGACGAGCCCTTCGAGGGCGTCTACCCGGCGATGACGACCCCGTTCACGGACGACAACGAGGTCGATCACGAGCAGCTCGCCGATAACGCCCGCTACCTCGAACGCGCCGGCGTCGACGGGGTCGTCCCCGTCGGCTCTACCGGCGAGTCGGCGACGATGACCCACGACGAGCACGTCGACGTGATCGAGACCGTCCGCGACGCCGTCGAGGACGTGCCGGTGATCGCCGGCACCGGCTCGAACAACACCGCCGAGGCGCTCTCGCTGTCCCGGCGCGCCGCCGACGCGGGCGCCGACGGGCTCCTCCTCATCTCCCCGTACTACAACAAGCCCGAGCCCGCCGGCTTCCTGGAGCACTACCGCACCATCGCCGACGAGGTCGACCTCCCGCAGATCGTCTACAACGTCCCGGGCCGGACGGGTCAGTCGATCTCCGTCGACGTGAGCGTCGAACTCGCCGAGCACCCGAACATCCAGGGGTACAAGGCCGCCTCGGGCGACCTGAACCTCATCAGCGAGGTGATCGAACGCACCCGAGACGAGGAGTTCGCGGTGCTCTCCGGCGACGACGGACTCACCCTTCCCGTGCTCTCGATAGGCGGTACCGGAACGATCAGCGTCGTCGCCAACGTCGAGCCCGAGCGCTCCTGTGCGATGGTCGGCGCCGCGCTCTCGGGCGATTACGACCGCGCCCGCGCGCTCCACCACGAGCTCTCGCCGCTCGTCCGCGAGCTGTTCGCCGAGACGAACCCGATCCCGGTGAAGGAGGCGATGCACGTCCGGGGCCGGGGCGGGCCCCTGGTCCGGTCGCCGCTCTCGCGGCTCTCCGGAGAGCGCCGTGAGACACTGCGCGAGCTGCTCGCCGAGTACGACGAGGCGGCTCCCGGCACCGTCGATCCCGAGGCCGTCGAGCCCGCGGCGGGGGACGCCGAATGAGCGGCGGCGACGCCGACCTCCGGCTCGCCGTCACCGGCGCCGGCGGCCGGATGGGGCGAGAGGTGATCGAGGCGGCCGCCGACCGCGAGGGCGTCGCCGTCGCCGTCGCGGTCAACCGCACCCCGACCGACCCGGTGGCGGGCGTCGCGGTCGAGGGTGCCGACCGACTCGACGAGCTGCTCGCCGCCGCGGAGCCGGACGCGCTCGTCGACTTCACCGGCCCCGAATCGGCGGTCGCGTACGCCGAGGCCTGCGCCGACGCCGGCGTGCCGATGGTCACCGGGACGACCGGCTTCGCGGACGCGCAGCTCGCCGGCCTCCGGGCCGCGAGCGAGGCGGTTCCCGTGCTCAAGGCGTCGAACTTCGCGCGCGGCGTCGCCGCGCTCCGCCGCGCGGTCCGGGAGGCCGCCGCCGCGCTCCCCGGCTACGACGTGGAGCTGACCGAGACGCACCACAACGCCAAGCGGGACGCCCCCTCGGGCACCGCGAAGTCGATTCTCGGCGACGTGGAGTCGGTCCGCGACGACCTCGACGAGCGCGTCCACGGCCGCGAGGGCGACGCGCCGCGCGAGGCCGGCGAGATCGGCGTCCACGCCCGGCGCGCGGGCGACGTGACCGGCGAGCACGAGGTGCTGTTCGCCGGCAACCGCGAGTCGATCGAACTCACGCACCGCGCCGGCGACCGCGGCGTGTTCGCCGAGGGCGCGCTCGACGCCGCCGACTGGCTCGCCGACCGCGACCCCGGCTGGTACGGGTTCGGCGACGTGCTGGACGCGGACGGCGGAGACGCTGGACAATAACTTCCAGACATACACACATCGACGAATAAATACCGACACTCATCCATACACCATTCAATGACGCTCGAAGCCGACGTATCCGATCTGTGGAACCGCTATCAGGAGGGGCTGACCGCCGCCGACGCGACCGACGAGGACGCGGCCGTGATCGACGAGTTCCTCGCCGCGCTGGAGGCCGGCGAGGTCCGCGCCGCCGAGAAGACCGGCGACGACGTGACCTCGTGGGAGGCCAACGAGTGGGTCAAGCGGGGCATCCTGCTCAACTTCGGCCTGCGCGAGACCGAGGCGCGCGAGTACGGCGGCGTGACCTACCACGACGTGCTCCCGCTGCGCGACACCGACGACCTCGGCGAGCGCGGCACCCGGAACACGCCGGACGGGACGGCGATCCGCCGGGGGGCCTACCTCGGTAGCGACTGTATCATGATGAGCCCCTCGTTCGTCAACATGGGCGCGTACGTCGGCGACGGAACCCTCGTCGACTCGTGTGACACGGTCGGCTCCTGCGCCCAGCTCGGCGAGAACGTCAAGCTCGGCGCCAACACGCTGATCGGCGGCGTCCTCGAACCGGTCGAGGACGCGCCCGTCATTATCGAGGACGGCGTCTCGCTCGGCGCGGGCTGTCGGGTCACCTCCGGCTTCCGCGTCGGCGAGAACTCGATCGTCGGCGAGAACACGCTCCTCACGCCCCGCATCCCCGTCTACGACCTCGTCGAGGAAGACGTGATCTACGGCCACCTCCCCGCCGAGCGCCGCGCGTTCACCCGGATGGTGGAGTCATCGGTCGGCGACCACGACCTGTTCGAGGGCGGCGCGTACAAGCCCGCGGTCGTCGCGACCCACGTCGAGGAGGAGACGCTGGAGGCGACGCGGCGCGAGGACGCCCTCCGCGAATGAGCGACGGCGACGCGGACGCACCGGACGGCCCGGAAAATCCACCCGCCCGGCGCGTGAGCGACTGGAGCGCCGAGCGCCTCGCCGGCCTCGCGGACGAGCACGACACGCCCCTCTACGTGCAGGACCTCGACCGCGTGGGCGAGAACTGCGAGCGCCTGCGCGACGCCTTCCCGGACGCCGACGTGCGGTACGCGGTGAAGGCGCACACCGGCCGGGCCGTGCTGGAGACGGTCCGCGAGGCGGGCCTCGACGCCGAGTGCGCCTCGGCGGGCGAGGTCGACCGCGCGCTCGCGGCCGGCTTCGGCGGCGACCGCCTCCACTACACCGCGGTCAACCCGCCCGCCCGCGACCTCGACTACGTCGTCGGCGTCGCCGAGGCGGAGCCGGACCTCACGGTCACCGTCGGCGCGGTCGACACTCTCGACCGCCTCGCCGAGCGCGGCTACGACGGGAGGGTCTGCGTCCGAGTGAACCCCGGCGTCGGCGCGGGCCACCACGAGAAGGTCCGGACCGGCGGCGCCGCGAAGTTCGGGATCCCCTCCGACCGGGCCGCGGAGGCGACGCGGGACGCGGCCGAGCGGTTCGACGTGGTCGGGATCCACGCCCACGCCGGGTCCGGAATCGACTCTGACCAGCTCGACAGCCACCGCGAACTGGTGGCGCGGATGGGCGAGCTCGCGCGGGAGCTGGCGGAGCCGGAGGACGCTGACGGCTCCCCCATCGATCTCGAGTACGTCGACGTCGGGGGCGGCTTCGGCGTCCCCTACGAGGAGGACGCGCCGGCGCTCGACCTGCCGGCGGTCGCCGCAGCGACGCGCGAGGCGGTCGCGCCGCTCCCCGCGGGCGTCGACCTCGCGATCGAGCCCGGGCGGTACGTCGTCGCCGACGCGGGCGTTCTCCTGACGCGCGTCAACACGGTGAAGCCGACGCCGGACGAGCGCGTCGTCGGCGTCGACGCCGGGATGACCGACCTGCTGCGCCCGGCGATGTACGACGCCTACCACCCGATCCGGAACCTCGGTGGCGGACGAGAGAGCGACGGGAGCGACGCTCCCGCCCCCGTCGACCGGTCGGCAACCCCTGTCACGGTCGCCGGACCTATCTGTGAGACGGGCGATACACTCTGTACAGACCGATCGCTCGCCGACCCGGCTCGCGGGGACCTCCTCGCCGTCGGGATCGCGGGCGCGTACGGATACGAGATGGCGAACCAATACAACTCACGACCGCGACCGGCGGAGGTCGCGCTCGACGACGGGACCGTGGCAGTCGTCCGCCGCCGAGAGACGCTCGGCGACCTGACGACGGTCGAGCGGGACGCGAACCGAACTGACCGAACGGAGGCGGGCCGATGAGCGCCTACGCCGTCCCGTTCGAGAAGTACCACGGTACGGGCAACGACTTCATCGTCGTCGACGCGGACGCCGAGGCCGTCGGCGACCGCGCGGCCTTCGCGCGCGCCCACTGCGACCGCGAGACGGGCGTCGACGGGGAGACGTTCGACGCGGCCGCTGCGAGCGGCGCCGACGGGAACCCCGGGCGGCGCGGCGCCGACGGCGTCCTCTTTCTCAGCGTCGAGGAGCGGTTCGACCCCACCCGCGTCGTGATGACGCTCGTCCAGCCGGACGGATCCACGGCGACGATGTGCGGCAACGGTGCGCGCGTCGTCGCCCGATGGGCCCACGACCGGACCGGCGACCGCGAGTTCATGATCGACACGCAGGCCGGCACCCGGCGGGCCTCCGTGAACGCGGACGCGACAGCGGCCACCATCGAGATGGGCGAGCCGACGTTCGACCCCCGCTGGGTCCCTCTCGCGCGAGACGAGCCCCTCATCGACGAACCGGTCGAGGGGCTCACGGTCACCGCCGTCAACACCGGCGTCCCGCACGCGGTGGCGTTCGTCGACGGCGGCCGCGACGACCCCGACGGGATCGGCGCGGTCGACCTCGACGCGGTCGCGCCGCCGGTGCGCCACGCCGAGGTCTTCCCCGAGGGCGCGAACGTGAACCTCGCCGCCGTCGTCGACGACGGGTCCGGTGACGGCCCCGCCGTCATCGACCAGCGCACCTTCGAGCGCGGTGTCGAGGGCGAGACCCGCTCCTGCGGTACCGGCGCGGTCGCGGTCGTCGCGGCCGCGCGCCGGCTCGACCTGATCGACGGCGACTCGGCGGTCAGTCGACCACCGGGCGGCGATCTCGAAATTTCGGTTCCGGACCGGGGCCACGCGACCCTGACAGGCCCCGTCGCCCGCGAGTACGGGGGGACGCTCCCCGCCGACCCGCGATGAGCGAGACGGCCTTCGATCCGGTCTCATTCCTGGCGCAGGCGGTTCGAACCCCCTCCCACGAGTCGATCGACGAGATGCGCGCGTTCGTCGTCGAGACGCTCGATCGGTTCGGAGTCGAACACGAGGTCGTCGCCGGCGGCTGCGTGCTCGCCGAGAAGCGCTCGGACGCACCGGATGAGGGGCCGCACCTCGTGTTGAACACCCACCTCGACACGGTGACGCCGCACGTCCCGTTCGAGCGCGGCGAGGCGACCGAAGACGAGCGCGGCGGTTCGACGGCGGCGACCGACGGATCGGGAGACGTGATCCGCGGCCGCGGCGCCTGCGACGCGAAGGGACCGCTCGCCGCCCTGCTCGCCGGGTTCCTCGCCGCCGAACCGGAGCGCGGGCGACTCACGCTGGCGCTCACCCCGGACGAGGAGTCGCTGTCGCTCGGCGCGGCGGCGCTGACCGGTCGCTCGCCCGAGACCGAAGACCGGCTCGACGGCGACCTGTTCCTGGTCGGCGAACCGACCGGTCTCGACGCCTGCACCGCCGCGAAGGGGCGGTTTCAGGGGACCGTCGAGCTGTCGGGGACCGCGGCCCACGCCGCGGAGTTCGCGGGGGCGAACGCGGTCGCGGCCGCCGAGGGCGCGCTCGCGGCGGTCCGGACCTTCGACGACGGCGCCGACGAACACCCCCAGCTCGGCGCGCCGAAGCTCACGCCGACCGTCATCCAGGGCGGCGGCGCGACGAATCAGGTGCCCGCGGACTGCGAGATCACCGTCGACCGCCGGAGCGTCCCGCCGGAGACGGCGGAGGGGTTCCGGTCGTCGCTCGCGGAGGCGGTCGACGGGGAGACCCCGGACGATATCGGCGTCGAGGTCGCGCTGACGGACCGCGAGTCGCCGTTCTTCGAGGCGTTCTCGACGGATCCGGACCACGAACTCGTGAACGCGGTCGCGAGCGCGGCCCGGGCCGCCGACGAGTCGATCGGCCTTCCGACGGACCGCGGCGGCGCGGTCAGGCCCTTCGGTGCGGCGACGGAGGCGTCGTACTTCGCGCCCGCGCCGACGGTCGTGTTCGGCCCCGGCGACCTCGCGGACGACGCCGGAGCGGTGGCGCACGCCGAGCGGGAGTACGTCCGGACTCGGGAGGTCGAGGCGGCCGCGGAGGCGGTCGAGCGCGCGGTGTCGACGCTGCTTGCGGAGCCGTAGGAGTCGGGAGACGCCCTGCGAGACACGTCGAGGTCCGGCCCGCTACAGCAGGAACGTCTCCTCTTTCTCCGCGAGGTCGACGAAGTCGTCGGCGGCCTCGATCAGCTCGTCGGCGGCGGAGTTGCCGAATCCCATCGCCTCGACGCGGACTCCCTCGTGACGGAGGTGCGAGCAGAGCCGGGCGAAGTCGCCGTCGCCGGTACAGAGGACGACCGTGTCGACGTGGCTCGCGAGCGAGACGGCGTCGAGGCTCATTCCGAGATCCCAGTCGGCCTTCTTCGAGCCGTCGGCGAACGTCTTGATCTCCTTGATCTTCGTTTCGAAGCCGATGTCGCGTAACGCCTCGAAGAAGCTCTCCTCTTCGGGGGACTCCGCCCGGATCACGTACGCGATGGCCCGAACGAGCGATCGGTCGTTAACCGCCTCCTCCAACAGTCCCGAATAGTCGATGTTCCGAGAGTACACGCTCTGGGCGGAGTGATACAGGTTTTGCGAGTCGGCGAGCACCGCGACGCGCTGGTCGGGGTGAATTTCGGTCATACGCTCCGTTCGATCCGATGGGTTAGGGGTTTTGGGATCCGTTCGCCTCGTGGCGCGGTCCGACATCGATCTAGGTGTTTTTGTATGCCTTCTTATTGGATCAGAACGTGAGACTGCAGCATCGTCACAGTGGAAGTGACAGCGAGAACCACATCGATCGGCGGCAGTGGCTCTCCACGCTCGGCGCCGTCGGCGTTGCGACGCTCGCCGGCTGTTCGGATCGGGACGACAACGGGAACACCGGGAGAACCGGAAGCGCCGAGGATGCCGAAAGCGCCGGAGGTGCCGGGGGCACCGATGCGGTCGCCGTGGACGCCGGTACCTTCCCGCGGTTCGGCGTCGACGACCTGTACGGCGAGGAGCTCGCCCGAGACCTCGCCCGGCGGGCGTTCGAGCGGTCCGAGTACGATTACGGCTTCGCCGGCGGGGACCTCGTCACTCCGGAGGGCGAGCAGGTCACGCTTGACATCTACTACCGCGCGGAACGCGAGCCCTCGCGGCTCACCGCCGAGTTCGTCTCCGAGGAGCTCGGCGACAACCTCGGTATCGACGTCGCGGCCGAGGCCGTCGACGGCACGCGGTTCAACAACGAGTACTGGACCGCCGAGCCGACCGGTGGCGCCGACACCGTGAACGGCGAGGAGGTCGAGTGGGCGAACCCCACCCCGCAGAACCCCGGGCCGCGCTCCGTCACCAGCACGGAGCCGTGGGACATGTCGGTCGTGTTCGGACTGAACGCACATCCCCACAATCCCCTGGCGAACGAGATGTTTTTCGACGGCGCCGACTCGCACTACAACCCGGTCGGCTACTACCCGCAGTTCGACGCGCAGGGGCTGTTCGAGGAGGCTCGGCGGGCGTCCGATCGAGACGAACTCCGGGAGGCGTTCGTCGAGATATTCGAGAATATCGCCCGCGAGCAGCCGTACGTCACCCTGTTGTTCAGCGACGGCCTCGTCGGCTATAACCCCGACCTCGAAGGGCCGATCGAGGACTTCTCGAACGGGTGGGACCTGCCCGCGTGGCACGAGGGCGAACCGACCGTCAGCGGGTCGTACGACACCGTCACCCCTGAGCGGTTCGCCACCTTGAACCCGCTGTTCAACGCCGAAAACGGCGCCGGCATCGCGATCGGCCGCGCGCTCGATCGGGGGTACACGTTCGACGAGAACCGGGAGTACTTCCCGCTGCTGTACGACATGTCCACCGAAGAGGGCGAGACGTGGACGTTCGACGTGCGGGAGAACCTCCGGTTCAGCGAGCCGTACGGTCAGGTCACAGCCGGAGACTTCGTCTACCTCGTCCGAGAGATTCACCAGGCCGACTGGGCGCCCACCGCCGCGTCGGGCGGCTGGGACGGCGTCGAAGTCGAACAGACGGGCGAGTTCCAGTTCGAGGCGACGCTGGAGTCTTCGAACCTGCTGTGGCCCCGGACGCGCGACCCGCTCCTGTACCCGATCCCCCGCGACCTCGTCGAGCCGTACGTTCGAGCGGAGGACGTGGAAGGGCTCAAACGGGACGAGGAGCTGCTCGAACTCCGGTTCACCGGCAACCTCGGTGCGTTCGAGCTCACGGAGTGGAACCGCGGCTCGGGCACCGAGTACGTCCGCAACGACGAGTACTACCTCCGCGACATCGACGAGGGCCCCGACCTGTTCTCGGAGGGGCCGCTCTTCGAGGAGGCGTCGATCAGCGTCGTTCCGAAGCAGGCGTCCCGTCTCGGTGCGCTTAAGGCCGGCGAAGCCGACTCGGTGGCGATCCCGTCGGATCGGTACGGGTCGTACGACGAGGACGAGAACGTGGCGGTCCGGCGGGTTCCCACGCCGTACAACACGGTTCTCTCCGTGAACCAGCGCGCGAACGGCTGGAGCGCCGGCCCGGGGAACCCCTTCCGACTGGTTCCGTTCCGCCAGGCGCTGGCGGCGGCGATCAGTAAGCGAGGTCTCATCGACGGCGTCTATCGGGGGCTCGCCGAGCCGAACTTCACCTGGCAACCTCGCTGGTCCGAGTTCTCCCCGGCTGACGACTGATCGCCTCGACCTCAACCGTTCTCGAACACCGGTAGCGTCGCCCGTTTCGCCCCGGCGGTCTCGGCCTCGTCGTCGATCACCACCAGATCGCCGCGGGACTCGCCGTCCTCGCGACCGGAACTCCGGTCCGCAAGCACGACCGTTCCTCCGACGGAGAGCGGCGCGACCACGCCGGCGGCAAGCACTCGCGGGTCCGCGAGGTCGCTCCGGAGGACGACCCGCGTCTCGGCGTCGATCCCGTGTCGATCGACGACCGAGGCGGCCGCCGCGAGGAGGTCTCGGTGGGTTACGTCACCGTCTGCGGCCCGGACGACCGGGTCGTCGGGGGCGACCCCGCTCGGCGGCATCGCGGGGTTCTCGCTCCACAGCTCCTGCTCCCAGTGGGTCGTCTCGGGGCGGTCCGGCGGACCGCCGAAGGCGGCGAGACTGGTTCCGGGCGCCGGCTCCGTCGTCGACTCGTCCGCGACGGCGACGAGGACCACACGATCGCCCCGTTCGATCCCCGTCGCGGGGTCGAACCGGACCGGAGCCCCCAGCCCCGCGGCGCCGAGGAAGGCGAGCGTCGTGTGAAACCCCGGCGTCGGCTCGACGGCGACGGTCGATCCCTCGCGGGCGCCGAGGTAGCGCAACACGTTGGCGGCCTTGTACGCGTTGGTGATCAGGTCCCGATACGTGCGCTCGCGCCCGTCGGCCGTGACGAGCGCGACCTCGCGGCTCCGCCGATCGCGATCGAGCAAGTCGCCGACGACGTCCATACGCGTGGCTCGGGGCGGACGAGACTTAAAAACGCGGAGGCGTTCTCGGGAGCCGCGAGCCGAGAGTAAGGAAGCGGTCTCCGTTCAGGGCGCGCCGGCGATGACCATCTTCGAGCCGTCCGCGGAGAACGCCAGATCGCGCGTGGAGTCGGCGTCGACCCGGACCGCGTCGCCGGGCCCGAGATCGACGGGCTCTCCGTCGACGGTGAGCGTCGCCTCGCCGTGGAGCAGCACGTACACCTCTTCTTGACCGTCCTCGGCGTGGTCGTGTTCCATCCCCTCCCAGCCGGCGTCGGCCTCGACGACCGTGACTCCGAGCTCCTCGCAGTCGAGGGCGTCGCGGAGGAAGTACATTCCCGGGGATAGCGGTTCGACGTCGTCGTAGGCGGTCGCGTCGTAGCCCATGCCGGAAGGAGGGACCGAACCGCGGAAAAAGTACGGGTTGGTGAAGGCGGACTCGGCGGCGGAGACTTCTAAAACGAACTCTTCAGCTTCTCGAAGAAGCCCCCGCCGACGTCGATATCCTCGCCGCCGGCCTCGGCGAACGCCTCCAGCGCCTCGCGCTGCTCGTCGTTGAGAGAGTCGGGAACGACGACACCGACCTGCACGTAGAGGTCGCCGCGCCCGCGCCGGCGCAGACGGGGCATCCCCTTCCCCTTGAGACGGAACGTCTCGCCGCTCTGGGTTCCGGCGGGCACGTCCATCTCCACGCTGCCGTCGACGGTCTCGACTTCGATGGTGTCGCCGAAGACGGCCTGCGGGAACGAGACCGCCTCGTTCACCCGGAGGTCGTCGCCGTCGCGCTCGAACCGGTCGCCGACGTCCACGTCGACCTCGATCAGGAGGTCGCCGTTGGGGCCGCCGTTCTCGCCCGGCGCGCCCTCGCGCTCCATCCGGAGGCTCTGTCCCGAGCGGATCCCGGCCGGGATCTCGACCGAGAGCGTCGCCTCCTCGCGGACGACGCCGTCGCCGCCGCAGTCGGCGCAGTCCTCGCTGTACAGCTCGCCCTCGCCCCCACACCGGGGACAGGTCGAGGTCTGCTGGACGCGACCGAGCGGCGTCTGCTGGACCTGCTGGACCTGCCCGCGGCCGTTACACTGCGGACAGGTCTCCACGTCGGCGTCGGGCGGGTGGCCCGCGCCGTCGCAGGTGTCGCACTTCGCCGGTCGCGTGAGCGTGACCTCTTTGGTCGCGCCCTCGAAGGCCTCCTCCAAGTCGATCGTGAGCCCGGTGCGGAGGTCCTGTCCCTGTCGCGGTCGGTTGCCGCCGCCACCGCCGCGGCCGCGGCCGCCGCCACCGCCGAAGAACTGATTGAAGATGTCCTCGAATCCGCCGGCGCCGCCAGCGCCACCTGCGCCGCCGAAGGGGCCGCCCGCACCGCCGGGACCGCCCCCGCCGGTCGCGCCCCGCTTGTCGGCCTCGGTGAAGCGGTCGTGACCCATCTGGTCGTACTGCTGGCGCTTCTGCTCGTCGGTGAGCACCTCCTTGGCCTTCTGGATCTTCTTGAACCGCTCCTCGGCGTCGTCGTCGTCGCTGACGTCGGGGTGGTGTTCGGCGGCCTGCTTGCGGTACGCCTTCTTGATCTCCTCCTCGCTGGCGTCCCGCGATACCCCGAGGACGTCGTAGAAGTTCTCGCTCATGCGTTACGTTCGTTGATGTGTCGTTCGTGGCTGCGTCGTGTTAAGCGGCGCGTCCGAGAGACGCCGGGAACCGGACGGCGTCGGCGCTACTTCGTCGCTACTCGTCGTCGCTGTCGTCGTCTACATCCTCGAAGTCGGCGTCGACGTACTCCCCGTCGTCGCCGTCGGCGCCTGCACCGCCCGCGCCTCCGGGGCTCGCACCGCCGGGGCCAGCGGCGCCGCCCATGCCGCCCATCCCGCCGGGACCGGCGCCGGCGGCACCGCCCGCGCCGCCCGGCCCGGCCTGCGCGGCCTGTCCCTCGTACATCTGCTTGCCGATCTCCTGCAGCTCCTCGGTGAGGGCCTCGGTGGCGGACTCGATCTCGTCGGTGTCGGCGTCCTCGTCTTCGAGTACCTCCTCGACGTCCTCGATGGCCGCCTCGATGTCGGCGACGAGCTCGTCGTCGTCGAGCTCCTCCTCGTTCTCCTCTAAGAGGGTCTCCGCGCGCTGGATCGTCGTCTCGGCCTCGTTGCGGGCCTCGATCCGCTCGCGCCGTGCCTCGTCCTCTTCCTTGTGCTTCTCGGCTTCCTCTTGCATCTCCTCGATCTCCTCGTCGGAGAGGCCGACGCCGCCCTCGATGGTGATCGACTCGGCGTTGCCCGAGCCCTGGTCCTCGGCCTCGACGTTGACGATGCCGTTCTCGTCGATGTTGAAGGAGACCTCGATCTGGGGGGTTCCGGCGGGCGCCGGCGGGATGCCGGAGAGCTGGAACGCGCCGAGCAGCTCGTTCTCCTCGGCGATCTCGCGTTCGCCCTGGAAGACGCGGACGTTGACGGAGGTCTGGTTGTCCGCGGCCGTGGTGAACACTTTCGACTCCTCGGTCGGAATCGTGGTGTTCTTCTCGATGAGCCGCTCGAAGAGTCCGCCCTTCACCTCGATCCCGAGCGAGAGCGGGGTCACGTCCAGCAGGACGATGTCGTCGACGTCGCCGGAGAGCACGCCGCCCTGAACTGCCGCGCCGAGCGCGACGGCCTCGTCGGGGTTGACGTTCTTCTTCGGCTCCTGGCCGACGAGCTCCTCGACCTTCTCCTGGACCTGTGGCATCCGGGTCGAGCCGCCGACGAGGATGACCTCGTCGATGTCAGACTTGGCGTAGTCGGCGTCGGAGAGCGCCTGCTCGGTCGGATCGACGGTGCGCTCGATAAGGTCCGATGTGAGGTTCTCGAACGTCGCGCGGGTGACGGACTGTTCGAGGTGGACCGGGCCGCTGTCGGTCGCGGTGATGAAGGGGAGGTTGACGGTGGTCTCCTTCTTGCTCGACAGCTCGATCTTCGCCTCCTCGGCGGCGTCTTTCAGCCGCTGGAGCGCCTGCCGGTCCTCGCGGAGGTCGATCCCGTGGTCGTTCTGGAACTCGTCGGCGAGGTGGTCGATGAGCGCCTCGTCCCAGTCGTCGCCGCCGAGGTCGTTGTCCCCGTTCGTGGCGACGACCTCGTAGACGCCGCCGCCCAGATCGAGGACCGACACGTCGAACGTGCCGCCCCCGAGGTCGTACACGAGGACGGTCTGGTCGGACTCGTCGTCGAGGCCGTACGCCATGGAGGCCGCGGTCGGCTCGTTGACGATGCGCTCGACCTCGAAGCCGGCGATCTCGCCGGCGTCTTTCGTCGCCTGGCGCTGCTTGTCGTTGAAGTAGGCGGGGACCGTGATGACCGCCTTCTCCACGTCGTCGCCGAGGTACTCCTCGGCGTCGCGCTTGATCTTCTGGAGGATCATCGCCGAGACCTGCTCGGGCGTGTACTCCTCGTCGCCGATCTCGACGGTGTAGCCGTCCTCGCCCATGTGCCGCTTGATCGACTGGATCGTGCGGTCGGGGTTCTGGACGGCCTGGTTCTTCGCCGGTTTGCCGACGAGCCGCTCGTCGTCGTCGGCGAAGGCGACGACCGACGGGGTGGTTCGGTCGCCTTCCGCGTTGGCGATGATCTCGGGCTCGTCGCCTTCCATCACCGCGAACGCGGAGTTGGTGGTACCGAGGTCGATACCGAGGATCTTGTTGCTCGCCATCTTAGCCAAAGTTAGCGGCTTGTGTCGGTTAAAGGTTACTAGACGGCGCGATCTCGGCCGACAGCCGATACCCTCGCAGTCTTGCGATTTTCGCGATCGTGTGAACGCGTCTCACCGATGTCTTTATACCGATCCGCAAGCGCAGCAGCCCGCTTCCGTCGCGGCGGTCCGCGGGAACCCCTCGGAAGCCGGGGGCGCCCCTCAGATCCCGCTGACGAGGTCTTCGAGCACCGCCTCCGGGTCGTCGGCCTTCGCGACGCCGGAGGCCAGCAGGACGCCGGACGCCCCGAGGTCGCCGGCGGTCGACACGTCCTCGCCGGTCGAGACGCCCGCACCGCAGAACACGTCGACCGCGGGGTCGACGGCCTCGGCGGCCGCGACCGCGTCCTCGACGATCCCGGGGTCCGCGGTGGCGACGGAGACGTCACCGCCGATCAGCTCCGGCGGCTCGACCGCGACCGCGTCGGGGCCGAGCGCGGCGGCGGCGCCGACCTGTGCGGGATTGTTCGCGCAGACGATCGTCTCCAGGTCGGCGCGCTCGGCGGCGCGGACGGAGCCGTCGATGTCGGCGAGCTTCAGGCGGTTCTCGGAGTGATTGATAAGGGTCCCCTCGGCGCCGTTGTCCGCGACGGCCTCGGCGAGCGTCGACCCGGTGTGAGAGCCGTGGGCGTTCGGCGAGACGTGCTGCCCCCACGTCTCGACGCCGGTGTCGGCGACGCGGGCGATGTCGGCGGCCTGCGGCGAGACCGCGATCCGGGCGCCCGACGCCTCGGCCACGTCGCGGGCGGCGGTCGCGACTTCGATCGGGTCACACGGGTACGCCTTGAGGTTCACCAGGATGAACATACTCGCACTCGGGTGCCGCGGTGCAAATAGCTTCATACTCCGGCGACGCTCCCTCTCCGACCCCGAGACCGGGGCCCGCCGTGACCCCGAGAGCAGAAACGACCTTATACCCCGCTACTGTGGGTCCGACAAGGGATGTCTCTCATCGAGCTCATCGCGGGCGTGGAAGCTCACGAGGCCACGCTGACCGTGTTCAACGCCGACCCGGCGGTCACCGAGGCGCTCCGAGAGCACTTCGCCGACCGCAACGTTCGGATCGTCGAAGACCAGACCGCCTCCGGACCGGAGGCGTTCGCCGTGCTCGCGCGTGACGGGGAGTTCGTCACCGCCGCGACCGTCGACGAGCTGTTGCCACGGCCGGGCGATGACGGGAAACCGCGAGACGGAGGGTCGGGAGGTGGGAAACCGCGAGACGGAGAGCCGGGAGACGGGGGACCGGAAGAAGGCGAACCGGGAGGCGGGGACCGGAGCGACAGGCGCGTCGGGGAGCCGGTGTTGGACCACCTCGATGAGACGATGTTCACCTCCTACTCGCGCGCGGACATGGTGGCCGCCTCCCGCGAGATCGAGGACCGCGCGTGGCGGGTCGGCGACGGGGAGCTCCACGCCGGCTTCCAGACGCTCGACGTGCTCACCGGCGAGGCGGACACCTACGACCTGCTCGGCGAGAAGGAGCGCCTCGACGTCCACGCCTACGCCGCGGACGAGGGCGAGGCGCCCGACGTGGAACACTACGCCGTTCACGTCGGCGAGACTGCCGAGATCCGGGAGACGTGGTTCGTCGCGTACGACGGCGGCGGGTACGACGACGCGAAGTGCGCGTTGCTCGCCGAGGAGCGCGCCCCGGGCGAGTTCTACGGATTTTGGAGCTACGACCCCGAGACGGTCGGCTACATCATCGACTACCTGACGGAACGGTACGGGGGATCGGAACAGACTGACGACGGCGGAGCCACAGTGTGACTGGACGACTCCCGGAGTCGACCCTCTGGCTGTCAGTTGCGACGGTCGTCGCGACGGTCGCGACCGCTGGGAGCCTCTGGTTCAGCCTCGGGGTCGGGCTCACGCCCTGCGATCTGTGTTGGTACCAGCGGATCCTCATGTACCCGCTCGTCGTGGTGCTCGGCGTCGCCGCCGTCGAGGGGCGGGCGGCGGTTCTCCGAACCGCGCTGCCGCTCGTGGCCTTCGGAGGAAGCCTCGCCGCCTACCACTCGTACCTCCAAGCGACGATGACGGAGTGCGCGATCGGCGGCCCGTGTGCGGCCGTTCAGTGGCAGAGCCCGGCGCTCGGACTCACCATCCCGAACCTCTCGCTCGTCGCGTTCGGGTTGCTCGCAGTTCTGCTCGTCGGGATGTGGGGGCGGGTCGGACGGCGGTAACGGCGAGAGAACGGGAGCGATCTCGGGGCGAATTCCGGCGGTCAGTCCTTCCGCTTGACCACGTCGCCGAGCGTCATCGTCCCGGCGTCGCCGCTGTCCCAGTCGGCGTCGTCGACGGACTCGCCCTCGACGAGCGAGATGTCGAGCGCGCTCTCCAGCTTCCGCTGGATGTCGTCGGTCGGGAGCGTGTCGCCGCGCTCCAGCTTGCGGATGAGGCTCGCCTTCTCGTTGAGCTGGTCGGCCAGCTCCTCCTGGCTGAGCTCGCGGGACTCGCGGGCGTTCCGGATCTGCTCGTCGTAGTCGGTGGCGATCTCGTCCATGTCGTCGAACATGTCGCGCGGGCGCGTCGACCCGCCCGAGGACCCGGACGAGCCGGACGACCCGCCCGAGGACCCGGATGAGGACCCGGACGACTTCCCGGTGCTCGAACTCGTGGAGTACTTGCTGCCGCCGGAGCCGGTGGACTCGTCGCGGACCTCGGTTCCGAAGTCCGTACACGAGCTACACAGCTCCAGCTCGGCGCCTTCGACCTTCGTCGTCGTCAGCGAGGCCTCGTCGGCGCCACACATCTCACACTGGGGCATACGCGACGGTAGCGCTCCCGATGGTATAAAGGGTGCGCCGGCGGGCTCCGACGAGCGTCGGAGAAGCCGACCTGAGCCGCCGAACCGAACCGCGGAATCCGCCCGCAGAATCGTGCCGCGGCCGGTACCCACTTGTCGCCGCGGGCGGCAGGGGACGTATGGACGTTCACGTCACCACCTCGACCGTGCGGGGGACGACCCGCGCGCCGCCCTCGAAGAGCTACACCCACCGCGCGCTGCTGGCCGCGGGGTACAGCGACGGCGCGACCGTGCGCTCCCCGCTCGTCTCGGCCGACACGAAGGCGACCGCCCGAGCCGTGACCGCCTTCGGCGGCGCGGTCGAGCCGGGCCCCGAGTCCGGAGCGGACATCGACGAGGCCGACGCGCTCGCCGTCGACGGGTTCGGAGGCCGACCCGCCGTCCCCGACGACGTGATCGACTGCGCGAACTCCGGGACGACGATGCGGCTCGTCACCGCCGCGGCCGCGCTCGCGGACGGGACCACGGTGCTGACGGGGGACGGGTCCCTCCGCTCGCGTCCGCAGGGGCCGCTCCTGGAGGCGCTCGGCGATCTCGGCGTGCGCGCGGAGTCGACCCGCGGGAACGGGCAGGCGCCCCTCGTCGTGAGCGGCCCGCTCGCGGGCGGCGAGGTCGCGATCCCCGGCGACGTCTCCTCGCAGTACGTCACCGCCCTGCTGATGGCCGGCGCGGTCACCGACGAGGGCGTCGAGATCGAGCTGACGACGCCCCTCAAATCGGCCCCGTACGTCGACATCACGCTCGAACTGCTCGCCGACTTCGGGATCGAGGCCACGCCCGTCGACGACGGCGGCGACGCGCTCGACGGCGCCGCCGGCGCCGCCGGCTTCGTCGTCGACGGCGGGCAGTCGTACGCGCCGGCCGGCGGGAGCTACACCGTCCCCGGCGACTTCTCTTCCATCTCGTATCTGGTCGCCGCCGGCGCGGTCGCCGCCGAGCAGGGCGAAGCGGTCCGGATCGAGGGCGCCGTGCCGAGCGCGCAGGGCGACTCCGCGATCGTCGAGATCGCCGAGCACATGGGCGCCGACGTCGAGTGGGACCGCGAGGCGGGCGTCATCACTATCCGGCGCTCCGACCTCTCGGGCGTCGAGGTCGACGTGGGCGACACGCCCGACCTCCTCCCCACCATCGCCGCGCTCGGCGCGGTCGCCGACGGCGACACCCGGATCACGAACTGCGAGCACGTCCGGTACAAGGAGACCGACCGCGTCGCGGCGATGGCCGAGGAACTGGAGGCGATGGGCGCCGAGGCGACCGAGGAACGGGACGTGCTCACGATCCACGGCTCCGAGAGCGACCTCCGGGGCGCCGACGTGGACGGGCGCGCGGACCACCGGATCGTGATGTCGCTGGCGGTGGCCGCCTTGGTCGCCGACGGCACCACGACGATTCGGGGCGGCGAGCACGTCGACGTCTCGTTCCCGAACTTCTTCGACGCGATGGCCGACCTCGGGATGGCCGTCGAGCGCGACGGCGCGAGCGAGTAGTGCGCGGCGACAATTTATAAATGCGATGCGGTGGCGCGTGCCTCCGAGTGGCCGATAGGCCACGAGGAGCACGCGCGAGGGACGCCGCGAGCGACCGGAGGGAGCGAGCGGCGAGGCTGGGGAGGTGTGAGGCTGCGGTCCCGCGAGCGGAGTGAGCGGAAGCACGGAAGTCGCAGCCCGCGCAGCGAAGCGAGCAGGAACGTCTTCCGGCGGTGCGGTTGCGGTCGGGTGGGACTCAAAGGGGCAGCCGCGAGGACGAAGCCCGGCGACGCAAGCACTGGAAGGAGCGAACGGAGTGAGCGACTGAAGGGCGCAGCGAGCCGCGCGAGTTCTCGCGGCTGGGGCTTTGGCGGTGTTCACCGCAGAGTCATAGATCACGTACTACCGAGCGGCTGGGGCTTTGGCGGTGTTCACCGTCGATCCGCCATCAGCAACCACTCATAAACGACCGCCGCCGACCCCAACGACGACTTAGAAGAATCCGCCGAGCCCGACCGCCTCGATCAGCGGGACGCCGGCGACGACGGAGCCGATCAGGTAGCCGCCGATCGCGCCGCCATTTAAGAGCGGAAGTCCGGCGTGCGGTCGCCCCTTGATCACCCAACTCATCAACACCAGCAGCCCCGCGAGGCTGCCGACCATCGCGAGCAGCGCGGGGGCGTTGATCCCGATCAGGGGCACGGAGAGGGGATCCGCGGGGGAGAACCTCGCCGCGCTCGCCACGAGCACCGCCGGGATCACGGCGTCTCCGAGCCCGATGAAGAACGCGTCGCGGTCCTCGATGTCGGTCGGCTCCGAGACGTCGGCGCCCGCATCGTCGGTCTCCGTGTCGTCGGCGCCCGCGTCGGCCTCCGTGTCGTCGGGGTCGTCGGGCTCGGCGGGCTCCGTGGCATCGCCTTCCGATTCTTCCGCGTCCTCCCCGCCCTCCCCGAGAAGCGAGTACGAGAGCGACAGCGGGATCACGAGCACCACGGGGATGTTCAGGTCCATCACACCCTCCGCGAGCGACAGCATGTGCTCGGTGCCGTACACCGAGATCGCGTCGTACACCGCCAGGAAGGCCAACAGGAGCAGCGCGGGCAACAGCCCGAAGGAGATGCCGAAGAGTCCGGCCGCGCCCGCGCCCATCAGCACCCCGGCGGCGTCGATCACGTACCACTCGGGGTACGCGAGGAGGGCGACGCCGACCGCGACGGCGGGCACCGCGGCCGCGAGCGGCGACACCACCGCGGAGAAGACGTACCACGAGAGCCACGCGGAGACGCCGACGATCAGCAGCCGGATCCCCTGATCGAGGTCGTAGCGGAACGCCGCGAGCATCACCCCCGTCATGGCGATGATCGCGGCGATATACACGAGGCTGTTCGTCGGGTTCTCCGGGTTCTCGACCGCCTGATAGCCGCTTTCGGCGAACTCCGGGACCAACGCCAACGCGCCCAACTGAACGACGAGGAACAGGCCCACGACGAAGGCGACGCCGCGGTACTCGCGGGGGAACATTCGACCGTCGGTTCGGGATCCGAGGGTTTCGTCCTTGCGCTTCGGCTCGGACCGGGAGCGTGTCCGCTGCTACGAGACGGCGATACCGAGAAACGGGATCGGGTACGGTGTGGGAGCGGGTCGACCCGAGCCCGAAGGCCGACGGACGACGGACGGTGGAAGCGAGTCTCCGGCCGCCCGAAAACGGGGTCGGGCCGGCCGGTTTCGTCCGCGGCGTTTACGTGCTCCCCCGAGCGAGATAAGTAGCTATCGCCTGAATTATCGTGTGTGATTCTTGGGGTTCCGGCGACCGTCCTCGACGGCCCGCCGCTGGACGACGCGCTCGCGGAGCGGTCGATCGAAGTGCGTTGAACGCGAGGCCGTGGCTGCGAGACGCGACGAAAGGGGAGAGGGAAGCGGCGAGAGGCGAAGTCGAGGTGGCAAACGGCGAATCAGCGGCGAAAGGCGAAGCGGAAGGTTGAACGACGGGAGGCGGGCGGGCGGCGGCCGAACAGCGGACCCCCGGGCTGTCATCGGCGTCGCCGCCCGAGTGGTCGGGACGGGCGCGTGGTTTGTCGCCGAACTCCAACGAGAAAAGCGTCGGACTTCGGCAACCGATCGTTGTCGCTTCTCCCGTATAAATGAGACGGTCCGCGGCTATCGCCGGTCGCGCAGCGCGGGGAACTCCTCGCGCACCGCGGCCACGCGGTCCGGGTCGACCTCGGCGGTCACGGTCGTCGGCTCCTCGCCTGCCGACGCCAGCGTCGTTCCCCACGGGTCGTAGACGGTCGTCCGACCGCAGAGCGCGTCGCCGCCGAACGCGCCGCTCCCGTTGACCGCCGCGACGTACGCCAGGTTCTCGATCGCCCGCGCCCGCCCGAGCGTGCGCCAGTGCTCCACGCGCGGATACGGCCACGCGCTCGGCACCAGAACGCAGTCGACGCCCGCCTCGACCATCCGCCGAAACTGCTCGGGGAACCGGAGGTCGTAGCAGGTCGTCACGCCGACGCGCACGCCCTCGATCTCCGTCACCGGCTCCCGCTCGCCGGGGACCATCCGGGTCGTCTCCTCGGAGCCGTAGCCGAACAGGTGGCGCTTCCGGTAGACGAGCCGGCGGTCTCCGCTTCGATCGAACAGCACCGCCGTGTTCGCGAGCCCCTCGTCGGCCGGCACGTCGACCCCGGCGGCGGCGGACGCGGCGAGGTCCTCGACGACGGTCCCAGCCAGCACGTTCACGTCCTCCTCGCCTGCGACCGCGGCGAACCGACCCAGCCGGTCGCCGGCGAGGCCCTGGGCGGCGCGGGCGTACGACTCGAACGCGAAGTACCCCACGTCGAACAGCTCCGGGAGGACGACCAGGTCGGCCCCGTTGGCCGCCGCCTCGCGGGTCGCCTCGATCGCGGCCGCGACGTTGTCCTCGACGGCGCCGCCCTCGACGCCGAGCTGGACGCAGACGACCCTCATGCGGTCGTTCCGAACGACGCTCGAAGGGCGTCCTCCAAGTTGTCCAGCTCCTCGTCGAAGTTGCGCTCGAAGAAGGACTCGACGCCCGGCAGCCGTCCGTCGACCACGAACTCGTTGGCCAGCCGACAGCCGCCGTCGGCCTCGGTGATCGTGTGCTCACCGGTGACGCGGAAGGCGCGCGACTTGCCGACGAACTTCACTCGGGTGGGCGGCTCGCGCTCGACCTCCTCCGTCTCGACGGAGATAGTCGACCGGATCATCGGGATCGGGAGCGCGACGTGCCACGTCGCCCGCCCGTCGCCGTGGACCTCGTAGGTGTCGACGACGCTGATCGCTCCTGCGCGCTGCTCGGCGTCCGAGATGAACGCCCACACGTCCTCAGGGGGGGCGTCGAACTCGAACGTCCGGGAGACTCGGACGGTCATACGCTCCCGTTTGGGGCTACGGGAATTAAAAGCACGCGAGTCGAGCGGCCGGAGTCGGGCGGTCGGGGTGTAGCGGGTGAATTCGGTCGGGCGAACTCGAGCGAACGGGGGAGGACCCGCCTCAGCTCTCCGGGGTCACGCGCCACGTCGTCGAGCGCGCGCGGCCCCACTTCTCGATGTCCACGTCGTCGGACTTCTCGGCGAGTCGGGGGAGCCGGGAGCCGACTTGCTTAGCGGTGAGACCGATGGCGTCGGCGATCGTCTTTGAGCGGACGTACCGCTCGCCACGGGTGACGCTGTCCGTGAGGTACGCGAGGATGCGCTGCTCCTCCTCGGTGTACTCGCTCATGCACCGAGGTAGGCGTCAAACGTTCTTAACGGTTTCTCGTCCGGCCCGCGTTCAGTCGAAGATCTGGACGGCGACGACCGAACAGAGGGCGAAGACGACCGCCGCCCCGAAGCCCCAGGCCTTCCCGAGCTGAGCCGGGTGGCCGAACATCACGACTGCGCCGACGACCGCGATCGCGCCCAGCGCGAGCGCCACGCCGATCTCCTTGTCGGACTCGATGGATGCCTCACTCATACTCGTCGCTTTGCGGGCGGCTACTTAGTTCATGCGAACGCGGGGAATTCGGAGCAGGAACGGGGCCGGAGATCGCGCCCGGATCAGATGATCTCGACGTGCTCGGACTCCTTGTTGAGCGCGAGGTTCGCGGCGATCTCGGCGTTCCGCATCGCGTATTCGGCCGTGTGCTGGAGGCTGACGAGCACCTCGCGGGTCATCAGCAGCGTGTCGTTGTCGAGGTCGCCCGGGAGCTCTCCGAGGATCTCCTGTTCGCGGTCTTCGAGTCGCGCGAAGAGCTCGCGACACTCGACCGTGAGGTCGTAGTCGCGCTCGACGACCGCGCGCACGGCGAGCGCCGTCAGCTCGTCCACCTGATCGGTGAACTCCCGGATCTGGCGCATCGTCGCGCTGTCGACGTCGAGGGTGTGGCCCTCCGCCTCCATCACGATGTCGGCGATGTCCTCCGCGTTGTCGGCGGTGAGTTCGAGGTTCTTCGCCACGGAACGGTAGCCGATTAACGGGAACCCCTCCTCTAACCCGACCGCGCGGGCGAGGTTCGGGTTCTGGTACGCCGTGAAGATGAGCCGGAGCAGGAGCACGAAGATCTTGTTGGCCTGCCGCTCGCGGTTGAGCGCGCGCTGAGCCAGGTCGGGGTTGCCGTGCGCGAGCGCCTTCACGGCCTCGCCGCGCATGGTCGATCCCGTGTTCTCCAGCCGTTCGAGCAGGTTGTCGAGGGTGAAGTCCTCCGGGTCGACGGAACACCGGATCGAGATATCCGAGGGCGTCTCCTCGATGACGCCGAGCCCCATCAGCTGCGTCTCGGCCTTGTAGACGGCGTTGATGTGCTCGCTGTCGAGCGTCCCCTCGCTGCGGACGTGGATCACGCGCCGCCCGAGAACGTACTGGGCGACGATGGCGCGTTCGAGCGAGCGCGCGTCGAGCGCGTCCGCGTTGATCACCGCCTCCGACTCCTCCGTGCTCACCGACTCCGGGAGGACCGTGAGCGTCCCTTTGCCGCCCATCCGCAGCGACACCTCGTCGCCCTTGTTGACGCCGTGCTCCTTCGCCCACTCAGCGGGGAGGGTCATCGCCAGCGTCGACGGCCCCAGCCGCTGAACTTTCCGCGTTTCCATAGGGGCTGATACCGCCGGATACACCTTAACCTTGTTCCTATGTCCATTATACGCTTGATCAAATATACAAGGGATATTCCACGTCGCTGGCGACGGAAGAGGGAGGAGGAGAGAGCCCCTCACCGGTTGCGAGTCGATCCGCGGGCTTATGCCGTTCTGCCGCCGACGGACAGGCATGACCGAGCGGGTACTCGTCGTCGACGACTCCTCGTTCCAGCGGACCGTCGTTCGGGACGCGCTGGAGGGCCCCTTCGAGGTCGTCGGCGAGGCGGAGAACGGCGCGGAGGCGGGGGAGCTGTTCGAGGCGTACGAACCGGACGCGGTGTCGATGGACGTCGTCATGCCCGAGATGACCGGGATCGAGGCGACCGCCGCGATCAAGGACCGGTGGCCGGACGCGGTGATCGTGATGTGCACGAGCGTCGATCAGCAGGAGAAGATGATGGAGGCGGTGAAAGCCGGCGCCGACGGTTACGTGACGAAGCCGGTCGACGCCGACGAGCTGGTCCCAGAGATGCGGAGCCACTTCGAGTGAGGGGCCGCGGTCGGCGGGGCAGCGCGCGCTTCCCTACGCCGGATCGAACGACCGCAGGATCGACCCGAGCGCGCTCGCGAGTTCCTCGAAGCGGTCGATGTCCATCGAGTCGGTCGTCACCCACACCCCGTGGCCGTTGTTGATCACGCGCGTGAGGTAGCCGTTCTCGAACACGCGGACGGTGAACCGGTAGTCGCCGAGCTGGGTGTCGGCGTACAGCGACTGCGCGTGGAACCCGTGTCGCTCGCTCTCCGCGAAGCCGACGAGGTCGGCCGTCCGGCTCAGGTCGCTGCGGAGGTAGAGCTGCTCGACGTCCTCCTCGGTGAAGTACGTGAGGCTTCGCAGCTCGTCTCCGGTGGCGGTTCGGGCGGCGCTGAGCAACTCCTCGACGCTGTCGTCCGGTGGGTGTTCCATGCTACCACGATCGATCGTCTGGTACATGAGCGTATGGGTGACCGAAACGACTCCGACTCGGAGGGACAGAGTTTAGCGACTCCCCCGATATCCACCCCGTAATGAGCGAATACGACGACGTCTGCGTCCTGCTGCCGACGATGGACGAAGTCGAGACGGTCGCGCGCGTCGTCGAGTCGTTCCGCGACGCCGGGTTCGACGAGGTTCTCGTCATCGACGGCGGATCGACGGACGGCACGCGGGAGGCGGCCCGCGAGGCGGGCGCACGCGTCGTCGAGCAGTCCGGGAGGGGGAAGGGCCAGGCCGTCAGGGAGGCGGTCCGCGACCACATCGACGCGCCCTACGTCGTGATGGCCGACGCGGACGCGACGTACGACGCGGACGACGCCGACGCGATGCTCGATCCGCTGCTGTCCGGCGAGGCCGACCACGTCATCGGGAACCGGTTCGCGGACATGCGTCCGGGCGCGATGACGCGGTTGAACCGGATCGGAAACCGGATCATCAACTTCTCGTTCCGCCTCATCCACGGCGAGCGCTACCGGGACATCCTCTCCGGCTACCGCGCGTTCACCCGCGAGTCGTTCCGCAGGCTCCACCTCACCGCCGACGGGTTCGGGATCGAGACCGAGATGGCGGTCGAGTGCGTGAAGAACCGGCAGTCGGTCGCGGTCGTCCCGATCACCTACCGCGAGCGTCCCGGCGGTTCCGCGACCAACCTCCACCCCGTCCGCGACGGCGGCGTGATCTTCATCGAACTGTACCGGAAGGCGAAGACGAACAACCCCCTGTTCTACTTCGGCAGCCTCGGCGTCGTCTCGACGAGCGCCGGGGCGCTCATGACCGGGTACGTGCTCTACGACTGGTTCGTCAACGGGATCCCCCACGAGATAATCACGATCGGCGCCGTCGGGGCCACGCTCTTGGGGATCCAACTGCTGATCTTCGGGTTCCTCGCCGACATGATCCTCTCGCTCCACCGCGAGCAGGTGGCGCGCTACGAGCGGGCGGTCGACGACGGCGCGGAGCGGTAGGGGTCGACTCCCGTCCGCTCGTCCGTTTCCTGTCCCTCCGCGACCCGATCGAGCCCCCATAGTTTATGCCGAGCCACGGAGAGGAACGTCCATGGACGAAAAGCGGTTCGTCATCGCCCTCTTCGGACTCGTCGTCGCGCTGCTGGTCGGGTTCATCGCCTACCGGTTCGTCGCCCCGCTCACGGTCGCCGTCTTCCTCTACTACTCGACCCGGCGCCTCTACCACCGCCTCGAACGCTTCCGGCTCCCCGCACGGGTCAGAGCGGTGGCCTCGCTGTCGCTGATCGGCATCCCGCTCATCGGACTCCTGAGCTACACCGTGCTCCTCCTGCTGATCGAGGCGCGTCGGTTCATCGAGCAGTACCCGGTCACCGAGACGGTCGGCGCCGAGAACTCCTGGGTCGGCGACCTCGCCGCGCTCTCGGACCCGACGTTCGACGGGGTCATGCGGGCGTATCAGTCCGGCCAGCTCGACCCGCTCATCGAGTTCGCCTCCGAGCAGGCAACGTTGCTGGCGGGCGTGCTCTCGGGGTTCGCGTTGAATCTCCTCATCACGATCGTCGTCACCTACTACCTGCTGCTCGATGGGTCGAAGTTCCACGAGTGGCTGCTCACGTTCGACGACGACGCCGTCGTCCGCGAGTACCTGGAAGCGGCCGACGCCGAGTTGGAGGCGGTGCTGTACGGGAACCTGCTCAACGTCATCGCCATCTCGATCATCGCCGTCGTGACATACACCGGCTACAACGTGGTCGCGCCCGAGATCGTCGAGGTTCCGTACCCCGCGCTCGCGGGCGCGCTCACCGGCGTCGCCAGCCTGATTCCCGTCATCGGGATGAAGATCGTGTACGTCCCGCTCGCGGCGGTGACCGCGGTCCCGTCGGTCCTCGGCGACGAGGTCGCGGCGCTCGTGTACGTCGCCGGGTTCCTCGTCGTCGCCGCGGTCGTCGTCGACACGATCCCCGACATCGTGCTTCGGCCCTACTTCAGCGGGAAGACGACCCACGTCGGGCTGCTCATGTTGGCGTACATCTTCGGGCCGGTCGTGTTCGGGTTCCACGGGCTGTTCCTCGCGCCGATCGTGCTCGTGTTGGCGCTCACGTTCGCCGACACCGCCCTGATCCGGCTGCTCGGCGGCGACCCCGAGGAGGTCGGTCCGGAGATGCCTCGGGGGCAGCGCCGGCTCGACGAGTTCTGATCGACGGGCGCCGACCGGCGAGCTCCGGGCCGGCGCTCGACGCCTCGGGCCGAAGAGATAAACCCCCGCTCGACGACCGGGGTGACGTATGCGAGTACACGTCATCGGTCTCGGGGGCGCCGGCGGCCGGATCGCGGACCGGCTCGCCGCCGACAGCGACGGGGACCGGTTCCTGCAGGGCGTCAACGCGTTCGACACCGATGCGGCCGCGCTCGACGCCCTTCGGTCGGTGGACGAGTCCCGCCGGTACCGCTTCGGCGACGCGGCCGGCGGCGGGGGTCTCGACGGCGACCTCCACGCGGCCCGGCGGCTCGGCGACGCTCACGCCGGCGAACTCGGCCGAGCCATGGACGACCAGCGGCCGTCGCTCGCGGAGGCGTTCGTCCTCGTCGTCGGGCTCGGCGGCGGCGCGGGGGCCGGCGTCGCGCCGGCGCTGGCCGAGGAGCTGACGCGGCTCTACGACGTCCCCGTCTACGCCGTCGGGATACTCCCGACGCCCGCCGAGTCCGAGCCGAGCGAGCCCGACTCCACCCGTGCGACCGGCGAGGGATCGGGGGAACGTCCTCCGGATCGCCCCCTCGCGGAGAAGAACGCGGCGCGGACCCTCGACGCGCTCTCCGACCGCTGTGCGGCGATCTTCCCGTTCGACAACGGCCGGTGGCTCCGCCCCGGCGAGACGATCGCCGACGCTCGCGACCGGCTGAACGGGGTCGTCGCCGAGCGGCTGGCGGCGCTGTTCGGCGCCGGGGAGTCCGACGACGCGGCGTCGACGCCCCAGCAGGTGCTCGACGCGAGCGACGTGGCCCGAGCGGTCGGCGACGACGGGGAGATCGCCGCGGTCGGTCACGCGACGCAGGCGGTCGAGCCGCCCGAGTCGGAGTCGCGGTTCGGGCTCGGGCTGTTCGGCTCCTCGGAGTCGGCCGAGGTCGACACGAGCGCCGCGGTGTCAGCGATCGAGACGACGATCCGGAAGGCGGCTCGCGGGAAGAACACCGTCGAGGTGCCGGAGGGTCGGGCGGACCGGACCCTGCTCGTGGTCGGCGGGCCGCCGGCGTGGCTCAACCGGGAGGCGATCGCGGACGGGCGGCGGTGGCTCGCCGACGAGACCGGCTCCGGCGCGATTTTGAGCGGCGACGCCCCGGTCCCGGACGGCGACGAGGTGTTCGCGCTGGTCGTGCGCTCGGGGATCGACGAGCCGGCGCGGGTCCGCGAGATACGCGAGTCGATCGCATGAGTGTCGATAGCGTGAGGGGCGTTCCCGTGCGCCCTCGGCGGCCGACCCGAACTCGTTAACCGCGTGAGGCGCCCAGTACGCCCGTGACAACCCACGCCGACCTCGGGCTCGACCTCGACGTGCGCGACACGGACGCGGTCGCCGACCGACGCGACCAGCTCGTCGCCGCCGTGCGGGACCACGCCGGAGCGCTCGCCTACCAGCTCGCGAAGCTGCAGGGCGGCGACTACGGCCGACAGGAGCTGTCGACGCCGGGCGGGTCGTGGACCGTCAAACACGAGGCCGGCGAGCTGGAGTTCCTGCTGTTCTCGCCGAAGTCGGGCTCGGACGTGTACGTGATCTCGACGAAGCAGCCGCCGGAGCCCGCCGACCTGGCGACCGCGCTCGACGACTACGCGAACTTCGTCGCGGCGTGGAACGAGTGGGTCGAGTCGCTGTCGGGCGTCCTCGACGGCGTGAGCGCCGAGTTCCCGGAGCCGGCCTCGACCGACGGGATCGTGGCCGAACGCGACCGCGTCCTGGATCGCGTGCGCGAGGCCTGTTCGGTCATGGCCGGCGAGATATACCGGTACGAAGGCGACGACTACGGCACCTTCACCGCCCGCGTCGACGGCGACCGCTGGGAGCTGAAGTGGGACGAGGGGGCCGTTTCCTACCTCCGCGTCGGGGGTTCCGGCGGCCTCTACCTCCTCTCGCAGTACGAGGCGCCGTCGGCCGCCGACGTGCGCGAGTACGCCGACTCGTTCCGGGGGTTCGTCGCGGCGTACAACGAGTTCGTCGACGAACTGGAGAGCGACCTCGCGGCGGTCGAGGTGTGAGCCGCGCGCCGCCGTGCTGGACCCGCCGCCGAGCCGCCCCGACCGGCGTCTCGCCTACTCGTCGCTAGACCCGCTGAACGCGCCGAACGCGTACTCCAAGCCGAACATGACGACCGCCATCGTGAGGGCGCGAACGAGGAGGAGCTCCCCGCTCAGCGCCAGTCCGACGGCGAGAACACCGCTTCCGGACGCCGCTCCCAACACGGTCGCGTACCGCCCGCGGGAGAGGCCGCGCGCCCACTCGTCGCCGCGGTCGTAGAGCCGCTTCGCGGCCTTCATACCGTCGGCGAGCCGTTCCGGACGGAAATCGGTTCCGCACGGCTTCCTCGTCGCACGCCTCGAATATACACGGTTGTGCCTATTTACTGGGTCGATGTGGGAATATTTATGCAGTAACGTTCGGTACGACCGTCCATGTCGATCACTCTGCCGGGACCGACGCTCGGCGTCGTCGGCGGCGGACAGCTCGGTCGGATGATGGGCGAGGCGGTCGCGCGGCTCGGCGTCGAGGTCGTCGTGTTGGACCCGACGCCGGACTGTCCGGCTGCCCCCGTCGTGAGCGACCAGATCGTCGGCGACTTCGACGACGCCGACGCGATCCGCGAACTGGCGAGCCGCGTCGACGCGCTCACCTTCGAGATCGTGCTCGCGGACCCGGACCTGCTCGCCGAGGCGGCCGCCGAACACGACGTGCCGGTCCACCCCGACCCGGACACGCTCCGCACTATTCAGGACAAGCTCGTCCAGAAGGAGGCGCTGGTCGACGCCGGGATCCCCGTCCCCGAGTTCGTCGCGGTCGCCACCGCCGAGGGGCTCGAACGCGTCGTCGAGGAGTTCGGCGGCGTCATGCTGAAGGCCCGCGAGGGCGGCTACGACGGTCGCGGGAACGTCCCGGTTCGGGACCCGGCCGATGCCGCCGCCGCGCTCGACGAGGTCGGCGGGAACGCGATGGCCGAGGAGCTCCTCGACTTCGAGCGCGAGATCGCCGTGATGGGACTGAAGGGGGCCGACGGCGAGACCCGGACGTACCCCGTCACCGAGACGGTCCACCGCGAGGAGATCCTCCGCGAGAGCGTCGCGCCGGCCCGGGCCGACGACGCGGTCGTCGCCGAGGCGGAGGCGGTCGCGAGAGACGTGCTCGACGTGCTCGACGGCCGGGGGGTCTTCGGGATCGAGCTGTTCGAGACCCGGGACGGCAACGTGCTCGTCAACGAGATCGCGCCGCGGCCGCACAACTCCGGCCACTGGACCATCGAGGGCGCGCGCACCTCGCAGTTCGAGAACCACGTCCGGGCCGTCCTCGGGTGGCCGCTCGGCCCGACCGACCTCGTCGCGCCGGCGGTCACCGCGAACGTCCTCGGCGATGTCGAGGAGACTCAGTCCGCGACCCTCTCGGGCGTCGACGACGTGCTCGCCGCGCCCGCCGCCGACCTGCACTGGTACGGGAAAGACGACGTGCGCCCGCTCCGGAAGATGGGGCACCTGACGGCGACGGCCGGAGGCGACGACCCGGACGCCGCCGCCGACCGCGACGCCCTGCTCTCGCGGGCGCGAGACCTCCGCGACGGGCTGACCTTTCGAGCCGAGTAGCGAAAGCGACGCCACGACGGGGGCCACTCCCCTCCCGACGCTCCACGCGAGTCGCAGACGACCCGCGCCTCCGCACGCACCTCTCAGGAAAGCACTAGTAACCGCCCGCTCCCGGTCCCCGTCGCCACCGTCGCGAACAGCGTCCCGTCGGCGGCGGTGACGTAGCTCGCGCCGCCGTCGACCTCGCGCTCGAACCGCGTCCCGCCGACGCGGACCGACCGGAAACCGACGCCGCCGTCGACGCCGACCCCGCGGAGCCGTTCTCCGCCGACGTAGACCGTGTCGCCAACGACCGCCGGCGGCGTCGGTCGAACGGCGTTCCCGATATCGGTCCGCCACGCGTGGCTCCCGTTCTCCGCGTTCAGCGCGTACAGCCGTCCGCCGGAGGCCGCGAACACTCCGCCGTGACCGACCGCCATTCCGCCCTCGACGAACCCGCGAAGGTCGGCGCGCCACCGGGGCTCCCCGGCCGGGCCGAAACAGCGGATCGATCCGTCTCCCGCGCCGACGACCACGTCTCCCGACCCCCGTATCGACTCCCCGTCCGAGCCGCGAGACCCGACGACGGTCGGGGCGGTGCGGATCCCGGCGTCGACGGTCCGGGTCCAGCGCACGCGGCCGTCGTCGTCGACCGCGTACAGTTTCCCGCCGGCGGTCGCGGCGTAGACGACGCCGTACACCGACGCCAGCGCGCGCGCGGCGGCACGCCGGACGATTCCGTCCAACCGGCGCTCCCACTGCAGTTCGCCCGTCGCGCCGTCGAACGCCCGGAGGTACTCGCCGGCGCCGATCACCACCCGGTGACCGTCCCCACGCTCGACGACGAGCGGCGTCGTCTCCCCGAAGACGTACTCGAACTCCCGGCTCCACAGCCGCTCACCGGTGTCGAGTTCGCGAGCGACCAGCGTGTCGCTCTCCGGGACGTACGCCACGCCGTCCGCGACGGTCGGCGCCCCGGTGTAGCGAAACGCGTCGTTGTCGTCGGGAGCGACGCCCCACCGCCGGCTCAGGTCTCCGCGGTCGAGCGCGACAACGTCCACGCCGGCGTTCAGAAGGACCGTCCCGGCGGTCACCACCGGGTCGCCGGCCGGGGTCCCGTCGAACTCGTGCGTCCGGTCGACGGTCGGGTCGTCGCGCGGCGCGACGCCGTTCGGAACCGCCCGGGAGTTCAAGTCGTCGCCGCCGCCGGTCGGCCAGTCGTACGTCTCGTCGGTACCGGGGTCGCCGTCGAACCCGCCGAGACAGCCGGCGGTAGCCGTCAGTCCGGTCGTTCCGAGACCGGCGAGAAACGCGCGTCTGGAGGGCATGTTCGTCCGGAGGTTCCGTGGCCGGGCTCTTCGACTTTGTGATCGCTGGGGCGGCCGTCGGCGACGCGCCGGCCGGCCACCGGACCGGCACGATTTACAACCCGCCTCGCGTCACCCACATCCATGACGACGGTCCAAGACCTGATCGACCGGCTCGAAGCGGAGGCGGCGGCCGACGCCGACCCCGAGACCACCCCCGACGTGGGGATCATCATGGGGTCGGACTCCGACCTCCCCGTCATGGAGGGCGCCTACGAGGCGCTCGACGAACTCGAGTTCGCCGAGCAGACCGACTTCGACGACGCCCCCGACGCGCGGTTCACCTACGAGAGCTACGTCGTCTCCGCCCACCGGACGCCGGAGCTCATGTACGCGTACGGGGAGACCGCGGCGGCCCGGGGGATCGATGTCGTGATCGCGGGCGCGGGCGGGAAGTCCGCAGACCTCCCGAACATGACCGCGTCGATCGCGTACCCGATCCCGGTGATCGGCGTCCCGGTTCAAGAGAAGTCGGTGGACTCGGTCATCGGAATGCCCACCGGGGCCCCGATCGTCGCCGTCGACGCCGGCAAGTCGTACAACGCCGCCCTGTCTGCCGCGCAGGTGCTCGCGCGCGAGCACGACGCCGTCGCGGAGCGGCTGATCGATCTCCACGAGAAACAGAAAGCGGGCGTCGCGGACGTGTCGACCGCTCTCCACGATCTCGGGCTCGACGACTTCCGGAATCGATGAGCAACTGCTCGCTTATAAATAGCTGCTGACGCGGAGACCCCCGATTGCGCCCGCCTCGTGGCTCGCTCGGAGCCCCTGCGGTCGCCCGCGTCGCTCACAGCATCCAGCGAGAATCGGAGATTCTCTGCCAGCCGGCGCGCCACCGTACCGGATTTATACATTGGTTGCCGTCGCCGTCACCGGTAGCGTTTGCCCCGCACGGTGACCTTCCCGAGCCGGATCGACGGCTGCCAGTCGCGTCACCGCCGTTCCGACCGGAAACGGGCGATACCGGGCCGCTCGCGCGCGGGCACACAAGTCTCAACGCTTATGAGGGGGCGGTCCAAATCCTCGCACGTTACGGAGACCTATATGAGCGATTGGATAGCGATCGGCGCCTTGGCGGCCGTCGGCGTGCTCATCCCGCTGGGGATGATGTCAGTGTCGGCGTTGCTCCGTCCGAGCGTGCCTGAGACCGGTAAAAGTACCACCTACGAGTCCGGCGAGACCCCGACGGGCGGGACGCGGATCCGGTTCAACATTCAGTACTACATGGTCGCGCTGTTGTTCGTCGTGTTCGACATCGAGACCGTGTTGCTGTTCCCGTGGGCCGTCATCTACCGTCCGGCGATCAGCGCTGGCGTGCCGATGATCGACCTGCTGTGGCCGATGTTGGCGTTCGTCGGAATCCTCGCGATCGGGCTCGTCTGGGCGTGGCGCTCCGGCGCGATCAGCTGGGCCCGGAGTCCCCGCGCGACAAGTCGAAAGACGGAGCGTGACCTCAACTAATGAGCAGCGATCAACCATTCATCACCGACGAATCGCAAGTCGTAACCGAGACCCGCGACGCCCGGATGACCGGGCAGGGAGACCGCTTTAACTCCCGGCTCCGCGAGGCGTTCGGCTCCTCGCCGTTCATCCTCACCAAGTTCGACAAGTTCCTGAACTGGTGTCGCGGCTCCTCGATGTTCATGCTGCAGTTCGGCATCGCCTGCTGCAGCATCGAGATGATGCACACCTACGCGGTGAAACACGACCTCGACCCTGTCTCTTATACACA
>NZ_AOJE01000065.1 GCF_000337915.1 Halorubrum saccharovorum DSM 1137
AGGAGATGTGTATAAGAGACAGCTGCAGGAGCGCGTCGCCAACGGCGAGGCCGCGCCCGTCACGGTGAAGCCGTACGAACTGGAGGAGTTCTCCGACCTCGAACGCGACGAGCTCGTCGACAAGCTCGCCGACCAGATCGAGGACGACGAACTCGTCATGCGGTACAACTTCGCTGATTCGCCATGAGCCTCGAACGACCAGACACCGTCGACGACGGGGCCGTCGAGCGCACTCCCGACGAGCTGGAGGCGCTCTTGGGCGACCTCGTCGTCGACCGCGACGACCACCTGAACGCGCCCGGGTTCGTCATCCGGCCCGACACCGTCCAGGAGACGCTCTCGATCCTGAAAGAACAGGCGGGGTACGACCACCTTTCGGTGGTCTCCGCACAGGAGTACGAGAACCGGTACGAGTCGATCTACCACCTGAAGAAGTTCGACGACCCGACTCAGGAGGTCAGCGTCGTCGTTCCCGCCGACAAGGACAATCCGGTCTCGGAGTCGGCCGAGCCCGTGTTCCGCACCGCCGACTGGCACGAGCGCGAGGCATACGACCTGATCGGGGTCGAGTACGACGGCCACCCCGACCTGCGCCGGATCCTGCTACCCGAGACGTGGCAGGGACACCCCCTGTCGATGGACTACGACAAGGACCGGCCGCAGATCGCCACGCTGCCGGAGCACGCGAACCCGTTGCAGGAGCATCACAAGGACGCCGAGTCCGACACGATGTTCCTCAACATCGGGCCGCACCACCCGGCGACTCACGGCGTGCTCCACCTGAAGACGACGCTCGACGGCGAGCAGGTCGTCGACGTCGAGCCCGACATCGGCTACCTCCACCGCAGCGAGGAGCAGATGGCCCAGAACGGGACGTACCGCCACCAGATCATGCCGTACCCCGACCGCTGGGACTACATCTCGGCGGGCCTGCTCAACGAGTGGGCGTACGCGCGGGCGGCCGAGGACCTCGCCGACATCGAGGTCCCCGAGTACGCGCAGGTCATCCGCACGATGGGCGCGGAGATGTGCCGGATCGCGGCGCACATGCTCGCGCTCGCCACGTTCGCGCTCGACATCAACGGCGACTTCACGGCGACGTTCATGTACGCCATCAACGACCGCGAGCGCGTTCAAAACCTCCTGGAGGATCTGACGGGCCAGCGGCTGATGTTCAACTACTTCCGGCTCGGCGGCGTCGTCTGGGACCTGCCGGAGCCGCGCGAGGAGTTCTTCTCGAACACGCGGGACTTCCTCGACCAGCTCCCGGAGTCGATCGAGGAGTACCACAACCTCATCACCTCCAACGAGATCTTCCAGATGCGGACGATCGACACGGGCGTCCTCCCGCCGGAGGTCGCGAAGAACTACGGCGCCACCGGCCCCGTCGCCCGCGGGTCGGGGGTCGACTACGACCTGCGCCGCGACGACCCGTACGGGTACTACGACGAGCTCGACTGGGACGTGGTCACCGAGGACGGCTGCGACAANGACGACCCGTACGGGTACTACGACGAGCTCGACTGGGACGTGGTCACCGAGGACGGCTGCGACAACTTCAGCCGCCTGCTCGTCCGGATGCGCGAGGTCGAGGAGTCCGCGAAGATCATCGAGCAGTGCGTCGACCTGCTCGAGGACTGGCCCGAAGACGAGCGGAACATCCAGGCGAACGTGCCGCGCACGCTGCGGCCCGACGACGACACCGAGATCTACCGCGCCGTCGAGGGCGCCAAGGGCGAACTCGGCATCTACATCCGCGCGGACGGCACGGACAAGCCCGCGCGGTTCAAGATCCGATCGCCCTGCTTCTCGAACCTCCAGACGCTCCCGGAGATGGCGAACGGGGAGTACATCCCCGACGTGGTCGCCGCGCTCGGTAGCCTGGACATCGTTCTCGGGGAGGTGGACCGCTGATGGGGACGGCGCCCGCACAGCTGTTCCCCGAGTTCCTCGTCGACGCGTTCGGGATCGACAGCGTCCTCGGCGACGTCGTCGCCTCGCTGATCGGGGCGGCGCTCGTCGCGAACATCATCCTCGCGTTCTCCGGCGTCGCCGGGCCGTGGGCGAAACGGAAGATCACGGCCGCGTTCACCGACCGGATCGCGGTCGACCGGATCGGGCCCTACGGGCTGCTCATCATTCCGGCGGCGGCGGTCCAGCTGCTCGCAAAGGAGCTCATCATCCCCGAGGGCGTCGACCGCCCGACGTGGGACCTCGCCCCGATCGTCCTGCCGGCGTCGGCGATGCTCGGGTTCTCCGTGATCCCGATGGGTCGGATCGGCCCGCTGAACATCCACCTCGCCGACCCCGAGGCCGGGCTGGCGCTGGTGTTCGCGTTCGCGTCCATCGCCTCGGTCTCGCTGGTGATGGCGGGCTACGCGTCGAACAACAAGTACTCACTTCTCGGCGGGCTCCGCGCCGTCGCGCAGAACCTCGCGTACGAGATCCCGCTCATCGTCACCGCGATGTCGGTCGTGATCTTCGCTGGGACGCTCCAGATAAGCGGCGTCGTCGGGGCGCAGACGGGGACGCTCGTGACGATCGCCGGGGTCTCGATTCCGTCGTGGTACGCGTTCGTGAACCCGTTCGCGTTCGTGCTGTTCCTCACGGCGAACATGGCGGAGATCGGACGGAACCCGTTCGACATCCCCGAGGCGCCGACGGAGATCGTCGCGGGGTACCAGACGGAGTACTCCTCGGCGTACTTCGTCCTGTTTTACCTCGGCGAGTTCGTTCACATCTTCCTCGGCGGTGCGATCCTCACCGTGACGTTCCTCGGTGGGGCGTCCGGCCCGGGTCCGGAGAGCATCAGCTTCATCTGGTTCGTGGTGAAGGTCTGGGGCTTCTTCCTGTTCACGCAGTGGGCCCGCGCGGCGATACCTCGCGTCCGGATCGACCAGCTGATCGAGATCGGCTGGAAGGGAATGCTGGTGCTGTCGTTCGCGAACCTGGTGCTCACGGCCGTAATCGTGGGGGTGATCGCGTAACATGATCGGACTCATGAAATCCATGGCGACGACGATGAAGCACGCGCTCGACGGGAAGACGTTCACGGTGGAATACCCGGAGGACGCGCCCGAGGTGAGCCCGCGCTTCCGCGGCGTCCACAAGTTCAGTCAGGAGCGGTGTATCTGGTGTCGGCAGTGCGAGAACGTCTGCCCGAACGATACGATCCAGATCGTCCAGGACGACCAGCGCAACGGCGAGCAGTACAACCTCCACATCGGGCAGTGCATCTACTGCCGGCTCTGCGAGGAGGTCTGTCCCGTTGACGCCATCCTGCTGACGCAGAACTTCGAGTTCACCGCGGACACGAAAGACGACTTCGTGTACAACAAAGAACAGCTCAAGAACGTCCCGTGGTACAAGGGAATCGACCCGCTGGAGTCCCGGAACCCCGATCGCGGCGCGTGGATCGGGGAGGGAGACGGCGAGGTCGACTACCAGTAGCGGGCGCGTCTCGAAATCTTCAAAGGGACTCTCATAGGAGACAAACACAATGGTTTATGCTACCATCGCGTTCGGGCTGTTCGCCGCGGTCACGCTGGCGTTCGGCCTCGGGGTTGTCCTGGCGCGCGACGTGTTCCACGCCGCGTTGCTTCTGGGCGGTGCCCTGACGAGCGTCGCGGTGCACTACGTGATGCTGCAGGCGGAGTTTATCGCCGCCATGCAGATCCTCGTCTACGTGGGCGGGGTCTTGATTCTCGTCACGTTCGCCGTGATGCTCACGCGATCGGACACGGAAACGGAGGTGAATAGCGCATGAGTAACGATGACTCCCGAAGCCGCGGGCGTCTCGTGCCCGCAATCGCGGTCGGACTCCTGTTCGCCGTACTGGCCCTGACGGTGCTGTCGGCCGACTTCGGCGAGGTCGCGGCGTTCCCGGCGGACGCGTCGATCGTCCACAACATCGGGTACGCCCTCTTCAACCTGGGCGAGTACGAGCTCGGCTCGGTGCCGTCGGAGGGCTTCCTCGCCGCGTTCCTGATCGCGGCGGTCGCGCTCGACGTGGCCGTCGACGGCGCCGTTTACCTGGCGAAACGCGAGGAGGACGGCTCCATCGTCGCCGCGGTGGGCGAGGCGCTCACCGACGGCGGGCGAGAGGGGGGTGAACGGTAATGACCGCCGTCGCTTCCTCGATCCCGCCCGAGTGGTACCTGCTGCTGGCCACCGCCGTGTTCTGTATCGGCCTGTTCGGCGTTCTCACGCGGCGCGACGCGCTGTACTTCCTCATGAGCGTCGAGCTCATGATGAACGCCGCGAACATCAACTTCGTCGCGTTCGCGCTGTACTACGGTGACCTCACGGGACAGGTGTTCGCCCTGTTCGTCATCGCGCTCGCGGCCGCGGAGGTCGCGATCGGGATCGGCATCATCCTCGTGTTGTACCGCAACTTCGGCGTCACGGACGTGACCGTTCCAACGGAGATGAGGTGGTAACATGATAGACGTGTTCTCATACGTTCCGGCGATCGTTCTCCTCCCGTTCTTCTCGTTCCTGATCGCCCTCGGTGTCGGCAAGCACCTCCCGAAGGGCGGCGCCTTCGGCGGCATCGCGGCGACAGCGGGGTCGTTCCTGCTCTCGCTGTGGGTGCTCGCGACGGTGGCGGGCGGGGAGGCGGCGAACCGCACCCTCTACACGTGGGCGGACGCGGGCGGCATCGGTCCGACGGACATCGAACTGTCCTTCGGGATCCTGGTCGACCCGCTGTCGGCGCTCATGCTCGTCATCGTGACGCTCGTGGCGCTCTTAGTCCACGTGTTCTCGCTCGGCTACATGAACGACGAGGGCGAGACGGGGCTCCCCCGGTACTACGCCGGGCTCGGCCTGTTCACGGCCTCGATGCTCGGGTTCGTCGTCGCCGACAACCTACTGATGGCGTTCATGTTCTTCGAGCTGGTCGGGCTCTGCTCGTACCTGCTCATCGGCTTCCACTTCCGGGAGCCCGGTCCGCCGTCGGCGGCGAAGAAGGCGTTCCTCGTCACGCGGTTCGGGGACTACTTCTTCCTGGTCGGCGTCGTCGCCGTGCTCGCGACGTTCGGCACCGCGCAGTTCGCCGGCGCGGAGTCGTTCCCGGTGCTCGCCGAGGCGGCGCTCGCCGGAGAGGGCTCGGTCGCGTGGACGCCGGGCGGCGTCGAACTGCAGACGTGGCTCACCGTCGTCGGCCTGCTCGTGCTGGGCGGCGTCGTCGGGAAGTCGGCGCAGTTCCCGCTGCACACGTGGCTCCCCGACGCGATGGAGGGTCCGACGCCCGTCTCCGCGCTGATTCACGCCGCGACGATGGTGGCGGCCGGCGTCTACCTCGTCGCGCGCATGTATGGGTTCTACGCGCTGACGCCGACGACGCTCGCGGTGATCGCCTTCATCGGCGGCTTCACCGCGCTGTTCGCGGCGACGATGGGGCTCGTGAAAGACGAGCTGAAGCAGGTGCTCGCGTACTCCACCATCTCGCAGTACGGCTACATGATGCTCGCGCTCGGCGCGGGCGGGTACGTGGCCGCGGTCTTCCACCTGACCACTCACGCCTTCTTCAAGGCCCTGCTGTTCCTCGGCGCCGGTGCGGTGATCATCGCGATGCACCACAACGAGGACATGTGGGACATGGGCGGGTTGAAGTCGAAGATGCCGGTGACGTACTACACGTTCCTCGCCGGTTCGCTCGCGCTCGCGGGCATCTTCCCGTTCGCCGGCTTCTGGTCGAAAGACGAGATCCTCTACGAGGCGCTCGTCCACGGGCTCAACGATCCGCTGCTGCTCGGCGGCTACCTGATGGGGCTGCTCGCGGTCCCCGTCACCGCCTTCTACACCTTCCGGATGGTGTTCCTGACCTTCCACGGCGAGCCTCGGACCGACACCGCACGCGATCCGGAGCCCGTTCGCTGGAACGTGAAGGGGCCGCTGACGGTGCTGGGCGTGCTCGCGGCGGTCACCGGATTCATCAACATGGTTCCGGTGCAGAAGGTCCTCGGACTGGAGGGGATCGACCTGCTCCACCTCTGGCTCGACAACCACTGGGGCGGCATCGAGGGGCTCTCCTCGCACCACTACGCCGACATCGGGCCGTACAGTAGCGGCTACCTCGTCGGCGGCGAGGTCGGTACGGTGCTCGTCGGCGCGGCCGTCTCGCTCGGCTTGGCGCTGGCGGGGCTCCTCGTCGCTTGGCGGCTCTACAACGTTCCGTCGCCGACGGAGCACACGGCGAAGCTCGGCGGGATCAAAGACGTGCTGTACAACAACTACTACTTGGACGAACTGCAGGTATGGCTCGCGTATCGCACCGAGGACGTCGCCGGCGGGGCGAACACCTTCGATCAGGGGATCATCGACGGCGTCGTTAACGGCGTCTCGTCGGTGAGTCTCTTCGGCGGGAGCCGGATCCGCCGGCTCCAGAGCGGCGTGGTCTCGCAGTACGCCACGCTGCTCACGCTGGGGCTCGTCGCGTTGCTTCTCGCGCTCGGCGTGACCGGGGGGTGGTTCCTATGATGATCGAAGCCCTCATCGGGTTCACGTTCGTGGCCGCGCTCCTCGTGCTGCTCGCCCCCGACGAGTGGGCAGGCCGGCTGGCGTTCGCGTTCAGTCTGCTTCCGTTCGCCGGGGCGCTGTCCCTCTGGTCCGGCTTCGACGGCGCCGGCAACGCCCTCACGGGCGGCGATATCGCGTACGCGACCCAGATCGAGTGGCTGGAGGTCGGCGGACGGACCGTGTCGTGGTTCGTCGGCGTCGACGGGATCAGCCTCCCGCTCGTCGTGCTCACGACGTTCCTCGTCCCGCTCGCGATCGTGAGCGCGTGGACGCCGATCGACGCCAGGCAGAGCCAGTTCTACGGGCTCATGCTGTTCATGGAGGCGAACCTGCTCGGCGTGTTCACCGCGCTCGACTTCTTCCTCTGGTTCGTCTTCTGGGAGGCCGTGCTGGTGCCGATGTACTTCCTCATCGGTATCTGGGGCGGTCCCCGCCGGAAGTACGCCGCGATCAAGTTCTTCGTCTACACGAACGCGGCGTCGCTGCTGATGTTCATCGGGTTCATGTCGCTGACGTTCGCGCTCGGTGACTCCGTGAGCTCGTTCGCGCTGCCGGAGATCACGCAGGCGATCGCCGACGGCGGTCTCGGCACGTGGTTCAACATCTCGCCGGACCGGATCGCGATGGTCGCGTTCCTCGCGATGTTCCTCGGGTTCGCGGTGAAGGTCCCGATCGTCCCGTTCCACACCTGGCTGCCCGACGCCCACGTCGAGGCGCCGACGCCGGTGTCGGTGCTGCTGGCGGGCGTGCTCCTGAAGATGGGGACGTACGCGCTGCTCCGGTTCAACTTCACGATGCTTCCGGATCAGGCGTCCGCACTCGCGATTCCGATCGCCGCAGTCGCCGTCATCAGCGTCATCTACGGCGCGATGCTGGCGCTGGCCCAGAAGGATCTCAAGCGGATCGTCGCGTACTCCTCCGTCTCGTCGATGGGGTACGTCATCCTCGGATTAATCGTGTTCACCGAGTACGGCGTCGGCGGCGCGACGTTCCAGATGGTCGCGCACGGCCTCATCTCGGGGCTGATGTTCATGGCGGTCGGCGTCATCTACAACGCGACGCACACGCGGATGGTCGGCGACATGTCCGGCATGGCCGACCGGATGCCCGTCGCGGTGGGCATCCTCGTCGCCGGCGCGTTCGGGTACATGGGGCTCCCGCTGATGGCCGGCTTCGCCGGTGAGTTCTTCATCTTCGTGGGCTCCTTCGCCGCCCCGGCGCTGCCGTACGCGCCGATCTTCACGGCGCTGGCGATGTTCGGTATCGTCATCGTCGCCGGCTACCTGCTGTCGGCGATGCAGAGCACGCTGTTCGGGCCCTTCGAGCTCGAGACCGACTACGACGTGGGTCCCGCGCCGTTCCACGACGTCGCCCCGCTCGCGGTGTTGCTGGTGGCGATCATCGTGCTCGGCGTCGCGCCCGACATCTTCTTCGAGATGATCCGTGACGCTGCCGTTCCCGTGGTCGAGGGGGTGACCGTCGATGGTTAACACGCTTCCGCAGGTCGCGGCGCTGTTGCCCGTGTTCCTGCTCGGATTCACCGGGCTCGCGCTGCTGCTCGTCGACACGATCAGCCCCGACGCGCGGTCGAACACCTCGATGGCGGTCGTCGGAGCGGTCGGTTCGCTCGCTGCGCTCGCGGCGAGCGTCTGGCTGGTCGTTTCGGGCACCGGGAGCACGGACACCGGCGGCGCGATCACCCTGTTCGCCGAGGCGATCAAGGTGGACACGATGGCGCTGTTCTTCGCCGCCATCTTCGCGTCCGTGACGGCGCTGGTCGTCGTCGCGGCCCACGACTACTTCCACGACCACGAGAGCCCGGCCGCGTTCTACTCGCTCGTCGTGTTCGCGGCGACCGGGATGACGCTGCTCGCGGCCGCGAACTCGCTCGCGGTCGTCTTCGTCGCCTTGGAGATGGTGTCGCTGCCGTCGTACGTGCTCGTCGCGTACCTCAAGCAGAATCGCGGGAGCGTCGAGGCGGGGATGAAGTACTTCCTCGTCGGCGCGCTCTCCTCCGCCATCTTCCTGTTCGGGATCTCGCTTGTGTACGCGGCGACCGGATCGCTGCTGTTCAGCGGCGTCGCCGAGGGGATCGGCTCGCTCGACGGCCTCGCCGGCGTCGCGGGCCTCGGGATCGTGATGATCGTCGGCGGCGTCGCGTACAAGACCGCCTCCGTTCCGTTCCACTTCTGGGCGCCGGAGGCGTACGAGGGCGCGCCCGCACCGGTGAGCGCGTTCCTCTCGTCCGCCTCGAAGGCGGCCGGCTTCGTGGTCGCGTTCCGCCTGTTCACCGAGGCGTTCCCGGTGGGCGCGTCGCTCACCGCCGGCATCGACTGGGTGCTAGCGTTCGGTATCCTCGCGGCCGTGACGATGACGCTCGGTAACTTCGCGGCGGCCGTTCAGGAGGAGGTCAAGCGCATGCTCGCGTACTCCTCCATCGGGCACGCCGGCTACGTGCTCATCGGCGTCGCGGCGCTCTCGCAGGACGGTGGCGCTAACGGCGCCGTGATGGGCGCCGCGATGGCGCACCTGCTCGTCTACGGGTTCATGAACACCGGCGCGTTCCTCTTCGTCGCGATGGCGGAGCGGTGGGGCGTCGGCCGGACCTTCGAGGACTACGCCGGCCTCGCGCGGCGCGCTCCCGTCGCCTCGACGGCGATGGCCGTCTTCATGTTCTCGCTCGCCGGGCTCCCGCCGTTCGCCGGGTTCTTCTCGAAGTACTTCCTGTTCATGGGCGCCATCGACAACGGCTTCCTGTGGCTGGCGGCGTTCGGCGCCGTCAACAGCGTCGTCTCGCTGTACTACTACAGCCGAGTCGTGAAGGCGCTGTTCATCGACGACCCCGCGTCGTCGAGTTCGCTGGACGCGATCGACGTGCGGCCGACCGGGCTGTACGCCGCGGTCGTCTTCGCGGCGGTCGCGACGGTGCTACTCCTACCCGGCTTCGGGCCGGTCATCGAGACCGCCGAGGCCGCGGCGTCGGCGCTGTTCTAACGGCTCGACGCGCCCTCGCGGCGCTTCCGCTTTCGGTCTCCGTTCTCCGAACCGGTACCCGCAGGTATTAGCGCGTCCGTCGCTTCCGTCGATCCGTGAGCAGAACTCGAACGTACCGCTGTCTGAACTGCCTCGAACACACGATCGACCGCGAGTTCGACACCTCGCACCTGTCGGTGACCTGCCCGAACTGCGAGTCGTTCGAGCGGTTCGTCAACGAGGCGGCGTATCAGCAGTTCCGGGCGTTCGAGGAGTCGCCGCCGGACGAGCTCGACTGGGAGCGACTCGAGCGGACGGAGAAGCTGGTCGTCGCCGAGCGGCTCGCCCGCTCGACGAAGACGATCGAGGACTTCGCCGTCGTGGAGAGTAACGGCGACGAGGGCGACGGAGACGAGGGCGACGGGGACGAAGACGAAAGCGCCGACGCCGGCGCCGAGTCGCCGATCCCCGAGTAGGGAGTATCAGCGCGCGTACAGCTTCCCGCCGACGAGGGCCGCGAGGTCGTCGTCGCTCGGCGTCACCGCCACGTAGGGGCGATCGACGGGACCGAACACGTCGACGACGCGGCCGACCGTCGCGAGCGACTCGTCGACCACGGACGAGCCGATCCGAGGCGGCTCCGCGCCCGCCTCTGCGCGCGCGATGGCGAGCCCGCCGGCGGTTCGGACGACCGTGCCCACGCGGCGCATCGTCACTCTCGGATGACTCCGAGATAGGCGGCGATCGCCTGCACGAGGTCGTTTTTCGCGGTGTCTTCGGTGCCCCGCACGACCACCGCTCCGCGCGGCTCGAACTCCCGGGAGTAGGTCTTCTCGCGTTCGATCACCGCGTCGTAGCCGACCTGTTGGACGGCCTTCGCGATCTCGTCGACGGTGGGTTCCTCGATCGCGAGGTCCATCGGGACGCGGCGTCCCTCCGACCGCGATCGGTCGGCGTCGAAGTACGCGGGATAGACGACGTTCTCGACCATATACCGGAGAGGCGAGCGCGCGGCGTAAGGTCGTTTCGGACCGGTTCGACCCGGGGCGCTCACAGAGGACCAAGGAGGATGCCCACGACTTCAGTCGTGGGTCACTGACGAGGTCTTGAACTCGAACCTGGCGCCGCCGGAGTCGCCGGACAGCGCGCGCACTTTCCACCCGTGCGCGTCGGCGATCCGCTTCGTGATCGCGAGCCCGAGGCCGGTTCCGTTCTCCTCGGTCGTGAATCCGCTCTCGAACACGCGGTCGCGCTCGACCTCTGGGAGCCCGCGCCCGTCGTCCTCGACGAAGAAGCCGCCTTCCGTCTCCGAGTCGTCGCCGCGAAACGCCGCCGCTCCGACGCGCACGGTGAGGGGGGCGTCGCCATCACCGTTCTCGTTCGCGGGACACCGGCCGTGTTCCACGCTGTTCCGGAACACGTTCTCCAGCAGCTCTCGCGTGCGGGTCGCGTTCGCGTCGATCGTCACGTCGCCGTCGACGACGAGTTCGGCGTCGCCCGTGTCGACGCTGTCCCAGGCGTCCCTCGCGAGCGCCCCGATCGAAACGGGACTCGTCTCGCCCACCGACTCCCCCTGTCGGGCCAGCGAGAGCAGGTCGCCGACGAGCTCGTCCATGCGCCCCAGCGCCTCGGCCGCCTTTTCGAGCTGGCTCGTCTCGCCGGTCTCGATCGCGAGGTCGACGTACCCCTCTGCGACGGAAAGCGGATTCCGGAGATCGTGCGAGACAATCGAGGCGAACTCGTCGAGCCGCTCGTTCTGGCGCTCCAGTGCCGCCTCGCGCTCGCGCCGCTCCGTCACGTCGGTGTAGATGGCGTACCCCGAGACGTTCTCGTCGTCGAGCCGGATCGGCACGACGTGGAGGATGAAATGTCTGTAGCCGTCTGCGGTCTCGCGGGTCACTTCCTTCCGGACGTTCTCGCCGCGTCGAAGCCGTTCGTTGAGTTCCATCGCCTCGGATTCGGCCTCGTCGGTGGGGGGGACGATGAAGTCGTCGACGGACTCGCCGATCACGCGCTCTGCGTCGTAGCCGAACGTCTCTTCGAAGGCGTCGTTGACCCGGTGAAAAACCGGATCTCCGTCGACGTAATCGTAGGCGATCGCCGGGTCGGGGACGTTCGAGAACAGCGCGAGCAGGTGATCGCGCTCGGCCCGCAGCGCCTCGTCGACCCGGATCCGGTCGAGGGTCTCCTCGACGTGGGACGCGAGCAGCTCCGCGAGCCGCCGGTCGCTCGCGTCGAACCCGTCTTCGTCGCTCGCGAGCTGGAGCACCGTGTCGTCGCCGACCGGAAGCGAGAGGAGCGTCCGGTGGGGGACCGCCTCCGCAGTCCGGGACTCGACCACCGGCTCGCCGGTCTCGACAGCGGTCCCGACTGCGCCGCGCCCGACTCGAACGCGGTCGCAGTCCTCGACCGAAACCTCGGACGAGGCCGCTATCGGCTCGACCCACTCCCCGTCGCGGACTCCGACGACACAGTGGTGTTCCGGGAACACCTCGTCGGAGACGGCGATCGCGGTTCGATGGGCCTCTTCGACGGATCTGACCGACGCGAGCCGGGTCACCTCCGCGTTGAGCTGCTCGATCCGCGAGGGCGTGCGCGTCGGATCGTCGCGGTCGATCCCCGACTCGTCTCTGCCTGCGAGCCACCGGAGCGTCGCGTCGAGGTCCGCCGGAGTGGTCGAGATCGCGTCGACGACCGGGTCGGTCGCCGGCTCCGAGGCGGGGTCGTCGACGAACGCGACCACGCGGCAAAACCGGTCGCGACCGCGGACGGCGTCGAGTCCCTCGGCGTCGAGGACGACCGCCACGTCCGCCGCCGTGAGGTCGTCGACGGACGGTGTCGGGTCGGTGCTGTCGACGGACGGTGGCGAGTCGGTGGCGTCGACGGACGCGGGAGCGGCGGTGACGCTTTCCAACGCGTCGGCCACGTCGGCCGCCTCGTCCGGGTCGCGGGCAAGAACGAGAACGGACGGTCGCCCGCTGGACTCTGTCTTCACTCTACCGAGAGATACGACTGGAACGCGGATAAATTTTCCTTCCGTCGTCGGTTTCTCCGGAACCGAGGACCGGTCGTCCGGAGGGAAAGCGCGTGGTAGCGGGACGCGAGGAGCACCCACTCAACGCTCGTGGAGTGGTCGCGAGACACCCCGGAACCCTTTTGGAGGAACACGGGTCACGTTCCAGTAATGAGCGATCTCGAAGCGGAGTACCGTCTCGACTACTTCGAAGAGGAGGGGTTCGAGCGAAAGGAGTGTCCCTCCTGCGGCGCGCACTTCTGGACCCGCGACGCCGACCGCGAACTGTGCGGCGAGCCGCCCTGTGAGGACTACAGCTTTATCGACGATCCGGGCTTTCCGGAGGCGCACTCGCTCTCCGAGATGCGCGAGGCCTTCCTTTCCTTCTTCGAGGAGCACGGCCACGAGCGGATCGACCCGTATCCGGTCGCGGCGAACCGCTGGCGCGACGACGTGCTCTTGACCCAGGCGTCGATCTACGACTTCCAGCCGCTGGTCACGTCGGGACAGACCCCGCCTCCCGCGAACCCCCTCACCATCTCACAGCCCTGCATCCGGATGCAGGACATCGACAACGTCGGCAAGACGGGTCGGCACACGATGGCCTTCGAGATGATGGCCCACCACGCGTTCAACACGCGCGAGGAGGTCGACGAGGACGAGTACGCCTACCACGGGGAGGTGTACTGGAAAGACGAGACCGTCGAGTACTGCGACGAGCTGTTCGAGAGCCTCGGCGCGGACTTAGAGGAGATCACCTACATCGAGGACCCGTGGGTCGGCGGCGGCAACGCCGGTCCCGCGATCGAGGTCATCTACAAGGGCGCCGAGCTGGCGACGCTCGTCTTCATGTGCATGGAGCGGGACCCCGACGGCGACTACGAGATGAAGGACGGGCATACGTACTCGTTCATGGACACGTACATCGTCGACACCGGCTACGGGCTCGAACGGTGGACGTGGATGAGCCAGGGGACGGCGACGGTGTACGAAGCGGTGTACCCCGACGCGATCGACTTCCTCAAGGAGAATGCGGGGATCGAACGCACGGAAGAAGAACAGCGGCTCGTCCACCGCGCCGCGAAGCTCTCCGGTCGGCTCGACATCGACGACGTGGACGACGTGGAGGCCGCCCGCGGCGACATCGCCGATCGGCTCGACGTCGACGTCGACCGGCTCCGCGAGCTGGTCGAACCGCTCGAATCGATCTACGCGATCGCCGATCACTCGCGGACGCTCGCGTACATGTTCGGTGACGGCATCGTCCCCTCGAACGTCGGGACGGGCTACCTCGCCCGGATGGTGCTGCGACGCACGAAGCGGCTCGTCGACGAGGTCGGCGTCGACGCCCCGCTCGACGAGCTGGTCGACATGCAGGCCGAGCGGCTCGGCTACGAGAACCGCGACACCATCCGCGAGATCGTCCGTACCGAAGAGCGGAAGTACCGCAAGACGCTCGAACGCGGCTCCCGAAAGGTTGAGTCGCTCGCGGACGAGTACGCCGGCACGGGCGAGCCGATCCCGACGGAGGCGCTCTTGGAGCTGTACGACTCCCACGGGATACAGCCGGACATGGTCGCCGACATCGCCGAGGAGCGAGGCGCGACCGTCGACGTGCCCGACGACTTCTACGCGCTCGTCGCCGACCGCCACGAGGAGGAGGACGGCGAGGGAGAGGGCGCCGAGCGCGACGACCGGTTCGACGACCTCCCCGAGACGGAGAAACTGTTCTACGACGATCAGGGACGCACCGAGTTCGAGGCCGTCGTCCTCGACGTGTTCGAGCGCGAGGAGGGGTACGACGTGGTGTTAGACCAGACGATGTTCTACCCCGAGGGCGGCGGACAGCCGGCCGATCGTGGCCAGCTCACCGTCGGCGAGACGACCGTCGACGTGGTCGACGTCCAGGAGCGCGACGGCGTCGTGCTCCATCGCACCGACGCCGACCCCGGAAAGGGGGAGTTCGTCAAGGGACAGGTCGACGGCGACCGCCGCGACCGGCTGCGCGCGCACCACACCGCGACGCACCTGATCGGCCACGCCGCTCGCGAGGTGCTCGGCGATCACGTCCGACAGGCGGGCGCACAGAAGGGGACCGACTCCTCCCGGCTCGACGTGCGTCACTTCGAGCGGATCACCCGCGATCAGGTCAAAGAGATCGAACGCGTCGCCAACGATCTCGTCCGCGACGACGTGCCCGTACGCCAGGAGTGGCCCGACCGCAACGAGGCGGAGGCCGAACACGGCTTCGACTTGTATCAGGGCGGGGTCCCGCCGGGAACGAACATCCGGCTGATCCACGTCGGCGACGAGGATGTGCAGGCCTGCGCCGGCACCCACGTCGAGCGAACCGGCGAGATCGGCGCGGTGAAGGTGTTGAAGACGGAGCCGGTTCAAGACGGCGTCGAGCGGATCGTGTTCGCCGCGGGCGGCGCGGCGATCGAGGCGACCCAGCGCACGGAGGACGCGCTGTACGACGCGGCCGAGGCGCTCGACGTCGACCCGCTCGACGTGCCCGAGACGGCCGAGCGGTTCTTCGACGAGTGGAAGGCGCGCGGCAAGGAGATCGAGTCGCTCAAAGAGGAGCTCGCGGCGGCGCGCGCCTCCGGCGGCGCCGACGCCGAGGAGGTGGATATCGGCGGTGTCACCGCGGTGATCCAGCGGCTCGACGGCGACGCCGACGAGCTGCGCGCGACGGCGAACGCCCACGTCGACGACGGCAAGGTCGCGGTCGTCGGCAGCGGGGCGGACGGCTCCGCGAGCTTCGTGGTCGGCGTCCCGGACGACGTCGACGTGAACGCCGGACAGGTGGTCTCGGAGCTCGCCGGCCGCGTCGGCGGGGGTGGCGGCGGGCCGCCGGACTTCGCGCAGGGCGGCGGCCCGGACGCGGACGCGCTCGACGACGCGCTCGACGCGGCGCCGGACGTCCTTCGCAACCTACAGGAGGCCTGACTCCTCCCGACAGTTCTCCATGCCCCACGCGAACAACGCCGGCGTCGAGATCCGGTACGAAGTGGACGCTCCCGACGCCGGCGACCCCGACGAGGCGGTCGTGTTCTGCGGCGACGTGGGGCTCGGCGCGTGGCAGTTCGGCTGGCAACACGCCGCGCTCGCGGGCCCGCACACGGTGATCACGCCCGAGACGCGGGGCGTCGGTCGATCGGACGCGCCGTCGGGGCCGTACACCGTCGAAGCGCTCGCGAGCGACGTGGACGCGGTGTGCGCCGCGGAGGGAGTCCGGAACGCCCACCTCGTCGGATACGGGCTCGGCGGGATGGTCGCGCTCGCGTACGCGCTCGCCTCGTCGCGTCCGGCGAGCCTCTCGGTGGTCGGGACGCCGCCCGCGGGCGACGCCTACAACCCCGACGGCGTCTGGGCCGATCCGTCGAACCCGACCGCGGTGAAGGGGTCGCTGAACGGGCTGCTCTCGGAGTCGTTCCGCGAGACGCACCCCGACGTGCTCTCGCGGATCGTCGAGTGGCGGCTCGGCGAGGACGCCGGCCGCGAGACGTTCGAGGCCCACCGCGCGGCGGTCGAGGGGTTCGATCTCTCCGATCGGCTCTACGAGCTCACGACCCCGACGCTCGTCGTCCACGGCGCCGAGGACGGCGTCTGTCCGAAGACGGCGGCGGAGGGGCTCGCGGAGGGGCTCCCGCGGGGCGAGCTCCACTCGGTCGCGGGCGCGCGCCACTTCGTCGGGGTGGAGGCGTCCGCCGCGGTCAACGACGCCCTCGTCGGCTGGCTCGCGGAGCACGCCGCGGACCCCTTCTCGGAGTGAGCGGGGGGAGGGCGACCGACATCGCCGCTCCTCGACGCCGGTAGCGCTTCCCGCCGCCGCAACCGTTTTTGCCCCGTCGCGCCTCGAAGCGCCCAATGACACGGCTCCGGTTCGCCCTGCTGAACGCCGCCCACGACGGCGCGAACACCCGGCGGAACTTCCGTCGGGAGCTCGACGCCGACCTCGTCGAGTTCTCGGCCAGCGACGGGCACCTCCCCGACCACACCGAGTTCGACGGCGTCGTGGTCACCGGATCGCGCTCGTCCGTCTACTGGGACGAGGAGTGGATCCCGTCGCTCGTCGACTACGTCGCCAAGGCCGCCGACGCCGGCCTCCCGGTGCTCGGCGTCTGTTACGGCCACCAGGTGGTCGCCGAGGCGCTCGGCGGGCGCGTCGCCGGGATGGACGAGTTCGAGATCGGGTACAACGAGGTTCGCCGCCGCGGCGACGACGAGCTGTTCGCGGGAGTCGACGAGACGTTCACCGTCTTCACGACGCACGGCGACACGGTCGTCGATCTCCCGCCGAGCGCGACCCTGCTCGCCGAGAACGACCACGGCGTCCACGCGTTCCGCGACGGCCACTGCTGGGGCGTCCAGTTCCACCCCGAGTACGACATCGAGACGGCGCGAGAGGTCACCGAAGGGAAACGCGAGCGCCTCGGCGACGCCCGCGTCGATTCGGTGCTCTCCGAGATCACGCCCGAGGCCTACGACGCCGCCTGCGAGGCGAAACCTCTGTTCGACAACTTCGTCGCGTACGCCCGGCGGCTGAAGACTGACCGGAATTCCGCTGCGGCCGCCGGCGACTGAGTCGCCGAGACGAGCCGGCGGCGGCGCGGGAGCCGCCCGGGTCGAACACGCTTATACGGTTCCCGCCCGGAATCACGGTATGAACGTAGTACCGGACACCAGTGCGGTCGTCGACGGCCGCGTGTCCGAACGCGTCGAGGACGGGACCTACGCGGCGGCGACGGTGCTCGTCCCGGAGGCCGTCGTCGGCGAGCTGGAGTCGCAGGCCAACGACGGGCTCGAATCGGGCTGGGACGGGCTGAGCGAGCTCAAGCGGCTCGCCGACTTCGCCGACGAGGGAACGATCGAACTGGAGTACGTCGGCGAGCGCGCCGGCGGCGACGCCCGCTCGCACGCCCACGAGGGCGACGTGGACGCGCTGATCCGCGACATCGCCGCCGACCGCGACGCCACGCTCCTCTCCAGCGACGTCGTGCAGGCCGAGGTCGCCCGCGCGAAGGGGATCGATGTCGAGTACGTCGAGCCGGTCGCCCGGGGGGTCGTCGACGAGCTGCCGATCCAGCACTTGTTCACCGACGAGACGATGTCGGTCCACCTCAAGACGGGGACGAAGCCGAAGGCGAAGCGCGGGGCCCTCGGCGAGATGCGGTACGAGGTCGTCGACGAACAGGAGACGAGCGAGGCGCAGATGGACGAGTGGGCCACCGCCATCACCGATCTGGCCCGGCAGTCCAACGAGGGATTCATCGAGCTCTCCGACGACGGGATGGACATCGTCCAGTTCCGCAACTACCGGATCGCGGTCGCTCGGCCGCCGTTCGCGGACGGGATCGAGATCACGGCCGTCAGACCGATCGCGAAGACGACGCTCGACGACTACGAGTTCGCCGACGAGCTTCGCGAGCGGTTTCAAGAGCGGAAGCGCGGCGTGCTCATCTCCGGGTCGCCAGGCGCCGGGAAGTCGACGTTCGCGCAGGCGGTCGCGGAGTTCCTCAACGATAGCGACTACGCGGTGAAGACGATGGAGAAGCCGCGGGACCTGCAGGTCGGTCCGGAGATCACCCAGTACGGCGCGCTCGGCGGCGAGATGGAGAACACGGCCGACTCCCTCCTCCTCGTTCGGCCTGACTACACCATCTACGACGAGGTCCGGAAAACGAACGACTTCGAGGTGTTCTCGGACATGCGGATGGCCGGCGTCGGGATGGTCGGCGTCGTCCACGCCTCGCGCGCCATCGACGCGCTCCAGCGGCTCGTCGGCCGCGTCGAGCTCGGGATGATCCCGCAGATCGTCGACACGGTCGTGTACATCGAGGCCGGCGAGGTCCACACCGTCTACGACGTGACCACGGAGGTGAAGGTGCCTGCGGGGCTCACCGCCGAGGACCTCGCGCGCCCGGTCATCCAGGTGTCGAACTTCGAGACGGGGCGGCCGGAGTACGAGATCTACACGTTCAACCGGCAGGTCGTCACGGTCCCACTGAACGAGGACGGCGGCGAGGCCGAGTCGGAGACCGGTGTCGGGCGGATCGCGAAACAGGAGATCGAACGCGAGATCAAGTCGGTCGCGCACGGCCACGTCGATGTCGAGCTCAAGGGGAACGACGAGGCGGTGGTGTACGTCTCAGAGGGCGACATCGGCACCGTCATCGGCAAGGGCGGCGGCCGCATCAGCGACATCGAGAACCGGCTCGGCATCGAGATCGACGTCCGCACCCACGACGAGAAGCCGAGCGGTCGCGGGGGCGGTTCGGGCGGCGACGGGCGCGGCGCGAACGGCCAGGGCGGCGGTCGGGGCGGGCAGGTCGGCGAGGAGCGCGGCACCGTCGTGACCCCCGAGATCACCTCCCGACACGTCGTCATCGATGTCGACGCGGGCGTCGGCGAGACGGTCGAGGTGCGCGCGGACGGCGAGTACCTCTTCACCGCCACCGTCGGGCGCGGCGGCGAGGTGCAGGTGTCCCGCGGCTCCGCGATCGCCGAGGAGCTGGAGGACGCGATCGACCGGAAACGCACCGTGACTGTCGTGCCGGCTCGCTGATTGCCCGGCGTCTCGCTGATTGCCCGGCGTCTCGCTGCCACCCGGGCGTCTCGCTGATCGTCGCGTTTCCGCGCCTGTTTCGGGCGCGATCGACGCCGTTAGCCGTCGCGGATCCCGCAAACCGTCCGACTGCGCCGCCGTCGTTCGACGCGAGCCGATTCGACGATCGTCGTGCGTATTCCTCCTGAAAGATAACGCTTTTTTGGCGGTGGTCGGAAGTTCAGTGCATGTCAGACGAGTTAAAGCGCGGGCTCGAAGGCGTCCTCGTCGCGGAGTCGGATCTGAGCTACGTCGACGGCGAGGTCGGCAAGCTCGTGTACCGTGGATACGACATCGAGGACCTCGCTCGCGGCGCGAGCTACGAGGAGGTGCTGTACCTCCTGTGGCACGGCTCGCTGCCGACGCGCGGGGAGCTCGACGAATTCGCCGCGGATCTGGCCGCCGAGCGCGCGGTCGACGACGACGTGCTCGACACCGTCAGGAAGCTCGCCGACGCCGGCGAGCGTCCGATGGCCGCCCTGCGAACCGCTGTTTCCATGCTGTCGGCGTACGAGCCCGAGGAAGACGCGGACCCGACGGACCTCGACGCGACGCTCCGAAAGGGCCGCCGGATCACGGCGAAGATCCCCACGGTCCTCGCGGCCTTCGAGCGCGCTCGACACGGCGAGGACCCGGTCGCGCCCGATCCCGACCTCTCGCACGCCGCGAACTTCCTCTACATGCTCACCGGCACGGAGCCCGACGAGGTGAGTGCGGAGACGTTCGACATGGCGCTGACGCTCCACGCCGACCACGGGTTCAACGCCTCGACGTTCACGGCGATCGTGATCGGTTCGACGATGGCCGACGTGTACTCCGGGGTCACCGGCGGGATCGGCGCCCTCTCCGGTTCCCTCCACGGCGGCGCGAACCAGGACGTGATGGAGGTGCTTCAGGAGGTCGACGCCTCCGACAAGGACCCCGTGCAGTGGGTGAAAGACGCTCGCGAGAAGGGACGGCGCATCCCCGGCTTCGGCCACCGCGTCTACAAGGTGAAAGACCCCCGCGCGAAGATCCTCGAAGAGAAGCTCCGCGACCTCTCGGAGTCGTCCGGCGACACGAAGTGGCTCGACTACACCACCGCGATCGAGGAGTACCTCACGGAACAGGGACTGCTTGAGAAGGGGATCGCCCCGAACGTCGACTTCTACTCCGGTTCCGTCTACGACTCGCTGGGCATCCCGGTCGACATGTATACCCCGATCTTCGCGATGAGCCGCGTCGGCGGCTGGATCGCTCACGTCGTCCAGTACCAGGAGGACAACCGCCTTATCCGTCCGCGGGCCCGGTACACGGGTCCCAAGGAGTCGGAGTTCGTCCCGATCGACGAGCGGTAGGCGACCTCGTCAGTCGGCCGCCTGCCCCCCGTCGACGGGGATCGTGTGGCCGGTGACGTACGAGGCGTCCGACGAGCAGAGGAACGCGACGACCCCCGCCATCTCCTCCGGGTCGGCGATGCGGTCCATCGGCACGTCGCGCATCGTCGACGTGTCGAAGTCCGCCCGGAGCGTTCGAATCGCGGTCCGGACCAGCGCGGCGGCGGCCCTGATCCGATCGCGGAGCGACGCCGGTCCGGCCGCGCCGGATCCGCCGAGGAGCCCCGACTGGATGTTCGTCTTCGTCGGCCCCGGCGCGATCGCGTTCACGCGGATCCCGCGGCTCGCGTTCTCCAGCGCGACCGACTTCGTGAGTCCGACGACGCCGTGTTTGCTGGCCGAGTAGCTGGAGAGCCCGCCCATCCCGACGAGCCCGGCCATCGAGGCGGTGTTGACGATCGCGCCGTGGCCCTGCCGTTTCATCACGGGGAGCTCGGCTTTCAGGCAGGTCCAGATCCCCTTGAGGTTCACGTCCATCAGCCGATCCCACTTCTCCTCGGTGACCTCCGTCGTCTCGACGAAGTCGGTGAGGATGCCGGCGTTGTTGTGCGCGAAGTCGAGGCTTCCGTACGTTTCGACCGCGGCGTCGACCATCCGCTCGACGGACGACAGGTCGGCCACGTCGACCTCGACGAACGTCGCGCCCCCGCCCGCGTCGGCGATCAGGTCGGCGGTCTCGCGCCCCGCGTCCGCGGCGATGTCGGCGGCGACGACGTTCGCTCCCTCGTCGGCGAGGCGGAGCGCCGTCGCTCGCCCGATCCCCGACCCGGCGCCCGTCACGACCGCGGTCTTTCCGGCGAACCGGTTCATAGCGTGTAGTCGTGTTCGCCGGTCTCCGACTCCAGGAAGGCCGTCAGTAGGTCGATCGTCGCCGCCACGTCGCCGCCGTCGGCGGTCTCGGTGACGGTGTGGAGGTACCGCGTCGGGATCGAGATCGCGCCGACGGGCTTCGCGCCTGCGGTGTTCTGGAACCCGGCGGTGTCGGTGCCGCCCGCGGGCAACACCTCGTGCTGGTGGTCGATCCCCGCTTCCTCGGCGACCGCGGTGAGCCGCTTGTGGACCTTCGGACTGGTGATCACCGAGGAGTCTTTCAGCTTGATCGCGGTCCCCTCGCCGAGCTCCGTCACGGCGTCGGCCGCGTCGCCGATCTGGGGCACGTCGTTCGCGACGGTCACGTCCAAGGCGACGGCAAGGTCGGGGTCGATGTCGACGCCGAGCGCTTTCGCGCCGCGGAGCCCGACTTCCTCTTGGACCGTCGCCGCGAAGTGGACCGTCACGTCGGGGTCGTCGATCCGCGCCGCGGCTTCGAGCGTCGCGAACAGGCAGATCCGGTCGTCGAGCGCTTTCCCGGTGATCCGGTCGCCCATGCGGGTCGTCGTCTGGTCGAGGGTGACCAGGTCGCCGACGCCGACGAGCTCCTCGACCGCCTCGGCGTCGCGTCCGAGGTCGATGAAGGCGTCTTTCACCTCGTCGTCTTTCTCCTTCTGCTCGTCCGTGAGCGTGTGCGGCGGGACCGAGCCGATGACGCCGGTGAGGTCCTCCTCGCCGTGGACGGTGACGCGCTGGGCGCGCAGCACGCGGGCGTCGAACCCGCCGAGCGGGTCCACCTGTACGAACCCCTCGTCGGTGACGTGCCGGACCATGAACCCGATCTCGTCCATGTGGGCCGCGACGGCGACCGAGTAGTCCGTGTCGCCCTCGATCGTCCCGACGACGTTGCCCATCGCGTCGGTGCGGACGCGGTCGGTCCGGTCGGCGAACTCGCGGCGGACGATCTCGCGGACCTCGTCCTCGTACCCCGGGACGCCTCGCGCCTCGGTCAACTCGCACAGCAGGTCGTAATCGAACTCGAACGACATGTCCCCTCCTCGCGACCCAATCGACAAAGTTCCGCAGGATCCGGAACGCGCCACCGGGTTCCGGTCCGTTTCGGCTCAATCTCGTCCGCCTTCCGTTTAAGAACCATCAACGAGTTCACCGTTGTTCCGCAACCCTTTTGCGGTCGCTCTCGGGAAGTGGATGTATGACAGACGTGAAAGCGGAACTCCGCGAACAGTTCTTAGAGGCCTTCGGCGGCGCCGACTTCCCCGTCCAGAACCAGATGGACCTGGTCCCCGCGCTCCCGGACGGGCCGGGCACGAAGTTCGAGGCCGGCGACGTGAGCTTCACCGCGATGGAGATGGCCGCGAAGCTCGGCAGCGAGCAGGAGTTCCCCTACGACACGCCCGAGGAGCTCGTCGACGACATCATCGACGGGCTCGAAGCGAAGGGGATGATCTGACGCGCCGACGCGACGCCGCTTTTTTCGAACCGTCCGCTGACACCGCCGAGAGGTTGATACGCTCGGAGCCGTAACTGAGCGCGTGGTCGTCGAGCTCATCAGTCTCCTCCCGCCGTGGGTCGTGTTGGGTCTCGCGCTCGGCGCCGTCGCCTCCGGGCTCGTCGCGCTCGCCTTCTACCTCGGAGATCGGTTCGTGGGACCCGCTCCGAGCGACGGCGCCGGCGGCGCCGGACCCCGAAGCGCCGATCCGGGATCGACCGGCGACGAGCGACGGCGTCGGGAGATCCGCGAGTACCTGCAGGCGATCGGCGAGCGGTTCCGCGAGGACCACGCGTTCGACGGCGTGGCGGTCCCCTTCTACCTCCCCGAGCGCGGCGTCGCGATCACGTTCGACGCACACGACTACTTCAGACTGGAGGGCGAGGGCGTCTACACCGTCCTCTGTGAACACGAGATGCCCGGACGCGGGCTCGGGCGGCGGCTCCCCTTCGACGTGACCGAGCCCGGGTGGGCGACGGGCGAACAGGCCGAGAGAGGCGATAGCCGACGCGTCGGCGGAGCCGGCCGCACCGCCGACCGGATCGGTCGGGCCGCCGGCGCGGGCGGGCGCGACCCCGTGGCGGCCGCGTTCGCCGAACTCGACGTGGCGACCGACGCCGACGCCGACGAGGTGAAACGGGCCTACCGCGAGCGCGTCAAGGAGACCCATCCCGATCAGGGCGGCGACGAGGAGGCGTTCCGGCGCGTCCGCGAGGCGTACGCGACCGCGCGCAACCACGCTGGCGAAGGGGACCGCGGCGTTCGCGATCCCGCCTCGCGGTGAACGCTTTTCCCGCCGCCGTGCCACGTGATCGCACATGCAAGCCGCCAGACTCCACGAGTACACCGACGACGTGAGCGAGGGGCTCGCGATCGACGAGGTCGACCGACCGACGGCGACCGGAGCGAGCGACGTGATCGTCGAGGTCGAGGGCGCGGGGTGGTGCCAGACGGACAACCACATCATCGAGGGGATGTGGGCGGAGTACGTCCCCCAAGAGCTCCCGATGACGCTCGGCCACGAGAACGCTGGGACGGTGGTCGAGACGGGCGAGGACGTAGACCTCGTCGCCGAGGGCGACCCGGTGATCTGTCACCCGGTCCAGACCTGCGGCACCTGCCGCCCGTGTCGGCTCGGCGAGACGATGTACTGCGAGAACGACGCGTTCAACGGGCTCACCACGGACGGCGGCTTCGCCGAGTACCTCCACACCAGCGAGCGCGCGGTGATCCCCCTGCCGTCGGGCGTCGAACCGGTCGACATCGCGCCCCACGCCGACGCCGGTATCACGGCGTACCACGCCGCGAAGAAGGCGGTCACCGAGTTGAATCCCGGCGACCACGCGGTCGTCATCGGCGTCGGCGGGCTGGGCCACATCGGCTTGCAGTGTCTCGACGCGATGAGCGCGGCGCGGATCACGGCGGTCGACCTGAAGGAGTCGGCGCTGGACCTGGCCGACCGATACGGCGCCGACCACCTGATCGACCCGACCGAGGAAGACGTCCCCGCCGAGATCGAGTCGATCACGGACGGCACCGGCGCCGCGCAGGTGCTCGACTTCGTCGGCGAGGACGCCACCACCGCGTACGCGCCGGACATCACCGCCGCCGGCGGCGACCACCACATCATCGGCTACGGCGGTCACATCCACGAGCCGGCCCAGGCGCTGGTGAACGGCGAGTTCTCCTTCGTCGGCAACATCGTCGGGCGGTACGCGGAGCTTCAGGAGCTGGTCTCGCTCGTCGAGCAGGGCGACGTGGATCTCCACACCAGCCGCTACGACCTCGGCGAGGTGAACGCGGTGGCTGAGAAGCTCGAACGCGGCGAGATCGACGGGCGGGCAGTGATCACGCCCTGAGCGCGGTTCGATCTGTCGCGTCCCCTGCGAACGTCCCACACTATTATTCTCGTTGACAGAATATCGTGCAGTATGGACCTTCGCCGCTGGACGCCGTTCACGTTCGTCGCGCCCGACCGCTACGTCGGCCGCGACGACCGGTGGGACGCCTTCGACATCGAGGAGTGGTCGGCGTCGGAGTACGACTGGACGCAGGACCCGTGGAACGGGCTCAGCGACTTCGCCAAACGGCCCGACGAGTGCGTCGACGCCGGACGGGGCGACTGCGAGGATTACGCCCTCGTCGCGCTCTCCTGGGCGTTCGCCAACGACCGCGACGGGATCGGGATCGGGTTCTGCTGGGACCTCCCGTGGCCCTGGCCGCGGCACGTGATCGCGTTCGACGACGAGCGCGTCTACTCGTCGGGCGAGATCACCGAGGAGAGCGTGGGAGAGTGGAAGGCCGACTCGAAGTACGCGTTCGTACTCAAACGGCGCGTCAGCGACCCGTCGTGACCGGACCTCGGGCGAGAGCGAGGGGAGCGGCGACGGTCAGAAGTGGCGCTCGACGATCTTCTCGCCCGTTCGCGCCGCGAGGGCCTGGCCCGTGTTCGTCGGGTTCGCGCCGCCGACCCCGTTCGCGAGCACGGAGTGGTCGGCGACGAAGAGCCGATTGACGTCGTAGGCCTCGCACGCCTCGTCGACCACTTTCCCCATCCGCATCGTGCTGTGGACGTGCAGCGCGGTCGGCGGCGAGTCGGAGCGGTGGACGTGCGAGGCGCCGGCCTCGCGCAGGATGTCGGCGGCGATCCGCGCGAGCTCGTCGCGGCGCTGTCGGTCCCCCTCGCTCGGCTCGTAGTTGACGATGGGGATCGGCCCGTGCTCGTCGGCGGCCCCCGGCGCGACCGTGACCCCGTTTCGCTGATGGGGGCGGTCGTCGCTCACGACGAGGATCTGTAGCATCCGCCGGTAGTCGGAGAGCAGCCGCTTGAGCTCCGTCCCGGCCAGCCGACCGATCGTGTCCCACGGTTCGCCCGCGGTGTCGTTCTGGAACGCGAACCCCGACGCGCTGGCGCCGAAGCCCAAGATCGCGCCGATTCCCGGCGCGGTCCCGACGGTCTGAAGCATCCCCACGCCCGGGTAGTCGAACCGAGCGGCGATGTCCTGACCCTCGTGTTGGTCGATCGTGTCGCTGCCGATCGTCTCGTCCAGGTCGTCGGGGTCCCACAGCCCCATCACGTTGTCGCCGAAGTGGATCGTCAGCCCGCGACCGACCCACTCGTTGGCCGGGAGGTCGGCGTTGAGCCAGAGCCGCGGCGTCTCGATGGCGCCCGCGGCGAGGACGACGACATCGGAGTCGACCTGCTCGACGGAGCCCGACCACGTGTCTCGGAACTCCACGCCGATCGCGGTCGGCGTGTCGCCCCGCGGCGTCACGGTGATCACGTCCGTGACGAAGGCGTTGGGGCGGATCGTCACGTTGCCGGTGCGCAGCGCGGGCGGCACGAAGCTGACGTTGCTCGCCCGCTTGGACTTCTCCTCGTACGGGGCTCCGCGCGGGTGCGGGTTCCCGGCGATGTTCCCGAGCGCGAGGGTGTCGCCCTCGACGTCGGGGTACGTGAAGTCGCCGTCGTACCCCGCGTCGACGTGGAGCTTCTCGTCGGGCTGTCTGATCGCGTTCGGCTGCGGGCGGTACCCCGGCTCCGTCACGTTCAGGTCCTCGATCAGGTCCCAGCCGGCGTCGGCCGCGCCGCGGAAGAACAGCTCCTCCTTGGCGGTGACGGGCGCCGGCGTCACGTCGCACATCTCCTCGACCTCCTGGTAGTAGGGGATCAGGTCGGCGTACTCGATCGGCCAGTGCCCCTGCTCGTCGATCGACGCCGGATAGGCGCGCGGGTGACACCCGGTGTAATGCAGCGTGGTTCCGCCGACGCCGGCACACTGTAGGATCGCGCCGTCGCCCGGGAACTTCCGGAACCAGAACCCCCGCTCGTGGTCGGCCGGCCCGAAGACGAGCTTGGTGATCATCTCAAACTCGCGGGTGGTGAACTGCTCGTCGAGCAGGTCGCCGCTCAGGTCCTCGGGGCTCGACGACGCCTCGCCGCCCGGCTCCTCGTTGGGGCGCGGCCACTGCTCGTTGCCGTAGAACGGCCCCGCTTCGAGGACGAGAACGGAGAGGCCCGCCTCAGCGAGCTTCCACGCCGTGACCGGCCCGTCGCCTCCCGCCCCGACCACGACCGCGTCGTAGCTGTCTTCGACCATTCTCGCTCACCCCGACTCCGCGGGGAACGGCTCGACGTAGCCGCTCGTGTCGTACTCGTTCTCGCGGAACGCGCCCGACTCCCGGACGATCCGGACGTCCGCCGTCTCGTCGACGGTCGCCCACGTGTCGCCGTCGCCCAGCGGGCTCTCGGCCGTTCCGACGTAGCCGCGGAGCGCGGCGTACCCGTTCGCGAACCCCGGGAATCCGGTCTGCCGCCAGCTCTGGACCGCGGACCGGTCGTTCGGGTGGACGCGTCGGCTCGGCGGCTGGGTGAACTCGTCGTACCCCTGCCACTCGCTGTAGTAGATCATCTCCATGAACCCGATGACCAGCTGTCCCACCAGACCGGCGTCCAGTTCGAGCAGGTCGTCGTCGGTCGGCGCGAACTCGACGTCGAACTCGTCGACGATGGCGATGGCCCGCAGCCGGTCGCGCCGCGAGAGCTTCGCGAAGGGGCCGACGATTCCGTCCTCCTCGACCGCCGCCGGCGACGGGTCGTCCGGACCGAGCAGCGACAGCGCCCGGTCGAGGTCCGGTTCCCGTTCGTTGTCCTCACGCTCCAGAAGCGTCAGCGCCGCCGAGTCGAGGAGGTGGGCGATCGGGTCCGCGATCGGGATGTTCCCCTGCGGCCCGAGGTGCGGGAGCCCGAGCTGGAAACCGTCGTCGACGTAGGTGACGGTGAACTCGTCGAGGTCGACCGCCAGGCCGCCGGGGACGTGCTCCGGCCCGAGCTCCTCCGCGAGCCCCGGCGTCTCGGGAACGACCGCGTCCGCGATCGCCCGGAACGTCACCCTCGTGTGGGGGTCGACGTCGGGACCGATCCCCGCGAACTCGAGGAGCAACCCCCCGATAGATGTCAGGGTTTGCCACGCGACGGCCAGCCAGTCCCCTATGCGACTAGTTACCATATCTAGTCGTCGAACGAGTGGGTAAAAAAGATTGTCCCGATGACATTCATCCCTGGCGCTCACACCGAGATCCGGTTCGGTTGTCGGGGGAGAGACGGCGGCGGCGCGGCGAAACGGCGCAACTACCATCCGTAATTAAATATCTCGATGACAATTCGCGCGTGTGTGAAAGACAATGACTACCACGAACGCCGACAACAGTCACACCCATCGGGCCCGGACACCCATCGGGCCCGGACGCCCATCGGGCCCGGAAGCGACCGCACGCGACCACACGCGACCACGCGCGGTTCGAGCACCGCTCAGAGCGATCGACACCCGCCTCACACACCATAACCGGCCATGACATCGATCAACCTCTGGGACGTCGTCCACGTCCCGTTCGACGTCGTCCGAGACGGCTACCGACAGCTCCGAAAGGCGCTGTTTACGGAAGCGCGGCCGTCCGGTGAGTACTTCGTGGTGGACCGGTCCGTCGAGGAGATCGAAGCCGCGCTCGGCGAGTACAGTTTCGCGCCGAACTGGGAGTTCTCCTATCACAAGCGCGGCGAGGTCATGAACCTCGCTCGCGTGGTTCACGAGCGCAACGCGGTCGACGGAACGACCTATCGCTGGTGGCAGACGCACCTCCGCGGGTGGCGCAACGACGACGGCCGGATCGAACTCCACGCGCACTGGGAGCTCGAGCCGACCGAGAACGGGAACCCCCACATCGACGGCGTCGGCTTCGATTTCGACCGCGGGATGTCCACGTTGCGGTCGTTTCTCGACGAAGCCGGGATCGAGTACGAGTCGACGACGATCGAACCGGAGCGCTCCGACGGCTGACGGGCGACCGGTCTATCGCCCGGTCGATCGGCGGCCGGTCGACCGCGAACGCGCCGCCGAACGGCCTCACCCCGAGGGCGATCGGCGGAGCTTCCGGAGCGCGTACCCCGCGGCGATCGCCAACCCCACGGCGACAGCGCCCGTGATCACCGCGGTCCGACGGGGCGGACGGTTCGCCTCCGGCGGGGCGTCGCGCCACCCGGCCCGCCCCGCGTCGACGTACTCCTCGACGGAGTCGTGCGGGACCACGTCGAACTCGACCGTCCCCGCGTGGTCGACGGGCTCGATCAGCGATCGAAACGCGTCGACGAACCGACGGGCGTCCGCCTCGCTCGCCCACTCGTACAGCTCCAGGAACTCGCCCGGCCGCTCGCCCGCCAGCCAGAGCTTGCGGCGGAACCCGGGAAGCCCCGCGAAAAACGGCGTCGCGACGTTCGCGATCGGGTCGAACAGCGCGGACCGGAACGGGCCCCGGGCCGCCGGATCGGTCACCCGCATCCTGAAGACGAGGACGACCCCGTCCTCGGAGGCGTCCGACTCGGCCGACCGGCGCACCGTCTCGCGGTAGACGACGAACGTCGTCCCGTCCTCCGTTTCGATCGTGTCCTGTAGCCTGCCCTCCGGGAACTCGATGTCGCCCGCGAGCAGGTATCTGACGGAGCGCAGTGCGGCCCGGCCGAGCGTCGCGCCGTCGCGAAGATTCATACGCGCTATCTATCAACCATCCGTAATGAAGGTTTCCGCGGTCGCGGACGACCGCTAACTCCTTGTGACCGCGGCGCACACAGATCGGCCATGGACGAGAACGGCGCCGGCGACGACCGCGACGCCGACCCCCGCGGCTCCGCGGTAGACCCCCTCGCCGACGAGGACCTCTACCGCGTGCTCGGGCCGGACGGCGCCCCCGTGCCGGACGCGACGGTCCCGGACCTCTCTGACGAGCGGTTTCACGAGATCTACCGCGACCTGGTGGTCACCCGCCGGTTCGACGAGCGCGCGGTCAGCCTCCAGCGACAGGGGCGGATCGGGACGTACGCGCCCTGCGCGGGACAAGAGGGGTCGGCGGTCGGGTCGACCTACGCGCTCGCCGACCGCGACCTGATCAGCTACCAGTACCGCGAGCACGGCGCGGTCGTCGCCCGCGACCTGCTCGCCGAGTACCTGCCCTACTGGATGGGCCACGAGTCGGGGACCGAGGCGATCGCCGACGGCAACGTCTTCCCGCTGAACATCGGGATCGCGGCGCACCTGCCGCACGCGGTCGGCGCCGCGTGGGCGTTCGACTACCGCGACGAGGACCGAGTCGTCGCCGTCCACTTCGGCGACGGCGCGACCAGCGAGGGCGACTTCCACGAGGCGATGAACTTCGCGGGCGTGTTCGACGCGCCGGCGCTCTTCTGCTGTCACAACAACGGCTGGGCGATCTCGGTCCCCGAAACGCGGCAGAGCGCGACCGACACGTTCGCGCAGAAGGCGACCGCCTACGGCTTCGACGGCGTCCGCGTCGACGGGATGGACCCCCTCGCGAGCTACGCGGTCACGCGGGCGGCGGCGGAGCGGGCGCGGGGTGGCGGAGGGCGTTCGGGGAGCGACGGCGGAGGGCGTTCGGGGAGCGACGGCGGTGGCGGCCCGGGGAGCGAAGGTGACACGGGCGACGACGGCGACACCCCTCGACCGACCCTCATCGAGTTCGTCGAGTACCGGTTCGGCGCGCACACGACCGCCGACGACCCGACCGCCTACCGCGACTCCGGCGACGTGGAGCCGTGGCGCGCGCTCGATCCCGTCGATCGCATGGAGGCGTTCCTCCGGGAGACCGGGCGGATCGACGACGAGGGCGTCGCAGCGATCCGCGAGGAGGCCGACGCGATCGTCGCCGACGCGATCGAGTTCGCGGAGTCGGTCGAACCCGATCCGGCCGACATGTTCGACCACGCGTACGCCGACCTCCCGCCCGAGATCCGCCGCCAGCGCGACGACCTGCTCGCGGCGATCGACGAGCACGGCGAGGCGTCCTTCCGGCGGGAGGAGTAGGGTTGGCGGCGACCGAGCTCCCGCGCGAGGAGTGGCCCCGACCGAGAGTCCCGCCGCGGTCCGGAGACCACCACGCCTATGCGTCCGCTCCCGCGTGTGCCGGCATGAACGACGCCGCCCTCCGAACCCGCCTCGACGCGATCCTCCTCCTGCTCGCGACGAACGCCCTCCTGCTCTTCGGGATCGGCCTCCAGTACGCCGGGGAGATCACGGTCGGGGTAGCCGTCCTCGCCGCGCTTGTCGGGTACGGACTCGTTCGGGGACGGCGGTCCGGCGCGCTGCCGTGAGACGCGCCCGGCGCGGCCGGTCCGGTGACGTAAGCCGCCCCTCCACGAGCAATTGGAGCGATGGCGGCCGGGCCGGCTACAGGTACTCGCCCGCCGCCTCGGCCGCCGTTCGCCCGCTCTCCAGCGCACCCTGGATCGACGACCACTCCGTGTAGTCGCCGGCGAGGACGACCGGCCCCTCCGGATCGTCGGGGGCGGGGAGGTCGGCGTGGACCCCCGGCGGCTGGGCGAACTGCGCGAAGGGGATCCGGTGGACGTCGACGGTCTCCAAGCCGCCGAAGTCGCGCCCGGGGTACCACGCGCTCAGGGCGTCGCGAACGTCGTCGCGGAGGCCGGCCGCGGGACGGTCGAGCGGCGCCTCGCCGAGGAACGTCGCCGCGAGCAGCGCGCGGTCGTCGGGAGCGTACTCCGGCGCGACCTCCGACAGCGGGACCACGGCGTTCGGCGAGTCGTCCGCGGCGTTGAGCAGGATGCGCCCGCCCGTCTCGAACGACTCGCCCGCGGGGAGCGTGTACCAGCCGGTCACGTTCGGGACACCCTCGGTGGGGATCGACTTGACGCCCGTGAGGCGGCGGGCCTCCGGCGGGGTGGCCGCGACGACCACCGCGTCGGTCTCGCGCGTCGACCCGTCCGCCAGCTCGACGGTCGCGCCCTCGGCGTCGCCGCTCCCGGTCCGGAACGGGATCCGACCCTGGCCCGCGATTCGGACCGACTCCACGTCCTCGCCCGTCTCGATCGTCACGCCCGCCTCGCGGGCGCGGGCCGCGAGCGCCTCGGGGATCGCTCGCATTCCGTCCGCGGGGACGCCGATCTCACCGCGGCTCATCGCCTGGAACGTGTACTCGAAGACGTGCTTCGAGGTCGACAGCGTTCGGTCGAGGGCGATCCCGCCGTAGAACGGCTCGACGAAGTTCTCGACGTACTCGTCGGCGAACCCCCACTCGCGGAGGTACTCTCGGATGGAGGCGTCGCGGCCGACGAAGAAGTCGTCTTCCTCGCGCTTCGAGAGGTCGTGCCGGAGCGCCAGCGTCCGGAGCTTGTCGGAGAAGGAGACCTCGTCGTTCAGCAGCGAGGGGATCGCCCCGCGGGGGTCCCGGAGCGGGTCCGAGAGGATCGAGCGCGACCCCGGCCGACAGATCGTGGCGCCGGGGGAGAATCCGCGGACGTCGAGGGCGTCGGCGTCGAGCTCGCGCTCGACCGCCGGATAGCTCGTGAACAGCACCTGAAAGCCGCGGTCGAGAGTGAAGCCGTCCGCGGTCTCGGTCCGCACCCGTCCGCCGATCTCGGGCCGTCGCTCGTACAGCGTCACGTCCGCGCCTCTCTCGGCGAGCCGGGCCGCCGCGACGAGCCCCGCGAGCCCGCCGCCGACGACGGTGGCGTCTCTACTCATGTGTGGAGTATTGCGTCATGGGATTATAAGCAACCGTTGCTGGCAGAGCGACGATGAGCATCTCCAAAGCCCCAGTCGCGAGGACTCGCGACTGCCCCTTTGAGTCCCACCCCGCAAAGGGACCGCAGCCTCACGCCTCCCCAGCCTCGTCGGTCGTCCTCCGCGTTGCTCCGGACGACCGACTCCCTCGCGCGTGCTCTTCGCGCCCGATGGGCGCTCGGAGGCACGCGCCACTGCACAGATCGACCAGATCGACCAGATCGACCAGATCGACCAGATCGACCAGATCGACCAGATCGACCAGATCGACCAGATCGACCAGATCGA
>NZ_AOJE01000066.1 GCF_000337915.1 Halorubrum saccharovorum DSM 1137
GATCGACCAGATCGACCAGATCGACCAGATCGACCAGATCGACCAGATCGACCAGATCGACCAGATCGACCAGATCGACCAGATCGACCTCCGTCTCGATCCCCGCCCGGCTCCGAGAGGGAAGCGATTAGTCGCCGCCGCCGCAAGGGCCGGTATGGAGTCGACGGAGACGACGACGGCGTTCCGCGGGCTGGAGAGCCGCGCGTCGGGTCGCGTCCACGAGACGGCCGACCCGACGGCGGTGTCGGCGGAGGAACAGTCGCGGGGGCTCGACCCCGCCTACGACTACGACGCGGTCGATCCCGAGGCGCTGCTGGCGGGGCCGCAGGACGGGCCCGCCGGGACGGGCCGCGGGCACTGGCGCTTCGACGCGCTGCTCCCGTTCCCGGCCGAGGCGGCGGTCTCGGCGGGCGAGGGCGCCACGCCGCTGGTCCCGACAGAGCGGCTCGCCGACGAGCTCGACGTCGACGCGGTGTACGTCAAAGACGAGGGGCGGAACCCGACGGGGACCGTGCTCGACCGCGGGCTCTCGGTCGCGCTCACCGCGGTCGCGGCGCGGGCCGCCGAGGGACGGGACGTGGAGCCGCTCGCGTGCGCGAGCCCGGGTAACGCCGGGCAGTCGATGGCGGCGTACGCGGGCCGGGCCGACCTGCGCTCGTACGCGTTCGTCCCCTCCCGCTGTGCGTTCTCGAACAAGGCCATGACGAACGTCCACGGCGGCGACATGCGCGTGGTCGGCGGGCGCTTTCCCGACGCGGCCGACGCGGTCGACGAGCAGCTGGAGACGGAGTACACCGACCTCGGCGAGTTCGCGACGCCGTACCGCCACGACGGTGTGAAGACGCTCGCGTTCGAGCTGGTCGCCGACCTCGGCGCGGCGCCCGACGCCGTCGTCGTCCCGACCGGATCCGGCGAGATCGTCGCCGGCGTTTACAAGGGGTTCGCGGAGCTGGAGCGCGTCGGCGCGATCGACGCGGTCCCGAAGATCGTCGCGGCGCAGGCCGCGGGCTGTGCGCCGATCGCGGCGGCGATCGAGCGCGACCTCGACGAGCCGGAGCCGTGGGAGACCCCCGACACGATCTGCGGCGAGCTGGAGATCGCCGACCCCGCGGGCGGCGCGGCGGCGGTCGAGGCGGTCCGCGAGAGCGGCGGCACGGCGGTGGGCGTCGAGGACGAGGACATCCTCGCGAGCGCGGTCGCGGTCGCCCAGAACGAGGTGATGGAGATGGGCGCCACCGGCGGCGCCGCGCCCGCCGGCGCCTGGGCGCTCACGGAGGAGGGCTTCTTCGACGGCGACGAGACGGTGGTCCTGATCAACAGCGACGCCGGGCTCAAGACGCCGGACGTGCTGCGTAGCCACCTGATGGGCCAAGGGATTTAAAAAGCGGCCGACGCCCCGCGGCGACGCCGACCCCCACGGGGAACCGTTTTTACGTCGCCCGGCGTACGTGGATCCATGTACGTCCGCGACGCCAAGAACCGTGACGAGGCGTGGTTACTGGACGCGATCGAGCAGTTGGGGCTCGACGACGTCGCCTTCCGGTCACGGGACTACGTGATCGCGGTCGACGAGGAGTCGGGCGACCGGGCCGGGTTCGGTCGGCTTCGCCTCCACCGCGGCGACGAGGGGGCGGACAACCGGATCGAACTCACCGGGATCGGCGTGCTCCCCGAGTGGCGCGGTCGAGGCGTCGGGGCGCACGTCGTCGAGCGGCTCGTCGACACCGCGGCCACGGACCGGTTCGAGACGGTGTACGTGCTCACCGACCAGCCCGAGTACCTGACCCAGTTCGGCTTCGAGCGGATCGACACCGACGACCTCCCGGAGGCGCTCTCGGACCGGCTCACGGAGAAGCGCGAGTTCCTGGACGGCGACGTGGTCGGCCTGCAGTTGGCCGTCGACGACTTCGAGATGCCCGACCGGTTCCGCGAGGCGTTCAAGGCCGCCGAGCCGGCCGACGCCGCCGACGAGACGACCGAATCGCCCGAGGACTTCGGGATCGACCCCGACTCGGCCACGTACAAGTACGACACCGGCCGATAGATCGCTTTCGGCTTGCCGTCGGCTCGTTTTCGACCGCGATCCGACCGCTTATCGGCGCGCCGGCCGACGCCAGCGTATGGACCTGATCGAGGCCGCGCGCGACGCGCTCTCCGACGCGCACGTCCCGTACTCCGAGTACCGCGTCGGCGCCGCGCTCCGGACCGCCGACGGCACCGTCTACACCGGCTGTAACATCGAGAACGCCAACTACTCCAACAGCCTCCACGCCGAGGAGGTCGCGCTCGCGGAGGCGGTGAAGAACGGCCACCGCGAGTTCGATCGGATCGCCGTCGCCTCGGGCGTCCGCGACGGCGTCACCCCCTGCGGGATGTGCCGGCAGTCGCTCGCGGAGTTCGCGGCCGACGACCTCGTCGTCGTCTGCGACGAGGGCGACGGAGAGACGACCGAGTACACGCTCGGCGAACTCCTCCCGAACACCATCTCGGAGGGGACGCTGGACGACGCGCGGCAGATCTGAGCGGGGACCGATCCCCGCCGAGCGACGGATCGCGAGACGGAACTGCTTTGAAACGCCTCGCCGAAGGGCGAGGACATGACCGACACGAGCGACAAGAGCGAGGACCCCAACGACGAGGTCGGCTACCACGTCGAGGTCGGCCCCGACGACGTCGCAGACGCCGTGCTCCTCCCCGGAAACCCCGAGCGCGTGGACAAGATCACGGCGCTGTGGGACGGCCACGAGGAGGTCGCGCACCACCGCGAGTACCGCACCGCGACCGGGACCTACGACGACGCCCCGATCTCCGTGACCTCCACCGGGATCGGCTCGCCGTCGGCTGCCATCGCCGTCGAGGAACTCGCCAGGGTCGGCGTCGACACGTTCATCCGGGTCGGCTCCTGCGGCGCGATCCAGCCGGGGATGGACGTGGGCGACCTGGTGATCACCACCGGCGCGGTCAGGCAGGAGGGGACCAGCGACGAGTACGTCCGCGAGGACTACCCGGCGGCCGCCGACGGCGAGGCCGTCTCGGCGCTGATCGCGGCCGCCGAGCGGCTCGGATACGACTACCACACCGGCGTGACGATGAGCGCCGACTCATTCTACGCCGGACAGGGCCGTCCCGGATTCGAGGGGTTCGAGGCGGCCGGGTCAGACGAGCTGGTCGCGGAGCTGCGGGACGCGAACGTGAAGAACATCGAGATGGAGGCGTCGGCGATCCTCACGATCGCGAACGTGTACGGGCTCCGCGCGGGCGCGGTCTGTTCCGTCTACGCGAACCGAGTCACCGGCGAGTTCCGGACCGAGGGCGAGTCGCGAGCGGCCGAGACCGCGAGCCTCGCCGTGAAGCTCCTCGCGCGGATGGACGAGGTCAAACGCGAGGCGGGCGCCGACCGCTGGCACGCCGGTCTCTCGCTGTAGGGCGAATCGCCGCTCGTCGAATCGCCGCGCGTTGGCCAACCGACGCCGGCGTCAGCGGCGTTCCAAAGCGACTTTACCCGCGGACCGCGGAGCGACACGCATGAGTACACAGGTCGTCGTCGTCGGCTCCGGGTACGCCGGCGCAGGGGCGGTGAAGGCGTTCGAAGACGAGGTCGGCGAGGGCGAGGCCGAGCTCACCTGGATCTCGGAACACGATTATCACCTCGTTCTCCACGAGGTTCACCGCGCGATCCGCAACCCCGCGGTCTCCGAGAAGATCACCATCCCGGTCGACGAGATCAAATCGCCCGAGTCCGACTTCGTACAGGGCCGGGTCGTCGACGTCGACACCGACGAGCGCGTCGTCGAGACCGACGACGGGACGACCGTCGACTACGACTACCTCCTCTTGGCGGTCGGCTCCACGACCGCCTTCTTCGGCATCGACGGACTGAAAGAGCACGCCCACCAGCTCAAGGGCCTCGACGACGCGAAGGCGATCCACGAGGAGGTCCGGTCGGCCGCCGCCGAGGCGACCCGCTCCGACCCCGTCGAGGTCATCGTCGGCGGCGCCGGCCTCTCCGGCATCCAGACCGCGGGCGAGATCGCGGAGTACCGCGACAAACACCGCGCACCCATCGAGATCAAACTCGTCGAGGGGCTCGACGAGGTGTTCCCCGGCAACGATCCCCAGCTCCAGGGCGCGCTCCGCCAGCGGCTCGAAGACGCCGACGTCGAGATCCTCACCGGCGACTTCATCTCGAAGGCCGACGAGGACGCGGTCTACCTCGGCGGCGGCGAAGGCGAGGAGCCCGAGGAGCTCGGGTACGACGTGCTGATCTGGACCGGCGGCATCACCGGCCAGCCGGAACTAGAGAACGTCGAGGTCGAGAAGGACGACCGCTCGAACCGCGTCCACGCCGCCTCCGACTTCACCACCAGCGACGACCGCGTCTTCGCCATCGGCGACACCGCCCTCGTCGAGCAGGGCGACGACGACGTGGCGCCGCCGACCGCGCAGGCCGCCTGGCAGGCCGCCGAGGTCGCCGGCGAGAACCTCGCGCGAGCCGCCCGCGGCGCGCCGCTCCAGTCGTGGGAGCACAAGGACAAGGGGACCGTCATCTCGGTCGGCGAGGACGCGGTCGCCCACGACGTGATGGGGATGCCGATCAAGACGTTCGGCGGTACCCCCGCGAAGCTGCTGAAGAAGTCCATCGCGGTGCGGTGGATCGCGAAGGTCTCCTCGGCCGGGCGCGCCGCGGGCGCGTTCGGCGACATGTAGGACAGGCGGTCGCTGTCGGCTGTCAGCGCCAGCGCGTTCTCGACGCTAACTGCTACGTCTTCCTCGTGACGCCGTCCGCCGCGAGCGGCGGCGCGGCCGCTCGTCGATCGGAACACGGTGGTAACCTGTGCGACGCGGCGTGAGTTCCGTCGGCGGGAATCTGTCGCCGTACTGGCGGAACGGCGCGTGGTGGAACGGCGCGTGGTGGAACGGCGCGTGGTGGAACGGCGCGTGGTGGAACGGCGCGTGGTGGAACGGCGTGCGGCCGCTCAGTGCTCGGCCGGCTCGTCGGGCGCGCGCATGTCGTCGATCCGGAGAATAAGGACGTTGGCGGTGTCGTCTTTCCCGTCGACGGTCCCGTCGATGACGAGCTTCGAAAGGGGCGTCGGACCGACGGTGACGGAGTCGCCCTCGTGAAAGTCGCGGACGGACCCCTGCACGTGGATCTCGGCGCGGCAGAGTTCGGGGTGGTGGACGCTGGAGAGGTCGATCCCGTCGACGTTGACCCCGGTCACTTCCTCGCCCCCGTGGTAGATGGGGACGTCCGCGGGCTCGTCCATGCGCTGGATGTCGAGCGCCTCGTACGCGTTCGAGGTGGGCTTGTACCCCCCTTTCGGCCCCGGTACGCCCTCGACCAACTGGAGGGCCTTCAGACTCTGCATCTGGTTGCGGATCGTCCCTGGATTGCGGTCGACCTCCTCGGCGATCGCCTCGCCTTTGACGGCGTCCTCCTGTTCCCCGTACAGGTTGATGAGGGCCGAGAGGATGCTTTTCTGACTCGATGTGAGCTCGATCGATGACATGGTCGCGAATAGATGGCGACCCCGCTTAAATGCGATGGAAGCTTCTTATAAATGATCGTGCGGTTTCTCAGGATCCGCTGAGGCGACGGAGTCGAACGTACGCGACCGGGCTGGAGAGCGCGACCACGGCGCCGACCCCGATCAGCGCGAGACCGAGGTCACCGACGAAAAAGGCGAGTCCGGCACCGACGAGCCCGATCACGGCGCCGGTGAACGCGACGGCTATCATGGCACCGATCGGTTCGAGGTCGGCCGGATCGAAGTCGCCTTCGGAGCCGCTCATACCAGTCGTTGGCGTCCGACCGTGAAAACCTCACGCGATCCTCCGCGAGCGCGACGGGACCCCGATCATTCAAGCGTCGCCGGGGCGCTCTCTCGGACATGACCACAGTCAGGATCATCGGCGCGCCGACCGACTACGGGGCGAACCGACGCGGCGTGGACATGGGACCCTCAGCAATCCGCTACGCCGGGCTGGCCGACCAGCTCTCGGGCGCGGGCGTCGAGGCCGTCGACGCGGGCGACCTCGCGGTCCCCCGCGCAGAGGAGCGCGACCCGGACGCGGAGCCCCCGCGCGACGGGGACGCGAAGTTCCTCCGCGAGACGGCCGACGTCTGTCGCCGGCTCGCGGACGAGGTCGGCGAGACGCTCGCGGCGGGGGACGTGCCCCTCGCGCTCGGCGGGGACCACTCGATCGCCATCGGCTCGCTCTCCGGGTCCGCGCGCGACGCGGACATCGGCGCGGTGTGGTTCGACGCCCACGCCGACCTCAACACCCCCGCGACGACGCCCTCCGGGAACGTCCACGGGATGCCGCTCGCGGCCGCGCTCGGGCTCGGCGAGTTCGCGGGGTCCGACTGGGCGAACGCGCCCGGACTCGACCCGGAGAACGTCGCGCTGGTCGGGCTCCGCTCCGTCGACGACGCGGAGGTCGAGGTGATCCGCGACCACGGCTTCGCGGCGTACACGATGTCCGACATCGACGAGCGCGGGATCACGGACGTGACCGAGGAGGCGATGGCCGAGGCGTCCGCCGGCGTCGACGGCGTTCACGTCAGCCTCGACCTCGACTGGCTCGACCCCAAGGAGGCGCCCGGCGTCGGCACCCCGGTCCGCGGGGGGGTCACCTATCGGGAGGCGCACAGCGCGATGGAGGTCGTCGCCGAGAGCGACGCCGTCCGGTCGATGGAGCTCGTCGAGGTGAACCCGACGCTGGACCAGCACAACGAGACCGCGGAGCTCGCGACGGAGCTGGCCGCGAGCGCGTTCGGAAAGCGGGTGCTTTGAGGCCGGGGCGACGCGGTCGGGCGAGACGGGTCCGTCAGGGGCTTCGGTCCAACTGGTCGACGACTCGCTGGAGGTTCGCCTCGCGCTCGATCTCGCGCTTGATCTCCTCGCGGCGGCGGACCGCCGCGGAGTCGGCGTCGTACGCGCGCACGAACTCGGCGCGTGTGTGCTCGTCGAACGCGTGCCGGATCGCGAAGTACCCGTCCGGGACGATCGTGCCGCACACCTTACACTCGTGGCGCTGGTGGCCGTTCGTCTGGTGGACGATGGCCGACTCCACGTCGTCGAAGCCGGCGTCGCAGCCGTCGATTCCGCACGTCCAGCGGGGCATGTCACCCTCTCTCCGCCCCGAGGGATTAACGGTTTCCCCCGCCGGCCGCCGCTCGGATCTCCCCGCGACCTCCCGTGACCGGCAGGGGTGGGAGCGGACTCGCCGTCGAACGATACGCCTTTGCTCGGCCACGAAGAACGTCCGCCCGTGACTCGATCGAGAACGCGCGTCGACGCCCACGTGAAGGTGCTCGACGACGACGTCGTGGCCCTCGCGAAGGAACGGGGGATCGACGCACTCGTGTACGCCCCGCACTTCACCCGCCTGCCGACGATCCGGAAACGCGCGGCTCGGTTCTCCGACGACGACTTGACAGTGATCCCCGCCCGCGAGGTGTTCACCGGCGACTGGGGGAACCGCCGGCACATCCTCGTTCTCGGCTTAGACGAGCCCGTCCCCGACTACATCACCTTCGAGGCGGCGATGGCCGAGGCCGACCGTCAAGACGCGGCCGTGCTCGCACCCCACCCGAGCTTCGCGACCATCTCGCTCACTCGACCGGAGATCGCGGCTCACGGCGCTCGGATCGACGCGGTCGAGACGTACAACACGAAGCTCCTTCCGCACCAGAACGCCCGGACGCGCCGGATCGCCGAGGCCACCGACCAGCCGGGGTTCGGCTCGTCGTACGCCCACCTCCCCGGCACCGTCGGCGAGGCGTGGACCGAGTTCGACGGCGCCCTCGACGGCGTCGACGCGGTCGTCGACGCCTTCCGCGAGGCGCGGCCCCGAACCGTGATCCACCGTGGCGGGGCCGGCCACCAGCTCCGCGGGCTCGTGGAGTTCGCGCACCTCGCGTACGAGAACACGTGGGAGAAGCTCGACCGGCAGTTCCTCTCGGGCGACGAGCCGACCCTCCCGAGCAACGTCGCCTACGAGGGGCGGTTCAACGACGTGAGCGTCTACTCCGGGACGCTTTCGGACTACCGACCGAACTAGGCCACGGTCGCAGTCTCGGCGAGTGCTCGCGCCCTCCGTCCCCTCAGATACCGATCCCCGCGGCCGCCTCCGAGGCGAGCGCGGAGACGTCCAGATCGAGGGTCACGACGTAGGTGTGGATCGCCCAGAAGACCGCCAGTTCCACCGCGGTGACGATCACGGTGACGAGATCCGCGTACTTGCTGCTCGTCGTCACGCCGGTCGGCATCCCGTACTCGCGGTCGGACAGCGGGTGGAACAGCGCGATGCCGCGGCGGCTCCCGACCACGTCGAGGACGTAGTGGGTCAACACGCCGATCCAGACGTACTGGAGGTTGCCGAACACGATCGGGTACGCGAGGAAGACCCCGAGCACCGGGAGGCTGTGGAGCGTCTTCCGGTGGCGGCCGAAGGCGGTGTCGACGTCGGGGAACAGCGCCCCCAACACGATCGGGACGGTGATCTCGGCGATCGTCCGCACGGTGGCCGCGCTGAGGCTGGGCTCGATGACGAAGCCGAGCCCGAGCGCGAGCAGTAGGCCGTTGAGAACGTGACCCCGTTTGTTCATACCTCGGGGTGGCCGGGACCGTAAGTGAAACCACCGACTCGGGTCGATCGACGAACGGGATCGGCGGGCGCGATCGGCGAATGAGGACGGCGGGCGCGATCGGCGTAACGCGCGCAGGCGGCCAGCCGAAAGAGCCACGGCGCCCGCCGCCGAGCGACCGGCATGGAGTACGAGGAGCCGAAGTTCTTCCACGTGATGCAGTACGCGGCCGGGGCCGAAGGAGACGTCATCGACATGGTGAGCGGCAACCCCGACTGGGAGCCGCCGGCCGCGCTGCGGGAGGCGCTCCGCGAGTACGCAGACCTCCCGCCGGACGCCTTCCAGTACCCGCCGAGCGAGGGGCTGCTGGAGCTCCGCGAGGCGATCGCCGAGCGCCGGAACGTCGACCCCGACCGCGTGGTGGTCACGAACGGGACCGGTGAGGCGAACTACCTCGCGATGGCCCGCGCGTTCGAGCGCGACGCGGGCGACGAGGCGCTGCTGATGGATCCGGTGTACCCGTACTACCCCGGCAAGGTGGACATGCTCGGCGGGGAGTCGACGCTCGTCCCGACCGCGCGCGACGGGGGCCTCGACGTCGACGCGATCCGGGAGGCCGCGAGCGAGGACACCGCGCTCGTCGTCTTGAACACGCCGAACAACCCGACCGGCGCCGTCTACGACCTCGACGCGCTCCGCGAGGCCGTCGCGGTCGCGGAGTCGGTCGACGCCCTCGTGATGGTCGACGAGGTGTACGACCACTTCGACCTGACCGGCGGGTTCGAGTCGGCGCTGACGCTGGAGTCGGACCGGCTGATCGCCACCAGCGGGTTCTCGAAGTCGATGGCGATCACCGGACTCCGGGTCGGGTACGGCGTCTTCCCAGAGGAACACGTCGGGGACGCCAAGACCCGACACATGCTCGTGAACGTCACCGGGGCACGCCCCTCGCAGTACGCGGTCCACCACGCGCTCGCGGAGACGCCCTCCGACTACTACGCGGAGGCCCGCGACCTGCTCGCCGACCGCGTCGACGCCTTCACCGACGCCCTCGACGCCGCCGGCGCGGAGTACACCCGCCCGGAGGGGGCGTTCTACGTGCTCGCCCGCTTCGACGACTTCCCCGGCACGATGGCGAACGTCAAGCGTCTCGTCGACGAGGCGGGCGTCGCCGGGATGCCGGGCGACGCGTTCGGCACCGCCCGCGACGAGTGGATCCGGTTCGCCCTGGTAACGCCTCGGACCGCCGAGGCCGCCGAGCGCCTCGCCGACTACTTCGGGGACTGAACCCCGGCTCGCGATGAGCGACGACTCTCGATAGCCGATCGGCCGGACCGCCGTATACGTCGTCTACCCGAAGTTCTCGACCTTCGCGGCGTCGGCGTCGCCGCCGGCGGCCTGGACGGCGGCCTCGGCGTCGGCGACGAGGTCGGCGAAGCCGTACACGAAGACGGTCTCGCCTTTGTCGCCCGTCAGCGCCTCTGCGACCGCGCTGTCGAGGTCCTCGTCAGCGTCGAGGAGGGCGACCGCGGCGCCGCGCTCCTCCAGCGCGTCCAGCCGGTCCGAATGCGACACGTCGTCGTCGCGGTAGACGACCGCGGCCTCGGCGCCCTCGTCGAGCGCGCGCTCGGCGATGGCGACCGCCGGACCGACGCCGGGACCGCCCGCGATGACCACCGCACGCGGCTCGCCGTCGTAGTGCTGGTCGCCGAACGGGCCGGAGAGCGTCATCTCCGTACCGGCCTCGGCGTCGGCGAGGAACGCGGAGAAGTCGCCGCCCTCCTCGGGATCGATCCCGACCGTGACCTCGAAGGTGTCGCCGACCGTCGGCGACGAGAGGGTGTAGAACCGAGCGACCGACTCGCCGTCGATCTCGGTGCCGAGCTTGACGAACTGTCCGGGCTCGGCGGCGAACCCGTCTGGCGCGTCGAACCGGAGGGCGTACGTGTCGCGGCCGACCGTCTCGACCGATCTGACCGTCGCTGTCGTGTCCATGCCTCCGGTCCGGTCGGGAGACAGAAACGTGTTCCCGTCGCCGTCGGTGCTGCCCGCACCGCAAGCCGACGGTGAAAAGCGCCGCCGTCGCGGATGTCACCGGGGGCCACCGCGGACGTGATCGGGAGCCGCCGCGGACGTGATCGGGAGCCGCCGCGACCGTCGGGGGCTTCACCGGACACCAACCCGTCCGCTCCCCCTCGACGACCGTCGAACTCCCTCAAAAACACGAGGGTCGATCGTTAGGAATATGGAAAACGATCGTCCAATAACGATCCACATATCGGGATGTAGTGCCCCTCACAACCGTCAATATTCGCGAGATAATAAACGAACGTTCAGAAATGGGTGGATAGCTCCTTCCAGAAGTCTTTTGATGAGTCCGGCGAAATCCCCCGTATAGCATGCCTGCGGACTTCAACTGGGCCGTCGGCGGTGAGGCCGGCGACGGCATCGACTCGACCGGGAAGATCTTCGCGCAAGCGCTCTCTCGGGCGGGTCGACACGTGTTCACGTCGAAGGACTTCGCCTCACGGATCCGAGGCGGTTACACCGCCTACAAGGTGCGAACCTCCGTCGACAAGGTACAGAGCGTCGTGGATCGCCTGGACGTCCTCATCGCGCTGACGCCCCGGACCATCGAGGAGAACCTCGAGGAGCTCCACGAGGGGTCGGTGATCATCTACGACGGCGAGCGGACCACGATGCAGGACGTCGAGATCCCGGAGGGGATGATCGGGATCGACGTCCCGCTCAAGCGGCTCGCAGAGGAGGCCGGCGGGGCGATCATGCGGAACGTCGTCGCGCTCGGCGCGGCCTGCGAGGTCGCCGAGTTCCCCATCGAGAACCTCGACTCCGCGCTGGAGAAGCGCTTCTCGGACAAGGGCCAGAAGCTCGTCGACAACAACAAGGAGGCCGCCCGCGCCGGGCGGTCGTACGTCGCCGACGAGTACGACCACGAGTTCGACTACGACTTGGAGACCACCGACGAGGACTACGTCCTCCTCAACGGCGACGAGGCCATCGGCATGGGCGCCATCGCGGCCGGCTGCCGCTTCTACGCCGGCTACCCGATCACGCCCGCGACCGACGTGATGACGTACCTCACCGGTCGTATCGAGCGGTACGGCGGCCACGTCGTGCAGGCGGAAGACGAGCTGTCCGCGATCAACATGGCGCTCGGCGCCGCCCGCGGGGGCGCGCGGTCGATGACCGCCACGTCCGGTCCCGGGATCGACCTGATGACGGAGACGTTCGGGCTCATCGCGACCTCGGAGACGCCGCTCGTCATCTGTAACGTGATGCGCTCCGGGCCGTCGACCGGGATGCCGACGAAACAGGAGCAGGGCGACTTAAATCAGATGCTGTACGGCGGCCACGGCGAGGTCCCCCGGTTCGTGCTCGCGCCGACGACGATCGCGGAGTGCTTCTGGAAGACGGTCGAGGCGTTCAACCTCGCCGAGAAGTACCAGCTTCCGGTCTACCTCACCGCCGACCTCTCGATGGCGGTCACCGAGCAGACGTTCACGCCGGACACCTTCGACATGGACGAGGTGGAGGTCGACCGCGGCAACGTCGTCGACGAGACGACGATCGACGATCACATGAGCGAGTCGGGCGGCTTCCAGCCCCACGAGATCACCGACGACGGGATCTCGCCGCGGGCGTTCCCCGGCACCGCCGACGGCGCGCACATGTCCACCGGGCTCGAACACGACGAGCAGGGGCGCCGGACCGAGGACACGGAGATGCGCGTCGATCAGGTCGACAAGCGCAACCGGAAGGTCGAGACGGCCCGCGACCGAGAGGACTGGAGCCCGCGGGAGTTCGGCGACGCGGACGCCGACACGCTCGTGATCTCGTGGGGGTCGAACGAGGGCGCGCTCGCCGAGGCGGTCGAGTTCCTCGCGGACGACGGCCTCGACGTGCGGGTGCTCTCGGTCCCGTACATCTTCCCGCGGCCGGATCTGACCGAAGACGTCGAGGCGGCGGAGAACGTCGTCGTCGTGGAGTGTAACGAGCAGGGGCAGTTCGCGGACCTGGTCGAACACGACGTGTTAGAGCGCGTCGATCGGGTGAACAAGTACAACGGCGTGCGATTCAAGGCGGACGAACTCGCAGACGACATCAAGGCGACCCTCGCGGAGGGGGTGGAGGCGTAACCAATGAGCTCAGACATTCGATTCACCGACTTCAAGTCCGACAAGCAGCCGACGTGGTGTCCGGGATGCGGCGACTTCGGCACCATGAACGGGATGATGAAGGCGCTGGCGGAGACGGGCAACGACCCCGACAACACCTTCGTCGTCGCCGGGATCGGCTGTTCCGGCAAGATCGGCACGTACATGCACAGCTACGCGCTCCACGGCGTTCACGGACGCGCGCTCCCGGTCGGGACCGGCGTCAAGATGGCCCGTCCCGACATCGAAGTGATGGTCGCCGGCGGCGACGGCGACGGCTACTCCATCGGCGCGGGCCACTTCGTCCACGCCGTCCGGCGGAACGTCGACATGACGTACGTCGTGATGGACAACCGCATCTACGGGCTGACGAAGGGGCAGGCCTCGCCCACCTCGCGCGAGGACTTCGAGACCTCGACGAGCCCCGAGGGCCCCAAACAGCCCCCGGTGAACCCGCACGCGCTGGCGCTGGCGTCGGGCGCGACGTTCATCGCGCAGTCGTTCTCCTCGGACGCGCTCCGCCACCAAGAGATCATCCAGAAGGCGGTCGAACACGACGGGTTCGGCTTCGTGAACGTCTACTCGCCGTGCGTCACGTTCAACGACGTTGACACCTACGACTACTTCCGCGACTCGCTGGTCGACCTGAAGGAAACGGACCACGACCCCAGCGACAAGCAGGCCGCCAAAGAGGTCATCTTCGACGACGACACGGAGCACCAGGGGATCATCTACCAGGACGAGGAGTCGGTGCCGTACCACGAGCGTCACGGCGTCGACGAGGACATGTCCGTCATCCCGGACGGCGCGCCCGAGGGCGCGACGGACCTCGTCCGAGAGTTCTACTGAACCGCCGGCGAGCACGCGGGAAATCCCTTCGCGGTATCCCCGTTTTCGGCCGACACCGTTTCTGATCGGGACCGCGATCCCCGTCAGAATTCCGACCTCATCGAACCGCCAAAATCTGCCGACCGAGCCGGGTTACGACCTGTTTGCGACCGGTTTCAGCAAGCCTAATTACGTGGGTCCGTATTCACGGGTATATGGTTGATCGCTACGACGTCGTGATCGCGGGTGCCGGACCGGCGGGCGCCCAGTGCGCTCGCGACCTGGCGACGCGAGGCTACGACGTCGTCGTTCTCGAAACGGAGTCGGAAGACGAGTTCCCCCGCCAGAGCAACAAATCGACCGCCGGGACGTTCCCGTCGATGATGTCCTCCTTCGGGGTCCCCGACGACGTGGTGATGTCGTACACCGACGACGTGGTGTTGGAGTCGCCCAACAGCCACTACAAGAGCTACCAGCCCGGCGCGGTGCTGGAGTTCGCCGAGTTCAAGCGGTTCCTCGTCGCGGACGGCCGTGAGAACGGCGCCGAGTACCGCTTCGACTCGCGGGTCTCGCGGCCGATCCTCGACGACGACGGCGTCATCGAGGGGGTGCGGTACAACGGCGACGAGGAGGTGTACGCCGAGGTGGTCGTCGACGCCACGGGTCCCGCGGCGCCGATCGCGAGCGCGCTCGACGTGGTCGACCTCGAACGCGAGAACCAGGCGATCGGCATCGAGTACGAGATGGAGGGCGTCGAGATGAACCACCCGGAGTACGCCGACCTCCGGCGGGCGATGATGCTCCGACTCGACCACGACATCGCGCCCGGCGGCTACTCGTGGATCTTCGCCACCGGCGAGGACACCGCGAAGGTCGGGCTCTGTTACATCCAGAACGACCGCCACCGCGAGTTCGCACAGGAGAGCCAGACCGTCGACGGCTACCTCGACGCGTGGGTCGACCGCGACCCGCGTTTCGCCGACGCCGAGAAGATCGACGGGAAGATCCACCGCGGCTCGGCGCACATCCAGATGCCCGACGAGATGCACACCGACCGCTTCCTCGCGATCGGCGACACGGTCCCCTCTATCGACCCGCTGTGGGGCGAGGGGATCCACAAGGGGATGAAGTCGGCTCGCGCCGCCGCGGCCACCGTGGACCGGTGTCTCACCGACTCGGAGCGCCGCCTCGACGCCGAGAGCCTGGCCGTCTACGAGCGGCTCTGGCACCGCGACGTGGCCCCGCGGATGAAGTCGCGGCTGATGCTCACGCGGCTGCTGTACCTCGCCCCCAACGAGCGCTACGACCGGTTCATGCGCGACCTCCGACGGGCGGACGAGAACACGCTCGAGAAGGCGAACCGCGGGGAGAAGGCGTCGATGGCGAAGCTGCTCCACCTCGACGACGTCCCGCTCTTGGCGAAGTTCGCGCGCGAGCAGCTGTCGTAGCGGCGACCGCGTCGCAGCGACGACCACTTCGATTCTCGCCCTCCAGAACCGTTTTGTCCGGCGGTTGCGCACTACCGATCATGCTCGATTACGTGGGACTAGAGGCCGACCTCGGCGAAGAGGAGCGGCTGATCCGCGACGCGGCCCGGGAGTTCGTCGACGAGCGGGTGCGACCCGACATCGGCGACCACTTCCAGGCGGGGACGTTCCCGACGGACCTGATCGAGGAGATGGGCGAGATGGGGTTTTACGCGCCGAACCTCGACGGATACGGGCTGCCGAACGTCTCCGAGACGGCCTACGGAATCCTGATGCAGGAGCTGGAGGCGTGCGACTCGGGGCTCCGGTCGATGGCGAGCGTGCAGGGCGCCTTAGTGATGTACCCGATTCACGCCTACGGCAGCGACGAACAGAAGGAGCGGTGGCTGCCGGCGCTCGGCCAGGGCGAGGCGGTCGGCTGTTTCGGCCTGACGGAGCCGGACCACGGCTCGGACCCCGCGGGGATGGAGACGACGGCGCGGAAGGAGGGCGACGCCTACGTCCTCGACGGTTCGAAGACGTGGATCACGAACGCACCGATCGCCGACGTAGCGGTGGTCTGGGCGCGCGACGAGTCGGGAGCCGGATCGGTCGACGGGGAGGACGGCGCGGGGGCCGACGAGGCCCCCGTCCGCGGCTTCCTCGTCGAGACGGACCGCGACGGCGTGACCACGAACGAGATCGGCGACAAGCTCTCGCTGCGCGCCTCGATCACCGGCGAGATCAGTTTACAGGGCGCCCGCGTCCCCGAGGAGAACGTCCTGCCCGGCGTCTCCGGGATGAAGGGGCCGCTCTCGTGTCTCACGCAGGCCCGCTACGGGATCGCGTGGGGCGCGGTGGGGGCGGCGCGGGACTGCTTCGAACAGGCGCGCGAATACGCGCTCGACCGCGACCAGTTCGGCGGGCCGATCGCCCGGTTCCAGCTCCAACAGGAGAAGCTCGCGGAGATGGCCACCCAGATCACCACCGCCCAGCTGCTCGCGTACCGGCTCGCGGAGCTGAAGGAGCGCGGCGACCTCACCCCCCAGCACGTCTCGATGGCGAAGCGGAACAACGTCCGCACGGCGCGCGACCAGTCGCGGGTCGCCCGGGAGATGCTCGGCGGCAACGGGATCACGACCGACTACTCGCCGATGCGCCACATGGCGAACATGGAGACGGTGTACACCTACGAGGGCACCCACGACATCCACACGCTCGTGCTCGGCGAGGACCTGACCGGTATCGCGGCGTACGAGTAGCGGGGATCGAGGGGCGCGATCTGCGGGCCGTCGCCGGCCGGATATCGACGAAACCCGCCGGTTTAATGCGACGTAGCCAGTGTTTTGAAACCAAGAGCCGTGATGGACGATGGATGACGTGGAACTGTCCGAGGGCGACGCCCTGCGCCGGATGTACCGGATCACCGCGGAGCAGGAGCGGTCGTTCGAGAGCAAGCTCCCGGACCTCCTCGACCTGGGCTGCGTGTATCTCGGCGTCGAGACCGGCTTTCTGACCGAGATCGACGACGATACCCAGCACATCGTGGCGGCGAGCGGCGACCACGAACTGCTCCAACCGGGGCGGAGCTGCCCGCTGTCGAAGGCGTACTGCAGGAAGACGGTCGACGTCGACGGCGCGTTGACGGTCCAGCACGCGCGCGTCGAGGGGTGGGAAGACGACGCCGCCTACGAGGAGTTCGGGCTGGAGACGTACATCGGCGCCAAGGTCGTCGTCAACCGCGAGGTGTACGGTACCTTCTGTTTCGCGGACGCGGAGGCGCGCGACCGTCCCTTCTCCGAGGATGAGGAGACGTTCGTGGAGCTGATGGCTCAGTGGGTGAGCTACGAGATATTTCAGAAGCAGGCCACCGAGCGGATACAGCAACAGCGCGACCAGTTAGAGGAGTTCACCCGCGTCGTCTCCCACGACATCCGGAACCCGCTCGGGATCGTCGACGGCTACCTCGACATGGCCGAACGGACCGGCGACCCCGAGCACTTCCAGCGGTGCCGCGACGCGATAGATCGGATGGAGTCGCTGATCGACGACCTGCTGTTCCTCACCCGCGAGGGACAGACGATCGGCGGCCGCGAGGAGATCCGGATCGACGAGCTCGCTCGGGAGTGCTGGTCATTCGTGAACGCGGCCGACGCGACGCTGGAGGTCGACACCGACCGCGTCGTCCTCGGCGACTGGAGCCGCCTCCAGCAGGTGTTCGAGAACCTGTTCCGGAACGCGCTCGAACACGGGGGCGAGGAAGTGACGATCCGCGTCGGCGATCTGGACGACGGCGACGGCGTCTACGTCGAGGACGACGGCGCGGGGATCCCCGAAGACGAGCGCGACCAGGTGTTTGTCGACGGGTTCACCACCGGCGAGTCCGGGACCGGACTCGGACTGACGATCATCCAACAGGTGGTCTCGGCGCACGGTTGGGAGGTGTCCGTGACTGAGAGCGACGCGGGCGGTGCCCGCTTCGAGATCCGCGGGATGGAGCCGGTCGAGGAGTGATCGACCGCGGGCACACCGGTGCCGATCGCCTCAGTCGTGGCGGAAGCAGCGCGAGCCCGTAAAGGCCATCGCCATGTCGTGTTCGTCGGCCGCGGCGATCACGTCCTCGTCGTTGACGGAGCCGCCGGGCTGGATAACGGCCTCGATGCCGGCCTCGGCCGCCTCCTCGATCGCGTCCGGGAAGGGGAAGAAGGCGTCCGAGGCCATCACCGCGCCCTCGGCGGACTTCCCGTCGGCGTCCTTCTCCGCCTTCATCGCCGCGAGCGTGACGGCGTCGACGCGGGACACCTGTCCCATCCCGACGCCGACCGTCTCCGTCCCGGTCGCGAACAGGATGCCGTTCGATTTCACGTGTTTGAGCGTCTTCCACGCGAACAGCATCGTCTCCAGCTGCTCGTCGGTGGGTTCGCGCTCGGTGACCACGTCGAGGTCGGCGGCGGTCGGCGACTGGCGGTCCCGCTCCTGCACGAGTCGCCCGCCGACGACCGGCTTCTCGGTGAACCGCTCGGAGAAGCGGTCGTCGCCCTCGCCGAGGGGCCCCACGTCGAGCACGCGGAGGTTCTTCTTCTCTCGGAGCACGTCGAGCGCGCTGTCGGTGTAGCCGGGCGCGACGACGACCTCCTTGAAGGAGTCGACGACGGCGTCGGCGGTGTCGGCGTCGCACTCGCGGTTCAGCGCGACGATGCCGCCGAACGCGGACTTCGCGTCGGTGCGGAGCGCGCGGTCGTACGCGTCCGCGAGCGCGTCGCTGGTCGCGCAGCCGGCCGGGTTCGTGTGCTTGATCACGGCGGCGGCGGGATCGTCGAACTCCTTGACGAGGTTCAACGCGGCGTCGGCGTCGTTGTAGTTGTTGTACCCCATCCCCTTCGCGCCGGGGTTCAGCTGTGGCGCGTCGACGACGCTCGCCTCCTCGCAGCCGTCGTCGACGTAGAGCGCGGCGTCCTGATGGGGGTTCTCCCCGTACCGCAGCGTGTCGGCGCGCTCCTCGGAGACGAACCGGCGCTCGGGGAAGTCGCCGCCGGCGTCGCCGTCGACGGTCACGCTCACGGGCGCGTCGTCGTCGTCGCGCTCGACCGTCACCCGACCTTCCGCGAACCACCGCACCGCCCGCGGGTACGCGGTGAACTCGGCGTCGTGAAGCACACGGTCCTTCAGCGCGTCGGCGTCGTCGCCCTCGTAGACGGGCACCGGCTCCTGCGTGACGATCGGGCCGGCGTCGACCTCCTCGGTGGCGACGTGGACGGTACAGCCGGTCGTGCGGACGCCGGCGTCGATCACCTGCTCGTGGGCGTCCGCGCCGGGGAACGCGGGTAACAGCGAGGGGTGGACGTTCAGCGTCGTGGGGGTCGCGTCGAGGAACTCGTCGGTGAGCACGCGCATGTAGCCGTCCAGACAGACCAGATCGAAGTCGTACCCCGCCAGTCGGTCCAAGATCCGTCGCTCGTGCGACTCTCGCGACTCGTCCGCCTCGCGCTCGACGACCTCGGTGGGGATCCGCCGCTCCGTGGCGGCCTCCAGCACGGGCGCCTGTTCGCGGTTGGTCAGGACGACCGACAACTCCGCGCCCCCCGGCGCGGCGTCGGCGATGTGTCTGAGGTTCCGCCCCCGGTTGCTCGCGAGTCCGGCGATCTTCATACGCGAGTGGTCCGACCGATCGCGTATATCGATTGCGGTCCGGACCGGTGGTGTATCCACGTTTGCGGATATCTCTCGGCTGTGTTCCCGGCAGAGATCGAAAACGGATCCACGTCCGTGCGATTCCCCATCGACACGCTTTTGCTGGCTCCGGCGGCAGTCGCGGACATGACCGACGACTCCACGCCGACGGCCGACGACTCCACGCCGACGGCCGACGAACCGATCCCCGGGCTGTCGCGCTCGGACCCGCTCGCGGCGGTGTCCCCGCTCGACGGGCGGTACGCCTCCCGGACCGCGCCGCTGTCGCCGTACGCGAGCGAGGCCGCGCTCATGCGCTCCCGGGCCCGCGTCGAGGTCGAGTACCTGATCGAACTCGCCGCGCTCGACGCGACTCCGATCGCGATCGACGAGGCGGCCGAAGAGGCCCTCAGAGCGGTCTACGACGACTTTTCCGTCGAGGACGCTCGCCTGATCAAGGCGCTGGAGGTCGAGGGCGCCGAGGGGTACGACGCGACCAACCACGACGTGAAGGCGGTCGAGTACTTCCTGCGGGTCCGGCTCGACGAGTTCGAGGAGTCCGGCGCTATCGCCGACAGCGAGGCGCTGTACCCGTGGATCCACTTCGGGCTCACGAGCGAGGACGTGAACAACCTCGCGCACCGCCTCCTGGTGAAGCGGGCGGTGAGCGAGGCGGTCGTGCCCGCGATCCGCGAGGTCCGGGACGCGCTCGCCGACCTCGCGCGAGAGCACCGGGACACCCCCATGCTGGCCCGCACCCACGGCCAGCCGGCGACGCCGACGACGTTCGGCAAGGAGATGGCCGTGTACGCCTCGCGGCTCGGCCGCGCGCTCGGTCGGGTCGTCGTCGCGAACGGCGACCTCTCCGGGAAGCTCGCCGGCGCCTCGGGCACCTACGCCGCCCACGACGCGGCCTACCCCGAGGTCGACTGGCGGGCGTTCGCCGAGTCGTTCGTGCGCGGGCTCGATCTGGAACACACGCCGCTCGCGACGCAGGTGAACCCCTGCGACGATCTCGCGGCGCTGTTCGACGCGCTGCGCGGGGTCAACAACGTCCTCCTCGATCTGGACCTGGACGCGTGGCTGTACGTCTCCGACCGCTACCTCGGCCAGCGGACCGTCGAGGGCGAGACCGGCTCATCGACGATGCCGCACAAGGTGAACCCGATCGACTTCGAGAACAGCGAGGGGAACCTCTCGAAGGCGAACTCGGACCTCACCTTCCTCGCCGACTACGTGACGACCTCGCGGCTCCAGCGCGACCTCTCCGATTCGACCGTCAAGCGCAACGTGGGCGCCGCCTTGGCCCACTGCCTGATCGGCTACTCGAAGGCCGGCGACGGGCTCGAAACGGTGGTCCCGAACGAGACCGTCATGCGCGAGGAGCTAGAGGGGACCCCCGAGGTGATCGGCGAGGCCGTCCAGACGATCCTCCGGCGCGAGGGGGACACGGGCGCCTACGAGCGCGTGAAGGAGCTCACCCGCGGGAAGCGCGTCACCCTCGACGACTTCCGCGACCTCTTCGACGACCTCGACGTCGACGAGGGCGTCCGCGAGGAGCTGAAGGCGCTGACTCCGGCGAGCTACGTCGGCGTCGCCGACGACCTGGTCGACGAGATCGACGAGTAGCGCCACAAGAGGTTTAGTCGTCGCGGGAGCAGGTGACGACGATGCCCTCCGACGACAGCGAGACGGAGTACTCCGTCTTCGACGACGACCGGACCGACGAACGGACCGACGACCGCGACCGCGCGACCGACGATCGGGGTCGCTCGGCTGACACGCGCGACCGCGCGACTGACGACCGTCCCGACTCGATCGCCGCCGGCGACGGCCACGGCTGTCCGAAATGCGGCGGCGAGGAGACCGAGACGGACGAGATTGCCACGAGCGGCACCGGCCTCACCAAGATGTTCGACGTACAGAACCGCCGATTCACGGTGGTCTCGTGCGCTGACTGCGGCTACTCGGAGCTGTACAAGGGGCGCTCGACCAGCGACGCGATCGACTTCTTCATCGGGTAGGCGATCGCGGCGCGGCGCGTCGGGGTGACCCGTTTCTCCACCTCCCGCCCCGTCGATTGCGACCGATTTATGTCGGCGGGGAGAAACGTTACGGTCGCGCATGGTCTCCCTCCGCTCGCTCTCGACCCTCCCGGTCGTCGGCGTCCTCGTCGACGGCCGAACGTACAGACACCTGTTGTACCTCCTGCTCGCGATCCCGCTCGGGTTCGTCTACTCGATGCTGTTCTCGTTCGGGTTCGCGTTCGGACTCCTGCTCTCGGTGGTGCTCGTCGGGCTCGTCATCCTCGTCGCGACCCTCCTCGGCGCCCGCATCGCCGCCGGCTTCGAGCGCTGGCTCGCCAACCGGCTGTTGGGCACGGACCTCGACCGATACGACGACGTGCCCGACGACGCGGACGGCGCGATCGCGGGGGTCCGGAAGTACGTCGACGCGGCGTCGACGTGGCGGGGCGTCGGCTTCCTCTCGCTGAAGTTCTTCGTCACCGCCCTCGCGTTCGTCCCGCTGTTCGCGCTCGCGAACGGTATCCCGCTGGTTCTCGCCCCGCTGCGGTACCCCTACGTGGCGAACTTCGGCGAGTCCAACGGGGAGCCGGTGACGTGGGCGATCGACACGCTCCCCGAGGCGCTGCTGGCGGTTCCGGTCGGAGTCGTCGCGGTGCTCGTGGCGCTGCACGTCACGAACATCGTCGCGTACGTCTGCCGACAGATGGCGACCGCGCTGCTCGGGAAACCGAGGGGGGACGAAGGGACGGCAGTTGACGATTCGGTGACGGTCGACGGCTCGACGACGACCGACGAGTCGACGGCGACTGACGGCGTGCCGGGAGATGGTGAACCGGCACACGAGGGGTCCGCCGAACCTACACCTTCCGAACCTACACCACCCGAACCTGATGAGTTCGTCCCGGCGGACGCCGTCGAGCCGAAATCGGACAACGACACGGCCGGAGACGACGCGCCGACTCGGGATAGAGACGGCTCCTGACCCGTCCGCGATCGCGGTGCGCTCGACCCCCGGAGCGCTTATTCTCGTGCGACCGTCAGGAGTGGTATGGCTCCGACGCTCGTCGCCGCCGCCGTCGGCGCGCTGCTGGCGGCCGCCCTGCTCGGCGCCGCGTTCGACCGGCGGGCGGTCGCGGTCGTCGTCGCGGCCGCGATCGCCCCCGACCTCGACGCGGTCGCGAGCCTCGTCGTTCCGGGGGCGACGAACGCGCTTCTCCACGCCCTCTGGCTCCCCCTGTTCGCGGCGGCGGCGCTCCACTGGGACACCGCCGTGCGCGGGGAGTCCCGGCTCCGCGCCCGGTTCGGGTGGCGCGGGGCGCGGGTCGCGTGGGTGGCGCTCGCGGCGTTCCTCGTCGCCGGAATCGGTTCTGACCTGTTCGGGTCGGCGGGGGCGAACCTGCTGTACCCCGTCCACGACGCCTACTACCGGATCGACGGGCGACTCGTGTTCTCGACGCAGGAGGGGATCGTCCAGACGTTCGTCGCGCTCGGCGCTGACGGCCGAAAAATCCTCCCGCTCGCGAGTCCGGGAACGACCGACTCGCACGCGATTCCGACCTTCGTGAACCCCGACGGGCGACCGGGGCTCTCGCTCGACGCCGACCGCGAGCTGTCGCTCGTCCGGAGCGGGTGGCAGCTGGTCGTCGTCGCGGCCGCGGCGGCGACACTCGCGGTCCGGTTCGGACGACGGGAGGTGACCGAGTAGTGCCCTCGACGGTCGTTCACGCCGGGTTCGCGCTGTTGCTCGCTGCGGCGTTGCTCGGAGACTACTACGACCGACGGGCGCTCGCGGCCCTCCTCGTCGTGCTGGTTCTCCCCGAGGTCGACAGCTTCCTCGGGCCGGTCATGCCCGGCGCTCACCGGACGGTCGGACACAACCTCGTCGTTCCCGCGATCGGCGCGCTCTGTCTGTACTACGACACCCGCGTTCGGAACCGATCGCTGGTCCGCGACCGGCTCTCCGACCGATGGGTCGCGGTCGCGTGGGTGGCGATCTTCGTCCACGTCTCCGCGCACGTCGCACTCGACTGGACCCACCTCGACGGGGTGAACCTCTTCTGGCCGCTTCGGGACCAGTTCCTCGCGCTCGACGGCGAGATCCTGCTCTCGACCGCCGACGGCTTCGTGCAGACCTTCGTCGACGTGCGGATCGACCCGGAGACGGGCGCGCGGAGCGTCGACGCCGGAGCGACGGGGTCGACCGAGACTGTCCACGTCAACAACCCGGTCGAGCCGCGGGACCCGGACGTCGTCACCGAGGAGCCGGTGGATCGACGGTTCCCGGTCGCGAACGGCGGCTGGCGCCTCTACCTGATCGGGCTAGGGCTCTTCGCGGTCGTCGCGAGGCGGGTGCAGGAGTCGGGGCCGGGGTCGGAGTGACCTCTTCGAACGCGAGCGTTGAGCGACGAGAACCGCGGCTGGCGTTTACGCGAACACGGCGGGGGACCGTCGGTCCCCGGAGCGCGGCGAGCGCGAAGCGCTCTCAGCGACTCGGCTCCGCGTTCCCGTCGGGGACCGGCGTCGGGAGCGCCCGGTGCGTCCGCGGCGGGACGAGGTAACTCCCCCACCGACGGACGCGGAGGTACTGGAGAATACCGTTGCTCTGCCGCGGACCGAGTCCGTACTGGCCGAACTCCTCGCCGAGCATCGCCTCGCGTGCGCGCCTGAACTCGCCGATGCCGCGCTGCAGCGAGACGAAGTGGACGCCGGCGATGTCGCCGTCGGTCGTGTTGACGTCTCGCCGAAGCAGCAGCGGTTCGCCGTCCTCGCGCGCCCGGGCCACTTTCTGAGCGTGCCCCACGGCACCGTACTCGCGAGCGTGATCATGGATTTCGTCTACGACCCCCGCGACGCCGGTCGCGGTGCCGAGTTTCTCGCCGTACTCGCCGACCGCCTCGCGTTCGGCGTGCGCGGGGCTGAACATCCGTGCGACGCGGTGGGAGTGGTCGTTGTCCTCGAACCAGACCTCAAGGTCGAGTGCGATGGTCTCGAAGTGCTGGGTCGCCCCGCCGGCGAACGGGCCCTCCCGAATCGTCACCCGGTCCTCGGTCGCCTGATTCTCACGAAACCCCGAGCGAAAGCCCATGAAGAATGGTGCCTCCTCGGGGACGGGCTCCCCGTCGGGGATGCCGTCGAGGCCCTCCTGCCGGTCGGCGGGCATCCCGGGGCCGACGAACCCCGTCCGGCGGGTCGATCGATCGAACACCGAGTCGAGCGTCGCCGACAGCGACCGTCCGTTGAGCCGGTCACGCTCACCGAACAGCGCCTCTTCGACAGCGAGTATCGCGGCACCGTCGTCGCTCGCGAGATGAAGCAGCGCGTCGTCCGTGTCGACCGTCACCTGGCTCTCGACGGTGAGGGCGACGATCGGATCGGGAGCCGGCAGATCGACCGCGTCGGCGAGGGACGGCTCGAACCTGTCGAAGTACGCCGGCGTGTAGCCCAGCGTGAACAGGACCCCGTCGGCGCTGCGCTCGACCGCCCGTTCGACGTCGGCGAGCGCCGCGGCCACCGTCTCGCGCGCCGCGTCGTCCGGGTCGCTCGACAGCGCCAGCCCGAGGAAGACGTGGTGTTCGGGCGGCCGGACGTTACCGTCGTCATCGGTCGGCAACGACCCGTTCCACGCGTGCTGTCGGTCGGGAAGCGACGCGGGATTCGTCGCTCCCTCGGGAGCGTCCAGCGACGACTCCTCGCCGAGACAGGCCGACAGCGCGGCGCTCCCACCGGTCGCCACCGCTGCGCGGACGAATGCCCGCCGCGAGAGCGGCGTCTCCCAGTCGTCGCGAGTCGCACGGCCGTTCGGTGGACACATCTGGATTCGGTCTCAGTACCCCGACAGCGACAGCTGTGCGGTCGTGGTGAAGTTCGTCGTCCCCGCGGGGTGAGGCATCTGATTGGTGGCGCCGATCATCAGCAGCCAGACGATGACGCGCTCGCCTTGGATGGAGTCGCCGTCGACGTACTGCGCCGGGTGGTAGAGCTCCGACGGCGTCTCCTCGTCTTCGAGCCGCTGTGCGGTGGCGTCGCCGGGACCGATCTCGCTCTCGTCGCGCTGAACCACGACGAGTTCCATGTCGCCGTCGAGGGGAACGTCGACCGTCTCCGAGCCGTCCGGGTTGCCGAACCGGGCGATCATCCCTCGTTCGCCCTCGACGTAGAACTCCTCTTCGGGCGTCGTCCACTCGTCGCCGTCGAACAGTTCGACTTCGACGCCGTCCTCCGTGCCGGGCGTGATATCGATCGCCTGCGTCGAGGTGTAATGTTGAACCACCGGTTCCTCGTAGTTTCCGTCCTCCCCGTACGTGTCGTCGTTCGCCTGCACCTTGTTAACGAACTGGTTGACGAACCCCGGACCGGTCCGACGGAACACCGGAGAGAACACGCCGTCGTCGTAGAACTCGTAGGCGATGTCGTAGTTGTACGGCCCGAACCGAACTCCCGAGTGGAAGTCGACGCTCTCCAGGCCGACCGCGCCGGTGTGGTAGTGGCTCTTGAGCTGGAACCCGCTCGGGGTGTCGCCGGTCGCCGGGAAGTCGAGTTTGCCGATCAGTCCCGGACCGCCGAAATCAGTACCGTGGACGTCCCAGAACATGAGGTCGCCGTTGAACACGGGTTCGTCGTCCGGGAAGTACCACTCGCGGGTGTTCCGTCCCTCGCGCGGAGGTAGGTAGTAGCCCGTGATGGTGATCGGCGTGTTCATCGCCTCGAAGACGGGGCTGTCCTCGTACGACCCCGAGATAGTCGCCCCCTGATACTCGGCGGGCGTCCACTCGATGGACCAGCTGTCCTGCTCGAACGACTCCTCGGGGGGTTCGATCCGGTGGTACCCCCCGTTGGCGGTGTAGTAGGGCCGCTGTGCCATCGGGACGTTCGGAACGGCGTCCAGAACCGACGCCTCGGCGGGTTCGATCGCCGCCGCTATCTCGTGCAGCGGGTACTCGACGGCGTCGTCGAGGACGACGACGTTGACGATCTCGGGTTCGTCCCCGGACCCGTCGATGAACGCGCTGATGATCCGCAGTTCGTCGCCGTCCTGTACGTACATCACGGCCGTCGCGCCGTTGCCGTGCTGCAGGTCGGCCTGACCGAGACCGGTGAACCCGCCGCCCGCGCTCTTCCACGACGGATACCAGCTCATCTCCGTCACGTCGCCGAACGCGTCCTGCACGGCGTCGGTCTCGTGGATCATCTGTCCGATCTCAATTTCGTCGGGACTCTGCGTCTTCGTCCAACTGACGTCCTCCGGATCGGTGATCTCTAGCGCGACGATCTCGTCGCGGTGACGGTCGATCAGCCCGTACACGGTCTGTCGATTCTCCGCCGTGATCTCGAACTCCGCTTCCTCGCCGTCCGGGAAGCCGCTCTCCTCGATGCTCAGATTCGTGGGGCCCTGGAGGCTAACCGTCTCCAAGTGGTTCGACAGCACCTCGTACACCTCGAAGCCGCCGATCCAGTCGCTGACGATCTCGTTGACATCCGGGTCGGACAGTAGCGTCTCGATGGCGCGCTGCTTTCGGTGTGCGTGTATCCGCTCGTAGTTTGCGTTGTCGAACTGGCGGGCGCCGACGTAGTCCGCGGTCTCCATCCTGACCTCCGGTATCTGGGCCGGCGACGGGTCGCTCGTCTCCGTGGCCGTCGCGGTGGCCGTTTCCCCATCGGTCGCTTCGCTCGCCTCCTGTTCCAAGCTCCCACAGCCGGCGAGCCCGGCGATGCCGCCGCTGAAGGCGGCCAACTTCAGGTAGTCGCGTCGTGGTATGTCTTCGTCGGACATGGCAATGCAGAGACTAATAGGAGGTTACATAAGGTTTGGCTTATGAATAATTTAAAGACATATATGGCATCATCTGTAGTAGATTTTTGTATATTAGTACACAGAATACGGTATATATGTAGAATATTAGTGTATTTGTCTTTTCTACGGGTAGTTCTGGATGTCGTTCCGAGATGCGGTCAACCTCGGTCGACTAGTAGGTCGACGGCACGGAAGCGTTCGGTACCGCGACGGTCGCGGCGCAGGCGGTGCCTCGCCGTCATTCGTGAGGTCCAGCCGGATCACGGTTGGCACTCTCTCTTGTCGAGAGCCGGACGCTGCTCGCGTTCACTCTCATCGATCGGAAGTCCACAGAACTCACAGCAGACCGGGTCGAGGGCCGTTTCCTCGGACGCGGTCATCGGTTCTCACCCCTTAGAGAACCGCACGACTGCGGCGACCCGCCTTCGGACCCCGCAACTAATCGTTTCTTCGAGGGGAGGGGTCCGGATCGGTATTTTGACGTTAACGCGCAGTAGAGTGTTTCTACTCCGAGTTTAAGAACAACCGGTATAACGGAGGAATCGGAGTGGACTCGCGGGGGCTTGCTCAATACGGGTGCCTGCCGAGGCTATGGTAGAAGACGCACCGTTTCCGCGTGGAGTGGAGTGTATCATCCGACTACATCCCCTCTATGAAGTCACGGCGAATCTGCATTTTTTCGCGCTCAGTACGCTCGTCGTAGTGCTGATCGAGGATCTCCTTCGACACGTTCGATCGGTCAGTAACGACCTCTTGGGGCGTCCCAGTTCGCAGGTGCTGCGTGATCGATCCACGACGGATGTCGTGTGGAGAGTGAGACGAGGGACAACCAGCCCGCTGACTGTGCTGTCTCCATTTACACGTCTCTGGCTCCCTGTCGTGAGGACATTCACCGATTTCGCACGGCTGAGTGAGACGGTAGATCGTTTCCCGGATCGACGGATCGCTGAGACGTCCGTACTGGCTAGTGATGAGAGGACGTCGACCGTGATCGTCAGTTGATTCTTGACGATTGTGGTCGATGTAGTCCTGAATCACGTCACAGTAATGTGGGCCCACCGCGATCGAACGCTCCGCAGCCTGTTTGTTTTTCAACGGAGTATCCGATTCCGGCTGATGCCGTAAGTCGAGACACTGCTGCTCCGGATCGAAATTCTCGACGTCGAACGTTCGCAGGCTCCCGAGTCGGATCCCAGTGTGCCAGAGAAGAGCCATGATGACATGGTCTCGGCTGGCGTACGAGAACCGCTCAAGATGATCCAGGATCTCTTCGGCTCGGTTGGCCTTCAGAAACACGTCACGGGCTTCTTCGCCCGAATCGATATCGGGAAGTTTGACGCGCTCTCTCAGCCCGGGCTCGACAGCCTCGATAGACGCACAGAATTCGAGGAAGACCCGGAACGTTTGAAGCTCACCTTGGAGAGTAACTGGCTGGATGTCTTTACTTCTCCAGGTGCGGTAGCGATGGAGATCTCTGCCAGTCAAGGCGTTCATCTCCTCGATTTCGTATTCGGTACAGAACTCAAGGAACCGTTCCAGCCGATAACCCTGGTTCTGATGTGACTTCTCAGAGAGGTCCGACTCTCGTTCAGCGAGGTACCACTCCACGGCCTCGGCAGGCGTCGTGGGTTCGAGGTTCTCGCTCATAGGACCTCTTCTGTCCTGAACCTCGGAACCCTCAAAGGTACTTCGGCGTCCGTCAGCTTCACTCATCCTGCACCTCAGCGTGGTTCGACGGAATCTCCGGCTCGTGGAAAATCTCGTTTAGCGACTTGGAGCGGGTTCCCTCCCGTTTTTCCGTCCACTCTGCAGCCCTTTCGATGAGGTGTAGAAGTGTTGTGGCCTCATCGAGTTGTTTGATCGCGTCGTCGAGTTCTCGAAATTCATCAGAGAGGAGAACGGATCGAATTTCTCCGTTCTCACCCTTCCGACGCTCTTGGACGTTTGCGATTCGCGCAAGCGCGTCTTCTGCGTCCTTCGTTGCGGACCAGTAGAGCTCTTCCTCACCCTCGGTGAGGGTATCGGCGTACGGGTAGTCGTAGTCGATGCGTTCGCGGTGAACGTTGGTGTCGATTTGCATTCGTTCGGTGTGTCGCCGATTTTGGGTCCGGCGAACCCGGAGCGAACGCGAGTGAGGAAAACGCATTTACCGTACGCCTGCGAAGGCAGGCATACGGAGCGCCGTTCCCCGGTTCGCTCCTGATTGGTCGGTTTGACGCGTTGGGGATTGGTTTAGGGCCTTCCCCTCGCGTCATTCGATTCTTCTTAGCGAGTCACGACTCAGGCACCCCAGTTAGTTCTTCGCCTCGTCTGGATCGTATTGCGTGACCATATTCCGGAGGAGATCGTCGTATGTTTCTCCACCGCGTTTCTGGGCTTTGACTAGATCACGCGTGGCGTGTGAGACGGGAATTCTGGTATCGGTCGTCATTGCTGGGTCGTGCTTCGCCGCCTTTGCGGCAGCATTGATAGACATGGTACACCCCGGTAAATATATTTCCACTGAGTAGTAATGAGGAAATGACTTTACTATGTCGTCTGCAACAGATCGGCCTCGAGGGTTTCTCACACCGGCAGATAGAGAATTCTTGATCGGACTCAAGGAGTACGATCATAAACAACAATACTCGAATCGTCGACAGGACATCCGAGAACGAACGGCGAACGCTCTCCTTGACTTTTCTCTTCTCCAGTACTCACTTCGGGATCGAGACCGAAAACGGATCTTTCAGAGTCCAGCTGAGGAAGCCGGTGTCGAGGGGGTACAGTTTCAGGAGAGTATTCAATCGATGCTCTATTGGACATATCTGGGCCTCAAAGAGCAACGATACGACTTTGAAGGACTGCTAGTACGGGCCATCGAAGAGGCTGAGAAGGATTTCGCTCGGAAGTATTTCGGTGAAACTGTTGAGATATCCGTGAGCTTCGACGTTGATATCATCCGTTCACACGATATTGATACACTCCTCGCCCAGATCGAATCGGGAGGTCCAGTTCCGGCAAATCGACTTTACGATTTACTTCAACTATCGAAAGGTGTCCCGATCGATATTGACGATTTGAGTACGCTTCGTGTCTGGTTCAAATCGGGATATCCTGACGGAGAGAAAGCTGTCCTAGACACCCTTTTTTCAGAGTATTTGGGCAGTGATATTGATATTGTTGACGCCCAAGCACGGATCGATCCCAGCGAACTCGGTGTGGAGAAAGAGGATGCGGTCATAGACTCTGATGTTTCATCCGACGATCCTCTCGAAATAAAGAATAAACCGGATCTAGACTATTCTCCGTCTGAGGAAACTATAGAGGAGATCAAGCAGGAGGAAATGGAACGGCGAATTCGACATGGAAGAAAAGACAAATCGGAAGACACCACCTCGATAACCGAAGCGGCTATCGACCCAATATTCGAAGAATCTGATAGCACTCCTCGGTCGATCTATACCGTTATCGAGAACGAGTCAATACAGGGACAAGATGTGACGCCCGAGAACGTCATCGAACTTCTCAAAGACGTTCGAGAGCAGCTTGTTAGTACTGAAGACGTGGCAGCAGCGTTCGGATGTAACCCCGATATTGCACGCAATGCACTCTCAGAGATCTCCGAATTGAAGCCGCAATCTGTATTGGATACCCAGCAGAGTCGCCTAGAGATCTGGAGGTGGGCTTGATGAAGTTCCCAGTAGAATCATCTCTACGTCTAACTGGGCCATATCGGAGTCTCATGTACCGATCAATCCTTTGAGTTAATCGGTATCCATCAAAAACGCCGTGCAGGATACAGTGTGTCGTCTAGATAACATGTTGTTCTAGGAGACACACTTGACGAGGCTTAGAACAGCAGTCGGTCGATATCTCGTTTTATCGCTCGTCCAAGTGTTCGATGAATACCGTTACGAGAACGAATTCATTGGGATGTGTCTTCTCATATTCTTCGGAGTTCTTTTCGTACGTTATTTCGGAATATGTGTATTCAACATCCAGAACAAGGAACGTAATATCACCCATCTCGAACTCAGCATTTTCTGTTCCGACTTGTTCAGGCGTCGGTGCGGAAAGGCTCCCGAAAGAGACACGACTACCAATTTCAGGTACTGGGAGATTACTAGCAGAACGGCGAGCAATGATCTCGCCATCTACTGTGACGAAATTAGCGATGACAGCAGGTTGTTCGTCCCCTTCAAGGGGAGTACGCTGAAGGTTTCGATCGGAGGTCATTACCTTTTTTCAACGGACTGAGTAGGCTGCTTTTCGTCCACAACGGTCCCATTTTCTGTCGATTGGAAGACATTATTCATCTCGTCCTCAACGGCAGCACGGGCCACTTTTTCACGGTTCTCATCAAACTTGGTATGAACCACTTTGGCACTACCTGATTCAAGATGAGATTCTCTTGGGGCGTCGTCTGAGCCAAATCGATGGAATTTTTGTGCGATTCGCTTTTGAGGGATTTTTGAAGAGACTGCCGCTATGCGCTCACGAGCGGTCAAAGCATTTTCTTGCACAGTCGTTAAAGCCCCTTTCAATTTTTCCGCTGAGGGACTCTCTTCTTGTCTGCCCGTGCCAAATCCTTTTGCAGCCTCTTCTAGTGTCAGATCGTCCTCGTCAGCATCGAGTTCCAACTCGGCTTCATCTACTTGGTCGCGAACAATGAACTCAACAAGGTTATCTAACTGTCGCTCGCCCCGCGAGGTCAGGCGGTAGTATGAGTAGTTCCCCGCCTCATCATGGCTGGATCGAGATTCATTTTCGACTAGTCCCTCGTCGACAAGTCGACCGATGTGATATGATAAATTAGACTCTGACAGTCCAATTGTATCGGCGATCTCGCTGGCACTCTCAATCTCGGTCTCTTCGAGATATACGAGAATCCGAACCCGATGAGCTGAACTGAATTCCTCGAAAAGCTCAGAGTAGTGCTCGAGACAGGGTGCATCTTCCCCAGCAATACTCTCGACTGCGTAAAAGCCATCTGTCTCTTCTGAGGTCATGATTGGGTGCAAGGAGGGACAGCATCCGTCATCTCCTTTCGTGTTTCGTATAGAATAGAGTGGGATATTAAAACTTCGAATTCGATAACTATTAAAGTCGAATATGCGAAATCCGTTGTAGTACCTATAACAGGGCGATTCAAGGTCTAAAAGCGGATTAAGAGACTTTTGAAATCGAATTCCACATGTGAGTAAATTATTACTACCCGTCTCGCATAATGTGGGTACGACACAGACGAGATCAAAATGTCCAAGACTTCAGACTATGGAAATCTCGTTGTTGCACTCACACATATAACTGGAAAATCAGAGTCTCTCTCTCCAGTATCTGGATTCAAAAGACTCGTGTTTGTTCTGTCCTGGGCAGATGTATCTAATGAATCTGATGATGCCTATTCTACTTGTGAACAGACGCGCTCAGAACTACGATCAGACAATTCACGATATCGCTCTTTGAATGCATTTACACAAGATGACCTCAATTCGTTTATTAAGAAAATAAAACTCTCACGGAGGCGTGGAATTCGACATGTCGCGCGAAATTCGATGCTTACTGTTATTATTTGTACCGAAGAGATGCGATCGTCTGAGCCCAGCGACCATGTCAAAGATATCCTCCGGGATTTTTCAACCGATTCGGTTCCAATAGAGGTCCACGAACGCGTTCAGATTGTTCTCTTAAATCCGGAGAAAGGATCTTCACAGGACCCCACTAGTGAGGGTCACGCCAATGACCGGCTTGAACTGAGTGCGGAACATCTACCTGGAACCTGGGGAACAGATCAACCGAACTCCAAGGATGCTACAGAGATTGCCGGCCTTGCTAGCGAAAAGATCCGGAATGTGGAAAACAACCTCGGGAGTAGTACTGGTATCGAAGATAAGCCCGGAGACTATTGGAAATAATATTGCCTAGTCAAATGATGCCGTTCACCCGGCTAAATCTGGAGAGAATTCCAGATTTCCGACTTTCCTTAGACTCCAATTGTAATTTATGCAGATGTTTTCTTAAAGCCTCTTTTCTGTCAACTGTCGGGATCTCTTCTTGAACCATGATATAGCACTGTTGAAGAAGCTTTAATCGGTTGACGACATCGCCCACTTCATCTCTATCTACATCCGATGGTGGCGTTTTTCCGATAAGATTCGTAATTTGGTTATCTGCCGACTCGGGAATTCCGTTATTTGCGTCCCGCTCAAGTTCAGTGAGGGCACTCTCAGCGTCGTCTTGAATAGATTGCAGCCAATTGTTGCGTCTTCGCTTGATTCTAAACCGGTTGAGAATAGTCTCCTCAGCTATCGTCGTGATAACTTTCTCCAATATATTTCTAACTATCTTAAATACAAATTTAATAATCATTCCTAGAGCTATACCAATTATTAATCCGTACTTCTGAGTCGAAAATATATCAAATAAATTGACTGTGACCTGTTCCGGTATCAGCATATCTGTTTTTAATTTCGCACCTGTTAATAACTATATCACTTTGGCCATCAAATACTTTTGTCGTAGTGATAAGGTAACGGCGGCTACAAACTTGGTGAAGCCAACACAACCGAATGATGGCAGAAACATACTTAATTAAGTGGTCAACCACAGTTCGTAGTTGGCAGTGATGGGATACTCTACCCCACATGCGCTCTATTTCTCATGCGTGTCCAAACATCACGTTGAACTAAAAAATCACAGTGTCCTGTATGCAGAATTCAGTAAAGGTGGTTTCTATGTGATATATCTCTGAATAATTGAATTTCAACAGAGCCAGTAGCAGCAAACAAGGATCGATGGTAGTACGTGTAATCGAGTTATTCTATAACCCGATTACGAACTAGCCATTGAACGGCATTAGCCGGTGAAGTTGGTCTCATGAGAAGAAACCTATAACCGGGTTTACTATGATATCCGATTATGGTCCGCATCGACGACAGCGATGACGTGACGAAGTGCTGGCTCTCCCCTGACGAACTGAATCGGCTGGAACGAACAGCTGGGGAGAACGGCTGGGAGCGTGAGGTGGCGGTCCAGCTGATGGGACGATGCGGGCTCAGGGCGTCAGAAGTGAGTTATCCGAACGATAGCAACCTCCGATACTCCGACGATGGCGACATCTGGCTCTTCGAGATCCAGGGGAAGAATACAAAAGGCGGGTCAAAGACGACACGTGACGCATGGATGCCCGACGACGTTGCCGAGGATATCCACAAATACAGCCGTGAACGTGACCTCAGCCTATCCGACTCGTGGGTCGACGCCAGTACCCCCTCTATTCGTCGATGGGTTAAGGAAGCGGCTCACGCCGTTTCAGAGAAAACTGACGACCCACGCTGGCAGTCAGTCTCGTCGCATGATCTCCGTCGGTCTTGGGCGACGTATCACCTCGTCGAGCGACAGGTCGATGTCCGGACTATGATGAGCGTCGGTGGATGGTCTGACTATTCTGCTATCGAGCCCTACCTTGCAGAGCCGACCGAGGCGCGTATCGGAGAGGCGATGCGGACATAGGGGCCGAACCAAGAAAGCCGAATCCAGCATTCCGTCGTTGGATCAGTTCACCGCCAGAGCTTTCAGACTCTTTCCTAATAGGAATCATATGCCTAATGGGAAAGAATCTATCTCGATCGCGTTGCAATACCCGTTTCCGGAGGATCGAGTATTCCGATACCAAGCTATGCAGGACGTTCTTGACGTTCTCATCGATCAACCGTATGCGACGTACTCGATGAGCGAGCTTGCGAATCTCACAGGGGCAAATCAAGGGACGATCTCAAAGGCGGTCAGGCTGCTTTCCGAGCTCGATGTCATTGAAACAGCACAGGACGGACGAACCCAGCAAGTCCGGATCAATCGTGACCGGCTCACGAAATCGGACCCGATTCTCTCGATCCCACAGGACGAGTTTCACCAACCAGTCCGGGCATTTCTGCAACAACTCCAAGATGAGTTGGACGAGTTAGTCGGGGTCGTCCTGTTCGGAAGCGTCGCACGGGGAGAGGCAGACAGGACCAGCGACATCGACCTCTTGGTGATTGTCGACGAGGATAGAACCGCAGCTCGCCGGACTGTTCAGTCGGTCGTTAGTGATTTCGAAGACCAACGGTTCGAGGGGAACCGGTACACGTACCAGCCGCTCGTCGAATCGACGAACAGCGTCCAAAGAATTGGTGACCAGCTTCGTCCCCAGTTCGACGACGGGATTACGCTGGTCGGCTCTGATCAACTCTCCGAGCTCCGGACCGAGGTGTACGCCGATGAATGACGATATCCGAGACCAATTGACGGAGGCCGAGCGAACCTTCGAGGGCAGCCCTGGAACGATTGAGGAGGGATTGGATGTCGACGACGCAGAGTTAGTCCAACTTCGCCGTGCCTGCCGGCTGTTGGAGGTCGGTTCGAACCTCCTCAACCAAGGGTACTACACGGTCGTAATCGAGTCGGCGTTCGTTGCCATCGAGCGCACTATCCAGTTCCGGTTGATCCACGACGGGGCAATGTCCGCAGCGGAGGTCATCAGCAGCCACCGACGACTCTACCAACGTGGTGCCGAGATTGGCCTCTACGACGACGCGTTTGGGGAGGACCTTGCCGAGCTGTGGAACCGGAACCGAACGAAGACCTACTACAGGCTTGGCATCGCGACGAGGGAGCAGGCCGAGGCAATGTACCGACTCGCCGACGACATCCACCGGCACCTCGTCGATATGACTCGGGTGTCACACGAGTGTCTCTGTCGGGGGTGATGGATACTCCACAAGTGGATAGGGCCGCCACTGAGGACCGGGATGGGCCGGGAGAGAAACAGGAGATCGACAGTGAGGAAGATTCCCGGTGGAGGTAAATCCGATCTATCCGTAGAACCGGAATCTCGCTCGGCCGGAACGTCGAAATTCGGATTAGAGATACGGGTACAACCGTTGGGGGACTTGGGAGGGGGCTCCCCGGCTCATCAGAATAAATCAGTCGGGTAATGGCCGAACGCTGGCAGGCTTCAGTGAGCAACACATGAACGGGTCGGCGAATAACTCCGTTCCGTCGTGAGAATCGCCTTTCTCGCCGGGCGAAATAGCTGTATTCGTTTTCGCGAGGGTAGGGACTATTCCCTATCGACCGGGGGGGAAATGGTTGAAGACCGACCCCTCGACCCCGGTAATCGCCGGGGACTCCCTGGTGACGACGAAGATCGCCTTCGGTTTCAAACGTTGTGGATCATTCTATCGGCTAAACCGCTATCTTCGCCGGGCGAAACGACCGTATCTGGATTATACAGGAGCCGGGCTCGTCATCTATTAAGCCGAGTGCGGTTGGTCGGGGACACCTCCAATACCGCTTGCAGTTGGTCGGGGTAGTTGGATATCAGTTGAACACGACTCGTGATACCAGGTTTTGTCGGATAAACGGCTTTTTCGCCGGCTAAAACATCCGAATTCGGTTCGATAAATGTATCCCAAGGTCTCGGGTCGGCCATATGTTCGGGGGATCGGTTGGAAGTCATCAGCAACCGGTGCGCCCGAGATATCGACGTAACAGACTGGTACAAACAGAACGGGCCGGAAGCCTCAATCTATTCTTTCTCCCTTGATGGTTGTACGACCTCCCCAAGCGACCGGACCAACTGCACTCCATCTCGTAGTCGGTGGTGGTCTGATCCCCTCCTCGTCCTGTTCGACGACCCCCACAGTGGGGTGGGCGAGGAGCTGAAGGGCAGACCGGACCTCTTCGGTGATCGGGACATCATCGGAGTCTTCCATGTCTACAACAATCCAACGTACGTCCTCTACCGTCTCCGTGGCCACGTCAGCGCGTTCGAAGGCCCGGATGACTGCGAGGAGGATCTCTCCGGAGTCAACGCGGTCCTGAATGGACTTGTCGAGAAGGTCAGGCCTATCGTCCGGCGGGCCCCGGAGTGGGTCAGGAGAGTAAGGGTCTCCTCCAGGGGAATGACGTATCGGTCCCGTCGGTCGACGACGCCGATCGTGTCCTCGACGGCGAGAGTAGTCAGGTTGATCGTCTCGGCATTGTTGATGACCTATGAGCGAATCCTAAGCTAACCATGGTACATGATGGCCTCAAGTTGGTGTCGGCATATGTGTTGGTGATTTTAAGAAATCGTTTGCGTCACTCCTGCAATGGGGAGTATTCTATTCAGACATACAACTAGGATATATAAGCCCGCCCTCATTCATGATAGTAGAACGACTAAAATGGGGAAGATTAGGTTAGTTTCTCTTGGCAGCGACGAATATCAGCTACCACCTACCGAAGAGACGCATATTCAGTTGGTTAGAAGTGCAATTCGGCAAGAGCGAGATCTCTGTATCATATCACCAACACTGAGGCAAGAATACCTTGACCGGCACACGCTGGCTGGCTTGTTTGAGATGATGGGAATGAACCGGCGTGCAGTGATGATTATGTCTCGAAATAGTGATATTCGAGACCGATATGAGCGCATGAAAGGTGCGTTCGAATATTCCACTGGTCGATGGCCACTTGCATCAGTGAAGTCCGACGGATCTCTAGCCCATCGCACACATCATTATGTAACTGAAGACGCCCCACCGGCAGTCATATATGCGAAATGGGCTACGCGACTCCCTAATTCAGAACATGCTGATGAGATTCAGGCTGTACTTTACGATGAAGGAGTAGGATTTGACGAAGAGCGGTTCGATGAGTTCCAAGAGTGGCGTGATAACGCAGAGATTCCTACAGTAGTCTACTATATTCGCGATCCTCTCGGACAGACATACAACCGTATTTCGGGAGAGGTGGATACGACATGGGCATGGAGTCTTCCTTCATTGAATATGGTAATTTCGGCAGAACAGAATGGGAGAACCGATGCGTCTAACGAGAATAAAGAAGTTGTGCCGAGCTGTACAAAAAGAGAGCGAGACCATCTCCAACGGAAGGTAGATGGACAATCGTATGAAGCACGAATCTGTCCACCAGGGACCGTCACAGACCAATTTTCCAGGCTGTGGGAAGCTTATCAAGAATTCGATTCCACTGTCAACGAAGTTGGAACCAAACAGCTAAAATTCGCCAGATATTATCTTAAAGATACAATTTCTGCCTTTTCAAGGAACCTATCGAACCTTTCTCAGAGCAATATCTACCGAGCACAACACGCTATGGCAACTACTCTTTCTGGACGAGTAGGAGCTCTTCGTCAAATGAAATCAAACCTGTCTGGTGATTCACAGGCAGGAGGGACTGGCCTTCAGAATGCGATCTACGATCTTGAGGATCTCTGTGAGATGCTAGATAATGATGAGAATTTGTCTTGGAAACGGGGTAGAGTACTCTCGGAGATGCTCAACGCGACAGACAATAATGAATCTCTAATTATTGTTGCGCCGGATGACCCAGAAGCAGAAGCTTTGCGTGCAGATATGTATATTAATAGGAAAGAATTTTGGCTTGAAGCTCAAGAGTCTGTAACTATTCAGACCCCCTCTGAATTAACCCGATCATACTCTGCAGACCGTCTTATGCTGTATGGACCGCCAAAATACTCCGATCGATGGCTCTTGCGTTCGCCACATGGAGGCGAAGTTACTATTCTCACATATCCTCATGAGTTGGGTCTACTATTTTCACAGGCTTCCAATCTCAACTCTACAATGAATGAGGCTACCCCACACAAAGACGATATTTTGAACCCGCAAGAAGGGAGTATCTTAAAAGAGTTAGAAGAAGAACTGCCGAGCGCAGAACTCCCGCCAAGTGAGGGCAATTCTTCGCCGACAATCGCCTCTCCTGGCATTGATGGAATCAGGATCAATATTCCAGATGAAGATGAGACATCATCTGGTTCTTCGACGTTTAAGAATCACGAGACCAAGGACCCGAACAAGCGTGAAAGGTTGAGAGAACTGATCGAACAGAAGAATAACGTCTCTAACTCGTCTAATGGGCAATATCAGCCAACCCACTCTGGGTCCGATAATTCAAAACAGTCCACTTGGAGTCGGCGTGATATTGATGGTTGTATCGAACTTGTTGCTGGAGATGGTTACCGAATGGCTGATAAACCAGATACATCCGTTGAGGTTGTTAGAATGGACGCGAAAGTACGTACGTCTAAGTCACTTCGAGAAGTAAACGTCGGGGAATACGTCGTCAGTGTTCGAGATCGGATGGAAATCCGAACGCACGTTGAACGACAGCTCTATGATATGGGAGAAGCGAGTATCGTGGTCAAAGCCAACAAGTGGAAGGATCTGCTACAACGGGAGATCGACCTACGAGACCACAGCTTCGAGGATTTTGTAGAACAAATGAATAGCACAGAGATTACCCCTAAAAACAAATCTACCTACAGAGACTGGTATCATGGTGAGGTGACTATGCCGAAATCAAAGGATTCCTTATATTATATCGCAGATGCATACGACCTAGATGAAATTAAGAACCAACTCGATGAATGCTGGAATGCGAATAGGACAATACGACGCGTCAAAAGCGAATTGATTGATAAGTGGCTCGACGAGGCTCAGGAAGAACTCCTCTCTGAAGATATGGAAGTAGAGGACCTACTTAGAAACGATCAGGGCCTAGACATCCGGGTATCTGACTTTGAGAAGTTCGACGAAGATAATGAACCACTCGTCCTGGCTCATAAGGTAACCTCAATTGAGTATGACGTTACTCGTTCGTACAGCTACCTTGGTAGATGGCGTTCGACGTAGTTTCATAAAAAAATTCTTGAACATAGTTTTATCAACCGTCGAACTATTGGAATTGTCATATTATGTCACGGGACGCTCCTCCGTCGAATGCGCCACGATACACACGCCCGCCATCAGAAGCGTATGAGGAAGATAGTAATGTCGAATATATTCGACGACAATTAATCAACAACGTTCTGACGAACGATCTATCAGAGCGAATCACTGGACGTGGGAGCCAATACGAATCCCTGTATGGCAGCCGTCCCCAGAACCAGTTTTTTGCGGCTGCCTTACCCTCTCAGTATGAGTATCGCGAGGCCAAGGCGAACGAGGAGTCTTTTGAAAATGTAGCTAAAAAGGTTGCACCATTCAAAATTGGAGTTACCTTCCGCCTCCCGCGCACAATTTCTGATGATGCAGAGATTTCGATTTTCCCTCGAGCATCTGCCTTCCAGCGCCGATTCCCGACATATGACGAACAGATGCGGGAATCCAACGACAACGAAACGGCATCGGTTCTAGACCAAGACCGAGAGACATCTCCTACCGATGCCGAAGATAGCGATAGTGACTCTAGCGTCATGGACACAGATGAGGTCACAGATCTACTCCGTACCTACGAAAGATTAGACCCAGATTGGAGTGCCGTTACGGTAAGTGGGAGCGAAGTAAAGTCACTTATAGAGGATAGTGATTCAAGAGTATTCGAACTTGATCTGTCCAAACTCTACAAGGAAGCGTACGATGTAGATAGACGATTTCGGAAAAGAACTGAAGGAGTTGATGAAAACGAAGCGTCACTGCTTGACCAGGAAACGCTTGCTTCCAAGCAGGCGTTCGAAAATCATCTCGCGGACTCATATGCCAGAGACGAAATCCCGCCTCTGTGGGATGCACATCTTGAGTTCGATGTGAAAGCGGACGAAGACGGTGACTACCTGTTAGTTACTGCCCGTCTAATCAACACCCATGGGTCAGACTACCAATCTGAAGATGAGGAATATCAAGAGAGAAACGATCCAGGATATGAGGACTGGCGATCAACGTTCTTTGATGTCGAAGTCGCAGTCACTATTGAGGGCGAACCTCTGAAAACATTCGATTCCAACGAGATTGAGGATAAATATCAATACGACGGTCGTATCTTCGCTGTGGGAGAGAACACGGCAACAGAGCCTGTACATCCCGTACACCTCGATTCTTCGGGCATACCTGATCGGTCACAATATTCTGAGAATCCAACACTGGATGACCCAGTTGGTGTCCGAACGGAATTGGTCCCGACATACGAGCAGTCACGATACCTGTCCCGGAATCCGGATGATATTGCAGCTCCAATGGATACCCTCGCAGGAATGAATGGGGATGCAGCACTGTTCAATTGCTTGGAAGACCTGGCTGACGGAATGGAGGCTGCTGTCTCCGACTATCGAGAAATCAAGTCGGAGATGACCCATAATAAATCACGGGAAGCAGAGAATGATTTCGATTCCTCGGTCGAGAGTTTCCAATCACACCGGGATCGGATGGTTACTGGAATAGAATGCCTCCGGCAAGATTCTCGAGCACTTGAATCGTTTAAGCGAATGAACGAATCATTCGTCAAGATGGGATTCGATAAGTGGCGAACCTTCCAGATCGTATTCATCCTGATGACGATCCCGGATATGCTGAAGCAGGCAGATCAGGTTGGAGATGATATAGAGATCGATTGGGAGGAAGATCAGTTCACAGAGCAATTAGATGTCGCTGATGTCATCTATTTCCCGACAGGAGGTGGGAAAACTGAGGCCTATTTGGGGTTAGTAACGTTCACAGCATTCCACGATCGGTTTAGAGGGAAAACGCACGGAATGACTGCCTTCGCAAAATTTCCGCTTCGGTTCTTGAGTCTGCAGCAACTCCAAAGAATTGCGAATGTCCTTGCAATGGCCGAAGAGATTAGGCGTAGAGATGACATCGGCGGGGAATCTTTCTCGGTCGGATACCTCGTTGGATCCGATAACACGCCGAACAAACTCTCTAGTGGTAAATATACAAATTACATCCGGGACGCCCAGAACGATGAGGAGTTCAAAAGCTCAGTAAAGTATGTTAACAATTGTCCATTCTGTGGTGAGGATAGTGTTATCATCGATGGCGATCTCGAGCAAGGTCGAATTCTACACAAGTGCGAGAATCCGGAGTGTGATGAAGTACAGAGGAATGGTGGCGATCCCGCGCCACTCCCAGTCTACGTTACAGACCAAGAGATTTATCGATATACGCCGACTTTCGTAGTTGCTACAATCGATAAAATCTCAATTATTGGAATGCAGCGACGGATGCGTACTGCTCTCTTTGGGCGGACTCTTCTTCGGTGTGATAAACACGGATTCTCTGGAGAGGACCGTTGCATTGCTAATACGCGGATACTGAATGAGGGCGGGGAATGTGGTCCCGATGACTGGGTAGAAATCGATCCGGTGGATCCACCTAGTCTGTTAATCCAAGACGAGCTACACTTACTTCGTGAAGAATTCGGCTCGTTTGACTCTCACTATGAGACTCTGATCCAGCAGCTTAATGCTGTCTTCACAGATGGGAATTGGAATACAAAAGTAGTCGCTGCAACGGCGACGATTAAAGGGGCTGAACAGCAGGTTGAAGCACTATATATGAAAGAAACAAATATTTTCCCATCACAGAGCCCTCGGCTCAAGCAGTCTTTTTACGCATACGCTCATCCCACGCGAATCCAGAGACGAATGATCGGGGCGCTTCCGCGCTCACTATCCCGAACGTACGCAATTGAGAAAGTTCACGAGGAATACGCTCGCGCGATCCAAGAGTACCGTGCAGAACCTGCAGATCTCCGTGACGAAATGGCAGATGTGGCAGATACCTACTCTGTTGATCAAGCCAACCTCCCTACGGATGTTGATAAGTACGGACCAGAACTGAATAAGATATTAAACGATTACGAGACTCAGGTTTCCTACCATTATTCTCGTGACAATACAGATCTAATAAAAAGGGTTCTACGGACGATGATAAATGTCCACCTCTCTGACGATGGAGATCCATATTATCCACTAAATGGTCAGTTGATGACTGGGCAAACAGCTCTTGAAGACGTGAGTTCTGTTCTTGATGTACTCGAGAATTTGGACAAACTGGACGACCCGGCTGAGGCCGTGCATATGTTAATCGCCACGTCTATGATCAGCCACGGGGTTGACGTCGACGCACTGGGATTCATCGGCTTCTTCGGATTACCACGAAACACGGCTGAGTATATTCAGTCATACTCTCGTGTGGGACGCAAATGGCCTGGATCTGTGTTCTTATTGTTTGATCCGATGCGAACCAGAGATCGGTCACACTACAAGCACTTCCAGTACCACCAGGAGTACCAGGACCTCCTCGTAGAAGCTACACCACTGGAACGATGGGCAGAATATGGCATCAAATGCACAATGCCTGGTGTAGTTTGTGCGCTTCTGCTCCAGTACTTCGATGAGAAACTAGCGGGCAAAACCAGTCAACGCCTCTACGATGGTGAAGGAGTTCAACAAGCAGTCACAAATGGCTATCTGGGTTATAACGAAGTGCTGGCGATGGTTCGGAATGCGTATGGGCTCGATCACGAACTCGTCAACAGGAGCTCAAATACGGGTGTAGAGCTCTATCGACGTCAGATCGAGGCTCGTTTTGACGATATTTGGGATGCATTAATCGACCCACAGAACCTCATCGAGCGTCAGCGAGCAAATAACCCGAATTCTGATGAATCCAACTTCCTTAGTGCTGTCCTTGAACGAGGAGACCAACGAGCTCCAATGCTGAACCTGCGCGACATCGACGAACAGCTTACAATCGCCTTGGACAATGACACGTCCAGTATAATTAATGGGTATCGTGGATGAATCTTGTAAACTCACACACTAGCTTGGCGAGTTGTTCTAACAGAAGAACAGCAGTGCAATCCCCTAAAACTACGGACAATGACAGATAACGATTTGGAGATGGAGCGTGGTCGCGCACAGGCAATGCACTCATTCGGCGAAGCGAACGTCGTCGACATGGGTGACCTAGGAGTAACTGCTGAGGTTCGACCATGGCGGAACTCTTATGAAATAGACGACATCGACAAGGAACGAATAGTCGCTGAAATAAACAATCGGGCAGAGAGGCATCAGAACCGAACGACTGGTGATACTTGGGATGATCTTACATCAAGTGACATAGATATATATCAAGTCTATCGATCGATCGAAACACGGTTGTTTCCGACAATTTTCTACTGTGAAGATTGTAAGAAGATACATAGTACGGCTCGTGAGTATCCACAACAGCTTCCAAGCGATGGTAAATGCGAGGTCTGTGACGGAAAGCTAACTCAGTTGTCTTTCGTCAACGTTTGTAGATGTGGACGACTTGAGGATCCAAGCCCCCCAAAGCCGTGCTCAAATCACGCATTCGAGGATTATCGGATACAAAAGACTTCGAGTGGTCCTGCTTCATGGCGGTTCAGGTGTAATAAATGCGGAAATTCGATGGGAGGAATGTCCAAATCATGTGGAGTGTGCAACGAGATGGATGGTCCCTTACCCACAGCATCCTCAAGAATATACTATTCACAACGATTCGTGAGGGCAAACATCCCTCTTGTTGACATTGAACCAGAAGAAATGCCCACGTATCAGCAGTGGGCTAGAGTCTTGGCTGCGGTATATCTCGGTTATCAAGATCCGGACGATATGACCATCGAAGAATTAGCAACTGAGGAAGGAAAATCAAGTCAATTTGAGGAGATGGTTGAGGATGGGGAAGATCCTGAGACAGTAAAACGGATTTTGGAAGGGATGGGAATTCCTCTCGAAGGACGTGGGCTTGCACTGGAGGATACAGAACATATTGTCCCCTTCGACGCACAAAAAGAATTCCACTCTGAGGAAGCAGACCGCAAACTTGCGTGGTCGAACACGTCTCATGCACTATTCACGTTCATGAGAACCACAGATGGGTATGACGGCGACCCAGAGAAAATCAAGCAATTGGATTATCCGAATCCGACTGATCTCGAGATTTACACCTCAGATCCCGAGTTCCGATCTGACCACCCTCAGAGCAGTAGGTACAGGGACCAATTAAACAAGACGAACATCAGTCAAGCGTGGGTCGTGGACCAATTTCCCTTGCTCAACGTGCTCTACGGGTACAGTCGCGGCGATCCGGAACCAAGAAACACGGATCTAAAACGATTCACGCATCCTCGTGGAAAAAATACTGTCCCTGTTTTTGCAGACCGAGCACCATCTGAGGCGATCGTCCTCGAGATCGATCGAGCTGCGATCATTAACTGGCTGGTTGCCAACGACCTCCTTGATGAGTCTGCTCCAGAAGACAGCAGATACTCTGTTCCGGACACATCCGATGAACGGGCGCTAAAAGAATGGTTTTTGACCAATATTGCGACAACAGAACTGGAGAATCCGTTTGCAGACATTGAAGATGAGATCACCGAGGCGGTGTATACACTGTTACATTCGATGAGCCACTGTCTACTTGCACGAGCTGGCGAGCAGTGTGGACTCGCTACGGATACACTTGGAGAGCGCGTGTTCAGTAATATTCCTGCGATTGTGATCTATGCATCAACCACGGAATCATTCTCGATCGGCAGTATGTCGACGTTATTCAAAACTCGTCTTCACCCGTGGCTATCTCAGGCACGAGACCTCGCAGAAGATTGCCTCTTAGACCCGGCATGTTCGGAAGATACAGAGGGTGCCGCTTGCGATGCCTGTATTCATATCTCAGAGACTTCTTGTGAATTTTTCAATCATTCATTAGACCGTAGATTGCTCGAAGGAAAAGATAAGATTACAGGATTTTGGGAACCAGCAATTCAGAATAGCTCCGAAAGAACTAGCGACATGAATTCAATCGACGAAGAAACTGAGTAGGTCACTGGAAAACATACGATAATCAAGATCATCATATGAATCGACAAGCCCGGTTACTGGACGGATCTCCAATCTGTAGTGATTTCTCTATTGTGGATGTGATTCCAGATCCAAAGCGAATCGAATCGATACGTCTTGCACTTGCTTTATTGGGAAGTACTACTCCCATCGGTACGCAATCGACCACTAATACTGGTAATGTAGACATTCGTTATTTCGATGGACTACCATTTCCGATCCGATGCCGGACATACGCATTTAAACAGGATCACCTAAACAAGGTTCTTGCTGCGTTCGATGAACAAATCACTTCGAGAGAATTCAATGCCCTGGCGACAACGCTCTGCAACAACGGTGTAGCAATAGAAAAGACAACAAGTCGGGGATACGCAGACTACCGAATAGAAGTCACTGACCCACTCAGTGCTCTCCGGATTCTTGACCAAATCATAATCGCAACATATAGTCAAGTGAGTAATTCTACTGGTTCCTCAAACAAGGAGAATTCTTCCGTAGAAATTGTTTCAACTCTTCCGAAAGAAGTCATCGCCTCTAAACAGGGAAAATTCAGCCCAATTCGCATATCCATTCGTAAGCAGCTCGCGAATGCGTCTGAAATTGTCCGAATTGCAAATCCCTATTTTGATACTACAGACCATGTAATAGATGATTTAGCGGCTATTCCCCGTCGTGGCGTCCAGTTACGACTTATCACCCGCGAGGCTGAAGCCGATGAGCCAAATCAGTCTACGCTAGACGCTCTAGAGAAGATTATTTCGCAATTATCGGACTCAAAAGGCGCAAGTGAGAATCTATCAATCCGTGATTTCTACGAGACAAACCGCTGGAATCGGCAGACAGGTGCAACTCACGCAAAGGCCATAGTTATTGACGATACAGTTGCGTATTTGGGGAGTGCTAATCTAACACGTCTTTCTTTGTCTGGTAATTTTGAATTGGGCGTTCTCCTCCGAGGAGAAGTCGTCCAGGAAGTGATCGATATATTTGATGCAATGTTCGATTACGCTACGCCGATACGGTTCTAATCAGAGATGATTCTCAAGTCGTAACACGAGTCTGTGGGAACACGGTTACAGAGGGGGATTTCAGAGATACTTGTTCTTTGTTAGTATACTGGGAAACAAACAAGTAACACAGTCAAATAGATGACGCCAATATATCACATTTCCAAAGGACAGTTCAGCAAAACCACCGGATTCAGTCTTAGCAGCCCATCGGGAATTACACGGATTCACGCGGTAGCGTTTAGACAGCAGAGATTAATATTTTGAAAGAAATATTAAATATAAATTTGAAACAGTACCTGTAAAATAATTTGACACCTACTAAACTCATCCGAGCGAATGTGCGGAATATAGATAGACACCGTTCAACCGATAAATATAGACGTCGGGGATAGACAATATTAGACGATGAGTAAGGGGAAGGTTGTTGACCTGTTCTGCGGTGCTGGCGGAGCATCGCTTGGGTTCGTTCAGGCAGGATATGAGGTAGTAGGTGCGGTTGATGCGTACGAACGAGCGCTGAACACCTATCAGAAGAACCTCTGTCAACGATCACTCGACGAATACTCTGGCAGTGTTTCTTTCGATGCACCGCTTCAGGCGGACCTGAGCCGTGGATACGAAGATAACGATGTCGATAATGAACTTCCAACGGTCACCTTTGAGGATATTCGGGAGGAGTTCGACCTTGAGAAGGGAGATATAGACGTGATCTGTGGATGTCCTCCTTGCCAAAATTTTAGTGGCCTCCGAGATACAGACCCTTGGCCCAGCGGAAAGCCTAAGGATAACCTTCTGCGTGCCTACGTCGAATTTATTGAAGAAGAGATTCCCGATGTCGTCTTCTTCGAAAATGTTAGTAATATTATGAACGCTGGTGAGGAGGTTCCAACCGATTACATCGATTGGCTAGTACGGCGGATGGCTACCATGACTCGAAGTGAGGATACACTAGACAATGGCGGTTACGGGTACGAATTAGATGTTGTTAACGCTGCTAATTACGGCGTCCCACAAAAGCGGAACCGAACAATTGGAATGTTCGTCTATGGTGCCGAAGATTCTGACATCGAACTTCCAGAACCAACACACGCAGAAAGTCCGGGAGACGACGAAGATCTCAGAAAATGGACGACAGTTCGGGACACAATTCGACGGGATGATCTAAAGGAAGATCTTGACCTTGGTCAAAAACAAGTTGGTATCGATGGTTATCCGGATGATCCGGCGCATCGTGCTCACCGACACCAAGATAGTACCGTTAAAATGATCAGAGCAATCCGCCGTCATGGCGGGAGTTGGAGAGATCTCCGAGGGACTGAGGACGAGAATCTTATCAAAGAGTGTCATCAAAACCTAAATTCAGGTGCGTCTTCCGCTTACGGTATCATGAACTGGGACGAGCCGGCCCCAACTATGACCACTCGTTGCACTAATGTAAGTTCGGGGCGATTTACTCACCCGTCAGAAGATCGTGGTATCACCTTTCGGGAGGCAGCGCTACTGATGGATTTCCCGATTTGGTATGAGCTACCGAGTACAAACCAAGATGCTGAACGGGTCGTTGGGAATGCAGTTCCCCCAACTCTAGTAAAAAGGACAATTAATGGAACAGAGGGTGTTAAGATTAGATGATGGCATTGTGGAGAGCTGCAGAGGCTTTGACCCAGCGATCTACTGATTTCCAGGAGCTATAGTGGGAGAACCGGCTATAGAAGAGCCTGGTTCGGTACTTGGGAAGGCCGAACCTGGCTTCGATCAAAGACCGTTCCCCCACGTTTCACGGCGTGAATCACAGAGATTGAGATCATCAAGCGCCCAGTTGCACCACGGTCCGCGATCCACGAGAACAACTGGTTCACCGCGACACCGCTCGAGGACTTGTTTGACGAACAGCAAGGCATCGAGGTCAGATCGGCCGGGAGAGACCTCGATGTGGAGACGTTCGAAGTCACCCACATCGACTGCCGCCCAGACGTAGACCTCAGTCTCTTCGACTTTCAGCTTGGTCTCATCGATAGCGACAGTCGAATGGTAGTCGTGAACTGGGTCGAATAGGTGCGCCAAGCGGTGATACCACTGACGTACGGCCTCGTATGAGCGCCCGACTGCTCGCTCATCGCGCCGATACGAGAGACCGGCGTGATACAAAAATACTGTTTCGACGCGGTGTTCCGTCGGCGTATCTTCACGCGAAAATACCTCTTGATCGCGTGCTTTCGCAACGCGCGGTCGAGCAATTTCGAGTCACCAACTCGCCCTTGCTCGGCTGCACTCTTCACGCTAAGGTTGACATCCCCCCGTTCTTAAGCTATTCTACTATCTAATTTTGTGTTTGGTAGCGCGTACTATATGATGATTTTATATATGACGGTGATAGAAAATCGCCTGATGGAACTCCCTCGCACTACGAAGCCAGATATCGAAGACCGCGAAGCAATTGACATTGTTGGAAAAGTGATTCAGGGAAAATCGTTCGATAATGGTGATCAAAAATATCGGATGCTCGATCCAGAGCAAAACGAAATCGAGCTGAAAATTTGGGCGAGTGAATCCGATAACTACGATATTGAGGCTGGTCACTGGTATTTGCTAGAGAGGGCAGAGGGTGACGAATACAAAGGCGATCGTAAATTGAGCTCAAATAGAGGGGAAATGGGCGTTACGCTCCTTGAGGAACCACCGGAGTTCGTCAAAGTACCAGAAGATAATCATTCACCTCCGCTGGTTGAGGGGGGTGTGCTGGCTGTAGATATCGAGACCGTCTCAACAGTTCCAGAGCATCAGCTCGATCTAGATAACTCAGACCATATCGAGTTACTGTGTATTGGGGTCGGGTTCACACCGCAGGCAGGTTCGCCGGGCCGTTCTCAAGTTCTGTTCAGAGAAGGTACTGGCGTTGATGACGAGCGAGAACTGCTCGAACAGTTCTGTGAATTCGTTAATTCTCGCTCTCCCGATCAACTTCGCTTGTTCAAGGGTGATTTTGATATACAACACCTCCAAGGCCGGGGAAAACGGGTTGATTCCGGTTCGGGTCTTGAAGATCGCGTTCGAGAAATATTTGAGACGTACGAGATCAATAACCTCGACCCACTTGGAACACTGGAGGAAAACTACAACACACCAAACACATATTGGGATATCTACAACCATTCGCTGAATCCTGCTGATTGGCGAAAAGATCATCCAAATTACGACGGGGACGTAGATGATCCGACGGTTAGTAACAAGGACATCCCATATTTCGGAGAGAGATTCTTGGAACTGTGCGACCAGAAGGAAATAACACGGGAGCACCGCACGCTCCGTGAGCTTATTCGCCATTACACCGTCGCAGATATTGATCCTCTTTTTGACGAAACCGAGTAGCTCCGGAAGACTATTCGTTCTATAAGTTCGTCCTGTCAGATGTCAATCCCTGTTTCATGTGGATCATGTGGAACTCTGCGGGGATGGGAGGTACTTTTTCTCGCCAGTGCCCTTAGGCACACTCCCTAAGGGGGGCGTCCCACCGACTGGGAAACGAGCGCGATATTGACGAGCAAAGAGACGACCTGCTGAGAGAACAAAACGCTCAGTCAACCCAAACCGCCCGGAATTACCCGCAAAAAGAGCCGATTCTAGGTGTATTGGATAGTGTTGCCACTCACGAGTCCCGCGCTAGCGGCGGGTGTTTACGCTCACCTTCCCCACCTGCCAAGATTCCGGACTGGTCCGCCACTTGACTCGTGCCTCAAGGAGGTCTAACGGGTCACGCCCTTCACTCCGCCACGCGTTGAGCGCTTCCTGGAGGACCTCGTCGACACACGGCAGCGATGAACTCTTCAGCTCCGAAAGGACCGTATCGATTCGAACGGTTGGATGTCCGTCGTCGCCCGTCTCGCTGATGCGCGCAGCGTACTTCTCACACCACTTTTGCCAAGCGCTTGATGCGGCTTGTCGCGTTTCTAGGTTGAGAATCTTCGCTGCCCGGTCAGCGGCGTTCTCGATCTGATGCTCAGTGCTCTCAACGATGCCCGAAATCTCCTGCTCAAGCTTCTTGCTGGCGAACGACACCGATGCCCCATCGTTGCGAACGATCCCTTGGAGGCGCTCTAGCGCTCGATAGACGGTACTGATTCCTCGTCCCGTCTGATCCGCCAAGGCCTGTGGATGTCGTTCCCCGCCATCGGAAACGAGCGACTCGAGCATCTCGACGTCGCTGTCACAGAGGTCACGGAGGACAGTGACGAGGAGTGCCTCCTGATTGGTCTCCATTTCGGGCGTCGGGTCGGACTGACGCTGGATGCTCTTCTCCGCCTCGTTGACACTGAAGTGCTTATCCGGAACGAACGTCGTCTGATCCGGCCTGACTGGGACCTCGCTCCAATCGAGGACGTTGATGAGCGTCTCATCGATCTCCCGCTTGAGTTCGTCTCGCTCGGACCAGTTGAACGAGTGGCCGGTGAGAGACTTCTTGAGAAGCACTCCGACCTTCGGGTGGTACAGCGGGTCCCCCTCGTCGTTGTTACGGACGTGCTTCGGGTGGTAGTGTTTGATCTGCTTCCCGAACCGGTGTCCGGAAATTAGTCGCTGCGCGTCCCGCTTGGGGAGAATAACGCGGTGATTGTAGCCGACGATATCCTCGTTGTCGACACGATACTCGAACTTACTTCCCTTCTCGGTCGCACAGAGGTGCATTAGCCGCTGCATGACACCAGCGCGACCCACGATCTTCTGGCTCCAGTTTCGATTGACCCGAACGTACCGCTCGTAGGTCGTGATGTTGCTCATCTCGTTGACGGAGCCACCGAAATACTCGGGGTTGACGTGAACGTCCGCCTCCTGAGCAACGTCCTGGACGAGTAGTGATAGCAGCCGTCGGAGTTCGTCCGGTTCGAGGTTTGAGCTCGAGAACCGAACGTTGACTCCTTCGTCTTCGTTGATGTGGTCGAACGGTGTCGAAATCTCGTCGTCCGTCTCGTAGTGTCGCATGTCGACGAAACGCGGCTGAATCAGGAAGTTTGCCTTGCGTTCGCCGTTTCCATACGCACCGAGACGGAACTCGTAGAGCCGGTCACCACCGACGTCGTCCTCCGGGCGCGGGGCGATACCGCTCTGTTGGTACGTGAGTGAGACGGTCCACGTCTCGCCATCGATTTCCGTTTCGATGTCGCCGGAGTAGCCGTCGAACCCGGCGGTGAGAACCTTCCCGATGATCCAGTACGGACTCAGTCCGTGCTCGGTGAAGATGAGATTGCCCTCGCACTCGTGCGGGGCCGTCTCGACGTGCGTCACGCGTCCCCTCCGAGGTGGGTGCCAACCCAGTCGTCACATGTCGAATCTGGACCGCACGTGTACACCCCTGTGTGAGCCCGTCCGGCGCGATCTCTCGCGCCGTAACGTTCAACACACCCCAAGGAGAGGTTACACACGCCTGACCACCTCCTTTACCGGAGCTGGTCGGCGTTCAATCGGTACGTCTGAACACGTACTCCCACCGGCGCGGGTAACTGCCTTGGAACAGTTTGTGGCCCGCGCAGGGTGGTTTCTGGTCACGGCTGACACCTCCCATCCTCGAGCGCTGCGCAGCGCTGTCTCGGATGTTCGATCTCACAGCCGCAGAACTCACAGATGAGCAGGGGGCCCTCTGTCGGGTCNGGTTTCTGGTCACGGCTGACACCTCCCATCCTCGAGCGCTGCGCAGCGCTGTCTCGGATGTTCGATCTCACAGCCGCAGAACTCACAGATGAGCAGGGGGCCCTCTGTCGGGTCGATATGACGCGTCATAATGACCACCTCCGCTCATTGTATAAATCGCTAGCAGGCGGCGACCCGCCTAAGCGATTCTTATGAACTCCCTTTTTGCAGGGAGTGGTTGTCAGCCCAGAAAGTGCGAATCCGGCCGCTAGAAGCGTCCTACCTTGCGGTGAAGAACACTGGTTACGGCGAGAAAACGGTAGTGGACTCGCGGGGATTTGAACCCCGGGCCTTCCCCGTGCCAGGGGGATGATCTACCACTGATCTACGAGCCCTCGTACGCATCCATTCGTTCCCCGCTGGATATATTAAGGCCTTCGACTCGCCGACACCGGCGACACCGACTCCCACACGCGCTCAGATCCGGGCGGAATCGACGTACACGTCGAGGTCCACGTCGCGCGTCGAGTCCTCTAAGTCGCGCACGGCGCGCTCGACGACGCGCTCGGCCTCGCCTCTGATCAGGGGGATCGCCTTCTTCAACACCCAGTCGAACGAGACGAGCGTCGGGAGATCGAGCGCGTCCGAGCTGGCCGATCCCGGGTCGAACTCGACTTCGAGCGCGACCTCGCACGGGTTCGGGTCGTCGGTCGGGTCGGCGGCGTCCGTGCCGTCGTCGCTGTCGTCGGCAGTCGAGTCGGAATCACCCGCCGTCGCCGGCGTCACCCGCCAACACCCGCTGGCGTCGATATCCTTCGTGACCTCCCAGTCGATCCGCCCGGGCGGATCGACGCCCGTCACGCGCGAGTGGGCCGTGTAGGTGATCTTCCACCACGCGAACGTCAGCGCGTAGCGGGTGCCCGGCCCCCCCTCGCCCTCCAGCGTCCGCACCTCTCGGAGGTACTCCGAGTAGTCGGCGTACCGCGGGAAGTCGAGCAGGAACGCGTACACGTCCTCGGGGTCGGCGTACACCTCCGTGCTCACGACGAGTTCGTCCACGCAGGGAGGTTCGGGCGACGCTTATTAAACGGTCCGGCGGACAGACCATCGTCGGCGGACCGAGGCGATCAGCGAGCCGACAGCGACCGAGCGCTTCAGTCGTCGCTCGACGCCTGCTCTGTCGCGTCGGACGCGGATCCGGGAGCGGCAGCGGCGGGCTCCGGCGGCTCCTCGCGCACGTCGGCCCCCTTCCCCTCGGCGATGACCTCCGCGTAGGCGTCGGGGAAGACCCGTACGAAGTCGTCGAGCGCGGTCGTCCAGTCGTCGAGCAGCTCGGCCGCGCGGTCGCTGTCGGTGTAGGCGTGGTGGTTCTCGACGAGCCGGCGGAGCATGCGCTCGTCGGACTCTTCGAGGGTCTCCGAGACCGACACCATCCCGCGGTTCACGCGGTCGTCGAGCCGGTCGTCCGGGTCGTACACGTAGGCGACACCGCCGGACATCCCGGCCGCGAAGTTCCGGCCGGTGTCGCCGAGCACGGCGACGACGCCGCCGGTCATGTACTCGCAGCCGTGGTCGCCGACGCCCTCGACGACCGCCTTCACGCCGGAGTTGCGGACGCCGAACCGCTCGCCGGCGACGCCGTTGACGTAGACCTCGCCCGACGTCGCGCCGTACAGCCCGACGTTGCCGGCGACGACGTTCTCGGCGGGATCGTAGCCGGCCTCTTCGGGCGTGTTGATCACGATCCGACCGCCGGAGAGCCCCTTGCCGACGTAGTCGTTGGCGGCGCCGGACAGCTCCATGGTGATCCCGGACGCGAGGAACGCGCCGAAGCTCTGGCCCGCGTAGCCGTCGAACCGGCAGGTGACGGTGTCGTCCGGGAGCCCCTCGCCGCCGTGCTCGGAGACGACGCGGTTCGAGAGGGTCGCGCCGACCGCGCGGTCGACGTTCTCCACGTCGCGGGTGAGCGCGACGGGCGCGCCGTCCTCGATGGCCGGGCTCGCCTCCTCGATGAGGTCCCAGTCGAGGAGCTCGTCGATGCCGGAGTGTTCTTGCTCGCGGGTCTTCGTCCGGGCCTCGCCCGCGGGCTCGGCGATGACCGCCGACAGGTCGAGGTGTTGCGCCTTCTCGTGGTCAGTCTCGCGCTGGGAGAGGAGATCGGGACGGCCGATGAACTCCTCGACCTCGGTGTAGCCGAGCTCGGCCATGATCTCGCGGAGCTCCTGCGCGATGAACGTCATGTAGTTGATGACGTGGTCCGGCTGGCCGGGGAAGCGCTGGCGGAGGTCCTCGCGCTGGGTGGCGACGCCGACCGGACAGGTGTTCTCGTGGCACTGCCGGGCCATCACGCAGCCGGCGGTGACGAGCGAGGCGGTACCGAACACGTACTCCTCGGCGCCGAGCGCGGCGGCGACGGCCACGTCGCGGCCGGTCTTCATCCCCCCGTCGGCCGTCACGCGGATGCGGTCCCGCAGGCCGGTCGCGCGGAGCATCTGGTTCGCCTCGGCGAGCCCGAGCTCCCACGGGAGCCCCGCGTTCTTGATCGACGTCTTCGGCGACGCGCCGGTCCCGCCGTCGTGGCCGGAGACGTGGACCACGTCGGCGTTCGCCTTCGCGACGCCGGCCGCGATGGTGCCGATGCCGGCCTCGGACACCAGCTTCACGTTGACGTCGGCGTCCGGACTGGCGGCCTTCAGGTCGAAGATCAGCTGCTTGAGGTCCTCGATCGAGTAGATATCGTGTTGCGGCGGCGGCGAGATGAGCCCGACGCCCGGAGTCGAACACCGGACGTGCGCGATCATCTCGTTGACCTTCTTGCCGGGGAGGTGGCCGCCCTCGCCGGGCTTCGACCCCTGCGCCATCTTGATCTGCAGCTCGTCGGCGCTCGCGAGGTACTCGGAGGTGACGCCGAACCGCCCGGAGGCGACCTGCTTAACCGAACACTCCTTCTCGGTGCCGAACCGCTCCGGGGGCTCGCCGCCCTCGCCCGTGTTCGACTTCGCGCCGAGCCGGTTCATCGCGATCGCGTTGTTCTCGTGGGCCTCCGGCGAGATGCTCCCGAGGCTCATGGCGGCGGTCGAGAAGCGCTCGACGATCGACTCGACCGGTTCGACCTCATCGATCGGAACCGGGTCGCGGTCGGACTCGAACGAGAGGAGCCCCCGGAGCGTCTGAAGCTCCTCGGACTGGTCGTTGACGAGCTCCGCGAACTCCTGATACTGCTCGTAGTCGCCGCCGCGGACCGCCTGCTGGAGCGTGCCGACCGTCTGGGGGTTCCAGCCGTGCTTCACGCCCGACGACCGGTGTTCGTACTCGCCGATCGTCTCCAGTTCGGGGTCCGCGCCGAACGCCACCGCGTGGCGGGTCCGGAGGTCGTCTTCGATCTCCGCGATACCGATCCCCTCGGTGCGGATCTCGGTGCCCTCGAAGTACTCGGCGACGAAGTCGGAGTCGAGCCCGACGGCCTCGAAGATCTGCGCGCCCTGGTATGACTCCATCGTCGAGATGCCCATCTTCGCCATCGTCTTGAGGAGGCCGTCCTCCAGCGCGTGCCGGTAGGCGGCCAGCGCCTCCTCCTCGTCGGCGCCGTCGGGGCCGGCGACCACGTCGGCGATGGAGGCGTACGCGAGGTACGGGTCGATCGCGTCGGCGCCGTACCCGACGAGCGTCGCGACGTGGTGGACCTCGTGCGGCTCGCCGGACTCGACGACGAGCCCCGCGCGGTTGCGCAGCCCGTTGCGGACGAGGTGGTGGTGGACCGCGCCGGTCGCGAGCAGACTCGGCACCGCGAGCCGGTCCGGGCCGACCGCCCGGTCGGAGAGGACCACGGCGTCGGCGCCGTCCCGGATGGCGGTCGCGGCGTCCTCGCGGATCCGGTTCACGGCGTCGACCAGCGACCCGTCGCGGTCGTACGTCACGTCGACGGTCACGGAGGTGAACGGCGGCGTGCCAGGCTCGTCGTCCCCGGCGTCCGGCGTGCGTTCGCCCGGCCCGGGGAGGTCGCGCAGCGCGGCCGTCTCCGCGTCGGTGAGGATCGGGGCGTCGGAGACGATCTGCTCGGCGTGGTCGGGCGTCTCGTCAAGCAGGTTCCGCTGGTTCCCGATCCGGGTCTCCAGCGAGGTGACGAGCTCCTCGCGGATGTAGTCGATCGGCGGGTTCGACACCTGCGCGAACAGCTGCTTGAAGTAGGTGAACAGCGGCCGGTCGACGTCCGCGAGCACCGAGAGAGGGGTGTCGTCTCCCATCGAACCGACCGGGTCCTTCCCGTCTTTCGCCATCGGCTCGACGAGGTGGTTCAGCGAGTCGGTCGTGTAGCCGAACGCGGCCTGGTGGGCGCGCACGGTCGGCTCCGTGTCGCCGTCACCCGAGGCCGCGTCGGCGTCGTCGCCCGAACCGATTCCAGCGGCGACCCCCTCCTCCCCCACGATCTCGTCGAGGTCGACCTGTCGCTCGGACACCCACTCGCCGTACTTCTCGTCGGTGAGGTCCTCGAACACCTCGTCGTCGGGGACGATCCGGCCCTGCTCGGGGTCGGCGACGAAGATCTCCCCGGGTTGGAGTCGGCCGCGACGGGTCACCTCTTCCGGCTCGGTCGGGAGCGCGCCGACCTCGCTACCGACGACCAGTCGGTTGTCGTCGGTCACCTCGTACCGGCAGGGCCGGAGCCCGTTACGGTCGAGGACGCCCGCGACGCGGTCGCCGTCGAAGCCGATGACGAGGGCGGGGCCGTCCCACGGCTCGACGAGCGAGGCGTGGTAGTCGTAGAAGTCCGCCCGGGCCTGATCCATCAGCTCGTCGTCGCGGAACGCTTCCGGGATCAGCATCCGGAGGGTGTGCGGGAGGTCGCGACCGGCCTGTAAGAGGAGCTCGACCGCGTTGTCGACGCTCGCGGTGTCCGACTGGTTCGGGTCGTCGATCACCGGCTTGATCGTGTCGAGCTCCGCGCCGAACGCCGGGTGGTCCAGGTCGTTCTCGCGGGCGCGCATCCAGTTGACGTTCCCGCGGATCGTGTTGAACTCCCCGTTGTGGACGATGTTGCGGTAGGGGTGCGCGAGATGCCACGCGCCCAGCGTGTTCGTCGAGAACCGCGCGTGAACTAAGGCGACGTGGCTCGCGAAGCGGTCGTCGGTCAGGTCCGAGTAGTAGCCGGCGAGCTGCGACCCCTTCAGCAGGCCCTTGTACACGACGCGCTGGCGGTCGAGCGAGCAGACGTAGAACCGGCCGGCGCCGTCGACCTCCGACACCGCGTTCTCGATCTCGCGCCGCGCGGCGTACAGCGCGCGGTCGAAGCCGAGGACCTCCGGGTCGGCGTCGTCGGGGTCCGTCTCTTCGCTGGTGAACCGCTCGGCGAGGCCGGCGCCCTCGACCGGCGCGGCGAACAGCTGAGCCACCTCCGGCTCCGAGTCGAGCGCGGTCTCCCCGAGGTCCGCGTTGTCCGTCGGAACCGAGCGCCACTCCAGGACCTCCAGTCCGTACACGGAGAACACCTCCGCGATGACGTCGTGGATTTCGGCCTGCACGCTCGGTTCGGTCGGCATGAACACGGAGCCGACCGCGTACTCCTCGGGCAGGTCGGCGTCGACGACCTCGCGGAAGAACTCGTCGGGGCGCGCGACCATGATGCCGGCGCCGTCGCCGGTGTCCTCCTCAGCGCCCGTCGTCCCGCGGTGTTCGAGGTTTTCGAGCAGTTCGATGGCGTCGGTGACCGTCTCGTGGGCCGGATCGCCGTCGAGGTCGACGATCCCGCCGATCCCGCAGTTCGAACGCTCGTCCGTTACCGTTGCAAGCCCCCCACTGTGGCCCGAGAGATCCCGCTCCGATACCCCCCGGGTGTTACTACGTGGCTCGGTCATGGCACACACTCTAGATCCATCACTTAAAGGTATGACCCTGATAGGAGTAGGATCCATAGTACACACATTAGGGAATATAAGGTAATTATTCATCAGGGGGGTGTACCAACACCGATATCATTGTTCGATCAAAAGTATACGGAAGTGAGTAAATAAATAGATTTCTAGAGAAGATATTCGAGACGTAAGTTGATCAATACAGCACGTTACTTAGCGAACGTCAAATCGGGTGTTTAGGAGCATGCGAGGTGGGGTCACCCGTGGGTAAGAGGAGTTTCCGAAGCGGCGGGAGCGATAGGCGAGGATAGCAGAGCGCGCTCCCGCTCATCGAAGCCGCTGTCACTTACTCAGCGGGGTGAACGTCCCGTTGATGTCCCACTCGTGGATACAGTAGACGTCGCCGGGCTCTCCGTCGATCTGCCACCCGTCGGCGTCGTCGTCCCACCGCTCCTCGCGGCCGCACAGCTCGCACTCGCGCTCCCGTGGCGGGGTGATGGTGACACTCATACGCTCACGAAAGGCGCGGTCCAGCAAAAGGATACCGCCGTAGTGTCGCGATCCCGCGATCGAACGCAGCTCAGCGGACCCAGCGCCCCCGGGTCGCGGCCAGAAGCGTCACCGTGAGCGCCGCTAGCGACTGCAGCGGCCCGAATCCGGGGATATCTTCGGCGGTCGTCCGGATTGGCGCGTTCTCGTAGGTCGGCGTCGCCCGCTCCGAGCCCGCGGCGCCAAGTTCGGAGCTGCCGGTCTCGCCGCTCGCCCCCTCCGGACCGCCCCCGCTGTTCTCGGTGTCAGCCGTCCCGGTGTCAGCCGTCCCGGTGTCGACCTCCCCACTGTCGTCCGACCCGGTGCCGCCCCCGGGCGTTTCGGAGGATTCAGACGGCTCGATCCCTCCGACCGCTGCCGGAACCGACACGGCGATCGGCCTGTTCAAATGCGGAGTCCGCCGCTCGGCGTTCGGGGGAGTCCCGAACCCGGCCCCGCGGGCGGGGCCGATCCGATCACCGTTCCCGCCGCCTCCCGGCGCGCTCCCCCCGTTCGTCTCCTCCGGGCGATCGCCGCCGCTGGGATCGCCCGGAGTGGTGCCGTCCGCTCCGCCGCCGCCGCCGCCGCCACCGCTGCCGCCACCGCTGACGCCGCCGTCGTTTTCGGTCCCGCCCCCGCTCCCGGCAACGGGACCTCCGGAGGCGCTCCGCTCCCGGGCGTCTTCCGTCGACCCGTCTCGATCTGCGCCGGCGAACGTCACCGTCGAGGTAACGCGGTGGCCGTCCGGCGGGTCCGACGCGACCTCGCGGAGGCGGTCGTCGGTGACGCGGAACTCGGCCGTGAACTCCTCGCCGGGCTCCGGCTCTCCGTCGATCGGGAACGCGTCGGCCCCGTCGGCGACCACGTAGAGTCCGGTTCCGTCGACGTGGACGGTCGAGTCGCGCGGCGTCTCGCCGAGCGCATCGTCCCCTGTCAGTCCGTCCTCGCCCCCGGTCGATCGGACGCCGAATTCGAGCCCGTCGAAGCTATCGAGGCCGTCACCCGTCTCGGGCGTAGCGTTCCGCGCTGCTGGTAGCCCGGTCAACCCGGACGCGTTCACCGCGTAGACCACCGTGTCGTTCCCGTCGACTCCGTCCGACCGCGAGAGCGTCCCGCTCTCGATGGTGTCCCGCACCGCCGCGGCACTCCCGAGATCGGACCGTTTCGTCTCCGTTCCCGCGTAGGTAGTGAGCTCGTTCGTCGAGCGTCGCGTGAGCGTCATCGTCGCGTTGTCGCTCGTCGTGGCGATACCCTGTTCCGAACGGACCGCGATCTCGTAGGCGCCCGGTGAGAGCGTTCCGGTCCCTCCCGGCGTAGTGACTGACTCGATCGACGATCCTGGCCCCGCGACAGTGACACTCTCGTTCAGGGACCCATTCGCCGCCGCGTACGTGTTGAGCTCGACCGTCGTCTGACCTTTCTCCGGCGTTGCGAGCCTGATAGTTGCGGCTGTGGTGTTTGTATCTTTTCTTGTAATTACTATCTTTGTTTTTGGCGAATTATGCTGTATATTGAGCGGTATAATTCCAATATTTGTTAGTTGTTCGCTTATATTGTGGATGTTTGTATACTGATCTTTGCTACCAATTATTCTAAAAGAGTCCTCAGATACAGACCCACTTCGGTTAAATGTATACCACCCAGTCTGTAGTCCTCTTGTGCTAAATTCTGTATAGCTAGTGTTTGTTATTGAATCACCAACTGCAGATATGATATTCTGGTTCCCGTCGATACGAAACAACTTTTTACTATTATTTTCTAATAATGTATTATTGACAATTATCGTATGACCTGAATAGATATTGGCCGAAGTATTGTTACGAATATATTGGTGATCAACATGAACTATCTCATCTCTGCTTTTTGCATCAACTTCAATTTTGATCCGAGCTGTATCTGAGATCCCACCATTCACAAACTGGTCATTTACGTCTGAATTTGGAAGAATATATGTCGAATCTGAACCATTCGCACTTTCTGCGGTATAACGCTCGTATATTTGTAGGGTTGCTGCTAGCTGATTACTAGTGAATAATCCAGTATTCGTACTATTTGGGCTTCTAAGATCTATACTTATATTCTCATTCGTCCCTGTTAATTTCTCAGAATGTCCATATGTAGAATTAGAAACAATACGTCCATCAGAAGTCATAGGGTGTATTGACACGAGATACGGTGTATTATCTCCATTCAAATCCAGTAATTCTGACTTCTTAATAGTTAAATTTGATTCTACTGAATTATTATATTTCTGATCGGAGAATTCAATAATACCTGAGTATATGTGTACCCTATCTGTTGCAATTGCAGACTCAAGTGTTGATTCTGAAATATAATCTCCAGATTTGTACTCAGATATGTTTATATCGCTTTTAGGTATGACGTGGATTCTCTTTTTTCCACCGATCAGGTCTAGTCTAACAGATATATTTTGTCTACCATATACAGATGTAGCCGATTGCGTCCCGAACCCAGCAAGTCTAGTCCCATTGTACCCTTGAGTGATGAGGATGGCAGAGTCAACATCTGAGACAAAGTTTCTTATAGTAATTCCGGCTGATGTTGGCGAATCATCTAATATCTTGCTTGAAATAGTAGCTTGGTCTGGCGCTCTAACTGAATTAGTCACAATATTAAATGGCTCAGACTTTTTTATTTGATCATCTTTCTTCAGATCTGGATAATCTCTCCCAGATTTATTGACAGAGGCTCCCAATTTATATTGCACATTAGTTGTTGAACTGATATCAGATGTACCTATACCTGTAAAATCGATCTCATTAAGATGTACATATTCTGTCTTATTATTCAATTTAACTTGCACTTTGAATATAGTATGGCCTTGGTGATTTAGCTTACCTATATTCGACACACTGGCACCAGAGATATTATGAATACCAATCTTGCTAGAGTTTGTTTTTATATTTTCTTCTTCTAATTCACTCATACTAATAAATACATTTATATTTGATCTATTATTGTACTTCTTTGGATGCTTGATTGAAACATTCTTTAATGTTGTTTTATTTTTATTAGAAAATATGTCCTCTCCTTCTCCCGATGTGGTTATTGTTGGAATTTCTGTTTCGTTTGTATTTGATTCTGCAACACCAACTCCAACTCCAACAACGGAGAAAACACCGAACGAGAGAGCAAGGGCACAGATCACCGCACACTGAATCGTTATTCTCCGGGCCATTGTTGTGTTCCCGCCTGCTAGAGCAGCGGCTATCGGGCTCTGAGACTGCAGATCGCAACGGCACGAGCCCACACCGCGGTCTCGCAACGCGAGGTGATCGCATTCGGTTCGATCACTTATAAATGAATTACGGAGTGCAAAGCTTCTGTCCGCGGAAACGTCCCCGTCGAAGGCGGCGCAGTCACGGGATTTCGATCGGCGCTCTCAGGCTGGAGCACGGACTGCTCGTGGCAACAACTTGGTTCGAAACTGGGCGCGAACGGGAGGCTAGTGTTCGACCTGCTCCATCAGGGAGAGCAGCGAGTCGGAGGCGTCGACGGCGGTGGGATGGACGCCGACGAGCGCGATCACGTCCTCTTCGTGTTGCACCGTCCCGACGTACAGGAACACCGGAACTTCTTCGACTTGTCCGCTCTGTCCGTTGCCAGCGCTGACCTCCGCGTCGACAGTCGTTTCGAGCTTCGAAATCTCCACCTCTTTGCCGAGGATGGTACGAGTCTCCGTTCCTCGCTCCTCGATGTCGCTCGTCTCGATGCTGGTTCCGTCGCCGCCGATACCGCGCTGATCGACCTGCTCTAGCAGCCGTTGGATCAACTCCGCGTCGTTCGCACGGACAAGGGGATTGACCGACTGTCCGCCCACCGACGCGTTCGGCGTGCTCGCCACGAACAGCGCCGATCTGTTGTCGGGGTTCTCGTACCCGGTGGCCCACGTCGTCGCGGACACCTGCGCGTTCACGCCGGCCACGTCGAACTTCTGCTTGAGGACGAACGACTCCGGCTCCTCGCCCTCGTAGCCCGCTTCTGACGCGGCCGAGGACGGGACGCTGGCCGGTTCCGCGTCGAATTCGTAGCTGCCGTTCTCTCCGCCGGCGCCGGTACACCCGGCGATCGCGACGGATGACGATGCGGCAATCGCCGCAAGCAGTCCGCGTCTGTGCATACTGGGCAGTACGCCCGCTGTGACGGTTAAGCGTATCGCCGCGGATAGATCGCTCTGATAATTTCGCGCCTTCGGAGTCGTTCTCCCGGTCTGAAGCGGTTCTGGAACCCGCTCGATCGCGAGGGCGTCGGCGGGGTGGTCCCGGCGGAGTCGAAGGCACAAAGTTCACGGTGTGTCGCGCGCGAGGTGAGCCAAATGGAACGCCGAGGACAAACCGGACTGGTGGAAGCGCTCCTCCTTGACGTCGTCCGCCTCCACGAGACGTGGATGGAGGTCGTCTTCCCCAGACAGCTCGATCCGAGCGCGGTGCTGGGCAAGTGGCAACCGGAGACCACCGTTCAGACGGTCGGGTACTACCTCTGGGCGATTCTCGGAGCACCGCTCGTTGCAGTGGCGTACCCCCTCCTGCTGGTCGGATTCGCCACCCGGTATTACGCGGCGAAGCTCGACTCCGCGGTTACGCGATTCGGCGTTCTCGGCGCGGTGATCGTCGCCACGGTCGTCTGGGGCTCGTTGACCCTCCTCGCACACTTCCAGCTACCGACCGAGGTAATGCTCGGTATCGGCGGCGCAAGCGTCGTCGCCGTCGTCGCAGCCGGACTCGCGGCCGGGTTCTCGAAGGTCGGCGGCCGGTTCGTCAGCGTCGCCCTCGCGTACCCGTTCGCGATGACGGCGATCTTCCTGCCGCCGGTCGTCGCCGCGCTGCTCACCCCTTCGATCTCGAGCGTGGTCCTCGACCCGAGCTACGAGCTCGCGCGGTGGATCCTCGACACGTTCCTCGCTGTCGGCGGGATCAACGAGATGCTCCGTGGGGCCTTCGATCTGGAGACGTTCGGCCAACAGTGGGGCGTCACCGGCCTCGGATACGTGCTGATGTGGGTCGGTATCTCCGTCCCCCTCGGCTGGTTCCTCGGGCTGCTCGTCGCGCTGGCGAACCTGATCCGGCCGAAGCCGGACAACTGAGTCGAGGCGCCGACTGGCGTTTCCCTGCCCGCGTCCGGTCTGCTACTCCTCCCGGTCGAACCGCTCGCTCGCGGTCTCGAACGCGGATTCCGACCGCTCCTTGCTGCGTCGACTCTCCCGCGCCGCGATCGCCTCGGGATCGGGGCTGGCGTCGTCGTCGATCCGGGCGAACGACTTGTGGACCTTCGTGTGACACCACCGACACAGCGCGACGGTGATCTCGTGGGGGCCGGCATCGTCGGAACCGGGGGAATCGGATGCGGAAGAAGCGGCCTCCCCGTACGACAGGTGGTGTTTCTCCACCAGCGGTCGGGAGTCGTCGTGGGCCAGACGAACCTCCGCGAGCCCGCACCGACGGCACTCCCTCCCGTCCGTCGTCGACCGGTAGTGCGGACAGGCGCGCCACGCGTCGTCTGCGCCGACGTGACAGGCGTACCCGTCCCGGCGTCGCTCGGCGGCGAACGCGGAGTCGTCGCTCGCCCGCGTCAGCGCGAACCGGCACCGACCGTCGTCGGTGAGGTGGTCGCAGACGCCGGCGACCGCGTACGGGTCGTCGACGCCGACCGGGGTCCCGTCCGGCGTGCGTTCCACGTCGACGCCACCTCAGATGAGGCTCGCGCCGTCGAGGTCGGTGCGGCCGTGGTCGACGTCGAGCAGGCGCAAGAGGGTCGGGGCGACGTCGAGTAGGTCCGCGTCCTCGACCTTCGCGTCCGGGTGATCGACGAACAGGGCGGCGTCCTCGAAGGTGTGCATCCCGGTCCGAGGGCCGTCCGGGTCGAACACCGCGTCGTGGGACCGGAACCCGGACTTGAGGTCGAACCCCTCGTGGGGGATCACCACGAGGTCGGGAGCGATGGCGTCGTGATCGCCGCGGAACACCGTCTCGCGCTCGACGACCCGCTTCGCGACCGGGTTCCCGTTCGGTCCCTCCCACGCTTCGAGCTCGGCTCGGAGCTCCTCGCGGGCCGCCTCGTACTCCGACTCGGGGACGGCCCCGTCGGGCTCGCGGCCCTCGACGTTGAGGTAGAAGCGACCGGGAACCAGCGAGTACGCGCGGGCGTCGCCGGCGATATCGGACAGTGAGCCGTGGTCGTCGCGGTCGTACGAGAGCCATCCCTCGCGCTCGAGCCACTCGTTGCAGTACACGTCGTACCGGAGCCGGGTGAACCCGTGTGTGGAGCCGACGACGAGCCGCACGTCGTTCGGAAGCGCCGTCCGGATTGCCCCGATGTGGTCGTCGAGCGCCGCGTAGAACTCCAGTACGTCCTCGCGGTACGGGCCGCCGTTCTCGTAGTCGCCCCACAGGAAGTGGTTGATACGGTCCGGGGTGGAGAACACCCCGACGAACAGGTCCCAGTCGTCCATCTCGACGTAGCGGGTGAACGCCTCCGCGCGAGCGTCGAGCGTCTCGCGGGCCTGTTCGATGAACGCCGTCTTGTCCTCTCGGTGACCGAGCTTCGCGTTGACAGACAGCCTGTAGTCGCTCTCGGTGAGGTACTCCCGGAGCTCGTCCGGGTGCGACGCCTTGTCGACGTCGGGCGAGAGATAGCCGGAGACCATGCGCTGGACCGTCCGTTGGGGCGGGAACGTGACGGGAACGTTCATCACGGTCGCGTCGAGACCGGCGTCGGTCGCCCGGTCCCACACCCGCGTCGCCTGCACGTCGCGCCCCATCGGGACGTAGGTGTCGTACGATCCGACCTCGCGGTCTTGGAAGCCGTACACTCCGGTCTCTCCGGGGTTCACGCCGCTCGTGAGCACCGGCCAGCACGCGCTCGATTCCGGCGGCACGGCGCTGTCGATCGGTCCCCCGTCGCCCTCGTCGGCGATCGCCGACAGCGTCGGAAACGTATCCGGGTTGTCGGCGACGAGGCGGTGAGGGAGCCCGTCGATCCCGATGAACGCCACGCGGGGCGTGTCGTTCCCTCGCAGCCGGTCGAAGAGGCCCATAGGGGTACATCCGCCGTGGAGGGCAAAAGGGTTCACATCGCTTCCCGGTCGTTTCCCCTCCGGCCGTCGACTGCTCGGCGCTCTCGGGAGCCTTTTGAGGGCTGGCCGTCACGGTGGCGCATGGAGACGCGACGCACGCTTCTCGTCGACGCGTTCGCGGACGAGCCGCTGGCCGGGAACGTCGCCGGCGTCGTGCCGGACGCCGCGGGGCTGAGCGACGACCAGATGGGACGGATCGCCGCGGAGATCGGCGCCTCCGAGACCGCGTTCCTGTTCGGCCCCGGCGAGGGCGACGGCCCGGACGACGGGAACGGCGCGAACGCCCCCGATGGCGGCGCCGACGAACGGCTCCGGTACTTCACTCCCTCGACCGAGGTCGACCTGTGCGGCCACGCCACGATCGCGACCTACGGCGCCCTGTTCGCCGAGGGGGCGATCGACGCCGGCGACCGGACGCTCCGGACGAACGTCGGCGACCTCGAGATCGCGGTCGACGACGACGGGACCGTCTGGATGCGGCAGAACCCGCCTACCGTCGACGTGATTGACCCCGACAGCGAGGGGTCCGACCTCGACGCCGACCGCCTCGGCGACGCGCTCGGGATCGACCCGGCCGCCCTGCGCGACGTGGGCGCCGACCTCCCGGTCGCGGTCGCCTCCACGGGGCTCCCGTGGCTCGTCGTCCCGGTGAACTTTCTCGAACGACTCGGCGAGGCCGAGCCCGACATGGCGGCGATCGAGGCCCTCTCGGAGGCGCACGACGCCGCCGGCGTGTACGCGTTCACGTTCGACGCGATCGACGCCGACTCGACGCTTCACGGCAGAGCGTTCGCGCCCGCGATCGGCGTGCCCGAGGACCCCGTCACCGGGATGGCGAGCGGCGCGGTCGGGGCCTACCTCCGCGAGGTCGGCGCGTTCGACGGCGACTTCCCCGACGAACTGCGCTTCGAGCAGGGGCACTTCCTCGACCGGCCCGGGCGCGTTCGGGTCCGCGTCGACGGCGATGCGGTGCGCGTCGGCGGGCGGGCGGTCGTCTCGATGGAGGGCGAGCTGCGTGCGCCGGCGGAGGACGACGACGAGATCATCGAGGCGTAGCGCCTCGGCGGGACGGGGCCGACGCGGCTCACCTCCCGGAGACGGCGCTTCCGCGGGCCGAACCCTTAGGGGCCCGCGAGCCGTATCACGGGCATGGAGTTCGACCTCCCGCGTGCGGCCGGCATCGTCGCGCTCATCGTCGTCCTCGGGACCGTCGGGGTCGCTTTCGGGACGCCGATGGCGCTCCGGACGACGCTGATGATGGTGCTCCCCTCGATGGCCGTTTTCGGCGCCATCGCGTTCGTCCTCGGGATGAAACACGGCGAGTTCCGAGCGACGCGCGCCTGAGACGCTCCTCCAACTGCGACGCCGCGCGTACCTGCAACGGTCCCGAATCACGACGCTTTTTAAATATCGACGACAACCCGGAGCCGTGCTACTCGGGTCGCCGCTCACGGAACTCCTGCTGCTCGCCGGCGGCGCCGCCCTCCTGTACGCCGGCGCCGAACTGCTCGTCAAGGGCGCCAGCGACCTCGCGCTCGCGGTCGGCCTGAAGGCGTCGACGGTCGGGGTCACGGTCGTCGCGTTCGCGACCACGGCCCCCGAACTGTTCGTCTCCCTCCTCGGCGCGATCACGGTGTCGACCGACACCGGGCTGGGCGCGATCGTCGGTTCGAACATCGCCAACATCGGGCTCGTGCTCGGCGTCTCCGCGCTGATCCGCCCGCTCGACACCTCCCGGACCGTCTTCGAGCGCCACGTCCCGTTCATGGTGGTCGCCGCGCTGCTGCTCGTCGGCCTCGGGTGGGACGGACGGATCGGCGCCGTCGACGGCGTCCTCCTGCTCGCCGTACTCATCGCGTTCACCGTCGTCGTCATGCGGCGGGTCCAGCAGACTCAGTCCGGGATCTCGGCCGCCGAGCGCGCGGAGATGCCGGATGCCCGGCTCCGCGATGTTGCCTCCGTTGTCGGGGGTATCGTCGCGCTCATACTCGGCTCCCGCTGGCTGGTCGAGGGCGGGCAGTCGCTGCTCTCGGCGGCCGGCTTCTCCGACATCTTCATCGGGCTCACGGTGTTGGCGCTGGGGACCTCGCTGCCGGAGCTCGCCGCCAGCGTCGTCGCAGCGATCCGCGGCGAGGCCGAGTTCAGCGTGGGCAACGTGGTCGGATCGAACATCTACAACATCCTCGCGGTCATCGGCATCGTCGCGGTCATCACGCCGATCAGCGTGAGCCCCGGCGTGCGCGGCTTCGAGTTCCCCGCGCTGCTCGCGTTCACCGCCCTGCTGATCGGGCTGATGTACCACGGTGACCGTATCTCGCGGATCGACGGCGGCGTCCTCGTCGTCGGCTACCTCGTGTTCATCTACCTCCTGCTGCCGTGAACAAGGGGGTGGTGGTTTCAACCGAATTCCCGTCGCTCAGTCATACGCGATCGACGGGGCAGCCAGACGAACTCGTCACCGCGCTATCGACATCGTATCGACGGCTATTCGGTCGCCCGACCCCCACCGGCATCCGTGATAGCGATCGTCGTCAGCCGGGCCGACAGCGTCTCGGAACGCATCGGCGAGCACCTGCTCGACCTCGGCGACTGGGAGCGCCGCGACGACCCGAGCCGCCCCGACGCCGCCGGCGGCGGGACGTACTACCGGACCGACGGGTTCGAACTGCGGGAGTTCGACGACCTCCACATCGACCTGGAGGACCCCGCGGCCGCGTTCGGCGGCGGAGACCACGCGGCGGACGGAGACGGCGACGAATCCCCCGAGTTCCTCGCGTTCGTCTCCCGGCACTCCGGCGAGACGGGGGAACTACTGACCGCCCACGTCACCGGGAACTTCGGCCCCGCGCCGTACGGGGGCGAGCCTGGGACGCTGGCGCGGGCCGCGCCGGGCGCCGAGAAGCGCGTCGTCGAGGCGCTGGCGGAACACGCTCCCGAGGGGTACGACGTGGGGATCGAGTGCACCCACCACGGCCCGACCGCCACCTCGGTCCCGTCGCTGTTCATCGAACTCGGCTCCGACGAGCCGCAGTGGACCGACTCGGAGGCGGCCCGAGCGGTCGCGCGGGCGGTGCTCGACCTGCGGGGGACCGGCGCGGATCTGCTCGGCGGTGCAGGCGGGGCGACCGACGGGGGAGACGCGGGTCCCCGGCCCCGCCACGTCGTCGGCTTCGGCGGCGGCCACTACGCCCCGCGGTTCACCCGGATCGTCCGCGAGACCGAGTGGGCGGTGGGGCACGTCGGCTCCGACTGGTCGCTCGGAGACATGGGCGCGCCCGACGCGAACCGGGACGTGATCGAGCAGGCGTTCGCGCGGAGCCGCGCGGAGTTGGCCGTGATCGAGGGCGACAAGCCCGATCTGACGGCGACCGTCGAGGACCTCGGCTACCGCGTCGTGAGCGAGACGTGGGTGCGCGAGGTCGGCGATCGACCACTGCCGCTCATCGAGCGACTGGAGTCCGAGGTCGCGACGGTCGAGGAGGGGCTCCGGTTCGGCGAGGTCGTCCCCGAGTCACGCGACGAGACACGCGTCCGGGCGCTCCCGGAAGGCCTGCTCTCGCGGGCGCAAGGCGTGGACGCGGACGCGGCCCGCGCGGCGGTCGAGGCGAACGCGGTCGCGTTCGACACCGAGCAGGCCGGGACGCGAGCGGCGGGACGGGCCGCCTTCGCCGCTGACGAGGGAGCGCCCGGATACGGCGACCTCGTCGCGGATCTGGCGGCCGTGTTGGAGCGCGGGTACGACGCGGTCGAAGTCGACGACGACGCCGTGATCGCTCGCGAGACCGCGTTCGATCCGGCGCTGGCCGCCGAGCGGGGGGTCCCGGAGGGGCCGGCGTTCGGGCGGCTCGCCGACGGGGAGTCGGTCGACGTCGACGGCGAGACGGTCGCGCCCGAAGACGTGTCGCGGGCGCGGACGGAGCGGTTCCCGATCGAGTGACGTTCCGGCGGTGGCGCACCGGCGGTGCGACGGTTACGCGCCGGCGGGGCGACCGTCGCCGGCGGGGCGACCGCCGACGGGGCGCGACCTGTCGTTTTTGATCGATGATACGCGGAGTTCGCCGGCTCTGGAGAGCGTCTTCGGCCGTCTGACTCGCGTCAGACGATCGGGCAAAAATAAATACGTCCGGGTCGCAACCACACCATATAATGGACTCTATTGTAGAGGACGCCATCGACGAAGCAGAGGAATCCCCGGCGGACGACGCCGGGGAGGGCGGCACCGGCGGGAACGACGCAACCGCCGGCGCCACGCCACAGACCGGAACGATGACTGACGATGAACTGCAGGACGTCCTCCAGGACCTCCAGACGAACATCACCGTCGTCGGCTGCGGGGGCGCCGGCGGCAACACGGTCAACCGGATGACCCAGGAGGGGATCCACGGCGCGAAGCTCGTCGCCGCCAACACCGACGTTCAGCACCTCGTCAACATCGAGGCCGACACGAAGATCCTCATGGGCCAGCAGAAGACGCAGGGCCGCGGCGCCGGCTCCCTCCCGCAGGTCGGCGAGGAGGCCGCCATCGAGTCCCAAGAGGAGATACAGGACGCCATCGACGGCTCCGACATGGTGTTCGTCACCGCCGGGCTCGGCGGCGGCACGGGGACCGGGTCGGCGCCGGTCGTCGCGAAGGCCGCCCGGGAGTCGGGCGCGCTCACCATCGCCATCGTCACGACCCCGTTCACGGCCGAGGGCGAGGTCCGACGAACGAACGCCGAGGCCGGCTTGGAGCGGCTCCGCGACGTGAGCGACACCGTGATCGTCGTTCCCAACGACCGCCTGCTCGACGCGGTCGGAAAGCTCCCCGTCCGGCAGGCGTTCAAGGTGTCCGACGAGGTCCTGATGCGCTCGGTGAAGGGGATCACGGAGCTCATCACGATGCCGGGGCTCGTCAACCTCGACTTCGCCGACGTTCGCACCGTCATGGAGAAGGGCGGCGTCGCGATGATCGGGCTCGGCGAGTCCGACTCCGACTCGAAGGCGCAGGACTCGGTGAAGTCCGCGCTCCGGTCGCCGCTCCTCGACGTGGACATCTCCGGCGCGAACTCCGCGCTGGTGAACGTCACCGGCGGCACCGACATGTCCATCGAGGAGGCCGAGGGCGTCGTCGAGGAGATATACGACCGGATCGACCCCGACGCCCGGATCATCTGGGGGACCTCCGTCGACGAGGAGCTGGAGGGCGAGATGCGGACCATGATCGTGGTGACCGGCGTCGAGTCGCCGCAGATCTACGGCCGCAACGGCGAGGCGTCCGAGGGAGAGGCCTCGCCCGAGATGGAAGACATCGACTACGTGGAGTAACGCCGCTGTCGGCGGTGATCGGTCGTCTCAGACTGTTTCTCGCCGTTCTCGTTCGGATCGACCCGATCCGGTCCGCCCGTCTCGCATCAAAAGGTAAAAACCGGATCGACCCGAACTCTCTCGTAACATGGACGTTCCGTACGACCTCAACAGCTACATTCGGGTGCTGAAACTGGCGAGCACGCCGAGCACCGACGAGTTCCTCCAGGTGTCGAAGATCGCCGGGGCCGGAATCTTACTCATCGGCTTCATCGGCTTCCTGATGTTCGCGGTCATGAGCCTCCTGCCGGGGGTCGGCGCGTAATGCCGATCTTCTCGGTCAAGACCACCGCGAGCCAGGAGCGGACGGTCGCCGACATGCTCGCGGAGAAGGAGATGCCGGAGATCCAGGCCGTCATCGCCCCCGACCAGCTGACGAGCTACGTGATGGTCGAGGCCACCGACGGGAGCGTGTTCGCCCGGATCCTCGACGAGATCCCCCACGCCCGCGGCGTGATACAGGGCTCGGAAGGGCCGGCGAGAAGCCCCTTCTCCGAGGTCGAGCACTTCCTCTCGCCGACCCCCGACGTGGAGGGGATCGCCGAGGGCGACATCGTCGAGCTGATCGCCGGGCCGTTCAAGGGCGAGAAGGCTCGCGTCCAGCGCATCGACGAGGGGAAAGACCAGGTGACCGTCGAGCTGTACGAGGCGACCGTTCCGATCCCGGTGACGGTCCGCGGCGACCAGATCCGCGTGCTCGACTCGGACGAGCGCTGAGCGGTCCGAGCCCCTCTCCGTCCCCCTCCCCGTCTCCGTCTCTGTCTCCGTTTTCGCGCCCGGTTACTCGACGAGTCGTCGGCAACGACAAGGGCTTTATCCGACGACCACCGACCGTTCGGACATGTTCGGTTCCGGCGTGCCGGCGGTTCTGAGTCTGCTGCCGGACACGTTCACGTTCGCCTGGCTCGTCGCGATCCTCTTCGCGGTCGCGTGGCTGCTCGACAGCCGCGGGCTGGCGGCGGGCCGATCGCTCGCGGCCGGGACGTGGGCGCTGTTCGGACTCTTCTGGCTGTCGACGGTGCCGTACTTCGCGTTCGAACACCAGAGCTACGTCGAGTCGATCCTCGCCTTGGTCGGGGTGCCGGCCTGCATGTACGCCGGCTACCTCCTGTACAACGGGCGGGCGTCGCTGTTCACGCTCACGCGTGCGATCGCCATCATGCTGTTCATCTACCTCCCGTTCGAGACGATCCCGGCGTTCACCTTGGGCGGTGTCGCCTTCCCCGAGCCCCGCCGGATTCTCATCGAGATCGTCGCGACCCAGACCGGGATGCTCATCGACCTGCTCGGCTACGCGCCCGAGCGGGTGGCGAGCAGCGAGGGGTACAACGCGGCCTACCTGTGGACGCTCGACGACGGCCACACCTACCGGATCGACATCGTGCTCGCCTGCACGGGGCTCGGGAGCATGGCGATCTTCGGCGGACTCGTCGCCGCGGTCGAGGCGCCCCTGCGGCGGAAGATCCGCGGGCTCGCGGTGTCGGTCTCGCTCATCTACGTCCTCAACATCCTCCGGACGACGTTCATCTCGGTCGTCGCGGGCAACCAGTACATGCAGTGGTACCCGGACCTCGTGTTGGCGATGTTCGGCGCGAGCGACCCCTATCGGGTATCGTTCCTGATCTCCGATCGGATCATGAGCCAACTGCTCGCGGTCGTGGCGCTGATCGGGATCACCTTCCTCGTGGTGCGGGAGCTGCCGGAGCTCGCGGTCATCCTCGAAGACGTGCTCTACCTGCTCACCGGCGACGAGCACGACCTGACGGAGGCGCTCGACCTCCCGCGGGAGCCGACCAATCGCTGACGCGGCCCCGGCGCCGAGGCGCCGACGGCTAGATACCGGTATATAGTAAGCTATAGGCGTCGCTGCCGACTGCGTCGGCGTATGGACGCGACGGCTCGGTCGGAGGAGCAGTCCCGAGACCGGTGGGCGCGGCGACCGCGGACTCGACGGCGAGAGCGGAGGCGACGCCGGGGTGACGCCCCGTGTTGAGCGCCGTCGACCCGCTCGTCTACCTCCAGACGAACGTCTCGAAGCTGGTCTTGGCGACCGCGCTGGGGATGTTTCTCGGACTGGAGCGGGAGTGGTCCCAGAAGTCCGCGGGGATCCGGACGTTCGCGCTGATCGGTCTCGCGGCGGCCGTCTTCTCGCTGCTCGACAACGACGGGCTCTTGATCGTCGGCGGCGTGTTGATCGTCGCCATCGCGGTGCTGCTCGCCGTCCGGAGCTTCGTCGAGGAGGCGGTCGACGGGCTCTCGCTGACCACGTCGGTGTCGATGCTCGTCACGTACGGGGTCGGCGCGCTCGTCGCCGAGGACTTCTTCATCGAGGCGGTGACGGTGGCCGTGCTCTCCTCGCTCCTGCTCGTGTTGAAGCGGGAGCTTCACCAGTTCGCGTGGGGACTCTCGCGGGAGGAGGTCCGCAGCGCGGTGGAGTTCACGATCCTCGCGTTCGTCGTCTTCCCGCTGCTCCCGGCGGAGACGATCGACCCGTGGGGCGCGGTCCAGCCGCGTCTCATCTGGTCGCTGGTCGTCGCGGTCAGCGCGATCGGCTTCGCCAACTACGTGCTCGTGAAGCGGTACCAGGGACGCGGCTACGCGGTCACCGGCTTCTTCGGCGGGCTCGTGAACTCCACCGCGGTCGTCGCGGAGATGGCCAAGCGCGCCAAGGGACGGGCGGAGCTGCGCAACATCGCCGTCGGTTCGATCCTGCTGGCGAACGCCGCGATGGCCCTCCGGAACGCTGCGGTCGTCGCCGCCTTCGTCCCCGAGGCCGCTCTCACCGTCGGCGCGCCGCTCGGCGCGATCACGGTCGCCGGCGTTCTCGTCGCGATGTGGCGCAGCGACTGGCGAACCGCGATGGAGGCGGAGCTCACCTCGCCGTTCAGCCTCCGGAACGCCCTGAGCTTCGGAGCGCTGTTCGTCCTCGTGCTCCTCGTCTCGGCGGGCGCCGAGCGGACGTTCGGGGCGGGCGGGTTCGTCGCCACGTCGTTCCTCGCTGGACTCGTCTCCTCGGGGACGGCGACGGCCACGGCGGTCTCGCTTCTGGGGACCGAACAGATCACGGTCGACACCGCGGTCGCGGGGGTCGTCGCGGGGACGGCCGCGAGCGTCCTCGTCAAGACGGTCTTCGCCGCGAGCATCACGCGGGACTTGGTCCGGCCGGTGCTGTTCTGGAACCTCGTGTTGATCGCGGCGGGGATCGCGGTCGGTGCGCCGTTGCTCCTCCTGTAACCGCCGCGAGAGCCGTCGACCCGCTTACGACAGGTGTTCGGCCACGTCGGTCGACGACACCATTCCCACGTAGTCGTCGTCGACGACGGGGAGGTGTTTCACGCCGTACATCGTCATCATCGCCGCCACCTCCTCCATCAGGAGGTCCGGTGTCACGGTCTCGACGTTCTCGGTCATCACGTCTCGGACGACCGCCTCGTCGAGGTCGCGGCCCGCCGCGACGGCCCCGACGATGTCGCTCTGGGTGACGATACAACCGCCGCCGGTCGTCACGACGAGCGCGCTGATGTCGTCGTCGCTCATCCGGCGCGCCGCCTCTCGGAGCGGCTCGTCGGCCCCGATCGTCTCCAGCGGCGTCGACATGACCTCGCTGACGCGGGTCCGGTCGTTCAGATCCATACCTGTCGTGTGTTACCACACCAGATTACTCTTCCGGCTGGCGCAAGGCGGCGACGGCGCCGTCACCGCTCCGGGCGCGTCGGCTACCGCCTCCCAGAGAGGTACGCCGTGAGGTCCGTCGTCGACACCATCCCGATCAGCGCCCCGTCCCTGTCGACGACGGGAAGGTGGGTGTACCCGTGTGCGGTCGGCTCGGCGAGCTCCTCGACCGTGTCGTCGGGGCCGACCGTCACCACGTCGGTCGTCATGAACGCCTCGACCGGCGTCTCGTCTTCGGGGTCGTTCTCGCGGACGAGCGAGACGAAGTCGGTCGCGGTGATCAACCCCTTCAGTCGGTGATCCCCGTCGACGACGAGAATCGAGTTCTTCCCGGTTTCGAGCATGTGTCGGGCGGCCGTTGCGGCCGAGGCGCCCGACTCGATGGTGAGCAGATCGGTCGACATGAGCCGCTCGACGGCGAGGTCAGCCATGTGGCGTGATAACGCGGGCGGGGGTCATCAAACGTAGGGTCGGACGGTCGACCGCGGCGGTGGCTCCCCCGGAGCGTATCACTCCTCGACGAGGTCCGCCGGCGCGCCCGCCAGCCCCGCGAGCGCCTCGGCCTCGACGTGGTGGAGGTCGCCGGGGATCACGAGGAGGTGGAGCGGAGCGCCGAACTCCCGATCTGCGAGCGCGCTCAGCCGATCGGCGGCGACGACCGAGTCCGGCGCGCCGGCGCGGGCGACGACGACCGCGAGCGCGTCTTCCCACTCGTCGGCGAGCAGGCCGGCGGCGACGTCGGCGGTCATGTACTCCTCGTGGTCCGGGTCGGGACCGGTCGGGCCGGTGCCGACCTTGATGTCGAGGTAGACGACGGTGTGGAGCCCGCGCTCGCGGTTCGCCTCGATGGTGTCGATCACGCTTCCCGGTACGTCGTCGCCGCCGTGAGCGTACGGGAAGGGGAGCGTCGTCGCCTTGCCGAACCGGTAGTTCTGGAGCCCGGTGAGACTCGACGCGGCCGACTGGGCGGTCACGCCGTGGACCACGCGGGTGTCGATCCCACGCTCCTCCGCGCGCAGCCGGAGGTCGGTGTGGGTCGTCGAGATCATCGTGTCGCCGGCGGTGAGGAACGCGGCGTGGCCCTCTTCCGCCGCCGCGAGAATGGCCTCCGGGTCCCGCTCGACGCCCTCGCGCGACCGGACCTCTATCTCGGCGTCGTGGTACGACTCAAGGTCCTCGACGTCGGCCCCGACCAGCTTGCTGGTGTAGAACTCCGCGAAGACTCGGTCGGCGGACCGGAGCGCCTCGCGCCCCTCGACGGTGATCGACCGCTCGTCGTAGAGGCCGAGACCGATGAACGTGATCATACGTCTCGTCGGGCTGGCGGCGAGTAAAAGGGTGCGGAAGGGCGCCGCGGCGGCGACGAAGAGTGGCCGATCCCAACGGTCGGGGGTGACCGATCCTAAAGGTCCTACATGATCGTCTCTTGTGATTCCATAGCAAGCCCTAAGAGGTAACCAACATAACCACAGGGCACGAGGCCCTCACGGGCTCACATACCACTATGACTGACGACGAACTCATCTGGCGGATATCGGGGGGATCCGGTGACGGGATCGCTTCGACCAGCCAGAACTTCGCGAAAGCCTTGATGCGATCGGGGCTCAACGTCTTCACGCATCGCCACTACCCGTCTCGGATCCGCGGGGGTCACACCTACACCGAGGTCCGCGCGTCCTCGGACCCGGTGAACTCCCGAGGAGACGGGTACAACTTCCTGCTCGCGCTCGGCGACTCGTTCGCCCGCAACCCGCAGGAGGAGGCCGTCTACGGGAACGAGGAGATCAAGCCGCTCTCGGAGAACTTGGACGAGCTCCGAGAGGGCGGGGTCATCGTGTACGACGAGGGACTCTTAGACGCCTCCGAGATACCGGACTTCGAGGAGCGCGCCGAGGAGAACGACTGGCACGTATACCCCCTCGACCTCCGCGGGCTCGCCCGCGACCAGGGCCGAGAGGTCATGCGCAACACCGCCGGCGTCGGCGCGACCTGCGCGCTGACCGGGATGGACCTCGACCACGTTCAGGACCTGATGCGCGACGCGATGCCGGAGAAGATCCTCGAACCGAACCTCGAGATCCTCCAGATCGCGTACGATCAGGTGCGCGAGGAGCACGACGTGGACGCCCCGGACGTGTCGGTGCCGACCGGCGAGCACGACGAGACGCAGCTGCTCATGTCCGGCTCGGACGCCATCTCCTACGGCGCCATCGACGAGGGCTGCCGGTTCATCGCCGGCTACCCGATGACGCCGTGGACCGAGGTGTTCACCATCATGACGAAGAACCTGCCGAAGCTCGGCGGGATCTCCGAGCAGGTCGAAGACGAGATCGCCGCGGCCGCGCTCGCGGTCGGGGCCTCACACGCCGGCGTGAAGGCCATGTCCGGCTCCTCCGGCGGCGGCTTCGCGCTGATGTCGGAGCCGCTCGGGCTCGCCGAGATGACGGAGACGCCCGTCGTCCTCGTCGAGGCCATGCGCGCCGGTCCGTCGACCGGGATGCCGACGAAGCCGGAGCAGTCCGACCTCGAACACGTCCTGTACACCTCGCAGGGCGACTCCCAGCGCGTCGTTCTGGCTCCGGGGACCGTCGAGGAGGCGTACGAGCAGTCGCGGATCGCCTTCCGACTGGCCTACGAGTACCAGATCCCGTCGATCCTCCTGTACGATCAGAAGCTCGGCGGCGAGATGACGAACGTCCCGAAGAGCCACTTCGACCGCGAGCCGAACCCGACGCTCGGGAAGACGCTCTCTGAGGACGCGCTCGCCGACGAGCCGCACTCGGCCGACGGGAAGTTCCACCGGTTCCAGCACGACGTCGAGGACGGCGTCTCCCCGCGGTCGATCCCCGGCCAGAAGGGCGGTCGCTTCCTCGCGACCGGCAACGAGCACGACCCGACCGGCCACATCGCCGAGTCGCCCGACAACCGCGTCGCGCAGATCGACCGGCGGACCCAGAAGCTGGAGGCGATCCGCGCCGACCTCGACACCGTCGACACCGGCTCGTACGCCGGCCCCGACGACGCCCAGTACGGCATCCTCACGTTCGGGAGCCAGCAGGGCACCGTCGAGGAGGCGGTCGGTCGGCTCAACGACGCCGGCGTCTCGGTGAAGTCGTACGGCGTCTCCGACATGCTCCCGTTCCCGACGGAGCAGGTCGAGGCGTTCGTCGAGAGCGTCGACGAAGTTCTCGTCGTCGAGATGACGGCGTCCGGACAGTTCCGCGGGCTCGTTCAGAAGAACCTCGGCCGCTACGGCGAGAGGCTGTCGAGTCTGCTGAAGTACAACGGGAACCCGTTCGAGCCGGCGGAGATCGTCGACGGGTTCGAGGCCGCGATCATCGAGGGCGACGGCGACGCGTCCGGCCATCAGACCACCTTCGTCCCAGCCGCAGGTGACTAACAATGAGCACGTTTTCAGCAATCGGAGAGGAACGAGAGATCGACCGCGACGAGTACACGCCCGGCGTCGAGCCCCAGCCGACCTGGTGTCCCGGCTGCGGTGACTTCAGCGTCCTGAAGGCGCTCAAGCAGGCGCTCCCCGAGGTCGGCCGCTCGCCCGAGGAGACGCTGCTGTGTACCGGGATCGGCTGTTCCGGCAAGCTGAACAGCTACCTGGACACGTACGGGTTCCACACGATTCACGGGCGCTCGCTGCCCGTGGCCCGCGCCGCGAAGCTCGCGAACCCCGACCTCGAAGTGATCGCCGCCGGCGGCGACGGCGACGGCTACGGGATCGGCGGGAACCACTTCATCCACACGGCCCGGGAGAACCACGACATGACGTACATCGTCTTCAACAACGAGATCTTCGGGCTCACGAAGGGGCAGACCTCCCCGACCAGCCCGAAGGGCCACAAGTCGAAGACGCAGCCGTCCGGCAGCGCCAAGGAGCCGATCAAGCCGCTCTCGATGTCGCTGAACGCCGGCGCCTCCTACGTCGCCCGGACCGCCGCGGTCAACCCGAACCAGGCCAAGGAGATCCTGATCGAGGCGATCGAACACGACGGCTTCGCGCACGTCGACTTCCTCACCCAGTGTCCGACCTGGAACAAGGACGCGCGCCAGTACGTCCCGTACATCGACGTCAACGAGTCCGACGACTACGACTTCGACAAGACTGACCGCGTCGAGGCCGCGGAGATGATGCGCGAGACCGAGGAGTCGCTCTACGAGGGCGAGGTCCTCACCGGCCGCTTCTACGTCGACGAGGACCGTCCCTCGTACGGCGCCGAGAAGCAGGCGATCGGCGAGATGCCCGAGGAGCCGCTGGCCGAGCGCTACTGGGACGACGACTACGAGTGGGAGCGCTCCCACGACATGTTCCTCGACAAGCACGCCTGACGCATCGACAGGCACGCCTGTCGCGGCCATAGGCCAGACCGCCCGCCGGTCCCGCCGCGGTTCGTCGTCCGTTCGTCTCGTTTTTCGTTTCGCAAGGTATTTTTTCTGTGGTGACAAAGCGATAGTCATGAGTACGGTATCGACGGAGGAACGGATCCTGTCGGTGTTAGAGGAGGACGCGCAGGCCTCCTGCGCGGAGATCGCCGACCGGGCCGACGTGTCGAAGCCGACGGTGCGGAAGTACATCGACCGCCTCGAAGAGAAGGGCGTGATCGTCGGCTACTCCGCGGAGATCGACCCGAAGAAGCTCTCCTCGCAATCGATCGCGATGGTCGGGATGGACGTCGACTCGGGGAAGTACGTGGGCGCGACCCGGAAGCTGAAGGAGCTCGACGAAGTACAGGCGCTGTACACCTCTTCCGGCGACCACATGCTCATGGCCGAGGTCCGCGCCGGCGACGGCGACGAGCTCGGCGACGTCATCTCCGAGAAGCTCCTCGGCGTGGACGGCGTCACCGCGGCGCACCCCTCGTTCCTCCAGGAACGCCTGAAGTGACGGCGGCTCACCGGTAGGCGGCCGCGACGAGCACCGTCGAGACCGCGGCGACGGACAGCGCCGCCGCGGCGATCGCGAGTTCGCCCGCCTCCAGCAGGACCGCGGCGAGCGGGACCGAAAGCAGCGCACCGACCCACATGACCGCGCCGCCGAGCCGCCTCGCTCGCTCCCTGTCCGCGTTCGGCGTCGTCAGGATCTCGCGGCGGTCGCGGTACCGGACGAGTCCCCCGAGGGCGACGGCTCCCGCGGCGGTCGCACCGAGCACGGCGACGGCGATGGTCCGGTCCGGAACCTCGAACGCGATAGCGGCGGCGACGGCGAGCAGGAAGGCGCCGGTCCCGCCGAGCACGACGGCGTTCGAGCGGGCGCCGGCGTCGTCTCGATCGTCCACTCCGTAGAGGCGCCGGAGGCGGCTGCCGGTCGGGAGGCTCGCGATGGCGATGAGAAGCAGCGCGCCGCCCAGCGCGACGAGGAGGGCGGCTCCGATGTCGACGCGGGTCATAGAGGCGATCCGTCTGTCAATCACATCGTTCCGGACGCGTGCGGGTCGCGCGCTCGATGGTCACCGAAGCGCGTCCACGTCGGCCACGACGATCGACTCGTCGCCGGCCGGGCCGCGACGGGTGCCGCGGTGAACGAACCCGTGTGCGCTGAAGAACTCCGTGGCGCCGGGGCTGTCGGTGGGGACGCTTGCCCGGAGCGTGCCGACGCCGCGGTCGATCACCGATGACGCGACGCGCGAGAGCAGTTCGCTCGCGACGCCCTCGCCGGCGTGGTTCGGATGGACCCACAGCGCGAGGAGTTCCGCCTCGCGGTCGCCCTCGCTCGCGTCACCGTGTTCGTCGGTCGATTTCTCCGCGTTCGTCGATTCGGCGGTCGACTCCTCCCCGTCGGGATGGGCGATGGCGACGCCCACCGGCCCCTCCTCGTCCTCCATGAGGAACGACCACTCGGCCTCCGCGGCGGCCTCGCGGACGCCGGCAGCGGACACGTCGAGAAGAGGGGCTCCGATGTCGTCGAAGACGGTCGCCTCGCGGGCCCGCGAGACGGCCGTTCGTAGCGCCTCCGCATCGTCGGGTCGCGCCGCCCGGACATGCATGTATGACCGTGGGTGAAGAAGTCACCTATAGGTTTCGGGACGACAACGTTTCACGGGGTACTGAGAACTGAAGTAGTAAAAACGATCAGTTATGGGTCGGTTCGGTGTCTGACATCTCCGCCATCACACGGATCGGAACGCGTTCTCCGGCGGAGATACCGATCCGATCGTCACGCGACCGGTTCGATCCCGATCGTGATGTCGACGCCTTCGACCTCCCACTCCTCCACGAGGCCGCCCGTCGCGTCCGCGGCGTCGCTCGGGTCGTCGAGCCACGCGTCGGCGCGCACCTCGCCGGCGATCAGGTCGGCGTGCTCGTCGACGAAGCCGGCCACCCGGTCGTCGTCGACCGCGACGCCGACGCGGATCCGAGCCTCCACGTCCAGATCGAGCTCCTTGCGCATCTCCTGTATCCGGCGGATCACGTCGCGAGCGTATCCCTCGGACTCGATATCGGGCGTCAGGGAGGTATCGACGTAGACGGCGCCGCCGTCGAAGTCGGCGCCGGAGACGTGCTCCGGCGGCTCCGCGACGTACTCGACCATCTCGTCGTCGAGGTCGACGGGCTCGCCGTCGACGGTCACCTCGCCGCCCTCGACCGCGGCGCGGGTCGCGCCCTGTACCGCCTCCATCACCTTTTGGGCGTCGGCGCCGAATGCGGGACCGATCGCGGCCATCTGCGGCTCGGCGGTCTCGACCAACTCGTCGAAGGCGTCGGTGACGGTCACCTCGCGGGCGTTGACGCGCTCGGCGATCAGCTCCGAGAGGCGCTCGACCGCGGCGGTCACCGTCTCGTCGTCGCTCTCGACGACCACGCGCGGCACGGGCCAGCGGAGCTTACGCCCGGCCTGCTGGCGCGCGTTCGCGGCGGCCTCCTCCACGTCGCGGAGGACGGCCACGTCGCGCTCGAGCTCGGGGTTCCGAAGGTCGCCGTCGGGCGCGGGGTAGTCGAGCTGGTGAACGGTCGTGGCCTCGCCGTCGAGCGTCTGGTACATGCGCTCGGTCATGTACGGCGCGATCGGCGCGAGCATCCGGGTCGTCTCGTCGAGGACGGTCGCGAGCGTCGCGTAGGCGCCCCGCTTCGAGGCGGAGTCGGACTCCTCCCACATGCGGTCGCGGACCGCCTTCACGTAGAACCGCGACACGTCCTGCGTGACGAACTCGATCACCGCGTTGACGGCGTCGCTGACGCGGTAGTCGGCCCACGCCTCCTCGACCTCCGTCTCGACGGACTGGAGCCGGGAGAGCACCCACTCGTCGGCGAGCTCGAGCTCGCCGTCGTCTAGGTCGGCGGCGGCGGGGTCGTAGCCGTCGAGGTCCATGTACTCCAGCGGGAACCGGAACACGTTCCAGAGGATGTTGAGCTTGCCCTGGATCTCGCCGAGCCCGTCCCACTCGAACGCGAGGTCGACGCCCTGCTGGTCGTGCGAGAGGAGGTAGGTGCGCAGCGGGTCGCGGCCGGCGCGCTCGATCGCCTCCTCGGGCGTGACGATGTTGCCGACGGACTTGGACATCTTGCGGCCGTCCTCGTCGTTGGCGAACCCGTGCATGAGGACCTCCTCGTAGGGAATCTCGCCGACGGAGGCGGTGCCCATCCCGAGCTGCGACCAGAACCAGCCGCGGGTCTGGTCGTGCGCCTCGACGATGAGGTCGGCGGGCCACAGCTCGTCGTGGGCGGTCTCGTCGCTCGGGTAGCCGAGCGTGCCCCACGAGGCGACCGAGGAGTCGAGCCACACGTCGAACACGTCCTCGACGCGGCGGTAGGTGGTCCCGTCCTCGACGATGGTCAGGCCGTCGACGGCGGGCCGGTGGAGGTCGATCGTCTCGGGGTCGACCTCCTCCTCGACGCGCTCGGCGAGCTCCTCGCGGGTGCCGATCACGATCATGTCCTCGTCGAGGTTCCCCGCCTCTGCGTCTTCCGGTACCCAGATCGGGATCGGGACGCCCCAGTAGCGCTGTCTGGAGACGTTCCAGTCGGGCGCGTCCTCGATGAAGTCGCGGAACCGGTTGTCGCGGGCCCACTGCGGGTGCCACTCGGACTCCTCCATGTTGTCGAGGAGGTCCTCCTTCACGTCCGTGATCGAGATGAACCACTGGTCGGTGACCAGCTGGATGATCCCGGTGTCACACCGCCAGCAGTGGCCGTAGCTGTGCTCGACGGTGCCGTGCGCGAGCATGTGGCCGTCGGCGACGAGGTCGTCGACGATGTCGTCGTTGGCGTCGCGGACGAACTGCCCGGCGTACTCGCCCGCGGCCTCGGTGAACTCGCCGTTGGGGCCGACCGGACAGTAAATGTCGAGCCCGAGATCGCTGCCGCGGTGGAAGTCCTCCTCCCCGTGGCCGGGCGCGGAGTGGACGAGCCCGGTGCGGTCGGCCTCCACGTAGTCGGCGGCGTACACCTGACCGGCCCCCTCGAAGTCGGGGTACTCGGCGACGCGGTCGGCGAGCGGGTGGTCGTACGCCCAGCCGACCAGTTCGTCGCCGGTGAGCTCCGCCTCGACCTCGTACTCCTCGTAGCGGCCCTCTCCGAGCACGTCCTCGACGCACTCCGCGGCGACGTAGAGCACCTCCTCCTCGCCGTCCCGCTCGGCGCGGACGGCGTTGTAGGTGAGCTCCTCGTCGACGGCGACGAAGGTGTTCGCGGGGATCGTCCACGGCGTCGTCGTCCAGATGACGAGGCTCCCCTCGCGGTCGGACAGGGGGAACTTCACGTAGATGGAGGGGTCCTCCACGTCCTCGTACTCGACCTCGTTGTTGGCGAGCCCGGTTTCACAGCGCGGGCACTGCGAGATGGAGCGTTTCCCCTGCTCGACGAGCCCGTTGTCGGCGACGTTGGAGAACGCCCACCAGGCGGCCTCCATGTACTCGGGGTCGATCGTCTCGTAGGGGTCGTCCCAGTCCATCCACACGCCGATCGACTTGAAGTCCTCGTCCATCGCCGCGCGGTTGGTGACCGCGAACTCCTTGCACTTCTCGATGAACGACTCCATCCCGTACTCCTCGATGTCCCGTTTGTTCTCGAAGCCGAGCTCCTCCTCGACTTTCACCTCGATCGGGAGCCCGTGCATGTCGTAGCCGGGGCGGTCGGTGACGCGGTGACCGGTCATCCGCTTGTGGCGGATGATCGCGTCCTTCAGCGTCTTGTTCCACGCCGTGCCGAGGTGCATCTGGCCGGAGGTGTACGGCGGCCCGTCCACGAAGAAGAAGGGCGGGTCGTCGGCGTGCGCCTCCTTCGCCGCCTCGTAGGCGTCGGTGTCGTCCCAGTATTCGTCGACCCCGGACTCGACGTCCGAGGGCGTATACTGGTCGTCGATCTCGTCCATATCCGTTGGTCTTCGCGCGCGTATTTGAATACGGCGGACTCGGCGTCAGTCCGGCGACATCGGCGTCACAGGACCGGCGTTAGCGGTCCGCAGCCGGCGTCGTTCGCCCCGTCACCGCGTCGATTTCGAACCCCGCGACGACGACGTTGATGTCTTCGATGGCCTCGTCGAACACCCGGATCGGGGTGAACTGGCGGTTGATCTCGGCGGTGTCGAAACGCTCGCGTTCAGCCTCGGACAGCTCGGTGAGCCGTCCGGTAACGACGACGCTCCACGAGTCAATCTCCTGCGGCTCGTCGGTCGGATCCGTGGCGTGGACGACGTAGCAAGCCGTTTCGGTCGCGTCCCAGAAATCCCGCTTCGTACTCCCGTCTCTCAGTCCGAGACGGAAGTAGAGCTTCTCGCCGTCGTAGTAGTGAGCCAGCGGTAGCGCGTACGCGTCGTTCCCCCGGGCGAGCGAGAGGACGCCGGACGCAGCCGTGCGTAACCGCTCAGCCGTCTCGGCGTCGTCCATCCCGCGAGTGTACGCGTACTCGATCTGTTCCATGATACCGATTCTTTCGACACCGGGTTAAATACCGGGTGCGGTGTGTGCCCGATCGGCCGAAACAAAGTCACGGTGTTTTATTCTCGCAGAACGGGTGGGCCGAGTATGGACTACCGACGGCTCGGCAACACGGGACTCAGCGTCTCCGAGCTCTGCTTCGGGACGTGGCGCTTCGGGCGGGAGACGAACGGCGTCGTCGAGACGGGCCGCGAGGAGGCGCACGAGCTCCTCGACGCCGCGGCTGACCACGGGATAAACTTCATCGACACCGCCGACGTGTACGGGACGCCGAACGGGAAAAGCGAGGAGTACATCGGCGAGTGGCTCGCGGAGCGCGACCGCGAGGACTACGTGATCGCCTCGAAGGTGTACTTCCCGTTCGACGGGCGCGGCGAGCCGGGCCCCAACGACTCGGGACTGGGGCGCAAGCACATTCGCGCACAGGTCGAGGGGACGCTCGACCGGCTCGACACCGACTACCTCGACGTGTACTACATCCACCGCTGGGACGAGGAGACGCCCATCGAGGAGACGATGCGCGTCCTCGACGAGCTGGTCTCGGAGGGGAAGGTGCACTACCTCGGCGCGTCGACGATGGCGGCGTGGCAGCTGACGAAGGCGCTGTGGACCGCCGACGCCAACGACTACGCCGGCTTCGACGTGGTCCAGCCGCTTCACCACGCCGGCTACTACGAGGACGTGAGCGAGTACCTCGACGTGTGCGCCGATCAGGACTTGGCCGTCTGTCCGTACTCCCCGCTCGCGGGCGGGTTCCTCACCGGGAAGTACGAGCGCGCCGACCCCGACGACCCCGAGCGGGTGATCGCGCCGGACGGCTCGCGGGCGAGCTTCGACGACCGGTTCGAGCGGTTCTACCTCTCCGAGCGCGGCTGGGAGGTGCTCGACGCGGTCCGCGAGGTCGCCGACGAGCTCGACGCGACGCCCGCGCAGACCGCGCTCGCGTGGCTCACGGAGTGGGACGAGTTCACCTGCGTCCCCATCGTCGGCGCGCGCACGACCGACCAGCTGGCCGAGAACGTCGCGGCGACCGACCTCGAACTCTCCGACGCGCAGTGGGACCGGATCATGGACGCGCGGTACGACCCGGACGGGAACCTCTGGGGCCACTGAGCGGACGAAACCGGAAACGCCGCGCTACGACTCGAAATCGGGGAGGTCGTCCGGCGCCTCGAACTCCGCCTCCCAGTCGATGTACTCCTCCTTCAGCGTCTCGCAGACGATCTGTCCGAGCTCCGTGAGCCCCGCGTTGATCGCGGAGACGGTGCCCCACGACTCTAGGTCCGGGTGGAGGTCGCGCTCCTTCCAGTCCTCGGGGAGGCCCGGCGCGTGGTAGCCCACCCGGTCGGCGAAGTCGTCCCAGAAGAAGTCGAACCGGGAGACCAACTCGAGGTCGAGCGCGATCCGCCAGTCCGCCTCGTCCATGTCGCTGCCGGCGGCCCACTCCTCGAACGCCTCTTCCCACGCGCCCTCGCGCAGGAACGCCTCCAGCTCGTCGCGGCGGTACTCGCCGCCGGCGACCTCCGCGTCCTCGTACTCGTTGGGGTCCACGGCGGCGAGTTCGGGCGGCTCCGGCGGGTCGACGTCGAGGGTCATGTGTCCCCCTCGACGCCGGCGACCCAAAACGCTACGGGAGCGCGCCGCCCCGATCCGGTCCTTTTACCGCCGTCCCCCACCGAGCCCCGGGCATGGAGATCCGCGACATCTCGCGTCGGGTGGGGATCGCCGCCGGCGTCGTCACGGTGCTCGCGCTCGGCGCGCCGTACGCGGTCCTGTCGGGGGGGACGTACGCGTCGCAGCTCGCCGACTACTACGCGTCGGGCGTCGTCGGCGCCGCCGGGATCGCGCTGTTCGCGCTGCTCAGCGTGGTCGTGGTCGCGTCGGTCGAACAGGGGAACCTCGACCCCGGAACGCTCGCCGGCGCCGCGGTCGTGCTGGGCGTCGCGACGACCCTGAGTGCGGCGACGTGGGCGCTGGCGATCGAGCCGAGCCCGATGTTCCGCGACAACCTCTGGCTGGTGTGGCACGCGCGCGCCGTCGTCGCGCTCTCCGTCCCGATACCGGTGGCCGCCGCCGCGTACGCCCGCGAGCTACTGGCGTAGCGTCCCGCGCGGCGTCGCGAACCGGACCGCTCTCCGCCGAACGAAAGGCCCTTAAGGTGCTGTCGTCTACCTCGAAGTGGACTAGGTCGGGCGGTTAGGCCCCGCTCGTCACCCGTGAGGTAGTCTTTAGCGGGGACCGAACAGCGGGCGCGTCCGGTCAGACCGGCGCGGGCCCCGAGAGCCAACGTGGAAGCCTCGTCCGCCGGGGACAGCGGTCCGCGACGCCCGCTCGCAGGAGCGGTCCGTCGCGGTTGGTCGGCGGCACCGGGTCAGGCGCGGAAGCGAGCAGCCCACTGCCGGACGCCCGTCGCTCGTCGGGTCGCGGGGTGGAGAAGGCAACCGGGATACCCCGCGCCGGAACGCCGGGCTACCCCGCCTGTCCGTCATTCATACCGTTTTCACAGCCGTTAGCGACGGGTCTCGTTCTGGAGGGCGTCACTCGTCCGATGCGTCGTTCCCGCGTACCGCGTCGAGCAGCTCGTCGTCGCCGAACTGGTTGCCGCCCTCGCCGTCGTCTCCGACGTACGCGACCCGATCGCTGGCCGCCAGGATCGCCGCGTTCGCTTCGGTACCGTCGCCCGGCTCTGCGTCCGCTTCCACGGCCGTTCCCGCCTCTCCGACCACGACCGTCACGTCGGCCTTCCGCGCGAGGGAGACGGCCTCGGCCCGCCGCTCGGCCGGGACCGCCGCGAACGGGGGCGCGGTCACGGCCCGCGCGTCCGCGTCGGCGGCGACGCCCGCGGCCGTGTCGCCCTCGGGGACGACGCCGACGGAGACGGCGTGGCCCA
>NZ_AOJE01000067.1 GCF_000337915.1 Halorubrum saccharovorum DSM 1137
CTTGCCAGCCCGCTCAGAGATGTGTATAAGAGACAGGGATTCCCCCCGACGAAGGCCTCGGCGTCGAAGGCGTCTCGGAGCGTCCGCGCCGTCAACACCTCCTCGGGCCGGCCGGCCGCCCGAACGCCGCCGTCCGCGAGGACGACGATCTCGTCGCAGTACCGCGCCGCCACGTCGAGGTCGTGGATCGCCGCGAGCGCGGCGCGGCCGTCGTCGACGAGGTCCCTGACGAGTTCGAGGGTCCGGACCGCGTGGTTCACGTCGAGGCTCGCGGTCGGCTCGTCGAGCAGCAGCGACGGGGTCTCCTGCGCCAGCGCCCGCGCCAGCAGGACCCGCTGGCGCTCCCCGCCGGAGACCTCCGTGATCGCCCGGTCGGCGAAGCGAGCGACCCCGGCCGCGTCCATGGCCTCGCGGACGGCCCGTTCGTCGTCGGGACCGTGACCGTCGAACCGGCCGAGGTGCGGCGTCCGCCCCATCTCGACGATCTGGCGCACCCGAAAGTCGAACGCCAGGTTCGTCTCTTGCGGGACGCTAGCGACCCGCCGCCCGGCCTCACGCGCGGAGAGCGACTCGGCGGGGGCGCCGCCGAGCCGAACCTCGCCCGCGTCCGGCGAGAGCGTCCCCTTGATCGCCCGGAGGACCGTCGTCTTGCCCGCGCCGTTCGGGCCGACGAGCCCGACGAGCGACCCGCGCTCGACCCGGAGGTCCACCCCGGAGACGACCGGCACGTCGCCGAAGGAGACCGCGAGATCGCTGACCTCGATCGGGGACCTCTCTGTGTCGTCGTCGGCCGGAAGGGACTCGGAGCCGTCGGCGGCCGGAACGGAGTCCGGGCCGTCGCCGGCGGCGGGCGACTCGGCCGTCACAGCTCGTGCACCTCCCGTGTCACGAGCAGGTAGACGAAGAAGGGCGCCCCGACGGCGGCGGTGACGATTCCCACGGGGAGCTCGGTGCTCCCGGCCCGCGCGAGCGTGTCGGCGGCGACGAGGAACGACCCGCCAGCGAGCGCGGCGCTCGGGAGCAGGACGCGGTGATCGGGGCCGACGACCAGCCGGAGCATGTGCGGGACGATCAGGCCGACGAAGCCGATGACCCCCGCGAACGCGACGCCCGCGGCCGTGATCAGCGCCGAGGCGCCGAGCAGGATCCGCTTCGTGCGCTCGACCGCGATGCCCAGCCCCCGGGCCTCCTCCTCGCCGAGCAGCATGACGTTGAGGTCGCGGGCGTACACCAGCAGGACGGCGAACAGCGGGGGAACCACGACCGCGGTGACGGCGACGTCGCTCCACGCGGCGCCGGAGAGGTGACCCATCAGCCACGCGACGATCCGGCGGAGCGACTCGCCGGCCTGCAGCTGGAGGTACGAGATGACCGCGCCGAGGAACGTCTGGACGGCGACGCCGGCGAGCAACAGGGTCGCGACCGGGGTCCGCCCGTGTCGCGTCGCGATGGCGTACACGCCGAAGGCGGCGACGAGCGCCCCGACGAACGCGAAGAAGCTCACTCCGGCGCCGTACGAGAGCCCCAGGTCGACCGCGCCGACCACCGGGAGCGTCAGCGTCGCCGACAGCGCGGCGGGGAAGACGATGAACGCGACCGCGCCGACCGCCGCGCCCGAGGAGACGCCGATGATCGACGGGTCCGCCATCGGATTCCGGAAGAACCCCTGCATCACCGTACCGGCGGCCGCGAGCGCGAACCCCACGAGCGCGCCCATGAGGATCCGCGGGAGCCGGACGCCGACGACGATCTGCTGATGCACGCCGTCGACGGGGAACGCGAACGGCGACCGGTACGCGAGGGTGACGCCCGGAAGCGTGAGCGGCCCGACGCCCTGCGAGGTCGTCTCGATCCCGGCCGGGACGACGAGCGCGTTCAACACCGCCTTCACCACCTCGATCGGCGGGATACGGACGGGACCGATCGCGGCGCTCGCGATCACCACGGCGGAAAGCGCAGCCGCTAGCGCGGCGGACCATCCCGCCGACCGTCGCCAGACACTCATTCGTTCTTCAACAAAATTTGTAGTAGGTAAATACTTATTGGACGAGCCTCGTCGTCGACCCGATGCGAGACAGGTACGCCATCGCGATGGCCCTGCTCGTGACGACCGCCCTCGCGGGCGGCGTCGCGGGTTCGGCCGCGGGCGCACAGCCGACGATCGAGACGACGGAGACGACGCCGACCGCGCACGCGGTCGACGGGTCCGCGGTCCCGCAGGCGAACGGCTCCGACGGCGACACCTGCGGATTCCCCGTCGAGCTGACGGACGCGACGGGAACGACGGTCACGCTCGACGAGCGGCCAGAGCGGATCACGACGACCAACCCGTCGGCCGCGCAGACGCTCTGGGAGATCGGCGCGCGGGACCGCGTCGTCGGCGTGACGCAGTACGCCGCCTACCTCGACGGGGCGGGCGATCGGGCGAACGTCTCGGCAGAGGGCTTCGGCGTCAGCGTCGAGCGCGTCGTCGGCACCGAGCCGGACCTCGTGCTCGTCCCGAACGCGTCGTCGGCGAGCACGGCGGAGACGCTCCGCGGGCAGAACCTCACGGTGTACCACTTCGCCGCGGCGACCTCGGTCGAGGACATCGCGGAGAAGACGGAGACGACCGGGCGGCTCGTCGGGAACTGCGAGGCCGCCGCCGAGACGAACGCGGAGATGAATCAGGCCGTCGCGGACGCCGAGAACCGGACCGCCGACCTCGACCGCCCCGCCGCGCTGTACCCGCTCGGCGACGGCTACGTCGCCGCGGACAACACCTTCATCAACTCGATCATGGAGATCGGCGGCGTGGACAACGTCGCCGCCGCGGAGGGCGACGGCTACCCGCAGCTCTCGAACGAGATCATCCTCCAGACCGACCCCGAGATCATCCTCGTCACCGACCCCGAGGCGCCGATCCTGGACGAGGAGCCGTACGCCAGCACGACCGCGGGCGTCGAGGGCAACTACGTCGTGATGAACGTGAACTACCTCAACCAACCGGCCCCGCGCAGCGTGATCGAGTCGACCGGGACGCTCGCGACCGCCGTCGAGGAGCTACAGACCGGGGACGGAGAGACGACCGACGGCGAGGACGGCAGTGACGGGAGCGACGGCACCGACGGCGAGGACGGCGCCGCGGATGGAGACGACAGGGAGGACGGGACGAACGACGGAGAGGACGGGACGAACGACGGAGAGGACGGGACGAACGACGGAGAGGACGGGACGAGCGACGGGGAGGACGGCTCGCAGAGCCAAGCGCCCGGCTTCGGCGTCGTAACCGCCCTGGTCGCGGCGCTCGCGGCGGCGCTGATCGCGCGCTCGTAGGGGGTCCCCGCCCTGGTCGCGGCGCTCGCGGCGGCTCCTTTTCACTGACGCGCTACTGGTTCGCCGAGTGCGCGTCGAGCGCGACCGGGATCGAGCGCGCGGCCACGTCGCCCGCGAACGCCTCGCCGTCGGCTTCTAGCCGGTCGAACGTGTCGTAGTGGATAGGGACGACCAGATCCGGGTCCATCGCCTCGGCGAGGTCCGCGGCGGCGTGGCGGTCGGAGACGAGCCCCCCGCCGCCGATGTTCGCGAGGAATATCGAGACGTCGAGCTCCGCGAACCCGTCGAACGCGTCGGAGTCGCCCGGCCAGAAGACGGTGCGGTCGCCGAGTCCGAGCAGGAACCCGCAGCCGAATCCCGGCGGGTGGATCACCGAGCCGTCGGGGCCGGCGTTGGGCCCCTCCGGATCGTTGTGCGCGGCGACCGACCAGACCGCGACCTCGCCGGCCGGGGTCGCCACGTCGACGCGCGCCTCGTCGTCGACCCGAATCACGTCGTAGTCGTCGGCGAGCGACTCGATCGACTCCACGTCCCGGTCGATCCTCGCGGGGTCGACCGCCTCGTAGATCACGAGCGTCGCGTCCTCCCGCGCGACCGACCGGATCCCCTCGGGGGCGTAGTGGTGGTCGTGGGTGACGACGACGAGGTCTCCGTCCCGAGCCCAGTAGTCGTCGAGGACGCCGTATCGCCCCGGGTCCGTGTAGGCGACGGGGCCGTCCTCGGGCTCCAGCCGCGCCGTCGCGTAGCCGAGCCACTCCACCGTGAAGCCGTCGTAATGGACCGTCATACGCGGGGCTCCGGCCGCGGGTGTCTTGAGAGTGGCTATCTCTCCCGCGTCACTCCGTCTCGCGTCCCGTCGCCGGCGGAAGCCCTCACTCCGTTCCGCGTCCCCTCGCCGGCGGAAGCCCTCACTCCGTCCCGTCGCCCGCGAGGCGCGTGACGCGTTCCAGCGAGTCGGCGTCGTGGACCGACTTGTCCTCGCGCACGCCGACGAACCGCGGGAATCGGAGGGCGTAGCCCGACGAGTACGTCGGCGAGGTCTGGATCGCTTCGTACCCCACTTCGAGGACGACTTCGGGGCGGATCGCGATCTCGGTCCCGTCCTCGCTCACCACGTGCGGCTCCAGCCGCTCGGTGAGGTCGGCGAGCTCCTCGTCGGTGAGCCCGGTCGCGACCTTGCCGATGGTCGCGAATTCGTCGTCCCCCGCCCGTACACCGAGCAGGAACGTCCCGAACAGTTCTGCACGGCGCCCCTCGCCCCACTCCGCGCCGATCACGACGGCGTCGAGCGTCTCCACGTCGGGCTTGCGCTTCAGCCAGTCTCGGCCGCGGTCGCCGGGGGTGTACGCCGATTCCGGGTTCTTCAGCATCACGCCCTCGTGGCCCGCGGCGAGGGCGGCCGCCTCCGCGGCCTCGATCGCCGCCGGGTCGTCCGCGAACTCGACGCCCGCGGCCGCGTCGGGCAGGACTTCGACGAGTCGGTCGTGACGGGCGCGGAGCGGCTCGTCCAGCAGATCCTCGCCGTCCGCGTGGAGGCAGTCGAACGCGTGGAGCCGGAGCCCGACCTCCTCGCGCATCCGGTCGACATCGTGTTTCCGCCGGAAGCGACGCAGCACCTCCTGAAACGGGAGCGGGTCGCCGTCGTCGTCGATCGCGACGACCTCGCCGTCGAGGATGACCGGGACGGAGACGCGCGCTTCGACGCACTCGACGACCTCCGGGAGCGCGTCGGTCACGTCGTCCATGTTCCGCGAGTAGATCCGCGGGCCGAGTCCGTCGCCGCCGGAGTCGTCGTCGGAAACGTTGCCGCCGGTCCCGTCTTCGCCCTCGACAGAAGACTCGGGCACGTAGTGGACCTGCACGCGCGCGCCGTCGAATTTGGTCTCGACGGCGACCTCCCCGAACGCCTCGACCGCGTCGGTCGCCGTCCCGGCCTGCGCGAGCATCGCCTGGACCGGTCGACCGACCGCCAGCCCTTCGGCGCGCAGGCCGACGAGCCCCTCGTCGCGGGCGAGGACCGCGACGTGCCCGTAGTCGTTAGTCACCTGCAGCGCGCGCTCGACGGCCGCGACCGCCTCGTCGCCGGCGCGGAGGGTCGAGCCACCGTTACCGCTCTCGGACTCGGGTGCAGCGGCTTCGCTGTCCGCGAGGAACGCCTCCGCGATCGCGTCGCGGACCGCCCCTTCGCCGACGCCGAGCCGCATCTCGCCGAGGACGAGCCGGGCGAGCACCTTCGCCTCGGCCGGCTCGCACCGGTTGAACAGCCCGAACAGCGCGTCGCGTTTTCGGGACTCGCTGCCGTCCCCGGCGGCGGCCGCCAGCTCTCGTAGCTCCGCGTCGACCGCGGCGACGGAGAGCTGGTCGCGCCCCTCGCCGAAGGCGGCGAGGCCGCGCTGGCCGCCGAACTCGAAGCCGGCGGCGACCGCGCCGATCTCGCCCGCCTCCGCCAGCCGCGCTTCCACGTCGGCCGCGGTCACGTTCGGCCCCGCGGCGCGGGCGATCGCCTCGCGACAGAGCGCCGGCCCCACGTCGAGCGTCCGGGTGTCGTGCGCCGGGAAGACGCGACCGAGCAGGAAGCGGACGACCGTCGCGAGACCGTCGCCCTCGGCGTCGTGGTTCTCGTCGCCCTCGGCGTCGTGGTTCTCGTCGCCCTCGGCGTCGTGGTTCTCGTCGCCCTCGGCGTCGTGGTTCTCNGTCGCCCTCGGCGTCGTGGTTCTCGTCGCCCTCGGCGTCGTGGTTCTCGTCGCCCTCGGCGTCGTGGTTCTCGTCGCCCTCGGCGTCGTCGTTCTCGCCGCTTCCCCCACGACCTCCGGCCACCGCGAACAGGTCGGCGACGAGCCGGATCGTCTCGATGTCGGCGGGCTCGGCCGCCAGGCCCTCCGCCCGGTCGGCGAACGCTGCGAACTCCATGCGCGGAGTCGGCGATCGCTCGGCAAAAGCGCCGCGATACGGGTCGGACCCGGGGCAGACGGACCGCGTGCCGACCGCTCCCACGCCGCCGATCGGGCGCAGGCCTTTTTACTGGGGGCGGTCGTCGACCGTCCCATGAGCACCGAGTCCGCCCTCGCCGACGGAGTCCGCGAGGCGCTCGCGGTCGACTCCGAGGAGTTCGACGCCCGCGCCGAGGAGGAGGCGGAGGTCGTCAAGCAGGCGCTCCGCGACGGCGCCTTCGACAACCACCAGTCGATCGTCGGCTTCGAGTACGAGTTCTACGCGGTCGCCGACGGGCGGTGGAGCGAGGAGTCGCGGGCGGGCGAGTACGCCCTGATGCGGGTCCCCCGCCGACTGCTGGAGCTGATGGGGTTCGAAAAGGAGCTCGGGCTCCACAACGCCGAGATGTCGACGAGCCCGCAGCCGCTCTCCGACCACGGGCTCCGGGCGCAGCTCGCTGAGGTCAGGGCGCGGCTGGACGCCGCGGAGAACACCGCCGGCGTCGAGGGGATGCGGCTCGTCTCGGACGGTCTCTGGACCATTCCGCCGGCGGGCGAGACGGCCCGCGAGTATCTCACCGACAGCGTCGACGTCGACGGGGTCACCGTCGCCGTCAACATGAGCGACGCGGTGCGGTACCACGCGATGGCGAACGCGGGAGACGACGAGGCGCTCGGGACGGCCGTCGAGGCGCCGGGGGTGTCGCTGCCGGCGGACACGGTGATGCCGGAGAGCCTCATCACGTCGATACAGCCGCACTATCAGGTCGCGCAGGCCGAGACCCTTCCCCGGCACTTCCGGTACGCGCTCCGGATCGCCGGTCCCCTGCTCGCGCTCGGGGTCAACTCCCCCCTCTTCCCGCCGGACCTGTACGACGACGACTGGGACGGCGAGCGCGTCCTCGCGGAGGGCGCGACGGAGAACCGGATCCACGTCTTCGAGTCGGTGCTCAACGCGCGCACCGACAGGGGCAAGGTCCGGTTCCCGCGGGAGTTCCACGACGTCGAGACCGCGGTCGACCGGATCGCGGCCGACGAGACGCTGATCCCGATGCCGGAACCCGACGGTACCGACCGGTTCGACGACGAGTTCGCGACGTTCCGGACGAAACACGGCAGCTACTGGCGGTGGGTCCGCCCGGTCTTCGAGGGCGCGAGCCGGTCGAGCGCCAACGCTCGGATCGAGTTCCGACCGATTCCGGGCCAGCCGACCGTCCGCGACTCGATCGCCTTCCAGGGGGCGTTCGCCGGGCTGATGCAGGCGCTCCCGCAGCGCGAACACCCCGTCATCGGGCTCGACTGGGAGACCGCGCGCGACAACTTCTACGCCGCGGTCGCCGACGGGCTCGACGCGGAGATCGAGTGGATCGGACTCGACGGGGAGCGAACCACCGACGTCGACGCGCTGTACGCGGACCTCCTCGACCACGCCGAGGCGGGGCTCCGGACCGCGGGCTGCCCCGAGGAAGAGGCGGCCGCGTGGCTCGCTCCGCTCCGGTGGCGGGTGGCGAACCGGACGACGCCGGCGAGCTGGAAGCGAGACCGGGTTCGCGAGCGCCTCGACGCCGGCGACGACTTCGAGACGGCGGTCCACGACACCCAACGCGAGTACATCGACCGACAGGCCGAGACGCTGATCGAGGGCGGCTTCTCCGCGTGGACGAACGGTGACTGAGGCGCCGAATCGGCGTCGATCCGAATAAACCGGCAATCGGTTCCGGATTCGGGAACGGCGGCTTTGACCCGTCTCGACGACTGAGTTGCGGTTCGATCGCGTATGAGGCGGACAGAGCCTTCGAAGCGGCCGATTAGCCCCTGTGTCTGTGTCTCACGCACCAGGTTTTATAACTACAAAACATCATAGGTGCAGCTGAATATTCTCGATAGCCATATTACCTTATGAGTGGGACCGGTACGAGGTGGTATGATGGAGCGAAGACAGTTCCTCAGCGGCACCGGCGCGGCGATCGGCGGATCGCTGCTCGCCGGCTGCGTTGGCGGGAGCGACTCTCGGACGGTAACGGTCGATTACGCCTACTACAACCCGGTCAGCCTCGTGTTACGGGAGAAAGGGTGGATGGCGGAGGCGTTCACCGACACCGACGTGGAGATCGAGTGGGTGCTGAGCCTCGGCAGCAACCAGGCGAACGAGTACTCCCAGAGCGGCGAGGCCGAGGTCGCCTCCACCGCCGGGATCGCGGCGCTGATGGCCCGGTCGAACGGCGTCCCGATCACGACGCCGTACATCTACTCCGAGCCGGAGTGGACCGCGCTCGTCACCTTCGAGGAGAGCGGTATCGAGTCTGTCGCCGATCTGGAGGGCAAGCGGGTCGCCGCGACCCGAGGGACCGACCCGTACTTCTTCCTCCTGCAGGCGCTCGATGACGCCGGGATGAGCGAGGACGACGTGGAGGTCGTCCACCTCCAGCACCCCGAGGGGCAGTCCTCGCTGGTGCAGGGCAACGTGGACGCGTGGGCGGGGCTCGACCCCCACATGGCCGAACTGGAGTTGGAACACGACGGTGCGGAGCTGTTCTTCCGCGAGCCCGCGTACAACACCTACGGGTTCCTGAACTTCCTCGACGGGTTCCTCGCGGACCACCCGGAGGACGCCCGGCGCGTGATCGACGCCTACGAGCGCGGCCGCGAGTGGGCGATCGCCAACCCCGAGGAGACCGCGTCGATCCTCGCGAGCGAGTCGGACATGTCACAGCCGGTCGCGGAGCGAGTGTTCACCCAACGGAACGACCTCTCGGAGCCGATTCCGGGCGACGCCCACCGAGATCTGCTGTCGGACCTCGCGCCGATCCTCCAAGAGGAGGGGCTCGTCACCGACGGCGCCGATCCACAGGGGAGCATCGACGACCTGCTCGACTCCGAGTTCGCGGCCGACGCCGCGGGAGGCGAGTGAGATGGCGACAACGCGGGAGACCGAGACCGGCGACGTCGGCTCCGCCCTCGCCGGCGCGCTCCCGGACGCCGACCGGTTCCGATGGCTGCTCGGACTGGTCGTGCCGGCGGCCCTCGTCGTCGTCTGGCACCTGCTGGTCGCGACGGGCGTGTTCGCGGCCCATCAGCTCCCCCAGCCCCTCCGCGTGGTCGAGACGCTCTACGGGATGGCGGCCACGGGCGAGCTGTGGGGCCACATCGCCATCACGCTCCAGCGCGTGTTCTTCGGGACGCTCCTCGGCGTGAGCGTCGGGATCGTTCTCGGAACGGTAACGGGGCTGTACGGGCTCGCGGAGGACCTGCTCGACCCGCTCTTGCAGAGCCTCAAGAACATCCCCTCGCTGGCGTGGGTGCCGCTGTTCCTGCTGTGGTTCGGCATCGGCGAGGGCGCGAAGGTGCTGCTCATCGCGGTCGGGGCGTTCTTTCCGGTCTACCTCAACCTCTCGACGGGGATCGGCAACGTGAGCGAGGACCTGATCGAGGTGGCCGAGGTGTACGACCTCGGTCGGTTCGAGTCGCTCCGGCGGGTCGTGTTTCCGGCCGCGGTGCCGAGCCTGCTCGTCGGGATCCGCGGCGGCGTCGGGCTGGCGTGGATGTTCGTCGTCGCCGCGGAACTGATCGCGGCGAGCCAGGGGATCGGCTTCCTGATGAGCGACGGGCGGGTGCTCGCCCGGCCGGACATCATCGTGGGCTCGATCCTGCTGTTCGCCTTCTTCGGGAACCTCTCGGACCTCGCCGTCAAGGAGGTGGAAAAGCGTGCCGTCGACTGGTGAGGCGTCGAAGCGCGATCCCGCGGAGGCGACGCTCGGCTCGGAGGACCCGGCGGCGGACCCGGCGCTCGCGGTCCGCGGGCTCACGAAGCGCTACGGCGACACCGTCGCGCTCGACGAGGTCGACCTCGCGATCGACGGCGGTGAGTTCGTGGCTGTCGTCGGCCCCTCCGGCTGCGGGAAGTCGACGCTGCTGCGCGTCCTCACCGGGTTAGAGGAGCGGTTCGAGGGACGCGCGGCAGTCGACGGGGTCGACGTGCGCGACGGCGGCAGCGACGCGGTCGGCATGGTGTTTCAGGAGCCGCGCCTGCTCGCGTGGGCGGACGTGCGAGAGAACATTGCGGTCGGGCTCCCGGCCGATGTCGACCCCGACGACCCCGCCGCGCGCGACCGCGTCGACGGCCTGATCGAGACGGTCGGTCTCGACGGGTTCGCCGAGAGCCGTCCGGGAGAGCTCTCGGGCGGGATGGCCCAGCGCGTCTCGCTGGCGCGCGGGCTCGCCTACGAGCCGGAGGTGCTGCTGCTCGACGAGCCGTTCTCCGCGCTCGATCAGCTGACGAAGTACGAACAGCAGGACAACCTGCTCGACGTGTGGCGCGAGCGCGGGGCGACGGTCGCCCTCGTCACCCACGACGTGGAGGAGGCGGCGTACCTCGCGGACCGCGTCGTCGTGCTCGGCGGTCAGCCCGGCACCGTGGAGACCGTCGTCGACGTGGAGGCGGACCGGCCGCGCGAGCGGACCGACGAGGCGCTGCTCGCGGCCCGCCGCGAGATCACGGACGCGCTCGGCGTCTGATCGGCGTTCGACCTTCTTGGGGTCGATCGCCGCGCGCCGGCCGCGCGCCGGCCCCGCACGGAACGAAACGAACGTCGATTCGGCTTATGAACCGGGTTCCGAAACCACATCACACCGACCGCCTCGGTGTGTGTATTATGTGTATAAGGCCGTTCGATCCCGTTGATGTACTGCGGTTTTCGGAATCGACGCTCGAATCTCGGGCCCCTTCAGCCGGGTCGTTTTTGCGATCGGCACAAGTGTTAAGTTCTCGACCGTGCTTTCGTCAGTCGATGACAGACATCACGGAGGATTCGTCGGACACCCCGGCGGATCGAGTTCTTCCAGGGCACGATAGCTTCTAACATCGATATCGGTCCTGTACGGATCTTCGACACGACGTTACGAGACGGTGAACAGTCACCACGTACATCGTTCAGCTACGACGAGAAACGCCGCATAGCGGCGACGCTGGACGACATGAACACCCACGTCATCGAGGCGGGGTTCCCGGTGAACTCGGACGCGGAGTTCGAGGCCGTGAGCGACATCGCCGCCGCGACGGACACCACCGTCTGCGGGCTGGCGCGGGTCGTCGAGGGCGACATCGACGCCGCCGTCGACTCCGGCGTCGAGATGGTCCACGTGTTCGTCTCCACCAGCGACGTACAGCTGGAGGATTCGATGCACGCGACCCGGCAGGAGGCGAAACAGCGCGCCGTCGCCGCCGTCGAGCAGGTGAAAGACGCCGGCGTCGAGTGTATGTTCTCGCCCATGGACGCGACGCGGACCGACCCCGACTACCTGCGGGAGATCGTTGAGGCGGTCTCGGACGCGGGCACCGACTGGATCAACATCCCGGACACGTGCGGCGTCGCGATGCCGACCAGCTTCGGGAAGACGGTGAAGGCGGTCGTCGAGGCGACCGACGCCCGCGTCGACGTGCACACCCACGACGACTTCGGGATGGCCGCGGCGAACGCGGTCACCGGCTTCGAGAACGGCGCGGAGCAGGCGCAGGTGTCGGTCAACGGGATCGGCGAGCGCGCCGGCAACGCCGCCTACGAGGAGGTCGTGATGGCGGTCGAATCGGTGTACGGCGTCGATACCGGCATCGACACGACCCAGATCACCAAGCTGGCCCGGATCGTCGAGGAGGCTTCGGACATCCCGGTGCCGGCGAACAAGCCCGTCACCGGGCGGAACGCGTTCGCCCACGAGTCGGGCATCCACGCGGCGGGCGTCATCGAGAACGCCGACACGTTCGAGACCGGCGTGATGACACCCGAGATGGTCGGGGCCGAACGCGAGTTCGTGCTCGGGAAACACACCGGCACCCACAGCGTGCGCAAGCACCTGGTGGAGGCCGGCTTCGACCCGAGTGACAGCGAGGTCCGGCGGATCACCAAACGCGTCAAGGAGTACGGCTCCGGCAAGCGTCAGGTGACCGCCGGCGATGTCGAGCGATTCGCCGAGGAGGCGGACATCGACCGCGAGGAGGAGGTCCGGATCTGATGGCCGCCTCCCTGAACGGGGAGCCCGCCGAGCGACCGCCGCGCGGTCGCGCGGACGGAGTCGATCACCCGATCCGACCCGTCCCCCGGAACCGGTCCGCCGGGAACGCTCCCCGACAGGGATTTATACCTCGGCCGCGTTGGTGGAGCCGAGATGCGACGGCACACCGAGACCCCGACGACAGCCGACGTCGCCGGAGCCGTCGCGCCGATCATTGTAGGGGTATAACCCCCTACACTACCCCTTCCTCACCGACGCCACGCATCGACGAACGCCGACGGGCGGATCGTTCCCCGCCCGGCGCCCCGGCGTTCGGACCGACCGAGTCTCACATTCCCGAGATGCACCACCGAACACCACCACGACAATGAGCGACACAGCAGCACAGCCACGAGAGGACGACGCGGAGGACGGAGACGACCCGACCGCGGCCGACGCCGACGATCCGGTCGACACCGACGGTCCCGCCGCGGGATCGGTGTCGACCGGCGCCGAGTCGGTCGTCGCCGCGCTGGAGGCCGCCGGCGCACAGACGGCCTTCGGCGTGCAGGGCGGCGCGATCATGCCGGTGTACGACGCGCTGTACGACTCCTCGATCCGCCACGTGACGATGGCGCACGAGCAGGGGGCGTCCCACGCCGCCGACGCCTACGGCGTCGTGGCCGGCGAGCCGGGCCTCTGTCTGGCGACCTCGGGGCCGGGCGCGACGAACCTCGTCACCGGCATCGCCGACGCCGACATGGACTCGGACGCAATGTTAGCGTTGACCGGGCAGGTGCCGACCGAGTTCGTCGGCAACGACGCGTTCCAGGAGACCGACACGGTCGGCGTCACCCGCCCGATCACGAAGCACAACTACTTCGCGAACGGCGCAGACAGCGTCGGCGACACCGTCGGCGAGGCGTTCGAGCTGTCGCGCGCGGGCCGCCCCGGGCCGACGCTCGTCGACCTGCCGAAGGACGTGACGCAGGCAGAGACGGACGAGACGCCCGGCCCGGCGACGCCGCCGGCCGGCACTGACCCCGATCCCAACGCCGACGCCGACGCGGTCGAGGAGGCCGCCCGAGCGATCGAGGCGGCCGAACGCCCCGTCTGCCTGTTCGGCGGCGGCGTGATCAAGGCGGACGCGAGCGACGCCGCGCGCACCTTCGCGCGAACGTACGGGATCCCGGTGACGACGACGATGCCCGGAATCGGCTCGTTCCCCGAGGACGACGACCTCTGTCTCTCGTGGGCGGGGATGCACGGCACCGGCTACGCCAACATGGCGATCACCCACACCGACTGCCTGATCGCGGTCGGCACCCGGTTCGACGACCGGCTGACGGGCGGGATCGACACGTTCGCGCCGGAGGCCGAGGTCGTCCACGTCGACATCGACCCGGCGGAGATAAGCAAGAACGTCCACGCCGACTACCCGCTGATCGGCGACGCGGGGCGCGTCCTCGACCAGCTGACCGCGGCGGTCCGCGAGGCGCCCGACGCCGAGGCGTGGCGCGAGCGCTGCGCGGAGTGGAAGGAGACGTACCCGCTCACGTACGCCACGCCGGACGACGAGCCGCTGAAGCCGCAGTTCGTCGTCGAGGCGTTCGACGAGGCGACCGACGACGACACCATCGTGACGACCGGCGTCGGACAACACCAGATGTGGGCGTCCCAGTACTGGACGTACTCTGAGCCCCGGACGTGGGTCTCCTCGCACGGGCTGGGAACGATGGGATACGGCGTGCCCGCCGCCGTCGGCGCGCGCGTCGCGGCCGACACGATGGGCGAGCAGGACCGCGACGTGGTGTGTTTCGACGGTGACGGCTCCTTCCTGATGACGATGCAGGAGCTGTCGGTGGCGGTCCGCGAGGACCTCGACATCACGATCGCGGTGCTGAACAACGAGTACATCGGGATGGTGCGCCAGTGGCAGGACGCCTTCTACGAGGGCCGCCACATGGCCTCCGACTACACGTGGATGCCCGAGTTCGACAAGCTCGCCGAGGCGTTCGGCGCCTTGGGCCTCCGCGTCGACGACTACGACGAGGTCGCGCCCGCTGTCGAGGAGGGGCTCGACTACGACGGGCCGGCCGTGATCGACTTCCACGTCGACCCGGAGGAGAACGTCCTGCCGATGGTGCCGAGCGGCGGTGCGAACGGCAAGTTCGCCACCGCGGAGGACCAGCTATGAGCGGCGACTCGTCCGACTCCCGGCCGGCGACCGACGGCGGCTCCGCCTCCGACACCGGCGCTCCCGGGGCCGACTCCCGGCCCGCGCCGAGCGAACAGCCCGCCCCCGAGGAGCGCGACCACCCCGAGGGGCGACGGAACCTCGAAGGGATCCGCATCGACCCCGTCGTCGAAGCGGAACACGAGTCCCGCCGCGCCGTCATCTCGGCGCTGGTGGAGGACGAGCCGGGCGTGCTCGCGCGCGTCTCGGGGCTCGTCTCCCGCCGCCAGTTCAACATCGAGAGCCTCACCGTCGGCCCGACGACCGTGGACGGCCACTCGCGGATCACCATGGTCGTCGAGGAGACGGACCCCGGCATCGACCAGATCGAAAAGCAGATGGCGAAGCTGAAGCCCGTCATCTCGGTCGGCGAGGTCGCCGGCGACGCGGTCACCTCTGAGCTCGTCCTCCTGAAGGTGGAGGCGGACGACCCAGCCGCGGTCCATGCCGTCTCCGAGATGTACGACGGCCGGACCGTCGACGCCGGCCCGGAGACGATCACCGTCGAGCTCACCGGCGACAACGCTAGCATCGACAACGCGATCGGCGCCTTCGAGCGGTTCGGCATCGTCGAGATCGCGCGCACGGGGCCGACCGCCCTCGCGCGCGGCAACACGCCGACGGCGCCCGGAGAGAAGCCCGGAACGGCCGGCGAACCGACCACGCACGACGACTGACACGCGAACACACGCGAACACATACGATACACATGACCGAAGACGACACGCAGACGTTCGACTCGACAGTATACTACGACGAAGACGCGGACGAGGAGGCGATCGCCCAGAAAACCGTGGCCGTGCTCGGCTACGGCTCGCAGGGCCACGCGCACGCGCAGAACCTCTCCGAGAGCGGGGTCGACGTGATCGTCGGCCTCCGCGAGGACAGCTCCTCGCGATCCGCCGCCGAGAGCGACGGGCTCCGCGTCGAGACCCCCGCCGACGCGGCCACCGAGGCCGACATCGTGAGCGTGCTCGTGCCCGACACGGTCCAGCCGGACGTGTACGAGAACGCGGTCGAGCCGAACCTGGACGCGGGCGACACGCTCCAGTTCGCGCACGGGTTCAACATTCACTACAACCAGATCCAGCCGCCCGAGGACGTCGACGTGACGATGGTCGCGCCGAAGTCGCCGGGCCACCTCGTCCGCCGCAACTACGAGAACGACGAGGGGACGCCCGGCCTGCTGGCGGTGTACCAGGACGCGACCGGCGACGCCCACGACGAGGGGCTTGCGTACGCCGCCGCGATCGGCTGTACCCGCGCCGGCGTCGTCGAGACGTCGTTCCGCGAGGAGACCGAGACCGACCTGTTCGGCGAGCAGGCCGTCCTCTGTGGCGGCGTCACCTCGCTGGTGAAGCAGGGGTACGAGACGCTGGTCGACGCCGGCTACTCCCCGGAGATGGCGTACTTCGAGTGTCTCAACGAGCTGAAGCTCATCGTCGATCTGATGTACGAGGGGGGGCTCGGCGAGATGTGGGACTCCGTCTCCGACACCGCCGAGTACGGCGGGCTCACGCAGGGCGACGTGGTCGTCGACGAGCACGCCCGCGAGAACATGGAGGAAGTCTTAGAGAAGGTCCAGAACGGCGAGTTCGCCCGCGAGTGGATCTCCGAGAACCAGGCGGGACGGCCCTCCTACACGCAGCTCCGGACCGCGGAGAAGAACCACGAGATCGAGGCCGTCGGCGAGGAGCTGCGCGGCCTGTTCGCGTGGCAGGACGAGGGCGAAGAGGACGAGGAGGAGAGCGCCGAGGTGACCGCCTGATGGGCGTACGCGGCGACGCGAACCGGTCCTGTGAGACCACGCGGTCCACGCGCCACGCGGGTGAGTCCCGATGAGCGAGGGAACGCTGTACGACAAGGTCTGGGACCGGCACAAGGTGACGCGGCTACCGACCGGACAGGACCAGCTGTTCGTCGGGCTCCACCTCGTCCACGAGGTCACCAGCCCGCAGGCGTTCGGCATGCTGAAGGAGCGCGGCCAGGAGGTCGCGTTCCCGAAGCGCACGCACGCGACGGTCGATCACATCGTGCCGACCGGGAACCGCGATCGGCCCTACCGCGACGAGGCCGCCGAGAGCATGATGGCGGAGTTAGAGGAGAACGTCCGCGGCTCGGGCATCGAGTTCTCCGACCCGGACTCCGGCGATCAGGGGATCGTCCACGTCATCGGCCCGGAGCAGGGGCTCACTCAGCCGGGGATGACGATCGTCTGCGGCGACTCGCACACGTCGACGCACGGCGCGTTCGGCGCGCTGGCGTTCGGCATCGGCACCTCGCAGATCCGCGACGTGCTGGCGACCGGCTGCGTCGCGATGGAGAAACAGAAGGTCCGCAAGATCGAGGTCACGGGCGAGCTCGGCGAGGGCGTCACCGCGAAGGACGTCATCCTGACGATCATCGGGAAGCTCGGGACTGACGGCGGCGTCGGCCACGTGTACGAGTACGCCGGCGAGGCCATCGAGGACCTGGGGATGGAGGGACGGATGTCCATCTGTAACATGTCGATCGAGGGCGGCGCCCGCGCGGGGTACGTCAATCCCGACGAGACCACCTACGAGTGGCTGAAGGGGACGGACGCCTTCGCCGACGACCCCGAGAAGTTCGAGCGGCTGAAGCCCTACTGGGAGTCGATCCGGACCGACGACGACGCCGAGTACGACGACGTGGTCACCATCGACGGCTCGGCGATCGAGCCGACCGTCACGTGGGGGACCACGCCCGGCCAGACGGCGGGCATCACCGAGCCGATCCCGGACCCCGACGACCTGCCGGAGGAGGACCGCGACACGGCGCGACGCGCGCAAAAGCACATGCGCGTCGAGCCCGGCGACACGATGGAGGGGTACGACATCGACGTGGCGTTCCTCGGCTCGTGTACCAACGCGCGCCTGAAGGACCTCCGCGAGGCCGCGGCGTTCGTCGAGGGCCGCGAGGTCGACGACGACGTGCGCGCGATGGTCGTCCCCGGAAGTCAGCGGGTCCGCGACGCCGCCGAGGCCGAGGGGCTCGACGAGGTGTTCAAAGAGGCCGGATTCGACTGGCGCGAGCCCGGCTGTTCGATGTGTCTCGGGATGAACGACGACCAGTTGGTGGGCGACGAGGCGAGCGCCTCCTCGTCGAACCGGAACTTCGTCGGGCGGCAGGGCTCGAAGGACGGGCGCACCGTGCTGATGAGTCCGATCATGGTCGCGGCCGCGGCGGTGACCGGCGAGGTCACCGACGTCCGCGAGATGGAGGAGGTGGCGACCGTATGAGCTCGCCCGAGTTCAGCGACGGCGAGGCGCCGGCGGAGAAGGTCACCGAGGTCTCCGGCACCGGGATCCCGGTCCGGGGCAACGACATCGACACCGACCAGATCATCCCGGCGCGGTTCATGAAGGTCGTCACCTTCGACGGCCTGGGCCAGTTCTCCTTCTTCGATCAGCGGTTCGACGACGACGACAACGAGAAGGACCACCCCTTCAACGAGGAGAAATACCGGGGCGCGAACGTGCTGGTCGTCAACGCCAACTTCGGCTGCGGCTCCTCGCGCGAGCACGCCCCGCAGGCGCTGATGCGCTGGGGGATCGACGCCGTCGTCGGCGAGTCGTTCGCGGAGATCTTCGCTGGCAACTGCCTCGCGCTCGGCGTCCCGACGGTCACGGCCGACCAGGAGGACATCGAGGCGCTGCAGGACTACGTCGAGGCCAACCCCGACGCCGAGGTCGACATCGACGTGGCCGAAGAGACGATCACCTACGGCGACACCGTGATCGACGCGACGGTCCACGACGCACAGCGGAAGGCGCTCGTCGAGGGGGTCTGGGACACCACGGCGCTGATGGGCGCGAACGAGGGCGCGGTCCGCGAGACCGCCCGGTCGCTCCCGTACGTGCCGGCGGAGCACATCCCGGGGGACGAGGCGTGAGCCACGAGGTCGTCGTCATCGAAGGCGACGGGATCGGCCGCGAGGTCGTCCCGGCCGCCGTCGAGGTACTGGAGGCGCTCCCCGTCGACTTCGAGTTCGTCGAGGCCGAGGCGGGCGACGCGGTGGAAGAGCGGACGGGAGCGGCGCTCCCCGCCGAGACCTACGACCTCGCGGCCGACGCGGACGCGACGCTGTTCGGCGCGGCAGGCGAGACGGCCGCCGACGTCATCCTCCCGCTGCGCGAGGCGGTCGACTCGTTCGTCAACGTCCGGCCCGCCAAGGCGTATCCCGGCGTCGACGCCGTCCGTCCGGAGACGGACGTGGTCTTCCTGCGCGAGAACACCGAGGGCGTCTACGCCGGCCACGAGGACCGGCTCTCCGATGACCTCTCGACGCTGACGCGGGTCGTCACCTCGTCGGCCTCCCGCGAACTGGCGGAGTACGCCTGCGAGTTCGTCGAGGACGGGCGAGGGCCGTCCGGCGATCCCGACGAGGGGTTCACGGTCGCGCACAAGGCGAACGTGATGCGCGAGACGGACGGCCGGTTCCGCGAGGAGGTACTGGCGGTCGCCGACGAGCGCGGCGTCGACGCCGACGAGGAGCTGATGGACGCGTTCGCGACGAAGCTCCCGCTGGACCCGACGCAGTACGGCGTGATCGTCTGTCCGAACCTCGCGGGCGACGTGCTCTCCGATCTGGCCGCCGGGCTGGTCGGCGGGCTCGGACTGCTCCCGTCGGCGAACATCGGCCACGACAACGCGCTGTTCGAGCCGGTCCACGGCACCGCGCCCGACATCGCGGGCGAGGGGATCGCGAACCCGACCGCGGCGATCCTGTCGGCGGCCATGCTGTTAGAGTACCTCGGGCACGTCGAGGAGGGCCAGCGAGTGCGCGACGCCGTGGAGGGCGTGCTCTCCGACGGCCCGCGAACCGGGGACCTCGGCGGCGACGCGACCACCGACGAGGTCACCGCGGCGGTCGTCGACCGGCTGTAGGCCGCGGGCTCGGGCGCACCGGGCCGCTTCCGTCGTCGTGCGATCGAGGCGCGTGGCCGCGGGCGAACCACAAGAAAGGAAACCCTGCGGCCCGTCGGATCGCGTATGAGTAACTACGAAGTCGCGATGGAAGCAGCCTGGTTGGTCCGTGACGTCGAGGAGACCGACGACGCCATCGGCGTCGCGGTCAGCGAAGCCGGAAAGCGACTCAACGAGACGGACAAGCAGTACGTCGAGGTCGAGCCCGGCGTCACCGGCTGTCCGGTCTGCGGGGAGCCGTTCGACGCCGCGTTCCTCGCCGCGAACACCGCCTTGGTCGGGCTCCTCTTAGAGATCGACATCTTCAACGCCGACAGCGAGGAGCACGCCGAGCGGATCGCGAAAAGCGAGGTCGGCGGCGCGCTCCGCGACGTCCCCCTTGAGGTCATCGAAGTCATCGAGACCGAGGGCGACGAGGAGGACGCCGACGTCGACGCCGGGGAGTAAAGCCTCTCCGACGGCCGACCCCCGGGCCGGTCGGCGCGGCCGACGGGCCGAGTCTCTCGACGGCGTCGCATCGTCGAGAGCGCGGGCGAGGCTGACGGCGCGGCCGCGATATCGGTCGTTGCCGAAACCTTTTCTAATAACCCCTAGTTATCCACCGTATGGAACTCCCGACGCCGCAGGACCTCCGAGAGCAGCGGACGACGCTGGAGTTGACGCAGAGCGAACTCGCGGACGCCGCCGAGGTCTCACAGCCGCTGATCGCGCGGATCGAAGGCGGCGACGTCGACCCGCGGCTCTCGACGCTCCGGCGGATCGTCAACGCGTTACAGGAGGCGGAGGGCGAGGTCGTCCGCGCGAGCGACCTGATGAACGAGACGGTGATAAGCGTCGCGCCCGACGACGCGGTACGCGAGGCGGTCGACCTGATGGAGGAAGAGGCGTACTCGCAGCTCCCGGTGTTACAGAACGGCGTTCCGGTCGGCTCGATCAGTCAGGGCGACGTGGTCCACGCCGGCGAGAACGTGGGCGATCACCCGGTCAGCGAAGTGATGAGCGAGTCGTTCCCCACCGTCGCGCCCGGAGCGACCGTCGACGAGGTCCGGAACTTACTCGACCACTACAAGGCCGTGATGGTGACCGACGGCGGCGAGACGGTCGGGATCATCACCGAGGCGGACATCGCCGCGCACCTGTCGTAGGAGGAATTCGGGCCGACCGGAACCGTTCCCGCGGGGGCACCCGCGCGATCGCGAGGTGTCACCCCTCCCGGCGCTCAGAGAGTCGCTCCCAGATCTCCGTGCAGCCGGCGCCGTCCTCGATGTCGTCGAGGTGGCCCGTGCCGTCGTCGGGTTCGGTGTCCGTCTCTCCCTCCGCGTCCGCCTCTTCTCCCCGCCGATCGGCCTCGTCCGCTTCTCGTTCGTCGTCGGTCATGTGGTGATTGCTTCGCTGCGTCATCGTCCCTCCGGAGTGTCGTCGAAGAGCTCGGGCGCCACGTCCGCGGACGCGTGCTGTCGGTACTCGCGGTCGTCGATCGGGCTGTCGGGCGGATCGCCGGTAGAGTCGGGAACCGAATCGGTCATCACACCGACGTAAGCGGACACGCGCCATAAGTCCCGTCACACATGTAAATCGAACCACTACTCGTGGATACCGGATTTCGTGTCCGGTAGTGCGGAAGATACTTTCACACGTCACCTCGGCGCAGTCGGTCGGTTTTGCGATCTCACGGCGTCATCGAAACTGTCGCCGCTTGCGACCACCGTCACCCATTGGGCGGTCGCGGGCGAAGAAGGGGTGTGACCACTCGTTTGCGCGTCCTCGACGACGGGGCGTGGATCTCCGTCAACGACAGCCGGGAAGTGCGAGTCAGCGAACTGTGGCGGCTCGACGCGCCGGATCTCTGCGAGTGCGCGCTCGCGGACCTGGTCGTCGAAAACTTCCAGTCGGTCGGCGTCGACGGGTCGACCGTGGAGGCGCGGGTCTACGGCCAGTGTATCGCGTGCGGGGCGACGGGGACGACCGGTTGGGTCCCGATCGGGCGGGTTCGCGGGGGTGAGTTCGCCGGACTCGACCGCTCTGCGGTCCGTCGCGTGCGGCGCTGAGGAAACGGCAACACGTGCCACATCGGTGGGGCACCGGGGAACGTTGACTCGACGCGGTCGCCTATGTGGGCGTCGGGTGTAGACCGGATCGATGCCAACGGACGTCGAGAACTGGAAATCGGAGGTGTACGGCAACGATATCCGCGACCGCTTGTTCGAGTTCGCCGAGGAGGGCTACGACTCGATCCCGGACGACGAGCGGGACGCGTGGTTCGAGCGGTTCAAGTGGTGGGGTCTGTACCACCAGCGGAACGGACAGGAGGGGTACTTCATGATGCGGATCGGGACCCCGAACGGCGTGCTCGAACCGGGACAGCTCCGGACCGTCGGCGAGATCGCCGACGAGTACGCCCGCGGTCCCGGGGTGAACCCGATATTCGGCGACGCGTACGCCGACTTCACCACCCGCCAGTCGATCCAGCTCCACTGGATCGAGCTGTCGGACGTGCCGGCGATCTTCGAGAAGCTGGAGGCGAACGGCCTCTCGACCCAGCAGGCGTGTGGTGACTCCTGGCGGAACATCGTCGGGAACCCCGTCGCGGGCAAGGACGGCCAGGAGGTGATCGACGCGTGGCCGGTGATCCGCGAGCTCAACGAGACGTTCAAGGGCAACGACGACCACGCGAACCTCCCGCGGAAGTGGAAGGTGTCAGTGACCGGTTCCGCCGACGGCTCCGGGCAGGGCGACATCAACGACCTCGCGTTCGAGCCCGCGTACAAGGCGGTCGAGGGAGGCGGAGACGGCGGAGACAGTGACGGCGACGGCGACGAAAGCGGAGACGTAGTCGGATTCAACGTCCGGGTCGGCGGCGGGCTCTCGCGCAACGAGCCGCGGCTGGCCCGCGACATCGACGTGTGGGTGCCGCCGGAGCGAGTGCCGGACGTGGCCGGCGGGCTCTCCGCGCTGTTCCGCGACTACGGCGACCGCGAGGACCGGTACAACGCGCGGGTGAAGTTCCTCGTCGACGAGTGGGGCGCGGACGAGGTCCGCGAGACGCTTCAGGCGGAGTACGTCGACTTCGAGCTCGAGACCGCCGGTCGCGACGTTCGCGAGGAGTACACGTACAACACAGGCGAGGGCGAGCGCAACGACCTGATCGGCGTCCACGACCAGAAGGACGGGCGGAACTTCGTCGGGCTGAACGTGCTTGTCGGGCGGATGGGCGCGAGCGACGTGCTTGACTTGGCCGACCTCGCCGAGGAGTACGGCTCCGGCGAGGTCCGGCTCTCGCAGCGCCAGAACGTCATCGTCACCGACGTGCCCGACGCGGCGCTCGACGACTTCCTCGACGAGCCGCTGCTCGACCATTACTCGCCCGACCCCTCGCCGTTCATGCGCGGCTCGGTCGCGTGTACCGGGACGGAGTTCTGCTCGCTGTCGATCGTCGAGACGAAGAACCGGCAGGTCCGGTTCGCTCGCTGGCTGAAGGCCAACGTCGACCTCCCCGACGACGTCGACGAGTTCCACATCCACCTCTCCGGCTGTACGGCCTCGTGCGCGCAGCCGCAGATCGCCGACGTGAGCCTGCGAGGGATGAAGACCCGCAAGGACGGCGACCCGGTCGAGGCGCTCGACGTGGGGCTCGGCGGGGGGCTCGGCGAGAACCCGCAGTTCGCCCGGTGGGTCACCCAGCGCGTGCCCGCCGACGAGGTGCCGGGCGCGATCGCGAACCTGGTCGAGAGCTTCGCCGGCGAGCGCGACGAGGGCGAGTCGTTCCGCGCGTTCGTCGCCCGGCACGACGACGACGAACTGGACGCCTTCGTGGACCCCGAGGAGACCGACTACGAGGACCCGATGATGCACAACACGAAGCGCACCTGGTACCCGTACGCCGAGAACGACTCGATGGAGGATGCCCCGCCGACGCCGGCGGACGACTGACGATGCGAGCGACCGACAGGGAGGCAAGCCGATGAGCGACCGGCTGCTCCGCGTGAACGCCTACACCACGCTCGATATGGTCGACGGTCGCGCTCGGGGCCACGACTTCGAGGCTGACGCGCCCGGCGTCGTGAACGTCACGGCGCCGCGGGAGGACCCCGAGCACGTCACCCTCGAACTCGAACTCGACAACACAGCGATCGACGACCTCACCGCCCACGCCGACGAGGTCGACCTCTCGCCCGCGCAGGCGCGGACGCTCGCCGAGGCGTTGGAGTCGACGGCGGACAGGGTCGACGCGGCGCAAGACGGCGACGACGACTCCTGATCTGAGATCCGTGCGGTGGCGCGCGCCTGTGAGCGCCCGAAGGGCGCGAACAGCGCGTGCGAGGGACGCGGTGAGCGCTCGTAGAGCGCGAACCGCGAGGCTGGGGAGGAATGAGGCTGCGGTGCTGGGCGGTGCGGGTGGGACTCAAAGGGGCAGCCGCGAGGACGACGCTTGGCGACACAAGCACCGCTGGAACGAGCGGAGCGAGTGACGAGGAGCGCAGCGAGCCACGCGAGTCCTCGCGGCTGGGGCTTTGGACGTGTTCACCACCGATCTGCCAGCAACCACGTATAACCGAGCGGCTGGGGCTTTGGACGTGTTCGCCACCGATCTNTTTGGACGTGTTCACCACCGATCTGCCAGCAACCACGTATAACCGAGCGGCTGGGGCTTTGGACGTGTTCGCCACCGATCTGCCAGCAACCACGTATAACCGAGCGGCTGGGGCTTTGGACGTGTTCACTGCGCCAACGGAAATGTCGGTCCGAACGCCCGTTTCTTCCTACAGATCAAGTCCGCGGATCGCGACGCTCCCCTCGTCGCCCTCACTGTCTCCTTCCTCCACCCGCCCGATCACGCGCCCGCCGCTCTCGTCGGCCAGCGACTTGGCGGCGTCGGGGTCCACGGCGGCGACGAAGCCGGTCCCCATGTTGAACGTCCGGTGCATCTCTTCGTCGGAGACGTCGCCCTCGGACTGCACGAACTCGAAGACGGGCTGGGGGTCGAAGGCGTCGTCGACGACGTACCGATTCGCGCCGAGCCGCGTCAGATTGGTCCACCCGCCGCCGGTGACGTGGGCCGCGCCGCGCACGCCGTGCTCGCGCATCGGGTCAAGCAGATCGGTGTAGATCCGGGTCGGCTCCAAGAGGGCCTCGCCGACCGTCTCGTACCCCTCGAACGGGCACGGGTCGGTGTACGCGTGGTCGCGGGTCGCGGCCTCGCGCGCGAGCGTGAGCCCGTTCGAGTGGATCCCCGACGACTCCCACCCGACCAGCGCGTCGCCCGGCCGCGCCTCGCCGTCGAAGACGGCCTCTTTCGCGGCGAGTCCGGCGCAGGTCCCCGCCAGATCGAGGCCCTTGATCACGTCGGGCATCACGGCCGTCTCGCCGCCCACGAGCTCCATGTCGGCGAGTTCGGCGCCGCGCGCGAGCCCCTCGCCCACCTGTTCGGCGAACCGCTCGTCCGGCTCGTCGACCGCGAGGTAGTCGACGAACGCGACGGGGCGGACGCCGGCGGCGACCAGGTCGTTGACGTTCATCGCGATGCAGTCGATCCCCACGGTGGAGTAGTCTTCGAGCGCCTCGGCGACGAGGAGCTTCGTCCCGACGCCGTCGGTCGCCAGCGCGAGGTAGCGGTCGCCGATGTCGAGCAGGCCGGCGTAGTCGCCCTCGCCCTCGCCGACCGCGCCGATCAGCGCCGCGGTCGCCGCCTCGCTGGCGTCGATGTCGACGCCGGCGTCCGCGTAAGTGAGTTCGTCGGCGTCGCTCGTCGCTCCTTCGTCGGCCCCCGTCTCGCCGCCGTCGCCCTCGGTCATGTGTGTCGAGGGACGCCGGCGGAGCAAAAGCGCACCGTTCCCGCGGAGCAAATCGACGGGACCGCCGAGGCCGACGATGATCGGCTCAGAACGGCCCGCCGAAGCCGAGCCCGCCGACGAACACGAGGCCGACGGTGAGCAGGACGGAGAGGGCAAAGGAGCCGGCCCACACGCCCTTACTCCACCCGATCACGGTCTTCCCGTCGAGGGGGCCGTACGGGATCAGGTTGAACGCCGCGAGGAAGACGTTGATCGCGATCCCGCGCGAGCCGATCAGGGTGAGCACCGGGCTCCCGACGACCGGACCGAGCAGGAGCGCCGGCAGGAAGACGAGCGTGAGCAGGAGGTTGACGACCGGTCCCGCCAGCGCGATGTGGCCGTGTTCGCGGGGCGTCAGCCGCCCCCGGTGGTGGACCGCTCCTGGCGCGGCGAAGATGAAGCCCAAGAGGGAGCTCATCACGGCCAGGAACAGCATGCTGTTGTCCGCGCGGAACTCGGCGACCTGGTCGTAGTGGACCGCGACGACCTTGTGGGCGATCTCGTGGAGGAGGAACGCGACCCCCGCGGTGAGCAGGCCGACCAGCAGCGGCGGGACGACCCCCGCCGCGAGCAGCCGGTCGAAGCCGGCGGTGCCGTTCACGAAGAAGAACGTGAACGCGACGCCGAGCGCGAGCCACGCGACCAGCAGGTCGCGGATCTCGGCCCCGCTGAAGTAGAGCCCCGCGATCCGACGGCCCTGGAGGCTTCCGCTCATGCGCGCCCCCCACGAAGGAACCCGCTCATGCTCCCCCCGTGATCAGGTTCCTGAGGAACTCCGCGCCGGTGCTCGCGCCCTCGATCATGAGCCGTCCCACCTCGTCGACGCCCCCCACGTCGCCGAACATCGCGGGGATGACGTACACCGCGAACAGGAAGCTCGCGACGATGCTGCCGATGTTCGTCATCGCGACGACGACGATGAGCTTGAACAGGGGCACGTCGAGCATCGCCGAGACCAGCTCCGAGGGCGACTGCGTCTCGTCGGAGAGCAGCTCGTTGAGCCGCCCGATGTCGCCGACGTTCACCGTCAGGCTCCGGAGCTCGACGTAGCCGGTGAACCAGCCGGGCGCGAGCATCGGATTGATCGAGGTCATCCACGCGACGGCGCCCCCGACGCCGGCGGAGGTCCAGCGCGCGCCGGCGAGCTTCGCGAACGCGAACGCGAACGCGCCGTTGATCAGGAACCACGCGCCGAACAGCCGGAACAGGAACGCGTTCTCCACGCCGGCGAGCGCGAGCAGGACGAAGAAGCCCACGAAGCCGACGGTGATGGCGTAGCCGATCGCCTTCTTCCACGGGAGCCCGCGCCCGCCCTCCTTCCCGACGAGGTCCTCCATCGGTGGGAGCGACGCGGGGTTCGCGAGGTACCCCTCGATCCCCGCGCGGTGGCCCGCGCCGACGACGGCGACCACGTCGTGACCGGCCTCGCGGAGGGCGACGAGCCGGTGGGCGATGAAGGCGTCGCGCTCGTCGATGAGCGCCTCCGCGCCGCCCGGAGAGAACTGCCGGAACTCCTCCATCATCATCGTCACCACGTCGGTGTCGGTCAGGTCCTCCATGTCCAGCTCCTCGATCCCGCCGTGTTCGGATTCGGGGCTCTCTCGCCCGACGACGCTCATCGCGAGCGACGCGAGCACGCCGAGTGTCAGGCCGAGCGAGATCCCGAGTCCGAGGCTCCCGACCGCACGCACGGTGAATCCGCCGAGGTACGTCGCGACGACTCCGTCGAGCGCGCCGACCGCGGCGGCGGTGATCCCGGACGCGACGCCCAGTATCGCCGCGGCGTAGAGGCGCCCGTCGGGCGAGAGCGCGACCTTCCCGGCCTGATCGACGGCGATCGCGACCGCGACCGCGGCGAGCACGCCGCCGGTGACGCTCGTCAGCAGCGCGTCGGTGACGCCGACGCTGCCGCCGAAGAGTCCGATCACCGGGCCGGCGAGGATACCGACGAACAGCCCGACCAACACCCCGACGACGCGGGAGTCAGTGACGCCGAACGCCAGTCCGCCGACCATCCGTAACTTCTCGGTGATCGACATCCGGGCCCAGAACCGCTGGATCGTCGTCTGGATGTCCCGGTCGACGAGCGCCACGTCGATGCCGAGCCCCTCGGCCACGTCGATTGCGGCCCGCATGTCGGCGCCGGGCTCGATGTCGAACCGGTCGCCGAGCTGGGTCTGGACGTACGACAGCATCCAGTACGCGAGGAACTGGAAGACGGTGTTGCCGCGCAGCAGATCGCTCGCGTCGAGGTCGTCGGGACTCTCGCCGTTCATCTGTCGGTACCGGCCCTCGTCGAGCTCGACGGCGACCACGTCGGGCCGCTCGCGCTCGATGGTCTCCTCGACCTCGTCGACGGACTGTTCGGAGACGTGCGCGGTTCCGACCACCGTCACCGATCCGGGCTCGTCGCCGGAGGAGGGCTCGGACGCGCCGATCTCGGCGGCATCCTCGCTGCCGTCGGTCACGGCCGGGTCGCTCGCCGTCGGGGGCGGGGACGCGCCGTCGGATCCCCCTGGCGTCTCTGTCATTGCCACGATGTACTCCGTCGCCGCGTTTAGGGTTTGTGAGTCGGTGAGCCCGTCCGCCGCCTCGAAGATCCAACAAATTTGTATTCTCACGGGGCGGAGTGGCTGGTATGTCGCGGCTGTTGCCCTCCCTCCCCGACGCGACCCCCGAAGACCGCGAGCCCCGCGTGGTCGGCGTCGACGACGACGACGCGGACGAGCTCATCGCCGCGCTCGGCTCCGAGACGGCGCGCGAGATCCTCACCCACCTCCACGACGAGCCGGCGACGAAGTCGGAGCTCGCGGCCGCCGTCGACACCTCGCTCCAGAACGTCCAGTACCACCTCTCGAAGCTCGACGGCGCCGACCTCGTCGACGTCGTCGACACGACCTACTCCGAGAAGGGCCGGGAGATGGACGTGTACGCGGCCGCGGACGAGCCGCTCGTGCTGTTCGCCGGCGGCTCGAAGGCGTCGGGCGGGATCAAATCGGCCCTGATGCGGCTGCTCGGCGGCTACGGGGTCATCGGGCTGGCGGCGGTCGCGGTCCAACAGGTTCTCTCGGTGGCGGGCCCGACCGCCCGCGTGACGACGACCACGGGGGACGGAGGTGCTGGAAGCGACGGCGGCGACGCCGCCGCGGACGGCCCCTCGATCGAGACGGCTCCCGAATCCGGCGGGGGCGGAGGCGGCGAGATCGACGGCACCGTCGAGTACGTCGTCGACCCGTTGGCCGACTACGCCGTCTCGCTGCTCGAACCCGGCGTCGTCTTCTTCCTCGGCGCCGCGCTCGTGTTCACTATCGGCTGGGCGTACTGGCACTGGGGCGACCGCTGAGTGAGTGGCCCGCCTTTCGGGGCCGACGCGGAGCGGTCGGTGCCGGCCGCCGCGGGGACGGTCGCGTGGGACAGCTATTCATGCCGCCCCCGCCACGATCCGGTATGGAACACGAAGCCGAGGTCGTCGGGGTCGGAGCGGGCTCCGCACCCGGCGGCGACGTGCCGGCGGTCATCCTGTCCGCGCGCGGCGAGTACGTCCCGATCTTCGTCAGCGCCGATCAGGCCCAGTCGATCGGGATGGCGCTGGAGGGGGAGCCGTTCGACCGACCGCTGACGCACGACCTCCTCGTCGATATCCTCACCGAGTTCGGCGGCGCGATCGACCGCGTCCGCGTCGACGACCTCCGAGACGGAACCTTCTACGCGAAGGTCGACGCCGAGCGGTACGAGGACGGCGAGCCGGAGCGGTTCGTCTTCGACGCGCGCCCCTCCGACGCGCTCGCGCTCGCCGTCCGGATCGACTGCCCGATCATCGTCTCCGACGAAGTGATAGACGAGGCGGGCCGCCCGCAGGACTCGGTCCGGTTCGACGACGGTCCGCAGGGGGGCGCCTGACGCTCGATCCGTTCACTGCCCGACCCCTCCGCACGCCGTCCCCCGCCGGTCGCTGGTCACCGGGTTGAAGTCGGCCGCCGTCCCACCGACGACATGGACGAGACGGCGACGGTCGCGGAGTCGTACACCGAGATGACCGAACTGCTGTTGCCGAACGACACGAACAACCTCGGGCGAGCGCTCGGGGGCGCGGTCCTCCACTGGATGGACATCTGCGGCGCCATCGCCGGGATGCGATTTTCGAACCGACAGGTCGTCACCGCCTCGATGGACCACGTCGACTTCATCTCCTCCATCGAGATGGGCGAAGTCGTCGTCATCGAGGGCTACGTGTTCAGCGTGGGGAACACGAGCCTCGACGTGAAGGTCGACGTGCGCGCTGAGAACCCGCGGACCGACGAACAGCGGCGCACGACGACCTCTTACTTCACGTTCGTCGCGCTCGACGACGAGGGGAATCCGGCGAGCGTGCCACAGCTGACGACGCCGACGCCGGAGGAGGAGGCGCTGCGCGACGAGGCGATCGAGGGGCGCCGCGAACAGCTCACCGACATCGTCGATCGGTACGACCTGTAGGTCGGCGCTCGCGTCGTCGGGCGAACCCGCGGCGGCTCACCGGGTCGCGCTCGCGCCGTTCGCGTCGCGGTCGACGCCGTCTGCCGATCCGGCGACCGCGTCGACCGCAGCGTCGGTTCCCGCGACTGCGTCCTCGTGTGCCTCGCGGACTCGCGCGGCGAACTCGTCGAGCGCTTCCCCATCGTCGGCCGCGGCGAGGTGGCTCCCGCAGTCGCAGTCGGACGCGCCGAAGCCGTCGACCGGGCCCGCCGGGAGCCGACCGGCGACCGCGCACTCCACGTCGGCGCCGACGCTCCGGACGACCTCGTCGATCCGGGCGTCGGGGTGGCCGAGCAGGTGGTCGACGTGCCAGTGGCGCACGTCGTGCTCGCCGCGAGCGGTCCGGCGGTGGCGGTCGACGCGGGAGAAGCCCCCGGTGCCGAGCGCGCTGCCCGTGTACGCGTAGCCGCCGGGCTCGAACCGATGCCCGCCGAGCGCGCCGACCTCGATCGCCGCCGGCGCCGCGAGTTCGACGAGGAGGGTGTAGGTGCCGCCGGTTCCGTCGCGTCGGACCGCTCCGTCGCCCGTGTCGCTTCCCTCTTTGCCGCCCGCGTCGTCCCCGCTCACGGCAGCGCCTCCGGCGGGTCGATCGCGGCGTCGCGAAGGTCGGCGACGAGCTCGATCGCGGCATCGGTCAGCCGGTAGGTGTCGTGGACATCGTCGGGGTCGCGGCCGCGTCCCGACAGCGCTCCGACGACGCCGGCGATCCTGTCGTAGTTGTCGCGAACGAGCCCGCCGACGATCCCGGGGGTCCCGGCGCGCTCGGCCAGTTCCCCGGCCGCCGAGCGGCCGGCGTACACCCGCCGCTCGCCGGGGTCGGCGAGTACCATCGCGAACGGCCGCGAGCCGAACTGCGCGTCGAGGAACGGGCCGACGGGGTCGGCCTCCCACGGCACCGCGACGACATCGTCCAGCCGCCGGAGCGCGACGGCCGCCACCGAGCAGTACGGGCAGTCGCCGTCGAAGATCAGCACCGGCGCGTCCGAGTCGGTGTCCATACCCAAAGGTACGCGTTCCGGCGGTTTAAGCGACCTGCCGGGGCGCCTTCGGCATCCTCGTGCAGCGAAAAAACGGCGCGCGTCAGCCGGTCCGCGTCGGACCGAGCGGACGGCTCAGTGCGAGTGACCGAGCGCGTCTTCGAGCGACTGCCCGAAGCGCTCCTCGAACAGCTCGGCGGCGGTGTCGTTAATCTCCTCGATGTCGTCCGGGACCTCGCCCTCGCTGTGATGAGCGATCACGTGCGCCTGCTGGGCCATCGCCTGCACGACCACGTCGCTGACGACGCGAGTCGGCTTCTCGCCCTGCTGGCTGAGCACGTCGACGAGACCGGCGGGCAGTTCGAAGGACTCCTCGTCACCGTCGGGACCGGTGATCGCGTAGGTTTCTGTCTCTCCCATACCCCTCGGTCGGGACCGGTACATAAGGGTCTGTGGAAAGCGGGCACGACCGTCCGGCGGTCTCCCCGCGAGAGCCCGGCGAACGCCGGTCACCCGTGCGCCGAGATCGCCTTCACCGAGAAGCCGGAGCCGACGATGCTCGCGAGGTACACCGCGATGGCCGTGACGACGATCGACCCGCCGGAGGGGAGTCCGAGGCCGATCGAGACGGCGAAGCCGCCGATCACCGACAGCTGGCCGAATATCACCGCGAGGTACATCGTCTCGCGGAAGCTCCGGGCGATCTGGGAGGCGGCCGCGACCGGGACGACGAGCATCGCGGCGACGAGGATGACGCCGAGCACCTGCATCGCGCCGACGACGACGACCGCGGTCAACACCACGAGCAGCGTGTTGTAGCCGGTGACGTTGAGCTGGGCGACCCGCGCGGCCTGCTCGTCGAAGGTGATGAACAGGAGCTGCTTGTACGTCAACGCCACGCCCGCGACGACGATCAGGGCGAGCGCGCCCATCAGCCGCGCCCCCTCCGGCGTGACGACCGCGAGGTTCCCGAACAGGTACCCCTGCACGTTGACGCCGGTGAGCCCGTCGCCGTAGCTGATGATCAGCGTACCGACCGCGAAGCTCCCGCTGAGCATGATCGCGATCGGCACGTCGCCGTACGCGTCGGTGCGCTCGGTGAGCCACTGGACCACCAGCGCGCCGAGGATTCCGACCCCGAGCGCGACCAGCAGCAGCGAGCCGTTCCACCCGGTCGAAGAGGTGACGAGGATGCCGATCGCGACTCCGGCGAACGCGGTGTGCGCGAGCGTCTCGCCGATCAGCGCCATCTCGCGGTGGACGAGGAAGGACCCGACCAACGGGGCGACGACCCCGACGAGCACGCCGGTCGCCATCGACTGCCACATGATCGGATGCCGGAACACGTTCGTGCCGAACGCGGCGTCCATCCCGCGGCCGAACGAGCGGAACCCGGCGTACAGGTCGCTCGCCACCGGGAGGTCCTGCGCCCAGTAGAGCAGGACGAATCCGAGCATGACGGCGGCGACGGCGGCCGTGACCGCGATCCCAGCGAGTTCGGCGGTCCGGCGGAGGCCCCGGTCGGGACGTGAGCGGTTTCCCCCGTCCGAAGGTGATTCCTCGCTCATCAGTGGTGGTGGTGGACGACCTGTCCGGTGGTGCCGTACGCCTCCGCCAGGGCGTCGCTCTCGACGAACGACTCGGTGTCCCCGTGGTGGTACAGCTCGGTGTTGACACAGGCGATGCGGTTCGCGCGGTCGGTGACGACGCCGATGTCGTGTTCGATGAGGATGATGGTGATCCCCTCGCCGTTCAGCTCGTCGAGGAGGGCGTAGAAGGCGTCGCGAGACTCGGCGTCGACGCCGACGGTCGGCTCGTCGAGCGCGAGCAGGTCCGCGTCGCTCGCCAGGGCCCGGGCGATGTACGCCCGCTGCTTCTGGCCGCCGGACAGCTCCGAGACGAGGCGGTCGGCGAGGTCACCGATACCGACCGTCTCGATGGCGTCCGCGACGGCGGCGCGGTCGGCCTCGGAGAGTCGCCCCCGCCCGGCGTGCGCGAACCGGCCCATGGTGACGCACTCGCGGACGGTGACCGGCATCGCGCCGCCGCGGCTCGTCGCCTTCTGGGAGACGTATCCGATCCGGCCGCCGTCGTCGAACTCGGCGACAGGGCGACCGAACAGCTCGACGGACCCCTCGTCGGGCTCGTGGAGCCCGAGCATGAGGTGGAGCAGGGTGGTCTTCCCGGAGCCGTTCGGCCCCACTATCCCCAGGAAGTCGCCCTCTTCGACCGTCAGGGAGACGTCTCTCACGGCGACGGTGTCGCCGTAGGCGAACGTCACGCCGTCGAGGTCGACAATCGCGGTCACTGCGTGTGTTCGGTCTGGGTCGTCCGTACGTTTAGCTCTTTTAGTCCGCCGTCGCCGCGCGCCGGCCGTTCGGCCGGCGAGCCGGCGCCGGCTCCGTTCACTGTACCCCGAACGCCCGCTCGAAGGCGGGGACGTTGATCTCGGTCATCTGTTCGAGGTAGCCGTACCCGGCGTCGTTCCACTCGCGGGTCGTTCCGCCGGCGGACGTGACGGGGACCGCCTCGGTGGCGTCGCTGTTCTCGACGATCGACTCGGCGAGCCTGGGCGACTCGAAGCGGTCGTACAGCACTGCGTCGATCCCCTCCGCATTCACGAGCTCGATCGTGTCGGCGATCTCCGTCTGCGTCGGCTCGTTCTGCGGCGAGACGCCGACCGGGGAGTGGAGTCGGAAGCCGTAGCGCGCCTCCAGGTACTGGAAGGAGTTGTGTCCCGCCATGACCGCCACGTCGCGCGCGGCCTCGTCGGCGATCGATTCGAAGGCGGCGTCGACCGCGTCGAGCTCCTCGGCGTACGCGGCGGCGTTGTCGGCGTAGTCGTCGGCGTTATCCGGGTCCGCCTCGCCGAGGCCCGTCGCGATGGTGTCGACGATGTCGGCGGCGAACACCGGGTCGACCCACACGTGGGGGTCGTGCTGACCGCCACCCTGTTCCGATTCGTCCCGGCTCTCGTCGTGTCCCCCCTCGTGCGTCTCCCCGTCGTGCTCCCCGCCTCCGTGCGAGTGATCCCATTCGAGGAGGTCGTCTCCCAACCCGTCGAGCCCGTCGATCACGGCCACCGTGTCGTAGTCCGCCCGTAGCGTCGCGGCCAGGTCCTGCGCCCACGAGAACTCCGGGGTGTCGAGGTAGACGAACGCGTCCGTCGAAGCCACGTCGGCGGCGAGGTTCCCGTCGGGCGTCCAGCCGTGCCCGAGCTGTCCCACGTCGACCGGGTCCTCGAAGCTCGCGTGGTCGCCCGCGACCCGGTTCGCCCAGTCGTTGAGAGTGAAAAAGGCGGCGTAGCCGGATCCGAACTCCCCGGAGCCGCTGTCCGCGGCGCCGGAACACCCGGCCAGCGACGCCGCCGTCCCCGCGGCCGCGAGGCCGGCGCCGTGCCGCAACACCGACCGCCGTGAGTGAGTCATACCGATCGATACCGCAGATTAACAGAAAAAGTTTGTTATTTCACAAGTGTGTGTTAATAAAACGACCGTCGAGAGCGTCCCGGATTAACAACTCGGTCCGTAGAGCCCGGGATCGACATCTCGGATCACTCGGTGAGATCGACGACCGTCGCGTCGGCGAGGTCGGCGAGCGTCTCCGGATCGACCGGGAACAGCGCGCTCGGGGTTCCCGCCGCGCCGTAGACGGTCTCGTACTCCGTGAGCGTCGGGTCGAGGACGGTCGGGAGGGCGGCGTCGTGGCCGATCGGCGGAACGCCGCCGATGCTCCAGCCGACGACCTCGCGGATCCGCTCGGGGTCCGCCATCGCTGCCGAGTCGGCGTCGAACCGCTCTGCGACCGCGTCCAAGTCGAGCCGATTCGCCCCGCTCGTGATCGCCGCGACGAGTCGGTCCCCGTCGGCTCCGACCGCCCCGTCGGCTCCGACCGCCCCGTCGGCTCCGACCGCCCCGCCCGAGAGCGACACCACGATGGTGGAGGCGATCGCCGCGGTGTCGCAGTCGACGGCGCCGGCGGCCGCGGCCGCCGTCTTCGTCCCGGCGTCGAACTCAAGTACGTCCAGATCGACGCCGTGTCGGTCCCGCGCCCGTTCCGCGAACTCCGCCGCGCGCTCGTGCATGCAGAAACAGAGGCCCGCGACCGGGTATGAAGCTCTCGGCCGCGACACGTATGGCGATCGGTCGAACCCGGCCGCGGCCCCGGCGCGCTCGACGCCCTACCGCGTCCGCAGCTCGTCTTTGTCCTTGATCACGCGAGCGTCGCCCTCGCCGGACGTTACCTCGTTGACGAGGTCGTACAGGTCGTTCTGGAGCCCGGCGGGGAAGGTGAGAACGCCGACCCACGAGCCGTCGTTCTGCCACTCCTCGCGTTCGAGATCGCCGAACTCGCGGATCTGCGCCTGGCCGGAGCCCGCGTAGTCGGCGGGGAGCTGGACCGCCATCGTCACCTCCTCGAAACGGATCGGGATAACGGGACGGAGCGCCTCGAGGGCGTCGTCGACCTGGTTCTCGACCGGCTCCATCGGGTCGACCTGGAAGCCCGCCTCTTCGAGGGCGCGCTCGATGCGTTCGGGCGGGTGCGGCGAGTCGTCCATCTGCGGGTTCACCGCGTTGCGCGTGATGGTGGTGACGAGCTGGTTGTGTTTGCGCTCCATCATCTCCTCGCGCTGTTCGGCGGTGATCTGGATCTCTCCGCGCTCGACGACCTCGGGGATGATCTCCAGCGCGTCGGTCGTGCCGAACACCGTCTCTAAGTCCTCTTCGGCCGGACGGTCGCCGCGAGACGCGTTCTCGAACACGTCCTCGGCGGCGATCACGTCCTCCAAGTCGCCCTCGAACTCCCCGCGTTTCATCGCGAGCGCGGCGTCGGGGTCGATCAGCACCTCGAACCGTTCGCCGTGCGACTCCAGTCGGGCCGTCACGGCCTCGTCGAGCGATATCATATCTCCCGATACCACCCCTATGGTGAAAAAGCCTCCCGCGACGCGCCCCGAGTCGGACCACTCCGCTCTCCTCCCCTCCGCGTCACCCCCCCGCCGACGGTCGCTCGTCCGTCCACCCGTCTCTGCAGGCCTGCGAGCAGAAGTGTCGATGTACGGCGTCGTCGCCGTCTACCCACGTCACCGTCCGGCGATCGGTTCCCAGCGCCGGCTCCGTACAGGTCGCACAGGTCGGCGCGGACTCCTCGTCGACGTCCTCCTCGAGGTCGGAAGTCGGATCTACCATACCCGTCCGTACACCTCCGGATACTTGAACCTGCGAAGGGCGGCAGTTCTGGCGAGCGACTCGGTCTCACCGACCGAGAGAGCGGCCGCCGTCCCCTTCGATCCGCCCGTGACCCCGTCGCCTCCCGGCCGACGCCGCGGTCTGCGAGGGGTGTTCGACCTCGGTCTCCGCGTTCGCCGCCGGGTCGGTCAGCGTTCGACCGCGGCCGTCCGGCCACCTGACGTCCACTCGGACCGGGGTCGCTCCGCCGAGTCCGAAATGCGCCACCGGCTCCGTCTGGCAGAGACAGCCGCCGCCGGCGTCGACGGTGCGACGCTGGACGCCGTCCGTGGTTTCGAGCCGGACCACGGCGCCTCGCGCGGGCGCCCCGTGACGCGTCGTGGGCCGGACGCGGAGCCACCCGGCTGTCGCCGCGGTCGGGTCCTTGTACACCGAGATCGGTTGGGCCGCGACCTCGCCGTGGACCACTATCAGTTCGAGGACGCCGTCCCGGTCGATGTCGGCGGCCACCGCGCCGGTCCCGTACCCGTCCGGCTCGGCGGCCGGCCCCGGGTCGACCCGGCGCCAGCGCGCGCCGTCGTTATCCCCGTCGCCGTTCTCGCCCTCCCGATCCCCGTCGCCGTTCTCGCCCTCCCGAGCGAAGAGCCGATTCGGCTCGCCGGAGGCGTTGAAGAACAGCTCCTCGCGCCCGTCGTTGTCCAAGTCGGCGGCGACGACGGTCCGAACGCGTCCGGTGTCGCGGAACGCGGGCGGCGCGGCGTCGACGAACCCGCCGTCAGGCGCTTGACGGAGGAGTCGGTTCGGGCCGCTCTCGTTGCCGACCGCGAACGCGAACCGCCCGTCCTCATCGACGAGAGCGGCCCCCCGCGTGTCTCCCGCGGGGTCCGAGAGGTCCGTGCCGCCGTCGGCGATGTCGTAGTGGCCGCCGTCGTTTCGGAACAGACGGTTCGGCCCGCGCTCGACGCCCGCGAACAGGTCGCCCTCGCCCGAGCAGTGCGGAACCGCGAGCAGCGACCGACAGCCGCCGTCGACCTCCAGCCCGACCGCGTCGGCCATGTCCGTGATCTCGCCGTCGTCGCCGATCTCGTAGAAGGAGAGGGGGGCGGCGTAGCCGGAGACGGCGACCCCGTAGCGTCCGGTCCCGAGGCGATCGAGCGCAGCGACCGACCGCCCGGCGCGCACGGCGAGCCGGTCCGCGTTCACGTCGAGCGCGAACAGGTCGGTCCAGCGGTACCGTTCCGATTCGAGTCGGTTCAACAGGAGGTCCGGGTCGCCGCCGCCGTCGACGCCCTTGGTGCAGTTGTGGACGTACACCTCCTCACAGCCGTCGGCGTCGAGGTCGGCCGCGCACACACCCATGCCGTGTCTGGTCCCGTCGGCGACGATGCCACAGGCCGTGTCGACGAAGCGGTCGCCGTCGCGGGCGTACAGCCGGTTGGGTTCCCCGTAGCCCGCGACGAACACGAGCGGTCCCTCCCGGCCGGGCGTCACCGCGACGCCGTAGCCCCGAACCGGGTCGTCGTCCGCGACGAGGTCGGACCGCTCCGTGAACATAGCCGTCTGTCACCGCTCGGGGAATAAGAACTCACGGGTCCGATCAGGCTCGACTTTATAAACGCACTCGCGACCGAGCGTGGTCGACGGCGGTCGGCCGTCGGTACTTATAAAAACGAGCTGCGCCGGGCTAGGCGAGGATGAACACGAACAGCGCGATCCCCGCGGCGAGCGTCAGAAAGAGCACGCTCCGGCCGATACCGGTCCGAATCTCGACGTCGACGCCGGCGCGCCCGAGCGCTTCTCGCGGATTCATCGCGGTCCACTCGACGGCCGCGATCGCGGTCATCACCGCCCGATCGACGGCGGCCCACAGCTCGGTGACGCCCCAGACCGACCCGCGAGCGAGGTAGAACGCGGCGGGGTACGTCACGGCGTCGACGTCCCGCATGTGGTGTGCGAGCCAGCCGAGCGGGCGCTTCAGCGCGAAGAAGCCGACGAAGCCGGCCCCCATCAGCCACGCCGACTCGGTCAGGTGGCTCGTGCTGTAGGGTTTGAAGTACACGTCCTCGCTGAGGATGAACTCAGTGAACGGCATCAGCTCGATCAGCTGGTAGTAGAACACGCCGAAGAAGACACACGCGCCGCCCGCGAGCACCATCCCGGCGGTCTGGAACGGCGTGGCGTCCTTCGGTGACAGCGTCGCCGAGCCGTGGAAGAACATGTAGTAGCCGAGCTTGATGAACGACATGAACGTCCCCACGCCGCCGAGGATCAGCAGCCACCAGAGGAGCCCGCTGTCCAACAGGAGCACGTAGTTGTGGATCTCGTGTGCGGAGTCGATCACCATCCCCTTCGAGATGAACCCGTTGAACCCCGGAACCGCCGTAATCGAGGCGGCGCCGACGAGGTACAGCAGGAAGGTGACAGGCATCACCCGCCAGAGCCCGCCCATGTCTCTGATGTCCTCAACGCCGGTCCGGTAGACGACGACGCCGACGGTCATGAACAGCAGGCTCTTGTAGAGGACGTTGTTGAACAGGTGCGCGAATCCGCCGGTGACGGCGAAGTCACCGACGGCGGTCGCGAGCCCGAGTCCCGCCAGCATGTAGCCGACCTGTGCCTGGATGTGGTACGACAGCAGCCGCCGCGGGTCGTACTGCAGCAGCGCGAAGAACGCCCCGTACACCGCCATGAACCCGCCGAGGTAGGCGAGCCACAAGCCCCCGTCCGGGAACGCGCGATACATCACGTACACCGCGGTCTTCGTCGTGAACACCGAGAGGAACACCGAGGCCGCGACGTGCGGGCGCGGGTAGGTGTCCGGCAGCCACGTGTGCAGGAAGATGAACCCGCAGTTGACGCCGATCCCGATCGCCGCGAGCAGCGTCGCGGAGGCGTGGATTCCGGTCGTCGACGAGAACAGGAATATCTCGGCGGCCGGCACGCTCCCGAGCATCGACGCGCCGTGGACGACGACCGCGCCGAGGAGGAACGTCCCGCCGATCCCGTGGAACAGGGCGTAGCGGTAGCCGGCCCGCACCGCCGCGCCGCCGTACTGCCACACCAGCAGCGTCGAGGTGACGGCCATCAGCTCCCAGAAGAAGATCAGGGTGAGCCAGTCGCCGGCGTAGATCGTCCCGACCGTTGAGGAGACGTATATCAGCGCGAGCGACGTCACCCATTTCGGCGCCTCGGTGCCGTACGCGTACAGCACCGCCGCCGTCGCGAGGAATCCGACGACGACCCCCATCAGCAGCGAGAACTGGTCGACGTTGAAGAAGACCACGTCGAAGCCGAGGAATCCCGTCGCGAGGTGCGCGCCCGTCCCGCCGTCGCCGAGCAGGACGGCCTGCGCGAAGGTGAACGCGGTCGCCAGCGCGGCCACCGCATGGCCCGACCGGCGCGGGAGCGCGAGCACGGCGAGCGCGGCGAACGCGAGCAGCACGTACGGCGGAACCGACGTGAGAATCGGATTCATGGCCGCATCACCTCCTCGGGGAGCCGCGTGTCCACGATGAGCTCGATCAGCTCCAGGAAGCCCATCTCGTAGGGGATCACGCCGAGCAGCACCGCGAGGCTCATCGCGGTGAGGATCGGCCCGAGCGTGAACCACGTCGACTCGCGCCCGCGGAGGGCGTCGAGCCCGGCGATGTGCTCCCAGCCGCCCGCGGGCGGACCGCCGGCGTGGCCGTGATCGTCGTGATCCGCGAGGTCTGCGTGGTCGTCATGTTCGGTGTCGTGGTCGTCGTGGTCGTCGTGGTCGTCGTGGCTGTCGTCGTCGTGGCTGTCGTCGTCGTGGCTGTCGTCGTCGTGGCTGTCGTCGTCGTGAGCGCCGTGAGTGGCGTCGTCGTGGCTGTCGTCGTCGTGAGCGCCGTGAGTGGCGTCGTCGCTATGATCCGCGCGATCGCCGTCGCTGCTGTCGTCGCCGCGCCCCACGCCGAACGGCACGTCGGCGTCAGAGGGGCGCGAGTCGACCGCGTAGTCGCCGGTGTCGACGCGCTCTGCGGGCTCGGAGAAGTCTCGATCGCTCGTGTCGAAGTCCGGCCGAACCACTCCCTCCTCGTCGGTCGGGAGGTCGTCCATCTCCGCGTCGGGAATGTCGGAATCGCCCGGAAGATCGCCGTCATCGGTCGGGTCCGAGTCGGTGTCGACCGCCGAGTCCCCCTCGGCGCTCTCGACGACCTCGTCGATGTCGGCCTCGTCGTCGGCGTCGCCGCCTTCATCTTCGTCTTCCGGTCGACCCCCGTCGGTCGCCGGCAGCGTCGACCGCGACTCCCCGCCCATCCGGAAGTCGACGAGCGGTTTCGCGTCGTGGGCGTCCTCGGACTCGAAGAAGGCGGTGTAGATCACCGGCCAGAAGTACGCGATGTTGAGGACGCCGGAGAGCAGCAGCGCGCCGACGAGGTAGTAGGCGACCGGGGTGAATTGCGCGCCCATCCGGATCCCGCCGATCAGCATGTAGTACTTACTGACGAAGCCGGCCAACAGCGGGATCCCCGCCATCCCGAGCGAGGCGACGGTGAACGCGCCCATCGTCAGGGGCATCCGCTTGCCGATCCCCGCCATCTCGGAGATGTAGTCGGTGTGCGTCGAGACGTGGAGATTCCCCGCACAGAAGAACAGGGTGAGCTTCATGAACGCGTGCGCCGGGATGTGCAGCAGCGCGCCCACGAGCCCGTACCACCCGAACAGCCCGAGCCCGAGGATGATGTAGCTCAGCTGGCTCACCGTCGAGTAGGCGAGCCGCTGTTTCAGGTGGTCCTTCCGCATGGCGATGATCGAGGCCGCGGTCAGCGTGACCGCCCCGATGGTCGAGAGCACGAGCCCGGCCGAGAAGCCGAACGGGAGCGAGAGCTCGAAGACGAGCTCCGGCCCGAACACGTCGAGGACGACCCGCGAGACGCCGAACGCCCCGGACTTGACGACCGCGACCGCGTGGAGCAGTCCGGAGACGGGCGTGGGCGCCACCATCGCCTCGGGGAGCCACTGGTGGAGCGGCATGATGCCGGCCTTCACGCCGAAGCCGATCGCGAGCAGGAAGAAGGCGAGCATCGCGAGGCCGGGGTCGGCGTTCGCCAGCTCCTCGATCCCGCCGGCCGTAAAGGAGACGTTGCCGGCGATTAGGTAGACGAGCGCGGTCCCGGCGAGCACGAGCACGCCGCCGCCGAACATCGTGTACGCGAGGTACTTCCGGCCGGCCGCGCGGGCCTCGTCGGTCTCGTCGTGGGCGACGAGCGGGTACGTCGCGATCGAGAGGAGCTCGTAGAACACGAAGATCGTCACGAGGTTCCCCGCGAACGCGATCCCCATCGTCGCCGACAGCGACACCGCGAACGCGGCGAAGTACCGGGTCTGGTTCGTCTCGTCGTTGCCGCGCATGTAGCCGATGCTGTAAAACGAGGTGACGATCCACAGCCCGCTGGCGAGGAACGCGAACAGCATCCCCAGCGCGTCCGCCCGGAGCACGAACTCGATGCCGCCGGGCAGGAACGCGCCGAGCGACCACTCGAAGACGGCGCCGTCGAGGACGGCCGGCAGCATCGAGGCGACGATCGCGAACTTCGCGACCGCCGCCGCGACCGTCCACCCCTCGCGGACGTTCGGGGAACGGTGCGACGCGACGATGAAGAACGCCGCGACGAACGAGACGAGGACCGCCAGTAGGGGGCGTAGATCGGTTATGGGTACGTCAGTCATGCGAACACCTCCGTGAGGAACGGATCGAACCACTCGAACAGCGCGTAGCCGCCGAAGCCGAGCGCGATCGTCGCGAGCGCCGCTACGATCAGGACCGCGAGCGGGACCGAGGGCACGCGGTCCGGCACGAGCCGCGACCGCGGCGCCCCCTCGACGGGCGTGAGGGGACCGTCGTCGTCTCCGGTCGCCGATTCGCGGCCGCCGTCGGCCGCGACGCCGTGGTCGGAGCCGCTGCCGCCGTGATCGTCCGCGTCGTGCTCGTCACCGTGGGCCTCCTCGCCGTGCCCGTCCGAGAGCCCGACGCCGGCGAAGTAGAACCGCTCTATCACCCGCGCGACGTACGACAGCGTGAACAGCGTGCTGACGAAGATCACGACCGCGATGCCGATTCCGGCGGGGTCACCCGCGCCCATGCTCGACTCGACCGCGCCGACGCCGATGTACCACTTTCCGAGGAAGCCGACCGACGGCGGGATCCCGACGAGTCCGAGCCCGAGCACGGCGATCGCACCGGCCGTGTAGGGTGCGGACCGGGCCGCGCTCGCGAGGTCGTCGAGCTCCCGGCCGCCGTAGCCGAGCGCCAGCAGCCCGACCCCGAGGAACAGCCCGAACTTCAGCAGGCCGTGACCGATCAGGTGGACGATCCCGCCGAGCAGCGCGGTCTCGTTCGCGAGCGCGATCGCGGCGACGATCATCCCGAACTGGGCGACCGAGGAGTACGCGAACATCCGCTTGAGGTCGGACTGCATCGCCGCGAGCGCGGAGCCCGCGAGGATCGACGCGCCGGCGACGATCAGCATGACCGTCGTGATCGCGTCGTTGGCCGCGAGGAAGTCGACGGTGAAGACGGTGTACGACACCCGGATCAGCGCGTACGCGCTCGCGGTCGACACGAGCGCCGCGACGATCGTCGTCACCGCGTCCGGCGCGCGCTGGTACGCGTCCGGCTGCCACGCGTGGATCGGGAACACGGCGATCTTCAGCCCGAGCCCCGCGACGATCAGCGCGTAGCTCGCGCGGATCAGCGGGTCGGCGTAGCTCGCCTGCTCGACGATCTGCACCTGCATGTCGAGCATGTTCAGCGTCCCCGTCGCGAGGAAGGCGTAGCCGACGCCCAGCAGGTATAACGAGGCGCCGACCGTCCCCACGACGAGGTACTTCAGCGAGGCGTACGCGCTCGCTCCGGAGCGGTCGGCCGCGATGAGCGCGTACGTGGAGATCCCGACGATCTCTAAGAAGACGAACATGTTGAACAGGTCGCCCGTCAGCACGAGCCCGGTGAGCCCGCCGACCAACAGCAGGTACCCGCTGTAAAACGAGTTGCCGCGCGGCCCGGCCACCCGCGCGAACGCGAGCGTCGCCAGCGAGACGACGGCGACCAGCGCGAGCACGGCGACCGACAGCTCGTCGGCCACCAGCTCGATCCCGATCGGGGGCTCGTACGTGCCGAGCGCGTGCGAGAGCGGTCCGTTGCGCGCCACTTCGACGCCGATCGCGGCCGCGAGCCCGGCGAGGACGGTCGTCGCGACCGCCGCCACCGGCCAGCCCGCGTCGTCGTACTTCAGCCCGAGCGCGATCGGGAACGTCGCCGAGACGAGGGGGACGGCGATGGCGACCGGGAGGAGCACGTCACTCATCGGTCTCACCCCCGTCTGCGACCGCGGACTCGTCGGCCGCAGCGCCGCCGGAGCCGGCGTGTCCGCCGGTGCCGGCCTCGCCGACCGCCGGGCGCTCCGGGAGCGACCCCTCGTCGCGCAAGAGGTCCCGGAGCACGTCGGTGCGGAGCGTCCCGTACTCGTCGTAGATGCGGATACAGAGCGCGAGCCCCACCGCGGTGAGGCTCACGCCGACGACGATGGCGGTGAGCACGATCACGTGCGGGAGCGGGCTGACGAACGTCTCCGTCTCGGCCGCGCCCTCGGGAATGATCGGGATCGCGCCGCCCTCGACGTACGCCGAGGTGATGAACAGCAGGAATATCGCCGTCTGGAACAGATTGAGGCCGATAATCTTCTTCACGAGGTTGGGGTTGGCGATCATCATGTAGAGGCCGATACACAGCAGCAACGCGAACGCGACGTACGCGTGTCTCGTCGTCAACACGTCGAGCGCCGAGGCGGTCGCGGTCCCGGACGCGAGGGCCGGGGCGACACTCGACACGGCGGCGAGCGCACCCGTCATCGGTCACCTCCGGCGTCTGCGGCGTCCCCTTCGAGGGTCCCGGTCTCGTCGATCGAGCCGTCCTCGTCGATCGAGCCGTCCTCATCGAGGGAGCCGTTTCCGAACCCGTCTCCCTCGGAGTTGAACCCCCTCGCGAGCAGGAAGAACAGCCCCATGAGCACGCCGCTCACGATCGGGGCGATCCCGACGATCTCCACGCCCTCCATCCCGTACTTGACGGGGTCGAGGATCGGGATCGGGAGGAGGTCGTACTGGAGGAACGCCCCGCCGAGCGCGACCGGGACGAGCCCGATGCCGGCGAACGCGAGCGCGCCGCCGACAGCGAGCGCGACGACGACGGTGTTCGCGAGCCAGTCGCGGGTCGACTCGATGCCGAACGCGAACGCGATCATGAACACCACGGCGGCCATGATCGCGCCGCCCTGGAAGCCGCCGCCGGGAGAGCCGCCCCCGTGGAAGGTGATGAAGAGGCCGAAGGTGAACGCGAACGGCGCGATCACTTTCACCGTCGGCATGATCACCTGGCTCTCGGTGTAGGGCGTCCCCTGTCGGTTCTCGGAATCGAGCCGTCCCGACCGGGGGGCGGCGCGGTGCGGCGGGAGCTCGGACTCGGAACCGTCCCGGTCGGCCGCCGCGTCGTCGAACGAGTCGTCGGTGCCTGGGTCGGTGACTGTGTCGGTCATGTCGGTGTCGTCGACGGCGTCGCTCATGCGAACACCTCTCGGTGGAGCACGATCAGCGCCGCGATCCCGCCGGCGAAGACGACGATCGCCTCACCGAAGGTGTCGAACCCGCGGAACGCCGCCAGCACGGCCATCACGGTGTTCTCGACGTGGGTCTGCGCGTACGTCTCCGTGAGGTACCACTGCGTCACGTCCGGGTTCGACCAGACGGGGGCGTCCGGCGAACCGATCGCCGGGATGTCGCCCATCGTGAGCAGCAGCCCGGCGAACAGGAACCCGGCGGCGCTCGCGGCGGGAAGGTTCACCGACTCGAACACCGAGTCGTGGTCGATCCGGGTCGTCTTCGCGAGCGTCAACAGCAGCAGGACGGTCGTCACGCCGGCCGAGATCGCGGCCTCCGTCAGCGCCACGTCGGGGGCGCGGTAGAACGTGTACAGCGCGGCCATCCCGAGGCTGTACGCCCCGAAGACGATGACCGCCGCGAGCACGTCGCGGGCGAGCGCGGTCGCGAGCGCCGTGAGCACGACGAACGCGAGCAGGCTCGCCTCGACCGCGGTGACCTGCGCGACGACCGGGGAGGCGGGGGTGAGCGAGCCGGTCGCGAGAGCGAGTGCGCCCGTCATCGGCGCTCGTCCCCCTCGGTCCACGGCACGGTCCCCTCCTCGAAGGCGGCCCGAGCGATCGCGTGGGCCGCCGTCGGGTTCGTCACGAAGATGAAGAACAGCAGGAGCACGCTCTTGATCCCGGCGGCCTCCCAGCCGATCGTCAGCGCGACCGCGGCCAGCCCGAAGCCGGCGCCGAGCGTGTCCGCCTGCGAGGCGGTGTGCGCCCGCGAGTACACGTCCGGCAGCCGGAGCACGCCCGTCATCGAGACGAACGTGAAGAACAGCCCGAGCAGCGTGAAGGCGACGACGAGCGCCACGCGGGCGGTCCCGAGCGCCTCCATCACAGCACACCACCCCGCTCGACGGTGAACTTCGAGATGGCGATCGCCATCAGGAAGTTCAACAGCGCGTACACGAGGGCGATGTCGAGGAACGTGGGCTCCGAGAGCGCGGCGCTCAGGATGGCGAGGATGACGACGGTGTTCGTCCCGAGGACGTTCACCGCGAGCACTCGGTCCTGCATCGTCGGGCCCTTCACGGCCCGATAGAGCATCCCGATCGCGAGCACGGTGAACCCCGCGGCCGCGAGCAGCAGGAAGTCCCCGACCGTGTAGCCGGCGACGAGCGCGGCGTCGACGACGCTCATTCGTCGGTCGCCCCCGCTTCCCCGCGATCCGCGCGGTTCTCGCCGTGCGGTTCGACCGACGGGTTGTCTTCCTCCGTAGCCGCGGTCCCGCCGTCACCCGCGGCGATCGGCAGCTCCTCGGTCGCGTCCGGCCCCTGCAGGATCGCGCAGTCGTCGCGCTCGCGGGGCGTCGGGAGCCGGGCCGACGCCCGACCGTAGTAGACGAACCGCGTCCAGCGCTCTAAGGAGCCGTCGAAGAGCCCGTCGCGGGCCGACGGGATGAGCGAGTGGACGTACAGGTCGCTGTCGCGGGCGCGGACCGTCAGCGTCCCCGGCGTCAGCGTGATCGAGTTCGCGAGCGTCATCAGCGGGAGCCCGCTACCGACGATCACGCGCATCCGGTTCAGCGTCGGATCGATCGGGAGCCGCGGGTCCAGTATCACCCGCGCGACCTCGACGTTCGCCTTGACGATCTCGAAGAGGAGGACGGGGACGTAGATCACGCCGCGGAGGACCCGCATCGGCGTCCGCGGGATCGCGGGCTCGACATCGATGCTGACCCGCGAGAGGGTGATCGAGACGATCGCCGCGGTCGCGACGCCGGTCACCCAGTCGAACCAGTAGAGCGGGTCGCCGAGCACGAGGTAGAAGGCGAGCGAGAACCCGAACATCGCGACGAACCGCTTCCCGGTCGCGTCGCTCCGGAGCCGCTCTCGTCGGGTCGGCCGCGTCACCGGGGCCGTCTCGACGGTCAGCGAGGTGTTCGACAGCGCGAACTCCAGCGGCTGGAGCAGGGTCGTGTTGCCGACGGGCGTGTACTCCGGATCGAGCAGCACCGCGTCGGCGCCGTGCTCCTCCGCGTAGGCGGCGAGCACCCGAACGTAGTCGTCCGGCCCGAACAGGTACTCGTCGGCGCCAATGAGCTCCGTCGCGACCGTCACCTGTGGACGCCTCTCGTCGAGGTCGTCGAGGTCGGAGTTCGCCCACGCCTCGGCGCGTTCGAGGACGCGCTCGGCCGACGCCGCGCGGTCGTCGGCGCCGGGGTCGCCGTTGCGCCACGACGCGATCTCCACGAGGTGGATCGTGGAGAAGCCGTCGTCGACCGCCGCCTCGACCGCGTGTGCGATCGTCGCCCGAAGGGTCGGCGTGGGTTCGACGGGGACGACGAGTCCCCCGGTCGGAGCGGACGGGGACCCGTGTTCCGCTTCGTCGCCGGGATCGTCGGGGTCGCCGGGGTCGCTGTCGGCGCCCTCGCCACCGGTGGCGTCGCCACCGTCGGTGTCGCTACCGGCGTCGGTGTCAGCCACCCACCACACCTCCGAGGGAACCGAGTTTTGCCGTCTCTGTGCACATGGGAATCTCTGTCTCGATCCTTTCTCTACCGCCTCAAAACAGTTTGTATCCGCGACGGTTTCGGGGTCGCGGAGAGGGGGAGCGGCCGTCGCCGCGGATCGGTTCGCCCTTACGACGATCGCCCGATCTCCGCGGCCAGCCGGTCGGCGATCCGCCCGGCGACGGCGTCCTTCGAACCGACGGCCTCCTCGGGCTCGGTCCCCTCGTCGCCGACGAGGAGGACGCGCGTCTCGTCGCCGCCCATCACGCTCGCGTCGTTGGCGACGACGAACGCCAGCCCGACCCGGTCGCGGATCCGCTCGGCCTCCGCCACCATCGCCGCGTCGTCGCCGGAGGTCTCGGCCTTGAACCCGACGATCGGCAGGTCCGGGTACGCCTCCCGCACCGAGTCGATCAGCTTCGGCGTCGGCTCCAGATCGACAGACAGCGGAGACCCTGACCGGATCTTCTCGTCGACCGCGTCGGCGGTGAAGTCGGAGATCGCCGCCGCGGAGACCAGCGCGTCGGCGGTGGCCGCAGTCCGTCGACACGCCTCCATCATCTCCTCGGCGGTCTCGACCCCGACCACGTCGGCGTAGGGGACCTCGGGGCCGTCCTGCACCAGCGTCACGGTCGCGCCCCGGACGTACAGCGCCCGGGCGACCGCCCGCCCGGTCTTCCCCGACGCCCGGTTCGTTAAGATCCGGATCGGGTCGATCCGCTCCTTGGTCGCGCCCGCGGTGACGACGACGTGGGTCCCCGAGAGCGACTGCGGCGTCGTCGCGCGGGCGACCTCCGTCATGATGTCGTCCTCCGCGGCGATCTTCGCCTTCCCCTCCTCGATCCGGGGGTCGGCGAACCGCACGCCCCACGCCTCCAGCCGGTCGAGCGCCTCCAACACGCCGGGGTGGTCGTACATCGGCTCGTGCATCGCCGGCGCCATCACGACCGGCACGTCCGCCCCGAGCGCGGTCGTCGCGCAGGTCGTGACGGGGGTGTCGTCGATGGCGCCCGCGACCTTCCCCGCGGTGTTCGCTGTCGCGGGGGCCAAGAGGAGCACGTCGGCCCACCCGTCTCGGCCGCACAGCTCGACGTGTTCCACGCTTCCGGTGATCTCGGTGACGACGGGCTCGTCTGTCGCGAAGTCGACCGCCCACGGGTGCACGATGTTCGTCGCCGCCGGAGACATGACGGCTCGCACGCTCGCGCCGCGGCGGCGCAGCTCGTGCGCGAGTTCGACGACCTTCACCGCCGCGATGCTCCCCGAGACGCCGAGCGCGACGTTGACCCCGTCCAGCATTACCGAGTCCGTTCCGCCCCCGACGGCTTATAAGATGTCGTTGCGGACCGGCCCTGGGCCCGCGGAGCCGGAGCGGATGGACCGCGCGTTACTCCGCGATCTCGACGGTGATCTCGTCGCGCTCGACGGCCAGCCTGAACGTCGGCACGGTCCGATAGACGACCTCGACGACGTTCTTGCGTTCGAGGCTCCGGAGCGCGCGCCGCACCTCGTCCACGTCGGGATCGAGGTCGAACGCCTCGCGGACGGCGTTGAGCACGGACACGACCGACTGCGACCGCTCGTCGGGGCCCGCCACGACATCGAACACCCGCGCCTCCAGCTCGGGGACGCGGATCGTCTCCGGCGCGCCGCCCTTCGCGACGGCGTCGGCCTCGATGCCGGGCTCCACGTCGACGAGGTCGTTCGCCTCGGCGGTCGACCGGATCAGGCTGTCGTCGTCGCGGTAGTAGTACTCCTTGAGGTGGTTCTCGAGGTACTGGTGGACCGCGCTGCCGCTGTCCAGGTCCCACGCGTCCTGCAGCTCCCCGTTCTTCGTCGGCTGGAGGCGGACGATGTCGGCGAGCCGGCTCCGCTCCTCGTCGGTCAGCGCCATACGTCCCCGTTCACCGGGGCGGGTATGGACGTTCCGGATCGCGATCCGGGGCGAGGAGCCGGCCGGCGGTCGTTCCGGCCGGGGATCGTTGACCGGGTCGGCCCGACCCGCCGGCGTCAGGAGGTCGTCGACTCGTCGTCCGCTCCGCCATCGGCCTCGTCTCCGAACTCGTCGTCGGCCCCCCACCGCTCCTCGATCGAGTGGCCGTGCGACCCGGCGGGGTCGATCCCGGGGGATTCGCCCGCGTCGCCCGCATCACCCACGTCGTCCGCGTCGTCCGCGTCGTCGGCTTCCGCCGTCGATTCGGGCCCCGAAACGCGGTCGGCGACGAGTTCCGAGAGCGGGTCGACGGTCACGCTGAGCCGCGCCACGACGAAGACGAGCGGGACGAACGACCCGATCAGGAACGCGGCGTCGTACGCCCACGCGAACCCGTCGAGCAGGGGGACGACCGCGCCGGCGAGCCCGCGGTGCGCGACCAGCACGGCCGCGAGCACGACGAGCCAGTACGCCATCGCGCCGCCGTTCTCGGCGATGCGCTCCACGTGGTTGGCGGCGTCGGTCCGGTGGAGGGCGGCACGCGTCAGCGAAGCGACCTTCGGCGCGGCGAACAGGAGGAGGGCGACGACCGCGACCGTCACTACCGCGCTGGCGACCGCGGCGACGGTGATCGGCGTCAGCGGGACCAGGCGGTCGACGCCCGGGAGCAGCGTGAACAGGTACAACACGCCGACCAGCGCGAGCGCCGCGATGGCGACCCGGCTGGCGGAGCGAACGGAGTCGCGATCGAACGCGTCAGTCGTCGATTCGGTTTCGGTCATGGTGCGCCCGGGGGAAGGGGCGGGAGGGACATAACCGACCGAGACGCTCAACGCGGTTTTACGCGGATTAAAATCGGCGGCGGCGGCGAGCCTCAGCTAGCGTCTTCGACGGCGCTCGCGGCGCGGATAACCGTCTCCTCGTCGAACTTCGGGCCGACGAGCTGGAGCCCGACCGGGAGCCCGTCCGCCTCGCCCGCGGGCACCGAGATCGCGGGGAGGTTCGCGAGGTTCACCGGCGTCGTGTTCGCGTCCGCGAGGTACATCCGGAGCGGGTCGTCGAGGCTCTCGCCAAGCTCGAAGGGGAGAACCGGCATCGTGGGCGACGCGATCACGTCCACGTCCGCGAACGCGTCCTCGAAGTCCCGCCGGACCCACGCGCGGGCGTCCTGCGCCTTCTTGTAGTACTTGTCGTGGTAGCCCGCCGAGAGCGCGTACGTGCCGAGCAGGACCCGGCGCTTGACCTCCGCGCCGAACCCCTCCTCGCGCGTCTCAGCGAACGACTCGTTCCAGTTGCCGTCCGACTCGGCGCGGTTCCCGTACCGCACCCCGTCGAAGCGCGCGAGGTTCGAGGACGCCTCCGCCATCGCGATGACGTAGTACGCCTGCACCGCGTGCTCGACCGAGGGCAGCGAGATCTCCGTCGTCTCCGCCCCGCGCGCCTCCAGCTCCGCGATCGCGTCCTCGACCGTCTCGACGACGCGCTCGTCGGCGCCGTCGAACAGCTCGGTGGGGACTCCGATCGTCAACCCGTCCACGTCGCCGTCGGCGGCCGCGGCGTAGCTCGCGTCGGGGTCCGCGCCCTCGACCTCGCTCAGGTCTCGCGTCGTTCCGTCGTTCGGGTCCGGGCCCGCGATCGCGTCGAGCGCGGCCGCCGCCTCCTCCACGGTGCCCGCGATCGGCCCGATCTGTTCGAGGGAGTTCGCGTACGCGACGAGCCCGTACCGCGAGACGAGCCCGTAGGTGGGCTTGATGCCGACGACGCCGCAGAACGCGGCCGGACAGCGCACGGAGCCGCCCGTGTCTGAGCCGAGCGCCACGTCGGCCTCGCCCGCGGCGACCGCGGCCGCCGACCCGCCGGAGGAGCCGCCGGGGACGCGCTCCGGGTCGACCGGGTTCCTCGTGGGGCCGAACGCGGAGGTCTCCGTGGTCGTCCCCATCCCGAACTCGTCCATGTTCGTCTTGCCGACCACCGTCGCGCCCGCCTCCGTGAGGCGGTCGACGACCGTCGCGGAGTAGGGCGGGACGTAGTCGGCGAGCATCTCCGAGCCGCAGGTCGTCCGGATCCCCTCGGTGGAGATGTTGTCCTTGACCGCGACCGTCGTTCCCGCGAGCGGCCCCTCGGCGTCCGCGTCGCCCTCGATCGTCTCCTCCGTGATGAAGGCGTTGTGGTCGACCGCCATCACGACACCTTCGGCCCCACGAAGAAGCCGTCTTCCGTCTCCTCGGCGTTCGACAGCGCCTCCTCCTGTGAGAGCCCCCCCTCGACCTCGTCGGGGCGCATCACGTTGACGAGCTCCTCTTCGCGCTCGGTCTCGGGGACCTCGTCGAGCGCCTCGAAGTAGTCGAGGATGTCGCCGAACTGGTCGGCGAACGCCGCGACCTCGTCGTCGTCGAGCCGAACGCGAGCCAGATCCGCGACGTGTCGGACTTCCTCGGCGTCGACGGCGGTCGCGGCGTCGTCGCCCCCGTCGGGCGCCTCCCCCGCGTCATCCGTCGACTCGGACGTATCGCTCATACGTCGAGGTGTCCCGGACCGGGAGTAAGGGTTTCGGAACGCCGCATCGGTCGTCCGCGACGGCCGCCGCTGTCGACCGTCCCGCCCCTCACTGCCCGCGTCGAGGAAGGAGACTTCCCCTCACTGCACGGCGTCGACGAAGGAGAGCCAGCGCTCGTGTCCCTCGAGCGTCGCGGCACGGTGTTCGTCGGCGAAGTCGGGGTGCCGGATCGTCTCCAAGGCGTTCAGCGCCCGGTCGATCCCGACGATCTCGTCGGCGAGCGCCTCGGCCGTCTCGCGGTCGAGCGAGGCGTCGGAGCCGTTGTCCGCGTCTCGGGGGTCCCCCCGAAGTCGGTCCATCCGGCGTTCGCGCTCCGCGCGGAGGGTCGCTTTCACCGACGACAGCTTCCGGTCCACCTCGGGGGGGACCGTCTCGATCGCCCGCGTCTCGACGATGAACTCGGAGAGGTCGACCGGGGTCCCGTCGATGGCCACCGTCTCCGGGACCGACGCGCCGACCGTCGCGCTCTGACTGGCGACTCGATCGAGTATCGCCTCCCGTTCGGATTCGTCCATGGAGGCCCTTCGGAGCCGGCGCGAAAATGGGCTGCGGTGGCGTCCCGCGGTCACTCGCTCGTCGACCCGTCGGCGCGGACCGTCACCACCGGCGGGTCCGCCAGCCGGACGACCTTCTCCGTGACGCTGCCGAGGAGGTAGCGCTCGACGCCGGTCCGGCCGTGCGTCCCCATCACGATCAGGTCGACGTCGTTCGCGTCCGCGTATTCGAGGATGACCGCGTGCGGGTTGCCCGATTCGACGGCGGTCGTCGTTTCGACGTCGCCGAGCGCGGCCGCGGCCTCCTCGACGATCCCCTCGCCGTGCTCCAGGATGGCGTTCCGGCGTTCGTTGGTGTCGGTGTACTCGCCGACCGTGCCCCCCTCCGCTCCCTCCGCCGGGTCCTCGCTCAGCGCCGCGCCGTCCTCGGCGAGGAACGCGCCGCTCATGCCGATCCCGGCGTGCCGCGTGTCGGCGACGCACAGCACGTGGACGGTCGCGTCGAACGCCGACGCGAGTTCGCGAACGTGTTCCGCCGCGGCCTTCGACCCGTCGCTCCCGTCCGTCGGATAGAGGATATCGTGGTACATCGTGGCACTGTCGTTACCGTTCGACCGGTCACGACAAAAGCGCACCGGCGAATAGCCGGGGAGATCCGCCGCGAGCGGTGGAACGGGACCGAGCCGACGGCGGTCGTGGTGAGGCCCTACAGCAGGTCGTTCGAGACGAGCCGATCGACCGCCTCGCGCAGGCGCTTCTCGCTCGCGGCGTAGGAGATCCGAGCGTACCCCGGCGCGTTGAACGCGCTGCCGGGGACGCAGGCGACGGACGCCTCCTCGATGGCGGCCTCACACCACGCCTGGTCGTCCTCGTCGACGGGGATCATCATGTAGAAGGCGCCGTCGCCGATGTCGACGTCGACGCCGTGCTCGTCGAACAGGTCGACGAGGAGGTCGCGGCGGTCGCGGAACGCGTCGCGCATCTCCGTGACCGACTCGTCGGTGTTCTCCAGCGCCTCGACGCCCGCGCGCTGGACGAAGTTGACAGCACAGGAGACGGAGTGGGAGTGGAGCTTGCCGGCCTGCCCGACGAACTCGTCGGTCGCGTGGAAGTAGCCGAGCCGCCAGCCGGTCATCGAGTACGCCTTCGAGAAGCCGTTGACGGTGATCGTGCGGTCGGCCATCCCGTCGAGGCTCGCCAGCGAGACGTGCTCGGCGTCGTAGGTGATGCGCTGGTAGATCTCGTCCGAGATAACGGCGACGTCGTGTTCGACCGCCAGGTCGCGGACGCCCTCCAGGGCGGCCTCCGAGAAGACGGCGCCGGTGGGGTTCGACGGGGAGTTGACGACGAGCAGCTCGGTGTCGTCGGAGACCGTCTCCGCGAGCGCGTCGAGCGCCGGCTCCAGCTGGAAGCCGTGCGGCGCCAGGTCGACCCGCGAGAGGTCGGCGCCGGCGAGCTTCGCCATCGCCTCGTAGGAGACCCACGCCGGGTCGAGCAGGACGACCTCGTCGCCGTCGTCGATCAGCGTCTGAAACGTCTCGTACAGCGCCTGCTTGCCGCCGGGGGTGACGATGACCTCGTCGGCGTCGGCGTCGATCCCGTCGTCTCGGAGCTTCGCCGCAATCGCCTCCTTGAGTTCGGGGATCCCGTTCGAGGAGGTGTATCCCGTGTGGCCGGCGTCGAGGGCGTCTTTGCCGGCCTCGACGACGTTCGACGGGGTGTCGAAGTCGGGCTCGCCGACGGAGAGGTCGACGATGTCCGCGCCCTCGGCCTCCTTCTCCGCCGCGAGGTTCGATATCGCCAGCGTGGCGCTGGGCTCTACGCGTCCGATCCGGTCCGAAAAGTCGTATGCGTCGCTCATTGTGATGTCCTCCGCTCGGGGTCGTCTCCGCCGGTCATTCGAGCTCCTCCGCGAGGTCGATCGCGGCCTCGGCGGCGTCGGCACCCTTATCGATGCGCTCGCGCGCCTCCGCGCCGGACATCCCCGGCCCGCTCACGCCGAACGTGACGGGGGTGTCGCGGTCGAGGCTCACCCGCGTGAGCTTGTCGGCGGTCGCGCTCGCGATCACGTGATCGTGGTCGGTGTCGCCGGTTACGATGGCGCCGACCACCGCGACGGCGTCGACGTCGTCTCGGCGCGCGAGCCGGTCGGCGGCCAGCGGGCTGTCGTACGCGCCCGGCACGCTCAGTTCGTCGACGACGACGGCGTCGCGGTCGGCGGCCGCCTCCCGGGCGGCCTCGGCCATCGGCTCCGTGACGGAGTCGTTGAACCGCGCCACCACCAGTCCCAGCGAGACCATACGCCCGCTCGCACCGGGGGCGGCAAAGGTCTACCGTTCGACCGCAGGGTTGCCGGACGAATGCGATCGGGACGGGTGGTGACGTGGATACTGGTTGTTTATAAACGGTCGAGGTGGTGGCGCGCCCCGGTGAGCGGCCCGCAGGGCCGCGAGCCGACGGTGCGAGGGACGCGGTGAGCGCTCGCAGAGCGCGAACCGCGAGGCTGGGGAGGCGTGAGGTGTGGGGCAGTCGCGGTTGGGTGGGACTCAAAGGGGCGGCCGCGAGGGCGAAGCACACCGACGTAAGCACCGCAGCGAAGGAGTGGTAGCGACTGAGCGAAGAGCGCAACGAGGTGCGCGAGCCGTCGCGGCGGGGCTTTGGAGGAGGTCACCGCCGAGTCATCGATCACGTATCGCCGAGCGGCTGGGGCTTTGAGGTAGTCGCTGTCGCTCTGTTGGTTAGTTATACACGAGCGGCCGATGATCGAGAAGGAACGACGGCGACCCAGACGACTTACTTCGCGACTTTCGCCTCGAACTTCTCTCGCACCTTCTCCATCTTCGGCTTCGCGTGGAAGGTGCAGTAGGCGTCGTCGGGGTTCTTCGCGAAGTAGTCCTGGTGTTTTTCCTCGGCGCGGTAGAACGTCTCCAGCGGTTCGATCTCGGTCACCACGTCGTCGTCGTACTCCTCGTCGAGCGCCTCGACGTACGCCTCGGCGACCTCGCGCTGTTCCTCGTCGTGCGTGAGGACGATCGAACGGTACTGGGACCCAACGTCCGGCCCCTGTCGGTTGAGTTGGGTCGGATCGTGGATCTCGAAGAACGCCTCCAACACCTCGTCGTAGGCGATGGCGTCGGGGTCGAATTCGACCTGCACGACCTCGGCGTGACCGGTGTTCCCGGAGCAGACCTGTTTGTACGTCGGATCGTCGACGTGGCCGCCGGCGTAGCCGGACGTGACCGACTCGACGCCGGCGAGCTGTTCGAGCGCCGCCTCGGTACACCAGAAGCACCCGCCGCCGAGCGTCGCGGTTTCGAGCTGATCGGACATATGCGTGACGAGGGCTCGGAGACGTATTAATCACGCGCGCTTACGAGTGGATGCTGATCGATTCCGTGGGTTCGGATTTATGAGTCGATGGCTACGGATCGATGGTGAACTCTTCCAAAGCCCCAGCCGGCGAGGCGGCTGCCCCTTTGAGTCCCACCCCGCACCGCACAGCACCTCACGCCTCCCCAGCCTCGTCGGCCTCCCGTCGCNTCAGAGATGTGTATAAGAGACAGAATGATGTCCGCACACTCAGTTTTTAAGCGGCTGAGGGTCGACCCGACCGTATGAACGAACTCGCGGATCTGACCGAGGAGCTGGTCGCGATCCCGTCGCACGAGGACGAGACCGCCGCCGGCGACGCGATCGAGGAGTGGCTCCGCGCGGAGACCGACGCGCGGGTTGAGCGCGACGAGGCCGGGAACGTGATCGCGTACAAGGGCGCGACCGGGGACCCCGACGCCGACACGCTCGCGCTCGTCGGCCATCACGACGTGGTCCCGCCGGCCGATCGCCAGACGACCGGGGAGGGGAACGCGGGCGGGTACGTCGTCGAGCGCCGCGAGGGGCGGATCTTCGGGCGCGGCGCGGCCGACATGAAGGGGGCGGTGGCCGCCTGCATGCTCGCGTTCCGGGACGCCGAACCGCCGGTAGACCGGACGCTCGCGTTCGCGTCGTTCGTCGGCGAGGAGGTGGGCGGCGAGGGGGCGCGCCACGCGATCGACGAGGGGTTCGCTCCGGACCGCGCGGTCGTCGCCGAGGGGTCGACGAACTACTCGAAGCCCGGCGTCACCGACGTGGCCGTCGCGCACAAGGGTCGGCGCGCCTCGACGCTCGTCGCGAGCGGGACCGCGGCGCACGCCTCCGAACCCGAGGCCGGCGAGAACGCGGTCTATCGGGCGAGCGACGCGATCGACGAGGTTCGCGAGCTCGACGCCCCAGAGGCGACCGTCTTCGGCGAGCGCGCCTCCGGGTCGCTCGCGGTGACGATGGTCCGCGGCGGCGAGACGTGGAACGTGATCCCGGAGCGCTGCGAGGTGACGATCGACGAGCGGACGGTCCCCGGCGACCGCGCCGACATCGGCCGCGCCGCCGAGGCGGTCGAGGGCGTCGCGTGGGAGATCGACCAGGACCTCCCGCCGATGGCCTGCGACGACGACGCCTTCGCGGACGCGGCGCTCGCGGCGGCCCGCGAGGTCCACGACGAACTGGGGCTCGACGCGCCCGAACACGTCGTCAAGCCCCACGCGACCGACGCGGGCTGGCTCGCCGAGGCCGGAACCGACCCCCTCGTCTGCGGGGCCTCCGAGCCCGGCGAGGCGCACACCGAGACCGAGAGCGTCGGCGTCGACGTGCTGGAGCGCTGCTACCGGATCTACGAGGACATCGGCGAACGGGCGTTCTGACCCGTCGAGACGCGCTGTGGCGCGGAGCGGTCGACGCCGCCGAGCGCCGCGGTATGGAAGGGGTTTTATGCGCCCCGTGGAAAGTGTGCGCCACTATGGGAGACAAGTCGAAGGCCCAAAAGAAGCGTCTGGCGAAGGCGGAACGCCAGAACACCCGCGTCCCCGCGTGGGTCATGATGAAGACGGACATGAACGTCACGCGAAACCCCAAGCGGCGCAACTGGCGCCGGAACGACCTGGACGAGTAAATGTCGACGAGTGATTTTGAGGAGCGCGTCGTCACCGTCCCGCTCCGCGACGCCAACGACAAGCCGGTCCAGGAACGCGCCGACTTCGCGATGAAGATCGTCCGCGAACACCTCGCGCAGCACTTCTCCGTCGACGAGGAGGAAGTCGTCATCGACACCTCGGTCAACGAGGCCGTCTGGGCGAACGGGCGCCAGAACCCGCCGAGCAAGGTCCGCGTCCGCGCGGCCCGGTTCGTCGAGGACGGCGAGCCCGTCGTCGAAGCCGAGCACGCCGAGTAACGTGTTACGGGCGACTTTCACCGGCTCGTCGTACGTGGGCGTGTTCGCCCGCGCGATCGGCGACCTCCTGTTGGTCCGGCCGGACGTCGACGAGGAGCTGGCCGACGCGCTCGGCGAGGAGCTGGGCGCCGACCCCCTCCTCACGACGGTCGGCGGCGCCAACACCGTCGGGTCCCTCGCGACGGGCAACGAGAACGGGATTCTCGTCTCCGCGCGGGCCACCGACCGAGAGCAGTCGCGGATCGCCGAGGCCGCCGACCGCGAGGTGGGCGAGCTCCCCGGCGAGATCAACGCGGCCGGGAACGTCGTCCTCGCGAACGACTACGGCGCCTACGTCCACCCGGACCTCCCGCGCGAGTCGATCGTGACGATCAGAGAGACCCTCGACGTCCCCGTGGTCCGCGGCGACCTCGGCGACGTGCGAACGGTCGGCACCGCCGCGGTCGCCAACAACACGGGCGTGCTCTGTCACCCCAAGTCGACCGAGTCGGAGCTGCAGGCCGTCGAGGAGGCGCTCGACGTGCACGCCGATCTCGGGACGATCAACTACGGCGCGCCGCTCGTCGGCTCCGGGCTCGTCGCCACCGACGAGGGGTACGTCGTCGGCGAGGACACGACCGGTCCGGAGCTCGGGCGTATCGAGGAGACGCTCGGCTTCATCGACTGACGCCGACGCGCGTTCTGACCTCGCCGGGTGACCGTCTGTTCCGCGGCGGCGGATTCGCCTCCGGCGAACACACGTTGAGGGTAAAGAGCCTCTCTGAGCGCCGTTTTACCGCGTTCTTTCGCGATCGGTCGCGTCTCGCTTTTTAGGAAGATACTTCCCTGTCCCTGCCGGATCGGTGAACATGAGTACCTACACGGTGAGTGGACGGTTCCAGAGTCGAGACGGCTTCCAGCCGTTCACCAAGGACGTCGAGGCGGAGAACGAGGACCTCGCCCGCGAGCGCATCTACACCACGGTCGGGAGCCAGCACAGCCGGAAGCGCACCCAGATCGAGATCGAGGAGGTGTCCGCGGCATGATGGGCGGCGGACAACAGCAGCTCCAGCAGCTCTCCCAGGAGCTGCAGGCGCTCGACGAGGAGATCGAGGCGCTCGAAGACGAGATCGCCGACTACCAGCAGGAGCAGTCCGACATCGACGACGCGATCGAGGCCATCGAGACCCTCGACACGGGATCGACGGTGCAGGTCCCGCTCGGCGGCGGCGCCTACGTGCGCGCCGAGGTCCAGGACATCGACGAGATCATCGTCTCGCTCGGTGGCAACTACTCCGCCGAGCAGAGCGAGGGCGACGCGATCGACGTGCTCCGACGCAAGCAGGAGTCGCTCGACGAGCGCATCGAGGAGACGCAGGAAGAGGTCGACGAGCTCGAAAGCGAGAGCGATGAGCTCGAACAGCAGGCCCAGCAGATGCAACAGCAGATGCAGCAGCAGCAGATGCAGCAGATGCAGCAGGGTCAGGGCGACGAGGAGTAACGACCGACCGTGTTCGACGGACTGAAAGACAAGCTCTCCGGGTTCCGAGAGGACGTAGAGGAGAACGCCGAGGTCGAGGAGCCCGCTGAGCAGGACGAATCAGCGGCGGCCGAGAGCGCCGCCGCCGAGTCTACCGAGGACGAACCGGCCGCGGAAGAGGACGCTGCAGTCGGCGAAACGGGCGGCGACGCAGATGGAGATGCGGACGCCGACGACAACGAACCCAGCACCTTCCAGCGCGCGAAGGCGTTCGCCACCGGCCGGATCATCATCGAGGAGGAGGACCTCGAGGAGCCGCTGTGGGACCTCGAAATGGCCCTCCTCGAGAGCGACGTGGAGATGAGCGTCGCCGAGCGCATCCTCGAAACCGTCCGCGAGAAGATGCTCGGCGAGTCCCGGAAACAGGTCGAGACGACCGGCGAGCTCGTCGAGTCGGCGCTTCACGACGCCCTCCTCGACGTGATCGCCGTCGGCCAGTTCGACTTCGAAGAGCGGATCGCGGAGGCGGAAAAGCCCGTCACCATCGTTTTCACCGGCGTCAACGGCGTCGGGAAGACGACGAGCATCGCGAAGCTCTCGGAGTGGCTCGCCGACCGCGGCTACTCGTCGGTGATGGCGAACGGCGACACCTACCGCGCGGGCGCCAACGAACAGATCCAGGAACACGCCGACCGGCTCGGCCGGGAGCTCATCTCCCACGACCAGGGCGGCGATCCCGCGGCCGTGATCTACGACGGCGTCGAGTACGCCGCGGCGAACGATATCGACGTGGTGCTCGGCGACACCGCGGGCCGGCTCCACACGAGTGACGACCTGATGTCCCAACTGGAGAAGATCGACCGCGTCGTCGACCCGGACATGACGCTGTTCGTCGACGAGGCGGTCGCGGGTCAAGACGCGGTGAACCGCGCGAAGGAGTTCAACGACGCCGCCGAGATCGACGGCGCCATCCTGACGAAGGCCGACGCCGACTCCTCCGGCGGCGCCGCCATCTCCGTCGCGTACGTCACCGGGAAGCCGATCTTGTTCCTCGGCACCGGACAGGGGTACGACGACCTCACCCTGTTCGATCCCGAGGAGCTGGTCGAGAGTCTGCTCGGCGAGGACTGAGGCGGGCGGTCCTCACCGCGGTTCTTTCGCTATCCCTCTCCGACCATCCGGTCTTCGTCGTCCCACTCACGTTCGCGCAGTTCGTACTTCTGTATCTTCCCGGTGGCGGTCGTCGGCAGTTTCTCGACGAACTCCACCTCGCCGGGGGTCTTGTAGTCGGCGACGCGCTCGCGGACGAACGCCTTGAGCTCCTCAGGCGTCGCGCCCGGGTCGTCGGGGTCGCCGCTCTCCGGGACGACGAACGCCTTCGGAGTCTCGCCCCACCGCTCGTCGGGCGCGGGGATGACGGCCACGTCGGAGACGATATCGTGCTCGAAGAGCGCGTCCTCTAACTCGATCGAGGAGATGTTCTCGCCGCCAGAGATGATGATGTCCTTTTTCCGGTCCTGGATCGAGACGAATCCGTCCTCGTCGACGACTGCCAGATCGCCCATGTGGTAGTACCCTTCCAGTCGCTCCGAGAACGCTTCCTCGGTGGCCTCGGGCTTGTTCCAGTAGCGGTCCATCACCTGGTTGCCGCGGACGACGATCTCGCCGATCGTCTCGCCGTCGGCGGCCACGTCTTCGCCGTTCTCGTCGACGACGCGCACGTCGGTCCCGAGGTAGCCGATCCCCTGCGTCTTCTTGACCGCGAACCGGTCGTCGGAGTCGGCCTCGTAGTGGCGCTTGGCGTCTGATGTCGTCACGAGCGGTCCCGTCTCGGTGGCGCCGTACACGTGTTTGAGGCCCCAGCCGAACTCCTCCTCGACGGTGCGGATCGTCGCCTCCGGCGGCGCCGCGCCCGCGGTGGCGACCCGAACATCGTTGTCACCGGTCGTCGTGCCGCCGTGCTCGGCGTAGTGGTCGCCGAGCATGTTGAGCACGGTCGGCGCCGCACAGAAGTACGACACGTCCTCGGTGCGGATCCGGTCGAACGTCTCGGCGACGTCGACGCCGCGGGTACAGACGTGGCGGGCGCCCATCCCCGTGATCGCGTAGATGTGTCCCCAGCCGTTGACGTGGAACATCGGGAGCGTCCAGAGGTAGACGTCGTCGTCGGTGATCTCTTGGTGGATGGAGATCAGATAGGCGTGGAGCGTCTCGGCGCGGTGGGTGCGACAGACGCCCTTCGGATCGCCTGTGGTCCCGGAGGTGTAGTTGATCGTGATCACGTCGTCTTCGTCCATCTCCGGGCGCTCGTAGCCGTCGGGGTCCGCGTCGGCGAGCGCGTCGTCGATCGACTCCCAGTCGCCGCCGACCGCGTCGGTGTCGTTCGTGAGGAACGTCTCGGTCGGCACCTCGTCGCGGACCGCCTCGACGTTCGCGGCGTACTCGGCGTCGGCGTAGATGGCGTCGACGCCGGCGTCGGAGAGCATGTACGAGAAGTCGTCGGGGGTGAGCCGATAGTTCAGCGGGGTGTGGATAGCGCCGACCTGCATCGCGCCGTAGGCGGCCTCCAAGTGGTAGTGGGTGTTCGGGTCCAACACCGCGACGCGATCGCCCTTCTCGATCCCGCGCTCTCGGAGGGCGGCGGAGAACCGATCGGCGCGTTCGGCCAGCTCGGCGTAGGTGTACCGCGTCCCGTCCGTAGCGAGGACGGCCTCCTCGTCGGCGTAGTGGCGCCGCGCCCGGTCTAGGAAGTCAGTCGTCAGTAGCGGTTTTCGCATCGGTTTATCACTATCTATGATGCATAAAAGCGTTTGCGGCCGATGCAAGGCGGACGCCGTGATCGCTCCGACCGCAATCGTTCTTCGTGGCCGCTTCGACCGTCTCCCCGGCTGCAGTTCCCGTCGCGTCTCTCTCGTCCCCACCCGCCTCGGGTTTTTATTCTGCCCCTGCGAGAGTACCAGCATGAGCGACGGATCCGACCGGACGACGGTCACCGACGGCTACGTGGTCCCGATCGCCGGGCTGATGGCGCTTCTCTTCGCCGTGATGGCGGGGCTGACCGCTCCGCGCGCGTTCTCCGGCGAGCCCACCGAGGCCCTGTTGCCGATCGGGTTCGCGGTCGGATCGCTCGCCGCGCTCCGGCTCAGCCAGCGGCACGCGGCGGCGAACGCCGATGCAGACGCCGAGATGTCCGACGACGAGACAGCCTGACGGCCGACGACGACGGACCGCGGCTGGCCACGATCGGTATTTAAACACTTCGTGGACGAATCGCATACGGGCGACGGGATCAGAACCCTTAACAGTCGCACGCGGTTTTGATACGATAGCGGGATGGGATAGCCAGGAGATTCCGCCGGGCTCATAACCCGGAGATCGGTAGTTCAAATCTACCTCCCGCTATTTCTGGCCGAACGCCACGCGCCTCATCGTGCGTTCGCCGTTCCCATACCATCCGTTTCTGCTTTCGTTCACTCTCATTCGCTTTCGTTCGTTTCCGCTCTCGTTCCCGACTCGGAGCCGTGTCGCCGTCACTCGATCCCGAACCCGGAAGCGATTTCCGTCGCGCCGACGTTTCGTCCCGTATGGACTACGAATCGAGCCTCGACCGCGCGATGGAGGAGGTTCCGGACCTCGGCGGCTCCGACGAGCGGCTGTCGGTCCCGGACCCGGAGACGCAGAAGGACGGCGCGTTCACCCGGCTGACGAACCTCTCCGCGATCGCCGACGCGTTGAGCCGCGACCCCGAACACGTCCACTCGAAGATCCAGCAGGAGCTCGGTACCGCCGGCCAGTACGAGGACGGCCGAGCCCGCTACAGCGGGAACTTCCGCGAGCGCGACTTCCAGGCCGCGATCGACTCGTACATCGAGTCGTTCGTCACCTGTTCGGAGTGCGGTCTCCCGGACACCCGGCTGGAGACCGAGAATCGCACGCCCATGCTCCGCTGTGAGGCCTGCGGGGCGTTCCGTCCCGTCGCCAAGCAGAACACCTCGAACACCCAGCGCCAGGAGGACGCCGTCGAGTCGGGCAACACGTACGAGCTCGAGATCGTCGGCACCGGCCGCAAGGGCGACGGTGTCGCCGAGCGCGGCGAGTACACGATCTTCGTCCCCGGCGCACAGGAGGGCGAGACGGTCACGGCCTACATCAAGAACGTCTCCGGTAACCTCGCGTTCGCTCGCCGCGAGAACTGACCGCCGGACCGGACGCAGACACGTTTCACGGCCGCGCGCCGTTCACGCACCGCCGCTCCGTGCGCCTACGCCCGACACCTGATTCGCGATCCACGGCGCCGGATCGCCGGCTCGAAGGAATGTCGAGCTAACGGATGCGGCCGACCGCGACCCGATGCCCGGTCTCCGCGACGTGGTCGCGCTCGAGGCGGCTCGCGTCGTCGCCGACGGAGAACAGCCGTTCGAGCGAACACTCCCTACAGACGACGTGGTACCGATCCTCGGAGACGGGGGTTTCCATACGACTGCACGGGCGCCCTCGGCAGTTAGTTACGCGCCCCATACTTCCGTTAAACGACCTGTTAGACCGGTGGTAGCTCCCGCGAGCCGGTCGCCGTCCTCGGCGGATCAGTCGCCGTCCTCGGCGGATCAGTCGCCGTCGCCTCGCCGTTCGAACCGGTCGAGCGCGAGCCCGAGCATGTCGGGACTCACCGGCTGGTACTCCTCCCGCTCGTGGTCCGGGAGGTACTCACGGACGCTGTTCCACGACTCGCGGGCGTACCGGGCGTCCAGCAGGACGCGGACCCCGCGCTCGTCGGGTCCACGGATGACGCGGCCGACGGCCTGCCGGGCCTTCCGGACCGCGGGTACGGTGAGCGCGGTCTCGAACCCCGACTCGAACCGCCTGTCGTAGGCGGTGATCACCGCCCGGGTCCGCGGCCGCGCCGTGTTGATGATCGGGACGCCACAGACAACCGCGGCCGACAGGCGGTCGCCGCGGTAGTCGACGCCCTCGGTGAGCGTCCCCCGGAGGCTCGTCACGAGCACCTTTCCTTCCCCGGCGAAGAAGTCGTCTTTCAGCGACTCCGTGGCGCGGTCGCCCGACGACTCGTCGAGCAGGACGGGCTTGTCGAGCCGCTCCGAGAGCGACGCGGCCATCCACGTCGCCTCCGCGTAGCTCGGCGTTCCGACGAGCACGTTCCCCTCGCGGCCCGCCACCGCCGCGGTTGCGTCGAGGTGCGCGAGCCGCGTGTCGTTTGCCTCGCCGGGCGCCCCCCGGTTCTGGTGGGTGAACTTCGGCGCGTCGACCGCGAAGCTCGCGCGGTTCTCCTCGGGGAAGGAGAGGCCGTACGTGCGCTCGACGACCGGCCGCCCTCGCTCTTCGAGGTGGTCGAGCCCGGTCACCTCGCGGAACACGTCCATCGGCTCCAGCGTCGCGCTCATCAGCACGCCGCCGCCGAACTCGGCGAGTCGGTCGCCGATCGGCTCGCTCGGCAGGCAGTTGTACAGCGCGAGGCTCGCGTTGTACGCGCGCCGCCACGAGTCCGGCGGTTCCGTCTCGTCCCACGTCCGTTCCAGGTCGATCGCGCGGAAGAACTCCTCGTGGTCCTCGCGGTACCACGCGTTGAGGGTGCGGCCGACGCCCGGCGCGGCCCGTTTCTTGTCCTCGTCTTCCAGCGAGTCGAGCACGCGCTTGACGACCGCGCCGACCTGCTCCGCGCGGGCCCAGACGCGGTCGCCGTACCCCTCTCGCTTCGCCCACGTCGTGATCTCGTCTTCGGCCGGCTCCTCCGGGTCGCGGAGCGCGACCTCGTCGTCGTCCAGCTCCCGCATCGACGCCCGCCAGTCGGGGCGCTCGCGGTCCAGCCGCTCGGTCACGCGCCGGTCGAGTTCGCCGCGGAGGTCGGCGTAGAGCTCTCGGACGGACTCGATCTCCTCGACGGTCACGTCCGCGTCCTCCAGTTCGCCGCGCACGAGCTCGGCGTCGTCCGACTCCGCGCCCGCCGTCTCGAAGGAGAGCGGCTGGACGACGCGGGTGAGCTCGTTCTCCGCGTCGCGGAGGCTGGCGTCGGCGACCCGATCGCTCACGAGGTCGCGGACGCGCGGTTCGAGCATGTGGGCCTCGTCGCAGACGACGAACGTCGAGTCGTCGAGCAGCGCGCCCGTAAACGTGCCCGTCGTCACGGGGTCGAACGCGTGGTAGTAGTTTCCGATCACGACCTCGACCTCGGGGACGAGCGCGCCCATGATCGAGTGCGGACAGGTGCCGTGGCCGGCGGCGAGCCGGACCAGTTCGTCGCTGTCGACGTGGCCCAGATCGGTCACGTCGAACGGGACCGCCTCCGCCGGGTCGCCGTCCTCCGGGAGGTCGTCGAGGAAGCCGGCGTAGAACGGGCAGAACTCGGTGCCCTCGAACTCCTCGGTGTCCGGCCGGTACGGGGTCGGCTCGCCGTCGACGGTGAGGTAGTCGGCGGCGGGCGCGTCACTGTCGCTCGCGCCGGCGTTCCCCGCGGACCCCGAGTCCATCAGGCCGACCTGCTGGCTCTGCGCCTCGCCCACGAGGTTCGAGGCCGTCGTCGCGCCGCCGTCGCCGACGAGGTTCCGGGTGCGCTCGCGGAGCCCCTCGCACCGCTCGTACACGTTCTCGCGGTCGATCCCGCCGCGGTTCTCGCGGGCGTACGGGCACACGTCGGCCTTCCCGACGAGGGTGAGCCCGGAGACGGGGTCGTACCCGTCGGGGAGGTCTCCGTTGATCGTCTCCAAGTCCGTCTCGAACTGGCGGAGCTGCTGTTTGACGCTCGTGAGAACGAAGACGCGCTCGAACTCGGAGTCGGGGTCTCGGACGCGGTCGAGCCCGGCGGTGAGCGCGAGCATCGTCTTGCCGGTCCCGCACGCGCCCTCTAAGGCGAGGAAGCCGCCGTCCTCGGCGGCGTCGATCGCGGCGTCGATCCCGTCGGCCTGCTCGGGGTACGGCTCTGCGTGGCCGAAGATGTCGGTCCACGGCGGGGCGTCTGTCACTGTGGCGGCGTAGCTCCCGTTCGGAGTTAAACCTTGAGAGAGCGGCCTCGGGCGGGGCTCTTCACTGCCGAGTCCGCGGTAGCGACCCTACCCGACGATGTCGTGGAGGTCGGAGAGCCGGTCGATCTCCCACGTCGGCCAGACGTTCAGCTCCCAGTCCCGGCGGTGGGGCCGGCGGATGAACGCGGAGTCGATGCCCGCGTTCTCGGCGGCGCGCACGTCGGACTCGTTGTCGCCGACGAACAGCGCGTTGCCGGCGTCGAGGTCACCGAGCGCCTGTTCGATGTAGTGAGGGTTCGGCTTGCGGAGCTGGAGCGAATGGATCGTGGGCTCTCGACCGTAAGCGGCCCCGAAACGATCGAAGCCGTCGAAGTGATCGACGAGGAAATCGACGGTGGCCTGCTGGTTCGAGGAGACGATTCCCATCTCCACGTCGAGGCTCCGTAGCTCGCCGAGGTCGTCGTAGGGGGTCTTACGCCCCTCGCGCGCCTCCTGCTGTTGGGCCTTCGAGACCACGTCGTCGCGAGTCCGCCAGAACGACCCCGGATCGAGGTCGTACGTCTGACAGACGGTCCCCACGCTGCCGGGGGTCGCACCGATGGTCATGCGCTCTACGTCGTCCGGATCGGGCTCCTCGACGCCGCACTCCTCGAACGCGTCCCGGGTCGCATCCCGGAGCACGTCGAAGCGCGTGCGGCCTACGAGGACACCGTCGTTGTCGAACACGACGGTATCGTACGTCATAGGGAGTATCGACGCTCAGCACTTAAAAGGGTTTCACCAATCCCGCGACACGTATGGCCCCCTTTATATCTGTCTCTTATACACATCTCTGA
>NZ_AOJE01000068.1 GCF_000337915.1 Halorubrum saccharovorum DSM 1137
CGGCTTGCGAACCGCGACCACACGGTCGTCTGCGGCGGGCTCGGCGGCGTGATGGAGTCCGTCTGTCGCGGTGCCGCGAGCGCCGGCGGGGAGACGGTCGGCATTCTGCCGACCGACCGCCGAGCGGACGCGAACCCGCACGTCACGGTTCCGATCGCGACCGGGCTCGGCCACGCCCGTAACGCGCTGGTCGTGATGAACGGCGACGCCGCGATCGCCGTCGACGGCTCGCACGGCACGCTCTCGGAGATCGGGATGGCGCTCGCGCACGGGCGGGTCGTCGCCGGACTCGACACGCACGACGTCGCGGGCGTGGAAGCGGTGAAGTCGCCCGCAGACGCCGTCGACTACGTGGAACGCGAAGTCGAATCGACGCGGTAAGGGGGCCGCTTTCGACGCTTATCGCTCGCGCCCGGACCGACCGGGCACGTCGGTCCCGTCGTCGGAGTCGGTCGTGTCACCCTCCGCCGCTCGTTCGTTCGCCTCCGCCTCGCGTTCGGCGTCCAACGCCGCGATGTTGCGGAAGCGGTCGGGATCGTCGTCCGAGCCCGCGTCGTCTCCGTCCTCGCTGAGGGAGCCGTGAGCCGCCGCTCCGCCGGTTCCGCCGGTTCCGCCGCGTCCTCCGTGTCCATCGCGTCCGCCGGCGTCGACGGAGCCGTAATCGCGGTCGAACCGACCGTTAGCGACCCAGAGCGCGAGGTAGCCGAATCCCATCGCGCCGACGACGAACCGCACGAGCCCGCCGAGGACGGGGACGAGGCCGAGGCCCGCCCACGCGACCGCGCCGACGACGAGATCGGCGCCGCGCCCGTTCGCGGCTCCCGTCCCGAGCATCGATCGGATCCACGTCCCGAGGGCGATCGCGGAGACGGCCGTCCCGCCGAAGCTGAGCACTGCGAGAACGAGTATCGCGGGGACGACGACGATGAGCCCGATAACGGTGATCGCCAGCAGGAACATCGCGACGGCGATCGCCACGTACGCCACGACACCGTACACGAACGCCTCTCCGGGGTCCGCGCGGAGGTACTCGACGCCGCTGTCGGTGAAGTCGGGGGCTATCGCCGAAACGACCAGCCCGACGAGGGTGACGCCGACGGCCGTCCCGACGAAACTGAGTGCGGCGGATCCGGCGAGCTCGACACCGGTCCACGGCGAGGAATCGATCGAATCGATCGCGGTGACGACGCGCGGGAGGAGGGCTGCGGCCTGTGTCGGGACCATGTGTGGAACGCGATCGCTCTCCGGAGTGAAACGCGTTCCCCATTCGACGGACGGTCGGTCCGTCTCGCCGGGACATCAACGGCTCCGAGCCCGGCGGGTTCGATGTCTCACCGGTTCCGCGCCGCTTACCAGGTGTCGTGGAACGTGTCGAACTCGATCGAGTCGAGCGGCTTCTCGCCGATCGCGGCCTCGTACTCGCCGGGGGTCAGCATCGGCTTGTGGAACCGCGGGCCGTCGTCGGTCGTGATCCGCGGACAGCCGGTGTTGACGAACGCGTCCATGTCGAAGTTGCGGAGGCGGTCCGGCGTCACCTCGTCCATCGTGATCAAGTAGGCGTTCTCGTTGTTATCGACGATCTCCTGGGCCTTCTCCCACCGGCCCTGGCCGATCTTCGTGCAGAAGATGACGCCCCACTTCTCGGCGTCCATCGCCTTGTGGACCGAGGCGTAGCGCTGCTTGAGGAACTGGTCGTGTTCGGCGACCGACACCGCGTTGTTGACGGGGTCGGCGATGACGACCCGCTTGTCCGGGTGCTCCATCGCGAGCCCGACCGGGTGGAACTTCCCGCCGCCGACGTACAGCACCTGCTCGGCGTCGATGTCGGCGGAGGCGTAGTTGCAGCCGAGCACCTGCCCCTCCTTCGTGAGCCGGTCGTCGCCCCGGCGGGTGTGGACCTCGTAGCCGCGCTCCTCTAACCAGTCCGTCATCTCCTCGAACCGGTTCATGTGCTGGGCGGTCGTGACGAGCCCGACGTCGGGGTCCTCTTCCGGGGGCGCGAGCTCCTCTTCGAGCGCGTCCTCCATGATCGGGAACGGGTCGACGTTCGAGAACAGCGGGACGTAGACGATGCTGTCGGACTCCTTCATCGGCGTGTGGCCGAAGTGGACGAACACGTCCGTCCGGCGCATCAGGTACGTGTCGAGGTCGCAGGCGCCGTAACAGGGCTGTCCGGACAGCATGAAGGTGACGTCGTCCGGGGCCACCTCGCGGAGGTCGTCGGCGACCTTCGGGCCGCGGCGCTTGAGTCCCTCAGGGAACTGGAGGCCGACCTTGGAGGCGTCGCGCTCTTCGATGGCCTCTAAGATCCGATCGAGTTCGTAGTCCCACTCGCGGTCGTGTTTCAGGGCCATCCCCGTCTTGGTGAGGTCGCCCTCCGTAGAGCCGCTCATGTCGAACGAATTGTGCGGCAGGACGGTTAAACGGCGCGTTCGACCGTGGGTTTCGTCCGTGACGTTCGTGACGTTCACGCACGTCTCGACGCGGACCGCTGCTCGGACGCAGACGGCGACGCCTCAGAGGGCGTTGCCGGTGAGCAGTCGACCGATCCACGCCCGCGCGCCGGGCAGCACCGCGTCCCCCTCGACGGCGACCGGGTCCCGATCGACGTCGACGAAGACCCGCCCCTGATCGTCGGGCTCGGAACCCTCGCGGGTCCAGACGAGACGCCCGTCAGAACCGGTCGCGCTCGCGTCGCCGCGGACCTCCCAGCCGGGCGCCCCGCGGACGGTCAGCCGATCGGCGCCGAGGTACCGCGCTCCCTCGCCGCCGATGACGAACGGGGTCGAGGGAGCCGCCGGCGTCAGCGGCGTGAACACCACGGTGCCCAGGTGTCGCTCCGTGGCGTTCGGATCCCGGTACTCGACGAACAGGATGTCCTCGTCGATTCGGGAGTTCACGTCTCTCGGGTCCGCGATCCCGTCGTGAGCCGCCTCGGAGACGACCCTGCGTCGAAGCGACTCGTTCGCCGCGAGCGCGTCGCTCCCGGCCGCGAGGTCGACCCTCCCCTGCCACGTCGTCGACCCGTTCTCGCGGAGCGTGACGGTCAGCGCGCTCTCGCCGGCGACCACGGGCGTGCCGTCCGGCGTCGTTCGGTCAAGGTCACAGACGCCGCAGATCGGCGTCGGCGGTGCGCGCGCGTCGGCCGCCGGTGCAGCGGTGATTCCGGCGAGGAGGAGGACGAGTGCCGCCGCCGCGGCGATGGTGCGGGGATCCATGCACCGAACTCTCGACGCGACCGGCAAATAATTCACGCGTGGATCGGTGCTGTTCGCGCCCCGCCGCCCGAACCACGCCCCGCCGCCCGAACCACGCCCCGCCGCCCGAACCGCGCGCTGCCGCGGTCGACGGATACAACCCCCGAGCCGACGAACGCGGGACATATGACCGACGTTCCGCTGGAACACGTCCACGTCGCGCCCGACGTCGAACCCGAGAGCGCCCCCGCCGTCTTCGTGCTGCACGGCCGCGGCGCCGACGAGGAGGACCTGCTGCCGGTAGCGCGACATCTCCCGGACGAGCTTCACGTGGTGAGCCTGCGCGCGCCAGACCCGCTTCAGGGCGGGTACACGTGGTACGAACTCGACCTGTCCGCCGGCGGCCTCGAGTCGAGTCAGCCCGATCCGACTGACTTCCGGCGGAGCCTCGATCTGGTCGCAGAGAGCGTCGACGCCGCGGTCGAATCCTACGACATCGACCCCGACCGGCTCGGCCTGCTCGGGTTCAGTCAGGGGGCGATCACGAGCCTCTCGCTGGTGTTGGAGGAGCCGGACCGCTACGCGTGGGTCGTCGCGCTCCACGGTTACCTCGCGGACGCGCACGCCGA
>NZ_AOJE01000069.1 GCF_000337915.1 Halorubrum saccharovorum DSM 1137
CGCTCAGAGATGTGTATAAGAGACAGGAGTGACACCGTCGCGTTCGTGGAGTCACAGGTCGAGTGAGCGAGACGCGCGACGCGCGACGCGCGACCGCCCCCGGAGACACCCCCGGCTCCGGCAGGTTAAAACCGGTCCGGCCCGACGATCGGATATGAGCGTCGAACAGGCCTCTCCCGACGAACAGGCCGCGATCGAGGACCTCGGTCGCGAACTCGGCGAACGGATCGCCCAGACCCAGGAGTACGAGCGGTTCGAGACCGCCCGCGAAGCGGTCCAGCGCGACGAGGAGGTTCAGGCGAAGATCGACGAGTTCGAGCAGCTTCGAGCGGAGTTCATGCAGGCCCGAGAGACCGGACAGGCGACGAACTCTGGGCTCCAGAAAGTGCAGGAGGCTCAAGACGAACTCCACTCGATGCCCGTCATGAGCGAGTTCCTCGACGCACAAGACGACCTGACTGACACCCTCGAAGCCGTCAACGAGGCCATCTCGGAGCCGCTCGCGGTCGACTTCGGCGGCGAGGCCGGCGGCTGCTGTCAAGACTGAGCCGTTCCGCTCTCTCCGCCACTCTCTTCCCGCCGTCCGATTTCGCCGTCCCGTCCTTTATTACCGATAGCGGCACACCCCGCCCCGTGATAGCCGTGGCCGGCGGAAAGGGCGGAAGCGGGAAGACGACCACCACGCTGGGGCTCGGGCGGGCGCTGTCGCGACGCGGCGCTCCCGTCGTCGCCGCCGACGCCGACTGGGACCTCCCGAACCTCGCGCGGCTGGCGAGCGCCACCGACGACGCCCGCGAGCCCGCTGGAGACCTGCCGACCGTGATCGACGCGGTCCAGACGACGGGAGAGATCCGTCCCGATCGGCGGGCGCCGACGGTGCTTGCGGCGCCGGACGATCGCGGCGGCGCCGACGCCGGTCGAGTCCTCGCCTCGTTGGCGGAGGCGCTCCCGGACGACGCGCCCGTCCTCCTCGACTGTCCGGCGGGGGCGTCGCCCGACGCCGCTGCGCCGCTCCGGGTCGCCGATCGGTGTCTCCTCGTAACGCCGCTCCGACGGGCGGCGCTCCGAGACACCGCGAAGACTGCGGCGCTCGCGCGTCGACTGGACTGCGCTCCGGTCGGCGCCGTCGCCGTCCGAGCCGAGTCGGCTCCCGCGGGGGTGGGCGAGCTGCTCGGCTGTCCGGTGCTCGGGCGGATCCCGTCGGCCGAGCCCGAGCCGCTGTCCGACTCGTCGGTACGGGCGGCGTACGGCGACCTGGCACGGCGGCTCGTCGATGCACACGGGGCCCGCTGGCGGGTCGCGTGAACGCTGGATCCGGCTCGCGTCGGGCGCTCGTCAGCCACCGACAGAGCCAAACCTTCGGAGCCGGCAGCGCATGTATGGAGACGCTCCCGACCGGTATCTCCGTGCTGGACAGGGAGTTCGGCGGCGGGCTCCCGAGCGGCAGCGTCGTCGTGTTGAAGGCGGACCCCGCGAGCCAGTCCGAACTGATCGTGGACCGGTTCTCGCGGCCGCGGGAGTGCCGCTACCTCACGACGGTGCGTTCGGCCGACGCGGTCGAAGGGACTCTCACGGTCGGCAGTGCGGGCGAAGGCGGCGAGAGCGACGGGAGTGAGGGGGGAGGGGGAGACGTCGAAACCGTCGTCGAGGAGACGGACCGCGAAGCCCCGATCGACGACGTGCTGGCGGCCGCCGCGGACCTCCCGGAACGAGCCACCCTCGTCGTCGACTCCGTCGAGCCGCTGGAGGCGGCCGACCGATCCCGGTACGGTTCGTTCCTCTCCGATCTGCGCGGACACGTCGACGACGCCGGGGGCATCGCCGTAATACATGCACTCAAGGGGAACAACGGGCAAAATCGGGTCGTCACCGAGCAGGTCGCGGACGTGGTCTTCGACCTCCGGACGACCGTCACCGGTACGGAGATCGTGAACCGTCTGATCGTACCGAAGTTCCGCGGCGGCGCGGCGCTCGAAGAGCCGCTCAAACTGAAGCTCACCGACACCGTCTCGGTAGACACGAGCCGCGACATCGCCTGATCCGACGCACGGGCCGGTGCGTTATTTGCAGAAAGGCAACTCAGAGTCCTCCGAGAGGGGACTATGAGTAATATCCCAACGCTCGGGAATCCTCGCCCTTCAGAGCGGTGGGGATGTCAAAGCGGCACCACCGACGTCGTGACGACGACGAGAACGCCGACGAGCACGGCAGCCGCCGCCCAGTTCCGCGGTCGGTCGGGCGCCCCGTACGGTCCGCCCTTCCGCGTGAAGAGGTAGCCGGCGTAGACGACGAGCGGCGCCAGCGTCGGCAGAGTTGGCACGTCGACGACGCCGGCGACACCGGACAACAGGGCTATCGCGATCGTCGCGCCCCCGGCGCTCGCGGCGACGACGAGGTCGTCGCGCGCACGTTCGATCTCCATGTCTCTCAGTGGGTCGACCGCAGTTCAAAAGGGATCTGTTCGCGCTCGCGTTCGCGCGGTCGGCCCGATCGGTACGATCGATTCGACCGGTCAGGCCGGAGACCGGATTACTCCTCGTCGATCTCGTCGACGATCTCGTCGGCGTCGACGTCGACGTCTTCGAGCGCCTCCTCGATGTCGCCGGCGCCGGCGCCGCCCATGCCGCCCATCATGCCGCCGAGACCGCCCATGCCGCCGCCCTCGATGACCTCCTCGACCACGACGCGGTCGAGGTCGAGCCGGCTCATGAGGTCCTGCGCGATCTGCTGTTTCTGGAACATCCACTGCTGGTTCATCTGCATCGCCTGCGTGGCCGTCACGTAGAGGACATCCTTCTCGACCTCCTCGGTCTCGACGACCTCCTCACCGTCGTCGTCCTCGGTGACCGTCTCCTCCTCCTCGGTGACCGTCTCGATGCGGACCTCGGGCGCCTCCTGGAGGTACATCCCGAGCATGCCGGCGGCCTGCTCTTCGCGGTCGTCGATCTCCTCGAGAATTTCGTACTCGTACTCGAGGTCTTCGCCGGCCAGCGGGTGGTTGAAGTCGACGCGGGCGCGGCCGCCGATGATCGTCTCGAGGTAGCCCTGCTGGTTGTCGATCTGGACCTGTGCACCGGGGTAGCGGCTGTCCTCGGGGATCTTGTCGGCCTTGACGGTCTCGACTTCTTCGGGGTCGTACGCGCCGAAGGCGTCCTCGGCGGGCACGTCGACGACGCCCTCGTCGCCGACCTCGGCGCCGATGAAGGCCTCCTCGACGGACGGGAACACGTGACCGGCACCGAGCGCGATGATGCGCGGCTCGAACTCGTGTTCCTCGGTGTCGATCTCGGCGTCCTCGGCGACCTCCTCGTCGGTGGTGTCGATGACTCGGTCGTCGTCGGCGGTTCGGATCGTGTACGCGACGCGCACGAAGTCGCCGTCGGCGAGTCCCTCGGTCTCGGCCTCGTCTGCGTCCTCGGCCGCGTCCGCTTGCTCCTGATCGCTCATACCCAGAAGGTCTCTTGTTACACCCTTAAGGCGCACGGTTCGGTCCGGAGCGGTGACGGCGCGTAACGCGGCCGTCGAAGCCGAGCGAGCGAACCGTGAGGGCGCCTCCTCCGAGAGGCGCGTCCCACCGCTGTTAAGAGCCGTCCCGGCCGACCCGACGGTATGTACGAGGTCGAGATCAAGGTTCCGGCCGAGGTCGACGCCGTCCGCGAGCGACTGCGGGCGGCCGGCGCCGAGCGCGTCGACGCCCGCCGCCAGCGCGACGCGTACTACGACGCCCCGCACCGCGACTTCGCCGAGACCGACGAGGCGCTCCGAGTCCGACGGGAATCCCCCCTCCCGGACGGGATCGGATCGGAGACCGAATCGGCTCCGGCCGCGGAAACGACGAAGGTCACGTACAAGGGCCCCCTCCTCGACGAGGGGTCGAAGACGCGCGTGGAACACGAGACCGCCGTCGACGACGGCGAGGCGATGGCCGGCGTGCTCTCGGGGATCGGGTTCGAGCCGGCCGCGGTCGTCGAGAAGCGCCGCGAGTTCTGGTCGTTCGCGGGGTTTACGGTCACCCTCGACGCGGTCGACGGCGTCGGCGAGTTCGTCGAGATCGAGCGCGAGGTCGACGGCGAGGACGCGATCGAGACCACCCGCGACGAGGCGTTGGAGGCCCTCGATCGGCTCGGCCTCGACGGCGACACACAGGTCCGAACGTCGTACCTCGGGCTGCTGCTGGCCGACGGCGAGGAGGGCGAGTGAGCCGGCTCGCAGTCGACGTCCCGCCGCCAGCCGGTCACTCCCCGTCCTCGGGTCGCTTCTCCGAGAGTACGGTCCGGTCGAACTCGCAGACGAGCACGTCGTCCTCGCCCTCGACCACCTTGAACGCCTCCACGTGCATCGTGACGACGCCGCGCTCGCCGTCGCTCGTCTCCCGCTTGTCCGTGACGGTCGACCGCGCGCGGATAGTGTCTCCGTGGAACACCGGGTTCGGATGCTCGACCGCGTCGTACGAGAGGTTCGCGACGACGGTGCCGTCGGTGGTCTCCGGTACCGACACGCCGACCGCGAGCGACATGGTGTAGAGCCCGTTGACCAACCGCTCGCCGAACTGCGTCCGCTCGGCGAAGTCGGCGTCGAGGTGGAGCGGCTGCTGGTTCATCGTCATGTCGCAGAAGCGCTGGTTGTCGGCCTCGCTCACCGTTCGTCGCTTCGCGTGCTCGATCGTCTCGCCGACCGCGAACTCCTCGTAGTAGCGTCCGGGCATGGCGCCACCGTCTCCCGCGGGAAGCAAATCGGTACCGCTTCACCGACCCGGAACACGTCACCACGCGTCGCGTGACGCGCCCATTCCCCGCGTCGCCGTCGGGACGCTTTATGTCGGAGCGCGCGGACCGGCCGACATGGCACGACGAAGCCTGCTGTTCTCGCCGGGCGATCGCCCGGAGCTCATGCGGAAGGCGCCGGCGACGGACGCGGACGTGATCTGCTTCGACCTCGAGGACGCGGTCGCGCCCGACCGGAAGGCCGAGGCCCGCGAATCGGTCCGCGCCGTGCTCGCCGACCCCGACTTCGAGCCCGACGCGGAGGTGTGCGTCCGGCTCACGGTCACCGAACCGGCCGCCGACCTCGACGCGCTGGTGGGGGAGCGCTCCGAGACCGGTCACCGCGACGACCTCCGGCTCGACGCGGTCATGCTCCCGAAGGTCGAGGACCCGGACCGGGTCGACCGCGCAGCCGCGCTGTGTGCCGACCGCGGGCTCGAACCGGCCGTGTTTGCGCTCGTCGAGACGGCGGCGGGGGTCCTCTCGGCCGAGTCGATCGCGGCCGCCCCGGCGACCGACGCCTTGGTCTTCGGCGCCGAAGACCTCGCGGCGGACGTGGGCGCGACCCGCACCGACGAGGGGACCGAGGTCCTGTACGCCCGCGAGCACGTCGTCCTCGCGGCCGGCGCCGCCGACGTCGACGCGATCGACACGGTGTACACCGACTTCTCCGACGCGGACGGTCTCCGCGAGGAGGCGGAGTTCGCGCTCACGCTCGGCTACGACGGGAAGCTGGCGATCCACCCGGCCCAGGTCGACCCGATCAACGCGGCGTTCACGCCGGGCCCCGAGGAGATCGAGTGGGCCGAGAAGGTGCTCGCCGCCCGCGACGCCGCCGACCGAGAGGGACGGGGCGTCTTCCAGGTCGACGGCGAGATGATCGACGCGCCGCTGATCGCGCAGGCGGAGCGGATCGCCGAGCGCGCCGCGGCGAGCGATCGGTAAGCCATCGATCGAGACAAGTACCGAACCGTCCGCCACAGTTAACCTCGACCCCCCGGGAGACTGAGGTATGACCGGCCAAGCCAACCCCTTCGAGAGCCTTCAAGAGCAGGTCGACGACGCCGCGGCGTTCCTCGACGCGTCACCGGGCGTCATCGACCGGCTGAAGAACCCGGAGCGAGTACTGGAGACGAACCTCACCTTCGAACTCGACGACGGGTCGCTGGAGACGGTCCGGGCGTACCGCTCGCAGTTCAACGGGGACCGCGGCCCGTATAAGGGCGGCATTCGGTACCACCCCGGCGTCACCCGCGACGAGGTGAAGGCGCTGTCCGGGTGGATGGCGTACAAGTGCGCCGTCGTCGACATCCCGTACGGCGGCGGGAAAGGGGGGATCGCGATCGACCCCACCGACTACTCCGAGGCCGAACTGGAGCGGCTCACCCGCGCGTTCGCGACCGAACTCCGCCCCCTGATCGGCGAGGACCGCGACATCCCCGCGCCCGACGTCAACACCGGACAGCGGGAGATGAACTGGATCAAAGACACCTACGAGACCCTCGAGAACACGACCGCTCCCGGCGTCATCACCGGGAAGGCGCTCGATTCGGGCGGCAGCGAGGGGCGCGTCGAGGCGACCGGTCGCTCCGTCGCCCTCTCCGCGCGCGAGGCGTTCGACTGGCTCGGCCGCGACATCGCAGGCGCGACTGTCGCCGTCCAAGGGTACGGGAACGCGGGGTCGATCGCCGCAGCGCTGCTCGACGACCTCGGCGCGGACGTAGTGGCGGTTTCCGACTCCTCGGGAGGCATCTACGCCCCCGACGGGTTCGACCCGCGCGCCGTCAAAGACCACAAGGCCGAGACCGGTTCCGTCAGCGGGTACGCCGACGCGGAGTCGATCACGAACGAGGAGGTGTTGACGCGCGACATCGACATTCTCGTCCCGGCCGCGCTGGAGAACGCGATCGACGGCGACCTCGCCGCCGACGTGCGCGCCGACCTCGTCGTCGAGGCCGCGAACGGGCCGCTCACCCCCGACGCCGACGACGTGCTCGCAGACAAGGACGTGTACGTCGTTCCCGATATCCTCGCGAACGCCGGCGGGGTCACCGTTTCGTACTTCGAGTGGGTCCAGAACCGGCAGCGGTTCTACTGGACGGAAGAGCGCGTGAACGAGGAGTTAGAGCGCGTGATCGTCGACGCCTTCGATCGGCTGGTCGACAGCTACGAGACGAACGACGCTCTGAACCTCCGGACCGCGGCGTACGTCGTCGCCATCGATCGGATCGTCGACGCCTACGATCAGGCCGGTAACTGGCCGTAGATCGGCCCGTTCGGAGCGGCGAACTCACTCCAGCCGCGCGTCCCGGATCTCGACGTGGCCGCGGTCGCCCTCCCACACCGCGTCGTACTCGATGTCGATTCGCCGGTCCATGTGCGGTCCGCCGACGACGTACGTCTCGAACTCTCCACCCTCGCCGAGCGGATGGATCCCGTACTCCTCGCGGAGGTCGACGAGTTCGGCGAGCGCGTCGGCGTCGTAGCGCCGGCCGAGCCACGACTCGTCGAGCCCGTAGGCGGCCACCTGTACGATCCGGATCTCGAAGCCCGCCTCGAACATCGCCTCGGCGAGTTCGATCGGGTCCTCTCGCCACAGCGGCGCGAACAGGTCGAGCCCGAGCCGGTCGCACATCCCCCGAATGCGGCTCGTCTGGAACTCGCTCTCGACCGCGCCGGCGGTGACGCCCGCGAGGTCGAGGTCCTCTTCGTCGGCGAGCTCGCGCAGCGCGGCCTCCATCGGCTCCAGCTCGGCGTCCCCCTGCGCGCCCGCGTCGTCGACGTCGCCGGCGCCGAAGTCGTCTGGCGACACCTCGACGAGGTCGATCCCGACGCTCTCGGCCGCGAGTTCAGCGAGCTCGGTCGCCGGCGTGTGATACATGTACGAGTCGCCCGCGGGGTGGACCGTCAGGAGCCGCGAGACGTCGAGGCCCTCCTCCAGCGCGCGGTACAGCGCCCACGAGGAGTCTTTCCCGCCGGAAAAGAGGCTCACCCAGTCGTCGGTCATTGACGGGGAGAGGCCCGGAGCGCCTAAAGCGTCGGCGGTCCGCGACGACGTCGCTCGGTGGGCGAGCCGCAGTGTGAGAGAATGGAGTCGGTGTCGGATCGCTCCGGACGAGCCGGCGTTCAGAGCCGGAAGTCAGTCCGAGATGAACTCGTTGTCGCGCCAGTTGACGCCGCCGTCGCCCTCGCCCGCCCCTTGCGGGCTCTCGACGACTTCGATGCTCGCGGGACGCGGTTCGCCCTCGACGATGCGGGTCGCCTCCAGCTCGCCGTCCTCCTCGGTGATCGCGGTCAGCGTCCCCTTCTCCGAGAGGGTCGCGATCTTGCGTAACACGCGGAACATCGGGTACTGGAGCGCGGAGTTCTGGAGGACGGTCTCGCGGTCGCCCTTGAAGCAGGCGAACTCGACGAGCTCGGAGGGGATCTCCTCCTCTTCGTCATCCATCCACTGCGGGCCGCCGGCGCGCGGGGGCTCTTCCTCCCACACGCGCGTCTCCGTGACCGACGCCTTCAGCTGGGCGGTCGGCGTGTACTTACTAATTGACTCGTCGTCGGACAGGGCCTTGATGATGAGGGTGTTGTTTCGACGCGTGATGTCGATGTCGTCGATCTCCGGCGGGAGGTCGGGATCTTCTTCGAAGTACGTCTCCACGTCTTCGAGTGGCAGTTCGAGCGTCGAATGAAGTCTGAACACGCGGCCTGTCATTGTTGGTTGGGTGAGATGGGGTCGAACCGAGCGGCACGGCGGCAGCGGCGACTGCTGCACCTACCCTATCTACGGCCCGTGGGTTTATATCGCCTGTCCTTCGACTTCCGAGGTCGGAAATGCCCTTCGACCTCCGAGCGGACGCGCGATGCTCCGGGACGTCCGACGGAGCGTCTCCGGCTATTCGGCGCCCAGTTCGGCGGCCAGCTCGCCGCGCTCGTCGAGCTCCGCGAGCACGTCGCTCCCGCCGACAAACTCCCCGTCGACGAACGTCTGAGGGATCGTCTCCCAGCCGCTGTGGGACTCTAACGCCTCGCGGTAGTGCGGCAGCGCCGGCAGCACGTCGACCGTCTCGAACTCCTCGACGTGCTGGCCGATCAGCTCGACGGCGCGCTTCGAGTAGCCGCACTGCGGCATCAGGCGGTTACCCTTCATGAAAAGCACCACGTCGTTATCGGCGATCGTCTCCTCGACTCGCGCCTCGATCTCGTCGGGCTCGGCGTCGGTTTCCGGTTGGAACGTCATGGGAACTGATACGCGCCCGCGACGCAAATGGGTTCCGCACGGGAACGGCGTCCTCCGCGCGACGGGCGGAGGCCGGCGAGCGAGCTACTCCTCGCGGTCGACGCGGACCACGTCGACGAGCGAGTACACCGGGACGCCGTCGATCTCGTCGTACCCTCGCTTGTCGACGAGCACGACGCACGCGACGGGCTCGCCGCCCTGATCGCGGATCGCGTCGATCGACTCGCGCATCGTCGTCCCCGAGGTGATGATGTCGTCGACGACGTAGCAGTCGCGGTCGCGGATGGCGGCGAAGTTCCGCGAGAAACCGCCGCCCTGTTCGTCGATATCGCCCTCGTCCCACTGGTGTTTCGCGGGCGCGTACGTCCCGAGGTCCGTGTCCAGTTCGTTCGCGACCGCGGTGGCGAGCGGCGCGCCGGCCTTCTCGACGCCGACCGTCAGGTCGACCTCGTCGCCTTGCTTGGCCAGCAGGTCCGCCATCGCGCTCGCCGCGTACCGGAGCCGGGTCGAGTCGCGCCCCAGGGCCGACCAGTCGACGTGGATATCGGACGTCGAGGTCGACGCCGCGGTCTCGATGTCCGCGCCGTTGCCGCCGCGCTCGACGAGCCAACTAGCGGTCTCCCGGGAGACGTTCAGTTCGTCGGCGATTTCGCCCTTCGAGAGCCCGTGTTCAGCGAGCTCGGCCGCGCTGTCTATCAGGTCGTCAACGTTCTTCATATGCGCTGAATTCGACCGCCGTTTTAATAGTCGTGTCGTCATCCGCGAACGCGGCCTCGAAGTCGTCGAGACCGTGTACGCCCGTGACGAGATCGCCGAGGAACGTGTCCGAAAAGCGGGATAGCGAGTCGATGGCGGCCTCGAAGTGCTCGTAGCCGGAGTTGACGCTGCCGACGAGCGCCTTGTTGTGGAGGACGAACTCCCGGTGGAGCCGACCGCCGTCGATCTCGAACTCCCAGTCGCTCGGGACGCCGAGCAGCGCGCCGACCCCGTTCGGGGCGAGCGCCTCGATCGTCTCGAAGGCGTGCGGCGCGTAGCCCGTCGCCTCGAAGACGAAGTCCATCGGCTCGTGGGCCGCCGGCACCGAGGGCACCGGCGTCTCGTTGGAGTTGACGTACGTCGCCCCGAGCGACTCGATGATATCGATCGTCGGGTCCGGGCGCTCGCGGCGGCCGAGACAGTAGATCCGGTCGAACTCCTTGTCGAGGGTCGCCACCGTCAACAGCCCCAGCGAGCCGTTCCCCAAGATCAGCGCCGACTCCGGCTCCCAGTGGAACGCCGACCGGCTGGCGTAGGCGTGTTCGATCGCCTTCTCCGCGATCGAGACGGGCTCGACGAGGAAACCCCACTCCGCCAGCGCGGGCGGAATCTCGACGAGGAACTCCGCGGGGCTGGTGAAGTACTCCGCCATGAAGCCGTGGGCGCCAACGATGCCGCGCTCGTGGTACTGGCCGTTCGGCGCCATGTCGGGCTCGCCGCGCGCGAAGTACTCGTTCGCCCCGTTCGGCGGTCGACGGACCGTCGGCACCACGACGTCTCCGACCTCGAACGGCGTGTCGTTCGGCTCCTCGATCACGCCGACCGCCTCGTGGCCCATCACGAGGTGGTCCTCGCCTTCGGGAGAGCCACCGTGACTCCCGGAAATAACCTCGTGATCGGTTCCGTCGACGCCGACTCTGAGGGTCCGAACAAGCGCTTCTCCGGGCGACGGCTCCGGTCGCGGCTTCTCAGTCACGACCGGTTCGTCCGTCCCGTCGTACACGGCGATCGCATTCATATCCCGGTCTTGACGGCCAGTCACCAAAAGATTTCTTTTATTATGAGTAAACGATCGCACCGCGCTGACCATTGGTTTTTCGTCGTTGCCCGCCGGATCTATCGCCGTGTGTACCCTCTCGCTCGCGTGGCGAACCTTCGGTGACGCGCCCATCGCGCTCGCTGCGAACCGCGACGAAGCGTTCGATCGGCCGTCCGAACCGCCGGCCCTCCGCGGGGTCGACGACAGCGGAGGTGACGCCGAGAGCGGCGACAGCGACGGCGGCTACGTCGCCCCTCGCGACGCCGAGGCCGGCGGGACGTGGATCGGGCTCTCCGCGTCGGGGGTCGTCGCCGCGGTCACGAACCGCTGGCTCGACGCCGACCGAGAGGGCGACCGCTCCCGGGGGCTGCTCGTCCGCGACTGCTTGGAGGCCGACTCCGCGGAGGGCGCCGTTCGAACGGTCGAACGCGAGCTCGAATCTCGGTCGTACGACGGGTTCAACCTCGTGCTCGCCGACGCCGACGCCGCCTTCGTCCTCTCGTACGACGGCGGGCTGGCGCTCACCCGCCTCGATCCCGGCGTCCACGTCGTCGGCAACGTCGGCGGCGTGGTCAACGGCGCCGAACGCTTCGCGGTTCCGGACCGGCGACGGGAGTTCGGCGCGGAGCGCGCCGACAGCTCGCGGGCGGTCGCGGCCGCGCTGGTGCCCGAGCCCGGCGAGTCGGGCGCGGCGTGGCTCGATCGCGCGAGCGACACGCTCGCGGACCACGAGTACGGCGCCTGCCTCCACGGCGACGGCTTCGGCACGCGGTCGTTCACGCGGATTCGGACCGCGCCCGATTCGGAGACGGTCTCCGGTTCCGAGGCGGCACCCGAGTTCGCGTACGCCGACGGACCGCCCTGCGAGACGCCCGCGGAGTCGGTGCCGCTGCCGGCGGGGTTCGGATCGGGTCGGCCGGGTCGATCGGACGGATCGGGTCGACCGGATGGATCGGCGTAGCGGCGGCGACGGCACGGAAAGCCAGTTTTAAGCGACTCGCGGGCGCCCGGTGTTGTATGAGCGTGTCCGAACTCGAGGCCGACCTCTCGGAGGACGAACGCGCCGGCCTCGAACTCATCCGCGAGACCGGTGGTATCCACCAGAGCGACTTCTGGAAGGAACTCGATGTCTCCTCGCGCAAGGGGAGCCGCATCGCGGAGGCGTTAGAGGAGTCCGGGCTCATCCAGCGCTCGGACACCGTCTACGACGGCCACAACACGTACTATCTCGAACCCGCGCCCCGCGACCTGGACTTCTCGCTGCTCATGGCCGGCGACATGCTCTCGCCGTTCATCGGCGAGGAGGAAGTCGACGCGCAGGCCGACGCCTTCTCGCAGTGGATGATGAACCTGGCGTACGAGGAGTACTAAGCCGGACGCCGAGTCGCTTCCCTGAACGTCTTATTCTTCGTTTCCCGGATCGATCACGTCGTCGTCGACACGTCGGATGCTCTCGGCCAGCCGAGAGCCGTCGGGGACGGCCTTTAAAAATGCGTCAGAGCCGAACGGCGCGTCCCCGTTGACCGACACCATCCCAAGGTCGGCGGGGTCGCCGTCGAGGCCGGTGAGGAACGCGACCGTTCGGACCGCGGGCACGTCATCGACCCGCGCCGCCGCGTCGACGGAGCCGTACAGCGACCGATGGGTAGCGACGTGGTAGACGCAGGTCGGCGTCGGCGCGAAACAGAGGAGGAACCGTGCGCCCGGTTCGGTGCGGCCGAGCTTCGGTCGGAGCGCGTGGGCCGCGTCGGCGTGGAAGTACCGCTCCATTCGGCGGTACTGCCGGAGGACCTCGTTGGCGCCGGTCGCGCGTCGGACGGCCGCATCGCCTTTGAGCTCGACGACGTGATCGACGCGCTCCGGCGTACGGACCCGGACGTACACGTCGACGACCCCGCGACGCCCGCCCGCGTCGTACGGCTCTTCCAACCGAATCTCGGGATCGTCGTGGGCGGCGACGTAGTGATCGACCACGCGCGTCGCCAGTTCGTCCTCCCGCATGGATCGACCACGGAGGCGCCCGCGAATAAAGCCGCCGCCAGCGGAGCGCATCGCCGACCGGTCGGGCGATGAGGGGTTCTCTCCGTCCGGGGTTCATCAAGGGGTTTGTAAGGCTCGAACCCCTAGTTACGGTTGATGTCTGACAAACTGTCTAGACGGCGGTACGTCGCCGGAACCGGAGCCGCGCTGACCCTCGGAACGCTCGCCGGCTGTTCCGGCGGCGGGGACGGCGGCGACGGCGGCGACGAGGTAGGCTCTGACGGGTCCGACGGCTCTGACGGTTCCGACGGCTCTGACGGGTCCGACGGTTCCGACGGGTCCGACGGTTCCGACGGGTCCGACGGCTCCGATGGCGGCGACTCCGGCGGGTCGGCCGCCGACGACGTTCCGACCGAGATCGACGAGTACCTCGCCGACGCCCGGATGTACGACGGGACGATCATGGACTACACCGGACAGGACGAGGTCACGGTCGCCGTCGGCGGCGGGAGCGACGGGCTGGCGTTCGACCCGCCGGCGATCCGGATCGACTCCAGCACGACCGTCGTCTGGGAGTGGACCGGTCAGGGCGGCGCGCACAACGTGGCCTCCGCCGAGAACTCCGAGTCCGACTTCGAGAGCGGCAACGCCGTCAGCGAGGAGGGCACAACCTTCGAGCAGTCGTTCGACAACACCGGGATTCAGCTCTACTACTGCACCCCGCACCAGACGGTCGGGATGCTCGGCGCTATCGAAGTCGTCGAAGCGTAACTCGGGCGATCGACCGCGGTCCGTTTTTTTTTTTTTTTCGGACGCCGACCCGTCAGCGGCGCGACCGTCCGGATCTATCGCGACCGTGTTGCCGGCATCGACGGCTACGGGAGGAACGACCACCGCACGTCGACGATCCGGTCGTGCTCGCTCGTGACCGTCGGGCGCGCGAGGTGATCGTTCGCGTTGACGCCGGCGTCCGCCAGCCGCGAGAGCGACTCCTCCAACGTGCGGTCCGAGCGCTCGACTGTCGAGTCGCGGGCGTACGGCGCGTCGAGGGGGTTCGACCGCGAGTTCGAGATGTCGATCGCGTCCGTGAGTTCGGCGCCGATCGCGTACGCCGGCTGGTGAAACTTCCACCCGTCGACGGACAGAAAGAGCCACACGTCGCCGTTGATCGCGTGGTACTCCCCGGAGACCCGGGAGGGGTCGTGGGCGACGACGCGCGAGAGGACGTCGGTCTTCGTCCGATAAAGCGCGTCCTTGCGGGCCGACCGGACGTTGCTCTCGGTGAGGTCGCCGCGCTCGTAGGCGGCGGTCGCCTCGTCGGCGAATTGCTTCGCGACCTTGTTGACGACGTACAGCGATTCGAGCAGATCGTCCGTCGGTTCGAGCGGGTCCACGGTGATACCGGTCGGCGGCTGCGACCGGTGTGAGGTGGGTGCGTCGCGCGGATAGGCGTTTCGGGATCCGCGGTCGGAGTTCGGCGTCCCCGACGCGACCGCGCCCCCCGGATGGTTAATTCTTTAAGCACGGGGACGAAGTCGATGGCAAGCAATGTCGGACGACTCGCTCAAACTGTACACCGCGATCTACGTCGCGCTCCTGGTCGCGGCGAGCCTCAACTTCGCTCTTTTCGAGACATCGTTCATCGAGTTCACGTACGCCCAGGCGCTCGGCGGCACGCTGGTGATCGCGACGGTCAAGACGCTCCTCATCGTCGCGTACTTCCAGCACCTCCGGTGGGAGAACCGCTCGCTCACGTACGTGATGTCGCTCGCGCTCGCGCTCACCATGCTGCTGATGGCCGCCGCGACGTACTCCATCTCGTAGAGCGCCGCGCGACTGCCCGGATTTTCCGGCGCTTCCCGCGCCCGCTCCGTTCCGTCTCCGTTTCCCCCGCCCGTTCCGTCTGTGTGTTTTTTGTAGCCGCGCGTGAATGAGGCGATATGGATCTCAGACCTGCAACGCTCGACGACATCGACGCGATCCGAACGGTCGCGCGCGAATCGCTGATCGCTTCCTACGGTCACGCCGTCGACGAGACGCTGTTGGAAGAGGCGGTCGACGAGTGGTACGACCCCGACGAGCTCGGCGCCGATATCGGCGACGAAGACACGGTGTTCCCGGTTGCCGTCGTCGACGGGACGGTCGTCGGGTTCGCTGAGAGCTACGTCGTCGGCCGACGCGAGCGCGTCGGCGAGATCGACTGGCTCCACGTCCACCCCGACCATCGGGAGTCGGGAATCGGCTCCGAGCTCTTGGAACGGGTGGAGTCGGAGCTCCGCGCGGCCGACGTCGACCGCATCGAGTCACGCGTCCTCGTCGACAACGAGGCGGGGACGGCCTTCTACGAGCGCGAGGGGTACGACCTCGACGGCGAACGCTCGGTGGAGATCGGCGACGAGACGTTCGACGAGCGGGAGTACCGCAAACAGATCGGACGGCTGACCGGCATCTCCGAGGGCACCTACGAGACGGACGACGGCGATACCGTCTACGTCGCGTTCGACGAGAGCGACCGGGGTTCCCACGCACCGTTCTACGTCGCGTACACCGACGCCGACCTGTCACAGCGGTACGGCTACCTCTGCGGGAACTGCGAGGGGACGAACGTCGCCATCGATACGATGGACCGGATGGAGTGCCGCGACTGCGGTAACCGCCGCAAGCCGGCCCGGTGGGACGCGGCGTACTGAGCCGCGCCGCTCGTACCTCCCGACTACAACGTCTCTTTCACGCCCAGCACGCGCTCCTCGGCCTCTCGGCCCGGGTCCCACTCGCTCCCGTCGCGGTCGGCCTCTCGGTGTTCGGCGACGGTCCGCGCCATCGCCTCGTCGACCGGCGTCGACTCCCATCCGAGGTCGGCGAGCGCGCACGTGTCGAGCAGGTGCGGGTACTCTCGGTACAGCACGAAATCGTCCGGTTCGAGGCCGCCGGCCGCGAGCGCGTCGGCGCTCGCCGTGACGAGCTCGCAGTCGGCGCCGGCCGCGTCGGCGATCGCCTCCAGCGTCTCTTCGAGCGTGAGCGCCCGGCGGTCGCCCACGTTGTACGCCCGTCCCGCCTCGCCGCGCTCGGCGACGATCCGGAGCGCGCTGGCCACGTCCTCGACGTACGCGCGGTGCCAGAGGTTCTGCCCGTCGCCGGGGACGACGACGCGGTCGTGTGAGAGCACCCGGTCGATCCAGTAGTCGAGCCGCTCGGTGTAGTCGTACGGCCCGTAGACGATACAGGGGCGCACCGCCATCGCCCGGACGCCTTCCTCGGCGGCCGCGAAGACGACCCGGTCGCCCTCGGCCTTCCGGTTCCCGTAGGTGTTCGACCCGTCGTCGGTCGCCTGCTCGGGCGTGCACGGGCGAAGCGGCGTCTCGCCCTCGCGTTTGGGGATCTCCTCGGCGGCGTAGCTGTCGCCCGAGGAGATGTACACGTAGCCGTCGACGTCGCCGAACACGTCCGCGGCCGTCTCCACGTCGGCCGGCTGATAGGCGACGCAGTCGATCACGACATCGGGCTCAACCGAGAGCTTCGCGGTCCGGAGGTCTCGCTCGTTCTTCCGGTCGCCCTCGATGTGCGTCACCCGGTCGTCGTCGGAAAACGGGTTCTCGTGGGTGCCCCGGTTCAACATCCCGACTTCGTAGTCGTTCGCGAGCAGCTCCGAGACGGTGTGTCTGCCGATAAATCGGGTGCCGCCGATGACGAGCGCCGTGTCGGTCATACCGGCCATCCGGGAAGCGGACTCAAAAGCGTGGCCGAACGGGAACGGGCGCTCAGTTCTCCGGTCGCGGCTCGTCGTCACCGGTGCCTCCGGTGCCGTCGCCCCCGTCGCCGCGCGGCCCGTCGCCGCGCCACCGGCGGTACAGGAGGTACGCGACGCCGAGCCCGACGACCCAGCTCCCGACCCCGGCGATCGCGAATCCGATTCCGATCAGGAAGTCCCCGGTCGGCACGCCGAACATACTCCCCCTCGGCGACTCGGCCACATAAACGCTCCGAGGGAGGGGTAGTTTCTCGGCGCTGGCGCCCGTTCCCGCCGACATGAGCGATCACGAACCCAGTCGGCGCCGGCCGTGGCTCGCGGCGGCGCTGGCGCTTCTGGTGTCCGGCCTCGGCCACGCCTACCTCAGGCGGTGGGCCCGCGCTTTCGGGTGGTACGTGTTGGTCACGGCGACGCTCGTGTTCGTCGTCCCCGACGCGGCGGTCGATCGGGTGGTCGCCGGAGATCCCCCGCCGATCGGCGATATCGCTCCGGCGCTCGTCGTCGTCGCCGCCAGCGTCGTCGACGCGTACGTCCTCGCCGTCCGGGACAACCGGACCCGCGAGCGACGCTCGTCGTCGACCGGGGCCGAAGAGGGCCCGTCGCGCTCCGACGACCGCGGCGAGACACCGCGGATCGAGGCCGCTACCGTCGCTGAGGGTACAGAGACCGGCGAGACCGACGCCGAACGTGGACCGCCCGAAGCGGTGTCGGATCCGGTCGAAGACGAAGTCTCGTGTCCCCACTGCGGTCGCGACACGGACGCGACGCTGGACTTCTGTCAGTGGTGCGCCGAGTCGCTCGATGCGTAACGGCGAATCCGCAAAAGAGCCGAACCGGGGTGTCCGTCGCTACCTCAGAAGAGGTAGAACAGCGGGAAGATGAACACCCAGACGATGTCCACGAAGTGCCAGTAGAGGCCGAAGTACTCGATCGGCCGTTCGTCGTCCATGTAGTGACCCTGATACGCCCGGACGAACAGGAAGATGGCGATCAGGAGACCGATCACCACGTGGATCCCGTGGAGCCCGGTCGTCACGTAGTAGATCGACGCCTGAACCGGGTCGCCGTGAGCGTTGGCGTTGATCCTGTCTCTTATACACATCNGCCAGCCCGCTCAGAGATGTGTATAAGAGACAGCTCTTGCGGTGGGCGGCCACCAGCGCGAGGATCACCGTGAACGAGGAGGTGATCAGCACGAACGTGTTGATGAGGCCGGGTAGCGATTCCGTCAGCGGCTCCCACGTCATCCAGCCGGCGTTGTACCGGACGAAGATGGCCGCGGAGAGGAACGCGCCGAAGACGATGACGTCCGACGCGAGGAAGAACCACACCCCCAGCTTCACCTTCTCGATGCCCTCGAAGGGCCACCGTTCGGCGAACTCGGTAGGCGGGGCGTAGAAGTCCTCCAGTCCCCACTTCACGCCGGTCCAGATCAGCCCGACCAGTCCCGCGACGGCGAGTATCGGGTAGATCGGGTTCGATATCTCGACGCTCGTCTGGGTCAGCGTCTCACCCAGGACGAAGGTGACCGACTCGCTGAACCCGGAGAGGCCGAGCAGCATGACGCCGAGCGCCAGCGAGAGGGCGAACGGCCAGATGCTCGCGTGGCTCGGGTGTTTGTCCCAGTACGGATACTCCGTGATGTGCTCGTCGTGGCTGTCGCCGCCGTCGGTCGCGGCGTTACCCTCGGAGTCGGTCTTCACGGCCGGGCCGCCGTCGGGCACGTAGTCCTTCACGAACTCGAGCTTGCCGGAGGCGTACGAGGGGCGGTTCGGCCAGTTCTCAAGCGGCGGGGGGGAGGAGACAGCCCACTCCGCGGTCCGCGAGTAGTCCCACGGGTTGTCCCCGGCGGGCTCGCCGGAGACGTAGGACTTCGCGAAGTTGTAGAACATGATGAAGAAGGACAGCCCGAGCACGAACGCCCCGATCGTCCCGAACTGGTGGTAGATCTGGAACTCGGGGTTGTACTCGAAGACACGGCGGGGCGTCTCCCAGCCGAGGAACATCGAGAAGTAGACGGCGTTGAACCCGATGAAGAAGACGACGAAGTGGAGCTTACCGAGGAGTTCGTCGTACATCTTCCCGGTCACCTTCGGGAACCAGTAGTAGGCCCCGCCGAACAGCGCCGTCGCGCCGCCGAACATCACGTAGTGGAAGTGCGCGACCACCCAGTAGGTGCCGCGGAACTCGTAGTCGAGCACGATCGCGCCGAGGAATACCCCGGTGATGCCGCCGAGGATGAACAGCAGCAGCGCCCCGAACGCGAAGAGGAACGGGGTCGTGAACTGGATACGACCCTTGATCAGAGTGTAGATAAGCGAGAACACCACCAGGTCGAAGGGTAACGAGATCCCGATCGTCGTCGCCATCATCAGCGTCTTGATCTCCAGGTTGATCGTCGTCAGGAACATGTGGTGCATCCACACGAGGAACGACTGAACCGAGATCAGACAGATGGAGATGATCACCCACTTGCGGCCGACGAGCCGCCGCCCGGAGAAGGTCTGGAACAGCTCCAACATCACGCCGAGCGCCGGGAAGAAGACGATGTACACCTCCGGATGGCCGAAGAACCAGAAGAGGTGGCCCCACAGCAGAGAGCCCCCTTCGGTCGCGGAGAAGTACACGCTCCCGAGCACGCGGTCGGACGCGAGGATGAGCCCGACCGCCAGCAGTGCCGCGAACGCGAACAGCATCATCCACACCGTCGCGAGCATGGACCAGGTGAACATCGGCATGTCCATGATCCCCATTCCCTCAGCGCGCGAGTGATGGATAGACGTGAGGAAGTTCACCGTTGACGCCGTGATGCCGACGACGAACATGAACAGCGCGAGCACCGCCCCGGTCGACCCGATGCTCGGCGTGTACATCGGGATGTTGAGCGGGGCGTACATCGTCCACCCGGCGTCGAGCGTCCCTCCCTGGAAGAAGCTGATCCCCAGCAGAATGCCGGAGAACAGGTACATCCAGTAGGACAGCGCGTTTAGTCGGGGGAACGCGAGGTCGTCGGCGCCGATCTGCAGCGGCACGAAGTAGTTCGCGAACCCGAATCCGAACGGCGAGAGGAACCAGAACACCATGATGAGCCCGTGCGCGGTGACGGCCTCGTTGTACGCCAGCCCGGAGAGGATCTGGCTCGTCGGGTCCCACAGCTGCATGCGGATCAGCAGCGCGAGCACCCCGCCGAACAGCAGGAAGAACAGCGCGGTGATCGTGTACAGAATGCCGATGTCCTTGTGGTTCGTCGTGACGAACCAGCGCTTGACGGAGGTCGTGGGCGGAAGCTCGCTCATGCGCTCACACCTCCGATGGCGGCGCCGTTGATGCTCGCGGCACCGCCGACGCTCGCACCGCCCTCGACGTTGGAGGAGTTACCGCCGGTCCCCTCGTACCACTCCTCCCACTCGTCTTGCGGGATGACGGTGATCTGTCCCTTCATCGCGGAGTGACCGGGGCCGCAGAGCTCGAAGCACTCGACCCTGTACGTCGCTTCGCCGCCCTGCGCCTGGACCTCTTCGGAACTCACGGAGAACCAGTTGGTGTTGGTGTCTCCCGGGATGGCGTCGGACTTTATCCGCAACTCCGACGAGCCGAAGTTGTGCCACACGTCCCGTGAGGTCACCGAGATGTCGATCCGCGTGTCGGCGGGAACGATCATCTCACCCGTCTCGGTGTGGCCGTTCGGGTACTCGTAGTCCCAGCCGTACTGGTACCCCTCGACCATGATCTCGATGTTGTCCCCGTTGGCGTCGGGTCCCTCCTCGACATAGAGGAGGATCCCGTACGCGTACACGACGAGGCTGATGACGACGATCGCGCTCAGCCCGAACGACAGGAAGAGCTTCTTTGCTTTCGGACCGCCCTGTCCCGTCGGGAGCTCGCCGACCTCCGGCGCGTCGAAGTCCTCTTTCGGTTCCCCGCCGTCGTCGCGGTACTTGTACACGTTCCACAGCGTGTACGCGACGACGATGGTTCCGATGAGGGTTCCTAACGCGAGGAAGACGAAGAATATCTCGTCGAAGACCTCCGCCTGCGCGCGCCAGCTGCTCCCCTGTTGCAGGATAAGTGTATCTGTCATGTTCGTCTCTCTGCTCTTGTACCCTCCTTGGCGAAGGCGCAGTTAACTCTTGTGTAGCCGACCGAGACGTGCACCCCCTGGCGGTCAACGTGAGCTGACCCAGGGGTGACGCGGGGGGGCGTTCGGCGGAACGTACGAAGGGCGTTCGGCGGAACATACGAAGGCTATTTGTACGCGGGAACGGACCGGCTAACAACGAACTCACCATGGTCTCACTCACGCTCTTGAGCACGGCACTGATGGGGCTGCTCGTCGTGGCCACCTTCGTCGCCGTCGCGCAGATCGGCGGGAAACGAACCGCGCCCGGCGCCGGATCGACCAGCAGGTACGACGCGATCGTCGGGACGCTGAGCGACATCGCCCAGAAACCAGTCGTCTGGGCGGTCGCGTTTATCGCCATCGCGGTCGGCATCGGTGCGACCGCGCTCCTCGCGGTCGGTAACTTCGGGCTGCCGGAGGGGTTCTCCGGGAGCTTCCTCACGCTCGCGTACGTCGCCGTCGGGCTCCTGGTGACCGGCTTCGTCTTCCTCGGCGCCTACTTCAGCACCCGCGGTCGCGGTCTCGGGAACGCCCACGGCGTCGCGGCCGGCACGTTCGCGTCCGGGCTCGTGTTCCTCGTGCTCATCGCGGCCGAGCTCCTCGTCGGGTTTCTCGGGTAGCCCGGTCGGTTTTCTCGGGTAACCCGATCGGACCGGTAGGTGACCGGACACGCAGCCAGCGGGGCTGCCGGACAGAAGGACGGTTTCTTCGTCTCGCTCGACGCGCTCCGACTCAGGCGCGCCCCTCGCGAGAAGCTTCGACTTTGGTAGGCCTCGCCGCGTGGTAGGCCTCGCCGCGTGGTAGGCCTCGCCGCGTGACCGATCAGGCGACCGCGACGCCGTTCCGGGCGAGAAAATCGCTCGCGGCCTTGATCTCGACCGGACTCCCGATGATCCGGTAGTGGTCGTCGCCCTCGACCACCGTCACGGTGAACCGCTCGGCGACGCCGTCCCGCAGTCCGTCGAGCGCGCGGCGCGGAAGAACGATCTGCGTGCTGTCACGGAGGCTCGACGGATCGGGCATTCGACGTGTCGTCCGTCGCAGTAAACCGGTATAATCGTGTCGAAAGTTTGCCGAATCGGTTCGAATCTCCCAACAACGCGGTCCGTCACGCTCCGAGCCGTGGGCAGGGTCGACGGAAATCGGCGCATGGAGAGAGACTGGTGCGGCCGCGAGGCGGAAGGAACACCTTTAACGAGACGAGCGGCCGACTGTACGCCAATGGGACTGGAGGAAGAGATCGAGGACCTCCGCGAGGAGATCGCCGAGACGCCCTACAACAAGTCCACCGAGGCACACATCGGGCGGCTGAAGGCGAAACTCGCGGAGAAAAAGGAGAAACTGGAGAACCAGTCCTCCGCCGGCGGCGGCCACGGCTACGCGGTCGAGAAGCACGGGGACGCCACGGTCGCGCTCGTCGGGTTCCCGAGCGTGGGGAAGTCCACCCTCATCAACGCCCTCACCAACGCCGACAGCGAGGTGGGGTCCTACGAGTTCACGACCCTCGACGTCAACCCCGGGATGCTGAAGTACCGCGGCGCGAACATCCAGATCCTCGACGTGCCGGGACTGATCGAGGGCGCCGCGGGCGGGCGCGGGGGCGGCAAGGAGGTACTCTCCGTCGTCCGGACCGCGGATCTGGTCGTGTTCATGCTCTCCGTCTTCGAGATCGAGCAGTACGACCGCCTCCGCGAGGAGCTGTACGCGACCAACATCCGGCTCGACACGGAGCCGCCCAACATCAACATTCGGAAAACCCACAAGGACGGGATCGGGGTGACGATGAGCGACGACGTGAGCCTCGACGAGGGCACCGTCAAGCAGGTGCTCCGCGAGTACGGCTACGTTAACGCCAAGGTGACGATCCCTCACGACCTCACCATCGACGAGCTGATCGACGCCGTGATGGACAACCGCGAGTACCTCCCCTCGATGGTCACCGTGAACAAAGCGGACCTCATCGACAAGAGCTACCTCCCGACGGTCAAAGAGGAGCTCCGCGAGCGCGACCTCGACCCCGACGACGTGCTCTTTATCTCCGCCGAGAAGGAACTCGGTCTCGACGGGCTCAAGGAGCGCCTCTGGGAGGAGCTGGGACTCATCCGCATTTACATGGACAAGCCCGGTCGCGGCGTCGACTACGAGGAGCCGCTGGTCCTCTTTGAGGGCGACACCGTCGGCGACGCCTGCTCGAAGATCGGCGGCGAGTTCGACGAGCGGTTCAAGTTCGCTCGCGTCTCCGGTCCGAGCGCGAAACACGACGACCAGCAGGTCGGGAAGGGCCACGAGCTGGCCGACGAGGACGTGCTCCGGATCGTCGCTCGGAAGTAAACCCGGGTCGGTCGACGCCTCTCCCCGCCCGACCGAAAGGCGCTTTTTCCGGGGCCGCGACCCACCACCATGATCACGGTCGCGCTGGCGGGCAAGCCGAACGCCGGCAAGTCCACCTTTTACACCGCCGCCACGAGGGCCGACGTCGACGTGGCGAACTACCCGTTCACGACGATCGACGCCAACCGCGGCGTGACCCACGTCCGCACCGAGTGCCCCTGCCTCGACCGCGACGAGCGCTGCGGGTCGGAGAACTGCCGCGACGGGAAGCGGTACGTCCCCGTCGAGCTCCTCGACGTGGCCGGGCTGGTCCCGGGCGCTCACGAGGGGAAGGGGCTCGGTAACCAGTTCCTCGACGAGCTGACGAACGCGGACGTGGTGTTGAACGTCGTCGACGCCTCTGGGGCGACGAACGCCGAGGGCGAGCCCGTCGAGCCCGGGAGCCACGACCCCCTCGACGACGTGGACTTCATCGAGGAGGAGATGGACCTGTGGCTCGCCGGGATCGTCGACCGCAACTGGGAGGGCGTCGAGCGGCAGTCCCGCTCGCCCGACTTCGACCTGGACGCGGCGGTCACCGATCTTTTGACCGGGTTCGGCGCGACGGAGCACGACGTGACCGCGGTCCTCCGCGAGTTGGAGTACCCCGACGACCCGAAGGCGTGGAGCGGCGACGACCGCGAGGCGCTCGCGCGGGCGATCCGGCGGCGGACCAAGCCGATCGTCGTCGTCGCCAACAAGGTCGATGCCGCGCCCGAGGGCGCGGTCGACCGTCTCCGCGAGGGGACGGACAAGCCGGTGGTCCCGGCCACGGCGGACGGCGAACTCGCCCTGCGCCGCGCCGCGGAGGCTGGCGTCGTCGACTACGACCCGGGCGACGAGGGGTTCGACGTGGTCGGCGACGTGTCGGACGGACAACGCGAAGGCCTGGAAGCGATCCGCGGGGCGATGGCCGAACACGGCGGGACGGGCGTTCAGACTGGCCTCAACGCGGCGGTGTACGACCTGCTCGACCGGATCACGGTGTACCCAGTGCAGGACGCCTCGAAGTGGACGGACGGGACCGGGAACGTCCTCCCGGACGCGTTCCTTCTCCCGTCGGGAGCGACCCCGCCGGACCTGGCGTACGCGGTCCACACCGACATCGGCGAGGGGTACCTCCACGCGGTCGACGCGCGCTCCTCGCGCCGGATCGGCGAGGACCACGAGCTCTCGGAGGGCGACGTGGTGAAGATCGTCTCGACCGCGGGACCCTGACCGCGGGGATCACTCCAGCGACCGCACGAAGGTCACCCGCTTCGGCTCGAATCCCGAGTCGCGGTAGAACCGCCGCGCGCCGTCGTTGCCCCGCTCGCAGGAGACGGTGACATAGTCGCGGTCCTGATCCCGGGCCATCGCCGCCACGCGGTCGAGGACCTCGGTGCCGTAGCCGCGGTTTCGGTGCTCCTCGTCGACGGCGAGGTTCACGATCTTCAGGTATCGCGAGCGCTTCCGCGAGGGTCGACGGCCCGATTTGACCGTGACGAACCCGACGGCGTCGCCGTCGACGACGACGAGGTAATCCGTCACGGACGGGTCATCGAGATGTGCGCGGAACCAGTCGTCCGGGACCGCCGTCGCCTCCTCGAACGCGAGTTCGTTCAGCTCCGAGTACGGTTCCATCGACGTCGCGAGGTCGTACCACCGCTCGACGAGCGCGTCGAGGTCCGCCTCGGTGGCTTCGACGAGCTCCATGCCGTCCCGCCCGCGGCCGCGGGCCTTCAGTTTTCCCTCGGCGTGCGACCGACAGGCACATGCGGATCCGCCGAGAGGGGCCGGTAGATGCTCGGGCTGGAACACGACTTCCGGATCGTCGACACCCGCGCGACGCTCGACCCCGACGAGTCGTCGGTCGCGACCCACGGGCGGGACATCTCCCCCGAGCGGCTGGAACGCGAGATGCTGCAGGCCGGCGTCGTCCGCGCGGTCGCGAGCCCGGGCCGGCGCGCGTCCGGTCAGAGCTACCTCCGCGCGAACAACGCGGTCGCGCGGCTCTCGATCGACCGCCCGTTCGTCGCCTTCGCCCGCCTCAACGGCCCCCGCGATCCGGGCAGCGGTCCCCTCTCCGCGGTCAGGAACATCCGCGCCGAGCGCGACGACCACCACGCCCGGCCCGACGACGTCGAGCAGTACTCCTACGACGACCGGTTCCACGGGTTCACCCTCGTCCCGCACGCCGACGGGCTCCCGAACGAGGACGTGCTCACCCGGTTGGAGGACGCCGACCTCCCCGTGATCGTCCACGCGGGGAAGCGGTTTCCCCCGGAGGCGGTCGAGCGCGAGCTGCTCGGCTACGACATGCCGGTCGTGCTCGCCAGCTTCGGCGGCTACCCCCTCGACGCCGACCTGATGAACGAGACGCTCGACCTGTTGGAGGATCACGACCGGCTGTACGTCGAGACGAGCGCGGTGCGGTACCGCGAGGTGCTCGAGCGCGGCGTCCTGGAGCACCCCGACCGCGTCCTCTTCGGCTCCGGCGCGCCCGACGTGCACCCGAACGTCGGCGTGATGGAGGTGCTCACCCTCGACGTCTCCGAGGACCTGATGCGCCGCGTGTTTGCGAAGAACCCCGCCCGGCTGATCCCCGCGCTCGCCGAGGGGGCCGACGTCTGAGTCGTTGCCGTCCGACCGGTCCGAGACGGTAGCCACTTGTCGCACCGACGCCGACCCGACGAGCATGAGCGACGCAGACGCTTCCGCTGACGGCCCGCTCGTCGAGGTCGTCCGCGCCGTGGGCCACGAGAACGTCACCGCCGAGCACGCGAGCACCGTCGAACTCACGACCGACGACTGGCTCACCCCCGCGGGCGACTGCATCGTCGGCGTCGAGGCCGACCGAACGCCGCGCGACTTCGCCGCCGACTTCCGCGAGGCGTGTCGGAACGCGGACGCCACGATCACGGCGACGTTCGCGGTCGCCGAGCCGGGCGACGACGCGGCCGACCTCGACGACCCCGCTCACGTCGCCGAGATCGTCGGCCGCGGCGACCCCGGACTCGCCCTCCTCGACGACCGATCGATGGTCGGCCGGACCAGCGACTACACCGACGACGAGCGCACGATCTTCGTCGACGGCGACGGCGCCGCCGCCGATCTCGACCGCGACCTCGTGGCCGCGCTCGCGGGGGGCGCGCCCCTGACGCTGCGGTTGGAAGTCGAGTCCGCGGAGTGAGGGGAGAAGGACCCGATCAGCACCGATCAGGCGAACTCGCTGGTAGCGGCTTCGGCGAGGTCGATGACGGGGAACGGATCGCGGCGATCGAACGACGCGAAGGCGGCTTCGTAGCGCGCCGAGGGGAGGACGAGCACGACGATGTTCTCGAAGAACAGCGTCTGCGCCTGGAACTCCTCTCCGATGAGGTCCTTGAAGTCGTCGCCGGTGACCTGATTCGCCATGAGCAGCTGATACGCCTCCTCGAGATCCCGATCGGTGTACTCGGATTCGAGGTCTTCCCGGACGCATTCGATCGTGAAATCCAGGGAGTCCAAGCGGGCGATAACCCGAGCGGTGGCCCCGTCGATGCCGCGCAGAGTATCGACGATCTGAGACATACCAGCAAGTATTACTGGTATGTTGTAAATGTGCTCAGGTGGGTTCCTACCGACCGATCCGGCGGGATTAGAGCGTGTTGACGGGCGAGGTGTCCGACCGGTGGGTTCCGGCCGGACGCGTCGCCGACGCGGGACTCAGATCGGCAACTCCGCGTCCGCCCCGACGACCCGATCGACCTCCTCGGGCGCGCGCCAGTCGGTCGTCCGTTCCAAAAGCTGCACGACCATCCGACCGGTCGCTCCCCAGACGGTGTAGCCGTCGACGTGGAAGAAGTGAACGCGGTGGTCGCCGTACTCCGGGTGGCCGACGCGACGCTCAGACTCGTAGTTCGCGGGGTCGGTCAGCCCGCTGACGGAGAGGACGGCCACTTCCGCGACCTCCGACTCGTCGGGGACGTACTCGCGATCGGGTGCGACGCCGACGAACGGCCGGATCCGGTAGGCGGAGGAGGTTCGGGTGTCGTCGAGCCGTCCGACCACGTCGACCTCGACGGGTCGCATCCCGACCTCCTCGTCGGCCTCGCGGAGCGCGGTGTCGGTCAGGGTGCGGTCGATCGGCTCGCGGCCGCCGCCGGGGAAGCTCATCTGTCCGGGGTGTCTCCCGAGGTGGGCCGCGCGCTTGGTGAACAGCAGGTGGGCCTCGCCGCCGCGCTCGATGACAGGTGCCAACACGGCGGCCTCGCGGCGCGTCCGAGTCACCTCCTCGGGCGTGTGCCGGCGGAGCCCCGTCAGGTCCATGTCGGGAGTAGACGCTCGGACGGGGTTAACGTTTCTCCGCGTTCCGGCGATCCGAAACGACTCGGTGGATGACCGAGACGGCGGCGTCGAGTTCGGGACGCGGCCGCACGGCTTCGGACGTTTTAAGCCCGCGACCAACCCTTCACAGGACAATGAGCGACGACGACCAGGAGCTCGGCATTACCGAGTCCAAGTCACACAACACCGGCGAGTGGTACGCCGAGGTCGTACAGAAGGCGGGGCTGGCGGACTACGGCCCCGAGGGGATGAGCGGGTTCATCGTCACCCGCCCCCGCGCGTACGCGGTGTGGGAGCGGCTACAGGGGTTCCTCGACGCGAAGTTCAAGGACACCGGCGTCCAGAACGCCTACTTCCCGCTGTTCATCCCCGAGTCGTACCTCGAACGAGAGAAGGACATCGTCGAGGGGTTCGACCCCGAAGTCGCGTGGGTGACCGAGGCGGGCAACAAGGAGCTCGAAGAGCGGCTCGCCGTCCGGCCCACCTCCGAGTCGATCATCACTCCGTACATCAGCCAGTGGGTGCGGAGCCACCGCGACCTCCCGCTGCGCGTGAACCAGTGGTGTTCGGTCGTGCGCTGGGAGGCGACGGAGACGAAGCCGTTCTTCCGCACGAAGGAGTTCCTCTGGCAGGAGGGCCACACCGCCCACGCGACGAGCGAGGACGCGTGGGAGGAGACGATGACGCGGCTCGACCAGTACGAGTCGGTTTACGAGGACCTGCTGGCGATGCCCGTGCTGAAGGGGCAAAAGCCCGACCACGACAAGTTCCCCGGCGCGGACACGACGGCGACCGTCGAGGCGCTGATGCCCGACGGCAAGTCGGTGCAGGCCGGCACCTCCCACCACCTCGGCCAGTCGTTCGCCGAGGCGTTCGACATCACGTACTCCGACGAGGACGAGGAGGAGCGGCTCGCGCACACCACCTCGTGGGGGCTCTCGTGGCGCGCACTCGGCGCGCTGATCATGACCCACTCCGACGAGCAGGGGCTCGTGCTCCCGCCCGGCGTCGCCCCCGAGCAGGTCGCCGTCGTCCCGATCTGGCAGGAGGACACGAAAGACGAGGTGCTGGAGTACGCTCGGGGCGTCGCTGACGACCTCGACGACGCGGGGATCCGCGTCGAACTCGACGACCGCGACGGGCGCAACCCCGGGTTCAAGTTCAACGAGCACGAGCTCAACGGCGTCCCCCTTCGGATCGAGATCGGCCCTCACGAGGTCGAGGACGGCGAGCTCACCCTCGTCCACCGACCCGACGGCGAGAGCGTCGTCGAGGGGCGCGACGGCGTCGTCGAGACGGTCTGTGACCACTTCGACGAGGTGTACGCGAAGCTGTACGCCGCCGCCGAGGAGACCCTCGACGGCGAGGTGCGCGAGGCGGACGACCGCGCCGACATCCTCGGCACGCTCGGCCAGCACGGCGGCTACGTGAAGGCCCCGTGGTGCGGCGACGAGGAGTGCGAGGAGCCGATCAAGGAGCCGATGGCCGCCGAGATCGTGATGGTCCCGTTCGAGGACGACGACCCCCTCGTCGAGACGGACCACGACGAGACCTGCGCGATCTGCGACGACGACGCCGAGCGGACGGCGTACTTCGCGAAGTCGTACTGAACCGGGGGCGTCGACGCGGTCGCACCCGCTCCCCCCCATCTCGCCGCCGTCCCCCGTTTAATCCGCGTTGATCCGGCTTAACGGAGATCGGTTTATATACGGATACGTCGCGTACCGTCAGGTGATGAACCGAGGGATCGCGCTCATCGCCGTCGCGGTCGTGCTCGTCGGCGTCGCCGGGATCGCCGCGGCCGGCCCCGTCGGGACGGCCGTCGCCCAGGACGACCCACTGGCGACGAACGAGACGAGCGAGGGTAACGAGACGACGAACGGGACCGACATCAGCCCCGGCGAGCGCCTCTCCGGCGTGCTCGGCGTCCAGCGCGCCGAGATAGCCGGCGAGGTCGACTCGCGGGCGTTCGAGGTCGCGCTCAACCGAACGAAGAGCCCCGAGGAGCGGGCCGAGCTGGTCGCCGAGCGGCTGAACGGGACCGAGGAGCGGCTGACCGATATCGAGCGGCGCCAGCGCGAGCTCCGCGAGCTCCGCGCCGCCGGCGAGCTGACTCAGGGCGAGTTCGCCGCGCGGATGGCGGAGACGGGCGCTCGCGCCGAGACGGTCGAACGCGAGGCGAACCGGAGCGCCACCGTCGCCCGCGAGCTCCCGGAGGCCGCGAGGGAGAACCGCGGGCTCGACGAGGCGCGGCTCGACGCACTCCGCGAGCGAGCGAGCGAGGCGGGCGGCCCGGAGGTCGCGGCCATCGCCCGCGGCGTCGCCGGCAACGATGTGGGCGGTCCGCTGGCGTCCGCCGGACGCGGACCGCCGGAGGGCGTGGGCGGCGGTGAGGGCCCCGAGAGAGGGGGCGGACCGGGCGCCGGCGGCGGACCTGGCGCCGGCGACGGATCGGGCGCCGGCGACGGACCGGGAGCGGGTGACACTCCGGGAGCGGGTGATGGACCACCCCGTAACGGAACGCCAGGTAACGTGTCACACGGTGGCGGGCCACCGGACCGCGACGCCGGAAACGCCGCGAACGCGAGCGACGGCGCCGACCGGGGGACCGGAGCCGACGCGGGGGACTCGACGCCTCCGCGAGACGGCCCGTCCCCGCCCGCTGGCGGCGACCGGGACGACTCCCCGGGAGCGGGCGATGATGACGGTCCGGGAGCGGGCGACGGTGACGGTCCGGGAGCGGGCGACGGTGACGGTCCGGAAGCGGGCGACGGTGACCGCCTCGACGCCAACGCCGCGAACGCCGTCGACGCGGTCGCGGAGCGGCTCGCCGAACCGGTGACGGACGGTGCCGACCTCGTCCGACGGATCGTCGGCGGTATCGATGGATAGGCCGGGATCAGCCGGGCCGGACCGCGGGGCGGCCGCGAGCGGTCCGAGTGCGACTCGGCATCACTCGGTAGATGGGAAGCGATTTATCCGTGCCTCGTAACTGTCCGTTCGTGCAGCGAACGGTGCTCCTTCTGGTCGTCATCGCGCTCGCCGCCGGCGCCGGCCTCGCGTCGACCGGGGCGGCACAGGGCGGCGCGGGCCTCCCGGCCGGCGGCTTCGACCAGATGGACGTCGATCCGGACGACATCCTGATCGAGGTCTCCGTCGAGCCCGACGGCGACGCGGTTTGGGAGACGCAGTATCGGGTCCAACTCGCGAGCGACGACGAGGAACAGGCCTTCGAGGAGCTCAGCGCCGACGTGGGGGCGAACCCGGACGCGTACACGAGGCGGTTCGGCGACCGGATGCGCGCGACGGCCGGCGCCGCCGAGAACGCGACGGGTCGCGAGATGAACGTCACGAACGTCACGGTGACCGCCGAGCGGCGCGAGCTCCCGCAGTCGTACGGCGTGCTCACCTACCGGTTCGAGTGGAGCAACTTCGCGGCCGTCGACGGCGACCGGCTCGTCGTCGGCGACGCGATCGACGCGCTGTTCCTCGACGAGGCCTCGTCGCTCATCGTCTCGTGGGAGGACGGCTACCGGCTCGGCGACGCCTCGCCGTCGCCGACCGAGACCCGCGACAGCGCGGTCGTCTGGCAGGGCCCGGTCGACTTCACGGAGGGGCAACCGCGCGTGGCCATCGAGCCCGAGGGGCGCTCCGACGGGCCGATCCTGTTCGTCGCGCTCGGTCTACTCGTGGCGGTCGTCGCGGCGATCGGATACCGGCGCCGTCCGTGGGAGGGCTCGGCGCCCGATCAACCGTCGGAGGGACCGGCCGCGACCGGCGGCGAGCCCGCCGCGGATCCCGGCGACACGGGGGCCGCGGAGAGCGCGGCACCCCCGACGAGCGGCACTGCCGACGGGGAAGGCGGATCCGGCGGGCCAGCGGGCGGATCCGAGGGCGACGCGGGCGGGGAAGGCGACGACGGCGGAGACGGGGACGAGCGCTCCGACTCGGCGCCGCAGATCGACGAGGACCTGTTGAGCAACGAAGAGCAGGTGCTCCGCCTCGTCGAGGCCAACGGCGGCCGGATGAAGCAGAAGCGGGTCGCCGAGGAGCTCGACTGGACCGCCGCCAAGACGAGTCAGGTCGTGACCGGGCTCCGCGACGAGGGCGACCTCGACGGGTTCCGGCTCGGGCGGGAGAACGTCCTCTCGCTGCCCGACTACGACGCGACGGCGGACAACGGCGGGGCGGACGACGACGAGGCGGACGACGACGACGAGGAGTGACGCCCGCCCTCGTTACAGGTCCCGCGACCGACCGAGGTGTCGAAGCTCGCCGCCGCACTCGCAGGTGCCGCCCCTCTCGTAGCGCTCGCCGCATTCGAAACACTCGTACAGTTCTCGCCCGGTGTGTTCTGATTCTGGTCGCATACTGTGTGAATTGTTACCGATGGGTGTAGTATTAGCCCTAATATTCTTTACAGTGTATAATCCAAGGAGGAGCGTCCTGTGAACGAACGATCGGTTCGGCGGGGAACGAGCGTGAACGGCCTCTGGCATAGCGATTAGGGGAAACTCACTTTCACGCGGCGGTTCAACGCGATGCCGAGATGCGCGTCCTAATTATGGGTGCGGCGGGGCGAGACTACCACGACTTCCTGACCGTCTTCGAGGACCGTGAGGACGCCGAGGTCGTCGCCTTCACGCGGGCGCCCGGACAGAACCTCGGCGAACTCGGAGGCGTTGACCGGCGGTTCCCGAGCGCGCTCGCCGGCGAGGGGTATCCCGAGGGCATCCCGATCGAGCCGGAGGAGCGGCTCGCGGAACTGGTCGAGACCCACGACGTCGATCAGGTCGTGTTCTCCTACTCCGACGTCTCTCACGAACACGTGATGCACGCCGCCTCCCGCGCCATGGCGGCGGGTGCGGACTTCCGGATCGTCGGGCCCGACGCGATGATGCTTGAGGCGTCCGTGCCGGTGCTCGCGGTCGACGCGGTCCGCACCGGCTGCGGCAAGTCGCAGGCCGCGGGCGCGTTCGCCGACGCGCTCGCGGACCGCGGCCACGCCGTCCGTCTCATTCGGGAGCCGATGCCCTACGGGGACCTCGTCGAGAACCGCGTCCAGCGGTTCGCCAGTCACGCGGACCTCGACGCCGCCGGCGTCACCATCGAGGAACGGGAGGAGTACGAACAACACGTCGACGCCGGACACGTGGTCTTCGCGGGCGTCGACTACGAGGCCGTCCTCGACGCCGCCGAGGCCGAGGCGGACGTCATCGTCTGGGACGGCGGAAACAACGAACTGCCCTTCGTCCGACCGGACCTGCACGTCGTGCTCGCCGACCCGTTGCGGGCCGGCGACGAGACGAGCTACCATCCCGGCGAGACGAATCTCCGACGGGCCGACTGCGTCCTCCTCAACAAGGAGAACACCGCCGACGCCGTCGCGCCCGTCGTCGAGAACGTCCGCGAGGTCAATCCCGACGCCGATATCCGTCACGCGGACTCGGTCGTGAGCGTCCCCGACCCGGACCGGATCGACGGCGCCCGCGTGCTCGCCGTCGAGGACGGCCCGACGCTCACGCACGGCGACGCGACCCGCGGCGCCGCCGCCGCCGCCGCCGAGACGTACGGCGCGGCGGCTCGCGTCGACCCGACTGACGCGGCGGTCGGGAGCATCGCGGAGGCGCTCGCGGAGTACGACCACCTCGACGGGGTCCTCCCCGCGATGGGGTACAGCGACGAGCAGATCCGCGACCTCGAAGCGACGATCGCGGGCGTCGACTGCGACCTCGTCCTCGCGGGGACCCCCCACGACCTCGCTCGCCAGGTCGACGTCGACGTCCCAGTCGTCGACGTCGGCTACGACATCGACCTCCACGAGGGGTCGTTCGACGACCTGCTGGACCGGTACGACGACCGGCTCGGCCTCTGACCGGCCAACACTCAGTCCGGAGCGCCGTTCGGCGATTTGCCCGCTGATTTTTGAGCGTCGACCGAGACGAACGCGTATGCGAACAGCGATCGCGCTCGGCGGGAACGCCATCGCCAGCGAGAGCCCGGTCACGGTCGCCCGGCAGAAGGCGCGGATCGGGGAGACGGTCGACGCCGTCGAGGCGCTCACCGACCGGGGACACGAGCTCGTGTTCACCCACGGTAACGGCCCGCAAGTCGGCCAGTCGTTGGTACAGCAGGCGACGGCGGACGCCCCCGAACGCCCGCTCCACGTGCTCGTCGCCGAGACCCAGGCGCAGATCGGCTATCTGATCGCCGACCAGCTGGAGGGCGCGGTCGACGGGCGGATCGCGACCGTCGTGACCCGGGTGCGCGTCGACCCTGCCGATCCGGATTTCGACGACCCGTCGAAGCCGGTCGGCCCGTACTACACGGCGGCGGAAGCCGCGGAGAAGCCCTTCGAAACGGGAGAAGTCACGACGCCCGACGGCGATCGAGCGTACCGGCGGCTGGTCCCCTCGCCCGAACCGACGGCGGTGCTCGAGACCGACGCGATCCGAGCCCTCGTCGACGGGGGATCGACGGTCGTCTGCGGCGGCGGTGGCGGCGTTCCGGTCGTCGACGACGGCGGCGATGCGGTCGTCCGCGACAGAGGGGGAGATGGGGTCGTCGGCCACGGAGACGGCGACGGGGTCGTCCGCGACGGAGACGGGGTCGACGCCGTCGTCGACAAAGACCGCACGACGCGGCTCGTCGCTTCGGCGGTCGACGCGGAGTGTCTGGTGATGGCGACGGACGTCGAGTACGCGTACCGCGACTTCGGGACCGACGACCAGCGACCGATCCGGGAGACGGACGCCGCGTCGCTCCGGGTCGCTCTCGAGAAAGGCGAGTTCGCCGCGGGGAGCATGCGACCGAAGATCGAGGCGTGTCTGGCGTTCCTCGACGACGGCGGTGAGCGAGCGGTCATCACGACCCCCGACGAGATCGACGCCGCCGTCGCCGGGGACGCCGGGACGCAGATCCGCCCCTGACGGAGGTCTCGACCGCTATCTGGGAGCGGCGGACGCTTCGAGATACTCGACGGCCTCCTCGGTCGACACCTGGTCGAACGTCTGGTGGAACCGGCCGACGGCCGTGAACCGCTCCGGCGCTCGGAGGGTTATCACTGCGTCGGCCTCCCGTTCCAGCTCGGGGACTCTCGTGGACGGGGCCACCGGGACCGCGACGGTGACGCGCGACGCTCCCCCGTCCTTGGCGGTCCGGACACAGGACCGCATCGTCGCACCGGTCGCGACGCCGTCGTCCACGATCAGGACGTGCTTCCCCTCGAGATCGACCGGCGGGCGCCCGTCTTGGAAGCCGTCGAGCTTCTCTTCGGCGCGCTGTCGGGCCCGCTCGCGCTCGTCGTCGAGCTCGTCCTCGTCGAGCCCGAGCTGGCGGAGGGGCTCGTCGTCGTACCACGCGACGTCGTCGGCGGTGACCGCGCCGACGGCGTACTCCGGGTTGCCCGGGTGCGCGATCTTCTTGGCGACGATGACGTCCAACGGTACCCCGAGTCGCTCCGCCACCGCCGCGGCCGCGGGCAACCCGCCGCGCGGGATCCCGAGGACGATGTCCGCGTCGACGCCGCGCTCTTCGAGCATCGATGCGAGTTGCTCACCCGCGTCGGCCCTGTCCGTGAACATGGCTCGTCTCGGTCGGCTCGCGATCGGGACCGAAGAAGGACCGCCCTAATCGAGGGCCCGGTGTGGGGCCCCACGGTGTTCGACGGCTCGAACCTCGGCTTCCCGGATCGCGGCGGACCGGATCGCCTCCCGGAGGTCCTCCGCCTGCGCTTCGGCCTCGGCTTTCGAGAGGTCCGCGACCGCCCCGAACTCCGTGTCCGGCTCTCGGACGTAGGGGTTGTCGTCGCTGACGTCGCTCGGCGTCTCGAACTGACCGTCGGTCGTTTGGCCAGCCGTCTCGTCGGTCCCGGCCATGGTGCGCGGTTGACGGCGCCGCGGGTTATACTCCCGTGCCTATCCGTCGACACGTCGCTCGGGCGCTTAGGCTCCGTGTTTAACCCCCAATCTCCGGAAGTGAGGGCCGCACCTATGCCAGTCGAACACCTCGCAGTCGAGCCAGTCGTCGCAGAGCCGGACACACCAGCCGTCCGCGTCGCGGAGCTCCTCAGGAACGAGGGCGTCGGGAGCGTCATCGTCGAGGAGGCGGGACGGCCCGTCGGCGTCGTCACCGACAGGGACGTCGCGATGGCGGTCGCGGACCACGGGGACGTCTCGGCGCTGGACGCGAGCGACATCATGACCGCCGACCCGGTCACCATCGAGGGCGACGCCGAGGCGGTCGAGCTGCCGAAGACGATGGCCGAGACGCACGCGCGCCGGATTCCGGTCGTCGAGGACGGGAAGCTCATCGGCGTCGCGACGCTCGACGACGTCGTCGCGACGGCGGGCGAGGAGTTGGGGGACATCGCGGAAGTGATCGAGGCCCAGTCGCCCGAGTACTCGCCCTGAGCGCCGCGACCGATTCATCCGACGCTCGTCGGCCCGTCCTTCAGACGATGCCGTGCTCCTCGAACCGGAGTTGCAGTCGGTCGATCGTGGGCACGACGTGGTCACACTGGTCGGCGACGGCCGTGTCGGGATCGACGCCGATCCCCGTCGCCGCCGCCTGAATCATCGGTAGATCGCGCCGGTCGTCGCCGACCGCGACGGTCTCCGCCATCTCTGCGCCCTCCCGAGCGACGATCTCTTTCAGGACCGCGTCCTTGCTCTCTCCCAGAAGCGACCCCTCGATCTCCCCGGTGAGGGCGCCCTTCTCGCCCACGAGGCGAGTGCCGACGACCGTGTCAACGTCGAAGGTATCCGCTTCGAGACACGACCGGATCGCGACCTCCGGGGCGTCGCTGATGACGGCGACGTGGTGGCCGGCGCGCTGGAGCGCGCCGAGAAGGTCGGAGGCGCCGCTGCGACGCTGGAGGTGTGTGAACGCCTCCTCGACCTCCTCGGTCTCGAGTCCTTCGAGGTGGTCGGCGATCGATCGCAGCCCGCCCTCGTGTTCGATGTCGCCCGCCCGCATCCGGTCGAGGAGGGAAGCGATGTCGTTTCCCGTGCCGTGCTGTTCGCCGAGTCGGACGAACGGGTCCGAAACCGCCAACGCGCCGTCGAAATCGAATGCGACGAGCATTGCGTAACCGCTCGCGGCGAGGGGAGATAGTCCCCGACCCAAATATCTTCATCGGACGGACGCCGCGGGGACGGCGGGTGGGCCTCCCATCCGACGCGGCCCCGGCGCGCCCCCGACTGAGGACGCCCTCAGAGCCCGTACGGGTACAGCTCGGGAACGCGTTCGCGATCGGGGTGGAACTCGATCGGGTGGAGCGCGGTCGTCTCGTCGATGTGGAGGAACGCGTCGTAGCGCTCGGGGAGGACCGTCGGGACGTAGTTCCCGGATTCGTTTTTCGGGCGGTAGACGACGCCGATCGCGCGGTGACCGCGCGCGTCTTCGAGCGGGTCGCCGTCGGGCACCTCGTCGCTGAACAGGAGGGCGTTCTCCGGCTCCGCCCGGCGGAACACGTCCTCGTAACTGTTCGCGCTGGCCGCGGGAACGTCCAGCGTGCGCATCTCCGCACCCCATGAGTCGCTCGCGACGACCTCGCCCTCCGTCGAGCCGAACCCGACGAGTTCGACGTCGCCGATGGTGTCCTGTTCGCGGGCGAGCTGACCGATGTTGATTCGCCCGTGCCGCGGCATGTCGGTCGCGCGCGCGTCGCCGACGTGGGTGTTGTGCGCCCAGACGATCCCGGAGGCGTCCGGGCCGTGATGGTCGAGCAGCCGGTTCAGCGTTCGGGTCATGTGCCGATCGCGCACGTTCCAGGAGTCCTCCTCGCCGTCGACCATCGTCCGGTAGTAGGCCTCGGCGTTCCGCGCGACCAGCGCGTTCTGTTCGGCGTTGAACGCGTCGTCGTCGCTCGCTTCGCCGTACTTCGGCGCGCTCCGACGCAGCTCGTCGAGCAGTTCGACGACCTCCTCCTGGCAGGACTCGGGGACCAGCCGGAGGGACCGGGCGTACCGCTGTGCGTCCTTCCCGTAGGGCTCGAAACACCGGGAGGCCTCGCGAGCGTCCGCGGCGGCCTCGGGATCGACCTCGTCGAGGTAGTCGATGACCGCCTGAAGCGACTCGTAGAGGCTGTACACGTCCAGCCCGTAGAAGCCCGTCCGTTCGCCTTCGGGGAGCCCGTCGTTGTGCGTTCGGAGCCACCGGAGGAAGCCGATCGTCTCCCAGTTGGCCCACATCCAGGTGGGCCACCGACCGAAGGCGTCGACCGCCTCGCGAGCCCCGTCGCGGGAGTCCGGCAGGTCCTTGACGTAGCGGTTGACCTCGTAACAGCTCGGCCAGTCGCCCTCGACGGCGACGAACGAGAAGCCGTGATCGCGGAGCAGCTTCGCCGTGAGCTCCGCACGCCAGCGGTAGTACTCCGACGTGCCGTGCGAGGCCTCACCCAGGAGGACGCAGTCGGCGTCCGCGAGACGGTCGACGAGGGGGTCGAGGTCCCGGGGATCGCTCACCGCGCGAGCGTGTCTGTTCACCGATTCGACGGCGGGGGTCGCCTCGGACGGGCCGCGGAACGACCGACGCGGATCGAGCCGTGCCATCGTTACTCCCCCCGGTCGTCGTCTTGCAGCGACCCGACCGCGTGGGTGTCCTCCGCGAGCCGTTCGAGTTCGCGCTCGTCGTTGTACTCGCGCAGCTCGTGTTCCTCGCCGGTGAGCTCGTTGAGGACGGCCTCGCGGGCCTCCATCGGACTGTCGTACCGCTCGTCGACGAGCCTGTCGAAGACGCTGCCGAGCGACTCCGTCTCGTTCGGCAGGTCCATCACGCGGTCCGCGTACTCCGTCGCCAGCTCCTCTCGTCGCATCGGGTACTTGTGGGCGTCGTCCGCGAGACACTCCGTCTCCGCCAGAATCGACTCGACGTGCTCTGCGCGCGACTCCTCGTGATCGACGGGCAGACCGCTGTTCTGTTCGGGTTCGCCCATAGGACGACTCTCCCGACGCTCGGGAAAAAGACACGGCCTATCGGGGGCCGGAACGCCCCTGTGTGCCTTCGTTGGGGGCGGAAGCCCCGTTTCTCGACGCCGAACCCCCGGCGCTCGGCGGTCGATCCCAGGACCCCGGGAACCCCTCCCCGAGTGAGTTACCAGGGAGCGGCGTCGGCGTCCGCCAGTTCGAAGAGGGCCGAGAACTCGTCCGGGAGCTGGGTCCGAACGTCCCGTACCTCGCTGTCGTGGGCTATCGAACAGACCAGCGACACGACGGCCTGCGCGTAGAACGCGGCCTCGCTCTCGCCGACGTGTGCCTCCTCCGCGACCCGGTCGACGAACTCGTCGTAGGTGAACTGCTGGCCCGAACGGGGCTCGGTGAGGAAGCGATCGATCTCCATCGGGAGCTGGGCCGCGAGATCGGCCGCCTCACCCGATCCGAGCCGTTCCCCGAGCGTCGTCAACACGGCGCGGGTCGCCCTGACCGCCTCGCCGCTCGAACTCAGTTCGAGTCTGTGCTGTACTTCGCCCATGAAACTGTCGTAATCCATGTGGGATCACCGGTTTGCGCGGAACAAACCGGAACGGGAGTTCCGACCGAGGCCCCCTCAAGACGGGACCTATTGTCTTCCCTCCGCGTCGATGCACTCCGCGGATCGCGGACCGAAGTGACCGCCGCGCCAGCGCGAGTCCCACCGTCCTACGGCTGCGAATCCGGCAGGTCTGTCCTCCCGCCGAACGCTTCGTAGTACCGGCCCAGAACCTCGCTGCCGGAGACCGTCCGGTTGAACACCACCTCGTCGCACTCGGCGCGGAGGGCGGCGGCGGCGTCGGTCGTCCCGATCGGCGCCGCCGCGACGGCGCTGGCGTCGTCGACCTGACTAACCGCCGAGACGCAGGCGTTCATCCGCATGCCGTCGATGACCCCGTCGCCGACGATCGCGACCGTCCCCGAGGGCGACGGGTCCCCGACCTCGGCCTCGTACTGCTCGCGCTTGGTCCTCGCGTCTCGGAAGGCCCGCTGCTTCTCAGCGGCGAACGCCTCGTCGTCGACGTCGAAGGCCTCGACCGCGCGCTCGTCGACCCACGTGACGCCGGTGTCGGTGACGGCGGCGACCGGGAGGTCGTCGGTCGCCGAGGTCCGGATCGGCTCGGGGACCATCAGCCCCAGCTCGGCGTCGAACCGCTCGCAGATCGGCCGGGCGACGTTGATACCGCCCGCCGGTATCGCGAAGACGACGTCCGGGCGGATGTACTGACCGGCCAGCTCTTCGCCGAGTCTCCTGCCCGCGGTAACTCTATCCTCGTACATTTCAGCCGGTTCTACCGGCGTCAGTTGGGTAATGCCAGGGCCTAACGGGCTGGGTCGGCCGCCGACACGACCGAGTACGCGACGCGGTCGGTCACTCTCGGGGAATGCCTCGTCGGTCTCGTTTCCGGACCCCGAAATTGGTCCGTCTTTAATGGTTGTTCAGACCAGAGTTGTCGCACGAAAACGATGAGTGGCCGAACGGAAACGACGCGAGGCCCGCCGGTGAAGCCGGTCACGTCGCGAGAGACGACGCCCAGCGACAGCCGCCCAACCTAACCATGTCACAGACTCGACGCTCCGGTGATGAGCCGACCGTACTCGTGGTAGAGGACGACAGAGAACTGGCGGACACCTACTCGGTCTGGCTCGAACCAGAGTACGAGGTTCGGACCGCCTACTCGGGATCGGACGGACTCACCTGGTACGACTCGTCGGTCGACATCGTCCTCCTCGACCGACAGATCCCCGACCTCTCGGGAATGACGGTGATCCAGAACATGGAGAAGCGGGACGTCAACGATCAGAAGGCGATGCTGACCGGCCTCGAGCCCGGCAGCGACCTCGCCGAGCTCCCCTGCGACGAGTACCTCAGGAAGCCGGTCACGAAGTCGCAACTCCGCGACGCCGTCGACGAACTCCGGGTCCGATCGGACCTGGACGACGAACTCCAGCGTCACTTCACGCTCACGTCGAAAATCGCGGCCCTGAAGAACAACGACGCCACCGACACCGCGGACACCGTCGACGCCCTCAGGCGCGAGGCCGAGCAGACGCGTGCGCGCATCGAAGACCAGATGTCGGACCTCGACGAGGTCAGGAAGGCGTACAAGATCCTGGAGTGAGGCTCCGGTTTCTCATCGCGGGGGCGGGGCCGGCGCGAGTTCGACGACGCGCGCAACACCCGCCCGCTCGACGTGCTCACGGCGTACTTCGAGGGGTAGCGGCGGCGGAGTCCCGCGGCGATCAGTCGCCCAGGACCGTCTCGCTCATCGCGTCGACGAACTCCCCGAGATCCGGGGACGTGACCAGCAGTTCGACCTCATCGAAGCCGGCCGCCGCGTGGCGGTCGATCAGGGCCCGCACCTCGGCCGGGTCGGTCGTGACCAGCCCCCAGTCGGCCCGCTCCTCGCGGGACAGCGACTCCCCCCGCGACTCGATCTCGCGGGGGTCGTGGACGTCCTCGTCGAAGCCGACGGCGTGCGAGCCGCTCCAGAACTCCGCGGCGTCGAGCGCCGCGTCGCGGTCGGTCGCGAAGGCGACCGACGCCTGCTTGATCCGCCTGATCGAGTCGGGGTCCCGCCCCGCCTCGGTGGCCCCCCGTTCAAGCGCGGGGACCAGTTCGTCGCGGTAGGTCTCCACGTCGGCCAGCGTGAGGAAGCCGTCGGCGTATCGGCCGGCGACCGTCGTCGTCTCGGCGCCGTTGCCTGCGACGAAGAGCGGCGGGCGCCGCTCGGGCAGCGTGTAGAGCCTCGCGGTGTCGAGGTCCCAGTAGCGGCCGTCGTAGTCGTGGAACCCTCCGTCCCACAGGCGATCGACGATCTCGCAGGCGTCGATCAGCCGACGCTTTCGCTCCGCGTACGGCGGCCAGTCGAACCCCAGCGGCCGCTCGTTGAGCGCCTCGCCCGTCGCGAGCGTGAGGTGGTGCCGACCGGGGTACATCGACGCGAGCGTCGCCGACGCCTGCGCGATCAGCCCCGGGTGGTAGCGGGCGATCGGCGCGGTCACGCCGGTTCCGATCCGAACCGCGTCGGTGCGTTCCAGCGCCGCACCGAGCCACGGCCACGCCGCGCCGCACTCCGCGCCGGAGTGCCACCAGGGGTGGAAGTGGTCGCTCGTCCAGACCGAGTCGAAGCCCGCCCGCTCGGCGTGCTCGGCGAGGTCGACGAGCCGGGACGGGCCATGCTGTTCGTGCGGCGCAAACAGGCCGATATCCATGGCGGCTCTCCTCGGGCCGGCCCCTTGTATCCGGCTCCAAATCCGGACCTCCCCGCGACGCGGATCGCGTCTCCCGGCGTTCGGTTCACTCCTCCGAGGGGTCGCGGAGTTCCGTGAACGAGTCGTTCCCGCACCGGACGCAGCTCATGGCCGAGTCGGTCTCGCTCAGTCCGATATCCGTCGCGGAGCGCGGCGCGCCGCACTCCTCACAGGCGACCAGTCCCTCAGTCGGGTCCGTGTCGAACATGGGCGAAGCAGGCGGGGCAGCGCTCATAACCGCACACCCTAATGCGACGACCAGCGCCGTCTCTCCGCCGCTCGACGGCGGTTCGTTCGAAGGCCGTTACCGATCGAGTTCGCTACTCGGAGTACCCCTCTTGGGTGAACGCCCCCTGTTGCTCGTAGATGGCCACCAACTCCTGGATGAGTTCGTCGTAGCTCTCGCCGTCCTCTCGGTGGGAGTCCAACTCGCGTACCGTCTCTTCGCTGACCTCGATCGTCGGGCTCATGCACCGCCCGTCTCGGTGCCGTCCGGTTAAAACGGGGGGCTAACCGACGGTCGCCGCGAGCGTCCGACGCGAACGGGGCGGGTCCCCTGCTCACATCGCCGCGGTCGGAGCGTCGCGGTCGCACCGCCGCGGTCGGAGCGTCGCGAGACGGAGAGGCGACGATTTTGCTCGGGTTTTTCGGCGATCGAACCGGGACGCCCGGTATGTCGAACGCCGCAGACCCCGACGCCGTCGGAGAGACCCCCCTCGTCGAACTGGCGGTGGACGTCGATCCGACCGTGTACGGGAAAGCCGAGTGGTTCAATCAGCCGACGCTCCCGCACGGCGGGGGGTCGATCAAGACCCGGATCGCGAAGGCGATGGTCGACGCGGCGCGGGCGTCGCCGGAGCCGCTCGACGGGCGGACCCTCGTCGAGGCGTCGAGCGGGAACACCGGCGCGGCGGTCGCGCGGTTCGGCAGGAGATACGGGCTCGACGTGGAGATCGTCTTACCCGACGACGCCGGTGCGGGCAAGATCGCCGCGATCGAGGACGCTGGCGCCGAGACGACGTTCGTCGACGACGAGCGCGGCTACGACGCGTACGTCGAGCGCTGCCGGGAGACGGTCCGATCGGACCCCGATCGGTACCGCTACCTCGACCAGTACGAGAACCCGGCGAACCCGGGCGTCCACGCCGGAACGACCGGCGTCGAGATCTGGCGCCAGACCGACGGCGCCGTCACGCACTTCGTCGCCGGCGCGGGGACGGGCGGCACGCTCGTCGGCGTGAGCCGCGCGCTGGCCGACCGGGGCGTCGACGTCTACGGGTTCGAACCGGCGACCGACGAGCACGACATCGCCGGGCTCAAACACATGCACTCGCAGGGCCACTACGTCCCGGGGACGTTCGAGCCGCGCGCCGTCGAGACGGTGTCGTTCGTCTCGACTGACACGGCTTATCGGTACGTACGGCGGCTCTACCGGGCACACGAGGACCGGCGGCTCCGGATCGTCGACCCCGGCCAGTGGGACCGGTCGTTCGTCCGCGACCACCTCCGGGTCGACGGTGACTTCCTCGTCGGCCCGTCGAGTGGTGCGTGCCTGGCCAAGGTCGATCGGCTGGCGGAGCTGGGTGTCCTCGGCGCCGACGACGTGGTCGTGGTCCCGCTCCCGGATCGCGGGGATCGGTACTCGGAGCGGGACCTGCGCGGGTCGGGGGCGACGGACGACGCGTGAGCGTCGCGGTGACATCGACGAGACCCGGGGTCGAGCCCCATTGAGGTCGCGACTTGGCCGCCGTTCGCCCGCGCTATATCGGCCTAACCGCCCGTGGGATCCGGCTGCAGTCTCGCGATTTTACTGAGCGTCTCGACGGATTTTTCGTGAAGTGTGTAGGTCCGTCCCTGATTGGGCTTCTCAGTCAACCACCGTCCAGTGCCAGGCTCCGGTACCGAGCCGGCATCAGAGAGGACTACCGATCATGAGCCGCCCACTCGACCGACGCGTCGATACGGCGAACGGACACTGGCGTCGCGGGCACGACCAGGAACCAACACCATCCCGGCCGGAGACGGCGCCTCGTCACCCGGAGTGGTCCGACAGCCCGGACCGATCCGGCGAATCGAACCGCCGCTCCGCGGAGATAATCGATGAGTAGCGATCCAGCGAAGCGGCGTGCGCTGGCGCTCTCGGCGCTCGTGGTCGCGTCGGTCGTCGCCGGCAGTGTCGCCCTCGCCGGCACCGCCGCGGCCGCGACGAACACGTCGATCGCCCCGGACGACGACGACGCGGGCGCGTCCAACGTCACGTACACGGCGGACGGAAACGTCGAGTTGGACAACCAAGACACCCTGCAGCACATCGATGTCCACCTCGCCCCGGCCGACGTGAGCGACGTCGGCGAGTCGGACGTACAGGTGTACGTCGACGGCGACGAGTTCGCCGGCGATCTCACTCAGTTCGATTCCTCCGGAGGGACTGTGGGGTTCAAGCTCGGAGACTCCCGGAGCGTGAGCGACGGTGACCCCGTCCGCGTCGTCGTCGGCAACGTCACGAACCCGTCCGACGACTTCGACGCCAACTTGACGCTCCACGACACGAGCGACAACCAGTGGCAAGAGTATCACGACACCGTGGACATCGACACGTCGCCGAACGTCACGTACAGCAACCTCACGTTTGACGACGGCGTCGCCGACGGCAACAACACGACGGTCGAGGTCGGCGAGGACCTGACCGTCTCGGCGACGGTCGAAAACACGGCGAGCGGGAGCGAAACGTACAACGCCTCCCTGCGGATCGACGGGTCGGTCGTCCGCTACCGCAACGGGACGCTCGCGAGCGGCGAGCGCACGACCGTTTCGTTCGTCACCGACTTCAGCGCCACGGGCGCTCGCGACATCGCGATCAGTGACGAGCTGAGTGCGACCGAGGTCACCGTCACCGGCCCGATGTCGATCGCTGACGGCTCCGCGGATCCCGACTTGGTCACCCCCGGCGAGACGGTGAACAATCAGGAGGTGTCCGTCCGGGTGGCGAACGTGAGCCAGGACGGCGACACCGACTGGCACTACGTGGAGTTCCCGAACGCGCTGGCCGGGAACCTCTCTGTGAACTCCGCGAACGCCAACGCCACGAGCATCACCTCCAGCGCCGAACTCGTCGAGGGGTACGACGACGACGGCGTGACCGAGACGGTGAAGTTCGCGACCAGCGGCGACGGCGGCGGCGACGCCGACCTGGACCTGACGGTCGACGCCAGCGTCACCTACCCCGCCGGCGAATCGACCTACGGGATCGACGCCCGAGTCGTCGACAGCGGCGGCGACACCGCGGAGGTCACGAACGCGACGACGGTCACCACGAGCGAGGTCCCCTCGATCACCGACTACGCGGTGTCGAACCCGACGGATCGGGAGGTGAACGTCTCGTTCAACTCCAGCGAGCACCTCGCGGAGATCGCCGTCGATGTCGCCGACGGCAGCGGCGAGACGGTGACGACGCTCACCGAGGGCGACTTCACCGAGACCCGACACAACAGCACCTACACGTACGATGCGACGACCGCCCTGAGCGATGACGGCAGCTACGACGTCACGCTTCGGAAGGCCGTCGACGACGAGGGCCACGACGGTGCCAGCGGCGAGACCGAGTCCGTCAGGGTCAACGTTCTCACGGTCGGTATCGACGGCGGTGCGGCCGACCCCGAACGGGTGTCGCCCGGCACGACCGTCAACAACCAGAAGGTCGCGGTGACGCTCGCGAACGTCAGCGCCGACGGCGACACCGACACGCACTACGTGGAGTTCCCGAACGCGCTCGCTGACGGGCTCTCGGTGAACTACGCGACCGTCAACGGCTCGGCGAGCATCGCTCAGAGCGCCCAGATCGTCGAGGGGTACGACGACGACGGCACGGACGAGACGGTGCGGTTCCAGACCGACACCGACGCCGGCGGCGCGGTCGATCTGACCGTCACCGTCGACACCAGCGTCGACTACCCCGACACCAACGCGACCTACGACATCGACGCCCGCGTCGAGGACAGCGACGGCGACAGCGCGGAACAGGACGCGGTCACGTCGATCACCGTCGGCGAGACGGAAGCGCCGATCATCACCGACTACGCGGTGACGAACCCCGCCGATCGAAACGTCAGCGTGCGCTTCGACTCCAGCCAGGAAATCGTCAACGCCACCGTCGATGTCACCAACGGCAGCGACGAGACGGTGGCGACGCTCACCGAGAGCGACTTCTCGGAGACGAACGCGAGCGGCACCTGGGTCTACGACACGACGTACTCGGCCCCGAGCGACGGGACCTACACGGCGACGCTGACCGAGGCCGACGACGCCGACAACAACGACGGCGCCGACGGCGAGTCGGGCACCGTGACGCTCGACAGCACGCCCGCGACGATCGTTGACGGCTCGGCGACGCCGAACTCGGTCACGCCCGGCGAGACCGTGAACAACCAGAAGGTGTGCGTCCAGCTGTCGGACGTCAGCGCCGACGGCGACACCGACTGGCACTACGTGGAGTTCCCGAACGCGCTCGCAAGCGGGCTCTCGGTGAACTCCGCGAACGCCAACGCCACGAGCATCACCTCCAGCGCCGAACTCGTCGAGGGGTACGACGACGACGGCACGGACGAGACGGTGAAGTTCGCGACCAGCGCCGACGGTGGCGGCGACATCGACCTCTGTGTCTCCGTCGACGTCAGCGTCGCGTATCCGAACGGCGAGGCGACCTACGACGTCGATTCGCAACTCGTCGACAGCAAGATCGGTAGCGTGACGCGGAGCGACGTCGCCACTATCGACGCCACGACCGGCGGCGACGGTGGGGGCGGAAGCGACGGGACCGATGGTAGTGGCGAGACCGATAGCAGTGACGGGACCGACGGGAGTGACGGGAGTGACGGAACCGACGGGAGCGACGGTACTGACGGAAGTGATGGAACCGACGGGAGCGACGAAACCGACGGGAGTGACGAGATCGACAGAACCGGCGGGAGTGACGGAACCGCGGGCAGCGACGACGGCGGTTCGGACGGGAGTACTGACGGTGACGATACGCCGAAATACGCACTGCCCGCGCCGACCGTCCCCGAATTCGATCCGGTAGCCGACGGGCAGGACACCCGAGACGGGCAACCGGTGACCGATGACTCGCCGTCGCCCATCGGGGCATCGCAGATCGCGCTCGCGGTGCTCGCTGGGATCGCGCTCCTCGGAGTCGCGCTCCTGGCCCGAAGGCGTCGCGACTGACTGTCCCTCTCGGTGACCGGCCAGAGATCCGGCCGTAGGCCGGGGCTCTCGGCGGACCGCCCGTCTCCCGTCTCTCCGGGAAGCGCCGCCTTTCCCCTCCGATCTCCCGCGAATCCCTTTTTCCCTGTCTGACGCCGGAACTACACGATCTCGTCGCGTTGCCAGGCGTCGAGGTAGCGCTGCTGCAGGTCTGTCAGCGAGTCGATCTCCACCCCGAGCGCGTCGAGTTTCAGCCGCGCGATGTCCCTGTCGAGCCGCTCGGGAAGCTGGTGGACGCCCGGCTCGCGTTCGGTGCCGACCGCCAGTTCGCGGGCCGCCAGAAACATCGCACCGAACGTCGAGTCCATCACCGCGGCGGGGTGTCCCTGGCTGTACGGCCCGGTCAGGTTCACCAGCTTGCCCTCGGCCAACAGGTCGATCTCCCGACCGTCCGCCAGCGAGTAGCGGGTTATCCCCTCTTCGAGGTCCGTGATTTCGGTCGCCATGTCCGCGAGCTCCGCGACGGCGACTTCGACGTCGCGGTGGCCGACGTTACACAGCATCGCGCCGTCGCTCATCCGCTCGAAGTGCCGCGCGCGGAGGACGCGGCAGTTGCCCGTCGCGGTGACGAACAGGTCGCCGACATCGGCGGCCTCGTCCATCGGAAGCACCCGGTGGCCGTCCATGTGGGCTCTGATCGCTTTCCGCGGGTCGACCTCCGTGACGACGGTGTTTGCCCCGATCGCGCGCGCCTTGGTCGCGACACCGCGACCCACGTACCCGTACCCCGCGACGACGACCGTCCGCCCGGAGAGGACCGTGTTGGTCGAGATCATCACGTTCGTCAGCGCGCTCTCGCCGGTCCCGTGGACGTTGTCGAACCAGTGTTTCATCGGCGTGTGATTGACCGCGAACACGGGGACGTCGAGGACGCCGTCGGCCTCCATCGCCCGCGCCCGCGAGACGCCGGAGGTCGTCTGTTCGGTACACCCGCGTATTTCGTCGGTCGAACGGTCCGGGTCGGCGTACAGTTTGGCGAGCAGCTCCGCGCCGTCGGTCGCGAGGACGTCCGGCTCCCTGTCCAGCAGTTCGCGGTGGGCTCGATCGAGATCGGCCTCGCTCATCCCCGGCTCGGCGAACGCGGTGATCCCCGGCTGTGCGTCGAGGTGGGCGACGACGTCGCCGTGGACGCTTTCGGGATCGTTCGCCGTGCAGAGGACCTCCGCACCGGCGTCTCGCAGCGTTTCGACGAAGATCCCCGTCTTCGGTTCGAGGTGCGACGAGACCGCGACCGCCGTCCCCTCGAACGGCAGGTCCTCCGCGCCCGCCTCGCTCAGCGTCTGGAGTACGGGGGTCCGCTCGCGGAGTCGGGCCAGCGGGTCATCGGCGTGGTGTCGCTCGACCATACGCTGATCCGCGACCGTTTCCGTAAATAGCTCCGGGCTACACGCCCGTCCTGGGACCGAGCGAGACGTTTCGGGGAGTTCCGGCACACGGCGAACGCAGCCGGCGAAGTCGAACTCGCCACGTGATTAGGCCGATGGTTCAGTAGCCTAAGGCACGGAGAGGGTATTGCGGGTCGATCAGAGGCGATCCGCAATTCGACAACCCTGCCCTGTGTCCGCCACACGACGACAGGGTCCCTCTCCCCACCCACCTGCCCACCTGCCGACCACCCACCTGCCCACCTGCCGACCACCCACCTGCCCACCTGCCGACCATCCACCTGCCCGCCCCACTCCCCCCCCCCTCTGCTGGGACCGGCAATCACATGGTTGTTCCGCGCCCCATCGTCGGGGAAATCCCCGAGTGCTGTGGGCCCTCGGGGTATCTTCTTCCGCAGTTCCCGTCGACGCTCCGCCCTTGAGTACGGAGGCGGTGACAGAACGCGTCGGATCACGGATGGGCGAGGCTGAACCCCACGGCTTCAGTCGCGGACGTGGCGGTCACGTCTGCGCCGAGCACCGGCAGCGGTCGGCGTTAGATCGCCGTGCCGTCCGATGCCGGATCGCTGCGCCCGTCGTCAACCACGGCCGGCGACCGGCAGCTCAAGTTCGAACACGGCGCCGCGCGGATCGTTCTCGTGAACGCTGACGCTCCCCCCGTATCCCTCGACGATGTCCTTGACGAGGTAGAGCCCGAACCCGGTCCCGTCGCTGTCGGTTCCCCGCTCCTCCTGGGCGAAGATCGACTCCCGCCGGGACTCCGAGATTCCGGGCCCGTTGTCGGCGACGCGGAGCCGGACCACCTCGCCGTCCCGCTCGCCGTCGATCCGGATCCGGGGCGTCGACGAGCGGTTGTGCTCGACGGCGTTCTCGAACAGATTCGCCAGCACTCGGTGGAACAGGTCGTCCGCCCGGACGGGGGCCTCGGGAACCCGTCCCCTCTCGACCTCGACGTGGGGGTGCGTCTCTTCGATCGCCTCTGTCTGCTCGTCGACGACCGGTCCGAGCGCGACGGTCTGGAGGTCGTGGTCGTCGTTCAACACCGACCGCATATACGTTCGCATCGTCTGGACGAACTCCTCCATCTCTTGGGTCCGATCCAACGCGACCGCGAGGTGGTCCTCGTTGCTGTCGTCCTCGAAGTCCGCGTTCCGGTCGAGCATTCCGAGCCGCGCCTCGACCAGCGAGATGTCTCCGATCAGGTCGTGCCGGAGGGTGCGGTTGACGAACTCCAACAGGTTCCGCTCGTCGCGGAGCCGCTCCTCGCGCTCGACGCGCTGGATGGTCTCGTCGACGTAGGAGCCGAACAGCTGCAGCGTCGAGCGCTCGTGACGTTCGAGGCTCCCGCCCTGGAGTTCGATCGCCCCACGCTCGCCGATCGGGACGGTCTCGACGTCGCGGGCGGGATCGGTCGCGTTCGCCTCCCGACCGTGCTCGATGACGGTCTCGCCGTCGACCACGACGCGAAACGGGGTGGCGGGGGCGACGCCCGCGATCGTGTCTTCGAGGATCTCGTACGTCTCCGCCCGGTCCGTCGCCGAGGCGAGCTCGTTGACGGCCTCGTAGAGGTCCTCCAGCCGATCGTTCAGCTCCCGATGGTGGCTGATCTGCTGTCTGAAGATGTTTGACCGTACCGTCGAGATGCTGAGCGCGAACGACGCGGCGGCCCCGACCAGCATGCCGTCGAGCGCCAACACGACAGGCTTGAGTCGACCGAGCACGTGGAGCTGGAGGGCCATCGCCAGCCCGAGAAGCACGATCACGGCCGCTGCCGTGAGCAGGGTGCGGCGCGCGACCGTCGTGACCTGCCTCGTCTCCCAGTCGGTCCGGATCAGCCAGATACCCCCCACCGCGAGCCCGCTTGCGAGAAGCAGGAACGGGGCGTTTTCGATCAGCGTCGGTGCGATACTCCACGACAGATCGGTGATGTCGTCCCAGATGTCGTACAACGGGACGACGAGAAGGCCGCCTCCGAGCAGACTGACGCTCCCGCCGGCGAGCCAGCGTCGGAGTCGGTCTCCCAACGGGAGGCTCATTACGGGTGGCATTCGGAATCCCACTGATAAACCCCCGACCTAATCGTTGACTCGCCCGACCGGGCGCCGGTCCGAACGCGTCGAGCCACCTCCCGGTCGGCGCGCCGGCGGCCGCCGATCACCCCCCGAGGCGTAATGCCTATACCGCTGTTTCGAGACTGCCGTAATACGCTATGGCGACCGTTGCCACGGACGCGGAGGAGGTGTTAGAGCGTATCGAAGACGCCTTCTTCGCGCTTGACGACGAGTGGCAGTTCACGTATCTCAACGCACGCGCCTCCGAGCTTCTCGAAGCCGACCGGGACGCCGTCGTCGGAACGGTCGTCTGGGACGCGTTCGAGGCGGCCGTCGGGACGACCTTCCAGCGCGAGTACGAGCGGGCGATGGCAACCCAGGAGCCGGTCTCCTTCGAGGAGTATTACCCGCCCCTGGACTCCTGGTTCGAGGTCAACGCCTACCCGTCTGAGACGGGGCTGTCCGTGTATTTCCGAGACGTGACGGAGCGGATCGAACGCGAGCGGGACCTCGAACGGTACGAGCGGATCGTCGAGACGATCCACGAGGGGATCTACGTCGTCGACGAGGAGGGGACCTTCCAGATGGCCAACGACTCCTACGCCGAGATGGTCGGCTACTCGGAGGCGGACCTGGTCGGTCGAGACGTCTCGGCGGTCGTCGACGAGGAGACGACCGCAACGGCGTCGGCGCTCGAGGCCGAACTGCGGTCGGGAGCGCGCTCGACGGCGAGCCTGGAGGCGACGCTCGAACGGGCCGACGGAGAGACGCTCGACGCCGTCGCCACGTTCTCGCTGCTCCCGAGCGGCGAACGGGTCGGCGTCGTCCGGGACATCACGGAACAGAAAGCGCGGCAGCGGGAGCTCGACCGAACCCAGGAGCTGCTCGAACAGGCGGAGCGGATCGCCGACGTCGGCGGGTGGGAGCTCGACGCCGAGACGACGGAGGTCTTCTGGTCCGACCACCTCTTCGACATGCTCGGCTTCGACCGCGAGGAGGAGCCGTCCCTCGAAGCCGCCCTCGGGGTCTACCACGAGGACGACCGACGCCTCGTCGAGGAGGCCGTGAACGGAGCGCTCGACTCCGGCGACTCCTTCGATATCGAGGCGCGGTTCGTGCCGGACGACGGCGAGGTCAGGTGGCTCCACGTCCAGGGCGTGCCGGTGACGGACGGCGGCGACGTGGCGAAGCTCCGAGGCACCGCGCAGGACATCACCGAGCGCAAGGAGCGCGAACGCGACCTCGAGCTGTACGAACGCGTCGTCGGGGCGGTCACCGACGGCGTCTACGCGGTCGACGAGGACGATCGGTTCATCATGGTCAACGACGCGTTCTGCGAGCTGAGCGGATACGATCGGGGGGAGCTGCTCGGCCAGCCCGTAACGGTCCTCAAAGACGAAGCGGTCTCTTCGGAGGCCGAACGGCTCGCCGAGGAGCTCGTCCGGGGGACCCGCGAGGAGGCGACGCTCGAACTCGACCTGTTCACGAAGTCCGGCGAGGAACGCCCCGTCGAAGCGCGGTTAGAGCCCCTCGCGTTCGAGGAGGGGACCGGGCGCTGCGGCGTCGTCAGGGACATCACGGAGCGCAAGCGGTTCGAGGAGCGGCTCGTCGCCCTCCACGGGGTCACGACCGACCTCCTCCGGGCCGATTCCGAGGAGGCGGTCGCCGAGATCGCGACGGCGGCCGTTCGGGACGTGCTGGACGCGCCCGCCGCGTGGTATCTCGATCACGACCCGGAGGAAGACGCCCTGATACCGCGGACGATCGCCGACGACGCGGAACTGCTGGACCTCGATCCGCCCGCGGTGTCGTTGGACCGAGAGACCCCTCTCGGCTCGGCGTTCGCCGCGGGCGAGACTCGCCGCCTGGACGACGTCCGAACCGCGCCCCGCTACGACGGCCTCGACCGTGACGCCGACCTCCGGTCTGCCGTCTTCGCACCGGTCGGCGACCGAGGCGCCCTCGTCGCCGGCTCGCCGGCGGTCGGCGCGTTCGACGCGAGCACGCGGGAGCTGATCGAGATCGTCTCGACGACCGCCGCGGCCGCGGTCCACCGGATCGAGCGCGAGCAGACGCTCCGTGACCAGCACGAGCGGCTGACGGCGCTCAACGACCTCAACTCGCTCGTGCGCAACCTCGTGGAGTCGATATTCGGTCTCTCCTCCCGGTCGGAGATCGAGGAGCTGGTCTGCGATCGGCTCGCCTCGTCCGACTCCTACGCGTTCGCGTGGATCGGGACCGCGGAGGACGACGAGGTGACGGTGAGCGCCGAGGCCGGCGTCGAGGGGTACCTCGACGACACCACGATCTGGCTCGACGGGGGGCCGACCACCGAGGGCCCGACCGCGCAGGCCCACCTGACGGGCGAGATGCAGGTCGTCCAAGACGTCTCGGCCGACAGCCGATACGACCCGTGGCGGGACCACGCGGAGCGGCTCGACTACTCGGCGTCCGCGTCGATCCCGATCGTCGACGGCGGCGAGTTTCACGGGACGCTCAACGTGTACTCCCGCCGGACGAACGCCTTCGACGACGAGGAACAGGCGGCGCTGGAGCGCTTCGGGTCGATCATCTCGTACGCGCTGCAGTCGGTCGAGCAGGACCGGCAGCTCCAGCGGGAGCGGAACCGCCTCGAGTTCATCAACCGCCTGCTCCGCCACAACCTCCTCAACAGCCTCAACGTGCTGGAAGCGCGCCTCGATCAGCTCGACGGCCGCGTCGACTACGAGGTGGCGTCGAGCCTGAAGACCGCCAGCGAACGGACCCGCGAGATGATCGACTTCGTCGAGACCGTCCAGCGGGTGACGGACCTGGTCGGGCGCGGCGAGGACCGGGAACTGCGCCCCCGCGACATCGGGTCGGTGATCGAACGCCGCGTCGTCCGTGCACAGCGGACTCACTCCGAGGCGACGTACCGCCTCCAGTCGGCGCCGTCCGTCGACGTCGTGGCCGACGACCTGCTCGGTGAGGTACTCGACAACGTCCTGCTCAACGCCGTCCAGCACAACCCGAGCGACGACCCGGCCGTGTGGGTCGACGTGACGGTCGATTCGGACTCGGTCGTGGTCTCGGTCGCCGACAACGGGCCCGGGATCCCCGACGAGCGGCGCGAGACCGTGTTCGACCAGACGGCGAAGGACTTCGAAAACCCCGGCACCGGCTTCGGGCTCTACCTCGTGAAGGAGGTCATCGACTTCTACGGCGGGAGCATCGAGGTCGGCGAGAGCGAGCACGACGGCGCGGTCTTCCGGCTGCGGTTCGACCGCGCCTGAGGCGGCGCGCCCCGTTCCCGCGTTGCGCCTCCCTCGCGGTCGCCGGTGCCACCCCCGTCCGTGTAAGCAGATAGGTCCGCCCCTTTTCCGGCTCTCCGCTGAGGGTCCGGAGTGAAGCCCATGTACGATTCAATCGTCGTTCCGTTCGACGCCAGTGAACCGGCAGAGGCCGCCGCGGAGACGGCCGTTCGGGTGGCAGACATCGTCGACGCCGAGGTCTCGATACTCGCCGTGGCGGAGCCCTCGCACTACCCGCGCACCGGCGTCGTGTCCGACGACCCCTTGCCGGACGACCCCGACCGCGAGGACCTCGGCACGCACTGGGTGCAGGCCATCGGCCGCGTCGAGGCCGCGGCGGCCGACGCGGGCGTCTCCTCTCGGACGACGATCGAGATGGGGGCGCCCCACGAGCGGATCGAAGCCCACGTCGACCGGGTCGGCGCCGATCTCGTCGCGATGGGCACGCACGGCCGGACGGGGTTGGACCGCCTGCTGCTCGGGAGCGTCACCGAGCGGGCGCTTCGGACCCTCGACGTGCCGGTGTTGGCCGTCCCCGGTCCCGACGCTGTCGCGGCCGTCGACGACGTCCTCGTTCCGACGGACGGCTCGGCGGGATCGGAGCGCGCGGCGGAGCACGCCTGCGCGCTCGCGGACGCCTGCGACGCGACCGTCCACGGTCTCGCGGTCGTCGACGTGCAGTCGATGGCCACGGGCGGGACGGGCGCCATCGCGGTCCCCGACATCGTCGACGCCCTCGAAGAGCAGCGCTCGAACGACGTGGAGAGGGTCGGCGAACACGCCGACGCCTACGGCCTCGACTTCGAGTCACGGGTCATGGAGGGCACCGCGGAACGGGCGATCTCCGACTACGCCCGCGAGCGGGACGTCGACCTCATCGCGATGGGGACCCACGGTCGGGAGGGCGTCCGGCGGTTCTTCCTCGGCAGCGTGACCGAGCGGACGGTCCGAGACGGGGTGGCGCCCGTCCTGGCGATCCCGATCGCCGAGTGAGGCGTCGGCGCGCTCACTCCCCCGACGGGGTCCTGAGGTTCCACAGCTCGCCGCCGCACTCGGGGCACTCGATCAGCTCGTCTCCCGGATCGAACCCCGAGAGGGTCGCGGGATCGAGACGGCTCTGACACTCGGCGCACTCGTACACGAACGGCCGTTCGGAATGATACGGTTCGGCGGTCATCGCCGGAGAGTCGTACCGGCGGCGTCGATATCGAACCACGGCCTATTCTTCGAGCCCGCAGGAGGTTCGGATCGGGTGGACGACCGGTCAGCAGATCGAGTATTAGGCTGAGGTTTTTATACACCCATTACGGTCTACCACGCAGGGAGTGATTGGATCTATGTCAATAACTCGGGTCCGTCGACGATGGGTGCGTGACGTGGGCGTCGGGGGCGCCCTCGGGGCCTTTCGGGGGGTGAGGTCGCGATGAGCGAAGCGGGCTCGGCGTCGTCGGCCGAGGGCGTCACGGAGACCCCGACGGTTCTGATCGTCGACGACGACAAGGACCTCGCGGACACGTACGGGATGTGGCTGCCCGACGAGTACGACGTCGAGATCGAGTACGGCGGCGTCCAGGCGCGCAAGCGCATCGACGACGACCTCGATCTCGTCCTGCTCGACCGCCGAATGCCGGGCATCCCCGGCGACAAGGTCTTAGAGGACATCAGAGAGCGGGGTATCGACTGCCCGGTGGCGATGCTCACCGCGGTCGCGCCAGACACCGACATCATCGACCTCGAGTTCGACGAGTACCTCGTCAAGCCCATCACGCAGACGGAGCTCCGAGACACCGTCGACGAGCTCCTGTTGCGACGGGAGTTCGATCCGGACGCCCAGGACCACTTCGCGATGGAGTCCAAGGCGGAGGCGCTGGCGTCGCGGGACCCGGAGGACCTCCGCGATCCGGAGGCCGCGACCGACCTCAAGAACGAGGCCGAACGGGCCTCTGAGTCCGACCAGGTCCGCGAGCTGCGATCCGAACTTCAGCGGCTCCAGCGGATCACCTCGCTCATCCGCGAGATCGACCGGGAACTCGTCGTCGCCTCCGAGCGCGAGGAGATCGAACGGACGGCCTGCGATCGACTCGTCGAACACGGCCCCTACGAACTGGCGTGGATCGGCGAGTACACCGTCAGCTTCCAGCAGACGACGCCACGGTACCTCGCCGGCGAAGACGGCGAGATCGGGGATCAGGCCGTGTCCGACGGCGGCGAGGGACCCATCACCGCCGCCGTCGACTCCGGAGCGGTACAGGTGGTCGACGACCTGGGAGACGGCGGCGAGACGCAGGCGCTCGAACCGCTCGGCCTCTCGGCGACCGACCGGGGTATCTCCGCCGGCGCGATCGTCCCACTACAGCATCAGGACACCGTCTACGGCGTTTTGAGCGTGTTCACCGACCAAGAGGACTTCTTCGACGAGCGGGAGGTCGCGGTGCTGTCGGAGCTCGGAGACAGCATCGCCAACGCGATCCACTCCGCCAAGACGAAGAAGCTGATGCTCGCTGACACGGTCGTCGAACTGGAGTTCGACATCAACGACTCCGCGGACCTCTTCGTCGCGCTCTCTCGGGAGACCGGCGCCCGCATCGATCTGAAGGGGTTCGTCCCGGCGGCGGACCGCGAACTCACCTGCTACCTCGAGATCAGCGGGGCGACTGCACGGGAGTTCCTCGATGCCGCCACGGAGCGGCCCGAGGTCCAGATCGCCAGAGGGGTCAGCGACTCGGCCGACACGCGCCTCTGCGAGCTCCGGGTCGCCGATTCGACGGTCGTCCTCCCGCTGATTGAGGCCGGTGCCAGCATCGAGTCGATGGTGGTCGACGAGGGGAGCGGCCACCTCACGGCGAGGGTCGCGCCCGACACGGACGTGCGAACGGTCGTCGAGGCGATGGAAAGCGGGTTCGACGACATCGAACTCACCGCCAAGCGCGAGACCGAACGCGACATCCAGTCGGTCGGTGACTTCCGCCAGTCGCTGGAGAACAACCTCACGGACCGGCAGTACTCGGTCCTGGAGGCCGCCTACTCGGCGGGGTACTTCGACTGGCCCCGAGAGTCGACGGCCAAGGAGATCGCGAACTCGCTCGACCTGGCGCCGCCGACGCTCCACGAGCACCTCCGGGGGGCGCTGAAGGAGCTGAACGAGACGTTCTTCTCGGAGACGGGCGAGTTCTCCGAGGACGAGCGGTTACGGCCCCGGGAGTGAGCCCGGGCGGGGGTGCGGCCCCCTCACAACAGGAACGTCGGGACGTACATCGCGATACAGCCCACGGCCGCACGTCTGTTTATCTCGCCGTTCAGGTAGAAGAGCGCGACGACGACGATCGACACGGCGATCGCGTACACCGTGGACGCGACCGTCGGGGCGACTCGGTCGACGGCGAGTCCGCCGACGGCGGCGCCGGCCCCCAGCGAGAACAGCGGGTCGGTGACGTTGCTGCCGAACAGCGTTCCGACGGCGATGTCGGCCTCGTCTCGGCGGATCGCGAGGGCGGCGATCGCGATCTCGGGGAGGGTCGTTCCGAGCCCGGTCACTAGCCCGAGGAGGTAGTCGGGAACCCCGAGCGAGACCGCCAGCGCCGTGCTGTGAACGACGAGGAGGTGCCCCCCGGCGGCGACGAGGGCGAACCCGACGGCGATCCAGGCCGCCGCCCGCCGGACGGAGCGGTCCCCGTCCGCGTGTCGCTCGACCAGCGTGGCGTGGCCGTCGGTCCGGATCCTGATCCCGAGAAAGCAGAGGTACGCCGCGACGAGCCCGCCGCCTTCGACGCGGGTGACCGTCCCCGACCTGATGGCGATGAGCAGCAGCGACATCGCGAGGATCACCCCCGCCCCGTAGAACCGGACCTTCGCCCGCTCCAGTCGGAGCGGCGAGAGCAGCGCGACGACGCCGACGCCCAGCGTGATCTGCGACGTGACCGAGCCGATGATATGTCCGACGACGAAGTCCCCCGCGCCGTACAGCCCCGCGTAGACCGCCGTCGTGATCTCCGGGATCGAGCTCCCGACGGCGACGAGCGTCCCGCCGACGAGCAGCGTCGGGAGACCGAACGCCGTCGCGATGGTGACCGCCGCCGCCACCGCCCGCTCGCCCCCGTAGATCAGGAGCGCGAGGCCGACGACCGCGCCGGCCAGGTGCCACGCCATCACGCTCCCGGCGGCCGGATTCCGACCCCGCTGCGACCCGCTCCCAGACCGACCGAACGGCGGTCGCGACGCGCTGGGCGCAGCGGTATCTCGCTCCCGACGCCTTCGACTCCCGTGACAGGTCCCGGCATGCGCTCCGTGTCACCCCGTCGCGTCACCGTTGACTAAAACACTGTCCTAACGCGACGCCGAGCGTTCGCTCGGTGTCCGCGAGCCGGCGACCGGTTTTCGCCGTCGCCCCGACGGCCCTCGCCTGTCCGGTCCGCGCCCCCGACTGCGTCGCCCGGCTCCCCGGCCGCTAGGGGATGACGGACGTGTCGAACGTCTCGTAGAACTGGTCGAGGAGCTCGAACGACGGCGCCGTCGTCTCCACCACGACCTCGTCGGCGACCCCGTGGAGCTCGACCACGGATTCGGAGGCGCCCACCGGAGCGACCGCGACGGTGTAACAGCTGTCGACTTCGCTCATCGCCGTCGCGCAGGCCTTCATCGCGGTCCCGGTGACGATCCCGTCGTCGACGATGACGACGACTCCCTCCGGAGTCGGGTCCTCGTCGATCTCGTCGAAGGTCTCGTGTTTGTTCCGCGCCTCCCGGAAGGCCCGGTGTTTCTCGGCTTCCAGCTTCTCCTCGTCGACGCCGAAGGTCTCGACCAGCCGGTCGTCGACCCACGTCGCCCCGGTGTCGGTCACGGCGCCGAGGGGGACGTCCTCCGACGGCGGCCGGATGGATTCGGCCGCTATGAGCCCCAGATCGGCGTCGAACCGCTCGGCGATCGGTCGGGCCACGCCCGCGCCCCCCGTCGGGACGGCGAACACGGTGTCGGGCCGGAGATCGCGCTCGGCGAGCCGGTCGCTCAGACGCGCCCCCGCAGCTGTCCTGTCCTCGAACATGCCTGATCGTCCGAGAGGCGCATCGCCGGGCGGGTAACGTGTGGCCCTAACAGCCCCCACCTCCCGACGCGTCCGTCAGCGACGAGGCCGTGGGGAGCCGCGAGCCTCACCGGTCGCCTCGCCGCGCGAGCAGCGAGCGCACGTCTCGTCGCGTCGCCGTCTGCCCCTGTTCGACGAAGTACGTCGCACACGCGTTGCCGAGCGCGAGACACTCAGCCCACGGGAGCCCCGCCGCCAGCCCGGTCGCGAGCGCGCCGTCGAACCGGTCGCCCGCGCCCGTGCGCCGGGACACGCGCTCCGCCTCGAAGTTCTCGACCACGGTCAGTTCCCCCGTCGCGGCCACGGCGCGGCGCTCGTCGTGGAGGACGACCGCGTCGACGCCCAGTTCGCCCCGGAGGTCGGGTTCGCGTTCGACGCTTGCCGCGTCGACGCCGACGGCGTCGGCGAGGCGGGCGAGCTCCCCGTCGTTCGCCGTCAGAACGACCTCCGTCTCGGCGGCGAGCGTCCCGAGCGCCCGGCAGAGCGCCCGGACGGGCTCGTCGGCGGACGCGGTGACGCCGCCCGGATCGAAGACGACCGTCGCCTCGCCGAGATCAACGTCGGCGAGCGTCCGGAGGGCGTCCGTCATCCCGGTCACCCCGACCCAGTTCTGCAGCACGACCACCTCGTCGGAGAGCCACTCGTCCGGATCCGTGGGAATCGCCGCGAAGAGGTCCTCGACGCGCCACTCGCGGAGGGCGTCGGACTCGACCGAGAGCATCAGGTCCCGCTCGTCGAAGGAGAGGACGTGGACCGTCGCCGGCGCGCCCATCGAAACCGTCGGGAAGGCGAACGCGTCGAGAACGGGGTCGTCGAGATGGCCGTACAGCGTTACGCGGGGACCGAGGACAGACACCTGTCGCGCCGCGTTCACCGCCTGTCCACCCGGCCGGACCGACTCGGGGGTCAGTTTCAGGGACCGGACCCCGTCGGCGGAGATCCGGTCGACGAACTCGGAGCGCGTCGGGACCCGATCACCGGTGGCGTCCGCGACGCCGTAGTACCGATCGACGCTCCCGTCCGGGAGCGCGATCACGTCGCGGTAGTCGAGCTCCCCCGCGAGGCGGGAGCGAAGGGCCTCGTAATGCATCGTCGTCTGAACCCACGGGGCTCTTCGGCCGTAAATCCGGGTCACGAGACGCGCGGTCGTCCCGTCGCCCCGGGTCGGAACGCTGATCCGGGAAGCGCCGACCCGGAAGCGCCGACCCGGAAGCGACTCCCGTGTTGCTCCGCTCCCCGAACTCACCGGTGGCTCTTCGATTCGCGTTGGTCCGTCAGAAGAACCGGAGGAGGGGATTGTGAACCACGGTCGTTCCGCTGCGCTTCACTCCCTGATTCAAATCCCTCTCACAGCTCTTCGACTCCATTTCGCTCCGTCAAAAGAGCCGGAGGAGGGATTTGAACCCTCGACCTATTCCTTACGAAGGAATCGCTCTGCCAGCTGAGCTACCCCGGCGCGCATCTGATCATTCCCGAACGGCAAAATAAGGGTTCCGAAACCGCGACGCCACGGTCCGCAAGATCACGCGACACCGACCGGTCCCCTCCCTGTCGATCGCGACAGCCGTATCGGGCGCGTTCGTTTCGAAATAATCTCCAGATAAGTCGGATCGGTGTGTAGAGTAGGAGTTTATCACATGAATATAAGGAAAAAGCATATATACGTGTTCGAACTTCGATTGAACCGTGATCGCACCGATCGTGTGCCGCGATGGCGGGGATCGACTCCCCCGACGGTGTCTGCCCGGTCGGAGCCCGTACCGGGCGTTGGTCGTCTCGTCGGTCGTGATCCCCACCGCGACCCGACGTGGCCGACACCCCCATCAGCGATCCGATACGGCCGACGTGTGACTCACGTCTCCGACGTGCCAAGCGCAAAATCGCCTCTGGTCCCGACCACTTCGCGGCCGTGGACTCTTGTCATGTGACGGGCCCGCAGCCGCCCCGACCCGCCGCGTTCCCCGGGTGGGGCGGCAGTCACGCTGTACGCCGGTTCTGTAACGCCGCACCGAAGCGCGCCGCCGCCGAGACGGACGGCTCGCTCACGCACGCGAGAGGCGAACGTCCAGACAGACGTTGTACTCGTGTGGCGCGTACGACCGAACGACGCGCTCGGTCTCGACGCTCACGTCGTACGCGTCGCCGGCGGCCTCGCGGATCGCCCGCGCGCCGGGACCGAACGGGTCGTCCTCGTGTTGGATGTCGTAGTAGTGAATCACGCAGTCGTCGCCCGCCAGCCGAACCGCCGTGTCGAGGAACTCGCCGGCGGAGTGCGGGAGGTTCATCACGAGCCGGTCGGCCGTGTCGGTGTGCTCGTCGGCGAGCTCCCGCACGTCGCCGGCGATCGCGGTCACGCGGTCGGCGACGCCGTTGCGCTCGGCGTTCTCTCGGAGGTACTCGACCGCGCGCCCGTTGAGGTCGCAGGCGACCACCTCGGCGCCGCGCGCGGCCATCGGGACGGCGTAGGGGCCGACGCCGGCGAACATGTCGACGACCGTCTCGTCGGGGGCGACCTGCTCGATCACGCGGTGGCGCTCGGTGGCGAGCCGTGGAGAGAAGTACACCTCGGCCACGTCCAACAGGAACTCGTGGCCGTACTCGCGGTGGACCGTCTCGGTGCCGTTCCCCGCCAGCACGTCCCAGCGCCGGACGCGCAGCTCGCCCTCGATGGGAGAGGCTCGGTTGAGCACCGTCTCGCAGGGCACGTCGGAGGCCATCACGGCGTCGGCGATCTCGCGGGCGCGCTCGCCGTCGTCCTCGTCGACGATGACGATGTCGCCGAGCCGCTCCAGCGAGGGGTCGTAGCCGAGGATCGCGGCGGGGGTCAGCGGGCGGTCGCGCTCGGCGGCGTCGCGCTCGACGATCGTCGCCGCGAGGTCGTCGGGGACCGCCTCGGGGTCCGCGACCGGGATGTAGATCGTGTCGCCGTCGACCGCGATCTCGTGGTCGCCGTCGAGGGCGTCGGCGTCGGCGAGCCGCTCGCGGACCGCCTCGCCGCGCTCGCGCTCGACCGCGACGCAGGGGACGCTCATTGTCGCGAGAACGCGGGGCGAGCCATAAACGCTGACGCTTTCGCGGTCCGAGAGCGAAGCGGGGGACCGCGGGGGCACGCGGGATCGTCGCAGTCGGTCACTCGAAGGGGTACCGGGCGGTCGACCCGCACTCGCGACAGCGGACGACCACTCGTCCGGGGCGAAGCCGGACGCGGCTCGTCTTCCCCGGTCGGAGGTAGACGCCGCAGTCGTCGCAGGTCTTCCGGGAGAACTCGGCGGGGACGCCACTGCGGTTCCGCTCCGCGATCCGGCGCGCGAGCGCGACGTACTCCCGCGCGCGGTCGTACTCGTCGTCGACGACGGCCTCGCGGGCGAGCGCGAACAGCCGATCGATCCGTTCCGACGGGATCCCCATACCTCGCCGGCCGTGACGGACCGGCAAAGTCGTTGCCATCGAGGTGCGGCTCTCCGGGCGCGCCCGGACGCTCCGTCCCGCCTCGCTCGCCAACCCGCACGCTTTTTTAACGGCCCGCGCGAACGACGCGGCATGAAGGAATCCCTGATGGACGTCGTCTGCTGTCCGCTCGACAAGGCCGACCTGGACCTCGACGTCGACGACCGGGACGACGAGGAGATCCTCGCGGGGACGCTGACGTGCACCGAGTGCGGCGAGGCCTACCCGATCGAGGACGGCATCCCGAACCTCCTCCCGCCGGACATGCGCGAGGAGGCGGCGTAGGACGCGCCATCGCTCCTCCCGTGCCGCAGTAGTCCCCCGCTGCCGCGCCGGGTCACCTCTGCCCGTGCCGCGCCGGGTCACCTCTGCCCGTGCCGCGCCGGGTCACCCCTTCCCGTGCCGCGGCATCTTCCCTCTCCCGTACTGCATCTTTTTTTAGTGTGAGTGCGTCGACCCGTATGTGTCGACACTCTCCGTCGAACTGAACGGGGACGCGGTCCACTCGATCGGGGCCCCCGACCGGTTCGAGGCGACCGGCCCGTTCGCGGTCTCGCTCGAAAACGCGGGCCGCTCCACGCACGTCCACCTGCACTTCGGCGACGAGCTCGATCGGGTCGTCTCGGTCGACGAGACGAACCACTTCGTCGCCGACGAGGCCACGAGACACGTCCACGTCGGCGTCGCGGACGTGGCCGAGCCGGTCCGGGGAAAGCTGAAGATCGTCACCGGCTACGGCTCGAACACCCGGTACGTGGACCTCCGGATCGAGCCCCCCGAGGACACCGCGCCCGACGAGGTCGCCGTCGACGAGGCGTTCGCGAAGCCCCCGGAGCGCCCGCCGGAGCTCTCGCCGTCTCAGCGCGCGGCGACCGCGATCGACCGGCTGATCGAGCGGGGCGGCGTGCCCGGGGCGATCGCCGCGTTTCTCGCGTTGGCCGCGGGGGTCGCCATCGCGCTCGCGCTCGACAGCGCGGTCGTCTCGGTGGTCGTCGCCGTCGTGTTGGCGGTGTCGCTCGGCGCGGCGCTCCTGGCGGCGTGGTGACTGGTCGGGCCGGAGCGGCGGCGGTCTCCCGCGCGGCGATCGCCGTCACCGATCGCTGCGAATCCGGGCGCTTTTAAGCGTGCCAGCGGAAGGTTGGCGTATGAGCTTCGAGAAGGAAGACGAAGTCGTGCTCCACGACAAACACAGCGAGTACGACGGCGAGACGGGCACGATCACGCAGGTCATGGAGACGATGTTCGGCGACGCGACCTACACGGTCAGCTTCGAGGACGGACAGGAGACCGGCGTCCCCGAGGACGCCCTCGACGCCGTCGAGAGCGAGGAGTAACCGCCCCGTTTCCGACCCGCATGGCCAAAGTCCCCTTCCACTACGTCGACCTCCGGGCGTTCGCGTACGCCACCGAGGACGAAAAGCGGGTCGCGGACGCCCTCCGAACGTTCCTTCCCGAGGACGCCGAACTTGACCGCGTCGAGAACGTCGGCCACCACGGCGACCGGATCGTCGTGCTCTCGGCTCGAATCGAGAACGCGGACGGGATGCGCCACGTCCTCGACCGGCTCTCCGGGCTCGACGAGGTCGACCGCGTGATCGACGAACTCGACCAGCGGGTCGACGACAACTGCGCGCTGTTCCTCCGCGTCGACAAGCAGGCCGCGTTCCGCGGCGAGGTCCGGCTCGGCCCCGGGATCACCGTCCGCGCGAAGGTCGAGGCATACCCCGCGAAGAAGGAGGCTGCGGTCGAGAACGCCCGGGAGACGCTCGGGCGGCTGGCCGACGAGGACGCCGGCGAGGCCGCGGACGACGCCGCAGACGACGCCGACGAAGAGTAGGTCCGCACAGCTGACGGAACGTCACCCCCGTCGCCGACCGTTGCTCTTCGGGAAATCGTCCGCTCGACCTCCACCCGAAGGGGGTCCGCCCAAAGGGTGAGTCTGGGCTCGTCTCTCTCCGAAATAATACGGGTGAGCCGGAGGCGCTCAGTCGAGCGATCGCGCCCAGGTATTGCGGAACTGCACCTCGCTACCCTCTTCCGCGAGGCGGAGCGGCAGCTCCGAGGCGTGGGGCTCGTACTCGTCGAGCGAGCCGTCGGCGTTTCGCCCCTCGACCCGCAGTCGCGTCTGGACTGCGACGCCGTTCAGGAACACGGTGGTCTGCGCCTCCTGTGCGAGTTCGCCCTCCTCGAACTGCGGCCCCTGCCAGACGATGTCGAGCTGCTGCCACTCTCCCGGGCGGCGGGCGGCGTCGTGGTGGGGTGCTGCCTGATCGACGTAGGCGCCGGTCCACTCGTCGGCGTCGACGTCGTTCATGTAGGTGTCGACGATTTGGATCTCGTACTGTCCCAACGTCAGGACGCCGCTGTTGCCCCGGTCCGCACCCTCTCCTTCGACGCCTTCGGGGATGCGGAACTCGACGTGGATCTGTGCGTCGCCGTACTCCTCGTCGCTCGTCCAGTCGCCGTCACCCGGCTCAAGCGTGAGTTCGTCGTCGATCAACACGTCGGCGTCGCCCGGCGGATCGCCGGGCGCCTCGCCGGACTCGATCTGCTCGGGGTGGTCCGGGTGGTCGGGATCCGTCGCGGCGTCGCGGTCCGGCCACTCCTCGCGCTCCTCCCAGACGCCCCGTTCGCTGTCGTAGTCCGGCAGGGCGCTCGGATCGTCGATTTCGACGGGCGACTCGGGCAGGTCGCGGTACCAGATGTTTCGGTAGTGCACCTCGTCCGTCGCAGCCCCGTGGTCCTGCAGCATGAGGGGCGCTTCCTCAAGGAAGGTCCCGTCCTCGTCCTGCGGGTGGGGGTTGGTGTCGTTATCGAAGTCGTCTTCGAACAGATCCACCCAGTAGTTGGGTCCGGGGACGTCGAAGTGATTGATGATCGCGACGCCGTTGAAAAACACCGTCAGCTGTGGATACCGCAGTAGGTCCCCGTCGTCGAACCGAGGACCGCGCCAGACGATGTCGTACGCGTTCCACTCGCCGGGCGGGTTGATCGGCAGGACCAGCGGCACGGCACCGCCCTCGGGCGAGGCGAGGTAGAACGACCCGGCGTAGCCGCTCGGGTAGGTGGGATTGTCGTGGCTCTGGAGCACCTGGATCTCGTAGGTCTCCATCAGGAAGACGCCGCTGTTCCCCGGTGTCTGGCCGTCGCCCCCCTCGTCGATGTCGACGTAGCCGTCGTACTCCTCGGGGACGCGCCACTCGAGGTGCAGGTGACTGTCGCCGAACGCTTCCTCCGTTCGAATGCTGCCGGAGCCGAGATTCACCGCGAAGTACTCCTCGTTTTCACTCCACTCCGCATCGCTCCCGTCGGTGTGCTCCCAGCCGTCGAGGGTCGCCTTGGCGCCGTCCCAGAGAACGGTCGCATCCGACGGCGGATCGCCGCTTAGCCCTTCCTCTCCCGGCACGACACGCGGGGGCCACTCCTCGGACGGAACGCCGTCGCGATCCGTCGGGCCGTTCGCTCGTTCGAGGTATTGCGCGCCGTAGTACAGGGAGTCCATCGGCTCGGGCGCGCCGTCGTACTCGTAGATGAGATAGTCGACGTCCGTGTTCTTCCGGGCGACGTTCGCGAGTGCGTTCATGTTGACGTCTCCCTCGCCGATCTCGGTGAACTCCCCGTCGGCGGTCATGTCCTTCATGTGGAGCGACCCGATCTTGTCGCGGTGTCTGTTGAGGAGCGCGACCGGGTCGGCGCCGCCGACGAGGGCCCATCCAACGTCCAGTTGCAGGTGGACGTTGTCGTTGACGTGCTCGGCGAAGATATCGAACCCGAACCTGCCGTCGAACGTCTGGAACTCCTGGTCGTGGTTGTGATAGCCGAACTCCATCCCCTCTTCGGCGACCCGGTCCGCCATCTCGTTGACGCGCTCGGCCCACTCGACGATCGCGTCCTCGCTCTCCCAGGTGCCGCCGCCCTTGTAGGCGTGAATGAGCGCGTCGGCACCGAACTCATCGTACGTGTCGATCGTCGCATCGAAATTGTCCTCCAGCGTCCCGATGCCGACGTGGGCGCTCGACAGTTCGAGCCCGGTTTCCTCGAGTGCGGTGGCGACCGCCTCCTCGTCGTCGATATAATACGGCTCGACGGTATCGTAGCCCGCGTTGGCGCTCTCATAGATGAGATCCGCGACCGACAACTCGGAGTTGTTGTACGTCCAGAACTGCGTGGAGATCGGAATTTCTCCCGGTCCACGCTGCGGCTTCTCTTTCCCGTTGTCCCGTCCCTTGCCCCGTCCCCTGCCTCTGCCCCGTCCGGACTGGGCATTCCCGAGTCCCGCGAGGGAACTGGTTACCCCGACAGCGCCGAGTCCTTGCAGCACTCTGCGACGGCTTGCCGCTTTTCCACCCTTGGCTCCCACGTCGTCCGTTTGATCTGACTCGCTCATATCTCTCTAGCACCCCCCGAACTCTCCGTCGGGGTAAGTCCCCCTATCATGGAAATCCATGATAAATATTTCGCAGAACTGTCATCATTCCGGGAATGAGAGTTTCCGATCGGCCTCACCCGCCGCGTGGACGCGGAAGAATAACCCACCACGGGATTTCAGGCGCAGCGTTGCGGCCTGTCGGTTTCAACGAACACCGTCGCTTCGGCCGGCAGTCGCGGCATGCCAAGTCGCGGGCGGTGTCGATGTGGGTCCCGCTCATATTCGCCAATCAACGCTTGTTCGCACGCGGGCGACCGCGCGTCGCCGTCGAGGATCCCGAACGCGCCGCGAAGCCGCGCGGTTTCGGCGGCGGGCGGCCCCGAAGCGATCCGGCCGCGCGTGCGGTGATCGGTGAGCGCGGGTCGTGCGTGAGCGCGGGTCGTGCGTGAGCGCGGGTCGTGCGGGATCGCGGCGTCTCAGCGTCGGTTCGGTCATCGGGGAACGCGAAGGCGACCACCAGAGTGGACCGCGCGCGAGCGAAACCCGTCGCTCACGAGCGTGAAAACCGTGTGGACGACGCGGTACCCCTACCAAAGAGTCGCGTGCGTCGTCCGCTGGGCGCTCCCATCTCACTCATCGCGTTCACCCCGTCTAAACGTTTCGGACGCGCGGGAGGTCGACACGAACGCCCGCTGACACCCCGTACGACGCCGAACCCGCGAGATCGAGATCCGGCGTCTGACGCTCCGAGCCGCCAATTTGGTAGGGTTTCACATGCACGACGTAGACACAAAGTATTTACCAGAACCGGTGTGTGTTACGGACGCAGTACCCCTATCCGATGCAACGCGTGGTACGTAACTATCCACAGCCGAGTCCGGTGGCGCCCTCGACGCAGTGTAGGTCGATCGACGATCGGGCGACAGGCGACGGAGAAAGCTGCCAGCGCGACGCAGACACACAACAACAATGACAAACGACACAAACACACGCAAGAAGGCCAGTTCGGTCTTCTTCGCGGCTATCATGGTGGTTTCCATGGTTGCGGTCGGCTTCGCGGCAGCCCCGGCAGCTGCTGCGAGCGGCGGTGCTACCCTGAATGAGGATAGCACTGCTTCGTCCGCTGACCCTGGTGCGTCTGGAACGGTCCAGACGATCATCATTGAGGACACGAGTAGTAACGGCAATCAGACGTATGTGGATAATATCAGTGTTGATGGCTCCTCTGGCGCCATCGATGCCGCTGATATTGACCAGATCCAGCTACAGATCGATGGAGCTGGCATCGCTACCAATAACTCGGTTTCCGACCTGAGTGATGTCCAGTTCAGCGATTTCGGTGGCGCTACTGGAAATGCGTCTAACAGTGATCACGACAGCGACTCTGTAGATGAGCTCGCCATCGACGACAACACTCTTGTCGAGATCGACGTAGTCGTCACCTTCGCTTCCAGCGCAGATAGTCATGGTGACGATCTCACTGTCACGTCGACAGTCAATCTTCTGAATGACACTCAGGCAGCACAGGGCAGCGATAACTCGCCTGTTGAAGCATTTAGCGGACCGTCGTATAGTGAGACGACGAGTCAGAGTGCTGCTCTGAGTCTCTTCAGCCTTGATGAAGGTTACTCGCCTGCGAACCCGTTCCAGGGTCAGGACGTGACCTTCGCGAACGACACGATCTCCACGTCGGACGAGCTTGAGCTGCGCCNGTTCCAGGGTCAGGACGTGACCTTCGCGAACGACACGATCTCCACGTCGGACGAGCTTGAGCTGCGCCGCGTGACGGACACCAGCGGCGGTGACGTCACCAACAGTCAGTTCGTGACCGACCTCTCGGACGTGTCCACTGATCAGGTCACGTTCAGTACGGCGAGCTATCAGTCTGGCGACTACTTCGTTGACGATTCCGGGAATGACCTGCCGCGGCGGCCGGGTCTCGACGACACCTTCGAGCTGCGGGTTCAGACGCTGAGCACGGAGTTCGTTGACGACTCGGTCGACAACGCCGGTGACACCACGGTTGATCTCGATCTCGACTCCAACCGTGGCGACTTCGCCGTGAACGTCTCGTCGGACGACTTCGCGTACGACGACGAGGAA
>NZ_AOJE01000070.1 GCF_000337915.1 Halorubrum saccharovorum DSM 1137
GGTGACGGTGGCGACGGCGGCTCTGAAGACGGGACGCCCGGCTTCGGTGCCCTCGTCGCTCTCGTCGCCCTCATCGCGGCTGCGCTCCTCGCTACGCGGCGTACCGAGTAACGCAGCAGCGATTCACCACTAACCAACCATCGGCCCTCGCGGGCCGACCCCTTGCGGTTTTCTTTATGACGCCACGCCTCGACCCCTGAGCGATCGCTGTCGGCGTCGCTTCGCGTCTATGCACTACCTCCTGCAAAAGATCGAGACTGCTACGCGTCGAGGAACACGTCGTGCCCGGCCAACACGGGACACCATCGTCTCGGGCGGGACGCCCGTGAGAGCGGACACACGCTGCGCCGGCTGGTGTCGGCCGGCGGCATCGAGTGTGGCGACGTAATTAACGTGAGCGTCGGCGAGCCGCTGATCGCGGACGGCTACCTGCGGCTGTTCGGGTACCACGTGGCAAACGAGAAGAGGCAGTCGATCGACGAGCTGCGGAATCTGGCGGAGAATGTGACTGCGGAGTGAGACTGCGCCGTCAGCTGCCTGGTCCCGATCGGGGTGGCCGTGTCGAGTTCACTCAGCCCCCAGATCCTCTCGCCAGCCTTTCTCGCAGTTCGGACGCCGCTCGCTCGAACTGGTCGGCGAGATACGACGTTCCCGACTCCGCGCGCTCCTCGAGGAAGGCGACAGCGTCTGTGGCTCCGTGGTCCTCGCGGTCCGCGGCACATTCGACGTAGCCGTCGAGGGCTCGCGCGAACGCCTGCGAGAAATGGTCGTACGCGCCGTCGACACGCTCCATGTTGTCATCGAGTGACTCGACGAGCGCCCGATACACCACGGCCGCCGACCCGTTCCGACCCTGCTCGCGGTACTCGTCGGCGAGATCGAACCACTCCGCAAAGTCGATCGGCTCGAAAACGACGTAGTACTCGGGGTTCGTCTCCTCGAACCGCCGATCGATCGCGGTGCGCAGCTCCTCGACCGACCGCGTCGACGACTCGCCGAAGCGAGCGAAAAACCGCTCGCGGAGCGTGGCGTCGGTCGCCAACGTGTCGCGAAGGAACGCCCGCAGGTCGTCGGGGTCCGCAGCGTCGAGCTCGACATCGAGCCGATCTCCCTCGTCCGGCGGCGCGTCGTCAAGACAGCGGAGCAGCACGGCGACGACGTGCTTGCACGCGCCGGGTCCGTCGTACGGGCAGTCGCACCACGGATCGAACTCGTCGGCCGCGAGATCGACGCGCACGTCGTACTGGCGGCTCCCACTTACGACGGCGCTCACGGTGGCGCCGACGCGGTGGATCTCGCGGATACGGCCCTCGGCGAGGTAGCCCTCGCCGCGCTCGAAAACCGCGTCCGTACAGATGTTTCGGACCCCCTCCTCGGTCACGCTCATGATCGGGAGTAGTGTTCCGTCGCTATCGAGAAAAATTTGCGCTCGGAGCGACAGAGCCCGTGAGGATCAGTGTCGTTGCGAAACTTCGGGACAGCCGGCAGCGGCTCGACGACCAACAGGCGTGTACACCGGAGCGATCGCTCGTGCACAGCGGGTATCGATCCTGACGGCGAACGTCGATCAATTTGAGCGTTTCGAGAACGTGTGAGCGACGAGTGGACTACGTTGTGACGCGTGGCAGCCGGGAGTGAGGAGGTACATTTCGTCTGACTTTGTCGAGTGTCACGGAGCGATATCTGTGTCAGCTTCGTGGCGTAGTCCGAGGGTGATCTCCCGATCGATGTCGAGTTAGTACTTGCATATCCACACGATCTTTATCGTGAATAAGCCTGCTTGCCCGCAGTTCTGTGGTCCTCGGACACCTCTCGTTTCGCCTGTTCTTCGGTTCATCTGACTACGGCTGCTTCTCGATCGATTTCCGTGTCTCTACGATCATTTCGGGGTTCAACGCGAGCTCGTACCGATAGTGGACACCGCCTGCACGCCCCTCGTCCGTTCAATCGTTCGAGAAACCCGAGCATCGTGAGATCCGCGGGATGGTTCTGGATACCCTTTAGCGTGGTCAGCAGAAACAGACGAAACGAGGGGTGTGTCTCGGACGGCTGTCGACTACTCAGTCGTCGACCACGGCTTCGTCGACTTCCGCTTCCGCGTCGTCCTCCTCGGCCCGCTCGTCGAGTCGCTCCTCGGCGCGGTCGCGGTCTTCGGGGTAGCCCACGTCGATACGCCACCCATCGAGGCGAATCGCGTCGATGGTGCGGCCAGACTGGATGAGCAGATCGATCGCGTCGGGGAGTTCGTACTCGCCGCGGTCGGAGGGCTGGACGAGGTGACACGCGTGGAAGATGGCGGGCGTGAACGTGTAGAAGCCGGTCATCACGAGGTTGCTCGGCGGGTCGTCGGGTTTCTCGACGACCTCGACGACCTCGCCGTACTCGTTGGTGTCAAGCACACCGTAGCGTGAGGCCTCCTCGTAGGGGACTTCCTCGACGAGGAAGGCGGCGTCGGCGCGATCCTCCTGCTGGCGGCTAGCCACGTCGTCGAGGTTCCCGCGGAACACGTTGTCGCCCAGCATCAGCATGAAGTCGCCGTCGATGTGCGGTTCGGCTTGGAGAATGGCGTGGGCGAGCCCGAGCTGCTCGCGCTGGTGCGTGTACGTGATCGGCACGTCGCGGTACTCGTCGCCGTAGCGATCGATGATCTGCTCGGCCTTGTAGCCCACTACGACGATCAGCTCCGTCGCGCCAGCATCGATCAGGTTGTCGAAGACGTCCTCGATCAGCGGCGTCCCGTTGACCTCGACGAGCACCTTCGGCTTGTCGTCCGTCAGCGGTTGGAGGCGTGTGCCCTTTCCCGCGGCAAGTACGACTGCTTGCATAGGTGGGTGGTGTCGGTGGGGTGGGAAATACTTTGTGAGCAGAATATCTGCTTGAAGAAGTCGGTTAGAGATGAGTTAGCCGCCGTCTCAGTTCTAGTAGTTTTCAGCCCTTCTAACGACTTCAACATTCTAATATGAATGTTATCGGGTCCGTGGTTCGGGACTCACAGATCAAACAATCGAATTTAGAACGGATCCAAAGGAATATTCCGTCTGACTGTTCCCCGGAATCCCGAGGACATACCAAGTAACAGGGCAAAGTAAAGTCCGGCACTAACTGCTACTAATATTATAACGATCAAAAAATTGTTTTGAATTATATCAGCCGTCTCAATAGCCCATTGTAACGCGATCGTGACACCTGCCATGACAAGCGCTGCTATTCCCTGTTTAACGACTTCTCTTAGAGGAAGGGTGAAGACTATTATTCGTTTTAATAACACATACGAGATGACTAGTCCAATACCTGATGATATCGCGCTCGCTATTGCCGCACCGACCCAGCTCAGTTGCCAAATCAAAACGACATTCAAAATCACATTTGCAGCGATAAATACAAAGTTGGCACGAAATGCGAGATCAGGACGATTGAGTGCATTGAGTGCGTTAAGACACTGTTTGAGGTATCCGTAAAAAAGAATAGAAAGTAGTAATATCCATAGAACTTCAGTTCCTTGGATGAACTCTCCGCTGTATATACGCATTAGACGCTCGTCGAGTATAAATCCTCCAATAAATCCAGGTATTGCGATGATTCCAGTATAAGCAAACGAGTCCTCAATAAGTCCGGCAGCTTTTTGTTTTGAATCTTGGCTCGAGATATTGCTAATTTCGGGGAACATCGCCTGACTGACCGCGACGCTAAACATATCGATAAACCTCGAGAGACTCCATGCTACGGCATACACACCGACAAGTGACTGTGAGACGAACGCTCCGAGAATCAGAATATCTACGTCATTGAAGGCTTGTGACTTGAGATCGCCGAACCACGCATACTTAGCATAATTATAGATGCTACGGAAATGATGAACTTTTGGAAGTTGCGGTCGGACAGTAACAAAAAGAACCCCGATAGCAGTAACAACAATAATTCCGGCAGCGTATCCTATCACCATTCCCGCGAGACTATATCCGAGGAATACTAGTCCAATCTGGAAGAGGCTCTTTAAGATAACCTCAATCGGATTAAGGATACCCGCTATGTGTACTTTCCCCTCTCCGTGGAGCGTTGATTTGATAGGTATATAAGCGATGTAGAGAGCCAGCATTGGCACAAGAAACCAGATGACTGAAACAGATGAATATTCTCCAAAACCGGAGAGATAGGCTTCAAAGTAGCTATTTAATATAAAAATTAGGAGTATAACACCTGTTATCAAAGTAGTAATCAAGAAAATTCCTGCGGTTAAATACTGTCCCTGTTCTTTACCTTCACTGATTCTCTTTATTATACCTGCGTTGATTCCAACTCTTCCTCCCACTTTTAGCCATGCAAGGACAGCAATGAATACCGCGTAGACACCATATATCTCTGCACCTAACTCACGGGCAAAATAAACGGTAGCAGTAAACCCAAGTATTGAGCCAAACAATTTCGATATGAAGACAATCAAAGAAGTCTGGGCGACTTTCATTATTCCAAATAAATCGTCATGAGTGCATGAATTTGATGGTTCAAAGTCACACTCAATTTTCTAACTCTCTGCCTCAGTCGGCTCTGTTGAAATCCTCAAGAAGTGATATATTCTGATCCGGTTGCGATCGATATACCGATCACAGTATCCTCACGACTACTTGACCAACTGTAGTAGAAACTGCTAAGAGAAGTCCCATTTTCACGGAGATACGGTCGGTGAGAAAGCTAGCAGAGAGGCCCATGATAGCAGACGCGACAAAGCTGTAGGCGATAGTTGCTGACAGAGAGGGTCATAGTGGATTCTAACCCGACGAGTTCATGAATTTCTTATGGTCAATACGTACGTTCAGCGACCAACTGTTTCAGACAAGAACCTGTCTGAAGAATAGGATTTCAACAGAGCCCCTCAGTCCTATATTTCTACTTCGACAGTAACCCTCGGTGCAGGAATATTATGCCAGGCGCTGTGATCACGTTTGTAATAGGCTTCTCGGGCAAATACAATCACTAGATATAGCCTAGATCTTCCAAATGATCTTCCAGGGTATCCTGATTTGTTACAGTGTTTGGCTTTATCGTGGGGCTGTAAGTCTCCTGATCAATTGCGCTTGTTTCTACCCAAGGAACTTTCCGAACTACGGGCAAAGGACATCCAATCTGATGTGCATAGAACCCAAATTCACCAAATGCCTCTCCGTGGTCTGCGGTTATTACTGCTTTTTCAGCATTAACATTTTCCAATAGAACTTCAAGCTCGTCAAGAACGAGTCTAAGATTTTCTATGTAGGATGCCCATGCTTCTTCTTTTGTTATTTTCTTTTCCCGAAGAGAAGTAAAAACATTCTGTCCGAGACCCTTCTCTTCCCCAATGTGGGGTTCGTGCGGTTGCATATAATGAACAATAAGACGATCTGGGTTCCTTGATCTAGCAACATCAACTGCACGATCGGTCATAGTTCGAGGTAGTATACAATTCTTCTTTGAGTCTATCCCGTATTTTCTCACTTCATCTAGGTATAGGAAGTCACTTGGATCGACGACATCGTAATCTTTTGGACCAAAGGGAAGTGATTGTTTAACTGGTGGTTCTTTCTTTTCTCTAAAAACTGGAGTAATATAGGGGTTCCCACTCACATAAGCAGTATCTTGGATCTTATGTCGATATCTTTGTTGAAATGTGAGTGGCATCCACTCAAACGATGTACTACCAACCGAACGGATTGAATTTATTTTATTTATATACGAATATTCATCTGCAACCTCCTGAATTGCATCAACTCTACACCCGTCGAGAATAATAAGTAGATCCCAGTCACAATCGAAAATATTGGTTCCCCAAGACTTCCGATTCGTTACAGTTAGTAAAGCACCTACGTAAGCATAATATGCACTTCGAGGTATTCCCATTTTTGGATCATTCTTAGTTCTTCTAACACTTTCAGATACCCACTTTCGAAAATTAACTGGCATTAAGCGCTTGTAGACAGTTCTCTAGTATTACTTTTCCTTTTCGCATCCTACATTTCTCAAGATGTAGTGGAATTAGTTTTGATACCAGAATCAATCATTGTTCAAATAATTATAGATATGATATTTTCTAACCGATCATAACGGTGACGTAGATAACACTTACAAGTACTTTAACTCTCTCGATATTTCTAGGAACAGTTTCTCCAACCACTATCCAAGCTTCATCGAAGGTTTGTTTACACATGTTGTCTACTGATTACTTCAAAATGAATATGGCATGGACGTACTCCGGTCATAGTGTTTCCCTACTCCAGTTTGTCGACGAAACAAACAGACAGTATGATTTCATACCGACTGTCTACCGAACAGCACCGAAACAAGACCCTGATACTAAGTGCCGAACAAAAACTACCGACCTCCCCTCAATTCCCCGACTATCGTGGGTAAATCAAGAACTTACCAACTGGCGGTGGAAACGCTTCTTGGAAACCGAATTCGATCACACCCACGATGTTCTTCTCACAGAGAACATTTTGGGACCGTCGTCGATCGCAGTAGCCAACCGTTACGATGTCCCATCGATTTTCTTTGTTCGCTCGATTCTAGTTCTCGGTCTTGGAGTATACGATCGGAACAGAGGACTCGTAGCGAACTATTTCCATACCGATATCGGTGGTAAGATTCAGTTCCCCTTTTTGTATGCTACCAGCCAACGTTACGCCACCGCTATGGAGGCTGCAGATGTCATCGTTGCAAATAGTGAGTTCACCGCCAACTGCCTGTCTGATCAGTTCAATGTAGAGACAGAGATCATTTATCCTCCAATTTCACTTGAAGAGTATCAGGTACCTTACAACCCGGGAGGAAAGATAACGATGGTGAACCCCCGAACGAAATACAAAGGGGCAGATATCTTCTTGGATATTGCTGAACGCCTTCCCGAAGAGGAATTTCTGGTCGCTGGCTCCACAAACGATCCCTCCATTGAGCAGCGAATTGAAGAGCTCGACAATGTCACATATCTCGGCTGGCAAGATGATATGAGCCACGTATATCAACAGGCGAAACTCGTCGTCGTTCCGTCTCGTATACAAGAAGCGTTCGGTCGCGTCGCCGCGGAAGCAATGGCGAGCGGGATTCCGTGCGTCGTCAGCGACCGTGGCGGCTTACCCGAGGTAGTCGGTGATCTCGGTCAGACAGTCACAGATATCGAATCCGTTGAGGCGTGGGTTGATGCCATTCAAACGGCCCTCAACGAGGATTCTGCTGCCGACCGGTCGGACCGGAAGCAGCATGTAGAAAAGTTCTCTATGGACCGGCAGGTGACGAAACTCTTTGACCTCATCGACGCTGTCGTCGCTGATGAGTGAATCGTAGTTACCCGTTGAGCTTCTCAAACAAACGGAAGACGTTCGAAAAGACGTCGATGGCCTTTCCTGTTGAGGTGATAGCCGTCCGAAAGCGTATTCTCTTCGATCACCGCTTTCTCGGCAGTTGGATCGTCCGCGAGCGGCCGGAGTGTCTCTGCGTTGCTGAACTGGTCGGCAACGTCTTCAATAATAGCGTTATAGCTGCTGATACTCTCTTCAATCCGTGGATTTTTTTCGGAGTACGTCGTTCCCGGCTGTAGTATTTTCACCAGCACAATACGGTCCACACCCGATTTTTCGGCGCGGTGGCAGTAAGACTCTAAGTTCGCTCTAAATGTGGGCCTGTCCACATACGACCGTCTCTCCGACCGACTTCGAAGATGCTTTGCGAGGAAAAAGAGTCCGTCTGAGACAGTATGGACAGGAATGAGGTCGAGCAACTGTTTTTCCCATTTCCTGAAATATCGCGGGGCACAGTCAACGATGCCAACCTGTACGACTACTATCTGTGGTTCGTAGTATTCTAGCTCTCTCTTCTGATGTACGTTTAACCTTCCCGAAAAGTCGGCAGTAGTTTTCTCGCTTTGTCCAACGTTCACAACGTGGAACTCGTCAAGATCTCGTTGTAACAGACCTGGCCATGTGTAGAGATATGGTACTGAATCATGAGGTAACGTGAGAGAATCACCTTGGACTAGCACTACTTCTTTCTCATCAGAAACCATCGCGTAGTTTACGACATCTATACTGAAATAGACTTCTCTTTGAGTTGGCATGATAAATGAGCCTCAGAATGGGAAAGTGGTGATGTTATAATATGTCTCTAAGAATCAAGAAGTAGAGTTATTCATAAGTTTTAAAATGAAGAATTTCAAGCAACCACACGATGGAAAAGTATGTGCTTTCGTTCAAGCCTGCTATTGGCGAGTTTGGGGTTCACGACCCCAGTGCAGCAATTTTCAGAAATGGTGAAATACTCTACGCGGTAGAGGAAGAGCGACTAAATCGACAAAAACACGCTGCAGGCGACTTCCCACATCGTGCAATTCAGGCCTGCTTGGAGTACCCGGATATCGATCTAAGTGATGTCGATAAAATTATACTTCCATACAACCCGAAACTACAGACAAAAATCACCGGACAGAAGCTACGTGAAGCAGCTTCTTGGGGGGACTCTACTGTTGAAAAGGCATATCAGCTTTCGGAGTCGATAAAGCGGCTCGCGATTGCTCGTTTTTACCCTACAGTCGAAGTCGAACAAGAGTTGCGGTCTCACTTTGACGGGCCTCTTCCGCCGATTGGACTGCGTGCCCATCACGCCTGTCATGCTGCGAGCGCGTTTCATCCGTCAGATTTCGATCAGGCACTCGTCCTCACTATCGACGGAAGGGGTGAATATGATTCGACTGTCGTTTGGGAAGGCACACATAATGGCCTTCAACGAATCAAAACGTTCGAGTTTCCAAACAGCCTCGGATACTTCTACGGGATCGTCACAGAATTTCTGGGCTACCGCGTGTCCAATGGAGAAGGAAAGATCATGGGGCTCGCACCTTATGGTAGTGAGAACCCCGAAATCGAATCGACGCTCCGTGACCTTATCGATGTCCAAGCCGAGTACGATGTGACTCCACTGACGAAGTCTGGAAGTATCCGTACAGGTGTCGAGGTGCTCGAAGAAGCATTAGGCCGTGAGCGGAAATCGGACACTGAACAGTTTACTGACTGGGAGAAAGATCTCGCCTTCGTAACTCAGAAACTCCTCGAAGAGATTGTAGTCGACATCCCCCGCCAGTACACCGCTGAACTCGATACTTCGAACGTCGCTCTCTCTGGTGGTGTGGCGCTTAATTGCAAAATGAACAAGGAGATTATGGAGTTGGACTGTGTTGACAATCTCTTCATACAGCCGGTTGCGAGCGATGCAGGGCTGGCAGTTGGTGGTGGAATGATTGATCAGTCACCTCAGTCCGTTCCGGAAATGTCCACCGTTTATTGGGGGCCGGAGTACTCGAACGATGAAATCGAGGCTCTGTTACAAAAAAACAAAGTCGAATACACCGAGCCGGCTGAACTCTCGGAGTTCGTCGCGTCACGGATTGTGGACGGCAAACTGGTCGGGTGGTTCCAAGGTCGGCTCGAAATGGGGCCACGAGCGCTTGGTAACCGCAGTATTATTGCCGATCCGCGAACTGTCGAGTCGCGCGATCGTGTTAACAAATACGTCAAACACCGCGAAGAATGGCGTCCGTTCGCCCCGTCGATGTTGGAAGAGAAAGCCGATCAGTTCCTCGTGAATCAGGAAGAATCTCCGTATATGATCAAGACGTTCGATACGGATGCAGAGTCACGAGACGATATCACGGCAGTACTTCATCCCGGAGACAATACGACACGACCCCAGACAGTTCGTCGTGACCAGAACGAACGGTATTACGATCTGATCTCAGCGTTCGAGGAAATTACCGATGTTCCCGTTCTCCTGAATACGTCGTTCAACGATCACGGAGAACCGATCGTAACCACGCCCGCGGAAGCACTCAAGGACTTCTATGGGATGGGTCTCGACGTCCTCGTACTGAACGACTTTGTGGTAGAAAAATAACCGTCTCAGCCCGAACCTCAGAGAGTGTTCTACGGCAGTAGCGTAGCGAGATACTTGTCTGCGACCCTTTCAACGGAGAATTCCTTAGCGCGTTCGATAAGCGGATCGGGGGCCGGCGGTTCGGCAAGAGTGGCTTGAACCGCTGCTGCGAGCGCTTCGGGATCGCCTGTCCGCACGAGCTGTCCATACTTCCCGTTCTGCAGGATCTCCGCAGGGCCGCTCGGACAGTTGGTCGATACGATAGGAGTTCCACAGGCCATCGCCTCTACGATAACGTTCCCGAAGCCCTCCCATCTTGAAGAGAGGACAAACACGTCCGCCTGTTTCATGTACTTAAACGGATTATCAACGAATCCAGGGAGGTCAACGCTATCGCCGATTCCGTACCGCTGAATAAGCGATTCAAGCTCCTCACGTCGGTCGCCCTCACCGAGGATAACGAGGCGGGCATCCTGTTGAGAGCGAAGTCGGTTGAACGCGCGAACAAGCGTGGGAAAGTCTTTCTGCGGTGTGAGGCTCCCGACTCCGAGAATAACTGGCGGTTCATCCGACTGGAACCACGGGTGAGACACGCGCTCTGTTGCCTTCTCGGAGATCCCTTTGGAGTAGGCGGGATTGTGGATCACCGTCATCTCCGATGTCGGAATTCCGCTGATCGTACTGAGATCGTCCGCAACTCCGTGAGAGATAGGAACGATTCCGTCTGCCCACGGATAGGTTCGCCTGACCAACGACGGGAGCACTCGCTTACCGACGCGACCGTACTGATCCAACACACTCGACAGGTGATTGCGTTCGCTCACGACGACATTTGTGTCGCTCCTCACTAACCGGCGTGTAAGGAGAGATACAACGTTGACGCGCGTGAGAACGGCGAGTAATGCAGTGGGTCGATGGCGTCGAAGATAACTCCCAAGTGCAGGAAGAGATCCGAGTGCAGCGTATCCGGGGAGAGTGGGGGCGTCTAAATCAACGATATTCACGTCTTGAGACACATCAGTCATGTACGGACCTGACGTTTTCGAGAGAACGAGATCCACATCGTACCCACGTGCAGCAAACTCTCCGGTGAGATTAACGACCATCCGCTCTGCCCCTCCGCCACTGAGATCAGGTAGGTGAACCGCAATATCGGTCGACATTGGCAGAGACTGTTTATTTCTGTAAAACACGACCAATCATTGGCTCTCTACGTCGTTCGGTTGAGCGTTTCGTTGTATAGTTCTTTTTGATTCTACTCCAGTAGTCCACTCGAATCGTTCGACCCTGTCAGAGACTGCTGTAAAGCTGTATCCTACATCGGATCACGACCGTTACCAAGAGTCTGATCGATGTTATCCGAGTCGAAAATATCGAGGAGAACGGCTAACAGCTACCTCGGTTGGATTCTATCTGCATCCAACTCCTCCGTCGTAGCCGACATCCGCTACGCTGGAGATTGGTCAATTATTCGTTCGTCTTATCTATGCGTTCTTGAAATAGCTCACCGTGCGTTCTAATCCCTCTTGGAAATCCACCTTCGGTTCGTATTCAATCTCTTCACGAGCCGATTTCAGATCCGCATGTGAGTGACGGACATCCCCCGGACGAGGACTATCATGAATGGGCTCGATATCAGTACCCAAGATATCGTTGATATGGCCGACAAGTTCGTTGATCGTCACTTGGCCACCACAGCCAACGTTCACAGCTACGCCAGTCGCACTACCCTCCGCAGCCTGTATGTTCGCTTGGATAACATTATCGACGAATGTAAAGTCCCGCGATTGTTCCCCGTCACCGTAAATAGTAGGCCGATCCCCATCCAACATCAGCTGAACAAATTTCGGAATCACAGCGGCGTACTCTCCGTTAGGGTCCTGTCCCGGCCCGAAGACATTGAAGTAGCGCAGTGCAACCGTGTTGATATCGTACAGGTCGCTGAATTGTATGGCCAGTTTCTCCGTGTAGTACTTCGAAAGTGCGTACGGAGACTCAGGGTCGGGAGTCATCGACTCCACTTTCGGTAGTCCCGTCGACGAGCCATAGACAGACGACGATGAAGCGGCCACTACGGTGTCGACATCCGCACGACGAGCTGCATCAAGGACTGTCGCGGTTCCAGTACAGTTGGCATCCGTCGTCGTTATTGGATCGTCGACGCTTCGCGGTACGGACGGAACTGCGGCTTGGTGAAACACATATTCGACACCCTCAACCAAATCGTTCATAGCCGATTTGTCACGGATGTCGACTTCGTGAAATTCGAACTCATCTCGGTTCTTAAGTGATCGAAGATTCGTCCTTCGTCCTGTCGTGAGATTATCGACTCCGCGGACACGATATCCTCGGTCAAGAAGTGCTTCCGAGAGGCTAGAGCCGATGAATCCTGCAGCACCGGTTACGACTGCGATGGACATATCCTCAATGAAACCGACAGGGGATTCAATCTATCGGAGCTAGTCAGGTTGCTCAATATGCGACAGGATCTGTTCGTACCGGTCTACCGCCGCGTCAAACCCGTATTCGTCCTCTGCGACCCTTCGCGCATTTGTACTGATCTCCGCTAAGTGATCTCGTTCGAGAATTTCCGCGATTTCGTTCGCCATCACTCTGCTATCGACCTTATCGATCAAGAAGCCGGTCTCGCTCTCTACTACCACGTCCGGAACACCGGAAACTCGTGTGGCATACACAGGGGTTCCGCAGCCGAATGCCTCCAATATCACCGTCGGCAGCCCTTCCATCTCGGAGGGCAAAAGGAGCAAACGAAAGCGATTCAAAACGGCCGGCACGTCTTCGCGATCGACCCAACCGAGCATTTCGACTGATCCCGACTCAATCTCCGCGGAGAGCTCGTCTGCCAACCAATCGCGAAGTGGTCCGTCACCCGCGAACACGAAAGTGATGTCATCGGGGAGTTGTTTCGCGACGCTCGCGAGCTCGTGAATTCGCTTCTCCTCGTCAAGACGACCTAAGAAACCGATGACGTTCTCACGCTCTTCGTAGGCGCCTTGCGGGGTAAATCTCTTGAGATCCACGTAGCGTGCGCCGTTTGTGTAAAGTTTGGATTCGTATCTATTTAATCCGAGCTCCGCAGCCATTGACGGCGTGTACGCCACAATCGCGTCGGAAATCCAATACCCGGTGTTTTCCAAGGCTCGAACACTTCCGGCGAGGAAACGAGCTATCGGTACTGGAACGCGCTCTTCCCACTGGATCCGTAGTGTACGCGGGACATCACCGCGGGGATGGAGAACCACTGTCTTCCCGAGTAGCTTAGAGAATAGTATTGGAAGAAGATACGACGTGGCCCCAAAGAACCAAATTATTTCTTCATCTCGCTCAGCGATCACCTGACACATTCGAAATTGATTTAATAGAAACCGGACTCCAGAAATGAAAATGGTGCTACCCGTCCCCGAAGCCGAAACTTCGATGACCTCGTGATCGTCACGTATCTCGGAACTGCCGCTGACGTTAGCTGAGACCAAAGAAACGGGAGTGAGTTCCGACAGGATGTCGAGAAGACCGGACGTTGCGGTCGCGGTTGGCCCAACTGGATGAGTCACGACGCAAATTGCCATACTACTTACGCGATATTCATGTGATAATGTTCTTTCGCTCTATTCACCTGAATATAAGAAATATGACAGTACTCCGTTTCACGACGATCGACACAGAAAATCATCGGACACTGGTTATGCCACGATTATCTCAAGAGATAGCAAGAATTCATACGTGAATTAGAACAAACACACATAACCAAATAAGTCAATCGAATCACGAAATATTTCTACATATACGTTTCAATTTCTGCCGTAAGTACAGCAACGTTTCACGATTAGTGGGAATTGTGTACAGACTACCCTGTTTGGGATCCGTCTCTAGGTCTCCACTCACGCAATTCTTTACGCCGCTCAGTAATAGTTCGTCTGAGATACCGTACAGTCGAGAGAGCACTTCAGGCCATGAGGTGGCGTCAGAGATATCGACCTCTTTGAAGGCAGCAATATCACCACCATCAAGTGATTCGTTGAGCCGCTGTACGGTGACCCCGACCGACCTTTCTCCCCGGGCAAACTCGTGGAATCCTGCCGGCCGACCACGGTACTGTCTGAGATCTCCGTGATGATAACTTAACATCCCGTATTTCGGTGCGGTTAGGGCGTCACCCATAACGATCCCGAAACCAAACCGGATCGCGATATCCGTTTTTTCAAGGTGATCAACGGCCTCCCCAGAAAGTTCGATACCGAGTCCTTCGCGTGGTAGTCGTCGAGAAGTGATTTTTTTCACACCGTCAAAAGCATCGATATCACGGATAGCCGTACGCTTTTTATACCAAGGAGGGCCGGTTACGTGGTTTTTTATTAAATGAAAACTCCGAATAACTTTCCACAACGATAGTTCGGAAAGGTGGGTTCGAACTGAGTCGAGCCTTGATCGATTGCGGGGGTCGGAGTCGACCACGAGCAACGATGGCTCCGCTTGGATATCACTATCGTCAAAAAGTACCTCTAAGGCCCGGCGCTGCCACTCGTTAACCGATTCGGAGTTGAGCAGTACTGCGACTTGGATTGGTACTTCAGTCATCTCTTATCGCCGTGGATAGATCACACATTCGATCGATGGTGACTTCGCCCGCATCCCGCTTTTCAGCCAAGTACTGTAGGCCCGATTCAATTGGTGCGAGATGCTCGTCGTTAGCTATGTTGAATAGATGCGTCCACAGGTGGACGTGACCATCCTCTTCTACGGCCCGATCAACAGCTGACTTGATGTAATGGCGGAGAATTCGCTGTCTGATCGGCTGTGGAATCCCCCGCAATACGGGATGTAAGTCGGCTTGGCCCGTCTGAAGAAAGCCACTGCTTAATGAAGGATGTGGGGTACACAGTGTCTCAACAAGACCTTCCTCGCGCTGTAGTTCAGTGACGGGATGTGTCCTCGTCACTCCCCAAAAGAATTTTTTCGGCAGATTTTCTGGAACGTGATAATCGTCGATCGGCCGGCGCACTACTTCGATACCGAGATCACTAAAGACATCGTATGGAGGCGTTTGATGACGTGGAAACACGACTGAACGGGGAGGTTCAAGACCGAACTCCTGATGGACTTCGCTTGCCCGCTGTAACTCGTGCCGTATGGTCTCCGACGGGACATCGTCACAGAGGATATGCGAGTAGGTGTGCGTTCCAATCTCGTGTGAAACGTTGGTGTTGTCGATCCGTCGCACGAACTCCGGAGCGTAAAATAGTGGATCCGTCTCCGAATCGGTACCGGGATCCTCGCTCCACCAGTTGTCCGGATAGGGACCGCTGTGTGTACCGTTACAGGATTCTTCCATCAGGTGTCCGACGACATCAAACGTCACCGGAATTCCGTACTTATCACATACTCGGAGAAACGAATTCAGAGTCTCAGATTCTCTCTCCCCATCCGGGGAAAAATACTCGTATTCCCCCCTATCGTGGGTTCCCCAGCCAAGTTCGACTTCCATGCTGATAGTAAGTGAGCCACTCATCAGGTGTGAAATATGGGTTAAGGTATTATACGTTTGGGATGAGACGGGTGGTCGGTCTCGAAACGGCACCGCGAGAATATCTCGACACCAAATATAGACACTGTGTAATTAGGACGATATTAAACCGATCTACAGTTACCATGAGATGTAGAATATACTGCAGACCGTCTGTTTAGTTTGCGAGCAATTTGTTTGAATGCTATCTCGAACGGAGCCCTAATTTATAATACCGTCCTGCGCAGATGCGGTGATATGGAACTGCTCAGGAGATTTCTGGTCCGGCTCCGTTCTGACGGACTCTTAATGACGGTCCATTTAAGTATAAAATTTTTGACCGGCATAAATATCATTAATTTTTATAATGCAATTATTTTCCGAGAACACACGATAGCGACATCGTGTGATATCTCCACGTGTTTGCCCCGCAGTACAGAACTACCACATCCCGTCGGGATCGTGGTTGGCCATGACGTCGAGATCGGGTCAAACGTTCGAATCCGTCAAAGTGTAACGATCGGTCGGTCCGAACCGGATCCTGATGCGGGCTATCCGACGATAGCTGACGATGTGTCGATCGGCGCCGGAACCGTTATTCTGGGAGACATCGATTTGGGCGAGGGATGCACCACTGGCGCGAACTCTGTTGTCGTTGACGATGTCCCTCCCCATTCAACGGTGGTGGGAGTGCCCGCTGAGGAGAAGTAATATTTCGTTCTAAGAACGGATGGGGTTCAGAGACGCACTATGGACTCGCTCTTGATGCCATCTGTGGCGTTCCGCGTGTCGAATACCAATGAGGATTCGTCCACGAGCCGAGCGAAATCAATATTATCGTGGTCGGTCAGAACCAACACTAAGTCCGTCTCATCCAGTCTCTCTCTTGTCAGTTCGACCGATTCATACGATTCTTCCTCAACCTCGAAGGTTGGAACGTACGGGTCATGGTACGAGATCGATGCCCCCCGTTCGTCTAAGAGTCCGATCACGTCGTATGCCGGCGACTCGCGGACATCAGAAATGTTCGATTTATACGCCACACCCACGACCAAGATCGACGACTGCGACACTGCCAATCCTTCTTCGTTGAGAAGTTCGTTCACTTGTCGAACGACGTGGACGGGCATCTCCCGGTTCACCTCGTCTGCTAAGTCAATGAAACGCGTCTCGATCCCCTGCTGGCCTGCCTTCCACGAGAGGTACAACGGATCAATCGGAATACAGTGTCCACCGAGTCCCGGGCCCGGATAAAATGGCATGAAACCGTAGGGCTTCGTCGAAGCCGCCTCCACGACCTGCCAGACATCGACATCGAGATCATTCGCGATCATCGCGATCTCGTTGATCAGCCCGATGTTGACCGCGCGGAACGTGTTCTCCAATAGTTTCACCAGCTCGGCCTCCGTCGACGATTCGACACGTACCACCTTATCGAACACGCCCTCGTACAGCGCCATTGCATGATCGCCACACGATGGTGTCACGCCGCCGAGAACCTTCGGAATCTCTGTAAGCGCGTAGTCTTCTCGTCCCGGATCGATGCGCTCGGGAGAAAAAGCGACATGCACGTCTTCACCCACGACTTTTCCGTTCTCAGACAGCGTCGGCGCGACCAAATCTTCCGTCGCACCTGGATACACGGTGCTTTCGAGTATGACGGTGCACCCGTCGGGAAGCACCTCGGCGAGCCGCTCCGTCGCGTCTGCGACGTACGAAAGGTTCGGCTGTCCCGTTTTCCGAAGCGGCGTCGGTACGCAGATCGACACGCCGTCGACATCACTCAACGTCTCGTACTCGGTCGTTGGAGTGAACCCTTCTGCGAGGGCGATTTCCACATCTTCATCAGAGATGTCAGTTACATACGACCGCCCGTCTCGAAGCGTATCGACACGATCTGCGTCGATGTCGACACCGACGACCTCGTAGCCTGCTTGCGTGAACGCCAACGCGAGCGGCAGTCCGACGTAGCCGAGTCCAACGACGCCGACACGCGGCGTGTCGTCACCAGTATGCATTACCCCGCTATAGCTCGATCCGACAGATAAGCCTTGTTGAGTACGTGTCAGCGGTACGTCGCGAGCCCGTAGAGATAGCCGATCCCAACGACAGCTGTGAAGACGAATATCGAGAGCAGCTGTGTGAGCCTCGGGACTGTCGGATTGCGTAGAAGGCTCCGAATTCGGTGTGGAACATATCGCGTTACCAGATCGCGTAGGTACGCCCCTTCATTGCCTTCGTCTTCGGGATGCCGTAGATTCATCACCCGTTTCGAGTACCCCTGCCAGAACGCACGCCCCACTAACCAGCGGAACTCCGTTCTGTACTCGAAGATTTTGTGATAGACGATCGCCTCCTCGTTGTACACGACGCCACGCCCGTACTGCTCACGCATCCGGATACAGGCCGGTGCTTCGTGTGCCTGTACGTGGCTGTCGCCTTTTCGCCCCGTCTCTTCGTCGTATCCACCGACGTCGAGGAACACCTCACGGTTGAAGGCGATATTCGATCCGTAGGTGTTTCTGACCTCTTCCAGATGGTCGGCGAATCCTCGCTCGGTACAGCCAATCAACCAGTAGAACTCTTCCGGAAGGAACGACGGCTGTCCCACGAGCCAGTGGGGATCTAAGCGACCGCCGACTGCGTACGCGTCGGTCGATTCGTACGTCTCGACCAATGTTTCGATCCAGTCGTGGGTCGCGATCGCGTCGTCGTCGAGAAACGCGACGAGGTCTCCGGTAGCCAGTTCAGCGCCTCTGGTCCGGCTGTAGGAGATTCCCCGATTCTCGTCGGTACAATGTACGCGAACAGAATCGAAGTGACCGAAGTCCTCCGACATCCGGTCAGCGACTTCCGCGTTTCCGTCACTCACAAGGACAATTTCGATGGGATCGTAGGTCTGCCGGAGAACGCTGTCGACGGCCTCAGCGAAGTCGTCGTACCGATCCATCGTGTACGTGCAGACGACTACGGAGACCTTCATACCCGAAAGATGACGTATACGGCGAATAAGAATTGTGTTTTAAATTCGGACGCGGTCCGAGGCCCTCACACGGTCACCCCACTAGTTCCGCTGTTAGCGAGGGCTTCGGGCAGGTCAGTCAAGCAGGTCGGTCAATCCTCGTCGAACGCTCTCGGTCGATTGCGCCAGCGAGTGAAGCTTATATTTGCCACCACCTTTGCCCTTGTTTTGTTCAGTAGCGGAGACGATTCCCAATGTCTCCAGCTCGGAGAGATACTCTCTGATCGCCCGATTGGAGATTGAATCGGTTCCCTCCTGAGTACAGATGTCTTCGTAGGCCGGACGTACGTCTCGCGTTCGGACCGGTGTCTGGTCGTGTTCGGCCAGAATAGTAAGTGCCAACAACACAAGTTTCCCATGTGTTGGGTAGTTCGCAATCCCCTGAACGACCTGATCGGTTTGGAGCCGTTTGCGTGCCTCCTGAACATGGTCTTCGACCACTTGTTCCGCGTTCTCCTCACGGGCGATGTCGCCGCTCTCAAGTAAGAGATCCAGCGCCTGTCGAGCGTCCCCAGAGTCTTTTGCTCCGTACGCGGCACACGCGTGGAGAACTCCCTCATCGACGACATCATCGTGAAACGCGACCGCTTCGCGCTGTTGGAGGACTTTTCGAAGCTCGTCAGCGTTGTACGCAGCGAACGAAACTTCTTTTTCACACAGACTAGAGCGCACCTTCGAACTCAACTGATTCCGGAATCGAAGATCGTTTGAGATCCCGATCACACCTAAGCGAACGGTTTCGACATCTCCGTTCGACCGTGCCCGGGGAAGTTTATAGAGAAGACTGTCATCCTCTATGTGATCGACTTCATCGAGTACGATCAACACCGTTCCGCCGAGTTCGTCGAGTTCACGAAATAGGAAGTTATAGACTGACGATTGCGGGTATCCAGTATTAGAAATCTGTGACTCGGGCGGGCGAAGTTCGTTTACCAGCCTGACTGCAGTTTGATAGCTCGTATTGAGTCCATCACAGTTCACTTCGATCGTGTGGAGATTGACGCCGTCGACATTTTTCGCGTCTTGGGTGAGTTGCTGGAGGAGGAAGCGAGTTGCAGCAGTCTTTCCAACACCACTTTTCCCATAGAGGAAGATATTCGACGGTGTTTCGCCTTCGATAACCGGTTGGAGCGCTGCGTGATACGCGTGAAGCTCAGTGTCCCGTCCGACGAGTTGATCCGGAGTCCACTCTTCGAGAAGTGCCTCCCGTTCAGTGAATATTCGTCCGGTCGGACAGAACGAAAATTCGCTCATTATCTCTCGGTTACACTCAACTCACTTAACCATTGGTTCTTATGTTTCCGCTGTTAGTGTGTTTTTATATAACATCGACCCCACCCGTTCCGGTGTTAGGTTTCATCTCGTGTGCTGCGAGGTAGATTCCTCACTCTGTAGCGACTAACGTGTGTACTCCAGGGCAGCATCGAAACGTTCTAACAGCGGAACTAGTGGGGTGTGAGGGTTCGATTAGAAATATCGAATAACGGATGTAGGTGTCATACAAATAAATAAACTCAATCATCAACTGAGTCCGTACACTACCGCAAGTACGTCGCATATATAACAAGCCTTAAGCGCGTTTTGTGAGTCACATCGTACAATGAGCCAGCAAACCGACTCCACCACGGGGAACGAGGCGTCGCCGCTCGATCTCCTCGAACGGTGGTACCATATTCCGGCCCTCCTCGGAATACTGATGTTCATGCTGTGGGCGCGGGTCCAATCGTACGGGAACTTCGTTCAGAACGGCCAGGTGTACTTCCGCGGGAACGACCCGTGGTATCACCTCCGCGAGACGACCTACATCATGGAGAACTGGCCGAACAACATGCCGTTCGACGTGTGGTCTGGGTTCCCATACGGCGCGCAAGCCGGGCAGTTCGGGACCCTGTGGGACCACATCATGGCGGTTAGCATCTGGATCGCCCGCCCCATCATGGGCAGCGCCGAGGAGGTCATGCTGATCATGGCCCCGCTTGCGGGAACGCTCGTTGCAATCCCGACGTACTTCATCGCGCGTCGGTTCGTCGATCGATTTGCAGCGCTCGCCGCGGTCGGCGTGCTCGCACTCTTCTCAGGTACGTTCTTCAGCTACAGTCTCGTCGGCTTCCCCGATCACAGCGCGGCCGAGGTGCTCTTCCAAAGTCTCGCCGTCCTCGCATTCCTCGCCGCGTTCGCGGTCGCCGAGCGCGAAGCTCCTGTCTGGGAACTCCTCGTCGATCAGGATTGGACCGCTCTCAAGCGTCCCGCCGCGTACGCGGTCGCCGCGGGCGTCGCGCTCGGCCTCTACATGTGGACATGGCAGCCAGGCGTGCTCATGGTTGGGTTCACTGGCATCTTCCTCGCTATCAAGATCACCAGCGACGTGTCTCACGGACAAAGCCCGGAACCCATCGCCTTCGCCGGAGCGGTCTCGATGACTGTTGCGGGACTCATGCAGGTAATTCCGCTTACGGAGTTCACATTCGCCGTAACCGGATACTCCTTCCTCCAGATCGTCCTCCCGCTCGGTGTCGCGCTCGGCGCAGTCTTCCTCGCGTGGCTCGCCCGTCAGTGGGAAAGTCGCGAACTCGACGCCACGACCTACCCACCCGCGGTCGGCGGCCTCATCCTTGCGTCTGCGGGCATCATCTGGATCGTAATTCCCTCGCTATGGTCGACGCTCACGGGGAGTCTCCTCAACACCGTCGGCTTCTCGGCCAGCGCCGGCGCCCGCACCATCGGTGAGGCGCAACCCCCCCTCCAGGAGGCCTCATTCACTAACTTCGTCCTCTCCCAGTATGGTCTCGCGTTCTTCCTCGCGCTCGCTGCGGTCCTCTACATCGTCGCGCGCCCCCTCTACCGCTCGGACGACGCAAACCACACCCTCTACATCCCGGCCGCGCTCGCCGTGGTCGGCTCCGTCTACGCGGTCCCCCAACTGTACAGCGCTATCGGCGGCGTCGTCGGCGTGAGCTGGCAGGTGGTCGGGCTTGTCATCGCCGCCGGCTTCCTCGTCGGCGCGACGTTCCTCGTCGAGTACGACGCCGAGGAGCTCTACTTCGTCGTGTGGGCGGCGTTCATCGGGAGCGCCGCGTTCACGCAGCTCCGCTTCAACTACTACCTCGCGGTGATCGTCGCGGTCGGCACGGCGTACTTCGGCCAACTGGCCGTCAACTTCCTCCGGCTGCACACGCTCGACGACGCCCGCGACATCGAGGGGTGGCAGGCGATGGGGACGCTCGTTCTCGTCGTCGTCATCCTCGTCCCGCTGGTCGCGATGGCCACTCCCGTCTGGGCCGCGGGCGCGAACACCGGTCCCGGAAGCGTCACGCAGTGGGACGGCAGCCTCCAGTGGATGAACGACGAGACGCCCACCCCCGGAGAGCTGGAGGGCGCCGACAACCCGATGGAGCTGTACGGCACCTACGAACGCCCGGCTGACGGCGACTTCGAGTATCCCGAGGGCGCCTACGGCGTGCAGTCGTGGTGGGACTACGGCCACTGGATCACCACGCGCGCGGAGCGTATCCCGAACGCGAACCCGTTCCAGCAGAACGCGGGCGAGGCCGCCGACTACCTGCTCGCGCCCAGCGAGGAGGCGTCTCGCGAGGTACTCGCCAGCCAGAGCACTGAAGGCGAGAATACCCGCTACGTGATGGTCGACTGGCAGATGGCGTCGCCGAACTCCAAGTTCGGTGCGCCTGTTACGTACTCCTCATACAACGAGACGCGGTCTGACTTCAACCGCGTGCTCTACCAACAGACGGAGCAGGGCGGGTTCCGGCAGGTGATGCAGGTGAACACCCAGCGGTACCACGAGAGCCAGATGATCCGGCTGTACGAGCATTACGGCAGCGCGGTCGACCCCGAGCCGGTCGTCGTCGACTGGGAGGCGCAGGCCGCTCAGACCACGAGCGGCGAGCAGGTCGAGGTGAACGCGCTCCCGAGCGACCCGCGAGCGACGATCCGACAGTTCGACAACGTCTCCGCGGCCCGGGCGTACGTCGAAGAAGACGGGAGCGCGCAACTCGGCGGCGTCGGCGATCTCCCCTCGGAGCGCGTCGAGGCCTTAGAGCACCACCGTCTCGTTCACGCCTCGCAGGCGCGGGGGCGGTCGCCCTCGCTGCGGCAGGTGCAGATCCTCCAGGAGCTCGGCGTCGACGTCGAGAGCGTCCTCGGGGAGTCCGGCTTCGCGGCCTTCCAGGACGACTTCGTGAAGACGTTCGAGCGCGTCCCCGGGGCGACGATCGAAGGCTCGGGTGCCGCGCCCGGCCAGGAGGTCGAAGCGACCGTCGAACTCGAAAAGCCCACGGGGCAGACGTTCGAGTACACCCAGTACGCCGAGGCAGACGCGGACGGGAACTTCGAGCTCACGGTGCCGTACTCGACGACGGGCTACGACGAGTTCGGCCCCGAGAACGGCTACACGAACACGAGCGTTCGCGCGACCGGCCCCTACAACATCACCACTGAGGCGACCACCGGCGACGATCTGTACACGACCCAACACGTCGGACAGGTCGCGGTGACCGAGGGGCAGGTCGTCGGCGCGGACGACGCGGCGGCGGCGGTCGAACTCGAAGAGGAGATCATCGACTGCCCGAGCGGCGACCCCGAGTGTCCGATCGACCAGAACGGCGACAGTGACGGAAGCGACGATAGCGGCGCCGGCAACGAGACCGCCTCGCTGACGGCCGCCGACCCGGTCGTCGAGGAATCGATCGCTCTCGCCGACGCGAGCGCGTAACTCGCCATGGCCGGCCTCCGGGACTGGGCGACGCTGTATCTGAAGGGCGTCGCGATGGGGAGCGCGGACGCGGTCCCCGGCGTCTCCGGCGGCACCATCGCGCTCATCGTCGGCATCTACGAGCGGCTGATCGCGGCGGTCACCGCGATCGATCCCGCGCGGATCCGACGGTTGCTCGCGGGGGTGCGCCCGGCCAACGTCCCGGACGCGCGCGCCGCGTTTCACGAGATCGACGGTGCCTTCCTGTTCGTGCTCGGTGCGGGGATCGGAACGGCCGTTATCGTCGTCTTGAGCGGAGTCAACTACCTCTTGTCGGCCCGTCCGGTCGCGACCTACGGATTCTTCTTCGGGCTGATCGCGGCGAGCGCGGGCGTGTTGCTCGGTGGGGTCGAGCTCGATACGCCGCGTCGGAAGGCGGCGGCGGTCGCCGGCTTTCTCCTCGCGTTTCTCGCGTCGGGGTTCGCGTCGACCGGCCTCGGCAGTTCGCTGCCGGTCGTCTTCGTCGCCGGCGCGGTCGCGGTCAGCGCGATGGTGCTGCCGGGGATCTCCGGGTCGCTGCTGCTCGTCGTGCTCGGCCAGTACGAGTACATGTCGGGGACCGTGGGCCGGGCGGTCGACGGGCTCGTCGCGGTCGCGAACGGGAACGGGAGCGACGCGCTCGTCGCAACGCTCCCGCCGGTGGCGACGTTCCTCGTCGGGGGCGTCGTCGGCCTGTTCACGATCGCCCACACGGTTCGATACGCGCTCGCCCGCGCCCGGGCCGCGACGCTGGCGTTTCTCGTGAGTCTCGTCGTGGGCGCGCTCCGGGCGCCCATCGCCGAGGTCTCCATCCGGTTGGCGGAGAGCGGCGAGTCGTGGCGGGCCGCCGCGCCGCGGTTCGCGCTGGCGGCGGTCGCCGGCGCGGCGTTCGTGCTCGTGTTGGACCGCTACTCCGCGGCGATCGAGTACTGATCGCGATCGACGGTCATCGGGGACCGCTTCGAGGCGACTCAGCCATCGCGTACAGCAGGTTAAAGTCGGCGCTCGTCGAACCCGAGACCGATGCGAACGCGCCGGACACTACTGGCGTCGGGCGTCGCCGGACTCGTCGGACTCGCCGGGTGCGCCGGCGAACCAGCGAACCCGGACGACGGGGATCGAGGATCGACCGGCGAGGCCGAATCGGGAGATGGTGGCTCGGGCGCGAGCGACGATGACTCGGACGGGGCCGACGAGCGCGACGCGACCCGGATCGGGTTCGTCGGCGACCTGATGCTCGGCCGGAGCGTCAACGAGCGGTGGGCAGACGCGGACGGGGGGGCCGAGAAGGTCTGGGGGTCGACGCTCTCGCGGCTCGAAGAACTCGACGGGCTGGTCGGCAACTTGGAGTGCTGCGTCTCCGACCGCGGGACGCGCTGGCCGGACAAGGGGTACTACTTCCGATCGGATCCCGACTTCGCCGTGCCGGCCCTCGAAGCGGCGGGCGCCTCGTTCGTCTCGCTCGCGAACAACCACGTCCTCGACTACAGCGAGCCGGCGCTCCGGGACACCGACTCGCACCTCACCGACGCGGGGATCGCGCATGCCGGCGCCGGCACCGACCGCGACGCAGCTCTCGAACCCGCCGCCTTCGAAGCGGGCGATCTCACCGTCGCGGCGTTCGGGCTCACCGACCAGGCCAAGGAGTTCGCCGCCTCCGAATCAGGCCCGGGCACCGCGTTCGCGACGCTCGATCCGTCCGTTTCTGCGACGCGCTCGCTGGTCGAAGAGATCCTCGACCGCGCCGAGGCCCACGACCCCGACCTCGTCGTCGCGTCGCTCCACTGGGGGCCGAACTGGGAGACCGAACCCGGGGCGGTCCACGAGCGGTTCGGCCGATGGCTCGTCGAGCAGGGCGTCGACGTCGTCCACGGCCACAGCGCGCACGTGCTCCAGGGTGTTGAGGTGTACCAGGGGCGCCCGATCATCTACGACGCGGCGGACTTCGTCGACGACTACATCAGCTATCAGGACCGCGAGGGCGTCCGCAACAAGCGGAGCGCGCTCTTCGAGCTCGTCGTGCGCGACGGCGCCCTCGACGAGCTGGTCGTCGAGCCGATCGAAATCGTCGACGAGACCGCGACGCTGGCGGACGACGAGGTTGCCGAGTGGGTGCGTAATACGCTCGCGGAGCGTTCCGCGGCGTTCGACACCGCGATCGAGCGCGACGACGATCGGTTGGCGTTCCCGCTGGGCGCGGAATGAGGCTCAGCATGACTAGGGATCGACGACTGATCGTTTCTCCACACACCCACATGCGGCGCAACATGTATGGTATACGAACGTGTACTGCCGGGTATGGCAACTGAAGAGGCTCCCGAGGAAACCACGGTCAGCGATCGAGGGATGGTCACGATCCCGGCTGAGCTTCGACGACGGCTTGACATCGAGCCGGGCGACAAACTCCGGTGGACTACCGACGACGAAGGGAACCTCTCTGTGGAGGTCGTCAAGCAGCGCTACGGCGCGTTCGACGACTTCGAGCCAGTCTCGATGGGAGGCGGTGGCTCTGAAACCCACGACCTCGCAGGCCACGAGGACGATCCCACCTTCTCGGAGAGCAACTGATGACTGTCGCAGTGATCGACACAGGCGTTCTAGTTGGGATGGCCGATGCTGACGACGAACACCACGATGTCGCGATGGAGATCGTCCATGGAATGGACCACGGTGACCTCCCGACAGCCCGAGTGACGAACTACGTCGTCCTCGAAACACTCAACTGGATACATAATCGGAAGCGACACGAGAAGGCCGTAGAGACGTTTGAGCGGCTGAACCAGTCAGCCGGTTTTGAAGTGCTCCACGCGGCCCAGAAGGACTTCACCAACGCTGTGAATCTCTTCCAGATCTATGAGGGCCTGTCCTTCGGGGACGCGACCATTGCTGCATACATGGATCGGGAAGGGATCGAATACCTCTATTCGTTTGATGACGACTTCGACACGATCCAAGGTATCACTCGGCTGGAGACGCCCGACAACCCGTTCACCTGATCGCCCACAGAATTCGACCCCGCTCCCTGCTGGCGTCCAAACCCTATTGGGTCGCATCCCCCAACGACGCCCGTGACGAACACCAACCGCGAGTGGCTGCTCGCCGAGCGCCCCGACGGCGAGCCCGATCAGGACTGCTTCGAGTTGCGCGAGACGGACGTTCCCGTCCCCGCTCCCGGCGAACTCCTCGTCCGCACCCGGTTCCTCTCGGTCGACCCGTACATGCGCGGGCGGATGCGCGACGCCGAGTCGTATGCCGAGCCGTGGGACGTGGGCGACGCGCTCAAAGGCGGGATCGTCGGCGAAGTGGTCGAGAGCGAAAGCGACGCGTACGCCGAAGGCGACCTCGTGACCGGCGAGGGGCTGTGGGCCGACTACGCGACGCTCCACGCCGACGACGTGGCCCCGGTCGATCCGACCGTCGCCGACCCCGAAGCCTACCTCGGCGTGCTCGGGATGCCCGGCCGGACCGCCTACTTCGGACTGTTGGAGGTCGGCGAGCCCAAGCCCGGCGACACCGTGGTCGTCTCCGGCGCCGCGGGCGCTGTCGGGTCGGTCGTCGGCCAGATCGCGAAGCGCGCCGGCTGTCGCGTGGTCGGGTTCGCCGGGAGCGACGAGAAGACGGCGTGGCTCACGGAGGACCTCGGCTTCGACGCCGCGATCAACTACAAGGCGACCGACGACTACCGCGCCGCGCTCGACGAGGCCGCGCCCGACGGCGTCGACGTGTACTTCGACAACGTCGGCGGCCCCATCACGGACGCCGTCTTCACCAAGCTGGACCTCGACGCGCGGGTCGCGGTCTGCGGGCAGATCGCTCACTACAACGACGAGGAGGTCCCCACCGGGCCGCGAAAGCTCCCGGGGATCATCGCGGTGCGAGCGCGCGTTGAGGGGCTGCTCGTCGGCGACTTCGCGACCCGGTTCGGCGAGGCGAGCGAGCGGCTCGGCCAGTGGGTCGCGAGCGGCGAGCTCGAACACCGAGAGACGGTCGTCAAGGGGGTAGAGAACGCGCCCGACGCCTTCCTCGGGCTCTTCGCGGGCGACAACATCGGCAAGCAGGTGGTGCGGGTGTCGGCCGCGGACGAGGAGTAGGGAGGCGGCGCTCGCGCTGGTCAGCATCGACCGACAGCGGCGCTCCCGACACGGCAAGCGGGAGTGAGCCACCGGCTACCGTTAAGTACTCGCATCGCTTTCTCTTCGGACAGATGTCCCACGACGCGCGAGCCAGACTGAGCGATCTCCGGCGGGCGTTCCACCGCCATCCGGAGCCCGGGTGGCGCGAGTTTCAGACGACCGCTCGCGTCGTCGCGGAGCTCGAACGCATCGGCGTCGACGAGATCGCGGTCGGCCGCGACGCGCTCGCCACCGACGCGCGGATGGCCGTGCCCGACGACGAGGAGATCCGGCCGTGGCTCGACCGCGCCCGCGAGGCGGGGGTCAGCGACGACCTGCTCGAACGCACCGCGGGCGGCCACACGGGCGTCGTCGCGACGCTGACGCAGGGCGAGGGGCCGTGTATCGGCCTGCGCGTCGATCTCGACGCGATCTCGATCCACGAGTCGGACGCTCCCGACCACCGGCCGGCGGCGGAGGGGTTCCGGTCCGAACACGACGGGTACATGCACGCCTGCGGGCACGACGCGCACCTCGCGATCGCGCTCGGCACGCTGGCGGCGGTCAAGGAGAGCGACTTCCGGGGGACGCTCAAGGTGCTCTTCCAGCCGGCAGAGGAGATATCGGGGGGCGGCAAGGCGATGGCCGAGAGCGGCCACCTCGACGGCGTCGACTACCTGTTCGCGCTCCACGTCGGGCTCGACCACCCCACGGGCGAGATCGTCGCCGGCGTCGAGAGCCCGCTGGCGATGGCCCACTTGACGGCCACCTTCGAGGGCGCGAGCGCACACGCCGGCAAGGCGCCGAACGAGGGGGCAAACGCCATGCAGGCCGCCGCGAGCGCGATCCAGAACGCGTACGGTATCGCGCGCCACCGCGACGGCGCGACCCGGGTGAACGTCGGCCGGATCGAGGGCGGCTCCGCGAGCAACGTCATCGCCGAGGAGGTGACGATCGACGCCGAGGTGCGCGGCGAGACGACCGCGCTGATGACGTACGCGCGCACCGAGCTCGAACGGATCCTGTACGCCGCCGCCGAGCTCCACGACTGCGACGTGACGCCGCGCGTGATCAGCGAATCGCCGTGCGTCGACAGCCACCCGGCGCTGCGAGAGCTCATCGGGAACGTGGCGTGGGAGGTCGACGGCGTCGATCGGGTGATCCCGTCCGAGGAGTTCGGCGTCAGCGAGGACGGTACGTATCTGATGCAGCGGGTCCAGGACGCCGGCGGACTGGCCTCGTACGTGCTCATCGGCACCGACCACCCGACGAGCCACCACACGCCCACCTTCGACGTCGACGAAGCGAGCCTCGAGATCGGCGTCGACCTGCTGTCGGACGCGTTCGTCGAGCTGTCGCGGCGGCGGCCGTAGGAGGGCGCGAGCCGGTGAATTGCACCACAACCGGCGGCGGTGGTCCGCCTGATCAATACTGTTAATCCGGTGGCACCCGCTATATTACCCATGAGCCAGAACGACGTGCCGGAGTCGCTGGAGGCGGCGGCCGACTCGGACCGGCCTCGCGGGATCCTCACGCCCTCCGACCGTGACTTTCTGCTCGGACGCAAGACGGATTACACGGACCACTCCCGGAAACAGAAGCGCAACCGGATCCGGCGCCGCGTCCGGAACGCGATCCTGGACTTCAGCATCCTCTTCGAGTGCCTGGAGGAGCGCGACCGGAAGACGGTGTTCGATCCGGACGACGAGGACCGGGAGGCGTACACGCAGGGGATCACCGACATGCTCGCGTTCCTCCACCTCGGCACGATGGGGTACCACACGCCGTTCAAGGACATGCTCTCGGAGGGCGTCGGCAAGGCGGAACAGCAGCTCGCGGGGTCGAACTACCGCATGGTCAACGTGGAGTTCAACGTCGAGCCGGTCGGCCAGATCGACGTCGACGAGGTGGTCGCCAAGCTCGAAGACGACGAGTTCGCCGAGCTCACCGACGAGGAGCTCCGCGCGTTCGTCCGCCTGCTGACCATGTCGGAGTCGTTCTCGCCGGAGGAGGCGGGCGAGGAGATCAAAGACCGCGTCGACGAGTTCGCCGAGAAGCTGACGGAGAGCGCGACCTCTCACGAGCGCACGCTCGAAGAGCTGACGAACTGACCGGCGGAGACGCGCCGTGCGGTAACAGATACTGGTCACGATCGACCTCCCGGCGACCGGCCGCTTGGGACGGTGCCGGCGCGGTGTCGAGCCGGTGCCGCTCGATCTTCGGCGGCTTTTGATACGGAATGTGTGGCTGTTTCGGTTGATTCCCGCTGATCGTCCAGTGTATCGCGTTGATCGCTGACGATCCCGCCCCGTTAGCTGTTTGGTACGAATATCGTTGAACATATATACAGAATACATAAATCGGATAGATAGTCGCACCTTGAGAAACACTTATTGTGTACACTTCCGATCGACCGACCATGCCATCACGTGGCATGGTACTCGACCGGCGGAGGCACCGTGGACCCAGTAGTCGTCGCCGTCGCGGGGGTGTCACCTGATGAGTGGCTCTGAACCGGGAGTGATAGAGGAGTTCCGCGACGAGATCGACCCGATCGTCTTCGCGTTCGGCGCCCTGCTGACGCTGGGCGTTATCGCCGCGTTCTTCATCAGCCCGTCCACCGTCGAGAACGGCATCGAGTCGCTGAACAATCAGCTGCTCGGCGCGTTCAACTGGGCGCTGATGCTGATCGTCTTCCTGATCGTGTTGTTCCTACTCTTCCTGATCGTGGGGCCGTGGGGAGGGATCAAGCTCGGCGACGAGCCGCCGGAGTACAGCTTCCTCTCGTTTTTCGCGATGCTGTACTCCGCGGGGTTCGCGGCCGGGGTCGTGTTCTGGGGACCGACCGAGGCGCTGTTCTACTACAACAACCCCTCGCCGCTGTTCAGTAACGTCGAGGGGAGCACGGCCGAGGCGATGACCGTCGCGGTCCAACAGACGCTGTTCCACTGGGCGCTGCCGCAGCTCGCGGTGTTCACCATCATGGGTATCGCGATCGGCTACTTCGCGTACAACTACGAGAACGTCCCGCTGCGCGTCTCCTCGGCGCTCATGCCGATCCTCGGCGCCGACAATCTCGACGGCCCGGCCGCGAAGGTCGTCGACATTCTGGCCGTCTTCGCGACCATCGGCGGCGTCGCCACGTCGCTCGGGTTCATCGGGAGCCAGTTCGTCACCGGGCTCGACTACCAGTGGGGGATCAACATGGGCGATCTCGGGATCCTGCTCGTCGTCACCATGATGACCCTCCTCTTTACCACCTCGATGGTGCTCGGGGTCGACAAGGGGATCCGCCGGCTCTCGAACTTCAACATGATCCTCTTCGTCGTGCTCATGTTCGCGACGTTCATCGTGGGCCCGACGCTGTTCCTCGTGCTGCTCGGCACGCAGGCGTTCGGCGGCATGATAAGCGAGTTCGTCTCGATGAGCCTCTTCACCGGCGCCGGGCCGATGGGTGGCGGCGACGCGAGCGCGACCGGCTGGATCAACGCGTGGACGGTGTTCTACTGGGCGTGGGCGCTCTCGTGGTCGCCGTTCGCGGGGCTGTTCATCGCGCGGATCTCCAAGGGACGGACCGTCCGCGAGGTCGCGTTCACGGGGATCGTCGCGACCTCCGGCGCCACCATCCCGTGGTTCACGTTCGTCGGCGGCACCGCGGTGTGGGCACAGCACAACGGGATCGCCGACTTCGGCGCGGTGATCGCCGGCGACGCGGGGCCGGAGGTGTCCGGGTTCATCCTCTTCGAGGCGCTGAACTTCACGCTGAACCTCGGTGGAGCGTCGATGACGATCCCGATCGGGTCCGTGCTGATCTACGCGTTCATGATCCTCGTGACGACGTTCTTCATCACGTCGGCGGACTCCTCGACGCTGGCCGTCTCGATGATGACCACCGGCGGGAAGGCCAGGCCGTCGAACATCAACCGCATCTTCTGGGGCGTCGTCCTCGGGATGACCGCGGCGATCCTGATGATCCTCGGCGGCAGCGGCAGCGCGAACACGCTCCAGCAGGCGGCGATCATCACCGGCACGCCGTTCGCGTTGGTCTGTTTCCTCGCGATGTTAGCGCTGATCAAAGACTTCGGCAAGCACTACGACCAAGTGCTCTTGCAGGACGACACGGTGCTGTACGGAGCGGGGAAAGACGTCGACGCCCGGTCCGAGTCGGTCGAGTCCGCCGGGTCGGACGACGACTGACGCTCACCTGACCCGCTTTTGGGCTTCCATACCAAGTTTTAATGTATAACGTATACATAATCTGTGTATGGATAGGGATACGGCGGAACCAAGCGCGGACGCGCTCCCCGGCCCGAACGCGCAGCGCTGGGTCGACTTCCACCAGTCGCACTCCGCGCCCAGCGAATACTCGCACGAGTTCGTCTGGGACGTGACCCGCGAGGCCGACGGGCCCTTCGTCACCGACGTCGACGGCAACGTTCTGTTGGATTTCACCTGTCACATCGGCGCGGCTCCGCTCGGCTACAACAACGAGAAGGTGCTCTCGAAGCTCCGGGAGTTCGACCTCGTCGAGCCGATGAAGATCGCCGGTCAGGACATGTACTTCGGGTCGGGCCCCACCCCCGAGGAGGCCGACTTCCCCGGGTCGAGTCACCTCATGGACCGGCTGACCGACGTGTCCGGTCACTACGGGATGGACACCGTCTTCCTCTCGAACTCCGGCGCCGAGGCGATGGAGAACGCGATGAAGATCACCCACGACTACCGCGCCCCCGCGAAGTACGGCGTGGCGTTCGACGGGAGCTTCCACGGGCGCACGCTCGGCACGCTCTCGCTGACGAAGTCGAAGGACGTGTACACGCGCCAGTACCCCGAGATCAGCGGCGTCGAGACGGTACCCTTCTGTGCGGATCGAGGCTGTGACGCGGCGAGCTGCGACTGCGGCTTCTTCGCGGGCGGCGGCTCGCAGCTGCGGAACATGCTCGCGCCCGAGGGCGGCCACGTCGACCCGGCGGAGATCGCCTTCCTGACGCTCGAACCGATCCAGGGCGTCGGCGGCTACCGCTTCCCCAGCGAGGCGTTCATGGACGAGGTGGCGGCCGTCACCGACGAGTACGACATCCCGCTCGTCGTCGACGAGATCCAGTCGGGCGTCGGACGCACCGGCGAGATGTGGGCGGCGGACCACTACGCCATCGAGCCGGACGTGATCGCGAGCGCGAAGGCGCTGCGCGTCGGCGCGACGATCTCCCGGTCGGAGGTGTTCCCCACCGAGAAGAACCGCCTCGGCTCGACGTTCGGCGGCGGCGACGTCCTCGGCTCGATGATGGGGACGTTCACGCTGGAGGCGATCGATGAGCACGACCTGCTGGCCAACGCGACCCGGCGCGGTCGGCAGGCGTGCGAGATCCTCCGCGACGACGCGCCCGACACCGTCGTCGATGTCCGCGGCAAGGGGCTAATGCTCGCGGTGGAGTTCGACACGCCCGAGCGGCGCTCCGCCGTCGTCGAGGCCGCGCTCGACCGCGGCCTCCTCACGCTCGGCTGCGGCAAGAAGACGATCCGGCTACTCCCCCCGCTGGACTCGACCGAACGCGAGATCGCGCTCGGGACCGGGATCTTCCTCGACGCGATCGACGCCGTCAGCGCGAGCGCGGCGGCGAACTGAGCAGCCGCGCCCGGCGGCGCGTGAGCCGGCCGGGTTCGGGCGCAGGACGGCGGGAGGCTGAAGTGGGCCGTGGCCCTATCGGGGACCGTACAACCGAACCGATCATGAATCGAACAGCCCTCCTCGGCGGCGCGTTGCTCGTCGTCGGAGTCGGTATCGCCCTCGCGGAACTGGTCTCCTTCCCCGGAATGCTGTTCGGCGGCTGTACCGACGTCGGCGTCTCGGAGGGACGGGGGACCGGCGTCGGCGTTCTCGGCGTACAGGGGGCAGACCTCCTGTACACGCCCGACGGAGTGAACGAGTGTAGTATCCCGCTTCCTGCGGTCCTCGCTCCGCTCGGACTGGTCGCTGTCGGGGGCGGATTGGTTCTGTCCGCCCGGTGATCGCCGTCGAGCAACTCACACGTGACACCGGACCGGGATTAGTATCCTCCCACCACGACACCAAAAAATGAAGTGAGGGGATCCGAGAGCCGCAGTGCGAACTTCGTTGCCGACCCGCTCAGTTCTCCTCAGCGACCGACCGCTCGACGACCGACACGCCGTCGAGCGCCGACACCGCCGCCAGCACCGCATCCAGGTGGTCGGCGTCGCGTCCTTCGATCCCGACCGTCACGGGGGTGCGGTTGGGGTGGTCGGTCCCCGTTCGACGCGCGCGTTCGAGGGCGTCGAGCTCGGCGCCCGCGTCGGTCACCGCCTCGACCACTTCGCTAACCTGCGTCGGCCACGCCGCGAGCGCGAGCCGCGCCTCGGCGTAGCGTCCGAGTTCGAACAGGCCGATCCGGGTGAGCTCGGCGTGGCCGGTGAGGTTCACGTTGCCGCCCGAGACGACGACGGCGGGGTTGGCGTCCGCGAGGTCCAGCCGGTCCGAGAGCGCGGCGGCGAGCGGCGCGGCGCCGGCGCCCTCGGCGACCGTCTTCTGCCGCTCGGCCAGCAGCGTCACGGCGGCGGCGATCTCGCGGTCGGAGACGGTCACCACGTCGTCGACGACCTCGCTCGCGACTTCGAAGGTGGTCCCCAGCATCCGGGTGTCGGCGACCCCCTCGGCGACGGTGTCCACGTCGTCGAGCTGGCGGATCTCGCCGGCCTCCAGCGACGGCTTCGCGTGTGCCGCCCCCTCCGGCTGGACGCCGATAACTCGAACGTCGCGGTCCGCGGCCGCCACCGCGGTGCCGATCCCCGAGATGAGCCCGCCGCCGCCGATGGCAACGAGGACGGCGTCCATCGCGGGGTACTGCTCTATCAGTTCGAGGCCGATCGTCCCCTGGCCCGCGACGACGGCGGCGTCGTCGAACGGGTGGACGAACGTCTCACCGGTCTCGTCGGCGCGCGCCACGGCGTGCTCGTAGGAGCGCTCGTAGATGTCGCCCTCCACGAGCACGGTCGCGCCGTACTCCCTTGTCGCCGCGACCTTCGCCGCCGGCGTCACCTCGGGGACGACGATCGTCGTGTCGATCCCGAGCAGGTCGCCCGCGAGGGCCACCCCTTGCGCGTGGTTGCCCGCGCTGGCGGCGATCACGCCGGCCTCGCGCTCGTCCGGGGAGAGCCGCGCCATCGCGTTGTAAGCCCCGCGGATCTTGAACGAGCCGGTCCGCTGGAAGGACTCGAGCTTGAGCCCCAGCGACGCGGCCCCGCTCATCTCGGCGAACGTGCGCGAGGTGTCGAGCGGCGTTCGGTGCGCAACGTCCGCGAGCCGGCGGCGGGCGTCCTCGATCGCGGCGCGCGTGACGGACGGCGGGGAGTTCTCCCCGCCGTCGCCCCGCTCGTCGGCGTCGCGGTCGTCGGGCTCGTCCTCTGTCATTCGAGGCCGGGGTGGGCGTCCTCGGGGGCGTCCGCCTGCGGCACGGGATGGCGCCGTTCGAGGTCGCGGATCGCGCCGACCAAGACGTCCACGCCGTGCCGGAGGCTTCGCTCGTCGACGTCGAAGGTGGGCGTGTGGTGGCTCGTCGGATGGTCGGTGCCGACGATGAGGTACGTCGCGAGTCCGCCGTCCTCTTGGACGCGCTCCATCAGGAACGTCGCGTCCTCGCTCGCGCCGAAGTCCGCCGCCGGGAGCACAGTCTCGATCCCGTCGACACCCTCGGCGACCCCGGCCACCAGCGCCTGTAGCTCCGGATCGCTGTCCGCGCGCGGACACTCGCTCACCACGTCGACGGTCGCGCGACAGCCGTGCATCGTCGCGGCGCCGCGCACGGTGCGCTCGAACCGGCGTTTCATGAACTCCATCAGCTCGGTCGTCTCGCCGCGCACCTCGGCCTCCATGTGCGCGCGCTCGGCGATGACGTTGCTCGCGGTGCCGGCCTCGGCCTTCCCGACGTTGACCCGCGTCATCCCGTCGGCGTGACGGGCGATCCCGTAGGCGTTCACGATCGCCGCCCCCATCGCCTGCATCGCGTTGTCGCCCTCGTTGGGGGCTTTGCCGGCGTGCGCCGACGTGCCCTCGATCGTCGCGTCGAGGTGCGCCATCGCCAGCGGCTTCTCGATCCCGGCGACCACCTCGCCGGTCGGGTGGTCCAAGCCGACGTGAGCCGCGAGCAGGTAGTCGAGGTCGTCCGCGAACCGGCTCTCGGCCATCGGCCGGCCGCCGCCCCCCGTCTCCTCGGCCGGCTGGAAGAAGACGACCAGCCGCCCGGCGAAGTCGCTCTCGGCGATGGCTTCGAGGACGGCGAGCCCCCACGTCATGTGGGCGTCGTGGCCGCAGGCGTGCATCGTGCCGTCGATCTCCGAGCGGAACCCCTCGTCGACGGGGTCGTGGTCGGGCTCGGTCGACTCCCCGATGAACAGCCCGTCGACGTCGACGCGGAGCCCGATCGCGGGCCCGTCGCCGCGGTCGAGCACGGCGACGGCGCCGGTGTTGCCGCCGGCCATGCGATCGAGCAGCTCCGCGTCCGCGCCGCGGTCGCGGGCGCGCTCCAGCCACGGATCGAGGTCGGCATCGGGAACGGCCATGCGGTCGGCCGAGTCGTACGCGTCCGGCCCGATCGCGAGCTCGTCGACGCCGATCGCCCGGATCTCCTCGACGAGCCTCGCAGTCGTGAGGAACTCGCGCCACGCGGGCTCCGGATGGCGGTGGAGTCGGCGGCGAACGCTGGCGAGCCGGTCCCGGATCGGTTCGTTCATGAGTGTCACCCTCTCGCTCGATCGCCTTAACTGTACACAATTGTCGTGTACAAGAGATACACAAAAGGCTAAGAACCACCCTCGTGATGATCCGCCAACGCGTCGTTTCGACGCGTCAACTACCCATGAGTGCACACCAGACCGCTGATCCCGATATCGTCGTGCTACGGGAGGGAACGGAGGGCCTGTCGATGGCGTCGTACGCGGACGCGCTCCGCGAGCGACTCCCGGACCGGACGGTCGCGCTCGCCCGGACGCCCGCCGAGGAGCGCGACCTCGTGCCGACGGCCCGCGCCGTGACCGGCATCACGATCGACGCCGACCTCCTCGACCGCGCCGACCGGCTGGAGCTGTTCGCGTGCACCTTCGCCGGCACCGACCACGTCCCGACCGACGCGCTGCGCGAGCACGGCGTGAGCGTGACGAACGCCGGGGGGATCCACGCGCCGGGCATCGCCGAGCAGGCGATCGCCAACATGCTCGTGTTCGCGCGCAATCTCCACGAGGGGTTCCGCCGGAAGTCGAACGGCGAGTGGCGCCACTTCCAGTCGCGCGAGTTCACCGACAGCACGGTCACCGTCGTGGGGCTCGGATCGATCGGCCAGGCGGTCGTCCAGCGGCTCGCGGGGTTCGAGGTGGAGACGATCGGGATCCGCTACACGCCCGAGAAGGGCGGCCCCACCGACGAGGTGCTCGGCTTCGACGACGACGACGTCCACGCGGCGCTCGCGCGGAGCGACTACGTCGTGCTCGCGTGCCCGCTCAACGACCTGACCCGAGGCCTGATCGGGGCGGCGGAGCTGGCGACGCTCCCGCCCGAGGCGGTCGTCGTCAACGCGGCCCGCGGCGGGCTCGTCGACACCGACGCCCTGGTGTCGGCGCTGCAGACCGAGGGGATCCGCGGCGCCGCGCTCGACGTCACGGACCCCGAGCCGCTCCCGCCGGACCACGTGCTCTGGGACTTAGAGAACTGCCTCATCACCCCGCACACCGGCGGCCACACGCCCAAACACTGGGACCGGCTGGCCGACATCGTCGCGAGCAACGTCGCGGCGCTCGACGGGGACGGCGAGTTGGAGAACGCGGTCGTCACCCCGGACGCGGACGGCTGATCGGAGGGGCGCGGTCGCCCGGGGAGGGCCCGCTCAGGCCGTGAACAGCTCGCGGGGGAACTCGGCCAGCGTCTCCGCGCCGGTCGAGGTGACTCGGAACGTCTCGCTGATCTCCATCCCGATCTCGTCGGTCCAGATGCCCGGGATCATGTGGAACGTCATGTTCTCCTGGAGGACGGTCTCGTCACCGGGGCGGATGCTCGCGGTGTGTTCGCCCCAGTCCGGCGGGTAGCCGAGTCCCATCGAGTAGCCGATTCGGTCCTCCTTTTCGAGCCCGTACCGCTCGATAGTGGTCCGCCACGCCTTCTCGACGGTCTCGCATTTGACGCCGGGCTCCGCGGCGTCGAGCGCCGCCTCCAGTCCCTCGACGACGATGTCCGCGGTCTCCCGCAGCTCGGCCGGCGGGTCGCCGACGAACGTCGTCCGCGCCAGCGGCGAGTGGTAGCGGTGCCGACAGCCGGAGAGCTCGATGATCACCGGGTCGCCGTCCTCGTACTCCCGGTCCGTCCACGTGAGGTGCGGGGTTCCGGTGTGGTCGCCCGACGGCATCAGCGGGACGATCGCCGGGTAGTCGCCGCCGAACTCGTCGGTCCCGTCGATCAGCTGCTGGTAGACGGCGGACGCGACCTCGTACTCCGGGATCCCCTCCCCGACGGCGTCGAGGCCGGCCCGCATCGCGTTCTCGGAGATCCGCGCGGCCTGCTCCATATACTCCAGCTCCCGGTCGGATTTCTTGATCCGGATCCAGCCGACGAGCAGCGTCGCGTCCGCGAACTCGGCGTCCGGGAGGTTCCCCTGCAGTCGGGTGTACGACTTCGCGGTGAAGTAGGCGGCGTCCATCTCCAAGCCGACGCGCCCGTCCGCGACCCCCAGCTCTTCGAGGACGCCGGCGACGTAGTCCATCGGATGGAGGTCGCGCGGCGACTGCACGTGGTCGTCGCTGTACGCGCGGATGCTCTCCTCGGCGAGGTGGGTCGTCGCCTGCGCGCCGTCGCCGTCCATGTCGCGGCCGATCCAGATCGGCTCGTCGCGGTCGGGCGTGACCACGACCGCCTGGTGGACGTAGAACGACCAGCCGTCGTAGCCGGTCAGGTAGTTCATGTTCGCCGGGTCGCTGACCACGATCGCGTCGAGGTTCCGCTCGCGCAACCGCTCTTTCGTCCGCGCCACCCGTCGCTCGTACTCGGTCTCGTCGAAGATATGTTCCCGTGGCATGGTAACAGGGCGTCTACAGAAGCGATCAGCCAGCAACAGCATAAAATTACCGTGTATATTAAAAACAGATACTGTGTACGATTTACGGCGCGGATCCGGAGAATCAGCGCGGTAGCGCTCCGTTACACAGCGGGGAGATACCTCGTAGGAGGCGTCGACAGGGCCCGAAAGCCTCAATCAGTTCCTCTTGGATCGGGGTTTTTGTATCGGGTCCGCGGATACGTACGCATGCTACACAGTGCCGGGCCGCTGCTGTCGATCGACGTCGGCGAGCGGACGACGACGGAAACCGACATCAGCGAGGTGCAGGAGCGATACATCGGCGGGCGAGGCGTAGGGACGCGGCTGGCGCACGAGCGGGTCCCGTTCGACGCGGACCCGCTCGGTCCAGAGAACCGCGCCGTGTTCACCACCGGGCCGATGCAGGCGTCCCAGATGAGCTTCACGGGGCGGACGAACTGCACCGCGCTCTCGCCGCTGACGGACGGCCTGCTCTCGTCGAACGCGGGCGGGTTCATGTCCCGTCACCTCGCGGCGACGGGGTACGGGGCGGTCGAGTTGGCCAGCGCGAGCGACGAACTGATCGCCGTCCACGTGCGCGACGACGGCGTCGAGTTCGAAGCCGTACCGGAGCTCGCGGGGGCGACCGTCTCGGAGACGACCGGCTACCTCGACGACGAACGCGCCATCTCCAGCGACCGGACGGCGGTGATCGGGCCGGCGGGCGAGAACGAGGTCCGGTTCGCGTCGATCATGACGACCGAGGAGCGCGCGTTCGGCCGCGGCGGGCTGGGGGCGGTCCTCGGCTCGAAGAACGTCAAGGCCCTAACCTTCGGCGGCGACTCGGCGCCCGAGATCGAGATCTCGGCGACCGCCAACGAGATCCACCGGGACGCCGCCACGGACGACCACATCATGAAAGAGCAGGGGACGGTGGCGGTGATGGACCTCGCCAACGAGATGGACGGGCTGCCGTCGTACTACTTCTCCGAGCGATCCTTCGAGGGCGTCGAGGGGATCAACGGCGCCGCCGTCGCGGAGAAGAAGTATAAGAAGGGGACCTGCTCTAGCTGCGCGTTCGCCTGCAAGCTCCCGACCCGCGACGAGGAGCGGGGCGTCGAGACAGAGGGCCCCGAGTTCGAGGTGGCGATGGCGTTCGGCTCGAACTCCGGGATCGACGACATCGTCGACGTGATGGAGTCGAACCGGCGCTGCGACGAGTACGGACTCGACGCCATCTCCACGGGGAACACGATCGCCGCGTACCTGGAGGCCGAAGACGAGTTCGGCAACCGCGAACTCATCTGGGACCTCGTCGACAAGATCGCCGAGCGCGACGGCGTGGGCGACCGGCTCGCGGAGGGGATCGGCCGGATCCACGACGACCTCGGCGTGGGGAACTGGTCGGTGAAGAACATGGACTTCGCGGCCCACGAGGGCCGGCTCCTCCACGGGCAGGCGCTCTCGTACGCGGTCGCGAACCGCGGCGCCGACCACATGTACGCGACCTTCTACTCGGTCGAGTATCCCCTCGTCGAGGAGGAAGAGGCGATGGAGCCCGCGGGGTTCGAGGGGAAGGCCGAGCGCCTCGTCCAGCGCGAGAACCTGATGGCGCTCAACGACAGCGGCGTCGTCTGCAAGTTCTCCCGCGACTTCATGACGCCCGAGCGCTACGAGCTCCTCTTCGACGCCGAGTTCGAGGAGCTGCTCGCGGCGGGCGCGCGGACCGTGACTCTGGAGCGGCACTTCAACAACCGGCGCGGCATCGACGGCGACGACGACCGCCTCCCCTACGAGGACGAACTCCCCGGCCTCGACGACGCCATCGACTCCTACTACGAGATCCGCGGGTGGGACGACGACGGCACGGTCCCCGACTCGGCGCTGCCGGCGTGAGGCAAACGCGCCGCTCGAACTCGGTGCAGTGACGCCCGTCGAACTCCCGTCGTTCAGTTCACTGCCTTGGAGAGCTCGGCACCCGCCTTGAACCTGACCACGTTCTTCGCCGCGGCCTGGATCTTCTTCCCGGTCTGGGGGTTGCGTCCGGTCCGGGCGGACCGCTTCGAGATACTGAACGTGCCGAACGCCTCATCTCCTCCCTCCTCGCCCAACGACAACCGATCACCCTTCTTCAGGGCTTTCGTCGTCGTGTCGATGAACGCCTCGAGCGCCCGCTTCGCGTCCCTCTCGGATAATCCCTCGTCCGAGTCGCCTCGCGTTTCACGCGCGACGTACGCCGCGTCGATCACCACGTCGGCGTCCCGACACTTGGCGCTGGCCTCGTCGCCCCGACCGGGGTTGAGATCGAGCGCGGCCGCGAACTCCGGACACCAGTCGAACGTCACCGGCGAGTCGTCCGCAGGTCCGTTGACGGACCGCGGATTCCGCCCCGTTCGCGCGGAGCGCTTCGAGATGCTGAACGAGCCGAACCCGATCAGTGCGGCGCTGTCGCCACTCTTCAGGGCCTCCGTCGCCGCGCCGGTGAACGCGTCCAGCGCCGCCTTCGCGTCCGACTTGCTCAGTTCGGCCTCGCTCGCCATGGACTCGATGAGCTCCGCTTTGTTCATCGCCGCCGCCTGCCCCGTCGTCGTCAGCAGGGCCAGTCCGAGCGACGTCGAGAGGATAGCGCTCCTCCGCAGTACGATTCGCCGCGAGAGTTCATTTTGAGACATGATACCTTTACTTACAGTCTTCTATCGCTCGGTGAAGATATAAACCTACTGTAAATTCTGCTTCGTATATATTTTCGGGCGTGGGTTCTGACCGAAAGCGCCCGCGGACCGCGATCGAAACGGAGATGCCGATATCGGTGGTTGAGCGGCACCGAGCGGGGTTACTCGGCGGTCGCGTCGATCGCGTCCGCGATGACCTCGGTCCCGACCTCCGCCTGCCGCTGGGTCAGGACGAGCGGCGGGAGCAGTCGGATGACGTTGCCGTACTGGCCGGCCGTCCAGACGAGGACGCCGCGCTCGTAGCAGTACTGCTGGATCGCCTCGACGCGGTCGTCGTCCGGGTCGCCGCTCGCGTCGACGAACTCGGCGCCGACGAACAGCCCCTTCCCGCGGACCTGGCCGAGCCCCGGGTCGCCCTCGCCCGCGTCGCGGAGGCGGGCGCGGATCCACGCGCCGACCTCGGTCGCGTGGTCGAGTAAGTCGTGCGACTGGATGTACTCGATCGCGCGCAGCCCGCCGACCATCGCGGGAACGTGTCCGCGGTAGGTCCCGGCGTGGTCGCCCGACCCCCACGTGTCCAGGTCCTCGTGATACAGCGTTCCCGACAGCGGCTGACCGTTGCCGCCGAGCGCCTTCGCGGTCGTCATCACGTCCGGCGTCACGTCGTAGTGATCGGACGCCCACCACTCGCCGGTGCGCCCCATCCCGACCTGGATCTCGTCGAACACCAGCGGGAGGTCGTTCTCGTCGGCGATCTCGCGCAGCCCCGAGAGGAACCCCTCGGGCGGGACGACGACGCCACCCTCGCCCTGGATGGGCTCGACGAAGATACCGGCCGGGTCCGTGAGACCGCCGTACGGCTCCTCGACGATCGCCCTGACCTCTTCGAGCGCGCGGTCGACCGACTCCTCGGGGCTACGACCCTCCCGAAACGGGTACGGGAAGGGCGCGTGGACCACGTCGGGCAAGAGCGGCGCGTACGGCTTCTTGAACTTCTTGTTCGACGTGATGCTCATCGCCCCGGTCGTCGCTCCGTGGTAGGAGTTCCGAAACGCGAGCAGCCCGTTCCCGCCCGTGTTGTACTTCGCGAGCTTGATCGACGCCTCGATCGCGTCGCTGCCGGTGGGGCCGCCGAAGACGAACCGGCTGTTGCCGGCGAGGCTCCCGGGGGCGATCTCGTCGAGCTTGTCGATGAGGTCGAGCCGGGGCTCCGTCGGGAAGTCGACCGAGTGCGTGAGCTTGTCGATCTGTTCGTGGACGCCCTCGTTGACGTACGGGTTCGCGTGGCCGACGTTGTACACGCCGATGCCGGCGAAAAAGTCGAGAAACAGGTTCCCGTCGGCGTCTTTGAGGGTCGCACCGCGCCCCTCCTCGAACGCGAGCGGGATGTCGTTCGGGTACGCGACCGCGCTGCTGTCGATCGCCTCCTGTCTGTCGAGGAGGCGCCGCGAGTTCGGACCGGGGACTTGGTCGACGCTCGGCTCCTCCGCGAAGTGCAATTCGTGGATCGGCGGTCCAGCCATAGCCCAACCGATACGACACGCCCACATATGGTTGGTGCAACCAGCAATCAATGACGTGATATACGGAATCCGTTTCCGAACTGGCGTGAGTTCGGCCTTCAGTATCGGGATCGATTCGAGTCAGATCGCGGGCCCGAGCGACCCGAGCGCCTCCGACTCGTCGATCGCGGCCGCCAGATCGACGGTCGCCTCGCCGAGCAGTTCGAGTCGCTCGCGGAGGTCGGCGTCGACGAGCTCGCCGTCGTCGAAGTCGTCGCCGCTCGCGTACGTCGCGCCCCCCACGGCGTGAGCCCCGAAGAACGCGAACGCCGGGCGGAGCTCCTGATCGACCGCGAGGAAGTGGTGGTCCGTCGCGCCGGTCGCGACGAGTCCGACCGCCGCGTTCTCGAAGGGGGCCACGTCCCCCTGCCACTGGTCGCGCGGCACCATGTCGAGGAGGTTCTTGAGCGCGCCCGAGTACGACCCGCGATAGACCGGGGTGCCGACGACGTAGGCGTCGGCCTCGACGATCAGGTCGAGCGCGGCGGCGGTGTCGCCCTCGTAGTTGTCGATCCCGCGACCGTCAGCCGTGTCCAGGTCGTAGTCGGCGAGGTGGAGCACGTCGGTCTCGACGCCGTCTCGGTCGGCCGCCGCGTCCAGCGCGACCTCGACCGCGGTCCGCGTCCGGGAGTCGGCGGAGACGCTGCCGACGATCCCGAGAAGCGTTCTGTCGGTCATCTACCGGGCCACCTTCGCGCCGCCGATCTCCTCGATCTCGTCGACCGCGTCGACCGCCTCGGGGTCGAGCGGGTCCGCCTCGTCGATCGCCGGGATGATCGTCTCGCCGAAGCGTTCGAGCTCCTTCTCGAAGTCGAGGAACCCCGCGAGGACGATGTCGATCCCGATCGCGTCCAGCTTCCGGATCCGCTCGACGATCTGGTCGTCGGTCCCGATGAGTCCGGTCTTGAACCCGTCGTTGTACTGGACGAGATCCTCGAAGTCCGAGTCGGCCCACATCCCCTCGCCTTCCTCGGACGACTGGCCGGCCTCCTTCACCTGGTCTTTGAACGCATCGACCGCCTCGTCGGTGGCGTTCTCGATGATCCCCTCCAAGACCTCCTTGGCCTCCGCTTCGGTGTCGCGCTGGATGACGAACGCGTTCGCGGCGAACCGCGGCGGCTCCGTGCCGAACTCCGCGGCGTACTCCTCGACGTCGTCGATGACGGCGCGGATCTCCTGGAGGCTGCCCCCGTTGATGAACAGCACGTCCGCGTGTCTCGCGGCCATCTCGCGGGCCGCCTGCGAGTTCCCGCCCTGGAACACCTGCGGGTACGGATCTTGGATCGGTTTGGGCTCCATCGGCGCGCCCTCGAACCCCTCGATGTCCTTCCCGATCGTGTAGAACCGCCCGTCGTAGGTCGCGCGCTCCTCGGTCCACAGCGCCTGCAGCACCTCGATGAACTCCGACGAGCGGGCGTACCGCTCGTCGTGTTCGAGCCACGGCTGGCCGAACCCGGTGAACTCGCCTTTGAACCAGCCGGAGACGACGTTGATCGAAAACCGCCCGTCGCTGATGCGGTCGGCCGTCGAGATGAAGTTCGCCAGCGGGCCGGGCTCCCACAGCCCGGGGTGGACCGCGCCGATCACGTGCAGCTCGTCGGTCTGCGCGGCGAGCGCGTTGGCGATCGACAGCGCCTCCAACTGCTTGTCCGCGCCGTAGCTCCCGAAGAAGCGCGCCTGCGCGAGCGCGTAGTCGAACCCGACCGACTCCGCCGTGCGGGCGAGATCGAGGTTGTAGTCGTACGTCCAGTCCGTCTCCGTCTCCCAGTCCGAGACGACCAGCCCGCCGCTGACGTTCGGCACCCAGTACGCGAATTCGGTGTCCATACCCGCTCATCCACCCGGATCGACTTAATCAGGCCCGCTACGGCCAACTCTGTCGGGGTTCTCCGATAGCGGTCGTGTTTGTGCGGGAACCTCGGAAGCGGCAAGTGTTGTGCGAGTGGCGCGGATCGATCCGGGGAACCGTCGCCTTCCATCGCCGCCTGCAGAAGCATGCGCGGGACCGGATTCGAACCGGAACCAGACGTGCTCGCTTCGCTGCGCGCGTCTGGTAGGGTTCGAATCCTCGTCGAAATGCCTCTCCTCGCGAATTGCTCGGAGAGATATGCGCGGGACCGGATTCGAACCGGAGGAAGACGTGCTCACTCGCTCCGCTCGTCGCGCGCGACTTCCAGGATTCAAATCCGCACCTGCTCTCTCGCTCAGTCGCTACGCTCCTTCGCTCAGTGCGCGGGACCGGATTCGAACCGGCGGACCCCTACGGGATAGCGTCCTAAGCGCTACGCCTTTGGCCTGGCTCGGCAACCCGCGCGCGACCGAGCGTAGGCGAAACCGACTCAAGAACCTGACGAACCGACGACGGCGACCGTGCGATAACTGCGGCGGCGCGTGCCGCCGAGCGCCCGAAGGGCACGAGGTGCACGCGCGAGGGAGTCGGCCGGCGCTTGTAAGCGCCGGCCGACGAGGCTGGGGAGGCGTGAGGCTGTGCGGTGCGGGGCGGGACTCAAAGGGGCAGTCGCGAGGGCGAAGCACGGCGACGTAAGTACCGCAGCGAGTGAGCGGAGCGAACGAGTGAGGAACGCCACGAGCCGCGCGAGTCCTCGCGACTGGGGCTTTGGAGGTCTTCGCCGTCGATCCACAGTTACCAATTACGCACTGCCGAGTGGGTGGGGCTTTGAAGATGTACGTCGCCGATCCCACGTCTCAACAGTACTCGCAGTCGCAGTACGCCTCACACACCGGGTTGTCGCAGTCGGCGCCGCGGGCCGAGCAGTGCTCGCGACCGTGCCGGATCAACAGGACGTGGAGCGGGTAGGTTAGCTCGTCGGGGACCAGCGCGTCGAGCGCGTCGTGCGCCGCCTGATTCGACGCCGACTCCGGCACCAACCCGAACCGCTTGGAGACGCGCTCGACGTGGGTGTCGACCGCCATCGTCGGCTTCCCGAAGTGGAAGTTCAACACGACGCTGGCGGTCTTCGGCCCCACGCCCTTGATCTCGGTGAGCCACGCCTTCGCGTCGTCGGTCGCCATCGCGTCGAGGAACGCCAGCGAGTACGCCCCGCCGGTCTCCTCGCGGATGGCGGCCAGCGCGCGCTGGATCCGGGCGGCCTTCTGGTCGGCGAGCCCCGCCACCCGGATCGTCTCTCTCAGCTCCTCGTGGTCCGCGGCCTCGATCGCCGCGAAGTCGTCGTACCGTTCAAAGAGCGCCTCCGCGGCCCGGCTCGTGTTCGCGTCGGCGACGTTCTGCGAGAGGATCGTCGTCACCAGCTGGCGGACCCCCTCGCCGGGGTCGGCGGTCGGATCGGCGCCGTGCTCGGCGACGCGGTCCACCGGCTCGTACAGCGACACCAGATCGTCGTGGAGCTCGCGGACCCGCGATTCGGTCCACGCGTGCGTCGACATACCCGTCGTACGGACGGCGCGGACTTGAGGGCGACGACCGGGAGGAGGCGTGGCCAGCTCGCGCTCTCCGTCGCCCCGGGATCCCCGACTCGCCTCGTATCTCCGATCGCCCCGGGATCCCCGACTCGACTCGCCTCTCCCCCGCGCGATCTTTTTAAACTGGTGCGCCTAACTGCAGGCCATGTACCGCGCGAGCGATCGCGTCGACAACGCGGCGTGGATCGACCGGCTCGACGACGCGTGCGCGACGCTCGACCTCGACGAGGAGACGCTGTCGACGGCGACGGATCTCTTCCTGTCGCGCGCCCCCGACGACGACCGCGGGAAGCGCGTCGTCGCGGCCGCCAGCCTCTACGCCGCCGCGCTGATCCGCGGCCAAGAGCGGTCGCAGTCCGCCGTCGCCGACGCGATGGACGTCTCCAGGCTCTCGGTGCAGAAGCGCTGGAAGCCGATTCTGGAAGACGCCGGCTTCTCACCGCCGACGTGGTGAGTCCGCCGAGAACGCCTCCCGACCGCTTTTAACGCCCTGTTCCGCCCCGATCCGCCATCGGCGATAGATTTATTAGCAAACGTAAAGGATGCTTTACTGTAAAGCGAGCTTTACAACCAGATCGCGCTCGCTTTACGCGCAATCATGAGCGAACGCACCACCCCCGCGACGACGCGGCCCTCCACCCGAAAACGGTACAAACGCATCGCCTACGCACTGCTCGGCGCCGGTATCGCGGCGCTGTTCGTCGCCGTCGCCCTCGATCGGTTCGTCCTCGGCGTCGCCCTCTACTGGGCCGGCGGCCTCGGGATGGGGCTCGTCCAGCGATTCAGCCCCGTGGACCTGTACGACGAGCGCGACACCACTATCGAGCGCAAGGCCAGCGAGAGCACGATGAACGTCTTCGCGTACGTGTTCATCCTCGGCGCGCCCGGCGGGCTCGTGTTAGAGGAGAGCGGGATCGTCACGCTCCCGGGCGAATTCTACGGCGCGATGTGGACCCTCTTCGCGGTGTCCGCCGTGTTCGGCGCGTTCGTCCTCTACTACAAGTACCGGACATGAGAAACGACATCCCCGACAGACGCGCGGAGACCGGCGAGAGCCAGGCCGACCTCGCCGCCGCCGTCGGCGTCACCCGCCAGACGATCAACGCGATCGAACGCGAACGCTACGACCCCTCGCTGGAGCTCGCCTTCGATCTGGCCGCCCACTTCGGCTGCCGGATCGAGGACCTGTTCGATCCCACGGCGGAGGACCGCTGAGGGATCTCGGAGGCGCGCCGCCGCGTCCGCGGTACTTCTCTTTATAATGGAATAACGTACGATTCGACGAAGTCGATGAGCTTCTCTTCCAGCTCGTCTCGATCGACGAAATACCGGAAACGCAGACTGTAGGCGTCGTCCATCTCGTCGATCGACGCGCTGCTGAATTTCGGCTCGTACGTCTTTCGCCCCCCGCCGCTTCGTTCGGCTTCAGAGAAGATGCAGAACGTCCGCGGGTCTCGTCTGGCTGCGTCGGTGTCTCGTAGGCTGAAGTGCTCCGGAACTGCGCCCGCTTCGGCACCTGCACCGGTCGTGAGCCCCGCTTTCGTGAAGACGAACGCGTTCCCGTCACTCGCCGTCGCGAACGCGACCGACTGGTCGATCACCGCCATGCCGGGTTCCGCGAGCTCTTCGGTTGTGACCTCTTGCTTCGTCGGAATCTCAACGTCGCTCGCGATGAAAAGCGCTGCTTGCGTCTCTGCCGAGACCGCCCGACAGATCGATCTGAGTGTGGCCTGAATCGCATCCGGAGCCGCGTCGTCACTCTCGGGAGCGAGCGGATCCGGTGGCAACGGGTACTCGTCGTCGGGATAGAGATACGACGGGTCCAGCAGCCGATACGGACCCATCAGGAAGACGAGTGCGTCGGAGGCGTCCGCCCACGGAACGGATCCGACGATGATCTCTCGGATCGGCGTGTCCTGGTACGTTCGAAGGCCGGTCATCGTGTCCGGTCTCGGTGCCGCTTCGATTATCAATACTGCCCACCGTTCTTCTTAACGACGATTAAGTATATCCGTCTCGCCGACGAACACACGCGTATGAGCGAACGGGAAGCGGAAGTCACCGACCGGAGCGAAGCCGCGAACGCCCGTCCGGAGGGGTACAGGCGAGTAGAATCGGAGCTGCTCGACGGGTCGCTCGACCTCGATCGGGAGAGCGAGCGACTCAAGGCGATGGGCGAGCCGACCAGATTCACGCTCTTGTACCTCCTCTCCCGGGAGGGTCAGATCGAGAGCGGCGAGCTCGCAGACGCCCTCGATCGCCGTCAAAACGACCTGTACCATCACCTCAACACCCTCGAAGACGCGGGCCTCGTCGGGAAATTCCGGGACGGAAAGGCTCGGGTGTACGAGCTGTCGCCGCTCGCGGAGGCGTTCGTGCCGCAGCTGTTCGAGGCGATCGGCGAGCGAGCCGAAGCGGTATAAGGTCGAGCCGCGTTGACACTCCCCGACGTACTCACCCCGCCGCCGCGACGCCTCCGCTACCGCGCACCCTATCGCGGCGTCGCCACGACGCCGAGGTGGTCCTCGTGGAACCGGTCGAGCCGCTGCGTCTCCAAGATCTCGTAGGCCTCCCGGAGCCGATCGAGCGCGCTCTCGAACACGGTTTCGGGATCCGCCGTCACGTCCTCGCTGCGCGCCTTGATCGCGAGCAGCAGCCGCCCGTCGTCAGCGAGGAACTGGCGGTTCCGGACCGCGACCTCCGCCTGCCCGCGCGTCGCCACGTCCTGGACGATGGCGTCCACGTCGCTCTCGACGACGTGCGCGTACCGGTTCGGCGTCCGGGCGTCCTTCAACAGCGGGAACAGCCGGTCGCGGGGCTCGGCCGCCTCGACGAGGTCCCGTGCCGGGCGCGGCGCGAACTCCACCGCGTACGTCGGCCCCGCGAAGTCGGCGACGTGGCTGACCGTCGTCCCGCTGGCGGCGCCGAGGTACAGCACCGTCTCGCCGCCCGAGAGCCCCGTCTCGACCCCGAGCTCGAACATCCCGCCGAGCTTCGAGCGACCGGCGTCCCACGCGCGCCACCCGTCCGCGGTCGGCTCGCCGTACACCGGCGGACCGCGGGTCGCCAGCCGGGTCTCCCCGTTTATCTCGCGGCGCTCGACGCCCGCCGGTAGGTCGGGAGCGCTCATGCGTCGCCCTCCGCGTCGGTGTCGCTGCCCCCGCCATCGCTCCCGCTACCGTCGCCCCCCTCTTCCGCCCGCGCCCGGATCGTCGCCATTCGCTCGCGGAGCTCCTCGTGGAGCGTCTCGCGGCGTTCGCCCGAGTAGTGGTCCACCCGGGCCGCGAGCGTGAGCTTGCCCGCGAGCGCTCGCGCGGCCGATCCGCGATCCTCCGGGCGGGTGTTCCGCACGTACTCGTGCGTGTAGATGATCCCGTGTTTCGGCGAGGGAGCGCGCCCGGCGAGGTGGGCGAACAACGCCTCTTCGGCGCCGAGCACCTGCACGGTCCCGGAGGGCTTCTTCGCGAGCGACTCCAGCCCCCCCGCGAGCGCGATCAGCCGAGCCGCGAGCTCCGGGCCGGCCATCTCGGTGAGATTCGGCGCCACCGCCGGCGCGGTCCGCTCGATCGTCTCGGCGAGCGCGTCGCGCTCCGCGGCGAGGTCGGCGACGCGCGCCGCGAGCGAGACGGCGCGCCGCTCCAGTTCGCCGTCCGGCTCGCGCTCTGCCACGGCGCGAGCGCCCTCGATCCCCGGTTCGGCGTCGTCGAAGAGGCTCCCCGCCCACTCGGCGGCGCGCTCGGCCAGCTCGTTGGCGGTGCGCTCGCAGTCGTCCATCGCCCGCACCGCGTGGACGAGCTGTCTGTCGTCGGCGCGCTCGCGCTCGCGGACCGCCTCGCGGGTCGCCGCAACGGACGCGTCGTGGAGCCGGTCGTAGTAGTCGTCGCGCGAGTCGGCGAAGCCGGACTCGACCGCGAGGCCGGGCCAGTCGTCCGGCTCGTCGGCCTCGCCGTCGACGATTCGGACGCGGAGCGTCCCCTCGTCGCCCGTCGCCTCGGAGCCGGGGGGCGAACCGCCCGCGAACCAGCCCGCGCCCGCGTTGTCGTCGGTGTCGGTCATTGCCCGTGGCTACTCCGGCCGGTCGTATAGGCGTTCCCGAAACGGCTTCGGGACGCTCCGCGCGAAAAGGGGAACCGCTGCGGCTACTCGTCGGCCAGTTCGATCGTCGCGCCCGCGTCGTCGGATTCGTCGGATCCGTCCGCGTCGTCCGATCCCGAGCGGAACTCCGCGAAGACGCCGTCGGCGCCGCTTCGCAGGTCCGCGAGCGTCGCGCCCGCGAGCCCGCCGAGCGCACCGCCGGTACTCGCCGCGTTTCGGCTGACCAATCCACCGACTGCGGCGCCGACCGCCGCCCCGACCGCCGCGTACTTCGCTCGGGACAGCGCGCCCTTGATCTTGGATCGCATACACGTCACTTCGCTGCGAGCTCTCAAAAACCTGTCGTCGCCGTGAGGACGGAAGATGACGGCCGAAGAGAAAGCTCGGGGCCGCGGGCGCGGTCACTGCAGTCGCTTCGTGGTCTCCACGAGGGGATGGCGCGCGTAGTCGACGATCTCGATATCGGTGATATCGTCGAGCCCCTCCTTCTCGGCGGTTTTGGCCATCCCGAGGTCGACGGGACGGTCGGTGACGATCACGTACGCGTCCATCTCATCGATCCCGGCCTCGTGGGCCGCCATCACACGGTGGTGACCGTCGGCGAGGTGGAGCTCCCCGCCGTTGTCGATGACGACGAGTGGCTCCGCTAGCCCGCGCTCCAGCTCGTACTTCCGCCCCTCTAGTTCGTCGGCGTAGACTCGGGCCTGCGTCGGCGTGAGATTGGTGAGCTCCACCTCGCGGCGCTCCTCCGAGAGCCCGACGCCGTGGATCTGTTCGAGCGTCCGCATCAGCTTTCCCACCTTGCTCGGGGTGGCGCGCTCGATCTGCGAGCGGACCACGTCCGTGTTCGAGATGATCCCCACGAGGTTGTCGGCGTCGTCGACGACCGGGAGGCGCTGGATCCCGGACCGGAGGATGACGCGCGCGGCGTCGGTCACCTTCATGTCCGGGTGCGCCACGATGAGGTCGTCGGACATCACGGTGAAGACGGGGGCCTCGTCGCCCGCGAGCAGGAGGTCGGCCGCCGAGACGAACCCCTCGACCGTCCGCCCCTGCGTGACGGGGAACCCGTTGTGACCGTCGCTCTCGGCCATGCGTCGCGCGACCGTCTCCACCGTCTCGTCGGGGCTCACGGTCTCGACGTCGCGGGTCATGTACTCGCCGACGGTCGGTTTTCCGCTCATCGTCCGTGGTTGACGCCGGCGGAGTAAAAAGGGGCGGGAGGCGGGGGGTTCCGTCACCCCGTCTCCGGGGCCGAGGGAACGGCCCCCGAGCGCTCGTGTGCGACGAACTCCAGCGCGTTGACGACGTAGTGCGCGACGGCGACCGCGAGGAGGCTCCCGGTGGCGACGAACAGGCCCGCGAGCGCGACCCCGAGCCCCCCGGCGACGACGACGCCGAGCCGCCCCTGCGCGCCGTGTCCGAGCGCGAACGCGACCGACGACGCGGCGACGAGGAACCACGGCTCGACCGCGAAGCCGACAGACAGTGCGCCGATCAGCGCGCCGCGGAACAGCGCCTCCTCGAAGGCGGCGACGACCGGGAGGACGACGGCGAGCAGTAGCGCCCACTCGCCGGCGTCGGTCGGGGCCATCGCCTCGCGGAGCCGCGTCGAGGGCGCGGCGCCGGCCCGAGCGCCCAGCCACGCGGCCGCCTCGTTGCCGGCGGCGAGGACGATTCCCGCGCCGACGCCGAGAGCGAGGTGTCCGGGGAGTTCGAGAGGACCGAGCGTCGACGATCCGAGCGTCGGGTGCCCGCCGATCCCGAACGCCGACGCCGGTACCGTGGCCCACCACCCGATCGCGACGAGAACCGCCAGCGCGATCGCCTGCGTGGCGGCCGCGTTGGCCAGCAACAGGCGCGTCGTGAGGACCGGCTGATCGCGTCGGACCGCGTCGGGCGACGGGGCGGCGTCGCTGTCAGCATCGGCGTTTCCATCGCGGTCGCCGTCATCGACTTCGTCGCGGTCACCGTCACCGACTTCGTCGCGGTCGGCCACGTCGCTCCGCGCATCGACGAGCCGAGCGCTCTCCAGCGCTCGCCGTGAACGACGGGTGAGAACCAAAAGCAGCAGCGTCAGGGCGACGGTCGCGGTCGCGAACGTCGCCCAGTCGGGCATCGGTGTTGGTGAGAGTGGCTACCCTACTGCGGGCTCGGGCTGGAAGGACCGGAGACGCTCCCCTCCTTCAGCGCCGAGCCGGTGATCGACTTGAGCCGGGAGACGAGCGAGTCCTTCTCGGCTTCGCCCTCTAAGGCGATGTCGAGGACCTCGCTGATGTGCGAGACCGGGATGACCTCGATCATGTCCTCGTACTCGTCTTCGATCATCACGTCCTGCTCGTTCGCCTGCGGGATGATGACCCGGGTGCAGCCGGCCTTCGCGGCCGCCTCGATCTTGTGGGTGACGCCGCCGACCGGGAGCACGTCGCCCCGGACCGACAGCGAGCCCGTCATCGCGAGGCTCTGGTCGACGCCCACGTCCTCTAACGCGGAGATGACGGCGGTCGCGACCGTGATGGACGCGCTATCCCCGTCGACGCCCTGCTGGCCCGCCTGCACGAACTGGATGTGGATGTCCATCTCCGAGATGTTCTCGTCGGAGAACTTCTTGATGATGGCGGAGACGTTCGACACCGACTCCTGGGCCATCTCCTTCAGCTGCCCCGTGGCGATCACTTCGCCGGGGCCCTGCGAGGGCGCGACCTCGGCCATCACCGGGAGCATGATCCCGGAGTCCTCGCCCATCACGGCGAGGCCGTTGACGCGGCCGACGACGTAGCCGTCGGAGACCTGCAGCTCGTAGTCCTTCCGGCGCTCGATGAAGTCGTCCGCGAGCTGCTGCTCGATGGAGCGCGAGCGCCCCTTCGCCTGCAGCACGTGGTCGCGGGTGGTCAGCTCGGCGTCCTCGCCGCGGGCGATGTCGCCGGCGACGCGGACGAGCCCGCCGAGGTTCCGGAACAGGAGAGTGAGGTGGCCCTTCCGGCCCGAGCGGCGCTTGGCCTCGAGGATGACCTCCTCGACGGCCTCGGCCGTGAACTCCGGCAGGCGGCCGTCCTTCGCGACCTCCTGGGCGATGAACCGGACGTACTTCCGGCGCATCTCCGGGGTGTCCTCGATGGTGTCCTCCATGTACACCTCGTAGCCGTACCCCTTGATACGGGAGCGCAGCGCCGGGTGCATGTTCTCCATCGCGTCGAGGTTCCCGGCCGCGATCATGACGAAGTCGGTCGGGACGGGCTCGGTCTGGACCATCGCGCCCGAGGAGCGCTCGGACTGGCCCGTGATCGAGAACTCGCCCTCCTGAATCGCCGTCATGAGGTGCTGCTGGCTGCGGATGTCCAGCGTGTTGATCTCGTCGATGAACAGCACGCCCTTGTTCGCCTTGTGGATGGCCCCGGCCTCGACGCGGTCGTGGCTGGGCGTCTCCATCCCGCCGGACTGGAACGGGTCGTGCCGCACGTCGCCGAGCAGCGCGCCGGCGTGTGCGCCGGTCGCGTCGCGGAACGGCGCCGTCTTCGTGTCGCCGTTGTTCACCAGCAGGTTCGGGATCATCGCGTCCGACCCGCGGTTCAGGTAGCGGAAGACCAGGTAGACGACCCCGGCGGCGATAATGCCGACGAGGATCTGGCCGACGATGATGAGCGCGTAGCCCAGCACGACGGCGATGATGATCCACATCAACAGCGACCGCATCTGGTTGCGCTTGCGCGCCTCCTCGCGGTGCGCGTCGACGATCTGGTCGCCCTTCCCGGCGGGGACCGTCCGGACCTTCGGCTTGTTGCCGTCGTCCGGGTTGTGGTAGACGAGCACGTCCTGGAGCTCCTCTTTCGGGAGCAGCTCGGACATCGCCTTCGCCAGCATCGACTTCCCGGTCCCGGGCGAGCCGATCATCATCACGTGGCGGCGCTGCTTGGCCGCCTTGATGATCACGTCGCGGGCGTGCTCCTGCCCGATGACCTGATCGACGAGCCGGTCGGGAATCTCGAGTTCGGCCGTCGTGTCGATCTTGAGCCCGCCGAGGAGGTCGTCCTCGTCGGGGTCCTCGTCGATCTCGGCGCCCTCGACCTCGACGGTGCTGCCGAGCTCGTCGATGCCGCCGCCCTCGTTTGCTTCGGTGACACCCTCGGGGGTGGCGCCGTTCGCTTCCTCGCGGCCCGTGTCGGCGCCGTCCGGCCCGGGGTCGTCGACGACGACTCCGTCGTCCCAGATCTCGTCGGGCTCGGCGGGCTCGTCGGCGACCGCCTCCTCCTCGGAAGCCGAGTCGCCGGCGCCGTCGGGCTCGTCGACGCCGTCGTCCGCCGGCGCGCGGGCGCCGTCGTCGCGGGCGTCCTCGCCGTTCCCCGTCGGGTCCGCGGCCCCGACGCCGGACTCGTCCGGCTCGTCGGGGTCCTCGGTCGGCGGGTCGTTCGCGTCCTTTTCGTTGCTCATAGAATCGGGGTTCGCTACGAAAAACGAAGGGTCGGCAACTGATATACTTTCTCCCCGCGGCCGATCGGTGCAAAATCAGAAAAACGCCCCCGATACGCCCCACAGACGCCGAAATTGTCCGAAAGCGGTTCCCACGAGGTTTATAAACAAGGCTCCCGCAACGTGGATCCATGCGCGGGTTCTACATCGGGCGGTATCAGCCGTTTCACGACGGCCACCGACACATGGTCGAGGAGATCGCGGCCGAGGTCGACGAGCTCGTCCTCGGGATCGGATCGGCCGGCGACTCTCACACGACCCGAAACCCGTTCACGGCCGGCGAGCGCGTGATGATGGTGACGAAGGCCGTCGAAGAGCTCGACGTGACCACCTACGTCGTCCCGATCGAGGACCTCGAGCGCAACTCCGTGTGGGTGAGCCACGTCCAGAGCATGACCCCGCGGTTCGACGTGGCGTACTCTAACAACCCCCTCGTCGTCCGGCTGTTCGAAGAGGCCGGCGTCGAGGTCCGCGGCTCCCCGATGTTCCGCCGCGACGTGTTGGAGGGGACCGAACTCCGCGAGCGTATGATCCACGGCCGCGACTGGGAGGCGCTGGTCCCCGAGACCGTCGTCGACGTGATCGAGGAGATCGACGGCGTTGAGCGCATCCGCCGGATCGCGGAGACCGACACGAACGGCGACGCGCCCTCCGACGCGTAGCCGACAGCCGCCCACCGTCGAGTTCGGCCACCCGCCTTTTAAGAACGAGCCGCACTGCGGATCGCTCATGATCACGCTGACCTCGGACTTCGGGTCGCCGTACCCCGCCGCGATGAAGGGAGTGATCCGCCGGCACACGGACGCCGAGATGATCGACGTCGCTCACGACCTCCCCCGGGGGGACCCGCGGGCGGCCGCCTTCTGGCTCCGCTTCGTGCTCTCGGAGTTTCCGCCGGCCGTCCACTGCGCGGTGATCGATCCGGGCGTCGGCACCGACCGAGACGCCTTGGTCGTCCGGGCCGGATCGCACGTGCTCGTCGCCCCCGACAACGGGCTCGCGATGCCGCCGGCCCGAGCGCTCGCTGGGGAGGAGGGAGGGGAAGCGATCGAGGCGTTCGTCGTCGACGTCGACGAGCCGGCGAGCGAGACGTTCCACGGCCGCGACGTATTCGCGCCGGTCGCGGCCCGGATTCGGGCGGCGCTCGACGGCGGTCCGGCGGCGTCGACCCCGGCGGAGGTCTCCGAGGCGCTCGCGTCGATGGAGGACGTTTCGCCGGCAACGGACCCGGTCGACCTCGACTTCCCCGAGCCGACCGTGGAGCGCGACGACGGGAGGGACCCGGTCGCCGTCGACGGCGAGGTGCTCGCGATCGACCGGTTCGGCAACGTGGTCACCAACGTCCCGGGAGGGCTGATCCGCGGCCGCGACTGGGTCCGGATCAACGGGGACCTCACCCCGGTCGCCGAGACGTTCGGCGCGGTCGACCCGGGCGACCGGCTCGTCACCGTCGGGAGCCACGGCTACGTCGAGTGCGACGTGAACGACGGGCGCGGCGACGGCGCGTTCGACCTCCGACCCGGTGATGAGGTGCGGATCGTCGCCGACAACGTGAGCTTGTAGCACGGCGGCTCCGTCGACCCTCCGTCGGGGACCGAGCCGTTACAGAGACGGCTGTTCGACGATCGATGTCTCCTCCTCCGTAACCGAGGGACGTGACAGAGATTGAGAGATGCGTGACAGAGATTGAGAGATGCGTGACAGAGATCGAGAGATAGACATCGTTTCACCCGCGATCTGTGGTAGCAAAATATAGAATAGACGACAACTTTATGACAGTCAGTTACCGAAAGGCGGCAGTGACCGATCCGTCTCTCGCGCTCAGCAATCAGATCGGTAGGGCGTCGTCCGTTCTCCTTCTCGCTCCGTTACACGAATCTCCCGACGACAGCGCCTGTATCGACCTGTTGGCTCGCGATCCGGCCGTCGAGACCAACGTCTTGAGCGTCACTCTCTCGGCGTCACCAACGGAGCGGCTGTCGATCTGGCAGCGCGAGGCCGGCAGCGAACTCCCGACACGGGCAACGATCGTCGACGCGCGGCAGAGTATGACGAAAGAGCGGCTTCCGGCCTCCGGAGAGGGACCGATCTCCGTACGGCGGGTTCCCGAGAACGCGACCCTCCACGACATCGGCCTCGTCATCGCCAACCAGCTCGGTGCGTGGAGCGACACCGACGAAACGACGGCCATGTGTCTCCACTCGGTGACGGCGCTGCTCGCAACCTACAGCCCCGAGCGAGTGATCGACCTTATCACCTCCCTCAACGACCTCTGCGAGCATCTCGGCGTGATCGCTCACCACCATGTCGATCCGGACGAACACGGCGAAGAGACGGTGGCGATGCTTCGGCCGCTGTACGACGCGGTGGTGGAGTACACTCCGGCCGACGGCTGGATCCCGACGGTGAGTGAGAGAACGGGGACGGCACCGACGTTCCGTTCGACGGTGCCCCCACCCGGCGGAGCGGCAAAGACGGACCCGGCCCGCCCCGAAACGGTACCGATGCGGTACTCCTTCGATACGATACTGGACCTACTGTCGTCCGCGCGCCGGCGCACGCTGCTGTACAACTTGAAGAACCGGCCGAGCGAGGAGATTCCGCTCGATCGGCTGGTCGAGGAAGTCCACGACCTCGATCGAGCACTCCCGATCCGAGACGCATCGCCGCCCGAGGAGATCCGGACCGAACTTGTCCAGACGCACCTCCCGAAGCTCCGAGAGGCGGGGATCGTCCGGTATGACGCCGACGCTGGAACGGTCCACTACACGGCGAATCAGGGGCTGGAATCCCTTCTCCGGTACATCGAGACGATCGAGTTGGGGTGACCGACCGCCCTCAAAACAGCGGAATAGACGGCTGACGCGCGGTCACAGCTCGACGCCCGACGGGATCAGACTCTCGTTGCGCAGGAGGTTCCCCTCGTGGTCGTACACGAGGAAGGTGTCTTTGTCGTAGCTGACGAGCCGCTTGCCCTCGACGTCGATCTCGACTCGGTAGTGGGCGTCCTCGTCGCCCGCCGAGTCGCGCGCGGCGCGGATGAAGGGGAGCACGTCCGTGGCCGTCTCGTTGAGTTCGAGGACGAAATCCCCGGTGTAGCGGTTCGTCACGCCGACCACGCCCTCCGGGTCGTCCGCGGTCGAGAGGGGTTCGCGGAGTCGGAACGCCACGTCGACGTCGTCGGCGTCGAGGAGGTCGCCGTCGGTCCCCGAGAGCCGGTCGCGGAGGAGCCCGTCCGGTCCGTGGAAGTCGATACGAACCAGCGGCGTCGCCGGCTGGTCGGGGTCGTCGTCGACGCCCTCGACGGTCAACTCGAAGTAGTCACGCCGCATTGCCTGTCCGGTACTTTGCGGTCGTCCCGTATGAACGTAACGGGCCGACCGGTGACGGAGCCGGCCGACGTGGGGGACCGGCCACGGCGACGCGCGCGACGCCTCCCCGATGTCGCCGCTGATAATCGCCGGGGGGATTTTAAACCGTCACGGCGCATACGGCTCCGTAACGACGATGGCGAGTGACGCACGCGAGGATGACGCCGAGGACCACATCGAGGCCCTCCGGCGACGGCTCTCGCGGACGTGGGAGGTGCTTCGTGGGTCCGACATCGACGTTCGGCCTTTCAGGCCGGGCGCGGACGGCCCGCTTTCCGACTTCGCGATCCCCGACGGCGAACGCGAGGTCGACCGGTACTGGGTGAACGCGCCGTACGCGTACGTCGTGATCACGTACGACGACGCGGAGAGCGAACACCGGTACTACGCGGTCGAGCCGGACCTCGACCGGTTCGAGCGCGACCTCCTCGAGCGCGTCGTCGACGACATCCGGGACCCGCTTTTGTACCGCGAGGGGACCGGGCGGACCGACGAGGAGACCCTCAGGGTCGAGCTGGAAGAGCTGTTGGAGGGATACGGCGTCGACATCGAGATGGACACGTTCCACGCGCTCTCGTACTACCTCTACCGCGACTTCCGCGGTTACGGGAAGGTCGACCCGCTCCTCAACGACCGCCACATCGAGGACATCTCCTGTGACGGCTACGACCTCCCGATCTTCGTCTACCACGACGACTACACCGACATCGAGACCAACGTCTCGTTCGGGGAGTCGGAGCTCGACAACTACGTGATCCGCCTCGCCCAGCAGTCCGGGCGCCACATCTCCGTCGGCGACCCCATGGTGGAGACGACGCTGCCGGACGGGTCGCGCGCGGAGCTCGCGCTCGGCGAGGAGGTGACGCCGCGCGGCTCCGCGTTCACCATCCGCCAGTACGCCGAGGACCCGTTCACGCCGATCGATCTGGTGGAGTACGGCACGTTCTCGGTCGAGCAGATGGCGTACTTCTGGCTCTGTATCGAGCACAACAAGAGCCTCATCTTCGCGGGCGGCACCGCCTCCGGGAAGACCACCTCGATGAACGCGGTGTCGATGTTCGTCCCGCCGCGCGCGAAGGTGCTCACCATCGAGGACACCCGCGAGCTCTCCTTATACCACGACAACTGGCTCTCGTCGGTCACCCGCGAGCGCCGCTACGAGGGCGCCGACATCGACATGTACGACCTGCTCCGGTCCGCGCTGCGCCACCGCCCCGAGTACATCGTGGTCGGCGAGGTCCGCGGCGAGGAGGCGATCACCCTGTTCCAGGCGATGAACACGGGCCACACCACCTTCTCGACGATGCACGCCGACTCGATCGAGACGGTGATCAACCGGCTGGAGAACGAGCCGATCAACGTCCCGCGCGCGATGGTCCAGTCGCTCGACATGCTGTCGATCCAGACGCTGACCCGCTCGGGCGACCAGCGCGTCCGACGCGCGAAGACGATCGGCGAGATCGGCGGGATCGACCAGCGCACCGGGGAGCTCGACTACTCCTCGGCGTTCGAGTGGGACGCCGAGACCGACGAGTTCCGCCGGAACGACTCGTCGCTCATGGAGGAGATCGCCGACGAGCGCGGCTGGTCCCGGTCGGAGCTACTTCGCGAGGTCCGGCGGCGCGAGCGCTTCCTCGAACTGCTCCGCGCGCTCGGCGTCACCGACTACCGGGCGTTCACCGCCCTCGTCAACGAGTACTACGCCGACCCCGAGCGCGTGATGGAACGGCTCGAAGACCGGAGCGACGGGGCCAAGGGAGAGGGCGACGACGGCCTCGAACCGCAGAGCGACCGATGATCGCGTACCTCCCCCTGATCGCCGCGCTCGGGTGCTGTCTGGCGCTGCTGTTGCCCGCGGTCGTCGACAGGGCGGATCTGGTCGTCACCCGCATCGCACTGTCGCTTTTCGGCAGCTACGTCGGCGAGGAGGGGCCGCGACGCCGGCGCCAGCGCGACCTGATGCGCGCCGCCCACATCGCGGGCACGCACCGGACGTACGCCGCCAAGACGCTCCTGTACGCCGGCGTGCTCGGCGTCGCCGGCAGCGTCATCGGCGTGTACGCCGCGGCCGGCCTCCTCTCGGCGCTCGACGTGAGCGAGACGGCCCTGCGAGAGACGCTTCCCGCGTCGCTCGGATTCGTCGCGGAGGTGACTCGATTCACGGAGGTCGGACTTCCGACGGTGTTCCTCCTGCTGACGTTGGCGTCGGCGACGCTCGGCTCCGCGCTCGCGATCGGGACGTACTACGGTCGGTGGGAGCTGCTCGACCAGCGCGCCCACGCCCGGGGGACGGAGATCGACGCCACCCTTCCCCGTACCGTCGCGTTCATGTACGCGCTCTCGCGGTCGGGGATGCCGTTCCCGCGCGTCATGGACACTCTCGCGGAGAACGAGGCGGTGTACGGCGAGGCGGCGACGGAGCTGTCGGTCGCCGTCCGCGACATGAACGCCTTCGGGACCGACGCGCTCACCGCGCTTCAGCGCACCTCCCGGCGCACTCCCAGCGACGACCTGGCCGACTTCGCGGAGAACCTCGCGTCCGTGCTGGGCACCGGTCAGCCCATCTCGGCGTTCCTCAGCGACCAGTACGAGCTGTATCAGGAGGAGGCCGAGGCGAAACAGCAGCAGTACCTCGAACTGCTCTCGACGTTCGCGGAGGCGTACGTCACCGCCTTAGTCGCCGGCCCGCTGTTCTTCATCACCATCCTCGTCGTGATCGGGCTCGTGTTGGAGGACACCCTTCCCCTGTTGCGCGCCGTGGTCTACCTCGGCGTGCCGCTGGCGACGTTCGGGTTCGTGGTCTACGTCGACAGCGTCACCCAGGGCGTCGGCGGCACCGAGACCGTCGACCTCTCCGACGCGATCGAAGAGGAGCCGGCGGCGGGAGACGCCGGCGGCACCGGCGTCGCGGGCGACGCGGTGCGGGCCGACGGCCGCCCGCAGGCCGACGGCGGCGTGACGCGCGGGCCGTCCGCGCGCGACCGGTGGGCGGCGAGCCGCGAGCGCCTCCGGGCGTACGACCGGGTCCGGACGCTGCGGCGGTGGGTCGCGTCGCCGGTCGAGAGCGTGCTCGACCGGCCGTCCACGGTGTTTCTCCTCTCCGTCCCGCTCGCGGTCGTCGGCCTGCTCGTGACCGCGTTCCCGATCACCCTCGGACCGCCGACCGAGATGGTCGCGCAGGTCGAGACGCCGATCGTCGCCGCGACCGCGCTCGTGCTCGCGAGCTACGCCGTCGTCTACGAGGCGCGCAAGCGCGGAGTCCGAGCGATCGAGTCGGCGGTCCCCGACCTCCTGGACCGGCTCGCCAGCGTCAACGAGGCGGGCACCTCCGTGGTCGGGAGCGTCCGGCGCGTCGCGGACTCGAACCTGGAGGCGCTCACGGAGGACCTGAAGCGCACCCGACGCGACATCGACTGGGGGGCAGACGTGGCCACCGCCCTCCAGCGGCTGGAGAGACGGGTCCGGTCACCGATGACCTCGCGGGCGGTCGCGCTGATCACGAACGCGATGCGCGCCAGCGGCGACATCGGCCCCGTACTCCGGATCGCGGCCGACGAGGCGCGCGCGACGTGGTCGCTCCGCCGGGAGCGACAGCAAGTAATGTTAACGTATCTTATCGTGATCTACATCTCCTTCCTCGTGTTCCTGGGCATCATCGCCTCGCTGTCGGCGTCGTTCATCCCCGCGATCGAGGAGGCGGCGATTTCCGGCTCCGGCGCCGCCGGCGACCTCCCGGGCGCGACGGGCGGTCCCACGGGGATCACCGAGGGGCTCGGGGACATCGACGCGAGCGCCTACGAGCAGCTGTTCTTCCACGCCGCCGCGATACAGGCGGTCTGCTCCGGGATCGTCGCCGGCCAACTCGGCGAGGGATCGGTCAGGGACGGCGCGAAACACGTCGTCGTCCTGCTCGTGTTGACGCTCGCCGCGTTCCTCGTCATCGACATGGTGTGAGTTCCCGTCGGGCGAGCGGCGGCGCCGTCGCCGCGGCCACCGGACCTAAATCGGTCCGGAACGACCGGCCGACATGAACCCCGAGCCGGGAGGCGACCGCGAGACCGGTGCCGACCCCCAGTCGACGTACGACCGCATCGCCGCGCACTTCTCGAAGACGAGGGAGTACGCGTGGCCGGAGGTCGAGTCGTTCCTCGACGGGCGCGCTGCGACGCGCGCGCTCGACCTGGGCTGCGGCAACGGCCGCCACGCGGAGCTGCTCGCCGAGCGCGCGGACGCGGTCGTCGGCGTCGATCTCAGTCGTGCGCTCCTCCGCGAGGCGGTTTCTCGTGCCCGCGATCGCGGGTTCGACGCGAGCGTCTCGTTCGTCCACGGCGACGCCGCGAGCCTGCCGATCGCGACCGACGCGGTCGGGATCGCCGTCTACGTCGCCACCCTGCACCACCTCCCGGCGCGCGAGGACCGGATCCGGAGCCTCGACGAGCTCGCGCGGGTCCTCGCGCCGGGCGGAACCGCGCTGGTGAGCGCGTGGAGCACTGCCCACGACCGGTTCGATCGGGAGGAGGGGTTCGACACGACCGTCGACTGGACCCTTCCGGGCGGCGAGACGGTGCCGCGGTACTATCACATCTACTCGCCAGCGGAGTTCGAGGCCGACCTCGCGGGAAGCGATCTCGAACCCGTCGAGGTCGACGTGTCGAGCGGGAACTGCTACGCGACGGTCACCGCGTCCGGCGACTGAGTGCCGCGACCGATCCGGTAGGGGCGGACGAGACGGACGCGAGACTCGACGGGCGGTCGGGCGGGACCGCAGAAGAGTAGCCGCGCCGCCTTTCGCGGCGGTCGGGTCTCGGGTCGGCTCAGTCGGCGACCGTCTCGTGGCCGGTCCGCGTGTCGTCGGCGAGCGGAGTCACGATCTTGTAGGCCGCGTAGAGCCCGAGCACCGCGATGCCGGCCAGCACGACCCCGGTGCGGAGCTGCGGCGAGAACAGCGGGGCCGCGATCACGTCGCCCGCCTCGTTGGTCATCGGAACCGGGCTGTACGGCGCGCCGACGAGGATCTCTAAGAGACCCATGCCGACGAGTCCGAGCAGCATCAGTCCCGCGCTCAGCGCCATCGCCGCCTTGTCGATGATGTCCGTGTCAGTCATTGGATGTCACCTCTTAACCGAGCAGGTAGCGGAGCTTCGGGTGCTGTTCGACCACGTCGAGCTTCTCGATGAGCGCGTCGAGGCCGTAGTACCGGCCGGCCGAGAGCACGATCATCGTCATGAACAACAGCAGACCCATGAAGTCGCTGTTGACGAGCCCGTGTCCGAACCCGGCGTTGCCGACCCAGAACAGGACCATGAAGATGACCCCGCCGAACGCGGCGAACCGAGTGAACGCCCCGGCGATCAGCGCGAGCCCGATCAGGGTCTCGAACAGGGGGACGCCCGGCTCGATGAGCCACGCGAGGTTGTTCCCCATCCAGACGGGGATCCCGCCGAGCGCCGTGTCGGTCATGCCCCGCATGTAGCCCGGGCCGGAGGTGAACGCGAACCCGTTCTCGATCACTTTCGTGATCCCGGCGTGGAAGAACCACCATCCGGTGGCGACGCGCAGGAAGGCGATCCAGTACGCCGCCCACGGGCCGTCCAGTGCGAACTCGACCTCGTCGACCAGGGGATTGCTCGATTGGTATGACATTGTCGTCACCTTACGGGTGTACGTTGGACGCGTACCAACATATGTACCCAGAACGCTTCTAATCCTCTGAAAATTGTTCTAACTGCGCGGGAACACCCCTCAATATTGTGGGCCATTAAGTATGAGTGTGGGCGATCGTTGTCGTCGAGGCGGCGTTTCCGTCGTCAGGAACACGGAACGTTTATGAGAACTGTTCGGCCTAGGTGTAGACGCGTCATCGACGGACGCACTCGCGCGCCGGTGGTCTAGTGGTAGGACCTGAGCCTTCCAAGCTCATGGCCCGGGTTCAAATCCCGGCCGGCGCATTTTCTCGAACGAAGTGAGAGAAATCGCCGCAGAATTTGAACCCTATCAGTCGCGCGCAGCGAGCGAAGCGAGCGAGCACGTCTGATTCCGGTTCAAATCCCGGCCGGCGCACTCACTTCGTTCGTGCGCCGCCCGTACCCTCGCTCGCTCACGCTGTTCGCTCGTGAGGGTCCCGGCCGGCGCACTCTCCGACAGAGAACTTCTCTGTCGTCAATTCTCTATCCAGTGCTATCGGAAAGAATATCTGTCAAAACTTCGACGAGGCTAGGGGCGGAGTATCTCCTTCAGAAATTTCGTTGCTTTCACACCTAACACTCATTACGGTTGACACCGTATTTCTGCTCAACGATGTCCATCGACCGGGATACCTTCGAGAAGACGAGCGAGGACGAACTCGAGGAACTTTCCGTCCCGGATCAGGTCCTCGGATTTCTCGCCGCCAACGATGATCGCGCGTTCAAGGCCCGCGAAATCGCCTCTCAGATCGGTCTCGATGAGGGCGCGGTCAGCACCGCGCTCTCGAGACTGAAGGACCGCGATCTCGTCGAACACAAAGCGACGTACTGGGCGATAACCGACGACACAGAGCGACTCGACGGATACAGCGGGTACGAACGAGCGACCGCCCTGTTCAACCAGCGACTCGGTACAGAGGACAAGGAGTCCTGGCGCGAACACGCACCCGAGGAACCACATCCGAGCGTCGAGGACGAACGGTGACCGACGAAGGAAGACCGATTTTCGAGCGTGGCGACATCGTTTGCGGGGATGATCCGTTCAAAGGCGAGGAAGATGCTCGGCCCTGGCTCATTCTCTCGAATCATGAAGGCCGACCGTTCCACGGCGAGCAGTGTATCGCGCTCACGTTGACGTCGAAATCCTGGATGGACGGCCTGATCGACGTTCCTCGTGGGAGTTGCTTCGTGGTGGGATCCCGGATGTGAGTCGGATCGTCCCGTGGGGAGTCCAATCAATCGACCACGAGGATATCGACTTCTGGCACGGTCGCCTTGACAGCGATCTCGTCGACGAGGCGGTTGCTGCGCTCGTCGAAGAACTACACTAGTGGAGACCCGTTGAGATTCTATGTATTCGACGGTCTTCCACTGAAATCGCCGTTAGGTAGATGTGGTGTACTGAGCGATTGAGAGTGTGAAAATGTAAATTTCTGAAAATTCAACAGCTCCCTACTATCTATATATCTTATTTCCCGCGATCCTTCTCGATGAAAAGCTTATACAACCAGTGAACTATCGACATGTATGGACTCGCGGTTAGAATCGTTTCTTCTTGGAAAGTCGTTGAAACTATCGCTTCGGTATCTCGGGTACTCGGTTATTCTCATGGCCTTGTTCTTCGGTCAACTCTATCTGGCTGGGAATCTCGAGATGGGAAATTCATCTAGTTTACTTATGAGTCCACTTGGAGTCACAGTATCAGCGATTATTCTGGCAGGGATACATACATACCGAAACGACGGAATATTAATGGGTACTGCTGTCGCCGTCATCATCATGAGCGGCTATACACTGTACGGTGTCATCTCTCTTAATCACCCCCAACCTGACTATGGACTTTTGACCGGCGTGGGGACAGCAGTTATGTATGGTGTACCAATAGGGATTATAACATCTACTATTGCGTATGTGTTACGGCGACTTGCCCCGAACCGATCTTCCGTAGTATCTGAGAAAAAATAGAAGCGTAAGCACTCCTCCACTGAGTCAATCATTCAACGTTGCGTGTGACGTATTCTCTCCATAATGTTCCTCTTGTCTCAAAGACCGCCTCGACATTCCGTTACCCGTGGATATTTCGTGCTTCGCCACCCCGCCAGTCACATGACCATCGAGGAGCCTCGACGTATCGGAGTCTCATTATATCCCGAGCAGATCGAGCGACTGGAAGAGGAAGCAGAAGCCAATCCGAAAGTGGACAGCGTCAGCGAACTCGTACGACTACTCGTGGCTGACTACACGGGGACTCTCGATCAGCTCCGACCGCCGAACACTCCCGACGCGGAGAACATTCAGAGGCTCGTCGAATCGCAACAGAAACTCCTCGAAGAAATACGCAACGAGATCGACAGAGAGGAGGATATCGACCTCGATGCGCTGATTCAACTGGTGGATAACGTGAGGGACAGCCAGGAGGAGGTCAGCCACGAACTCGACCAACACGACATTTACTGAATGACACGCTCTCCTTCCGGTAGACGTTCATTCCACGGCTGATTGCAACGTTACGCTCGCCTCTGTATTAGCGAACAGTCGATAGAGGGGGCGGGTGAGTGAGCGAGGGTCCCGGCCGGCGCATTTCTCGAGCGACTGCGTCACCCGTCAGGGACACCGGTTCGACCAGTTTGTCGTCGCACCCTACAGACTCGCGCCGCCGTCGGTTCACACCGTTTCGCCGTCGAAGTCCGCGCCGGTGGTTCCCATGGGAGCGGTCGGAGCGGACGGATCAAAACTGGTCGGTATCGCGGGTCCGCGACCGGACGCGCGTGATCGCGCGTCCCTCAGTCGTCGTCTGCCGCGGGCGTCCTCCCTTTGGCCTCAGCCACTTCTCCCCGCGGGCCGCCGGCGTGGCCCTCGTGGGCCACCGCGGTCGCCATGAGCTCCGGCGAGATGGCGGGTACCTCGTCGGGGTCGACCGGGCCGTCCGCCTCGATCGCCTCCCGCGAGCGCGGGAACTCGCGAATCTCCTTGTGGATCGCGAGGCCGGCCTTCGCGCCCTGTCCCATCGCGACCGGCACCTGGTTGTGGCCGGGCGTGATGTCGCCGACCGCGAACACGCCGTCCTCGCTGGTGCGGCCGTGGTCGTCGACGTCGATCTCGCCGCCCTCCGTCAGGTCGCAGCCGAGCCCCTCGGCGAGCGCGGTGTTGTAGTCGGAACCGTACATCGGGAAGCCGCCGCGGTACTCGCGGCGCGTGCCGTCCTCGAACTCCAGCGCCTCCAGCCAGCCGGAGTCGGGGTCGTTCTCCACGCCCGTCACGTCCTCTTCGACGATATCGACGGGGTGGGCCGCCAGCTGTTCTGCGGTCTCGTCGCTCCACGTCGGCGCCGCGCCGCGGGTCAGCAGGTCCACGTCGTCGGTCACGTTGAGCATGATCATCGCGACGTGGGCGGCGGCCTCGCCGTGGCCCATCACGTACACCGGCTCGTCGACGAACATGTAGGCGTCGCAGTGGAGGCAGTAGTGGAGCCCCTTCCCGGTCCGGGGTAGAGGCGGGTCCGGGCGCTCGTCGGAGAAGCCGGTCGCGAGGACGACCCGCTCGGAGACCAGCTCGGCGTCGCTCGTCGAGAGGCGGAACCGGTCGTCGCCGGTGCGCTCGACGTCAGTGACGAACCCGCGCTCGAAGGTGCCGCCGTACGACTCCACCTGCTCGCGGCCCGTGGCGAGGAACTCGTTGCCGGAGGTGTCCTCGGTGACGCCGATCACGTTGTGGGTGTCGGCCATCATCGCCGCGCGTCCGCCGCCGCGGTCGATCAGCACCGTCTCGTGGCCAAGCCGGGCGCCGTACAGGGCGGTCGTCAGCCCGGCCGGCCCACCGCCGACAACCGCGATGTCGTACTCGTCGTCGGACGAACTCATTACCCGATCGTACGCGTCGCGGAGGTTTAAATGGCGTCGTGCTGTGCGCGCGCCGCGACCAGCCCGCGTTCACTCGAACAGAGCGTCCGACGGGGTTGCGTCCCGCGTTCCGCGCACCCCCGGAAGCTTATTACGGTCCATCGCCTCCGGTGTGGCAGTGCCCTCGCGACTCGCTGCCGCCGTCGCGCTCCTCTCCGTCGGCGCCGTCGCCGACATCGCCTCGACGTACGTCGCCATCTCCGGCGGGCAGTACGTCGAGGGGTCGCCGGTCGGCGCCACGCTCATCGCGGCGTTCGGACTCGTCCCCGGCATGCTGCTCACCAAGGCCGCCGGAATGGTCCTCATCGGGATCCCCGTCGCGGTCGCTGGCGGGACCCGCCGGCTCGTCGCGACGCTGATGTGCGCCGGCGTCGGCGTCCTGTCGCTCGCGACCGCGGTGCGGAACGTCCTCTTCGTGGCGGGCGTCTGGCCGTGATTCGGTCGCTCGCTGCCCGACCGCCGATCGTCTCTCTCCCGTCACTCACCCTTATAAAGCCTCGCGGCGGTTCGCTCGGGAAGGCCGGCGTCGGCGACCGCCTCGCTCACGCGATCGATGTCGTACGCGACGCGCCGCAGGTCGACCTCGCCGGTCTGCGTGTCGAGCACGGCGTACCCAGCGTCGGGGTCGCCGTCGCGCGGCTGGCCGACGCTCCCCGGGTTGACCACGACCCCGCCCGCGACCGACCGCGTCCCCTGCACGTGGGTGTGTCCGAGGACGATCCCGTCGTAGTCGCTCATGTGTCGGTCGAGGTTCGGGAACTCCTCCGGGTAGACGTAGGCGTCCTCGCGCTCCGCCGCGGGGTGTGAGTGGACGAGGAGGAACCGGTCGCCCGCGAACGACTCGGCGCGCGGGAGGCCGTCGAGCCACCCGCGCTGGTCGTCCGACAGAGCGTCTTTCGCGTGTTCGAGACCGGCCTCGGCCATGCGGTTGGCCCGGTAGCGCTCGGGCGTGCCGACGGTGCGGTCGTGGTTGCCGCGGACGGTCATGGCGGCGACCTCGCGCACGCGCTCGACGCACTCGGCCGGCCACGGGTTGTACCCGATCACGTCGCCGGCGCAGACGGTCCGGTCGACCGCGGGCATGTCGTCGAGGACGGCTTCGAGCGCCGGCAGGTTGGCGTGAACGTCCGAGATGAGCCCTACCTTCATCGGATCGTGATTCGGGAGCGACGCCCGAATAGGTTCGGCCTATCGGTGGTGGTGTACGATGCGGTCAATCGGGTAGAAGCGATTAGCCATAGATCGACATCGAACACCTCCAAATCCCCAGCAGGCGACGACTCGCACGGCTCGCTGCGCGCTTCAGTCGCTCACTTCGTTCGCTCCCTGCAGTGCTTGCGTCGCCACCAGAACGCTTTGCGTTCTGGTTGGCGCACGAGAGCGGAGCTCTCGTGCACGCCGAGCGTCGTCCTCGCCTGCTGCCCCTTTGAGTCCCGCCCATCCGCGCCGCAACCGCACCTCACACCTCCCCAGCCTCGTCGGTCACCCTCCGCGCTGCTCCGGGCGACCGACTCCCTCGCACCGTCGGTTCGCGGCCCTTCGGGCCGCTCACCGGGGCGCGCCACCGCACNCGACCGACTCCCTCGCACCGTCGGTTCGCGGCCCTTCGGGCCGCTCACCGGGGTGCGCCGACCGCAGCTTCATTTATAAATATCCGCGACGCCGCGATCTCACACCACCTTCGTCGACACAGCAATCCCGGACCCGACCGGGAGGATCGCGGTCTCGACGGCGTCGTCGGAGCGCACGGTGCCGACGTACTCGCCGATCCCCCGCGTCTCCCCGTCGACCTCGCGGTCCGGCAGCGGTGCGCCCTCCTCGAAGTGCGCGACGAGGTCGCCGAAGTCGATCGGCCCCCTGGTGATGTTGTCGGCGACGATCACCCCGCCGGTTCGGACCTTCGGGAGGACGGTGCGGTAGGCGTCGGCGTACCGGCGCTTCTGATGGTCGATGAGGACGACGTCGAAGGGGCCGTCGTAGCGTTCGATCGTCTCCATCGCGTCGCCGACCTCGAAGGTGACGCGGTCGGCGTACCCGCCGTCGGCGGCGAACCGGACGCCGCGCTCGGCCTCGTCCTCGTCGAACTCGGTGCAGATCACGGCGTCGGCGCCGCCGCGCAGGAACCACGTCGCCGAGTAGCCGAAGCCGGAGCCGAACTCGAAGACGCGATCCGCGTCGGTCAGGCGAGCGAGGAGCCGGAGGACCGCTCCCGCTTCCGGCCCGATGGTGGGGAAGCCCCACTCGTCCGCGAGGGCGGCCATCTCCGCCTGCGTCGCTGTGTGCTCGGGCGCCGTCGCGGCGAGGAAGCGCTCGGTGGTGTCGGCGAGAACGTCCATGTCTCGCGTTCGACCGGGCGACACTTGAAACCGGCCGTCGGCGGGGACCGAACCGTTCCGGGCCTTCGGCGGCGGACCTCCGAGCAGCCCGAAATCCCGTCGCCGAAAAGTGTTAAGTCGCGCTCGCGCGACCGGTTTACTAATGTACGATCCTGAGGAACTGGACGCGATCCGTGAGGCCAAGGAGTCGTGGGAGGAGGGGACCTACGGCGAGACGGTCGACCGGTTCGGGGAGCGCAAGGAGGCGTTCACCACCGACACGGGCGGACAAGAGGTCGACCCGCTGTACACGCCGGCCGACATCCCCGACCACGACTACCGCGAGGACCTGGGTAATCCGGGCGAGGAGCCGTACACCCGCGGCGTCTACTCGACGATGCACCGCGGGCGGCTCTGGACGATGCGCCAGTACGCCGGGATGGGCACCGCCGCGGAGACGAACGAGCGGTTCAACTACCTCATCGATCAGGGCTCCTCCGGGCTTTCGATGGCGTTCGACCTCCCGACCCAGATGGGGTACGACTCCGACGCCGCGATGGCCGAGGGCGAGGTGGGGCGGTCTGGCGTCGCCATCGACACCTTAGACGACTTCGAGACCGTCTTCGACGGGATCCCCTTAGACGAGGTGTCCACGTCGATGACGATCAACGCCCCCGCCGGCGTCCTCCTCGCGATGTACGTCGCGATGGGGGACAAGCAGGGCGTCCCGCGCGAGGAACTTCGGGGGACCATCCAGAACGACATCATGAAGGAGTACGTCGCGCGGAACCTCTACATCTACCCGCCCGAGCCCTCGATGCGGCTCATCACGGACATATTCGACTTCTGTGCGGCCGAGACGCCCAACTTCAACACCATCTCCATCTCGGGGTACCACATCCGCGAGGCGGGCTCGACCGCGGCCCAGGAGGTCGCGTTCACGCTCGGCAACGGGATCGAGTACGTGCAGGCCGCGATCGACGCCGGGCTCGACGTCGACGAGTTCGCCCCGCAGCTCTCCTTCTTCTTCAACGCCCACAACAACATCTTCGAGGAGGCCGCGAAGTTCCGCGCCGCGCGCCGGATGTGGGCGCAGATCATGGAAGAGCGGTTCGACGCGCAGAACCCGAAATCGAAGCAGCTCAAGTTCCACACCCAGACCGGCGGATCCACGCTCACCGCCCAACAGATCGAGAACAACGTCGTCCGGGTCTCCTATCAGGCGCTCGCCGCGGTGCTCGGCGGCACGCAGAGCCTCCACACGAACGGGAAAGACGAGGCGCTCGCGCTCCCCACGGAGAAGTCCGTCCGCACCGCGCTCCGCACCCAGCAGATCCTCGCGCACGAGTCGGGCGCGGCGGACACGATCGACCCGCTCGCGGGCTCGTACTACGTCGAGAACCTCACCGACGGGATCGAGGAGGACGCCTTCGAGATCATCGAGGAGGTCGACCGCCGCGGCGGCATGCTGGAGGCCGTCAAGAGCCAGTGGGTCCAGCGGCAGATCCAGGACGTGGCCTTCGAGCGCCAGCGCGAGATCGAGGACGGCGAGCGCGTCATCGTCGGCGTCAACCGGTTCGAGGTGGACGAGGAGCCGGAGATGGACCTAGAGGAGGTTGACCCCGAACAGGAGCAGAACCAGCGCGAGCGCCTCGAAGCTGTGAAGGCCGACCGCGACGGCGACGCGGTCGACGACGCGCTCGCGTCGCTCCGAGAGGCTGCGCGGGGCTCCGAGAACGTGATGCCCCACATCGTCGACGCCGTGAAGGCGTACGCGACGGTCCAAGAGATCTCGGACGTGCTCCGCGACGAGTTCGGGGAGTACAAGCCGGGGCGGTAGGTCGGTCCGACGCGCCACTTGGGCCGTCGCCCCCGCTACCGCAGTCGCACCGCGGTCCCGTACGCGAGGATCTCCGCGCCGCTGTCGGCGATCGAAGAGGTCGTGAACCGGACGTTGACCACGCCGTCGGCGCCGAGCGCCTCCGCCTCCTCGATCATGCGCTCTTGCGCCTGGTCGCGGGCGTCGGTCATCAGCTCGGTGTACCCCTTCAGCTCGCCGCCCGCGAGGTTGCGGAGTCCCTGAGTAATGTCGCGACCGACGTTGCGAGCGCGGACCGTGTTCCCGCGGACGAGTCCGAGCGTTTCGGTCACTTCCCTGCCGGCGACCGACTCGGTGTTGGAGAGCTCCATGTCACTTCGGTTCGACGGGTGAGAACGTAACTGTTGCCGGCGACCCCTCGCCGTTTCGCCCGGGTCGCTGCACCGTTCCGCCCGGGTCGCCGCACTGTTCCGCCCGGGTCGCCACACCGTTTCGCCAGGGTCGCGGCGCTCAGTTCGCGCCGCGGACGACGTGCCCGTACTTCAGCAGCGCGACGAACACGGCGCCGCCGAAGGCGTTGCCGAAGGTCGCTAACACGAGGAAGCCGACGTAGTCGGCGAGCGTGATCGCGGGCGAGATGAACAGCCCGAACAGCACCTCGACGTTGCCCGCGATCGAGTGGGGGAGGTGGAGGAGGCCGATCGTGCCGGCGACGATCAGTACGAGGAGGAGCCGAGCGGTCGTGTCCCGCGCCGCCGTCACGAGCCACGCCAGGAGTCCCATCAGCCACCCGGCGAAGACGCCGCCGACGAACAGCCACGGGAGGTCGTGATCGACGAGCTTCAGCGCGATGGTCTCGAAGGACTCGGGCGCGACGACGCCGAGCTCCGGCATCAACAGGATCACCAGCAGCGTGAACAGCAGGCCGCCGACGAGGTTCCCGACGTACACCAGCCCCCAGAGCCGGCCCAGCTCTCGGACCGAGGCCTGTCCGTCGAGGACCGGGATCACGGCCAGCGTCGTGTGCTCGGTGAACAGCTCCGAGCGACCCAAGATCACGAACATGAAGCCGATGGAGTAGACGCTCGCGAGCAGGAGTTCGGTCGTGAGGTCGCCGAAGCTCCCCGGCGACAGCGTCAACACGACCGCCATCATCAGCGGACCGAACCCGATGTCGAGCCCCGCCGATAGTCCGGAGAGCAGGAGGCCGGACCGCTCTCGATTCATCTCGTGGAGCCCGCTCTCGAGCAGCGAGTCGAGGATGCTCCGCGAGGTCATCTGCTCCGTCGCCGGGTCGGTCTCTGAGTCGCTCACTGATAGAGTCGCTCTCGGTTACTCGCGGGCCACACCCAAACCTTTGGGTCCCGGCGGGGAGGGTGGGTGATCTCCCCCGCTCGGGCGTTATAAGTCGTCGGCGCTCGATCCGAGACGCATGCGATTCGACCACGTCGGCGTCGCGACCCGCGACGCCGCGGACCTCGCGGACCTGTTCGACGGCCTGCTCGACGCGCCGGTCGCCCACGAGGAGACGTTCGACGGGATGGACATCGTCTTCCTCGAACTCGACGACGGCGGCTACTTCGAACTGCTCGAACCGACCGCGGGCGGCGCGATCGACGACTACCTCGACCGGGAGGGGCCGGGGATCCACCACGTCGCGCTCGCGACCGGCGACATCTCCGGGGCGCTCGACCGCGTCCGCGACCTCGGGATCGACCTCGTCGACGAGGAGCCGCGCCCCGGGGCGTGGGGCCACGAGGTCGCCTTCCTCCACCCCCGCTCGACCGGCGGAGTGCTCGTGGAGTTCGTCGAGCACTGAGGGCGCGGCTCTGCGTTCGGCGGCGGTGGCCTTCCCTCAGTCGTCCCCGTCGACCGCCGGGTCGTGCGTCTCGTACCAGTCGAGGATCTTCTCCAACCGGTGGATCGCGCGGTCTGGATCGCCGATGTCGTGGTGTTCGTCCGAATAGACCACCAGTTCGGCGTCGATCCCCCGCTTCCGGGCGGCGACGTACAGCTGCTCCGACTGCGAGGGAGGGCATCGCCAGTCCTCGCTGCCGGCCATCACCAGTAGGGGCGTCTCGATGTCGCCCGCGTCGAGCACCGCCGTCGCTGCGTCGTACGCCTCGGGGTCCTCCCACGGGAGCCCGAACTCCGCTTCCAGCCAGGCGTGGGTGTCGTCGGTGCCGAACGCCGACCGGAGGTCGTAGATGCCGTGCTCGGGCGCGGCGGCCGTGAACAGCTCCGGCTCCCGCGTGACCAGGAACCCTTGTGCGATCCCGCCGTAGGAGAATCCGTGGCCGAACACGCGGTCGGGATCGATCCACTCGCGGTCCGCGAGCGCCCGGACGCCCGCCGCGATGTCGTCGACCTCGGCGGTCCCCCACGCGCCCGTCAGCTCGGCGGTGAACTCCCGGCCGCGGGAGGTTCCGCCACGGTAGTTCGGCCGGAGCACGAGGTACCCGCGGCTCGTTAACGCGGCGTGCACGAAGCTGAAGACGGGCTCGTCGTACGACATCGGCCCGCCGTGGATCGCCACCACCAGCGGGAGCTCGCCCTCCTCGGGATCCACGTCCGGGTCGTGGTAGAGCACGCCGTCGATCGTCCAGCCGTCCGACTCCCACTCGACGCGGCTGGCCGTCGGCATCGCGAACTCGTCGATGAGCGACGCGTTGACGCGGGTGAGCCGCCGGAAGGAGTCGGGTTCGGTCGCCGCGTCGTCACTTGCGCGGCGCCCGTCGGTCCCCGCGTCGTCACCTGCGCGGCGCCCGTCGGTCCCCGCGTCGAGGTCGTCGACGGCGACGGCGTATAGGTCGCTTCCCTCCTCCGGGTCCGAGAGGACCGTCACCGCTGTCGACCCGTCGGCGGCGACGTCGAACGCGGCCATGGCGCGGTCGCGTCCCTGCGCCTCGAAGACGCGCTCCGCGGTCCCGTCGGTCTCCACGCGAGCCAGTCGGGTGTGGCTCTTGTCGCCGATCCGGGTGTACATCGCGCCGTCGACCCACTCGATTCCCCCGCCGCGGGCGACCGTCCGGTCGAGGTCGGCGGTGAGGGAGACCGATCTCTCACCGTCTACGAGGTACACCTCGGCCGGGGCTGGCGGGTCGTCCGGGTCGCTCGCGACGGTCGCGACCTCCTCGCCTCCGGGCCGCCACGCCGGCGCACCGTGGGTGAGATCGCCGTCGGTGAGTCGCTCCGCGTCGCCGCCGTCGGGGGATATCGTGTAGAGGTCCCGGACCGTGGTGTCGTCGGGGCGGTCGAGCCGACAGGACGTGAACGCGATCCGGCCGCCCTCCCCCCACGCGGGGTCCATGCCGGCGACGTCCTGGAATGCGCCGCCGCCGTACGCGTCGTCGAGGCGGCGGGGGTCCCCGTCGGGGTCGTCGAGGTCGACCACGAAGAGGTACGTCGTCACGTCGTCGGTCCACCCCGTCCCGTTCACCTTGTGCTGGAGCCGGGTCGTCTCGATGGGCCCGCCCTCCTCGCGCACCCGATCGAGGTAGTCGGACTCCTCGTCGGTCGGGTCGCGCGACTCGATCACCAGTCGGTCGCCGTCGGGCGACCAGTCGAAGCCGGCGACGCCCTCCTCGCGGTCAGTGATCTGTCGGGCGTCGCCGCCGAGCGCGAGGTCGAACAGCCACACCTGCGGCGTCGGCTCCTGGTCGCCGTCTTCGAGGGGTTCGTCGTCTTTTTGTTCTTCTTCCTCGTCGGCCTCGCTCTCCTCGTCAGCCTCGTCGGCCTCGCTCTCCTCGTCAGCCTCGTCGGCCTCGCTCTCCTCGTCAGCCTCGTCGCCCTCTTCGTCCCGGTCCCGCCAACCGACCCGTCGCTCGGTGTCGCGGTCGCGGGCGGCTAGAAACGCGAGCCGATCGCCGTCGGGCCCCCACGACGGCGAGGAGGCGCCCGACGCGCTCGTCAGTCGGTGCGGGTCGCGAGAGCCGTCGGTCGGGACGACGAAGAGGGATGCGACCGCCTCGTCGGCGACCTGATCGTACTCGGTCGCGGTAAAGGCGACGCGGTCGCCGGCGGGCGAGACGGCCACCTCGCCGATCCGGGTCAGGTCGTAGTAGGCGTCGAGCGGCAGTTCCGACATGCGCCCATCGAGCGGTGGGCGGGAGAAATACGTTCGGGACGCGGGACCCCGTTCGGTCTCAGCCCTCGGTCTCGGCCACGCCGCGCTCCGCGGCTCGCTCGCGTATCAGCCGCGCGCGCTTCCGGACGCGGGCGACGTAGCGGTCGATCTTCTCGGGCTTCTCGCCGTAGTACGAGGCGACCCAGTGGCGGCCGGTGTCCGGCTGCGTGAGGAGGTAGCCGACGAGCGTGTCGCGACCGGCCTGGATGATCGTCGGGGGGACGCCCCGGTCGCCCGTGCCGGCCTCTTGAAAGCCGTTCACGTCGAAGTACACGTCGGCGTACAGCTCCGCGGTGTCGGGGTCGTCGAACGCGATCCCCTCGTGGGTCGGGGCCTCGAACCGGTAGATCGGATCGCCGTCCGCGGACGTCCCCTCGCGGATCCGCACGCCGAAGGCGTAGGACTCGTGTATCGGTCTGTCGCTGTTCGTCGGTGCGTTGCGGTTCGCCGAGTCGTCTGTGGTCGCGTGGTTCGGTCGTGACATCGTGGGTCTGGTGGTCGCTTCGCGCCGGCCGCGGACCGCGCCGCGGTCGGCGTGAACGCTACGGAACCGCTACGAGCGCCGCCGAGAGACGGCGAGCGCCGAGAGCGCGCTGATCGCGGCCACGGCGCCGAGCAAGACGACGAGGCCGATCGGGAGGCCGTCGGCGTTCCCGCCGAGTTCGTCGATCGGTCCCGTCGAGGGCGACTCCGCGCCCCGGGCGCCGGACGTCGACGCCGACGACGAGTCGGCCGCGACGGTCAGGGCCCCGGCGCGGTCCGCGGGCCGGACCCGGTCCCCGTCGTTGGCGTCGACCTGGCGGGGATCGACGGCCAGTTCGGCTTGCCCCGGCGCGTCGCCGGCGATCTCGACCGTCGCGAGGGTCACGTCCGACGCCCCGGCGTCGATCGTCGACCCCGTGTCGGCCGCTTCGAGCGTGACCGTCCGCCCCTCGTCGCCGATCGCCGGATCGGTCGTGAGACCGAACCGGTCGGGGTAGCTCGCGGACTCGATGCGGACCACGTCGGGGTCGTCGACGGTCAGGACGACGTTGTACCCCGCGAGCCCGTTCGGCGCCGAGGTGAGCACCACGTCGACGGTGGCGGTGCCGGACGGGGAGAGTTCCGTGTCGGTCACGCTGACCGTCGGACCGTCGGCCTGGGCCGTCGCGAGGCCCGCTCCCGCGCCGAGGAGCGCGAGGGCCGCGAGCCCCGCGAGGGCGACCGCGAGGACCGTCACCGTCGATCGAGGTGGCGTTTCGAAGGCGTCGGAGCGCGTCTGGGTTCGTTTCGTCATTCGCGTGGATGGGTGCGTTTCGGCATTGGTGTGTCTGGGTGGGTGTCTCAGAGAGGCGCGAAGCGCGCGGATGCGGAGCGGGACCGTGCCGAGCGAGGCGGGGACCCGGCGTGAGCCGCGGGAGCGCGTCGAGACGACTAGTTGACCTCCGCGTAGAGGCTCACCACGTCGTCGAAGTCGAGCCGGTCGTTCTGGTTGAAGTCGAACGCCCGTGCGTTGGACGCGACGCTGTCGCTTTCGAGGTTGTCGAACAGCAGTTCCACGTCGGCGTAGTCGACGCGACCGTTCCCGTTCACGTCCTCGTAGTAGCCGTCGCCGTCGGGGTCCGTGGGGGAGTCCCCGCCGGAGCCGACGTTCGCGGGACCGGTGATCGCGAGCCCCGACCGCGCTTCGACGTCGACCGCCTCGCCGTCGTCGTCGTCGAGCGACCCCGCGGTGTCGATGTCGGTGACGCCGGCGCCGCGACCCGTGAGGGTGACCGTCGCCAGCGTGAAGTCGGTGTCGGCCGGCTCCATCGCGTCGTCGACGTCGGCGAACCGGAAGGAGGCCGTCGCGCCGTCGTCGGTGACGGTCGGCGGTTCCGAGAGCCCGACGGAGTCAGGGTAGCTCGCGCTCGTGATCCCGACGACGTCGGGGTCGGCGACGCTCACGGTGAACTCGCCGCCGGCGATCCCCTCGGGGACGTTCCGCGCGACGACCTCGGCCTCGACGGCGTCGCCCTGGCCGACGGCGACGGAGCTGACGTCGAGGCGGACGTTCGGCTGGAAGACGTAGAGTCCGTCGTTCGGGTACGAGCGGGCGGGGCCGCCGAACCCGTCCTCACAGCAGAGCACGCGGCCGTCGCGCATCGTGTACACGTTGTCGATGTTGCGGAGCGCGTCGTCGGCGTCCTCCGGGGAGTCGGTGAAGTCCGGACCGGTGATGACCGGTTCGAGCGTCGAGACGTTGTAGTCCGGCTCCAGCTCGGCGCGGTAGACGACCCCGCCGTCGACGCGGTCGAGCTGCACGTCGCCCTCGTCGTCGGCGAGCGCGTCGTTGAGCTCCGAGATCCCGAAGTAGACGAAGTCGCCGGGCTCGGAGTCGTCGACGCTGTCGACCCCCTCGGCCTTGTTGAACTCGATGGAGGCGCCGATCTCCTTGGCGGCCGCGCGCGTCTCCAGGAAGGGGACGCGCCGGAGCTCCTCGTCGACGCCCGCCGGCCCGTTCTCCTCGTACTGGGCCGCCCACTCGACGATCTCCTCGTTCGTGATGTAGTTCCGGTTGCCGTTGCGAATGACCTCGAGGTCGGCCTCTCGGACCGCGGCGGCCGGGTCGGTCTGCCAGTCGGTGTCGGCGTGGGTCTCCAGGTAGTCGGCCTGCGTCACGTCGTCGTACTCGGCGATCCACGACTCGACCTCGCCGTTGGTGGCGCTCCCGAGCGGGAGCCACTCGACGTCGAGCGGCGTCTGGGCGGGGGAGTTGCGCTCGCCGGCCTCCGCCGCGTTGGCGGCGTCGTTGGTGATCTTCGGGGCGAACAGCGTCCCTGCGATGTCGTCGGTGTCATCGTACTCGTCGATCGGCTCGTCGGCGACGAACTTGTAGATCCCCTTGCTGTCGCCGTCCGAGCAGCCGTAGACGGTCCGGCGGTCGCCCTGGATGTCGGGCGCCTCCCACGCGGCGCGGCCCATCACCCAGTACTTGATCGGGTTCGGCGGGTCGCCCGCCGGGTCGCGGATGTCGACGAAGTAGCCGTACCGGTACGGGTTCGGGTAGACGTCGGCGATCGGCGTCGTCGCGAGATTGCCGTCGCCGGTCTGATCCACGGGCTCCGCGCCGAGGTAGTACGCGAGCTTCTCGATGCCCGACTGCGACCACGAGCCCTGAATGGTGAACACCTCGTCGATCTCGCCGTCGTCGACGTAGTCGCCGAGGGCGTTCCCGATCTCACTGGGGTTTGGTCGGTTCCAGAACTGACAGCCACCGATCTTGCCGACGCCCGTTCCGGACTCAACGATGTCGCCGACGGTGTAGGTGTACGAGACGCGGGGGTGGCTGTAGTTCTCCTCGGCGGAGATCATGGTGCCCCACGGGCTCAGGTCCCCGTAGCAGTTGACCCACGTGCCGCCGATGTCGCGGAACGGCTCGGTGTTGACGACGTTGATCGCCTCCTCGGAGTCGGTGTCCGCGCTCCACTCGCCGGGCTCGTCCCGGCTGAGCGGCACCCGCGAGATCGCGCCGGGGTAGTTCTCCCAGTTGGTGAAGAGGTACCCCTCCGTCCCCTCGTCGTCGGTCGCGACGAACTGGTTGCAGTCGGGGTTGTTCCCGTACCCGCCGCTCGTCCCCTCGAACTCGGTGAGGTCCGTCCCGTTTGGGGTCTGGGGGACGCCGAGCCGCTCGCTTCCGGCCTGAATCGGCTCCTTCCCCTGGACGAGCACCTCGTAGTCGCCCGCCGCCGACCGCACCTGCCGCTGTTTCTCCTCGGTGTCCGGGACGCCGACTTCCGGGAAGTCGTCGTTGTCCCCGTTGAACTCGAACTGGAACCCGCTGAAGTACCCCACCGCCGCACGTCCGAACGGCTCCGGGTTTCCTCCCTCGGGATGTTGCAGGCTGTACAGAAGCGATCCGTCATCGAACACGAACGGCCCCGTCACCTCCGCGCCGAAGGCGGTCGTCGAGAAGCGCTTCAGATCGCCCCGGACGCTCGGCGCGCCCGGAGTGTCCGACTCCGATACCTCCTCCGCACTTGCTACGCCCGCGACGCTGGCTCCCAGCGCGGCGGCGACTGACACACGCATCAACCCTCGGCGGTTCATGTCCACCATGCGAGTGAGAGTGGCGAGGTAACCGGCAAGAAGTTTTATAATTCTTATATATACGTTGTAATTCTATCTGTGTCGGGTAATATTTCAATAAACGTATCTGTTGGTCTCTGTTCCGGTATATATCTCTTCGAAGCGCCGACGTGCCGGGGATCGCCGGTCGCGATCGACACCTCCACGCCGGTGTTTAAGGGTCGCCGGCGTCAGAGGTCACCGTGTTCCGCGACCTCTCGCGACCGATCGAGACGGGGATGCCGACGTATCCGGGCGATCCCGACGTGACGCTCTCCCCCGACGCGACTCACGGGGAGGACGGCTACGCGACGAGCGAGCTCAGGGCCGGGACGCACGCGGGGACCCACGTGGACGCGCCGCGACACGCGCTCCCGGACGGGGAGCCGATCGACGGGGCCGACGTGGGGCGGTTCGCGTTCGACGCCCGCCTCGTCGACTGCCGGCCACTTGAGCCGCGAGAGCCGATCGCGGCCGAGGCGCTTCCCGAGCCGGACGCCCTCGACCCCGCGGTCGACCTCCTCGTCCTCCGGACCGGCTGGGCGTCCCACTGGGGTGCCGACCGGTACCGCGATCACCCGTACCTGACCGCGGCGGCCGCGAGACGGTGCCGAGCGCTGGGCGTCGGGGTCGGCCTCGACGCGTTCGGGCCGGATCCGACGCCGCCCGGATCGGCGGAGGATACCGGACCGCCCCGCGGAGGCGAGCCCGGCGGCACCCCCGCCCACGACGCCCTCCTGCGCGACTCGCTGCCGATCGTCGAGAACCTCTGCGGGCTCGACGGCCTCCCCGAGCGGTTCCGGCTGTACGCCTTCCCGCTCCGGCTCCGCGACGGGGACGGGTCGCCGGTGCGGGCTGTCGCGGAGTGGGAGGAGTGAGGGGCAGACGCGCCGCCGCACCCGAGCCAGACCAAACCCGTTTTAAGCGTCGGCGACGAACCGCGATTCAAGGTCGATATCCATGGAGATGCCACGTCGTTTCAACACGTACTGTCCACACTGTGACTCCCACCAGGAGCACGAAGTGGAGAAGGTTCGATCGGGTCGGGCGACCGGAATGAAACGCGACGCGCGCCAGCAGCGCCGCGCGCTCGCGACGATCGGCAACGCCGGCGGGTACTCGAAGGTGCCCGGTGGCGACAAGCCGACCAAGAAGACCCACCTGAAGTACCGCTGCGGCGACTGCGGCAAGGCCCACATGCGCGAGGGATGGCGCGCCGGCCGGCTCACGTTCCAGGAGTAAGCATGGCGGGAAGCTTCCACCGCGTCGCCTGCGGCGACTGCGAGAACGAACAGGTCGTCTTCGGCAAAGCCTCATCGACGGTGTCGTGCGCGGTCTGCGGCACGACCCTCGCGACCCCGACCGGCGGGGAGGCCGAGCTCCACGGCGAGATCGTCGAAACCGTTGAGGCGCGGTAACCGCCTCACCACCCCCGTATGAAGTACAGCGGCTGGCCCGAACCCGGCGAGTTAGTGGTCGGCGACGTCGACGAAATCGCCGACTTCGGCGTGTTCGTCGACCTCGACGAGTACGAGGACAAGCGCGGCCTCTGTCACATCAGCGAGGTCGCCTCCGGCTGGATCAAGAACGTCCGCGACCACGTCCGCGAGGGACAGACGGTCGTCGCGAAGGTGCTCGACGTCGACGAGTCGTCGAACCAGATCGATCTCTCGATCAAAGACGTCAACGAACACCAGCGCAAGGACAAGATACAGGCCTGGAAGAACTCGCAGAAGGCCGACAACTGGATGCTGATCGCGCTCGGCGAGGACGTCGACGACGACCGCTACACCGCGGTCGCCAACGCGCTGCTCGCCGAGTACGACTCGCTGTACGACGCCTTCGAGGCGGCCGCGATCAGCGGCGAGGAGGCGCTCGAAGACGTCGACATCGACGACGACGCCCTCGACGCGGTCGTCGAGGCCGCCCGCGACAACGTCTCCGTCCCGTACGTCGACGTGACCGGCTACGTCGACCTGGAGTCCGCGGCCCCAGACGGCGTCGACGACGTGAAAGAGGCGCTCACCGCGGCCGAGGGCAACGGCGAGATCCCGGACGGCGTCGACCTCGAGGTCGGCTACGTCGGCTCGCCCGAGTACCGGATCAAGGTCCGCGCGCCCGACTACAAGACGGCCGAGGACCAGCTGGAGGCCGCCGCGGGCCGAGCCCGCGAGGCCATCGAGGCCGCCGGCGGCTCCGGCGAGTTCCACCGCGAGCGCCGCGAGGACGACGAGTAGTCGCCTCCGGCCTGTTCCCACCGCTTTTCCCTAACCCGTGAAATCCGACATCCGCGTCTGCGCGAACTGGGAGACCGCCCACGACCGACCGGTGTACGCGCTCGGCGATCGCTGTCCGGAGTGCGACGGCCCGACCGAGAACAGCGCGCCGGCGCCGTTCAGCCCCGAGGACCCGTACGGAGAGTACCGGCGTCGGGCGCGGCGGCGGGCGTCGGAGTAGCTCACTCACGACCGCGCCCCGTCCGCAACGCCGGAATAGCCACCCTCTTGTGAGCCCCGCCCGGATGGAATCGGTATGGACGACATCGAGATCGACGAGGTCGCGACGCCGGAGCTCGACGACCCGGTGCTCATCGAGGGACTGCCGGGCGTCGGCCACGTGGGGAAGCTCGCGGCCGAACACCTGTTAGAGGAGTTCGACGGCGAGTTAGTCCGCCGCGTGTACACCACCGAGTTCCCGCCGCAGGTGAGCGTCGACGGCGACGGCGTCGCGGAGCTGACCTGCGCCGAGTTTCACGCGGTCGAGACCGACGGCGCCGACCTGCTCGTGTTGACCGGCGACCACCAGGCGGGCTCGAACAAGGGCCACTACACGCTCACCACGACCTTCCTCGACATCGCCGAGGAGTTCGGTGCGACCCGCGCGTTCGCGCTCGGCGGCGTGCCGACCGGCGAACTCGTCGAGGAGTACACCGTGCTCGGTGCGGTCTCCGACGGCGACCTCCTCGACGAACTGGAGGAGATCGGCGTCGAGTTCCGCCCGGACGAGCCAGCCGGCGGCATCGTCGGCGTCTCCGGGCTCGTGCTCGGGCTCGGCGGCCGACGCGGGTTCGACGCCGCCTGCCTGATGGGCGAGACGAGCGGCTATCTCGTCGACCCGAAGAGCGCGCAGGCGGTGCTGGAAGTGCTCGCTGACCGCCTCGACTTCTCCGTCGGCTACGAGAGCCTGGAGGACCGCGCCGAGGAGATGGAGGAGGTCGTCGGCAAGATCCAGGAGATGCAGGACGGACCCGCGGTGCCGGACGACGACCTGCGGTACATCGGATGAGGCTCGGTTCGGCCGATTTGTAAGCGGCAGCGGCCGCGCGTTCCGGCAAGGCTAAATCGGACCCGAATAATCGATCGTGTATGACTGACGTACGCGTCGCCGGGGTCGGGCTCACCCGCTTCGGGAGCCACCCGGACCGGACGGGTCGCGACCTCTTCGCGACGGCCGCGCTGCGGGCGTTCGAGGACGCCGGCGTCCCTCGCGAGGACGTCGAGGAGCTGAACTACGGCAACTTCATGGGCGCGCTCGCCGAGCACCAGGGCCACCAGGCGCCGCTGATGGCCGAGGCGGCCGGCGTGAGCTGCCCGTCGACCCGCTACGAGGAGGCGTGCGCCTCGGCCGGCGTCGCGGTCCGCGAGGCGGTCCGGACCGTGCGCGCCGGCGACGCCGACGTGGCCCTGGCCGGCGGGATGGAGCGCATGACCAACCTCCCGACCGACGAGGTGACCGAGGGGCTCGCCATCGCCGCCGACGACCTGTTCGAGGTGCGGGCCGGGGTGACGTTCCCCGGGGCGTACGCGCTGATGGCGACCGCCTACTTCGACGCGTACGGCGGCGAGCGCGAGGACCTCGCGCACGTCGCCGCGAAGAACCACGCGAACGCGGTCCCCAACGAGTACGCCCAGTACCGCAAGGAGGTGTCCGTCGAGGAGGCGCTCGACGCCCCGCCCGTCGCGGAGCCGCTCCACCTCTACGACGCCTGCCCGATCACCGACGGCGCGAGCGCGCTCGTGATCGTCTCCGAGGAGTACGCGGCCGAGCACGACGTGGACGCCCCGGTCGCGGTGACGGGCACCGGGCAGGGGACCGACCGGATGTCGCTCGCGGACCGCCAGCACCTCGCTCGCACTCCCGCGGCCGACGACGCCGCCGACGCGGCCTACGCCGACGCCGGCGTCGGCCCGGGCGACGTCGACGTGGCGGAGGTCCACGACTGTTTCACTATCGCGGAGGTGCTCGCGCTGGAGTCCCTCGGCTTCTTCGACCCCGGAGAGGGGATCTCGGCCGCTCGCGACGGCGTCACGACCGCCGACGGCGACCTCCCCGTGAACCTCTCGGGCGGGCTGAAGGCGAAGGGGCACCCGGTCGGCGCGACCGGCGGCTCGCAGATCGCGGAGCTGACTCGACTGTTACGCGGCGACCACCCGAACAGCGAGCGCGTCGCCGACGCCGAGGTCGGGGTCGCCCACAACGCCGGTGGGACGGTGGCCAGCGCGGTCGTCCACGTACTGGAGGTGGCGAAATGAGCGCTCCCGCGAGCAACGGGGCGTACGACGAGTGGCTCGACGCCCTCGGCGACGGCGAGGGGTACGCCCTCGTCTGTCCGGAGGGCCACGGGTCGCTTCCCCCGCGGCGGGTGTGTCCGGAGTGCGGGTCCGCGACGCTCTCCGAGGAGCGGCTCGCGGGGACCGGAACCGTCGAGACGTACAGCGTCGTCCACGTCGCCGGGCCGCAGTTCGCCGACGACACCCCGTACGTGACCGCCGTCGCCGACTTCGGGCCGGTCCGGATCACGGGCGTCCTGCGGGGGGTCGAGCCCGGGTCCGACGCGGTCGCGGTCGGCGACCGGGTCGCGGTCGGCGTCGAGGAGCGCGCCACCGACGGGGCGCCGCTCGTCGCCTTCCGGCCGGCGGGCGGGGAGTAGGAGTCGTCCGGTCCAAACGGTTATGCCGGCGTCACGAGTATCCCGACCCCATGGGTGACCGCATCCGCGTGCTCCACGTCGACGACGACCCGGATCTCGCGGAGGTCACCGCGTCGTTCCTCGAACGCGAGGATTCGCGGATCGCGGTCGAGACCGCCTCGAACGCCACCGAAGGCCTCGATCGCCTCGACGACCCGGACACCGGAGTCGACTGTATCGTCTCCGACCACGACATGCCGGGCCCGAACGGGATCGAGTTCTTAGAGGCCGTCCGCGAACGCGACCCGGACCTCCCGTTCATCCTCTACACCGGGAAGGGGTCGGAGTCGGTCGCCAGTGAGGCGATCTCCGCGGGCGTGACGGACTACCTCCAGAAGGGGGGCGGCACCGAGCAGTACGAGATCCTGGCCAACCGGGTCGTCGAAGCGGTCGAGAAGCGTCGGATCGAGCGCGAGGCCGACCGGACGCGGGCGCATCTGCAGGCGATCACCGACCACTCGATGGACGCGATCGTCACCATCGACGCCGACAGCCGGATCCGGTTCGCGAACCCGGCGGTCGAGCGGCTGTTCGGGTACGCGCCCGCGGAACTGGAAGGCGAACCGTTGGCGACGCTGATGCCCGACCGGAAGGAGGAGGCGCACCACGAGGCCCTCGCGCGGTACTGCGAGACCGGCGAGCGATCGATGGACTGGTCGGCCGTCGAGTTCCCGGGGGCGCACCGAGACGGCCGCGAGATTCCGCTGTCGATCTCTTTCGGGGAGTTCGAGGAGGACGGCGAGCGCCGGTTCGTCGGGATCCTCCGAGACGTGACGGAGCGGGAGCGACACCAGGCGTTCGTGGAGCGGTCCAGCGACATCGTCACCGCGCTCGACGCGAACGGGACGTTCCAGTATGCGAGCCCCTCGATCGAGTGGATCCTCGGCCACGACCCGGCGGAGTTGGTCGGCGAGTACGCGTTCTCGTACGTTCACCCGGAAGACCGCGAGCGGGTCGTCGAGGCGTTCGCGCGGTCGATCACCGGCGAGGAGCCCGACCCGACGGTCGAGTACCGGCTGGAGGACGCCGACGGGGAGTACCTGTGGGTGGAGTCGGTCGGGAGCAACCGGCTCGACGAACACGGAGTCAGCGGGTTCGTGATCAACACCCGCGACATCTCGGACCGCAAGCGGCGCGAGGAGAAACTGGCGCGGCTCCGCGAGTGGACGCGGGACCTCAACTACACGCGGACGGTCGACGAGACGACGCAGCTGGCCGTCGACGCCGTGGACGAGGTCGTCGGCGCGGGACTGAGCGGGATCCACCTCGTGAACGAGGCCGGCGACGCGCTCGAACCGGTCGCGCTCGCCGAGTCCGTACCCTCCTTTTTCGACGACCAGCCCTCCTACGAGCGGGACGCTTCCGCCGGAACGCGCGCGGCCCTCGCGTGGGAGACGTATCGCGGCGACGAGCCCCTCCGCGTCGGCGACCTGTCGGCGTTCGACCCGCTCGACGAAGAGACCCCCGCCGAGAGCATCGTCCTTCACCCGATCGGTGACCACGGGCTGTTCGTCATCTCCTCGGCGGAGCCGCACGCGTTCACCGAGACCGACGTGCTCATCGCGGAGATCCTCGCGAACCACCTCGAAGCCGCGTTGGACCGGGTCGCGCGCGAGACCAGCTTGGAGCGGCTCCACGACGCGACCCGGAATCTGATCCGGGCGGACTCCCCGGAGGAGATCGCCGAGCGCGTCGTCGACGCCGCCGAGGAGGTGCTCGGGTTCTCCGTGGTCACCGTCCGGCTGTACGACGAGGACGCGGGCGGGCTCGTCCCCGTCGCGGTCTCGGGGGCGGTCAGAGAGATACTGCCCGAGAGGGTGGTGTTCACCCCCGACGGCGGCAGCCTCAACTGGGGGGCGTTCGAGGCGGGCGAGCCGCGCGTGTACGACGACATCGAGACGGCGGGGGCGGTCGACACCGGCACGGGGCTCCGGAGCCTGATGATCCTCCCGGTCGGCGAACACGGGACCATCTCCGTCGGCGAGACCGATCCCGAAGTCTTCGACGAGACCGACGAGCACCTCGCGCGGATCCTCGCGACGGCGGCCGAGACGGCGCTCAACGCCGCGGCGCGGGCCAGCCGCCTCCACGAGCGGAGCGCGGAGCTGGAGCGGCAGAACGACCGGCTGGCGGAGTTCGCCAGCGTCGTCTCCCACGACCTCCGAAACCCGTTGAACGTGGCGCAGGGGCGGGTGGAGTTGGTCCGCGACGAGTGCGACAGCGAGCACCTCGATGCGGTCGCGGGCGCCCACGAGCGGATGGACACGCTGATCGCCGACCTGCTCACGCTCGCCCGCGAGGGCGAGCGGGTGAGCGAGACGGAGCCGGTCCGGCTCTCCGCGGTCGTCGACTCCTGCTGGCGGACGGTCGAGACCGCGAACGCGACGCTGACCGTCGAGGACGACCTGTGGCTCCGGGCCGACGAGAGCCGGCTCAGACAGCTCGTCGAGAACCTGATGCGGAACGCGGTCGAGCACGGCGGCGACGACGTGGCGATCGCCGTGGGCGTGCTCGGCGACGGGAAGGGGGCGGGGAGGAAAGGCGGAGCAAGCGACGGGACGACCGACGAGGTCGGGTTTTTCGTCGAGGACGACGGACCGGGAATCCCGGAGGCGAAGCGTGAGGAGGTGTTCGACGCCGGCTACTCGACCTCGCAGGAGGGGACCGGCTTCGGCCTGCGGATCGTCGAGCAGGTGGCGACGGCACACGGATGGGGGGTCCGAGTCGTGGAGGGTCGCGACGGCGGCGCCCGGTTCGAGGTGACCGGCGTGGAGCCGGCGGGCGAGTGACGAAATAGCGGGTCGTTACTCGCGGACGAGCAGTTCGATCTCGTGGCCGTCCTGGTCCTTCGTGAACGCGTAGTTGTGGTCACAGGACTCCGGATCGCGGTAGTCGGGCGCCTCGCGGGTCATCAGCGTGTCCCAGGCCTCGTCGAGGTCGTCGACGCGGACGCAGAGGTGGCCCCAGCCGTCGCCCATCGTGTACTCGCGGCCGTCGTAGTTGTAGGTGAGCTCCAGCTTCATCGCCTCCTTGGCGGCGTCCTCGGGGGCCATGAAGTAGTTCGAGAAGCTGTCGGCCTCCCACCGGCCGCTCGGCTGCTCCGTGTACTCGAACTTGCGGGTCCAGTAGCCGAGCGCCTCGTCGGCGTCCTCGACGCGGATCATCGTGTGGTCGATGCTCCACTTCTCTCCGTAGTCGCGCTTGACGATCTCGATCTCGTGGCCGTCCGGATCCTTCACGAACGCGTAGCGGTTCCCGCACGACTCGGGATCGCGGTAGTCCTCGACGCCTTCCGCCATCAGCTGGTCGTACGACTCCTGAAGCGCGTCTTCGGGGACGCGAACGGCGATGTGCCCCCACGCGTCGCCGATCTCGTAGGTGTGGTCGCCGTGGTTGTAGGTGAGCTCTAAGAGCGCGCCGTCCTCGTGAACGCCCTCGGGACCGAGGTAGACGTTGGTGAAGGTGTCGGCCTCCCACCGGCCCTTCTCCTCGTAGTTCAGATGGGTCTGATACCAGTCGAGGCTCTCCTCGAGGTCCTCGACGCGGATCATCACGTGATCGAAGGTTCCGTCCATGCTCGATCCGTCGGCCGCTCGCCCCAAAAGCGTACTGAAGCGGGGCGAGGGTGGTCGAGATCCGACGCCGCGCGACGGGCCATGACAAACGCGGCCAGGGTTTTCTGCAGTTATCTTCTAGTTAATAGATGGTTGTCGAGGGGTGATACGTAGGTGGCGGGAGACGCAGCGGCCGCCGTCGCTCGCCGACCGATGCAAGACACACGAGACCCGCCGTCGACCCCGATCGACGGTACCGACGAGTCGTATCACACGCAGCCAACTCCCGACGCGGAATCGGTCCCCAAACCGAGGGGAACCGGTGCCGAAACGACGGGTTCGGGCGGACCGGCCTCGGCCGGATCGGCCGTTCCCGCAGATCCGACACCGGCCGAGGAGGGACCGGTCGAGGCGACACCGGCCGAGGCGGCACGACCCGAAGCGGTTCCGACCGAGCCGGCCGACGCCGTCGACCGCCTGGGGCCGCTCATCGAACTCGCCTCCGGCTCTCCGTTCGTGGCGGCGATCGCCGCGATAGAGACGGTCATCGCGACCGTCCTGCTCGGCGTGCCGCTTTCGCCCGCGCCGGCCGTGGTCGGGCTCGTGACGTTCGCGGTGTACACGGTCGACCACGTCGCCGACGCGGAGGCGGACGCTCGGTCCACGCCCGAACGCGCGCGGATCGCGCGCCGGTACGGCGACCAGCTGATGATCGGCGCCGCCCTCGCCTACGGGCTCGCCGTGGCGCTTTCGACCCTCGGCGGACCGCTCGCGCTGGGCGTCGCGCTGCTTCCCGGAACGCTCTGGGTCGCGTACGCCTCCGACTGGCTCCCGAACGTCGGACGGGCCGTCCGATCGCTCGCGCCTGAGGGCGGTCTCGCGGCCAACCGGCGGTTCCCGCGACTGAAGGAGGTGCCCGTCCTCAGTTCCGTCGTCGTCGCCGCGGGGTGGACGCTCGCGGTCACGCTCCTTCCGCTGGCGTTCGCCGGCTCAGCGTCTCTCGGCTCCGCGGCTCTCGGTGCGGCACCACGCGAACCGATCGTCGCTGTCGCGATGGCGTACTTCCTCCTGCGGTCGTTCGTCGACACCGAGCTCCCGAACGTCCGGGACGTGGACGCGGACGCCGCTGCGGGGGTCGCGACGCTCCCGACCGTCCTCGGCGTCGCTCGGACCCGCCGCGTGCTGTACGGAGTCGACCTCGCCACCGCGGCGACGCTGGCGGCGGCGACGCTGGCCGGGGTTCTCGCGCCGGGCATCGCCGCGGCGCTCGGCCTCGGGGTCGCGGCGTCCCTCGCGGTCACCGCGCTCGCCGGTCGCGTCGACGACGGCGCGGTGCTGGGCGTCGCTCCCGACTGCAGCTACCTCGTCGTCGCGGCGGCGCTGGTGCTCACCGCGGCCTGACCAACCGACGGACCCGACAGGGAGACCGGTGGCGACGCGGTCTCGCCCCCTCCCACGTCTCGCCCGCCGTCTTTCGCCCGCCGTCTTTCGCCCGCCGTCTNGCCATCAGAGATGTGTATAAGAGACAGGCTGGCGACCCTGCGCGGGGACGGGAATCTCTGGCCGCCGGAGCAAAATGATTTATATTGTGGTCCTGTGTAAATAACTGTGATCGGGTTGAGTCCGCTTTCTGTCGCGCTGCTTTCCGCGGTCGTTACCGGCACGTCCGCGGCGATCCTCGCGTGGCGCGAGCGGCCGGAGGCGGGCGCGACGTGGCTGACGGCGCTGCTCGTCGGGCAGGTCTGGTGGACGACGTTCCTCGTCTTCGAGCTGGAGGCGCCGACCCTCGCGGCGAAGTCGCTGTGGTACGACGTGCAGTGGATCGGAGTCGTGATCATCCCCGTGGGGTGGCTGCTGTTCGCGCTGGAGTACACGGGACGGGAACGGTACGTGACGCCGCGAGTCGTGGCGATGCTTCTCGTCGTGCCCGCCGTCACGATCGGCGTCGTGGCCACCGGCGATCCGTGGGGGCTCGTGGTCGCCGACCGGGAGGTCGCGGCGACCGCGGTCGGCTCGTTCCTCCGCGTCGACCCGGGCACGTGGTACTACGTCATCGCCGGGTACACCTATCTGCTCGGGCTGTTCGGGTCGATCCCGATCCTCCAGCTCGTCAGCGACGACGCGCGGCCCTTCCGGGGGCAGAGCGCCGCGCTGATCGTTGGGACGGCGGCGCCGTGGGCCAGCAGCGTCTTCCACCTCACCGGGACCTTCCCGATTTCCGGACTGGACCCCACCCCGCTCGCGTTCGCGGTGTCCGGGGTCGCGTACCTCCTCGCGCTCTCCCGGTTCCGGCTGCTCACGCTCGCGCCGGCACCGCGCCGGCGCGCGCGGCAACTGGTGTTCGAACACCTCCACGATCCGGCGTTCGTGGTCGGGACCGAGGGGTACGTGATCGACTTGAACCAGAGCGCCGCGGACACCTTCGGAATCGACCGGCGATCCGCGGTAGGGGAGCCGGCCGGTGCGATCGTTCCGCGGTACGACGACATCTCGGTCGAAGGCTCGGACCGGTCCCCGGTCTCGATCGCGGGTCCGAACGGTCGGCGCCCCTACGAGGTCACCGTCAGGTGTATCGCCGACGGACACGATCGGCCGACCGGCGAGGTAGTGGTGTTCCACGACATCGGCGAGTATCTCGGTCAACAGCAGCGGCTGGACGTGCTCAACCGGGTGTTCAGACACGACGTGCGGACGGAGACGAACCTGATCTACGGGTACGCCGACCAGCTTCGCGACGACCCGACCGACGAGCACGCGCTGGACGTGGTCAAGAAGAGCGCCTCGCGCATCCTCGATCTCAGCGAACGCACCCGGACGGCGAGCGAGCTGTTCGATCCGATGGCGAAGTCGCCGCCGCCGGTCGCGCTCGACGCGCTCGTCGAGGAAGTGACCGCGGCGCTTCGGACCGAGTTCCCGGAGGCGAACGTCTCCGTCGAGGGCGACGTGCCGGCGGTCCGGGTCCCGGCCGTGTTGCGGGCGGTCGCGGAGAGCCTCTGTTCGAACGCGGTCCGACACAACGACGGCGAGTCCCCCTCCGTGTGGCTCGGTGCCGCCGCGGACGGCGGGTGGGTCGAACTCTCCGTGGCCGACGACGGCCCCGGGATCGAAGAGGCGGAGCGCGAGGTCCTGAAACGCGGCACCGAGACGCCCCTGGAACACGGCAGCGGACTGGGGCTGTGGATCGTGAAGTGGGGCGTCGATCAGGTCGGCGGGAGCGTCGAGTTCAAGGACCGGGAGCCGCGCGGGACGGTCGTCACCGTTTCGGTGCCGGTCAGGGGAGACGCAGGTCGGTAGGCACTTGTTCGCCGCCGTCCAGTCCGAAACATGAACACGTATCTCCCGTACGCGCTCCTCGCGATGGGCGCGTACGCGCTTGTCTCGCCGCTGATGCGCGTCGCGACGACCGGCCCCGACGCGATCCCGAGCGACGTCGCGGTCGTCGTCTCGAACTCGCTTCTCATCTGCATGGCCGTGGGCGTGCTCGCGTACACCGGACAGGGGTTCACCGAACACCTCGCCTCGCCGAAGATCGTTCACGTGCTCGCGGCCGGCGTCTTCCTCGGGATCGGTATCCTGGCGCTGTACCGATCGCTCGCGCTCGGCCCGGTGAGCGTCGTGACGCCCATATTCGCGATGTTCCTCGTGTTCTCCTCCGTGATCGGATTCCTCCTTCTAGGCGAGTCGTTCAGCGCGCGGAAGGCGCTGGGCATCGCGTTCGCCGTGGCGTCGGTGTACCTCGTGTCGGGGGCGTGAGCCGGCACGGAGGCGACGCCGCGCTTCGGTCCCCCGATCCGGAAACGCCCGCCGCGTGACGAAATTCCTTTACTACCCACGGAGAAAGGACCGTACCCGCAGTGGCTCGCCTCCCGAACCCCTTCCGCGCGCTAATCTTATACATCGGCTTCGCCCTCGCGAAGGCGGGGCTGATCGACCGGCACCGCGTGGTCCGGACCACGGACCTCGCGTGGCCGCGGATCGTCACGGGGATCGCCCGGATGTCGAAGAACGCGGTCGACGTGGCGATGGTCGGCGTCTCGGTCGGCACCAGCGCGGTCGCCGGCGTCGGCTTCGCCGGCCCCTACTGGGGGCTCGCGTTCGCGCTCGGCGGGGGCGTCGCCGGCGGCACCATCGCCCTGGTCTCCCAGCGCTTCGGCGCGGAGGCGTACGGGGAGCTGGGCGACGCCGTCCGATCGAGCGTCCTCCTCGCCGCCCTCATCACGATCCCCGTCTCGGCCACCTTCTGGACGTTCCCGACGCGCTTCATCGACGTGCTGAGCAGCAACGAGGACGCGATCGCGCTCGGCGCCGACTACCTCCGGGTCGTGGGGCTCGGCGTCCCCTTCGCCGCGCTCAACCTCGTCGGCAGCCGGGTGCTCGTCGGCTGCGACGACGCCTACACCGCGATGCAGGTCCGGGCGGGCGGTGCGGTCGCGAACATCGTCCTGAGCGCGCTGTTCATCTTCGGACTCGGGTGGGGCGTCGAGGGCGCGGCGGTCGGCACCGTCCTTTCGAACGTGATCGCCGTCGCCGCGTTCACGATCGGACTCGTCCGGGGGCGGGTTCCAGGAATCGGGGAGTTCCCGATTTCGATCGATCCGCTCGGCTCGTACGTGAACCCGGACATGCTCCGCGACCTCGTGGAGATCGGCGTGCCGGTCGGCGCGCGCAACCTCGTGTGGACCGCCGCGGAGTTCCCGATGTTGGCCATCCTCGACGTGTTCGGCGAGAACACCGTCGCCGCGTTCGTCATCGCCCGTCGCATCTACGGGATCATGAACGCCCCCGGCTGGGGCTTCGGGCTCGCCTCCTCCAGTCTGGTCGGCCAGGAGCTCGGCGGAGAAGACCCCGCGGAGGCGGAGGCGTACGCCCGCGACATCATCCGCTTTTCGGTGGCGACGTACATGGTATTCGCGGCGCTGACGGCCGTCTTCGCGGCGGATCTCGTGACGCTGTTCGCCGAGACGCCGGAGAGCCCCGAGATCCCGATCGCCGTGAACCTCGTGTACGCGGCCTGCGTCGCGGTCGTGTTCCAGGGGATCTCCGGGGGTGCGGCGGGGCCGCTCGACGCGGCCGGGGACACGAAGATCCCCTTCGCGAGCCAGTTCCTCGGGATGTTCTGCGTGTCGATCCCGCTGGCGTACGTCGGGGCCCGCGAGGCGACGCCGGCGATCGACGTACCGGGGCTCGCCGTGACGATCCCGGAGGTCTCGCTCCCCGCGATCGGGCTGTGGGGGGTGTACCTCGCGTTCCTCGCAGAGACGACGATCCCCGCCGCGATCAACTACTGGCGGTTCCACTCCGGGAAGTGGAAGAAGATAAGCGAGGCGTACCGCCCGGACGCGCCCGCCGACGAGTAGGAGGCGGTCGACGGGAAGACCGCCTCCCGAACGACTCTCACCACGCCTCGCGCAGCACGCCCTCGATCGCCTCGGGCGTCGCGTCGAGGGCCTCGGGGGCGCGGTCCATCGACCAGTCGTCGGCGATGTACTCGGCGATCGCGGGGAAGTCGGCCTCCTCGACCGGCTCCAGCTCGCGGAGCCGCGAGGGGACCGAGAGGGAGTCGCGGACGGCGGCGACCTCGTCCACCACGTCCTCGGCGATCGCGGCGTCGTCGCGGCCCGCGGTCGCGACGCCGAGGCCGTTGGCGAGCGCTCGCCGGCTCGCGTCCACCTCGTCGAAGAGGTACGCGAGGACGTGCGGCGCGACCGCCGCGTGAACGTCGCCCTGCTGTACGTCGTACCGGCGCGCGAAGCCGTGCCCGAACGCGTGGATCACCGATATCTTCCGCCCGAGCTGGACGAGCAGGACGCCGACCACGGCGCGGTCGGTCGCCGCCGGGTCGTCGGCGACGTGCGGGAGCGCGTCCCGCAGGAGCCGCGTCCCGTGGACCGCGGTCGCGTCGCTCACGGGCGAGGCGTCGGCCGCGTACGGCGTCTCGATCCCCTTGTTGAACCCGTTCATCGCCGACCCCGCCAGCACCGACTTCGGGGTCGTCTCGAACAGCGCCGGGTCCGCGAGGTCGATCGCAGGCATCGCGCCCCCGCCGCTGACGGTCATCGGCTGACCGGTGGGCGACGCGTCCGCGTCGAGTACCTCCAGCGAGCCGCCGGTGGAGACGTCCGCGCCCGCGAACGTCGTCGGAATCACGACGACCGGAAGCGCGGGATCGGTCCCCGGCGCGAGGTCGCCGAGCGCCTCTGCGCCCTCTTCCGCGTCCGCGCGAAGGTCGGCAAGGTCGCGCCCGTCGACATCGAGAACCGTCGCCTGTCGAGCCACGTCGAGGCTGCTCCCGCCGCCGACCGCGACGAGGCAGTCCGCCCCGACCTCGGCCCGTCGATCGAGCAGGTCGAACGCCTCCTCGACGCGCTTGTCGGGAGTCGTTCCGTCGAAGACGCCGGCGAACCGGTCGCCGAGCCCCTCGCGGATCGGGTCCATGAGGTCGTCGTTGGCGCCGACGTTCGAGCCGCAGACGACGAGCGCGTCCCCGAGGTCTCGCTCGTCGAGGGCGTCGCCGAGGTCGGCGACGCGCCCGCGGCCGTAGCGGATCTCACACCCCTGATAATCGTGTTCGAAGGCGTCCGCGATCGGGAGCATCGAACGCCGCTAGGCCGGGCGGCGGCTTGTAGCTGTGGGAACGAACGGCGCGTTCGAGCGGGAGCGGCCGCAGGTCTTCCGCGGGCGGAGCGGGAGGCGACCCCAAAGAGCCAACCCGCTCCGGCACGCACGCTTCGACGACCAACCGTCGCCCACTCATGCGCTCGTTTCCACCCCTCCCCGACGTTCGCGGCTCGCGGGCCCCCGACGACCTCCTCGACGGCCACCTCTGGCTCCTCGAACTGATCGACGGAACGGGGCTCCGGTTCCGGATGGACGACTCTGGGCTCCTTCGAATTGGTGATCCGGAAACGACGTACGCGGATCCCGAGGCGGTCCCGGTCGCGCTCCGACCCGCAGTCAGGCAGATTCGCGAGCGGTTCGACCGCGAGGCCCTCCGAGACGCGGTCGACGACTCGGAGGGCGTGGTCTTCTTCGGCGTCGCCACCGGCCACCGCGGGACCGACTACGACTGGGACCGGCTCCCGACGTTCCTCGGAACCGACGTGTGGATCGGGAACGGAGAGTCGGCGCCGCCGGAGCGGGCGGGGGCGTTCCGACCGCCGGACGCCGCCGCGGCCATCTTCGAGGGCGTCGGGCTCGATCCGGTCAACGCGGTCGAGCGCGAGGTGAACGCCCGCGACTTCGACCCGGAGAGGTACGCGATCCCCGAATCGGCGTGGCGCGAGGGGCGGGCGGCCGGAGTCGTCGTGCGCAACAAGCGCGGAGGCCGGGGGAAGCTCCTCGCGGAGGGGGCGGCGCCAGACGCGGGCGAGGGCGATCAGGACGGCGACCCCGACGCGCCGACGGTCGACGGCTCCGACGCGCCGACGGTTGACGGCCCCGACGCGATCGCCGCGGCGTACGCCACCGACGACCGGTTCGAGCGCGTCGTCGACGACCTCAAGCGGCGGGGAGAACGGGTGACCGTCGACGCGGTCGCCGACCGGGCGATCGAGTCGATCGCGAGGGAGACCCCCGTTCGGTTCGGAGCCGGCGCGGGCGCAGACCCGGACCGACTCCGCGCCGTGGTCATCCAGCGGGCCCGAGTGGTTCTCGACGAGCGATAGATTGCCGGGTTCGGTAGTTACGTGGTGGTCCTCGCTCACACGCCCGCGCGCGTGCGCCGCCTTTATAACCCGCCACCAACTACCTCAGTCAAGTTCTATGCCAGAGCAGAACGACTACGGAGCCGGCCAGATACAGGTCCTCGAGGGCCTGCAGGCCGTCCGTAAACGTCCGGCGATGTATATCGGGTCCACGGACGGTCGAGGGCTCCACCATCTCGTCTACGAGGTCGTCGACAACTCCATCGACGAGGCGCTCGCGGGGTACTGCGACGAGATCACCGTCACGATCCACGACGACAACTCCGTCAGCGTCAGCGACGACGGCCGGGGGATCCCGGTCGACACCCACGAGAAGTACGACCGTCCGGCGCTCGAAGTGATCATGACCGTCCTCCACGCCGGCGGGAAGTTCGACTCCAAGTCCTACCAGGTCTCCGGGGGACTGCACGGCGTCGGCGTCAGCGTCGTCAACGCCCTCTCCGAGCGGCTCGAAGTGGAGGTCAAACGCGACGGCGGCGTCTACCGCCACGAGTTCCACCGCGGCGAGCCCGCCGAGGACGGGTTCGAGCGCGTGCGCGACCTCGACGACGAGGAGACGGGCACCTACATCCGATTCTGGCCTGACGAGGAGATCTTCGAGACGACCGCCTTCGAGTTCTCGACGCTCGCCAACCGCCTGCGCGAGCTGGCGTTCCTCAACTCCGGCGTCGCCGTCTCGCTCGTCGACGAGCGCGACGAGGGGGCCGTCGACGACGCGGGCGACGAGGAGACGTTCCGCTACGAGGGCGGCATTCGGGAGTTCGTCGGCTACCTCAACGAGACGCGGACCCCGATCCACGACGAGGTCATCTACTTCGAGGACGAGCAGGACGACATCCACGTCGAGGTCGCGATGCAGGCGACGGAGGAGCTGCAGGGCTCCGTCCACGCGTTCGCGAACAACATCAACACCCGCGAGGGCGGCACCCACCTCACCGGCTTCAAGACCGCCCTGACCCGCACCGTCAACGACTACGCCAACGAGCACGGCCTCGTCGACGACCTCGACGCCAACCTCAAGGGCGAGGACGTGCGCGAGGGGCTCACCGCGGTCATCTCGGTGAAACACCCCGACCCGCAGTTCGAGGGGCAGACGAAGACGAAGCTCGGCAACAGCGAGGTCCGCGGCATCGTCGAGTCCGCGACCCACGAGAAGCTCGGGACCTTCTTCGAGGAGAACCCCGACACGGCCCGGAAGGTCGTCCACAAGGCCGCCGAGGCCGCCCGAGCGCGCAAGGCGGCGAAGAAGGCCGAGGAGCTGACCCGACGGAAGTCGGCGCTGGAGTCGACCGCGCTGCCCGGCAAGCTCGCCGACTGTCAGACCCGCGACCCCACCGAGGCGGAGCTGTTCGTCGTCGAGGGCGACTCGGCCGGCGGCTCGGCCAAGCAGGGCCGCAACCGCGAGAACCAGGCGATCCTCCCGCTCAAAGGGAAGATCCTCAACGTCGAGAAACACCGGCTCGACCGCATCCTGGAGAACGACGAGATCCGCGCGCTGATCACCGCCATCGGCGCGGGGATCGGCGAGGAGTTCGACATCGACGACGTCCGGTACAACAAGATCATCATCATGACGGACGCCGACGTCGACGGCGCCCACATCCGGACGCTCCTCTTGACCCTCCTCTACCGCCACATGAAGCCCCTCCTCGAGGCGGGCTACGTGTACGCGGCCCAACCGCCCCTCTACCGCGTCCGGAACCGCGGCGAGACGTACGACGCGATGACGGAAGAAGAGCGCGACCGGATCGTCGCGGAGAAGTGCGACGGCGACCCGGACCAGGTCCAGCGGTTCAAGGGGCTCGGCGAGATGAACCCCGACCAGCTGTGGGACACGACGATGGACCCCGAGAACCGGCGGCTCAAACGGATCAACGTCGACGACGCGGCCGCCGCCGACCGCATGTTCAACGTGCTGATGGGTGACGCGGTCGAGCCGCGCAAGCAGTTCATCAAGGAGCACGCGACCGAGGCGGAGTGGGTGGACATATGAGCTCGGACGTGCCCGACGTCGACCCCGACGACGTCCGCGCCGCGCAGGTGACGAACGCCCGCATCGAAGACGAGATGGAGCAGTCGTACATCGACTACGCGATGTCGGTGATCGCGGGCCGCGCGCTCCCCGACGTTCGCGACGGGCTCAAACCCGTCCACCGGCGCATCCTCTACGCGATGCACGAGGCGGGCGTCACCAGCAACTCCTCGCACCGCAAGTCCTCCTCCGTCGTCGGCGAGACGATGGGTGACTACCACCCGCACGGCGACAGCGCCATCTACGACACGCTCGCCCGGATGGCCCAGGACTTCTCGATGCGGTACCCGCTCGTCGACGGGCAGGGGAACTTTGGCTCCGTCGACGGCGACCCGCCGGCCGCGATGCGGTACACCGAGGCCCGGATGGCCCCCATCGCCGAGGAGCTGTTGGCCGACATCGATCGCGACACGGTCGATTTCACGTCGAACTACGACGACCGGCTCGAAGAGCCCGAGGTGTTGCCCGCGGCGCTCCCACACCTGCTCGTCAACGGCTCCTCGGGGATCGCGGTCGGGATGTCGACGAACATCCCGCCGCACAACCTCGGCGAGGTGATCGACGCCACCGTCGAGCTGATCGAGAACCCCGACTGCACCGTCGAGGACCTGATGGAGCACGTCAAGGGCCCCGACTTCCCGACCGGCGCGAACATCGTCGGCCGGAACGCGGTCCACAAGGCGTACAAGACCGGGCGAGGCCGCCTCCGCGTCCGCGCCGAGTTCGAGGTCGACGAGGAGGAGGGTCGGATCGTCATCTCGGAGCTCCCCTTCCAGCAGAACAAGTCCCGCCTCGTCGAGCGCATCGCCGAGGACGTCAACGAGGGCTCCATCGAGGGGATCCGCGACCTCCGCGACGAGTCCGACCGCGACGGGATCCGCGTCGTGGTCGAGCTCAAGCGCGACGCGATGGCAGAGGTCGTCAAGAACCAGTTGTTGGAGAGCCACCTCGAACGCACGTTCGGCGTCATCAACCTCGCGCTGGTCGACGGCTCGCCGCAGGTGCTGAACCTGAAGGAGACGCTCGAACACTACGTCGAGCACCGCCGCGACGTGGTCCGGCGGCGCTCCGAACACGAGCTCGAGGAGCGCGAGGACCGCGCGCACATCCTCGAAGGGCGGCTGAAGGCGCTCGAACAGGTCGACGACGTGGTCGAAACCATCCAGGACTCCGACGACCGCGACGCCGCGAAGGCCGCGCTCGAAGCCGACTACGAGTTCTCGGAGGCGCAGGCGGCCCACATCGTCCGGATGCAGCTCGGGTCGCTCACGTCGATGGAGACACAGGAGATCGAGTCGGAGTACGAGGACGTGACCGCCCGGATCGAGCGGTTAGAGACGATCCTCGCCGACCCCGACGAGCTGGATCAGGTGATCGTCGACGAGCTCCGGGAGATTAAAGACGAGTACGACGACGAGCGCCGCACGAGCTTCATCGAGGACGTGGGCGACGTGACTCACGAGGACCTCATCCCCGAGGAGGAGTGCGTCGTCGCCATGAGCGAGGACGACTACATCAAGCGGATGTCGCTCGACACGTTCCGCGCCCAGAACCGCGGCGGGAAGGGGATCATCGGCACCGACCTGAAGGAGGGCGACCGCGTCTCCTCGGTGTTCGCCGCCAACTCCCACGACTACCTGCTCGTCTTCACCAACCGCGGGCAGATCTACGAGCTGAAGACCTACGAGATCCCGGAGATGTCCCGGACCGCCCGCGGCAAGTCCGCGGTCAACCTCCTCGACCTCGACGACGGCGAGGAGATCGAGGCGGTCGTCAACACCGACGACCTCGACGACGACGAGTTCCTCACGATGGTCACCCGCGACGGGTACATCAAGCGGACCGCCGTCGACCAGTTCGGCAACATCCGGTCGACCGGGATCCGCGCGATCCGGCTGGAGGACGGCGACGAGCTCGTCGACGTCGAGGTAACCGACGGCGACCGGGACATCGTCATCGGGAGCCGGAACGGGATGGCGATCCGCTTCGACGAGTCGGAGGCGCGCGCGATGGGCCGCACGGCCCGCGGCGTGATCGGTATCGACCTCCGCGAGGGCGACGCGGTCGCCGGCGTCGCCGCCATCGACGACGACTACCACAACTGGGTGCTCACCGTCACCGAGAACGGGTACGGGAAGCGCTCCGACCTGGACGAGTACCGCCTGCAGTCCCGCAACGGGAAGGGGCTGATCGACATTAAGACCGGGGACCGCAACGGCGAGGCGGTCGCCATCGAGGCGGTCACCCACGGCGACCACCTGCTCGCGATGAGCGACGCCGGCCAGATCATGCGGACCCGCGTCGAGGAGATCTCGACCGTGAGCCGCAACACGAAGGGCGTCATCGTGATGAACCTGGATCCGGACGACGCTGTCGCCTCCGTCGACATCGTCCCCGAGTCGGCGTACGCCGACGAGGAGACGGCGGAGGAGGACGACTCGGCAAGCGGCCCTGACGCTGACGAGCCGGTCGATTCCGACGCCGAGTAGGCGGATCGGTCACACCGACCGCTTTTGCGGACCTCGCGTCGCGTTCTTCCGGTCCCCGCCCGGAGAGCCGCGTGTACGGGGTTCTAGTCCTACAGCGACGAGTCACCACTATGCATCGACGCGAACTCCTCACGGCGACGGCCGCGACCGTGACCGTAGGGGCGACCGCAGGCTGTCTCGGACTCGGTGAGGCCGGCCCCGGACGGCTCGACCTGACGGTCCGGAACGACGGCGACGAGGCGGTCGACGTCGACGTGGTCGTCGAGGGTGACGACGGGACGCTGTACGCGGAGGAGACCGACCGGATCGACCCGGGCGTCGCCCGCGCGTTCGAGGCGGCGGTCGGGACGGCGGGGCGCCACGAGGCCGCCGTGACGGGCGCCGACTGGGAGGGGGTGGTCGCGTGGGACGCCGGGACCTGCGCCCTGTACGACGGGACGGTCGCCGTCGACGCCGAGACCGTCTCGGTCGCCGGCGAGTGCGTCGATCCGCGGTAGCCGAACGTTCAGGAAAATTACTTACGGTCACCGCGAAAACGGCCGGACGAGATGGACGAGTACGAGGGGATAGACGAGATCGTACACGAGCCGAGCGCGGCGTTCGCCGAGTCGACGAACGTCGCCGCGTTCATGCGCGAGTACGGGATCGACGACTACGAGGCGCTGATCGAACGCACAACCTCGGAGGTCGCGGGCGAGCCCGAGTCCGGCGTCGACTGGTTCTGGGACGAGATCGTCGACTACCTCGACATCGAGTTTTACACCGACTACGACGCGGTCCGAGACGACAGCGGCGGCCCGCAGTTCACCGACTGGTACCCCGGCGGCGAGATCAACGTCGCGCACAACGTCGTCGACCGACACGCCGCGGTCGACTCGCCGGACCGCAACCGCGTCGCGCTGATCTGGGAGGGCGAGCCCGGCGACGTGCGGGAGGTCACCTTCCACGAGCTCAAACGCGAGAGCGACCGCGTCGCCAACTATCTCGAATCCGTTGGGATCGAGACGGGAGACACGGTCGGGCTCTACATGCCGATGGTGCCCGAGGTCGTCTCGATCCTCTACGGCTGCCTGAAGGTCGGCGCGATCGCGGTGCCGATCTTCTCCGGGTTCGGCACGGAGGCGACCGCGACCCGGATCGCGGACGCCGAGCCCACCGTCCTCTTCACCGGCGACGGGTTCTACCGCCGGGGGAGCGAGGTGCGGCTGAAAGCGACCGCGGACGCGGCGATCGAGCAGGCGGGACACGTCAGGCACACCGTTGTGTACGACCGGCTGGGGGCGACGCCCGCGGGCGACGGGGACACCGAGGGCGCCGCCGGCGACTCCGGAGACCCCGTCCCGTGGCACCCAGACCGCGACGCGACGTGGGACGAGGCGATCGGGTCGCAGCCGGTCGGATACGAGACGAAGCGGCTCCCCAGCGATCAGGAGTCACTGCTGTTGTACTCCTCCGGGACCACCGGCGAGCCGAAGGGGATCGTCCACACCCACGCGGGCGTCCTCACGCAGTGCGCCAAGGAGATCCACTTCGGCTTCGACCAGAAGCCCGCGGACCGGTTCTTCTGGGTCTCCGACATCGGCTGGATGATGGGGCCGTGGACGCTGATCGGCAACCACGCGTTCGGCGGGACTGTGGTGATGTACGAGGGCGCGCCAGACCACCCGGAGCCCGACCGCTTCTGGGAGATGATCGACCGACACGGAATCACCCAGTTCGGCATCTCGCCGACCGCGATCCGGGCGCTCCGCAAACATGGAGACAAGTGGGTCGAGAGTCACGACCTCTCCTCGCTTCGGATCCTGGGCTCCACCGGCGAGCCGTGGGACCCCGAGTCGTGGCGATGGTTCTACGACGCGGTCGGCGGCGGCGAGTCCCCGATAATCAACATCTCCGGCGGTACCGAGATCTGCGGCTGCTTTTTGATGCCGATGCCGAACCAACCCCTCAAACCCTGCACCCTCGGCGGACCGGGACTCGGGATGGACGTCGACATCGCCGACGAGACCGGCGCGTCGGTCAGGGAAGCGGGCGAGCGCGGGTTCCTCGTCGCGCGCGACTCGTGTCCCTCGATGACCACGTCGCTGTGGTCCGGCGACGAGCGCTACATCGAGGAGTACTGGTCGACGTGGGAGGACCTGTGGGACCACGGCGACTTCGCGCAGAAGGATTCGGACGGGTTCTGGTTCCTCCACGGACGCGCCGACGACGCCCTGAACGTCGCCGGCCGGAAGGTCGGGCCGGCCGAGATCGAGGGCGTGCTCATCGACCACGACGCCGTCAACCAGGCGGCCGCGGTGGGCGTCCCGGACGACACCACCGGGACAGCGGTGGTCGCGTACGTCGTTCTCGACCCCGGGGTCGAGCCGAGCGACGACCTCCGAGAAGCGCTCCGGGCGCTGGTCGGCGAAGAGCACGGGAAGCCGTTCCGCCCGCGGGAGCTGCTGTTCGTCGACGCCTTCCCGAAGACGCAGTCCGGGAAGATCATCCGGCGCGCGATCGAGTCCGTGTATCGGGGCGAAGACCCCGGCGACCTCTCGTCGATGGAGAACCCGGAGGCGCTGGAGGACCTGCGCGATCCGGCGTGAGAGCGCCCTCTCAGACGGTCGCCTCGTCGACCGCCGCGTCGAGGGCGTCGTAGTCGGGCTCCCGTCCGGCGTCGTCCGCGAGCCACCGGTAGGTCACGACGCCGTCGGCGTCGATCACGAACACGGCGCGCTGTGCGACCGTGTCGACGCCGTAGCGCTCGAACGACTCTATCGCGTCGTACGCCTCGATCGCGCGGTGGGCCGGGTCGGCGAGGAGCGCGAACGGGAGGTCGTACTGCGCCCGGTAGGCGGCCAGCGCGTGCGGGAGGTCGGTACTTACCCCGAACAGCGTACAGTCGTCGCGGTCGAACCCGTCTCGGAGCGCCTCCATCTCGTCCGTGCAGGTGTTCGAGAAGGCGGCCGGGAAGAAGGCGAGCACGACCGGCTCGTCGCCGAGGCGGTCCGACAGGTCGAACGGTTCGATCTCGTCGGTCACGATCGAGGCGGTGAACGCCGGGGCGTCGTCGCCGACTTCGGTCATACCGATCGGTCGCAGTGCTGCGGTATCACCGTTTCGCCGTCGGCAGCGAGTTCGCCCCGGTTCCAGGGAGATATCACCGAACGCGAGACCGCGGACATCAATAGGTACGGGGGCGTTCAGTCGGAATCCCGTGAATCGTTCATCGAGGCAAAAAGACTATAGTAGCCAGAGAGCTACGGTGGTGTAGAGATGGCAAGTGCGATTCCACTGATCGGCGGCATCCCGGCGGGCCCGGAGCTCCTCATCATCCTGCTCGTGTTGGTCCTGCTGTTCGGGGCGAACAAGATCCCGAAGCTCGCGCGGTCGACCGGTCAGGCAATGGGCGAATTCAAGAAGGGACGTGAACAGGTCGAGGAAGAACTACAGGAGATGCAGGGCGACGACAACGACGAGGCGCCGATCGAGGCCGGCTCCACGATCGACGACGAAGACGAGATCGAGACCGAGAAAGAGACCAGAGCGTAATCGGCTCTGCGGCGCCGATCGATCTCCGCAACGACGTTTTTTACGCCGCTTCGGGCGCGTGGCCTAGCGGACAGGGCGAGAGGTTCCTAACCTCTCGATCGCGGGTTCGAATCCCGTCGCGCCCGCTCCTCACTCCGTTCGTCACGAGCGCGACTGGCTCCACGCTCGCTCACTGCGTTCGCTCGCGTGGATCCCGCCGTGCCCGATCGCTTCGATTTTCAACCGTTCTCGTTAGTCGTCGTCGCCGAGCCGCCGGAACGACCGGCTCGCGAGCCACACCGCCCCGACGCCGATCGCGAGCGTCGCGCCGGCCAGCAGAGGGCCGGGCTCGTACAGGAGCGGCGGGTGATAGCCGACGCCGTAGTCGAGGGCGACGTTGCCGACGGCGAGCGCGAGCGCGAGGGCCAACGCGCCGCGGGTGGTCCGTCCGAACGCCGGGAACAGCAGCGCGAGCCCGACGAACAGCAGGTGCGTCCCGAGCACGCCCCAGTAGTAGATCCACGCGTCGGGGGCCGAGACGTACTCGCCGAACGCGAGGTTCAGGGAGACGAGCGGCCAGAGTCCGAACTGGACCAGCCAGACGAACGCGACGGTCTGGAGATACGCGAGCCCCCGCGAGACCGGAGCCGCGGTCACGCGCCCCCCGCGGCGCACCGTCGGAACGAGGCTCACGAGGGCGATCCCGCCGAGCGCGACCGCGACGGCGGAGTCCGCGTATAAGGGCCACAGCGGGAGCGGCACCTCCCCCGCGGTCGGCGCGTAGTATCCGATCCCGACGGCGAGCATAAACGCGGTGAACCCGAGCACGACGGCGAGGCTCCGCGGCGTGCCGAGTAGCTCCTCGGCGATCGCGTCGCGGACGCGCCGCCGGACGGGCGCGCGCCGGAGCCGACCGAGTGACCGGAGCCGATCGGGGGGGTCAGAGCGTGTCACACGCCCGATTCGACCGGGATAACCTAAAAGCCGCCCGCTCCGTCCGGGGATTATCAGTCGCGGTGTTTTGCGAGACACCTTTTTCAACGGGCGAATCGTGGGCGCACGTATGACAACCGAGGACGCCGAGCCTTCGTTCTCCCCGCCCGACGAGACGGCGGGATCGCCGGCGTCCGATCCCCCGGTGTCGGTGGGACGATACTCGTGGCGCTCGTTCCTCCGTGACCGCGGTCACGACGACGCCGCGGCCGATCTGTACGCCGATATCGGTGAGGAGCCGGTCGTCCCGGCGACCGCCGTCGACGCCCACTTCGAGGAGGGTGTCGATCGGGTGATCCGCGCCGCCGGCGTCGACGAGCCGTACACGGCCGACGGCGACACCGCCGTTCCGGGACACGGGACGCCCGAAGCGGGCACCGTCGTAATCGGTCCCGACCGCGTCGTCCTCAGCGGCGCGGCGGTCGTCCCCGCCGGGACCTCGACCGCAGCGCCTCCCGAGTCAGAGGCGGAGCCGGTCGACCGACCGACGGAACCCGACGACGCGGACTCGGGAGACGACGGAGGGTCGGAAGGCGACAGCGAGGGGCGCGATAGCGAAGGCGACGTCGGTGGGGACGGGGGCGGGGACAGCGGCGAGGTGGGGGACGACGGCGAAGCCGCCGAATCCGCCGAAGCCGCCGAAGTCGACGACCCGATCGAAACGGCGGACGACCAGACCGAAAGCGACCGTTCAGATCTGGAGGACGCGGGGGGCACGGACGAGCCAAACGAGCCGGAAGATCGCCCCGGCATCTCGGCCGACGGGGCGGGGGTCCCGGGAGCCGTGATCGCCGCCGGGGCCGACGTGGAGTCGCTTCCCCGGCGAGCGCCGACGAGCGAGGAGTGGGACCGGATCGGCGTCGATCCGAGCGAGTTCCTCGGGTTCGACCCGTCGGAGACGGGGTACCGCGTCGGCGCGGCCGCGGCGGTCGGTGACGCCCTCTGGGACCTGTGTTCGGCTCGGTACAACCTCTACGAGGTGCCGGTGCTCAAGGGGTACTACACGTGGGACGACTACCGCGACGAGTACTTCCTCGACGAGGAGGGGAACCCGCCGACCGAGGAGAACGAGGAGGGGGAGGAGGTGCCGCTGGAGTTCACGCACGACGACAAGGTCGAGGCGCTGGGGTTCGACCCCGACCGGACCGAAGCGTTGCTTGGGGCGGGCGGGGTCGCCGCGGCCGACCTCGCGGAGCTGGTCGACGAGCGAACGGTCGACGTGAACCCGGAGGTCGACGAGGACGCGTTCTTCTCGACGGAGGGGGGCGACACCACCCTCGCGAACCGGTACGACCTGGAGAAGGCGGTGCCGATGCCGAAGAAGCAGCACTTCCGCGAGATCGAGCGGTACTGGGTGAACAAGCCGTACGCGTTCGTGATCGTGTTCCGGTCGACGAAGGAGAACGAGGTGAAGTACTACGCGGTCCAGCCGTACCGGACCGAGATCGAGACCGACCTCGTGGAGTTCCTGACCGGAAAGCTCCGGACGTCGATCAAGTACGCGGACGAGTCAATCGCGGGCGGGGACGAGGAGTTCCGCGAGGGCGTGATCGTCGACGAGACGCTAACGCTGCTCGACCGGTACGACCTCTACGAGCGCACGGACGACGACCGGGGGGCTGTCGACGAACTCGTGGACGACCTCGTCGATCGCTTCGGCTTCGACCTCACGGAGGGGATCGCCGGGCGGATCTCCGAGTCGCTCGGGTACGAGCCGCCGACGGAGTCGAGTCCGGCGCCAGCGAAGGTGCTGGCCCGCCCCGAGCCCGCGGTGATCGCGGAGGACCCGGAGACGCTCTCGGAGCATCAGGTCGAGAAGCTGCTGTACTACCTCAAACGGGACTTCATCGGTTACGAGCGCATCGACCCGATCAAGTACGACATCAACGTCGAGGACATCTCCTGTGACGGGTACAACTCGCCCGTCTTCGTCTACCACTCCGACTACGAGCAGATCATCACCAACGTCTACCACGAGACCGACGAGCTCGACGACTTCGTCGTGAAGCTCGCGCAGCGCTCCGGAAAGGGGATCTCGAAGCGCCGCCCGCAGGTGGACGCGACCCTCCCGGACGGCTCCCGCGCCCAGCTCACGCTCGGCCGCGAGGTGTCGGACCACGGGACCAACTACACCATCCGGCAGTTCAACGAGATCCCGTTCACCCCGATCGACCTGATCAACTGGAAGACGTTCTCGCTCGACGAGATGGCCTTCCTCTGGCTCTCGATCGAGAACCACAAGAGCCTGATCTTCGCGGGCGGCACCGCCTCCGGGAAAACGACGAGCCTGAACGCCGTCTCGCTGTTTATCCCCTCGAACGCGAAGATCGTCTCGATCGAGGACACCCGCGAGGTCGAACTCCCCCAGCGCAACTGGATCGCCTCGGTCACCCGTCCCTCCTTCTCCGACGACGACAAGGGCGACATCGACGAGTTCGACCTGTTGGAGGCCGCGCTCCGCCAGCGTCCCGACTACATCGTGATGGGCGAGATCCGCGGCGAGGAGGGCCGCACGGCCTTCCAGGTGATGTCCACGGGCCACACCACCTACACCACGTTCCACGCCGACACGGTCGGCGAGGTGCTCAAGCGGTTCACCACCGACCCGATCAACGTCTCGAAGACGATGTTCACCGCCCTCGATCTGGTCTCCGTCCAGACCTCCACGCGGGTGCAGGGCAAGAAGGTGCGCCGGAACAAGTCGCTAACCGAGATCAACCACTACGACGCCGAGAACGACGAGATCAACGTCCAAGACGTGTTCCAGTGGCAGGCCGAGACGGACGAGTTCCTCCAGATGGGCGACTCGAACACCCTCGAAGACATCATGTTCGACCGCGGGTGGAGCCGCGAGACGCTCGACCAGGAGCTGCGGAAGCGCCGCGTCGTGCTGGCGTATCTCATCGACCGCGGCCTCAACAGCTACGCGCAGGTGGCGGCGACGTTTCAGGCGTTTATCAACGACCCGGAGACGGTGCTCGCGCTGATGGCGAACGAGGGACTGGAGCGGTCGCTGGAGGACCTCCGCGAGATGGAGTCGGTGCTGATCAACGTCGACCGCGACAAGGAGGAGATGGTGCCGCGGCCGGAGCCCGACGAGGCGGGTCGCGAAGAGGTCGAGCAGATCCTGGCGGAGGCCGAGGACCTGTTCGCGGAGTACCGCGGTCGGATGCCCGAATCCGTCGCCGACGCCCTCCTCGATGTCGCGCCGGCCCGAGACGTGGAGGCGGAGCCCGGATCCGAACGCGAGGCGCTCGCGCAGGTGGTCGACGAGGCGGCCGAGACTGCTGAGGCCGGTGAGACTGCTGAGACCGCCGAGACTGCTGAGACCGCCGAGAGCCAAGTCGAAGGGGGAGGTGACACGAGCGACGCGCCGGACTCGGACGACGCGGACGACATGGAGGGGCCGGAGCCGGACGACTCGGACGGCGCGGACGACATGGAGGGGACGGACGACGCGGACGGCGGCATCGACTTCGACGAGCCGTTCGACGAGGGGATCGACGTGCTCGACTCGGAGCCGGCGCCGGAATCCGAACCGTCGAGGGATCCGAGACAGACCGATTCCGGTACTAGGGCGGATGTCGACGGCGGAGAGGTCGAAGTCGAGAGCGGAGACGGGGACGCCACCGAAACCGGAGCCGGTGGAGAAGACGACCTCACCACGGAGGGCGAGGGCGAGGACGACGAAGGGAACGAGGACGACGCCGACGACATCAACGACTGGGGGTTCGGTTCCGTCGAATCCCGGGGGGAGCGGTAGCCCCATGGTCGAAGCGAGGTGGGTCGCGTGAGCCTCGACACGGGCGTCGGCGAGGGATCCGTCGACGGGAACCTCCTCGCGGGGGTGTTCTACCCCGCCTTCGAGCTGCTGTTCGACGCCGACGGCGACTTCGTCGGCGACGTCGAGCGTAAACTCGCCGAAGCGCGCATGCCGGACCCGGTGGAGATGTACGTCTCCAGAGCGCTCGGGGTCGGCCTGCTCGTCGGCGGAGCCCTCTGGGCGCTCGGGACGCTGATCGGCTACGGCGTGTTCTCCCTCGGGCTGATCGACCCCAGCGCGCTCTCGCTCGGCATGCCCGCGCCGACGCCGGCTATCCAGGAGCTCCTGCGGTCGCTCGTCGTGCCCACCGCGGTCCTCGTCAGCGGACTCGTGTTCGGGTCGATCGGCTTCGCGATCGGTTTCGGCGGCGTGGTCGCGATTCCCTACTCGCGGGCGTCGGCGCGGGAACGCGAGATCAACCTCCTGCTGGCCGATTCGGTGTCGTTCATGTACGCGCTGTCTGTCGGGGGGCTCAACCAGTTGGAGATTCTACGGTCGATGGCGACGGCGGAGGACACCTACGGCGAGGTGTCCCGCGAGTTCCAGAGCATCGTCAACGAGACGGAGTACTTCGGCACCGACTACCGGAACGCGATCCGCCAGCAGTCGATGGAGACGCCCTCGGACGAGCTCTCGCAGTTCCTCGCGGACATGCTCTCGATCGTCAACTCCGGCGGCGACATGGAGAGCTTCCTGAAGGACAAAAAGGAGAAACACCTCCGCACGTCGAAACAGGAGCGCGAGATGACCCTAGAGACGCTGGAGCTGTTCGGCGAGATGTACATGACGCTCTCTCTGTTCCCCCTCCTCCTCATCATCATCCTCGTCATCATGGGGATGATGGGCGAGTCCGACGAGCGCCTGCTGTACGCGACCGTGTACGCCCTCATCCCGCTGACCGGCGTCGGCTTCCTCGTGCTCGTCTCCACGGTCAAGCAGGACGAGCCCGGCGACGGCTACCTTCGCCCCGACGGCGGCAGCGAGCGGCTCCGGCAGACGAGCAAAGAGGGACTGCTCCACTTCGGGTTGATCGAGGCGTTCGTCGGTCAGTTCGGCGTCTTCGATCGGATCCGGGACCGAGAGGGGACGTACAAGACCAAACAGATCCTCTCCGCGCCGCACGTCTTCCTCCGGGATAACCCGCTGTACACGCTCGCGTTAACCGTGCCGACCGCGCTCGTCATCGTCGGCATCGCGGTCGTCTCGGGGAACGCGCCGACGACGTTCGACGGCTGGGTGGACCGCCCGGTGTGGTCGACGTTCGTCTGGGTGTACGTCCCCGCGTACCTCGTGATGGCGCCGCTCGCGGTGTTCCACGAGTGGAGCCAGCGGACCAAGCGGGCGATCACCGGGAAGCTCTCGGAGAGCCTCCGGAAGCTCTCCTCCGCGAACGACACCGGACAGACGCTGCTCGAATCGGTGGAGACGGTCTCGGAGACGTCGACCGGACAGCTCGCCGAGGAGTTCGAGGTCGTCCACTCGAAGGTGAACTACGGGATGAGCCTGCGGGACGCCTTGGTGGAGTTCAACAACAAGTACGCGGTCCCGCGGCTCGCCCGGACGGTGAAGCTCATTTCGGAGGCGCAGGAGGCCTCCTCGCAGATCACGGACGTGTTGACCACGGCGGCCCAGGCGTCGGAGAACCAGGACGACATCGAGCGCGATCGGATCTCGCAAACCCGGATGCAGGTGGCGATCATCGTGATGACGTACGTCACCCTGCTCGGCGTGATGGCGATCCTCCAGACCCAGTTCATCGACGTGATGGGCGGACTCTCCTCGCAGGCCGAGGGCGGCGGCGGTGGCGCCGGCTTCGGGGGCGGCGGCGGCGTCGACCCGGAGGTACTCTCGCTGCTGTTCTTCCACGCCGTGACGCTGCAGGCGATCCTCTCCGGGTTCATCAGCGGGTACATCCGGAACGCCGACATCGTCTCCGGCGTCAAGTTCGCCGTGGTCCTGATGACGCTCGCGCTGGGGGTGTGGATCTATGTGGGGTAGGCGACGCTCGTCGGCGTCCCGAGGCCCGCCGGCCGCCCGCGCACAGACCCCGATCGACTTCGCGGTCGGAGCCGGCGTGTTCCTGTTGACGCTCGCGTTCGTGATCGCCTTCGTGCCGACGCTTTTCGACCCCTTCTCGGCGGCGTCGACCGCTTCGCCGGTGGTGAGCGATCGCGTCGCGGCCGGCGTCGCCGGCGACCTGCTCGCGGCGTCGCCGGCGGAACCGGGCGTGCTGTCGCCGGCCTGTACGGTCGCCTTCCTCAGCGCGAACGCGACGCTCGGGACCGACGCCGACTGCCATCCCGACGTCGCCGAAAACCCGGCGACCCACTTCGGGATCGACGGCGACGTGCAGGTGGTGATCCACGAGCTCGACCGGCGGAACCCGAGCACGAACGCGTCGAACCTCTCGATCGCGACGCGTCACGGCCGGTTCGAGGTCGAGCCGGACCGGACCACCGCCGACACGACCGACCCGACCGGCGAAGACGTCACCGTCTCACAGCGACTCGTCTCGATCGGCGGGACGCAGTACCGGCTCACGGTGCGGGTGTGGTGACCATGAACACGAGAAACGACCGGGCGCAGGCGCACACCCTGGAGGCGTTCGCGGCGGCGATCCTGCTCGTCGCGGGCCTCACGTTCGCCCTGCAGGCGACCGCGGTGACCCCCCTGTCGGCCAGCACGTCGAATCAGCACATCGAGAACCAGCAGCGAGCGGTCGCGAACGACCTGTTGGCGACGAGCGCCGAGAACGGCGATCTGGAGGCCGCGGTGCTGCGCTGGAACACGACGAATCAGGCGTTTGCGTCGAGCCCGCCGGAGGTCGACGGCCCGGCCTACACGCAGGCCGACGGGCCGAACGGGTTCGACGCCGCGCTCGGCGGCTTCGGCGAGGCGCTGAATCGGGCGTTCGCCGACCGGCAGATCGCCGTCAACGTGGATCTGCGCCACTACAACACGTCGGCCCGGACGGAGCGACTCACGACGCCGCTGATCGATATGGGGACGCCGAGCGACAACGCGGTGAGCGCGACGCGGACGGTCGCGCTCGCCGACGACGCGAACCTGACCGCTCCGAACCACACCGACTCGACGCTCGGAGAGCTGTCCGACGGAGAGTTCTACGCGACCGAGACCGCGACCGATCCGCTGTTTACCTACGTGGAGGTGCGAATCGTCGTATGGCGGATGTGAGCCTCGGCCCCCCGGACCGCGACCGCCTCTTCGGCGGCGAGGACGCAAGCGAGGCGGACCGCGGCCAGCTCCTGCTCGTCGCGGGGCTGGTGATGGCCGTCTCGCTCGTGACGCTGGTCGTCCTGTTGAACGCGACCATCTACAGCGAGAACGTCGCGACCCGCGGGGTCGCGTCGGCCGACGGGGAGGCGCTAGAAGTGAGAGCGACCGCGGTCGACGGGACCGGCGAACTGATCGACGCCACCAACCGCGCGGGGCCGGGGGGCCACGGCAACGCGACCGAGACGGTCCGAGACGGCGTCACCGACCTCGACGCGGAGATGTCCCGTTCGTACGCGGAACGGGGCGGAGTGACGCACCTCGAACTGTTGGGGGTCCAGAACGGGACCCGGATCACGGGGGCCATCACCGGGAACGCCACGGGCGATCCGAACGCGTCGACCCTCGCCCGCGACGTCGACCGAACACGCGGCTTCGTGCTCGACGTCGACCCGGGGAACCTCACCGATGCGAACGCGACCAGCGCCGTCGACGACGCGTTCCACGTCGACCTCGACAACTCGACCGGCGGAAGCCGACAGGTGTACGTGTACAACGGATCCGACGGCAACGTCACCGTCGCGGTCGGCGAGAACGGGAGCGTTCCGGCGGCTCGGTGTGCAGTGCCGCCCGACGGGCGCGGTCGCGTCGCCGTCGACCTGACCGGCGAGCGGCTCGGCGACCGCCCCTGTCCGGGGATCTGGCCGACGACGCTCGTCGCGCCCGACGACGCCTACGACATCGCCCTCATGAACGCGAGCGCGGCCGGCGGTGAGGTGACGGCGACCGCGCGGCCCGTCTCGGGGGACACCGTCACCGCCGATCCCGGTTTCGGGGCGACGCCGGCGGTGTACGGGGCGTCGATCGAACTCCGCTACCGGACCGCGGAGCTCCGGTTCGAGACCGCCGTTCGGGTCGCCCCGGGTGAGCCCGATGCGTGAGGGCCCTGGGTCGGGGAGAACACGGCTCCTGAGCGACGATCGCGCAGTGAGCGTCACCGTCGGATACGTCCTGACGCTCGCGATCGGGGCGATGTTGCTCTCCGGTGTCGTCATCGGGGTCGGCGGCGTCGTCGACTCACAGACCGATCGGGCCGTTCAGAGCGATCTCTCGGTCCTCGGACAGACCGCGGCCGCGAACGTCGAGAGCGCCGACCGCCTCGCGCGTGCGGCAGAGGCCGGCCGATCGAACGCGACCGGCGCGACGAACGCCACCGTCGCGGTCGCCGTCGACCTCCCGACCCGAGTGGCGGGGATCCCCTATCGGATCGCGGTCGATGACGACGCCGTGACGCTACGCACCGACCGCCGCGAGGCGGCGATGGAGATCGCTCACACGGCACGAGTGAACGTTACACCGACGACCGTTCGCGGCGGGCCGATCCGGATCGAATACGACCACGGCGGAGCGGGCACCGGTAACCTGACGGTGGTCGAACGATGAGCGACCGCCGGCGACCGACCGTTTCGATCGGTGATGGCGGGCTCGCCGCGCTCGCGGACGACGAGCGCGGCGTGAGCAACGTCGTCGGCTACGTGCTGGTGTTCTCGCTCGTCACGGTGACGATCGGAACGGTGTTCGCGGTCGGCATCACCGGACTCGAGGACAGACAGGAGGCCGCGCGCGTCGCGAACGTCGAGCGCGCATTCGACGTGTTCGACGACAACCTCCGGGACGTTCAGCGCTACGGCGACCCGAGCCGATCGACGGAGATCCGACTCAGCGGCGGGACGCTGTCGGTCGCGGAGACGACCGGCGTGGAGCTGCGAAACGCGTCTGACGGCGTGGTCCGGGGGTTCGAGTTCCGGGCCCTGACGTACGCGAACGGAGACACGACCATCGCGTACGAGGGCGGGGCGTGGTTCCGCAGCGACGGCGGCAGCGCGGTGATGCGCTCGGAGCCGCGGTTCGTCGCGGCCGACGGGCGAACGACGCTTCCGATCGTCCGGCTGTACCCGCTCGGCCCCGAGACCGTCGACCGGGACGGGACGGTGCAGGTGGCGGTGAGCCGGACCTCCAAGCCGAACCTCGTGCAGGTCGCCACTGCCGGCGCCGACGACGGCCCATTCGATCTGCGGATCGAGTCGCCGTACGCGGAGGCGTGGAGCCGGTACTTCGAGCGGACGGACGGGTTCTCGGTGAACGGGACCGCGACCGACACGGCCAACGGGACCGTCGTCGCTGATCTCGATCACGGCGACGAGGTGTTCATCGCCGACGCGGCCGTCAACATCCGGCTCCAGCGCTGATCGGTGTCTCGTCACATCCTCGAACGCACCACTGAAGCCCGCGGCGCCGCACCGTCTCGGTATGACCGAGGAGCTGTACCTCGCCGACGACACTGTGACGACGTTCGAGGCGACCGTGGAGCGCGCGCTCGACGACCGCGTCGTCCTCGACCGGACGCACTTCTACCCCACGGGCGGGGGACAGCCCCACGATACCGGAACGCTCCGGGTCGCGGACGGGGCGGCGACCGACGGCGATGACCCCGCGGAGGGCGACGACACCGCGGAGGGCGACGACACCGCGGAGGGCGACGCCGCTGACCGACGCTGGCGCGTCGTCGACGTACAGAAGAAAGACACCGTCTATCACACCCTCGAACCGGCGGGCTCGAACGGTGACGCCGGTTCCTCTCCCGAGCCGGGGACGACCGTTGTGGGCGAGATCGACGCGGCGCGGCGACGCGCGCACTCTCGGTACCACACCGCACAGCACCTGCTGTCGGCGCTGCTGCTGTCCGAGTTCGACGCGACGACGACGGGGAATCAGCTCTACGACGACCACGCGCACCTCGACGCCGCCTACGACCGCTTCGACGACGGCGACCTCGCGCGGATCGAGGACCGGCTCAACGAGCTCGTGGCCGACGGGCGCCCCGTGCGGAGCTACAGCATGGACCGCGCGGAGGCGGAGGCGACGCTCGACACCGACCGCACCCGGATCGATCTGCTTCCCGAGTCGATCGCGGAACTGCGGATCGTGGAGATCGGCGGTGTCGGTGGCGCGGAGGACCGCGACGGCGGCGACGGCGGTGACGGCGTCGGGACCGACGAGGCGCCCTACGACCGCACCGCCTGCGCCGGGACGCACGTCGGCAACACGGCCGATATCGGTCGGATCGTCGTCACGGGTCGCGAGACGAAGGGGAGCGGTGAGGAGCGCGTCCGGTTCGCGCTCGCCGAGCACGTCGACGCCGGGCGGTGACGGGCGACGGGAAGCGTCTCTCTCGCGCCGCGATCCCGCCGTTTATATACGATCCGCGGTTGGTTCCGCCATGAAGTTCTGCGACGAGTGCGGATCGATGATGAAGTCCGGCGAGGGCGAGGACCACTGGGTATGCGACTCCTGCGGCTACGAGATCGGACGCGAGGATGAGGACGACGAGTGGACCACCGAGTCGCAGGTCGAGTCGGAGATCGTCGACGTGAGCGACGCCGAGGACAAGGGGCTCCCGCAGACGACCGCCCACTGCCCGGAGTGCGGGAACGACCGCGCGTACTGGTACATGCAGCAGATCCGGTCGGCAGACGAGTCCGAGACCCGGTTCTTCGTCTGTACCGAGTGCGAACACAAGTGGCGCGAAGACGACCACTGAGGCGGCCCGAAGCCGTCGAACTCCGCTGATCGCCGCATCCCTTTTACTTCCCCCGGCGGGAAACGCCGCCCATGGATCCGCCCGTCGTCCCCCGCGAGCGCCTCGGCGACTGGCAGCGCGTCGACGAGACGACGGAGCGGGCGTTCGCCGCCGGCCCCGTCTCGGTCGACGCGAGCACGGTGCGGTACGAGCGCGCCGCGGCGAGGCCGCCGCGCCCGTTCTGCTTCGCGAGTCGCCTGCACATTCGTCCGGAGACCCCGCCGAACGCCGTCCTCACCGCGCTCGTCGAGCGACGGGCGCGGTCGGGGTTCCGCGAACGGCTCGCCGAGCGCGACATCGCCGAAGTGGAACACCGCGGCGACCGAGCGATCGCGGTCGACGATCCGAGGGCGTCGCGGGCGACGCTCTCGACGTTCCGCGGCGTCGCGCGCGTCGGAACCGAGAAGCGACGCACGCCGATCGAGGCGCTGCTCGCGGTCTGGGAGTCCGGTGAGTACCTCCTCGGCGGCGGGGCGTACCCCATCGGCGAGGGTCCGTACCCCTCTGGGGGGAGCCCGGCGGACGCGCGCCGAGAGCTCCTGGGAATCGTCCGGGGGATCGAATCGCCTGCCGACCGCGACGGGGCCGATTAGCAGGGCACCGCGCCCGCGCTCGACTCGATCGGCGAGCCGTCGTCGCGGTACTCCGAATCGCCGACGGAGCCGGAGAACATCGGGAGCCGGAGCTCGTAGGCGTACAGCACGTCGAACGCCGCGAACGGATCGACGCCGTTCGAGACGGCTTCGCGCGCGGTCAGCCTGACGCCGGCGGCGAGCGTCACGATCGGATCGCCGTCGAGCGTCCCCGCCGCCTCCATCCCGAACTCGTTGCCCGCGGCCGGATCGGTCAGCACGGAGAGGTGGACGAGCGTCTCGATCGCCGCCCCCTGATCGCCGATGGAGATCGGGTACCCCTCGCCGGCGAAGCACCGTGTCGGGGGATCGACACGGTCGCCGTCGCCCTCGGCGACTCCACCGTTCGAGCCACCCGCGTCCGCATCTCCGCCGCCCGGCGTCGCGACGGCGACACCGACGACCGCCCCGCTCGCGACGGTCGCCGAGAAGAGCAGCAGCGCGGCGGAGATCGCGGCGAGGGCGGCGAGTCGGGTCCGGGATCGGCGCGTCATCAGGGAGGGCTACGGCCGGTCGGGTAAAAACGGCGTCCTCCCGGTTATCCGGTCTGATACTCGACCGAGAGAGGTCCGCGGGAGACGCGGGGAGCTCCGAGAGGCACTCGCGCCGAGCGGCGTCACTCCCGCGGTCACGCCTCGCCGAGGAGTCCGTCGACGAGCAGTTCCGCGGAGGCGACGTTCGTCGCGAGCGGGACGTCTTTCACGTCGCAGACGCGCAGGAGCGCGGAGATGTCGGGCTCGTGGGCCTGCGCGGTGAGGGGATCGCGGAGGAAGACGACCCCGTCTATCGCCCCGTCGGCGATCTTCGCTCCGATCTGGAGGTCCCCCCCGTACGGCCCCGAGGCCTGTCGATTCACCGCCAGTCCCGTCTCGTCGGCGATGCGTTTACCCGTCGTTCCAGTGGTGACGAGTTCACACTGGCCGAGCGCGTCGGCGTGAGCGGTGACGAACTCGACCATCTCGTCTTTCAGCTCGTCGTGGGCAATGAGCGCGATTCGCATACGTGGTGTACTCGACCGCGGTGGTTAAAACCTCACGCGAACTCGGTCGATCGATCCGCGGGAAGGGACACCGTCACCGCGGTTCCGTCCTCGGTCTCGGAGAAGCTGAGAGACCCGTCCACCTCGCGGATGATCCACGTCGCCAGCCAGAGACCGACACCGCTCGCGTGTTCGAGCGGCGTTTCGGTCCCCCGGTCGATCGGTCCAATCTCGCGGTCGGGGATCCCCGGACCGTTGTCGCGTATCCGAAGCCGGACGGTGTCGCTCTCGCGTCGCTCCGGCGTCGTGATCGCGATCTGCACTCGCGGGCGGTCGGCGTCGTTGTGCTTGATCGAGTTAGTGAGCAGCTCGTCGAGCGCCGAGACGACGATTCCGCCGGTGTCGACCCACGCCGGTTCCGTGCGGTCGAACGCAATCGCGGCCTCGGGATGTCGGCGGCGCTTGGTCGCGACCAGCTCTTTGAGTTCGGCCGTGAGGTCGATCGACTCGCGGGCGGAGTCGTCTAGACGCCCCATCAGGTGAGAGAACCGCTCGTTGCGCTCGATCATCGTCTCGACGGTCCGTTCGATCGTTTCGAGGTGCCGCAGAGCATCGGGGTCCGTGACGTCGTCCCTGAGGAGCGATGCGTTCCCCTGAATGGCGGTCGCGTCGTTGCGGAAGTTGTGACGCAATAACCGGTTTAACACCTCCAGCTGTTGCTCCCGCTGTCGCTGATCGGTGATGTCCCGGAGGCTGATCAGTCGCCCGGTCAGCGCTCCGAAGCCGCGCTGAAGGGGCGAGACCCGCACGTCGTAGTAGCGGACCGCACTCCCCTTCTTTCGTTCGAACTCCGTCTGGAACGAATTCTCCTCATCCGCGTCTCGGCCGTTCGCGTCGGTGTCCGTGGCGTCCCCGTCCATCGCACCCCCGTCTATCGCGGCGGCGAGATCGGGAAACGCCTCCGCCAGCGGCCGTCCGATCACGTCGGTGATATCTCGGTCCAAGAGCGCCTCGGCGGCCGGGTTGCCGTCGACGAGTCGGCCCCGGTGGTCCACGACGACGACGGCGTCGGTTATGCTCTCGATCACCTTGTCGCGGGCCACCTCGCGGACCACCGGAACGATGTCGAACAACCGGTGACGAACGGTGATGACGGTCAACGCGACGCCCGTGATCGAGAAGCCGATGATCGTCGTGTCGATCGCGGGCGGCGTGGCGCCGAGGAGGAACACTCCGTTGCCGATCCACGGGGAGCACACCGCGAGCAGCACCCCGATAGCTTGGCTGCGGTACAGGTGATCTGACCGGACCAACAGCCGGACGATGAGTACCGCTCCGACCGACAGGAGGAGGTACGAGTACGCCGTATGTATCCAAAACGCCGGGCCGGGGATCGACGTGACGCCCGTGAGCGATCCGTGCGACACGAGGTCCGTCCCGGTCCGGAACAGCCCGTGGCGCCCGTTCGTCCAGATAGCGACCAACACGAGCACCGGCTCGACGGCCAACAGGAGCACGGTGCGGCCGGTCAGCCACCGGCTCCGACCGGTGTACGCGAGCGCAAAGAGCAGCCACATCGCGATGACGGCGACGATCCCGAAATACTGGACGTTCGCCCAGAACACGGACGCCGACAGCCCCGGACTCGCGAGCTCGGCGATCTTCCCGCCTGCCCAAACCGTGACGCCTACAAGCAGGACGCCGAGCGGTAGCGCACCCGCGATGTCGCGGTTGCGCAGGGCGACGACCGAGAGGAACGCCGACAGCCCAGCGGCGACGGCGATTAGGAGGACGTAGGCGACGTGATGTACAGACATGTCGGACTTTTTTTCCCTTCGTGTTCGTCGACGGCGGATCCGGACGCGGACCGGTCAGCGGACTCTCGGCCTCGGGCGCGTTGCGGGCGAAACCGAGCGGCGAGAATCCCCGCGAGTCGGGGGCAGCCGCTCATATGTACCATCGACGTGCGTTCCCGACGAGAGCACAACAGCGCCGCTACGCGCGGCGAGGTCATGTGTCTGTGCCCTCGTGGTGAAACACAAGAGTCCGTATTAAAATATCTATGTCTGTATTTGTAGCGGTTGAGAACGGATCCGAAAGTCATCTCTCGGCGGACCGGACCGGCCGTGTCGCCCGTCGGAGTCCTACTTGAACCGGAACGTCTCCAGGTTCTTCGGCGCGAACGTCCGCATGTTGTAGTCGTGGTACAGCGCCGACGAGAGGTCCTGTACGGAGCGCTCGTCGCCGTGGACGCAGAGCACTTTCTCGGGGCGCGGATTCATCGTCTTCACGAAGTTCTCTAACCCCTGTCGGTCCGCGTGGCCGGAGAAGCCGTCGACGACCTCCGTCCCCATCTCCAGGGTGAGCGTGTCGCCGCGGCCGCCGCCGCCCCAGCCGTCGACCGGGATCTCGTCCCAACCGTTCTGGATCCGGCGGCCGAGCGTCCCCTGCGCTTGGTATCCGACGAACACGAGGTTCGATTTCGGGTCCGATCCGATGTGGCGGAGCCACGACATGATCGGACCGCCCTCGATCATCCCCGAGGTGGAGATGATGATACACTCGTCGCCGTCGGCGACCTCCTGCCGCTCGTCTTCGCCGGCGTCGATGTGGTTGAACTGGTCGGCGAGGAACGGGTTCTCGTCCTCGTGGAAGATCCGGTCGCGGAGGTCGTCTCTGAGGTACTCGGGGTAGGTGGTGTGGATCGCGGTCGCCTCCCAGATCATGCCGTCGAGGTGGACGGGCATCTCCGGGATGTCGCCGTTCCGCATCGCCTCCTCTAAGACGAGCATGATCTCCTGGGAACGCCCCACGGCGAACGCGGGGATGACGACCTTCCCGCCCTGCTCGTACGTCTCGTTGATGACCTCCTTCAGCGCCTCCTCCGAGTCGGCCTGGTCGGTCTGGTAGTCGTCGCGACCGCCGTACGTCGACTCCAGCACGAGCGTCTCGACCCGCGGGAAGTCGTTGACGGCGCCGTTGAACAGGCGGGTGTCCTCGTAGTGGATGTCACCGGAGAAGGCGACGTTGTAGAGGCCGTCGCCAATATGGAAGTGGGTGACGGCGCTGCCGAGGATGTGGCCCGCGTTGTGGAAGGTGAGCTTCACGTCCGGCGCGATGTCGGTCACGTCGCCGTACTCCAGCGGGATCGTGTGTTTGATCGCCTCACGGACCTGCGACGACTCGTAGGGCGGCGTGCGTCCGTCCTTGGCGGCGACGTCGAGGTAGTCAAGGGTGAGAAGCCCCATCAGGTCGCGGGTCGGCTCCGTCGTGTATATCGGGCCGTCGTAGCCGTACTTGAAGAGGAGCGGGATGAGCGCCGAGTGGTCGAGGTGGGCGTGGGTGAGCACGACCGCGTCGAGGGTCGCGGCCCCGGCCCCGAGCGCCTCGGGGACCTGCAGGTACGGCACCTCGCCCTCCGCGCCGGGCTTGTCGCCGCAGTCGATCAGGATCCGCGTCTCGGGCGTCGAGAGGATGAAGGCGGCGCGCCCGACCTCGCGACAGCAGCCGAGCGTCGTGATCCGGACCCACTCGTCGTCGGACATCTCCTCGCGGTGGATCTGCCGGCCGACGCGTTCGAGGATGTCGCGTCGCTCCTCGCGCTCGTTCTTCAGGAATCCGCGCACGTTCGAGACGGTGGAGGACTCGATCGGGGGCGTCCGAACGACCTCGGGGGTCCAGCCGACCTCCTGGGTGATCTCCCGGAGCGTCGAGCCGCGGCGACCGATCACCATGCCGGGCTTCTCGGCCTCGATGACGACCTCGCCGGTGTCCTCGTGGAAGTCGAGGTCGGTCACGCCGGCCTCCTCCGGGATCACCGACCGGACCTCCTCCTCGGCGCGTGCCGGGGGTGAGAGGGCGCTCGGATCCGGACGGACCGTGATCCGCTTCCGGAGTTTGGAAGCGAGCCGTCGGATGAGATCGCCGTCGCCGGCGAACTCCTTGGGGTCGCGCGTGTACACGACCAGCTCCGGCCCTTCGTATTTCACGTCGGTGACCGTGATGTCGTTCGGAATCTCCTGTTCGATCTCTGATTTCAGGGTATCGAGTTGCTTATCGACTTGACTCATATCTCACTGCGGGTCGTCGGGACCGCCGTCGTCGTCGAGTCGCGCCGTGTATCGGGACGCGGATCGACGCCGAACGGTCGACCGTGACGGGGTAGGCATAGTGGTAGTACTGTCCGTAGGTGGTTCCGTGCGGGAACAGCCAGCGAAAACCCGCTTGCCCGATAATTAGCCCGGTCGTTATAAAACCCCTTCGCAAATGGGAAACCTCCCGACCGCGAACGGCGAGTACATGCGTATCACGCCCGAGACCGTCCGCGACGAACACGCCTGGGCCCGCGATCGAGCCCCGGTCGTCGTTCCCGTCATCAACGAGACCCGCGAGCGGCTGGGCCGGCTCTTCGAGACCGAGGTGGACTCGGTCACCCCCGAGGCGTACCGACGCGAGGTCGACGCGGTGTTCGCCGACGGCGAGGCCGCGGTCAACGTGGCCGGCTGCGCCGCCCTGCTCCGCGACCTCGACGTGGCGGGCGACTACCCCGGATTCGTCGTCGACGAGGTCCTCGGCCGCGAGCTGGCCGCGACGATCGCCGGCGGCCGCCCGCTCTCGCTGCTCGCGCAGGCGACGTTCCACTTCGTCGACGTGCACGTCGCGGAGGACGAGACCGCCGACGGCGCGGGCGCGGCCGGCGCCGACGACCTCGACGCGGCGCTCGCGGCCGGGTTCCAGACGCGGCTCCCCGGCTGGGAGTGGCGGGAGGGAGAGAGTCCGTTCGCGGTCGGTGCGGGTCGCGACGAGTAGCGGTCGGTTCGACCGCCGCCGAGCCGCGGTCAGCTCGTGTACTTCCGGACGAACTCGTACCCCCGATCGAGGATCGCGTCGGGCAGAAATCGCGCGAGCACGCCGATCCGGGCGACTGCGCCGGGCTGGACTCGCGCCGGCGGCTGCGTCGCGCTCGCGGCGTTGACGATCGCGTCGGCGACGACCTCGGGCTCGATCGCGCCGGGGCCGTCGCCGCCGATCAGCTGCGTGTCCTCGAACAGCTCGTAGAACTCCTCGTAGGCGCCGGAGCGGTCGAGGCCGCCGTCGTCGGTCCCGTCGCCTTCGCCCCCGCCGCCGTCGGCCGCCTCGCCGTCCGCGTCATCGCCACCCGCCTCTCGCTCCGCGCGCTTCGAGAAGTTCGTCCGCACGGGGCCGGGCTCGACGACGACCACGTCGATCCCGTACTCCGCGACCTCGTTGCGGAGCGCGTCCGACATGGCCTCGACCGCGAACTTCGAGCCGCTGTACACGCCGCCGCCGGGGAACGACACCCGCCCGGCGACCGACGAGACGTTGACGATCGTCCCGTCGCGCTCGCGACGCATTCCGGGGAGGACGGCCTTGATGAGCCGATGGGGACCGTACACGTTCACGTCGAACTGCTCGCGGACCTTCGCGGTCGGCACGTCCTCGACCGGGCCGAACTGGCCGTAGCCGGCGTTGTTGATCAGCGCGTCGATCGCGCCCTCCTCGTCGAGAATTCGATCGACGACGCGGTCCACGTCGTCCTGGTCCGTGACGTCGAGCGTCGCAAGCTCGCAGCCCGCTTCGCCGAGCGTCTCGATGTCCGCGGGGTTCCGCGCGGTCGCGTACACGGTCCACCCCTCGTCGAGGAACGCGCGCGCCGCGGCACGCCCGATGCCCGAGGAACAGCCGGTGATGAGTACCGTCTTCTGCACGCGTCGTCGGTCGGTCCCCGGCGGCATAACTCTCCCGACCGCCGGCGAAACTCAAACTGGAAGCGGACACGCAAACTGGAAGCGGACACCCAAACTGGAAAAGCCGGAAGCGCGCCCGCGGACGACTGCCGCCGCGTTACTCCTCGTCGTCGGTCTCGTCGGCGTCCGCGTCCGCGTCTCCGGACTCGTCGTCATCGGCCTCGTCGTCGCCCGCGAGCAGGTCGCGATCGGCGAGGACCTCCTCGATATCGTCGGCCGGAAGCTCCGCGTACTCCTCGTCGTCGACCGTGATCGTGGCGACGCCGACCCCGTCGGGAGACAGCTCGCCGTCGTTCGACTGCGCGAGGGTGTCGAGCGCGAGCCCGACCGCCTCGTCGATCGAGAGGCCCTCCTCGTACTCGGTTTCGAGGTAGTCGCGGAGGTCGCTCCGGTCGGAGCCGATCGAGAGCGCCTGCCACTCGTAGGGGGTGCCGGACGGGTCGGTCTCGAACAGGCGCGGCTCGCCGTTCTCGATCCCGCCGACGATCAGCGCGACGCCGAAGGGGCGCGCGCCGCCGACCTGCGTGTACTGCTGGATGTGGTCGGTGATGTTCTTGGTGAGCGTCTCGATGCCGATCGCCTCGCCGTAGCGCAGGCGATTCACCTGCGCCTGGCGGCGCGCGAAGTCGATGAGCTGGCGGGCGTCGGCGACGTGGCCGGCGCTCGCGACGCCGACGTGGTCGTCGGCCTTGTGGAGCTTCTCGATGCTCTCCGGCTCCATCAGCGGGGACCGGGCGCGCTTGTCCGCCGCGAGGACGACGCCGTCCTCGGCGCGGACGCCGACGCTCGCGGTCCCCCGTTTCACCGCCTCCCGGGCGTACTCGACCTGGTAGAGCCTGCCGTCGGGAGAGAAGATTGTGATTCCTCGGTCGTACGCCTGTTGTTGGGATTGGCCCTGCATGATATCACTCGGTGTCGAACGCCGCCGCGCCGACGTACCCCGACCCGGTCCGCACGTCGCGCGCGTCGCCGCGCACGACCGCGGACCGCTCGGCGCCTTCGAACGCGACGTCTCGCTGTGTCGAAGTACCGCCCGCGCGACCCATATATCTTTCCTCACAGGCACGCACCGTCCCCGAAATCCCACGAACGCGGATCCCGACGGGGTCGTCGTCGACCTCGCTCACGCACCCGATCACCGCGCGGGCGTCGTCGACGTGGCCGTGACGGGCCCGGACGATCGCCTCCCCCTCGCCGTCGCCGTGCGAGAAGGACAGCAGCGTGAGGTCGGCGTCGGCGCTCCCGGCGTCGCCGAGGAGGTTGCCCGCGGCGTACCACAGCGCGCGCTGGAACGCGCGGCGCCCGAGGGCGGCGTCGGGCCACGTCTCGATCCCGACCGCGAGGTACCGCCAGCGCGGTCGGAGGTGTTTGGGGAGGTGTTTCACGGCGGAGTCACCCGGAGAGCGCGTCCCCGCGCTCCGCGACGATCACGGCCACCTGATCGTGGACGCGTTCGACCGCGGTCACCGCGAACCCTTCGGCGGTGAACGCCTCGACGAGCGTGCCGACGGTAGCGGGATCGTCGACCTCGGGGCCGTAGAACGGCGCCTCCGGGTCCGGCTCCTCGAAAAAGGCCACGTCGCCGAGGACGATCCGGCGGGCGCCCGTGTCGGCCATCTCGCGGATCGCCTCGCGCTTCTCGTCGTCCGCGAGGTGGTGGAGCGCGAAGTTCGAGGTGACGACGTCGACCCGCCGGTCGGGAGCGACCTCGGGGTCGCGGAACTCGCCGTACGCGAACTCGACGTTCTCGATGCCGCGCTCGTCGGCCTTGCGGCGTCCCTCGTCCATCATCCCCTCGCTAACGTCCCGCGCCAGCACGCGCTCGGCGTCGGGCGCGAGCGCCAGCGCGATGGCGCCCGTGCCGGCGCCGAGATCGAGGACCACGTCGTCGGCGTTCGGGTCCGCGTAGTCGACGACGAGGCTCGCGCAGGCGTGGTACTCGTCGCTCTTCGAGTCGTCGTACTCCGCCGCCTTCTCGGAGAAGCGCGCGGCGTGCTCCTCAACCGTCTTCTTCATACCTGCCACGTCGGACCCCCGGCTCTATGAAGGCCTCGGAGCGGCGCTCCCGGTTGCGGGCCGCGATCTCGCCCCACGCGCGGAGCCCCTCGCGGACCCACTCGGCGTCGAACCCGACCGCCTCGGCGGCGGCGACGACCTCGCGCGGCGCGCGGAGTTCGAGATGCGACCGCGGGTTCGCGCTGACGACGTGGGGCGCGTCGTAGTAGGTCACGATCTCGCGGAGCTTCCGGAGGTCGGCGAGCGCACGGACCCGCTTCCCGCCGGTCGCGCGGAACAGCGGGCCGAGGTCGAACTCGACGTGGACCCCGTTGTCGCGGGCGGCCTTCGCGAGGACGTGGTTGAAGTCGCCCGAGCCGTCCATCGGCCGGACCAGCACGTCGACGCGGGGCTCTTCGACCGCGAACCGGTTGAGGCCGTCGTCGCCGCCGACGACGCAGACCACGGTGCGGTCGGACCGGTAGTTTCCCACCGCGCCCGAGGCGCTCGTCGCGCCGTCGGCGTCGATCTCGACCGCGTCGACCACGTCGATCCCGTACTCCTCGCGGAGCGCGTCGGCGTCGCTCGACCGCCCGCCGGTTCCGGCCCCCCCGCCTGCCCCGGCGGGGTCGATCGCCTCCCGCGTCCGGACGACGACGCCCTCGTAGCCGTACCGCGCCGCGGTGGCGGCGTGGCGGGCGGCGGTCGCGTCGCCGTCGGGGCGGGCGTGGACGGCCTCGTACATGTCCGCCCGTTTCGGCTCCGGGGGTATCGAGGTTGCGCTTCGGCGACGGCTTTTTGAACCGCTCCCCGGAACGGCTCGCATGGCCGCGGACTTAGCGGAGAAGACGGACCGCTACGAGCGGATGCTCGCAGACGCGCTGGCGGTCGCGGAGCCGCGCCCGCCCGCCGACACGCCCCTCGGCGAGGCCGCCGCCGACGTGGCGGAGATGGCGGAGTCGTATCTGGACGACGGGCGCCACTTCCGCGAGGACGGCGACCCCGTCAACGCGCTCGCGTCGTACTCGTACGGCTACGGCTGGCTCGACGCCGGCGTCCGGATGGGGCTGTTCGCCGTCCCCGACGACACCGAGCTGTTCACGACGTGAGCGGGCCCCGGGTTCCGATCGACTCCTTATAAATGTCGCGACGCCCCTCGTCGCTTCCGGGCGCGGGCGCCTTTTCCGTCGAGCGCGTCAACGGGGAGGCACACATGACTGACGCGCTGTTCGTCGTGAGCGAAGAGGGGTACTGGGCCGAGGAGTGTATCGAGCCGCTGACGACGCTCGAAGCCGAGGGGGTCGACGTGACGGTCGCGACGCCCTCCGGATCGCCGCCGGTCGTCGACGAGCGGTCGCTCGACCCGGACGCCGCGGGGGGCGAAGAACGGGTCGCGGAGCTCCGCGAGGTCGACGAGGAGCACCCGGGACTGAACGATCCGGAGCCGATCGCACAGGTCGCGGCCGACGGCTACGACGCGGTCGTGTTCCCCGGCGGCCACGGCACCGTCTGGGACGTGAACCAGGACCGGCACGCGCGCCAGCTCCTGCTCGACGCGGTCGCGGGCGAGGCGGGCGTCGCCTTGGTCGTCTGCCACGCGGTCGGAATCTTGGCGTTCACGCGCGAGGCCGACGGGACGCCCCTGGTCGAGGGACGCTCCGTCACCGGCTTCCCGAACGCGTGGGAGGCGGACATCGTCGACGACGACGACGTGATGCCCGACGGCCGGAAGCTCCCGTACTGGGTGGAAGACGAGGTCGTCCTCGCGGGCGCCGATTGGGACGCCGAGCTCGACGCCGACACGAGCGTCACGGTCGACGGCGACCTGATCACCGCGCGCGGGCCGGGATCGTCGGCCGACGCGGCGGAAACGCTGCTCGAGGAGCTGTAAGTCAGAGAGAACGGCCCTATCGAATCACGAACGCCGGCTCCTCGATCCGCTCGCTCTTGCACTCCGGGCACCGCGAGGGCTCGTTGATCGGGTCGTCGAAGCCGTCGAAGCCGCAGTCGCGGCACTCGGGCGGCGCGACCAGCAGTTCCGCGTCAGTGCCGTCGTCCGCGATCGACCGCGAGACGTGCTCCACGTGGTCGTACACGACGGGCGTCGGCAGCGACAGCGTTTCCCCGAGATCGCTCGCGGTCGCCGGCCCCTCGCGGAGGCGGTCGGCGATGCGCTGGCGGGTCGTCTCCATGGGTCGGATTCGACGGCGGCATATAAAACGCCGACGGCGGCTCCGAGCGTCGTCCCCGCCTCACTCGTCCGGGTTCGGCGCCAACACCACGAGCGCGGTGCCGTCCTCGGTCGCGGTCGGCTCGACCGCCGTCTCGCCGTCGAACCGGACGATCTCGCCGGCCTCGACCGCGTGTTCCTCGCCGTCGAGGCGAACGTCGAACGCGCCCGTCAGCGCGTGGAAGAGGACGGTCCGGTCGGGGTGGGTGTGCTCGGGGACGCTCTGCTCGGCGTCCAGCGACAGCCGGACGGTCTTCGGCTCGCGCCCCGGGAACGCCGCCGCGTGCGGCTCGCCGTCGAGGTCGGCGAGCCGGACCTTCTCCGCGCCCGACTCGGGGTCGACCTTCGGGAACTCGGCGACGAACCGGGACGCCTCCTCGCGCTCGACCGCGTAGCCGTCCGCGTCGAACGCGGGCGTCTCCGCCGCCATCTCGTGGTAGAGCGGCGTCGGCTCGTGGTCGTTGACGACGGTGAGCGTCTCGCCGGGGTCCAGTTCGGCGAACGCCTCGTGGATCCGGTCGTGTCGCTCGCTCGGCGGGAGCCGTCTGACATCTAGTTCGGTCATCGACCGCTACTCGCTCCCCGAGGGGGATGAGCCGCGTCGCGAACACGTTCGGGTTTGCGAACCGGTCTCACTCGCCGTCCGAGGGGTCGCCGCCGTTGCCGTCGCCCTCGATCAGCGACGCGATCCGGTCGCCGATACGCGCCATCGTCGCGTCCGAGAGGCCGTGACCGTCGCCCTCGTCGATCCGGAGGTCGACCGCGACGCCGGCCCGACGGAACACCTCCGCGGTCGCGCGGACGCGTTCGACCGGGACGTAGGGGTCGTCCTCGCCGCTGTCGAGCGCGACGGGCGTGCCCGCGAGGTCACCGTTCTCCGCTTCAGTCTCGACCGATCGCTCCGTCGGGTGCTCGCCCGGAAGCGCCGCGGAGGCGACGAACGCGCCGCCGTACCGCCGCGGGCGACGCCGGAGGTACTCGCTCACGACCGCGCCGCCCTGCGAGACGCCGACGAGCACGACGCGCTCGGACGAGATCCCGATATCGCCGGCGGCGTCGACGGCCGCCGCGACGCAGTCGACCGCCGAGGTCAGCGCCGGCTCGTTGGCGGCGATCGGCGCGTCGTGGCCCGCCGGGAACCAGTTCGAGCGGACCGCCTGCGGGGCGAAAAGCGCCGTGCCCGGCCGGTAGAACTCGTCGGCGAGGCGGAGCAGCCCCTCGGCCGTCCCGCCGCGGCCGTGGACGAGCACGACCGCGACCTCCGCGGCCGCGGCCGGGGCGCCGGCAGTCTCCAGGGTGGCGTCCGCGTGCGCCCCCTCGACGCCCGAGAGCTTCCGCGTCATCGCTCGGCGTCTCCCCCGGCGTTCGCGTCGGCTCCGCCTCCGAGCTCGAAGGCGGGGAGCTGGCTCTCGATCAGCTCGCGGTCCTCTTCGAACCGCGGCGGGAGGTACAGCTCCGTCGCGTGGCCGGTCGCGTCGGGGTCCGCGAGTCCGGGGGTCTGCGGGCCGTCGGGCGTCGGGGCCTCCGTCGCGAGCTCGACGAGGAGCCCGCCCGGACCGCGGACGTACAGCGAGTGGAAGAAGTGGCGGTCCTTCACCCGCGACACGTCGTAGCCGCGGTCGCGGAACAGGTCGTGCCACTCCAGCAGCGCCTCGCGGTCGGGAACGCGCACGGCCGCGTGGTGGAGCGCGCCCGGCCCCTCGCGGAGGTACGGCGCGTCCCGGTCGAGGAGGTCGACGACGGTTGCGCGGTCGCCCGGCGCGCGGTACCGGATCCGGTCGCCGGCCTCCGCCTCGTACTCGAAGCCGAGCGTGTCGAGCACGCTCGCGGTGCCGTACGGGTCTGTCGGGAGCGCGGTGACGCCGTACAGCCCGCGGATCGCGGCCGACTCGGGAACCGGATCCGACTCGAGAGCCGGGTCGGCCGCGGTGGCGTCGCCCGAGTCGGCCGCGGTCCCCTCGGCGCCGCCGATCCACGGGTCGCCGTCACCGCCGCTTTCGACCAGTTCGACTCGGGTCCCGGAGGGGTCGGAGGCGGAGAGCGCGCTGTCGCCGAAGCGGTCGGAGGCGGGGACCTCTTCGACCGCGACCCCACGGTCGGCCAGCCGCTCGTGCCAGTAGCCGAGCGAGCCGGGCGGGACCGCGAAGGCGACGGCGGCGTACCCGGGTTTGCCGGAGCGCCCGGGGTCGCCGTGCGGGTCCGGGAAGACGGTGAACACGGAGCCGGGCGAGCCCGTCGCGTCGCCGAAGTAGAGGTGGTACTGGAGCGAGTCCTCGTAGTTCACGGTCCGGCGCAGCAGCCGGAGGCCGAGAGTCTCTGCGTAGAACGCGGCGTGTGCGCCGGGGTCGCCGACGATCCCCGTCACGTGGTGGAGGCCGGAGGTGTCCGAGAGCATGCCTAGCGGTGGGTCGCGCCGGCGCAAACCGGTGTCGGTGGCGGAAGCGAGCGATAGGGGGACCGGCCGCCGCCGGCCGCCCTCAGGCGAGCAGCAGCAGCCGAACGTTGCTCGCGGTGAGGTAGGTCCCGACGAGTGTCAACAGGACGGGCGGGAAGTAGTAGAGGAGTCCGTCGCCCTCGCGGGCGCCGGTGACGCTGATCCAGACCATGATCAGGTACACGGCGATCTTCAACACGACTAACCCGCCGAGCCCGAAGGAGTCGAGCGCGAGCGCGACGACCGGATTCGCCTCGTCGATCGTCGGGACGTATTCCAGGAACGCGATCGTCGAGACGATGTCGCCGACGCCGTACGTCGCCGTCGCGGCGATCCACAGCCAGTAGAACTCCTGAGGGCGACGACTGTACGTCGGGCGTCGCCGCCGCCGATCGCGGGACCGGGACACGTCTCGACGTGTCGGGGTGTCGACGTGAATCTGCCGGTTCGGAACGGAGAGGCAGGGCGGAGGGCGCGCCGCTTCCGGATCGTTCAATGGCGCCGGCGCGGAGGGATCGGCATGGGAACGCCACTGGAGCCACGGGAGGAGCAGGTCGAGGAGGTCCTCGACCGGCTGTACGAGGAGTACCCCGATTCGACCATCTCGCTGAACTACTCGAACCGGCTGGAGCTCCTCATCGCCGTGATCCTCTCCGCGCAGTGCACCGACGAGCGCGTGAACGAGGTGTGTTCGGATCTGTTCGAGACGTACGAGACGCCCGAAGAGTACGCGAACGCGCCTCAAGAAGAGCTCGCGGAGGCGATCAACTCGATCACCTACTACAACAACAAGGCGAAGTACATCCGGTCTGCGTGCGCCGATATCGCCGAGAAACACGACGGCGAGGTGCCCGACACGATGTCGGAGCTGACCGATCTGGCGGGCGTCGGTCGCAAGACCGCCAACGTCGTGCTCCAACACGGCCACGACGTGGTGGAGGGAATCGTCGTCGACACCCACGTCCAACGGCTCACCCGCCGGCTCGGGATCACGGAGGAGGAACGCCCAGAGTCGATAGAGCAGGACCTGCTCGAGGTCGTTCCCGAGAGCGACTGGCAACAGTTCACGCACCTCATGATCGATCACGGCCGCGCGACGTGTACCGCGATCAACCCGGACTGCGGCGACTGCGTGCTCGCCGACGTGTGTCCCTCGGAGAAGGGCGACGGCGACGTGGACCTGGCGAGCGGCGAGGCGTGGTAATCCGGCGCCCGCCGAAGTCCGTTCGTGGCCGGTCATTCACCGCACAGGCACGTGCGGCCGATTACGGAGAATCGAGGAGAAAGCCTCGCGCTTCAGCGCGGGGAGGATGTCAATCGGTGCTGTCGCTGAACTGGACGACGAGTCGTTCGGTGGCGAGGGCGTACACCGTCATCTCCCGGCCCTTCTGGGAGTACCACGTCTTGGTCGGCGTGATGAGGTCGGCTTCGCAGAGCCGATCGAGGTGGTACGATACGTTCTGTACCGACTGATCGACCGAGTTGGCGATCTCCGACGCGGTTCCGGGATCCGACGTGAGCGTACTCAGAATCTCTTGTGCCGACTCGGAGGAGAGGACCTGGAGCACGTCGGTAGATTCATCGCGATCGACGACGACGCTCGTTCGTTCGCGGGGAGCGTGGTCGACTGGAGGCTGGTGTGGGAAGGCGCTTGCCATGGAGTGTTCTGATCTCGTGACTGGACGGTTCAGTTTGTTCGGTACGCTCCGAATGAACGAATCAAACAATTTAATGCTTACGGAGTCCACGAGGGAGACATGACACGGCAGGCTGCCCACCACGCGGCGCGGAAGACAGAGAGCCATGAGTGAGGAAGACCGCGCCGCCGCGCGCGAGCGCGTCATCGAGTCGATGGAGCAGTCGGCGGAAGTCTACGGGCTCAGCCGGAGCGCGGGCCGCATCTACGGCGTGTTGTACTTCTCCGAAGAGCCGCTCTCGATCCCGGATCTCGTCGACGAGACAGGCTACGCGAAGTCGACGATCAGCAACGTCACCCGCACGTTGACGCGGATCGGGATGGTCCGTCGCCGGTCCTCTGACGGCGGGGGACGGCGCGTTCGCTACACAGCCGTGCGTGAGATCTGGTTCATCCTCCAGGATGTCTTCCAACAGTACGTCCAGCGGGAGATTCAGACGACGCTGCGGACGATCCAACGCGCACAGGCCCAACTTCCCGACGGTAACGAACCCGAGACGGAGCAGATCGAGGAACTGCGAGCGACGTACGAGGATCTCGAAGAGGTCGTCTCGCTCGTCTCGGAGTTCACCGCCGCGGAGCTCCGGGACGCCCTCGAATCCTACGACCGATAGCGAACCCTGTGACCGGTAGTCACCAGTAGACGGTGTACTCGCAGGTGTCGTCTCTCTCGCGACGACAGGCGTCCCCCGTTTCCTCGATGAAGACGAACGCGTCGACGGAGGCGTACCGCCTGGCGACGCCGCGGACGAGGCCGCGATCGAACGGACAGGGATAGGGGTTGTGACACGTCAGTGACCCACGACTGAAGCCGTGGGCTTGTCAGTGGACTCCCCTTCTGCCGCCGAATCGACGGTGGCGGTAAATCCGCCGTTCAGGTTCAGCGTCCCTGACGTCAGCGCACACTGACAGGGTGCGCCTCCACTCGAAGACGTCTGCCCCGAGTGGAGACGNAATCCGCCGTTCAGGTTCAGCGTCCCTGACGTCAGCGCACACTGACAGGGTGCGCCTCCACTCGAAGACGTCTGCCCCGAGTGGAGACGTTTGAGAAGTTTCCGAGCAATATTCTTGCTCGCGTTGTAGTCCGCGTTCAGTTCGTACTCGCACTTTTGACACACGAACTGGTGTTTCGATCGCCGGTTCGTCTCGTGCGTAAATCCGCACTTCGAACACCGCTGGCTCGTGTACGCGGGACTCACCTGCTCGACCTCGATACCGAGCATTTCGGCTTTGTATTCGACGTACTCGTACAANCGCACTTCGAACACCGCTGGCTCGTGTACGCGGGACTCACCTGCTCGACCTCGATACCGAGCATTTCGGCTTTGTATTCGACGTACTCGTACAAACGGCGGAACGCCCACGCGTGGAATCGCTTCGCACCAGCCATTCGCTCGCGAATATCTGTCAAATTCTCGAACGCGACGTGGGTACAGCCGTGGTCGCGAGCTTCGTCGAGAATCTGGTTCGAGGCGCGATGGAGTTCGTCCTGTATCCAGCGGTGTTCTCGATCGTCCATCGACTGAATCGACAGGTGTGCCGACCGCGTGCCCGCCTGTTGCATCGACCCGCGGGTCTTCTCGAACTCTCGGCGTCGATGGTTCATCTCGTCGGCATTCCCGATGAACGCGCCTGTCGACGTCACGGCGAGCGAGCCGTCCACGTTCAGATCGACGCCAAGGACTGTTCTGTGCGTGGCATCGGAAGAAGCAACTGTGGACNGACGTCACGGCGAGCGAGCCGTCCACGTTCAGATCGACGCCAAGGACTGTTCTGTGCGTGGCATCGGAAGAAGCAACTGTGGACTGCTCGTGTTCGTCGTGTTCGGTGCGGCGCATTCGCGCGTGGAGGTTGAATGAGTCGGTCAAGCGGTCGTACTGGAGCGTGGACATCCGGAACTCGTAGTCCTCGTTCAGCAGGTACTCACCAATCGGTGTTCCCGTGGGATCGTCAGGAATCACGTACTCACACTCGACACGTCCGTTCACCGTTGAAAGGGACACGTGGTCGCGGTGGAACGTCGCGCTGCGCTTGTCGTAGACGACGCTCCACGCGTCGAAGTGTGGTTGGCTAGTGGTCTCGCCTTTCTTGAGTCGGGCGACACCGCTTTTCGTGGCCTCGATGGCGCGTCGAATCCCTTTCTGAACGAGATTCGCCGTCAACTCCGTCTCATCTCGGAGTTGTTCGTAGNACACCGCTTTTCGTGGCCTCGATGGCGCGTCGAATCCCTTTCTGAACGAGATTCGCCGTCAACTCCGTCTCATCTCGGAGTTGTTCGTAGAGCGCGTTCTCGGCTTGTTGTTTCGAGGTGACACAGTACTCGTTCGGGTGTCTCCACGCCCATTCCGCGGTCGTGTTCGCACAGTGGAGAAACTGATCGTTCGTCTGATGGAGGTCGTCGCACCGCCCGCCGGGCACGTCGAGTTTGACTTTGACGGTCCGAATCACATCCCCCATCTGTATCTCACATTTTGATCTATTTATTTATAAATTCTACGGCTGGTGGTGAGGAGTCAGGTTGCTATCGCTCGTGGTTCGTGACGAGTATTGTCGGATTCCTCCCACGGCTGAAGCCGTGGGCTTCCTCCTTGTTCCTCTGTGANTCAGGTTGCTATCGCTCGTGGTTCGTGACGAGTATTGTCGGATTCCTCCCACGGCTGAAGCCGTGGGCTTCCTCCTTGTTCCTCTGTGAGTTCGCCGGCCCGCTCTTCTGTTCGTTCGAACTCGTAGTAGCCGATGTCGCCGCCGCGATGATTCCGTTGGTAGGCCTCGTCGATCGACCGGAGCCCGGCGGCAACGCTGTCGAAGTCCTTCGGCCACGCGGCGACCGCGGGGAGCTGTTCACCGAGCCGATCGAGGACGTGCGGCTGGAGCTCCTCGGCGATCGTCTCGAACGCGTTCAGCCAGGTCTGTTGCGGGTACCACTCTTGGGGGTCGGGATCGGTGATACCCTCGGCTGCGAGGGCGTCGAGCGCCCGGTCTCGATACTCGTCGGAGAACCGTCCCATCGCCTCCTCGACGATCGTCAGTACCGTCTGACCGTTCACCTCCACGCCCCGGTCAAACGCCTCGTAGGTGGCCATTGTGTGGTTCAACGTACAGATCGGGAAAGTAACTTCGGTGTGGAGATCCGGAGACCCGGACGAGTATTTGAACTCCCCGCGGATGAGGGGAGCCGGACGAATCCGTCCCATCGGCGAGGAACCCGCTTTCCGGTTTATATATACATACGGCGTATCCGTAAGTGAGGAGAGACACAATGTCCACGAAAACCACAAACGAGTTCGGCGGAGAGATCGGCGGCGTCACGCTCCTGGGGAAGGCGCACTCGCTGTCGGCGCTGTTCATCGTCCTGCTTCGGGCGACCATCGGCGGGATGATCCTGTTCGCCGGTCTCGGAAAGGTCTCGCAGTGGCCGTTCGACGCCGCGGGCTACCTCGCGAACGTCGGGTCGGCGAGCCCGGTCAGCGGGCTGTACGCCGCGATGGCGTCGAACGCGGCGCTGATGGAGATCGTCAACGTGATCGTACCCGTGACGCAGGTGCTCATCGGTGTCGCGCTCATCGCCGGGGCGTTCGTCCGGCTGGCCGCGCTCGGCGGCGCGATGCAGATGACGCTGTTCTACCTCGGCGGGTGGAGCGGCGACGCGCTCGCGCTGTTCGACTCGACGCTGGTGTACGCGATCGTGTTCCTCACGGTCGCCGCGTTCGGCGCGGGCCGCGTCCTCGGCCTCGACGCCTACATCGAGCGGTTCGAGGTCGGCGGGCAGGCGCTCGTCGAGAAGTTCCCGGCGCTCCGGTACGTCCTCGGCTGAACGGGGACGGTATCGGGCGGGGTGAACCGGGCGCGTAACCGCGCGCCGCCGACTCGTTTTCGCTGTCGTCGTCGTTTTTACTGTCGTCGTCGAACCGGTCGGTCCGTTTTTCGCTCGTTCCGGCGGACGAACTCTGGGAACCCGATCGCGTAGACGCGTTTCCGGGTGAATCGACGGGACGCCGAGCGCGCTTCTCGGCACCCGGAGTGTCGACCAGTTCGAGGCGGCGTCTCGGTGGGTGCGAAAGAGACAGAGAGAGCGTTTCTCACCGCGTCTCAGCAGTTCCGATCGGATCGATTCAATCGGTACGGGCAGTCCTGAGAGCGGTCGCTCCGGGGTGACGGCAGACGGCCTAATCGGGTCGCCGAGGCAGTTAGGTCCTGGTCTTTCCCCGCCGTCGGTACTGTGTCCGGTAGGAGGAGCAGGCGGTGGGGGCGGAGCGGCCGCCCCTCCCCGGCACGGAATTACTATGCCTAGTCAAAACGACACCTCAGGGACGCTTCGGCGCACAGTGCTCAAGATCGGGAGCGGTGCCGTTTTCGGGACCGCGATCGGCGGCGGAACGATCCTCTACGCCTCCCAGCCGGCCGCCGCGGCCACGCAGGTCGACACGGCGGCCACGGTGGAACTCGACTCCAATCAGCAGGACGTGACGGCGGTGACGATCGCCCCGGACATCGGGTTCGAGTGGAGCGACTTCTCCAACGGCGTGAGCGACTTCCAACTCGACGTCGACGTGACGACCCAAGCGGGCCTCGACGAGCAGGCGATGAACGACCTGCTCCCCGACGGGCAATCGATCGATGCGGGTACGATCGTAACGAGCTGGAATAACCAGTCGAGTAAAACTAGCGCCGTCGACGTGGTCAGTAGCAGCGAGTTCGGCACCGACGGCAGTGGGAACAGCGACGTCGACGACGTGACCGCCGGCAGCGACTCGTCGTTCACTGACGCGAGCGGGACCGGAACCGTCAACCTTGCTGAACAGAGTATCGCGAGCAGCTCCTTCTCGCCGGGGCTCTATCCCCAAGGGATCGGTGACGACGAAGCGGCCGGCACCCGAGTCACGATCAACATCACGCTCGATGTGCGGGACGGGAGTTCGGGTGGGAGTGAGGCGACGATCACCTACGACACCATCGAGTACGGCGTCATCGTGGACAACCCGAGCAGCGGCGGTACCGAGGGCGAGACGACGCTGAACAGCGATGCGAGCGGGGAGTAAAGCCGAAAAAGCGTCGGCGAGTCCGTCGAGCGCGGTCGTGCCGGGGTCGATCCCGCCCGATCCCCGACACCGGCGCCTCGTTTCGGGTTCCAATCCATATAAGACCGCGCGGCCGGTACGGGGCGGTAATGGAACTCGGTTCGCGGGACGCGTTCGCCCGGATGGGGACGCTCGGCATCGAAGAGGAGTTCTACATCGTCGATGCCGACGGCCGCCCGACCTCGGGGACCGACGATCTCGTCTACGGCCGCGACCCCCCGGCGGAGGTCCCGGAGGGGTTCGACCACGAGCTGTTCAAGTGCACCATCGAAGCGCAGACGGAGCTTATCGAGGACCCGTCGAACGCGGCCGACGCCCTCTCGACGGTGCGGGAGGCGCTCGTCGACCACGCCGCCGCCGACGGCTACCGGATCGCGGCCGCGGGGCTCCACCCCGCCGCGAAGTGGCGCGAGCTCGATCACGCGGAGAAGCCGCGATACCAGGCGCAGTTGGACCGGATCCAGTACCCGCAACACCGCAACACCACGGCGGGCCTCCACGTCCACGTCGGCGTCGACGACGCCGACAAGGCGGTGTGGATCGCGAACCGGCTTCGGTGGCACTGTCCGATCCTGCTCGCCCTCTCGGCGAACTCCCCGTTCTGGAACGGCTTCGACACCGGGCTCGCGTCGGCCCGCGCGAAGATATTCGAGAACCTCCCGAACACGGGGATTCCGTCCGCGTTCGACGACTTCGACGCCTTCCACGCTTTCGAGCGCCGGATGGTCGAGCGGGGCTCCATCGACGACCGCGGCGAGCTCTGGTTCGACGTGCGCCCCCACACCGGCCACGGCACGGTCGAAGTGCGTGCGCCCGACGCCCAGCGCGACCCGGCGGTCACCCTCGCGATGGTCGAGTACGTCCACGCCCTCGTCGTCGACTACGCCGAGCGCTACGCGGACGGCGAGTCCCCGCCGACGCTCCGCCGCGAGCTGTTGGACGAGAACAAGTGGCGAGCGATCCGGCACGGCCACGACGCCTCCTTCATCGCCCGCGACGGCGAGGAGTCGGTCTCGCTGGGCGAGGTCGTCGCCGACGAGTGCGACCGCCTCGGGATCGACGGGATCCGAGACGTGTACGACGCCGAGAGCGGGACGCGGCGCCAACGACGGCTCCGCGAGGCGGGCGGCCTCGACGCGCTCTGTGCGGACCTCGTGTTGTCGCCGTAGGTGAGAGGACGGGGACGTTCCGTCGGAACCGAAACGACGAGAAACCCTTTTGGGCGCGCGGACCGCAGTTTCCGGTATGACAAGGGACGATCCCGACGACGATTCCGCTTTCGACGCCGCTGACGGCGGCGACTCTGAGAGCGGTGCCACCGACGAGTCGCCGACCGAGCGGACTCGCGAGGAGCTCCGGAAGACCAAGGAGCGTCTCGGCGAGGGCGCGGACAAGGCCGTCAAGGGGTTCGACGACAACGTCGTCGACCTCCTGTCGTGGCTGCTCGACACCGAGACCCGCGCGCGGATCTACGTCTTCCTCCGCGACAACCCGAACAGCACCAGTGACGAGGTCGCCGACGGCACCGGCCTCTACCCGAGCACGGTCCGCGAGGCGCTCGCGGACCTCCACGACGAGGGCACCGTCGAGCGCGACAAGCGAGAGGCGAGCGGCGCCGGCAACAACCCCTACGAGTACGAGGCGATCGCACCGAGCGAACTGGTACAGGGCGTCGTCGGCGACGTGCAGCGGGAACTCAACGCCGTGTTCAACCTCGACCGGCGGCTCGGCGGCGAGTCGCCCGACGGCGACGCGGAGCCGGTCCAGATTTCCGTCGACGGCGACGAGAGCGAGGACGACGAGAGCAGTGAGGCCACGGAGGCGAACGACGACGGCGAGGAGGACGACGGGGACGACGAAGCGGACGACCGGTAGACCTCGCTCGCCCGACCCCGCTTCGAGACCTTTTAAGTCCCGTCCGCGCAACCGGTATGCATGAACGTCGCGCTGGGCGGTACGTTCGATCCCGTTCACGACGGCCACCGGAAGCTGTTCGAACGGGCGTTCGAGCTGGGTGACGTGACCGTCGGGCTCACGTCGGACGAGCTCGCGCCGAAGACCCGACACGTCGAGCGGTACGTCCGCCCGTACGACCGCCGGAAGCGCGACCTCGAAGCCGAGCTGTCTGTCCTCGCCGACGAGCACGACCGCGAGTTCGAGGTCCGCGAGCTGACGGACCCCACCGGCATCGCCGTCGAGCCCGAGTTCGACGCGCTGATCGTCTCTCCGGAGACGAGAGGCGGCGGGGAGCAGATAAACGAGATCCGCCGCGAGCGCGGCCACGACCCCCTCGAACTCGTCGTAGTCGACCACGTCCCGGCCGAGGACGGCGAGCGCATCTCCTCGACGCGGATCGTCGCCGGCGAGATAGACGAACACGGCAACCTCACCCCCGACCGGGACGGCCGGGGCGCGACTCGTCCGGAATGACCGCGGGCGACGACGCTCCCGACTCCGGACGCCTCGCCGCCCTCATTCGCGTCGCGCTGGGCGAAGCGGGGTTCGAACGCGCCGCCGTCTGGAGCGCGGTCGGCTTCGCGGTCTCGTACGTCGCGTTCGACGTCGCCTCGATCGCCGCCTCGACGGCGGCCTCGCTGGGAGCGACGGCGGTCCCGCAGGGTCTCGTCGCTCCCGTCGCCGGGGCGGTCGCGGTCCTGACCGCGGTCGGCGTCGCCGCCTTCGCCGCGGTCGGCGGGGGCGTGCTCCCCGCAATACTCCTCGCGTACGGCCCGTTCGCGGCGGCGCTCCTGCGAACGACCGGCCCAGAACCGTACGCGATCCCGCTCTCCGACCCCGTACCCTTCGTCGTCGCCGTGGCCGAACCGCTCGGCGCCGCCGTCGCCGGTGCGGTCGCGGTCGGCGTCGCCGGCTACGCGGTCGGGCGCGTCGTCGCCGGAATCGGGGGCAGCGAGGAGGAACCCGACTCGGTCTTTGCGGACGACAGCGCGGACGCGGACGACTGATCCGAACCGCTGATCGACTGATCCGAACCGCTACGTCTCGTCGAGCGTCCCGTTGAGCACCTTCGCGGCGACGAGGATCGGGTCCCACACCGGTGAGAAGGGCGGCGCGTACGCGAGGTCCAAGCGTTCGACTTCGGGAACGGTCATGTCCGCCTCCAGCGCGGTCGCGAGCGTGTCGATCCGAATCGCCGCGCGATCGGGCCCGACGATGCTCCCGCCGATGAGGCGTCCCGTGTCGCGGTCGGCGACGAGCGTCACGTCGGTCGGCGCCGCACCGGGGTAGTATCCGGATCGAGAGCCGGCGGTCACGGTCTCGCGGACCGGGTCGAAGCCGGCCTCGCGGGCCGCCTCGTCCTCGGTCAGCCCGACGCGGGCGGCCTCCATGTCGAACGCCTTCACGGCCGCGGTGCCCGCGATATCGCCCACGGGCGAGGGGTCGCCGGCGACGGTGGCGCCGACCGCCCGCCCGGCCCGGTTGGCGGTGAGCCCGAGCGGCATCCACGCCTCCTCGCCGGTGACGGCGTGGATCGCGGTCGCGCAGTCGCCCGCGGCGTACACGTCGGGGAGGCTCGTCCGCCCGTACTCGTCGGTGCGGATCGCGCCGCCCTCGCCGGTCTCGACGCCGGTTCCGTCGAGGAGTTCGGTGTTGGGCCGGATTCCGACGCCGACGATCGCGAGGTCGACCGGGAGCGTCTCGGGGCCGTCCGCGCCGCCGAACGCGATCCCCTCGATCCGGTCGTCGCCGACCAGTTCCTCGACGGGAGCGTTCGTGTGGACCGTCACGCCCTTCGCCTCCAGTTCGGTCGCGACGCGCTCGCCGACCGCCTCGCCGAAGTCCGAGAGGAGGTGCCCGGACCGGTGGAACAGGTGCACGTCGAGCCCCCGGCCGGACAGCGCCTCCGCCATCTCGACGCCGACGTAGCCGCCGCCGACGATCGCCCCCGTCTCGGGGGCCGGCATCGCGGCGTTGCGGTCGACGCGATCGCGGTCGACCGCGCTCACGTCGGCGCGGTCGGAGTCGTACGCGTCCGGCTCCGCGATGTACGCGTCGATCGCGGCCGCGGCGTCCATGTCGTGGAGGGTGAACGACCCGTCCAGTCCGCGCACGTCGAAGGACCCTATCGAGGCGCGGCCGCCCGTGGCGACGAGGAGGTCGTCGTAGGCCTGCTCGACGGAGTCGCCGTCGGCGGTCTCGACGGCGACGGTCTTCGCGTCCGGGTCGACGGCGACGACCTCGTGGCCGCGCCGGAGGTCGATCCCGCGCTCGTCGACCTCGCTCGGGGACAGCGAGAGGAGGTTCGACATGCGCTCGACGCGCCCCTCGATGAAGTACGGCATCCCGCAGTAGGCGTACGAGATCCACCGGCCCTTCTCGAAGACGACGACCTCGCGGTCGGGGGCCTCGCGGCGGAACTTGCTGGCCGCGCTCAGCCCGGCCGCGTCCGCACCCACGACGACGAACGGATCGGTCATAGATAGGTCGACGACAGGAGGTCGTAAAAAGCCACCCCGCAATGCGGACGAGGTCGACTACTCGGCGTCGACGATCGTCTCGCCGGCGACGAACCGCTCGACGCGCTCGCCGTCGGGACCCCACACGTTCGGAGGTTCCGTGCAGGCGCGGCGTTCACCACCGATACGTTTGGTCACCGCAGGGAGCACTTGGACGAGAAAGCGACGACGACTCGCCCTCCGTCCACGGCCAAAGCCGTGGGTTTTTGCCTTTCATCTTCTAAATTCGGATGACACTCTCCCGATCGGTCGACTCGGGGATCACATTGAGGATGTACCATCGTCTCTCTTCAGACTGGTCCGGTGTCGGACAGACAGGTGGACTCACCGCTTCTGATCATGACCGATAGCTGTGACCTGTGTGGTCGAGAGGTCCGATCGCCCACGTTCGAGACCGTCGGTGAACGATCGTTCTGTTCGAGCGGGTGCTACGACGTGTATACGACGCTCGGGGCGGCCGACTCCTCCGACGCGGCCGGGCCCTCGACTGAGAACGGGACGGACAGAGAGGCGGACGCGATCCATTCCGATCAGCACCGCTCTCGGACGTTCCTCCGGATCGACGGCATGTACTCCGCGACGTGTGAGGCGTATCTCGAATCCCTCGTCGAGAACCAGAAGGGGGTGATCAGCGCCGAAGCGAGCTACGTCACGGAGACAGTCCGAGTCGACCACGATCCGGAAACCGCTTCGAAGGACGCGTTGCGTGACGCGTTGAGTACGCTCGGGTACACGGCATACCTCCGTGACGACGCCTCGTCAGAGGCGGGCGAGACCGGTGGCACGACTCGCCGAGCACGGGAGATGGACGGTATTCGAAAGCGCAGAGACGACCAACTCTTGGGCATGCGATACTCAGTTGGATTCCTCTTCGGTGCGTTCCTGCTCGTGCCGTACGTCGCAATTCTCTACCCCGCGCACCTCGCCTCGATATTCGACTGGCAAGCGCTCGAAATATTCGAGGGTGCGTTCCGGCTGAACGGCCAGGGCGCGTTCGTGTTCCTCCGGCTGTACTTCGTCATGACCGGTCTCATTCTCGTTTTTACCGGCCTCCCGGTGTTGCGTGGCGCCTACATCAGTCTTAAAATGCGGCGTCCAAACACCGATCTGTTGGTGGCGATCACCGCGATCAGCGCGTATGCGTACAGCACGGCCGCTGTCGTCCTCGGGCGGAACGACATTTTCTACGACCTCGCGATCGTCGTCACGGCCGCGGTCACCGCGGTTGCGTTCTACGAGTCGTCTATCAAGCAGCGCGCGCTCGATCGCCTTACGGAGCTCACGGTCTCACAGATCGAGCGCGCACGGACGTACGGCTCGGACGGGGAGACTCAGGAGGTTCGCGTCGAGGACCTCGGTTCGGGCGATGTCGTGCTCGTCCGACAGGGCGAACGAGTCCCGGTGGACGGGGAACTGATCGAAGGCGGCTGTACCGTCGACGAAGCGATCGTTACCGGGGAGTCGCTCCCGGTGCCGAAACGCGCCGGAGACGAGGTCATCGGGGGATCGATCGTCACCGACGGCGCGGCCTTGGTCCGCGTCGGCCCGGACGTGACGAGCAGCATCGATCGGATAACGGCTGCCGTCTGGGACCTGCAGAGCGCGACTCACGGCGTCCAACGCCACGCCGACCGACTCGCGTCGTACGCGGTCCTCCTCGTCGTCGGAGCCGCCGCCGCGATCAGCGGCGCCGGCGCGATCGCGTTCGGCAGGAGCGTGTCAGACGCGTTTCTCCTCGCACTGCTGGTCCTCCTCGCCGGGTCGCCGTGGGCCCTCGGACTCGCGACGCCGCTCTCGGTCGCGAAGAGCATCGCAAGCGCGCTGCGGCGAGGGATCATCATCTTCGACGAGACGGTCTTCGAACGGCTTCGAGACATCGACACCGTCGTCTTCGACAAGACCGGGACGCTCACCACCGGGGAGATGGAGGTGATCGAGGCGGACGCGCCCGCGGATCTTCTCGACGCCGTCGCATCGCTCGAACAGCGGGCGTCACATCCCGCCGCAAACGCCATCACCACGGCGTTCGCCGGCGGGACTGCGGCGGGCCACGGCCTCGACGATCGGTCGGAGGTAGCCGGTGACGACAACGACACGGAGCACCCCGGCCGGGTGAGCGAGTTCGTGAACCACCGGTCCGGTGTCGAAGGGGTGATCGACGGAACCGCGTATCTCGTCGGAAACCTCGAGCTCTTCGCGGAACGGGGATGGACCGTAGAGGACGACGTCCGCTCTCGCGTCGCCGACGCTCGGGGCTTCGGTCAGCTTCCGGTCGTCGTCGGTCGCGACGGGGCCGCGGAGGGGCTGATCGTCGTGGGCGATGAGCCGCGGGACGGCTGGGGCGAAACGATCTCTCGGCTCGGTGCGCGAGACGCGGATGTCGTCGTTCTGACGGGCGACGACGAGGAAGCGACGGACTTCTTCAAGCGGCACGAGGACGTGACGCACGTCTTCGCGACGGTCCCACCGGAGGGAAAGACGGCGACGATCCGGCGGCTCAAATCGGACGGCCAGGTCGCGATGGTCGGTGACGGAACGAACGACGCCCCGGCGCTCGCGGCCGCGGACCTCGGCATTTCTCTGGGCGGCGGCACGGCGTTAGCGGCCGACGCCGCCGATATCGCGATCGTCGACGACGACATCCGCTCCGTCGAAACCGCTTTCGACCTGGCGGGCGCGGCTCGCCGTCGCGTGAAACAGAACAACGCCCTCGCGTTCTCCTACAACGGAATCGCCCTCTTGGCGTTGGCCGCCGGGTACTTCACCCCGCTGTCGGCGGCGTTCGCGGTCATCGTCGGCGGTGGTCTGGTCGCCGCGAACACACGGCGGACGCTGCTCCGGTAGTACTCCGCGAGGCCCGACCCACGCCGCGACGGGGTGGGGGTCGAAGCCGTACGCCTCGGCGTTCGCTCGGAGCCGTCTGACCGCCGCCTTCACGTCGGCGATCTGACGGTCTTCGATCGTGGCGGGGGGAGACGCCTCTCGGAGGCTGATTTTCCCGGATCGGTGCTGAATGGCACCTCCGTGTCCCCAGCGATTACTGCCAGCCGGTAGCTCACACTCGCCGTCGCACACCCCCATTCGGCCGCGATCCGCCCGAGATCGGGGGCGTTCGGGTTTCGAAGTTAGTCAGACACGCGAAAGGTCCGCGTGGTGTCCCTGTCCCCGCGGACGACATCGACTTCGACGAGACCGAGCGAGGTGAAGATGCGGCCCCAGTCTCGGTAGTACAGGGGGGTGTCGTCGTCGACGTAGTTCACGTCCGGGTCGGGCGACGACGATTCGCGTATTGGGTCCTCGATCTCCGCCGTGATGAGAACGTCGTCGGTGATTCGAGCCACTTCCTCGAAGACCCACTCGACGTCGGGGTGTAGGTGCTGGAGCGTTTCGACCGAGTAGACCGCGTCGAACTGCCCGTCGTCGAACTCCGCGACGATGTCCTCTATCGGGTCGCAGTGGAACGTTCCGTCGGCGGCGAGTGCGGGATACGCCTCCCGCATCGTGTCGAACGCCTCGTCGTTGATGTCGATGCCAGAGAGGTTCTCGAAGCCGTGGTCGGCGAGGTGTGCGAGGTGACGGCCCGAACCACACCCGAGTTCGAGGACGGTTGCGTCACGGGGGAGGTGCTCACCGAGACTGTCCCGGATCAGCGTACTCGTCTCATTGGGACCGTAATATGCGTAGTACGCCGGCGAGTATTCGCCCGCCCGGTTTTCCCACGTGTCTCGGACGGTGTCAGGATCCACGTGTAGCGACCTTATCCGTAGAGGTAAAACGCCGTCGGAGAGCGGTTAATCATGGAACACGGAGGCGAAGACCAACGTGCGGGCAGCAATTAGAGCCGGGCCGCTCTCCCGCGGTGTGAACACGACCGGCGATCTGTTTGTTCGTCGTACTCCTTCACAGAAGGCGCGGTCGATGACGGCCGACACCCGATCACCCGACGAACGCCGCTGGCGAGGCGGATGTCGACGAATCCGATGAGCCGAAAATCCCCTACGCTGTAACCTCGAGACCCGTGATCTCGAATCGTGCGCCGCCATCCGTCCCCTCTGTGACGCCGATCTCCCAGCCGTGGGCGTCGACGATCTGTTCCACGATGCGGAGTCCGAAGCCGGCGCCGTCTTCGGCGGTCGTGTACCCCGTCGTGAACACGGTCTCGCGATCGGATTCGGGAATACCGGGACCGTCGTCTTCGACGTAAAGCCCGCCGTCTAGCCCCCCGACCGTGACCGTGACGTCGGTGTCTCCGTGCTGGCGAGCGTTCTGGAGCAGGTTCTCAAAGAGCTGGGTAAGCCGATCCGCGTCCGCCTCGATCGCCGTCGGTAGCTCATCCGTGTCTGCGTACTGGAGCGTGGCTTCGGCCGCACCGTCGGCGACGATCGACCATGCGTCGTCGACGACGTTCTCGATCACCACCCGGTCCACCGATCCGATATCTTGACCTTCCCGAGCCAGCCAGAGGAGGTCGTCGATGATCTGTTCCATCCGTTCGGCCGCGGACTCGATCTGCGCGAGGTGCTCGCTTTCGCAGTCGTCCTGAGCGAGTTCGACGCGCCCCCGAATAACGCTGAGCGGCGTTCTGAGATCGTGGCTCACGACGCCGGTGAACTCCTCAAGCGATTCGTTGTGCCGTTCCAACTGCCGTTCCATCCGCTTTCGCTCGGTGATATCGACGAGGACGCCGGAGAATCGGATCGGATCTCCGTCCGCGTCGCTTGCCACCTGGCCGCGAGCGAGTACCCACCGCAGCTCGTCGTCAGCGTTCCAGACACGGTACTCCGTCTCGTAGTCGCCACACGCCGCCACCGCAGCCTCGATCCGATCTTCGACCCGATCGCGATCGTCTTCGTGGATCTTCGCGACGAACTGATCGAGTTCGACTCCCCGTTGGGCTGACTCCGGGTCCACGCCGAACGTCCTCGCGAACTCTTTCCCCGCAACGAGCCGATCGTCCGTGATATGCCACTCCCACGTACCGACGGCCCCCGCTTCGATCGCGTTCTCTAACTGAGCGTTGGCGGTCCGGAGTTCTCGCTCGCGCTCTTTCTGCTCGGTGATGTCTTGGATAAAGCCGCGAACGGTTTGCTGCTCGCCGTCGGCAAGCGCTTTACTTCGTATTCGCACCCACCGCTGGTCGCCCTGGGCAGTGATCAGGCGGAGCTCTTCTTCGTATGATTCCCCGTGCTCAAGCGCCGCTTCGACCGCCCGTTCGATCGCGGGCCGGTCTTCGGGATGGAAGAAGTCGAGCCCCTCGTGGACCGTTGGCTCGAACGCCTCGTCGACGCCGTGAATCCGGCGCGTCCCGGCCGTCCACACGAGCGATCCATCCGCGTTGAGCTCCCACGCGCCGAGGTTCCCCAACTGCTCAGCCTCCGTGAAGAAGTCGCGAATTCGTTCGAGTTCGTGTTCGCGTGCAGCCTGCTCGGAGACGTCGCGACCAACACCAACGACCGCGATCCCCTCCCGGTTGGGAACCGACAAGCGGGCCTTCCGGAACTCGTACGGGACCGACTCGCCCTCCGCTGTGATCACGTTCGCGCGAACCGACGCCGAACCGGTCTCGACCGTCTCCTCGATGCTCTCCCTGATCCGGTCGCGGTGTTCCTCGACGAAGAACTCGGTGACGTCGATCCCGTCGATTTCCGCCTCCGAGTAGCCGCTTATCTCCGGAATGCGATCGTTCCAGCGGCGGAGTTCGCCGGCTTCGCTCAACCCGTAGTAGACGTCCTGTAGCGCACCCAGACTTTCGTTGATGAGCTCCTGTTGGCTCTTGAGTTCTCGTTTGCGTCGGACGTGCTCTGACACGTCGGTGATGAACCCGTCGATCACCTCCTCTCCAGTTACCGGGTCCTCGATCAGTTGCCCCTGATCGTGAACCCACCGCGTGTCGCCGTCTTTGGTGACGATGCGATACGTCGAATCGAACCGTCCCGTCGCTTCAATGCCCTCGCTGTGATCGGACCAGAGGTCCTCTCGGTCGTCTTGGTGGATAATCTCCTCTGCGAGGACGACGTCGTCTTCCAGTTCTGCTGACGTGTAGCCCGTGATCGACTCGGCGTCGCCCTTGACGAACTGGAGCGGGTACTCCGGGTCGTACTCGTGGCGGTACACGTACCCCGGGAGGTTCCCGATGATCGTCTCGAGGTGGAGCGTGCGCTCCTTCTGCTCCGTGATATCGCGGACTTGCCCCACGATCCGTGCCACGTCACCGTCTTCGTCCAGAACGGGCTGGGCGCCGCCGCGGACCCACCGCTGCTCGCCGTCCGGCCGGACCACTCGGTACTCGATCTGAGACGCTTCTCCCGTCGCGAGCCGTTCCGCCGACGCACGGACTCGTTCCCGGTCGTCGGGGTGGACGTAGTCGAGGAACACTGTCGGGTCTTCCCCGAGCTCCTCGACCGATCCGTCCCAGATCTCCTCGTACGCCGAGTTGATAAAGAGCAGTTCGCTCCAGTCACCGCTGAACATGAACAGAACATCGTCCGTCCGTTCGGCGACTTCCGAGAGCTTCTGTTCGGTCTCTTGGACCGCCTGCCGAGAGCGGTGCTGTTCGACGGCGTTGCTGATCCGGTTGGCTAGAACCGTGTACTGACTCGTCCCGGACTCCTTCTGAAGGTACTCAGTGACTCCCATCGAGATGGCTTCGCTGGCGATCTCCTCCGAGCCCTTGCCCGTGTAGAGAATGAACGGCAGATCGGGATACCGCTCGCGGACGGATTCGAGAAACTCGATCCCGTTCTGTTCGGCCATGTCGTAGTCTGAGACGACGCAGTCGATGTCGTGAGCCGCTAAGCGATCCATCCCCTCGCCCGGACTGGTCGCTGTTTGAACGGTGATCCGGTCGTCCTCCCGGCTCAGGTAAATGCCGACCAGCTCACCGAATGACGGATCGTCATCCACGTGGAGGACGCGGATGGAGTTGGCGGATCTACTCATATTACTACGTGTCAAAACGCCCCGGGTTTAAGTAGTGAACGAGCGGCTCGTTGTTTAAACACGAGATTTCCAGAAACCACCGGGGAATCGCGAGACGATCGGGCGTTCTCTCAGCGATGGGGAACCGTCACCGGGGTGTCGAAATAACGGCCGAGGCGTCGAAATAATAGCCGAAGTGTTAGCTGTCTGTCGACTCACCGGCCTACAGAGGGCAATGCCCCGGTTCTCTCACCCGGAGGCGGCCACAGAGCGGCTTCCCGCAGGCGGCTCGCCGAGAGCTCGGAACTCGATCGGAGACAGTTCACCAGATGATCTCGTCATCGACGCCGATCGTTCCGGATTCGATGATACGTGCGTCGAGACCGCCGCGGTGTGTCAACGCCTCCGCAGCGTCGGGCTGGTCGGCGAGCGACTGCATATACCCACACGGCTCACACAGTCCGATCCCCTCCAAAACGACCTCTCCGACGTGAAACTGCTCCCCGACAAGGTGGTTGAGCGAGACCTCGCGGGTCGTGATGTTTCGTCGGTGTTCTCCCGGGCCAAAATCGACGCCGTACTCCTCGTGTGCCGCAGCGAGTGCTTCCGCCTCGATGAGCGTCACGTCGCTCGGTTCGAGGTCGTCCCGTTCGTTATAAATTCCATCTCCCTTGTAGTACCGATCTCCTTCGAGTCCGCGACCGGCGGCCGCTTCGACCGAGTCGCGCGGTTCGGGACCCCCGCCGGTTTCCGGGATGGTGTGTATCGCCTCTACCGACCCGATGCGGGAGAGTTCGCGTCCCTCCACGTCTGGAGTCGTCATAGCGGAGCCTCTCTCGCGGTTCGACATAAATACGGCCGTGCGTCCGATGGCCGGTCGAGCCCTCATCGTGCCGCTAGCGCCGATCGCTCAAAGTGCCTCTGTCCGCCCTCAAAGTGCCTCTGTCCGACCTCAAATACCTCTGTCCGACCTCAAATACCTCCGTCCGACCTCAAATACCTCCGTCCGACCTCAAATACCTCCGTCCGACCTCAAATACCTCCGTCCGACCTNGTCCGACCTCAAATACCTCCGTCCGACCTCAAATACCTCCGTCCGACCTCAAATACCTCCGTCCGACCTCAAATACCTCCGTCCGACCTCAGTTGACGTCGACGATCTCGACGTCGAACGTCAGCGTTTCGCCGGCGAGGCGAGGGTTGAAGTCCACCCGGACGACCTCCTCGTCGACGTGGACGACCTCGCCCTGGCTGCCGTTCTGGGCCTCGAGGTAGGAGCCCTCTTCGGGCGTCTGGCCGCCGAGCATCTCCCGGAGCTCCTCGGTGTCGAACTCCTCGACGTTGTCGTCGCTGGGCTCGCCGTAGGCCTTCTCCGGCGGAATCGTCAGGGTCTCCGTCTCCCCGGCCGCCAAGCCGATCAGGCCCTCCTCCATTCCCTGGATAACCTGTTCGGCGCCGATTTCGACAGTCAGCGGCGCATACTCTCGTTCGGGCTGAGCCTCGGCCAGCCCCGTCTCCTCGGCGACGGACTTCCGGGAGGTGTCGAACACCGTTTCGTCCTCAAGCCGTCCCGTGTACTCCAGCGTCACAGAATCGCCAGTAGCTATCGTCATACGAGCGTGAGGTGTGCCACACGGAAAGGTTATTGCATCGAGAGACGGGCGCCGTCGCCGGGGTCGGGCGGGCCTCACTCCACGGTGACGCTCTTCGCCAGATTTCGCGGCTTGTCGATCGGCCGCCCCTTCTCGTTGGCGACGTGATACGCGAACAGCTGCAGGTACACGTTCGCCACCAGCGGCTCGACGACGCCCACGTCGGGCACGTCGAACGACGCGTCGAGGGTGTCGTACTCGTCGCCCGCGGAGACGCACCCCAACGCCGGCGCGCCCCGCGTCTGCGCTTCGGTGACGTTGTTCATCGTCTCGTCGGCCCGTGCCCCGTCAGTCAACACGGCGATCACGGGCGTCTCTGGCGTCACCAGCGCTAACGGACCGTGTTTGAGCTCGCCGGCGGCGAACCCCTCCGCGTGATCGTAGGAGATCTCCTTGAGCTTCAACGCGCCCTCCAACGCAACGGGCACGCCGAGCGACCGGCCGACGAAGAAGAACGCCTCGCTGTCCTGAAACTCTCGGGCGGCCTCCCGCACCCGCTGCTCCTCGTCGAGGACCTGCTGGACCGCGCCCGGAAGCCCCTGCAGGTCCTCCAAGACTGAGCGCGCGTCGGCGGCCGCGAGCGCGCCGCGGTCACGCCCGATCGCCACCCCGAGCATCGCGAGCGTCGCCACCTGCGAGGCGAACGTCTTGGTCGCGGCCACGCCGATCTCCGGGCCGGCGCGGATGAACGCGGTGCCGTCGACCTCTCGCGTCACCGTGCTCCCCAGGGTGTTCGTCACGGCGAACGTCCGGGCGCCCGCGGCGTTCGCGCGCCGGATCGCCCCGAGCGTGTCGGCGGTCTCCCCGCTCTGGGTCACGGCGACCACCAGCGTCCGGTCGGGCGTCCGCCCCGCACCGAACTCGTACTCGCTGGCGATCTCGACGGTCGCGCGCACCCCCGCGAGATCCTCGAACAACTGCGCTGCGTACCGACCCGCGTAGTAGGAAGTCCCGCAGGCGACGATCCGGATCTCCTCTAAGTCCGCGAGAAAGCCCGGCGGGAACGACACGTCCAAATCCACGTCGCCGGCGTCCACGTCCAACCGCCCGGCGAGGGTCTGCCGGAGCGCGGTCGGCTGCTCGTGGATCTCCTTGCGCATGTAGTGCTCGTAGCCGCCCTTTTCGGCGGCGTCGGCCTCCCACGTCACCGTCTCGGTCTCGCGGTCGACCGCGTCGCCGTCAGCGTAGACCTCGACGCCGTCGGGCGACAGCGCCGCCACGTCGCCGTCCTCGAGATAGGTCACGTCGCGGGTGTGCTCTAAGAACGCGGTCACGTCGCTGGCGACGAACGACGCGTCCTCGCCGCGGCCCAACACCAGGGGGCTCCCGCGGCGCGCGACGACGATCCGGTCGTCGCCCTCGCGGACCGCACAGATCCCGTAGCTCCCCTCCAGTCGCCCCTCGACCCGCCGGACCGCGGCGAGGAGGTCCGCGCCCTCACCGCCCTCCTCGCCGCCGGAATCGGCGGCCAGTTCCTCCTCGATCAGGTGCGGGATGACCTCCGTGTCCGTGTCGCTGGTGAACTCGTGGTCCGCCAGCTCCGCTCTGAGCGCCTCGTAGTTCTCGACGATGCCGTTGTGGACGACCGCCACGTCGCCGACGCAGTCCGTGTGCGGGTGCGCGTTTGCGTCCGTCGGCGGTCCGTGCGTGCTCCAGCGCGTGTGGCCGACGCCGAGCGTCGCGTCGGGCACGTCCGGCACCGACAGCGCGTCGACCTCTCCCGACCGCTTCGCGAGGGTGAGTCCGCTCTCCGGCCCCACGAGCGCGACGCCCGCGGAGTCGTACCCGCGGTACTCGAGGTTCTTGAGGCCGCGATGGACGATCTCGCCGACGCTGCCCGGCGTCTCCTCGTCTGTCGTCTCACCGCCGCCGTCAGCCGCGTGCAACTCGCCGATGTAGCCGATGATCCCGCACATGATCAGCCCCTCCGGACGACGGCGTTCGGTTCGACGCGCCCGTCGACCACGACGCCCGCGTCGGCCCGCACGTCGTCGCCGACGACGGCGCCGTCGGTGAGCGTCGCGCCGCCGCCGATCGACGCGTTGTCGCCGACGACGCCGCCGAGCGTCACGTCGCGGTGGACGGTGTCCCCGACCACGACCGTCGACACCCCTCCGGTGATCGTCGCGTTCGGCCCGATCTGCGCGTTCCCGGCGACGACGGCGTCGCGGACGACCGCCCCCGGCCCGATGACGGCGTCGGGGAACACGACGGTGTTCTCGACGACCGCGTTGGCCGCGATCGTGACGTTGCTACCGATCGCCGTCGCCCCGCTCAGGGTGGCGTTCGGCCCGACGCGAACGTTTCCGGCGAGGACGACGTCGTCCGCGACGGAGACGGTGTCGCCGATACGCCGTCCCGTCGTCGGGGCTTCGCGGGCGTGGTCGGTGTCGTGGATCAGCGCCGCGTTCACCGTGAGAACGTCCCAGAGGTTCGACACGTCGAGCCACCGACCGTCGTAGCCCAAGCCGGTCACCTCGTCCCGCTCGGCCAGGTCGTTCAGCGTCGCGGTGATCGCCAGCTCCCCCGTCGCGTTCGTCGCCCGGATCGCGTCGAATATCGCGGGCGAGAAGCCGTAGACGCCGGCGTTGATGCGGTTGGTGTCGACCGGTCCCTCGGGCTTCTCGTCGATGTCGATCACGCGGTCGCCGTCCAGTCGGACGACGCCGTAGTCACGCGGGCGCTCCACGGCGGTGACGGTCACCAGCGGCGCGTCGCCGTCGCTGAGGCGGTCGCGGACGGCCGACACCGCCTCGGCGTCGACGAGCCGGTCGCCGTTGAGAACCACGAAGGGGCCGTCGACGACGGGTTCGGCCTGTAACACCGCGTGTCCCGTCCCCAGTTGCGTCGACTGCTCGACGTACTCGATCGTCACGTCCCAGTCGTCGCCGTCGCCGAAGTGGTTTCGGATCCGCTCCTGTTTGTATCCGACGACGAGGACGATCCGGTCGATGCCAGCCGCGACCACGGCCTCGACGACGTGTTCGAGCAGCGGGCGGTTCGCGACGGGTACCATCGGCTTCGGTCGCCGGTTCGTCAGCGGCTCCAGCCGGCGTCCCTCCCCCGCGGCGAGGACCACCGCGGTTCCTGACTCATCACGCATACGTCACCCCTCGCCCGCCCCGGTGTTAAATGGCTCGCGGCCCCCGCGCCGGGCGGTGTAGAGACAAGGTAAAGTAGATCTGACGTGTATACCGCCCGTGACGAAATCGGCCGTCATCGCGGACGACGACGAGACGATCCGGTCGATCCTCGAGTACAAACTGTCGAACGCGGGATTCGAGGTCACCGCGTGCCACGACGGCGAAGCGGGCCGCGAGGCGCTGAACGACCCCGACGCAGACCCGGACATCGTCGTCCTCGACGTGATGATGCCGCGGCTGAAGGGGACCCAACTGCTCCGGGCGGTGCGGCGCGGAGAGCTCGCGGTCGACCCCGACGTTCCCGTCGTCATGCTCACCTCGCGCGGCCAGGAGGCGGACGTGCTCGAGGGGCTCGAGTCCGGCGCGAACGAGTACCTCACGAAGCCGTTCAGCCCCAACGAGCTCCTCGTCCGGATCGAACGTCTGGTCGAGGAATGAGCGTGGACCCGTCGAGCGTCCCTCTCCCGCCGTTTTCTTCCCCGGTCCTCCTCTCGCTGCCGGGGCCGCTCTCTCGGGGCCTCGCGCTCGCCGCGGTCGTCCTCGGGTCGCTCCTGCTCGCGGTAGTGATCGTGACGGTCGGCTACTCCCTTCGTGCGGCCCGTAGCCGCCGACGGCGGACCCCGGCCCGCGAGACCCTTCGGTCAGAGCTGCTCGACCGGCTCTACGGGCGCGACGACCCGGCGTGGGACGAGTGGGTCGCCGGGCTCTCGGCGCTCGAACGCGACGAGCTCGAGTCGCTGCTCGACGTGTATCTGCGCGAGCTCGAGGGCGGGGACGCCGACCTGTTGGCCGAGCTGGGAACGGCGTTGGGAATCGACGAGCGCGCGCGCCGCGAGATCGCCGACGGCGGCTACTGGGACCGGCTACACGCGCTCGTCTGGCTCGCCCTACTGCGCGATGCGCCGGACCGCGACCTCCTCGAGACGCGCTGCACCGACACGTCCCGCGAACGCGCTGCGGCTGCACGGGTGTTGTACGCCGCGGGGACGGACGACTGCGCGACGGCCGGCGTCGACCTGCTGTTGCGAGACGACCCCCGTTCCTTCTCGGTGTTCGGCGTCGACACGCTCTACCGCGTCGCGGAGCGAGACCCGACGCCGTTCTTCGAGCGGGTCGCCGCCGACTTCGACGAGTGGGAGCCGTCGCTCCAGCGACAGGCGCTGCTCGTGGTCCGCCACCTCACCACCGTCGTCGGCGGCGCCGACCGATCGTGGATCGTCGGAGCGCTGTCGAGTCCGGACCCGAGCGTGCGGTCGGCCGCGTGGCGGGCGCTGGGCGCGTACGGCTGGGACCGGGGCCTCCGTGACGGAGTCGACCTCTCGGCGATCGGAGAGGATCCCGTCCCCTCCGTCCGCGCGAACGCGTACCGAGCGCTCGGCGCCTGGGGCGACGGCGAGGCGACCGCGGCGATCGAGTCCGCGGCGACGACGGACCCGGACGCCCGCGCGCAGGTCGCGGCCGCGGAGACGCTGGTCGCGAACCGAGGGACGGACGATCCCCCGTCCCGGCGAGTTCCGGGTAGCGAGTGGGTCGCCGGCCCCGAGGGCGTCGCCTCCGTGACCGACGAGTCGGCTGAGACCGAGCCCTTCGGCGCCGCGTGGGCGTGGGCGACCGAACACGCACGGTTCGACCGGCTCGCGCGGGACATCTCCGCGGAGCGCGAGCGGCTCCACGAGGAGGTGCGCGGATGACGACGCTCGGATCGGTCGCGACGGCGGTCATCGCCGGGTCGGGCTTCTTCATCGTCACGTACTACCTGCTGATCAACGCCGGCTACCTGCTGATCCACGCCCTCGCGCTGCTCCAGCTCCGCGACAACGTCCGCGAGTCGGCGTGGAAGCCGTCGTTCCGCGCGTTCGACAGCCCGTTCTATCCGGGCGTCGCGATGGTCGTGCCGGCGTACAACGAGGCGACGACGATCGTCGAGAGCGTGCGGTCGATGCTGGCGCTCAACTACCCCGACCAGGAGATCGTCGTCGTCAACGACGGCTCCTCCGACGCCACCCTCGACCGGCTCGTCGAGGCGTTCGGGCTCCGCCCGGTCGACGCCGAGGTCCCGTACGACGTGCCTTCGGAGCCGATCCGCGGCGTGTACCGCTCGGCGATCCACGAGGACCTGCTGGTCGTCGACAAGGAGAACGGCGGGAAAAGCGACGCGCTCAACGCCGGCGTCTGGCTCACCGAACAGGAGCTGTTTTGCGCGGTCGACGCCGACACCCTGATCGACCGCGACGCGCTGTTGGACGTGGTCGCGCCGTTCCTGGAGGAGCCCTCGCGAACGGTCGCCAGCGGAGGCACCATCCGGGTCGCCAACGACTGCGTGGTCCAGGACGGGCAGGTCAAGGAGGTCAACCTCCCGAAGACGGGACTTCCCGGCGTGCAGGTGATGGAGTACCTGCGGGCGTTCTACTCCGGGCGGCTCGGCCTCGCCCGGCTCAAGGGGCTGATCCTCATCTCCGGCGCGTTCGGCGTGTTCCGGACCGACCGCGTCCGGGAGATCGGCGGGTACCGACACGACACGATCACCGAGGACTTCGACGTGGTCGTCCGGCTCCACGAACACCTCTCTGACGCCGACATCGACTACCGGATCGAGTTCGTCCCGGAGCCGGTCGCGTGGACGGAGGTGCCCGACAACCTGCGGACGCTCGGCCGCCAGCGCCGCCGCTGGTACCGCGGGATGATAGAGACAGTGTTCGCCAGCCGTCGGATGTTCTTCCGGCGGCGGTACGGTCGGGTCGGGACGGTCGTCCTCCCGTTTTTCACCGCGGCCGAGGCGCTCGGTCCGCTCATCGAGGGGCTCGGATACGTGCTGCTCCCGATCGCGTGGTACCTGGGCATCCTGAACGTCGAGTTTTTCCTGGCGTTCCTGCTGTTGACCGTCGGGGTCGGGGTCTTCCTCTCGTGGTTCGGCGTGTTCAGCGAGGTGTGGAGCTACAACCGGTACGAGTCGCCGCGGGACGTGCTCCGCCTGCTCTGGTACGGCGTCCTGGAGAACTTCGGCTACCGCCAGTGGAAGACGATCGTCGCGTGGCACGGCCTGATCGAGTACCTGCGCGGCGACCAGTCGTGGGGGGTCATGGAGCGGCGCGGGTTCGGATCCGAGGGCGAGACTTCGGCGGCGGCCGCGGCGGCTCCGGTCGCGGGCGCAAGAGGAGACGGCGCCGAGACCGTGGCCGACGACTCCGCCGCCACCAGCGGATTCGTGTGGATCGACTGGCTCTCCGAGGCGCCCGACACCGACGGGATTCGGTGGCTCGACCGAGTCGCGAGCGACGGGGCGCCCGGGCGGTTCGTTTCGGTCGCCGATCCGGCCGTCGGCGTTGGAGACGGCGGGTTCGTCTGGACCCGCGACTTCGCCGACGGCGTGGGTGACGGCGGGTTCGTCTGGATGACCGATCCCTCGGACGGCGCGGGGGACGGCGGCTTCGCGATCGCGTCCGACGGGGACGGCGTGCTTCGGCTCGTCGAGACGGCGGACTTCACCGACGGTCTCGGCGACGGCGGGTTCGTGTGGACGACCGATCCCGACCTCGGAGCCGGCGACGGCGGGTTCGTCTGGACCCGCGACTTCGCGGAGGGGACGGGCGACGGCGGGTTCGTGTGGCTCGTCGGTGCGGCCACGGGTGGCGACAACTGAGCCGCGACGACTGAGCCGCGACGACCGAGCCGCGACGGGCGCCGCGCTCAGTTGCCGTCCACGCCGTGATGGATCGGCTCGGCGGCGTTGACGTCCGTCACTTCGAACCGGGTCCCCGCCTCGGAACTCGTGACCGAGAGGTCCCATCCGTGGCCGGAGACCACGCGCTGGACGACCAGCAGCCCGAGGCCGAACGACTTCACGTTCTCCGCGTCGGCCTCGACGAGGGCGCTCTCGACTTCCGGCGGGAGTCCCGGCCCGTCGTCGGCGACCGCGAAGCCGCGTCCGTCCCCCGTCACCGTCACGGAGACGGTCGGCCCGCCGTGCTCGACGCTGTTGCGGAACAGGTTCTCGAAGAGCCGCCGGAGGCGCATCTCGTCGGCGACGACCGTCGTGTCGGGCGCGAGCTCAACCGTCAGCGTGGCGTTCCGGGTTTGGACGGTGTCCCACGCGTCGCGGACGAGCGGTTCGAGCGCGGTCTCGGTTCGCTCGCCGACGTCGGCCCCCTCCTTCGCCAGCAGCAGGCACTCGGCGATCATCGACTCCATGCGGTCCAGCGAGCTGCGGACGCGGCCGAGGAACTCCGCGACCTGCCCGGACACCGCGTCCTGCGCGAGCTCGGTGAAGCCGATCGCGCCCGCCAGCGGATTGCGGAGGTCGTGAGCGACGATGCCGGCGAACTCGTCGAGCCGATCGTTCTGGTCGCGGAGTTCGGCGTAGTGTTTCTGTCGTTCGAGCTCGGCGCCGACCCACTCCGCGAGCACCGAGACGAAGTCGCGCTCCCGGTCGGTGATCGGGTCGGACCTGGGCTCGTCGTCGGAGAAACACAGCGTCCCGTACGTCTCGCCGTCGACGTCGACTTCTGCGCCGACGTAACAGCGGAGGCCGGTCGCCTCGAGCGCGGCGTCGTCGCGGTACTCGCTGTCGACCGCGTCCGCGAACCCGATCGTCTCCCCCGTCCCGACGACGTGCCGACACCACGTCCCGTCGAGGTCGACGACGCCGCCCTGCGCGTACGGACCGCCCTCGATGTTCGTCTCGACCACCTCGTACCGTCCCTCGCCGGTGTACGAGAGGACCCCGTTGTCGACCCCGAGGTACTCCCGGCCGACGCCGATCGCCCGCTGGATCCGCTCGTCGGTGGTCAGGTCGCGCGCCGTCAGCCGCAACAGGCTCTCGAACGGGTCGGGGCGGTCGGAGCGGTCGAGACGGTCGGGACGGTCGGGGCGGTCGGAGGTGCCGGTCATGGTCGAGAACGTCTCCACCGTTCCTGCGGGGCCACCAAAACCCATCGCTGTGCCCGGGAGCGCCCGTGAGCGACCCGGAGCGTCCGAACGCGTTCGTCGGCGGCGCTCGGCGACACCGGGCTCTCGCCGAGGCGTGGCCAACGTTATGACCGTCCGGCGAGTGGATGGGTCGTGCGCAGACGCAGATTCCTCGGTCGCGTGGGCGTCGCCGGAGCGATCGGCACCGCCGGCTGCGGATCACGGGGCGACGGTGGTCCGGGAGATCCCTCCGAAGCGCCGACCCCGCGCCGCTTCCGAATCGGCGACGACGGGTTCGAGGTCGCAGTCGGCGACGGTCCGTTCACCGAACTCGGCGTCCGCGGCGTCAATCTGGGCATGGCCAAGCCCGGACGCTTCCCCGGCGAGGCGGCGATCACCCGCGCGGAGTACGACCGCTGGCTCGCGGCGATGGGCGAACTGCACGTCAACGTCGTCCGGGTGTACACCGTCCACCCGCCCGCGTTCTACCGGGCGCTCGCGGCGTACAACCGCTCGCACGCGGAGCCTATCTACGTCCTCCACGGCAACTGGATCGGCGAGGAGACCCTCCGCGAGGCGGGCGACGCCACGTCGGTGTCGGCCGCGTTCGACCGCTCGTTTCGGCAGGTGATCGACGCCGTCCACGGCGCGACGACGGTCGCTCCGGAGCCCGGCTACGCGAGCGGGACGTACGACGCCGACGTGAGCGACTACGCCCTGGGGTACGTCGTCGGCATCGAGTGGCCGCCGGCGGTGGTCAGGGAGACGAATAGGGTCGGCCAGCCGGACGGCTCCGAGGGCCAGTACCTCACCGCCCCGGACGCGCCCCCCTTCGAACGGTGGCTCGCGGCGCGACTCGACGCCGGGGTCGCCTACGAGATCGACGAGTACGGCGCGCAGCGGCCGGCGGCGTTCACCAACTGGGTGACGACCGATCCCCTCTCTCACCCCTCCGAGCCGTTCGTCGACGAGGACGCGGTCAGCGTCGATCCCGACGCGGTCGCCGCGACCGACGCGTACGACGCCGGGACGTTCGCGGCGTACCACGTCTATCCGTACTACCCGCCCCTGCTGAACGAGACGCCCGAGTACGTCGACTACGTCGACCACCGCGGCGAGCCGAACAGCTACGCGGGCTACCTGAACGACCTCGTCGGCGCCACCGATCACCCGCTGCTCGTCGCGGAGTTCGGCGTACCCTCGTCGCGCGGGATCGCACAGAGAGACGTTCATGGTCGCGATCAGGGCCGTCACACGGAGGCCGAACAGGGCGAGATACTCGCCGCGATGTACGAGGACGTCCGCGAGGCCGACACCGCCGGCGGGGTCGTGTTCAGCTGGCACGACGAGTGGTTCAAGCGGACGTGGAACCTCGCCCCCTTCTCCGATCCCAACCGCCGCCCGTTCTGGTCGAACGTCCAGACGCCCGAACAGCGGTTCGGCCTTCTCTCGTTCGACCCGGCAGACGCCGTTCCGCTCGACGGGTCGCCCGACGCGTGGGAAGACGCCGCGGTTGCGACCCCCGAGAGCGACCCCACCCGAATCGGCGACGGGGGCGACGACGCCCGCGAGCTGACCGCGGTGCGGGTCACGAGCGACGCGGCGTACCTCTCCGTCCGGCTCGAATTCGCGGACCTCGGTGCGGGCGTCGACTGGAGCGAGACGAACTACCTCCTCGCGCTCGGGCTCACCGACCGCGGGGCGCGGGTCCTCCCGTACGACACGGCCGCGACCGCGCCCGCCGACTTCGTCGTCCGGCTCGGCGGCCCCGACGCCTCTCGCGTGACCGTCGACCCGCGCTACGACGCCTTCGCGTACGAGTACGGCGCGGCGGCCGGCCTCGACCTCGACCGGTACCGCGATCCCGATCCCGGCGTCTTCGCGCCGCTGCGGATGGTGATCAACCGCGGGTACACCGTCCCGGAGACGGGCGAGCGCGTCCCGTTCGAATCGGTCGAGACGGGGCGGCTCCGCTACGGCAACGGGAACCCTGACTCCCCGGCGTACGACTCGCTGGCGGACGTGCACGCCTCGCCGTCGACCGACGCGATCGAGGTCCGGCTCCCGTGGCTCCTGCTCAACGTCGCCGACCCGAGCCGCCGCCGGCGGCTCGGCGACTTCTGGAACGAGGGACTCGACGCGTACGAGACGTTCGAGGCGATCGAGGTCGCCGCGGCGTCGTACGTCCCGGCGGACGCCGAGGGAACGGCGACCGCGCTCGACGCCCCGACGAACCTCACGCACGCGGTCCCCGGCGTCGCGGACGGGGAACTGCGGTCGCTGTCGTTCGCCCCGCCGACGTGGGACCGACCGGCGTACGCGGAGCGGCTCAAGGAGTCGGGCCGTGCGGTTGGTGAGGTCTTCGAACGGTACACGGGGCGGGAGTGAAGAGTCGGGTCGGCGGGATCGCGCACGGCGCTATTCGCGGGATCGTGCCCGGCGCTACTCCGACGGCCGGTCGCGCGTGACCGCCTCTCCGAGCCCGGTCGTCTCGCCCGCGCCGAGCTTGACCCCGGCGTTCAGCGACGTGTTGATCCCGGTCTTCGCCCCGTCGCCGACGATCGCGCCGAGCTTCCGTCGCCCGGTGTCGACGCGGTCGCCCTTGACGGTCAGCCGGACGTTCTCGCCGTCGTGCCGGAGGTTGGCGACGTTCGTTCCGGCGCCGAAGTTCACGTCGCGGCCGAGCACCGAGTCGCCGACGTACGAGAGGTGGCCGACCGAGGCGTCGGCCATGAGCACGCTGTTTTTGATCTCCACCGAGTGGCCGACGTGCGCGTCCGGACCGATCACGGTCGACCCGCGAACGTACGCGTTCGGCCCCACGTCGGCGCCCTCGCGGATCAGCGCCGGCCCCTCGACGTAGGCGCCCGACCGGACCCTCGCCCCTTCCTCGACGGCGACCGGGCCGCGCAGGTGGACGCCCTCTTCGACCGTGCCGGCGACCGCCTCCGCCGTGTCCGCTGACTCGTCCCGCGCGTCGAGCTCCGCGAGTGCCAGCTCGTTGGCCTCCAGCAGCTCCCACGGGCGCCCGACGTCGAGCCACGTCCCCTCGTAAGGCGCCACGTCGATCCGGTGGCCGTCGTCGAGCAGGAGGTCGATCGTCGTCGTGATCTCGTATTCGCCGCGCTCGCTCTCGGGCGTTTGGTCGATGTACTCGAACACCTCGGGCTCGAAGGCGTAGCAGCCGACGTTCGCGAGGTTCGTCGGCGGGTCCGCGGGCTTCTCGACGATCCCCGCGAGCGAGCCGTCCGCGGCGGTCGAGAGCACGCCGTACGCCCGCGGGTCCGCGACCTCGGTCGCCGCGACCGCCGTTCCCTCCGCCTCGGCGAGCGCGCGCGCGAGCGACGCGTCCACGACCACGTCGCCGTTGAGCACCAGGAAGTCGTCGTCGACGACGGGCTCCGCCTGCGCGACCGCGTGGGCCGTCCCGAGCGCCTCCGCCTGCTCGACGTAGTGGACCGGATGCCCTCGGTACGACTCGCCGATCCGCTCGCGGATCGCCTCGCCACGGTAGCCGGTGACGACGACGAACTCGCCGACCACGTCGGCGGCGGTGTCGAACACCCGTTCGAGCAGCGAGCGATCGCCGACCGGGAGGAGCGGTTTCGGACGACGGTCCGTCAGCGGTCGCATGCGAGTCCCGCGGCCGGCCGCGAGCACGACTCCGTACATGTCCGGAGCCGACGGTGGGACGGGGCTTATCGGCTGCGGTCGGAGAATATCGCGGAGCGGGTGCGTGAGGCGGTCGGCGGAGAGCGCCGCACACAGTAGCGCGGATTTCGGAGTCGCGGACGGGTCTCCGTCCCGTACGTGTCCGCGGTCTGCTCGCGATCGAGAGCTCCGTCTCCCACACCACCCCACCCCACCCCACACCACCCCACCCCACCCCACCCCACCCCACCCTGTCGAGTGTTCTCGAGCGGAAGATCGGTGGGATGTGAGAGGTCCGCGTCGGGGCTCCGCCGAGCAACCTCCGTGGGCGGTCGACGTTCCCTCACCCCACTATGTCGAGTGTTCTTCGAGCATGCGGGCCACCTCTCGCGGGAACGCGATGTCTTCAAAATCCTTGACCACGCCGGTAACGAGCTCGAGGGAGACGTTGAACTCGTATTCGTAGTACTGACCGCCGGCACGCCCCTCGTTCCGCGCGTGTCGATCGAGAATACCGAGCATCGCGAGGTCAGCGAGATGGTCGTGCATCCGTCGGCGAACGAGCGGATCCACGTCGGAGTGTTCCGCGATACGTCGGTACAACGGGAACACGTCGCGGACTCTCGCGGGCGTCTCGTCTTCGAGGGCTAACTGGAGCGACGCGACCAGCGAGAGGTGTCCGTGCTTCGTTAGCTCGCGCATCCCGTGTTCGATCTGACTCTGTTCAAGGGCGTCCTTGGCGCGATACACCTGCGATTCCGTGATCCGGTCTGCCCCTTCCGACCGCGTGAGTTCGCCGGATTTGTACAGCAGGTCCAGCGCCTGTCGCGCGCTTCCGGTGTCTTGCGCCGCCATCGCCGCACAGAGAGACACCACGGCATCGTCGGCCGCGTCGTCGTAGAAGGCGCCGTCCGCACGCTCGCGGAGGATCGCTTCGAGTTCCGGCGCGTTGTACGGCGAAAAGTGAATCTCCTCTTCGCACAGCGTGTCCTTCACTTTCGGCGAGAGGTCGTCACGAAATCCGAAGTCATTGCTGATCCCGATCACGCCCGGCTTCGTGTCGTCGAGATACCCGTTCGAGCGGGCACGCGGAATCTCGTATAAGATTTCGTCGTTGCTGCCGATGTGATCGATCTCGTCGAGGACGAGGAGGACCGTTCCGCCGACCCGATCGAGCTCCTCATAGAGAATGTCGAACACCCGCTGTTGCGGGTAGCCAGTCGTGCTGATCCGACCGTCGTCGGGGCGAAGCGTGTTGACGAGGTTAACCGCAACCTGATACGACGACGAGAGATTCGTACAGTTGAGCCAGAAGATGGACAAATCGACATCGTCGTACGCGGCGGTGTCTCGCTGGAGCTGTTTCAGCAAATACCGTGACACCGCGGTCTTTCCGACGCCCGTTTTTCCGTAGAGGAAGATGTTCCGCGGCTGCGCTCCGTTTATCACCGGTTGAAGGGCCGTCTTGTAGGCATCGAGCTCCTGCTCTCGCGCCGTGATCGAGTCCGGCTGGTAATCCTCCCGGAGCACGTCCTCGTCTCGGAAGATGTCCGTGTCGCGAGTGAACGTCGCCATCGGTTTGATGATTCCACAACAGTGATCGTCATAAAACCACCGTGTCGAATGTTTCGAGTGATCTGTAGATCGGCGGCCTTCCCGAAGATAGCACTCGACAGCATGGGGTGGAAACTCCACAGCATGGAGTGGAAACACCACATGGAGTGGGAGAACGTGATCGCGAAGGGGAGTCAGAGCGGTCTAGTCGCGAGCTCGTCACCCTGACCGAAGCCGGCGATCCCGCATTCTGTCACCGCTAAGCGCCTCAAAGAACACTCGACAGGGTGGGGTGGCTCGGAGTCTCCCGGTGTCAAAGCGGAGCGTTCGACGGACCGAAAACACTCGACGCGGTGGGGTGAGCGAACGGAGCCACTCCGCGACCCGCACCGCGGAGCCACTCCGCGACCCGCACCACGGAGTGCCGTTCGCGGTTTTCGGCCGGGTCACCGATCCCGCCGGCCGGGTCACCGATCCCGCCGGCCGGGTCACCGATCCCGCCGGCCGACTCCCCGACTCCGCCTAGACCGCCTCACCGGCCCGCCCGACGAGCCCCCGCGCCGTCTCGAACAGCTCGTCGGCGTCGCGCTCGTCGCGCGCCTCGGCGGTGATCCGCACCAGCGGCTCGGTGCCGCTCGCGCGGACGAGGAACCAGCCCGTCTCCGTCTCCACTCGGATCCCGTCGAGCGCCGACACGTCGTCGAACCGCTCGCGGGCGCGCTCCGCGACGCGCTCCACGACCGTCCCTTTCGATTCGGTCCGTATCGAGTCCCGGCGGATCGGGTACGTCGGAAGCTCGTCGACCATCGCGGCCAGCGATCCCTCCGCGCCGACCAGTCCGGCCAGCGTGCAGGCGGCGAGGGGGCCGTCGGGACAGCGCGTCTGCTCGGGCCAGATCCACGCGCCGCTCGGTTCGCCGCCGAAGACGACGTCCGGGTTCGCGGTCTCGGCGGCGACGTACGCGTCGCCGACCCGCGTGTACGTCACGTCCGCGCCGACCGCGGCGAGCGCGTCCGCGACGAGGAGGCTCGTGTCGACGGGGACCGCCACGCGGTCGCCGTCTCCGGCCTCGCGCCGGGCGAACAGCGCGAGGAGCGCGTCGCCCGAGACGAACCGCCCGCGCTCGTCGATCGCCATCATGCGGTCCGCGTCGCCGTCGTGGACGACCCCGAGGTCCGCGCCGGTCGCCTCGACGAGCTCGCACGCCGTCTGACAGTTCTCGGCCGTGGGCTCGCTCGGACGCCCGGGGAACCGCCCGTCGCGCTGACCGTTGAGCGTCTCCACGTCGCAGCCGGCCGCGTGGAGCGCGTCGGCGGTGACTCGCCCGACGCCGTTCCCGAGATCGACGACGACGGAGAGGTCGTCCGGGATCGCGACCGACTCGCGGAGCGCGCGCTCGTGGTGGTCTCGCGCTCCGCCCCCGTCACGGCGCTCGCCGAGCTCGTCCCACGCCGCGAGGTCGAACGCCCCCTCGCGGACGATCTCGCCGATCCGATCGTTCGCGTCCTCACCGAACGCCCGGCCGTCGGCCGCCCAGAGCTTGATCCCGTTATCGGGCGCCGGGTTATGCGAGGCGGTGACGACGACGCCGGCGTCGGCCCCCTCCCGGACGACGCTCCGCGCGACGGTCGGGGTCGGCTGGACGCCCACGTCGATCACGTCTCCGCCGCACTCGGTGACTCCGGCCGACACCGCCCGGCTCAGCGTGCGTCCGCTCTCCCGGGCGTCTCGCCCGAGGACGACCGTATCGGCGCCGTCGGTCGCCAGCGCGCGCCCGACGTGGAGCGCGAGTTCGGCCGTGATCTCCCCGCCGACTCGGCCTCTGACGCCGCTCGTTCCGAACATACCGCGGCTTCATCCGCGGGCGAAAAGACGCTTCGGGTCGTGGGTCCACGATTCGCGTTCGGGTCGCGGGTCCGCGGTTCGCTCTCTCCGCGGCCCGACGACGCGCGGTCAGACCCCCCAGAGAACGGTGATTCCGGCCGTCGCGACGACGGCGAGGAGCAGCTGGAGCGGGCCGCCGACGCGCAGGAAGTCCGTGAACTCGTAGCCGCCGGGGCCGTACACCATGAGGTTCGTCTGGTAGCCGACGGGCGTCATGAACGATGTCGCGGACGCGAACATCACCGCCAGCAGGAACGCGAACTCGTTGGCCCCGAGCTGCGCGGCCGCGCTGACGCCGACCGGGATCATCAGCACCGCGGTCGCCACCGGCGTGATGACGCTCGCCAGCACCCCGGCGACGGCGTACAGGACGAACATGACGCCGACGGTCGGGAGGTACCCGCCGGTCGCGACGAGGAACGCCGAGACGACGGCCGCGCCGCCCGTGGACTCCAGCGCGAGCCCGAGCGGGATGACCCCGGCCAGGAGGAATATCACGTTCCACGAGACGGCGTCGTAGGCGTCCGCGGTCGTCAGACAGCCGGTGACTACCATCGCGACGACGCCGGCCAGCGCCGCGATCACGATCGGGAGGACGTCGAGCGCGGCGAGCGCGACGACCCCGACGAGCACGCCCACGGCGATCGGCGTCTTCGGCGACAGCGGTGCGATCTCGTCGATGTCCGCGTCCGCCAGCCGGTCGAGCACGCGCTCGTCGGCGACGACGAGATCGCCGGTGTCCGTGAAGTACCGGACGGACGCCGGCGTCGTCCGGACCAACAGCAGATCGCCCGCCTCCAGCGTTCGGTCGGAGAGGCCCGTCCGGAACAGGTCGCCGCCGCGGCGCACGGCGAGGACGCTCGTCTCGTGGTAGTCGTGGAGGCCGGTCTCGCCGACGGTCTCGCCGACGAACGACGACTGGTCCGGGACCACCGCCTTCGCGAGCATCCCGTCGGTAGCGGACGACTCGAACGTCTCCTCGGTCACCGTCTCGCGGGGCCGTCTCCCGAGCGTCGCCTCCTCGCGGAACCGGGCGACCGCCTGCAGGGGGCCGTGGACGACCACGCCGTCGCCCGTCTCGATGACCCGGTCGGAGTGAGGCCCGGCGTACGCCTCGCCGTCGCGTCGGACCTGCAGGATGCGGACCTCCGGGTGCGCGTCGTCGAACGCCTCCACGGACAGCCCGGCGGCGGCCGATCCCGGCCGAACGTACAGATGCGCGAGGTAGTCGTCGAGGTCGAACTCCGTGACGGGGTCGCTGTCCACCGGGACCCGGGCCGGCGTGAGCCGCCAGCCGACGGTCAACAGGTACGCGCCCCCGACCGCGAGCAGGACGGCGCCGAGTCCCGTGAACTCGAACATCCCGATGCCGTCACGGCCGTCGATGAGCAGGCGCGCGAAGTCGCTAGCGAGGATGTTCGTCGAGGTCCCGATGAGGGTGAGCGTGCCGCCGAGGATGGCGGCGTACGACAGCGGGAGGAGGAGCTTCGACGGGCTCATCTCCGAGTTCTCCGCGAGGCCGGTGACCATCGGGATGAAGACGGCGACGACGGGCGTGTTGTTTACGAACCCCGCGATCGGACCGGTCGTACAGACGGTGGCGACGAGCGCCCGGAACTCGCGCCCGGCGGTGAACTCCGCGAGGTAGACGCCGAGCCGCTCGACGACGCCCGTGTTCTGGACGCCCGCGCTGAGCATGTACATCGCGATGATGGTGACCGTCGCGGGGTTCGCGAACCCCGAGATCGCCGCGCGCGCTCCGACGCCGGTCCACGGTTCGAGGACGACGAGCGCGGCGACGACGCTGATCGCGGTGACATCGTTTGGGACGACCTCGGTGACGAACGCCGCCAGCACGGCGAGGATGAGCAGGAAGACGACGGCGACGCCCGAAACCTCGGCAATCGGCATACTCGAACGACTTGCGTCGGCGCCTTCACTGTTCCCCCGGAACCCGGCCCGATCGAGTGGTTGAAACCGAAGCGATAATCCCCCTTCTCCGGCGACACACGCGCATGCAGAACAAGCGCGTGTTGGTCACGGGCGGGGCGGGCTTTATCGGCTCGAACCTCGCGAACCGCCTCGCGGCCGACAACGACGTGATCGCGGTCGACGACACTTATCTCGGGACTGCCGATAACCTCGATTCCGACGTGGAGTTCGTCGAGGCCTCCGTGCTCGACGACGACTACCCCGCCGACGTCGACGTCCTGTTTCATTTGGCCGCGCTCTCCTCGCGGAACATGCACGAGAACGACCCCCAGCGCGGCTGCCGCGTCAACGTCGAGGGGTTCGTCAACGCCGTCGAGCGCGCCCGGCAGGAGGGCTGCGAGACGGTCGTCTACGCCTCGACCTCCTCGATCTACGGGAGCCGCACCGAGCCCTCGCCCGTCGACATGGAGGTGGAGGCGCGCACGGCCTACGAGGCCTCGAAGCTCTCGCGCGAGCGCTACGCCGAGTACTACGCCAACCACCACGGGATGAACGTGGCGGGACTCCGCTTCTTCTCCGTGTACCAGGGCTTCGCCGGCAACGAGGAGCACAAAGGCGAGTACGCGAACACGGTCGCGCAGTTCGCGGACGCGATCGCCTCGGGCGAAGCGCCCGAGCTGTTCGGCGACGGCACCCAGACCCGCGACTTCACCCACGTCTCCGACGTGGCCCGCGCCTGCGAGCTCGCCGCCGACCACGAGCTCACGGGCGTCTACAACGTCGGAACCGAAGAAGCGTACTCGTTCAACGAGATGGTCGAGCTGATCAACGACGCGCTCGGCACCGACGTCGATCCGGAGTACATCGAGTGCCCCTTCGACGACTACGTCCACGACACCATGGCCGACTACTCGGCGTTCCACGAGGCGACCGGCTGGGTGCCCCAAATCGACTTCGAGGAGGGCGTCCGACTCGTCTGTGAACCTTACCTCGACGGCGAGCGCTGAACCCTCTCAACGCGCGGTTTTCGCGTCGATCGGGAAACCAGACATCAGCCGATCGACGGTCGGTATCGAAACCGGGCGTCAGCCGATCGACGGTCGGTATCGAAACGAAGCGATTTCGCCGGGCGTTACATGTAGCCGAGGTCGCGCAGACGCTCCATCAGGTCCTCTTTGTCCTGGGCGCGGCCGGCGCGCTCGGTCGTGTCCTCAAGGTCCTGGAGCCACGCGGGCTCCTCCGTCGTCTTCTCCGTACTGACCTCGCTGCCGAGCGATCGGAACCCGGCGAAGTACTTCGGCGAGATCGGCACGTCCTCCTGCGTGACGCCCTCGGGGAGGTCGTCGTCGGCCTGCGGGACGTACCCCTCGTCGGGGAACGCCTCGACGGTGTCGGGGACGACGTAGTTCCAGAAGGCGTCCCACACGTCGGCCTCGGCGAACTGCAGGATGGGCTGGATGCGGTCGTGCGGCGGGAACAGGTCGGGGTCGTGGCGCGGCGAGAAGAACGTCTCGTCGGCGCGAGCCTCCTGCTCGTCCCAGCGGACGCCGGAGATGACGCCGTCGATGTCGTGCGCTTCGAGGGCGTTGTTGAGCGCGACCGTCTTCAGGAGGTGGTTCCCCACGTAGGTGTCGAGCAGGAACGGGAAGGAGTCCTCCTCGAACTCCAGGATGTCGCGGATGTGGTGCTGGTTCTGCTCGTTCAGCTCGTCGACCGGAATGTCGTCGCCCGGCTCTAAGCCGTGCTCGTCGACGTACGCGCCCACGTCCTCGTTGCGGGCGTACACGAGCTCGATGTCCCACTCGTCGGCCCAGCGCTCGACGAAGTCAGTGATGTCGTCGAAGTGCTGGAAGTGGTCGATGAACACCGCGGTCGGCTTCTCGTAACCGAACTCCTCGGCCACCTGGTTGATGAAGTACAGCGTCAGCGTGGAGTCCTTCCCGCCGGTCCACATCACGGCCGGGTTGTCGTACTGCTCTAACCCGCGGCGCGTGACCTCGATCGCCTTCTCGATCTTGTGTTGCAGCGACGGGTAATCCGCCGGATCCTCGCCCTCGCCGTCGGCGTAGTCGACGTCGACGCTCGCCGGGAAGTCGTCGGTCATACGCCGGATATGTCCCCGCGGAGGGGAATAGGCCTTCTGAATCGGCGCGGCTTGCCAGCGCGCGCGAACCCCGGCGTCATTCGCCGCGAACGGCGGGCGACGGCGTCTCTCGGCCTCGGCGACCGACGCCGGCATGACTCGCCGCAATCGGCGGATCGCGGCGCGACTCGCCAGAACACAAGGGATTTGTCGGCTCGAAGTCACCCCTCGTCCATGGGACTGTTCGATCGGCTGCGCGGCGGCGACGACGAGCGCGTGGTCTTCCTCGGCATCGACGGCGTACCGTACGACCTCGTGCAGGATCACCCCGACGTCTTCGAGAACCTGACCGACATCGCCGAGACGGGCTCGGCGGGCCGGTTAGAGAGCATCGTGCCGCCCGAGTCGAGCGCGTGCTGGCCGAGCCTCACGACGGGGAAAAACCCCGGCGAGACCGGCGTGTACGGCTTCCAAGACCGCGAGGTCGACTCCTACGAGACGTACGTTCCGATGGGGAAACACGTGTCGGCGACGCGGCTGTGGGACCGCGTCACGGACGACGGCCGCGACGCGACCGTGCTCAACGTCCCCGTCACGTTCCCCCCGTCGAGCCGGATCCAGCGGCAGGTCTCCGGGTTCCTCTCGCCCTCGCTCGACGCGGCCGCGAGCGACGACGCGGTCCGACAGGTGCTGGAGGACCACGACTACAAGATCGACGTGAACGCGAAGCTCGGTCACGACGACGACAAGACCGAGTTCGTCGAGAACGCGCACGCGACGCTCGACGCCCGCTACGACGTGTTCACTCACTACCTCGCGGAGGACGACTGGGACCTCTTCTTCGGCGTCTTCATGAGCACCGACCGGGTCAACCACTTCCTGTTCGGCGACTACGAGAACGACGGGGAGTACGCCGAGGAGTTCCTCGACTTCTACCGGACGCTCGACGAGTACGTCGGCGAGATCCGCGATCGGCTCGACGACGACACGACGCTCGTCGTCGCCTCCGACCACGGGTTCACCGAGCTGGAGTGGGAGGTGAACTGCAACCAGTTCCTCGCCGACGAGGGGTGGCTCTCCTACGAGGACGACGACCACGACTCGCTGACCGACATCGACGACGAGACCCGCGCGTACTCGCTCATTCCCGGCCGATTTTACCTCAATCTGGAGGGCCGCGAGCCGGATGGCGTCGTCCCCGAGTCGGAGTACGAGGCGGTCCGCGACGAGCTCGTCGACGACCTCGAATCGCTCACCGGCCCCGATGGCCGGCGGGTGTGCAAGCGGATCGTGCGGGGCGAGACCGTCTTCGACGGCGACAACGACGAGATCGCGCCCGACCTCGTGGTCATCCCCGCGGACGGCTTCGACCTGAAGTCCGGATTCAGCGGCAAGGAGGCCGTCTTCACCGAGGGCCCGCGCAACGGGATGCACAAGTTCGAGAACTCGCTGCTCTACTCGACCGACGCCGACCTCGACGTCGAGGGCTCGAACCTCTTCGACGTGACCCCGACGATCCTCGATCTGATGGACGTCGAGGCCGACGCCGACTTCGACGGCGAAAGCCTCCTAGACACGTAAGCCGTCAGAGCGTCCGAAGCCGGGCTCCCAGAGAAGCGACCGCCGCTCGCCCGGCGTCAACGCGGCGCGTCGCCTCCCGCTCCCCCGCTAATCTCCCGGTAGAACGCGACCGAGTACGTCGCGTAGAACGCCCCGGCTATCCCGGTCAGGAGGACGTAACCGATGGCGACGGCGGCGACGATCGCCGGGGTCGGATCGATCGAGACGACCTCCGCGAACGGGGAGCCGGCGGGCTGTTGCGGCCCGAAGACGAGCGATCCGGCCGCGGCCAACACCCCGACCAGCACGCCGCCGATCGTGAGCACCACCGTGTAGCCGAACACGCTGAGGAAGTTCGACCGGACGAGCCCCGCGCTGCGGCGGAACCCATCGACGAGCTCGGTGTCGTCGAGGACGACGGCGTGGGCGTAAAACTGGAGGAAGAAGGTGATCAGGAGGTAGACTAACACGAGGCCGACCGCGACGACGGCCACCACCACGAGCAGCGTGGGATCGAAGCCGAAGGCGGGCGCATCGACGCCCGTGCCGGCCCCGCCCATTCCGCCCCCGGTTCCGCCGTTCATCCCGGCGATCGACCCGCCGATGACCACGACGATCGCGCCCGTGAACGCGAGGAATCCGAAGACCATGTTCACCGCGAGCAGGGCGAAGTAGCCCAGGAGGAGCGGGACGTAGTTCGCCTTCCCGACCGCGACCAGCGTGCCGAGACGCGTCGTGCCCGCGACCGCCTCGTCGGCCATCCCGAGCAGACCGCCCTGGAAGAACGGGAGGACGAGGACCATCACGCCGAACGTGACGAGCGAAATCGCCGACGCGAGCAGCGGACCGGCCGACTGCACGAGCAGGTTCGGGAGCTGAAAGAGCCCGTACAGCGCCGTGACGAGCACCAAAATAGGGTTGCGAACGACGCCGCTGACCGCCGGACGGAGGGATTGGAGGGCCGCCATACCCGGTTATTTCATTCGAGATATATAAATAAGCAGGTGTCTGACCGAAGAGAGATCGGCTACCAGGTGAGTCCCTCGTAGGTGAGTCCCTCGCGCCGATCGATCACTCGGCGGCCGTCTATCACGACGGGATCCGCCATCGCGTCGAACGCGTCGTCGAGGGCCGCGAACTCGTCCCAGTCGGTGACGGCGAGCGCCGCGCTCGCCCCGTCGAGCGCGGCCGCGGCCGAATCCGCGTACTCGATGTCGGGGAACCGCTCTCGGGCGTTCTCGGTCGCGACGGGGTCGTACCCCACCACGTCGGCGCCCCGCGCCTGCAGCCCCTCGATGATCGGAATCGCGCGGGAGTTCCGGATGTCGTCGGTGCCGGGCTTGAACGCGAGCCCGAGCACCGCGACGCGCTTGCCCGCGACCTCGACGTGAGCGTCGAGCAGTTCGAGCATGCGCTCCGGCTGCCCGTCGTTCACCGCGACCGCGGCGTCGAGGAGCGCTGGCTCGTAGCCGGCGTCGCGGGCCGCGGCGCGGATGGCGTCGACGTCTTTGGGAAAGCAGTTGTGGACCGCGATTCCATCTGTCGTGACGAACGTGTGGTCGTCATCGACTTCGAGAGAGTAGACGGATATCGGTTCGTCCAGATCGACCGTTTCGATATCCCGGACGCGAACCGCCGTGTGTGATCCACCGTCCGTGTGGCCTGTGGGGGCAATCTGTTTCGCGTAGCTGTCCAGTCGCCGATCGATCTTCGCGATATCGGTGTCCAAGAACAGCTCTTTGAGTTGGTCGATCTGCTCGCTGGAACTCACCCTGAGAAAATGTGCCGGCTTGGTAGACTTCGCGGATGTCGATGTCTTGTAGCTGGGAATGATCCCGATACTGTGTAACAGCAGTTGCATTCCGGCTATCAGCTCTTCGCTCACGGAGCCGTACTCGTACACGACGGCGTTCGAGTGACTCGGATACGCGATGTGTCCGTCGCCCCGAAACAGTCCTGACAGGACGGCTTTACGATGTGACTCCGGTTCCTGGTAAACCGCGTCGGGGAGCGCCGCGGTGTACGATCCTGTTCCGCAACCCAGCTGTTCGAGGAATCGTGCGAAGATCCGGCTCGACACTTCAATCTGTGTCGTGGTCTCCCGCTGCCTTGTCATGTGTCGAATTCCCAGTGACTCGAAGAATGACTCGACATCCGAGACGTATTCCGGCTCATCCGTGGGATGGAAACTCAGGGCGACGCGTCGCCGTGTCGTCGATCCGTGTCCGGACTCGTCGTCGTTGACGTGACCCTCGCTGATGTAGTAGCCGATGAACCGCCAGAAGGCTTCGTCGGCGGAAACGATCGCCGGGACGTAGGTTTGACCGCCGCCTCTCGTCGTATACAGCGATAGAGCTTTTCGGTCGAACTCGATTTCATCCTCGTATTCGAGGAAAACATCGAGTGAGAGGTAGTTGTTCCGGCAGAACTCGTGTACCCGGTCGTAGCTATGCCGGCGGTTGTATCCGTCGAGTACGTTCCGCAAGTGATCTTTCCGATCTGAGAGGTCGAAGTCGGGTTTGAGATACACCTCGTCAGTCGGGAAGTTCGGATCGTCCGCAATGAGTTCGATCAGGTCGAAGTGACTGACCGGATCAACGCTAACATTGGTTTGAACGGGAAGTTGATCCGTTTCAGTTAGCGATCCCGCTTCTCGAACAACAAGGTCGTTCCCCTCGACGACGAGCATCGGGTGATCCTCCGTCACCGTCACCTCTTTGCTCATTTTGGTCTGGATACGACGCAGTTCGCCGTCGTAGTCCCGGCGGGTCGCGCCGAGGACCGGTTTGAACGTACTGTTCCCTTCCTTATCATAGCTCAGCACGGCGACGTCATCGACGTGCGCCGCGTCCTCGTCCACATATCGGTCGAAGAATTCTTCGAACGTCAGGAACCGCGTCCCCTCGTCGTCTTTGGCCAGCACCCGTTGGTCGCCAGTCAGGCAACTCCCGCCCCAGCCGACCCCCGAACGCAGGAACTTCGCGCCGATCCGATCGTCGAGGCCGACCGCGTCCATCACCTCGTAGGCGTCGATCCCGAACCGTTTGCAGACGTTGCCCAGATCGTTCGCCAGCGAGATCTTCGACGCCAGGAACGCGTTGTTGGCGTACTTGATCATCACGGCCGTCTCCGGGTCGGTCCGGATGACCGGCGCGTCCGAGTCGGTCGCGGCGAGCAGGGGTTCGTACAGCTCCTCCAGCCGCTCCGTGGCCCACTCCGACTCGGTCCCGAAGACGAGCTTGTCCGGGTGCTGGAAGTCGTCGACGGCGGACCCCTCGCGGAGGAACTCCGGGTTGGTCGCGAGCTCGACGCGGTCGGCCGCGTCGCCCGCACCCTCGAGGAGGGCCTCGCGGACCCGCCCGACCCCCGGGGGCGTGATCGTGCTCTTGACGACGACGAGGTGGCGGTCGTCGGGGGTCGCGACCGAAGGGCCGGCGCCTTCCCCCCTCGCCGCCAGCGCCTCGCCGGTCATCTCCGCGGCCGCGCTGAGCGCCCCCAGATCGATGCTCCCGTCCTCGTTCGAGGGGGTGCCGATCGCGAGGAACGTCACGTCGGCGTCCGGAACGCTCTCGTACTCGGTCGTGGCGCGGAGCCGGTCGCCCGCGTGCTCGGCTAGGAGGTCGTCGAGCCCGGGCTCGTGGATGGCCGCGTGCCCGTCGTTGATCGCGGCGACCACGTCCGGATCGATGTCGACGGCGGTCACGTCGTGACCCGCGTCCGCGAGGCAGGCCGCGAGAGTCGTTCCGACGTAGCCGCTTCCGACGACGGTGACTCGCATACCGGAGTAAGCGCCCGCCGACTCAAAGAACGTTGCGCGTTCCCGGACTCGAGACGGCTCCGGACGATACTTACCCTCGGACCGCCGAGGCGACGATATGTCCGAGGGACCGGGATCCGAGACGGCGACCGCGCGTCGATCGGAGTCGGACGACCGCGACGGTCGCGACGACCGCGACGGCCGCGACGGTCGCGACGACCGCGACGGCCGCGACGGCCGCGTCGCCGGCGTCTCCCGTCGGGTCGGCTGGCTCCTCGTCGTCGCCCTCCTCGCGGTCCCGATGGCCGTGATCCCCGGCGGCGACCTCACGGTCGTGAGCCTCTGGGGGTTCCTCAACACGGCGGGGCCCGGCCTCGGCGTCGGCGGCTACCCGGTGTGGGCGTACTTCCTCGAACAGCCGCGCCCGTTCGGAGCGCTCCCGGCGTCGATCCGAGCGTGGCCGCTCGCGATCGGGTTTTACCTCCTCGCGACGGCCAGCGCGACGGCGGGGGTCGCGCTCGGTCGAGAGGACCGGCGCGTCACCGGCGGCCTGCTCGCGCTCGCCGCGGCGGCGAGCCTGTGGGTCTCCGTCGGCGTCGCGACCCGATTCGGCGTCGGGACCACGTCCGGATGGCTCGCCGTGCTCCCGGTCGGCGCGCTCGCGACGCTCGCGGTCGCCGTCGGCGTCTACGGGCGCGACCTCCGCGGAATCGTCGAGGCGTGAGCCGAACGGCGCGCTGCCGGTGCGGCGGTGTTTAACAACCCGGGCGCTGAACCCGATTCCATGACCGATCTCGTCGGGGTGGTGACGGTGAGCGGCGTCGCGGGCGTCGCGACGGGACTCGGGGCGCTCCCGGTGTTCTTCCGCACTCGCGTCACGCACCGCGTCTACGACGCCGCGCTGGGGCTCGCGGCCGGGCTGATGGTCGCGGCCAGCGTCTTCGGCCTGATCATCCCCGGAATGGAGGAGGGGACGCTCTCGGCGGTGATGGCGGGGCTGCTCCTCGGCGGCGTCGGCCTGCTCGCCGGGAACTACGCCATCCCCCACCTCCACGCGCAGTACCGCGAGTGGCTCCCCGAGGGGGGCGCGACCGGCGACGACGCCGCGGCGATGCCGATCTCGGACGAAAGCGAGAGACCGAATCGCGAGCTCTCGGAGTTCGCCGATCCCGTCGGATCTGCTGATCCCACCTCGTCCCCCGATCCCGACGAATCTGCCGACGCGGCCGCGGAGCGAGAGGTGACGCTCCGGAAGGCGCTGTTGATCGGCGGGGCGATCACCCTCCACAACGCCCCGGAGGGGCTGGCGATCGGCGTCGCGTTCGCCTCCGGACTGGAGGAGGTCGCGCTGGTGTTGGCGATCGTGATCGGCCTCCAGAACGTCCCCGACGGATTCGCGTTCGCGGTGCCGATGGCGGACACCGGGATGTCGAACCTCCGAGTGCTCTGGTACACCACCCTCTCGGGAGTCGTCCCCCAGGTCGTCGCCTCGGTGTTCGGCTTCCTGCTCGTCGCGCTCGCGGCCGGGCTCTTCCCCGTCGCCTCCGGGTTCGCGGCCGGGGCGATGCTCGCGGTCGTCTTCCGCGAGCTGATTCCCTCCTCGCACGGTCACGGCCACGCCGACGCCGCGACCGGCGCGTTCCTCGTCGGCTTCGTCCTGCTCGTCGTCGTCGACACGGTCATCGTCGTGTGACTCGCGCGAGACCGCGACGCCTTTTCAACGCGGCGCGCCCTTCTCTCGAACATGTCCACGACCGCCTCCGCGCCCGACGCCGACGAGACGTGCGCCTACTGCGGCTCGCGGATCTTCGACCACGACCCGATCTGCGTGCGCGACTGCGACGACGGCTGCGGCTCGCCCGCCTTCTTCTGTAACTACGCGTGCCTCTCCGCGCACGTCGACGAGAACGATCTGACAGCGGGCGACGCCTGCGAGTGGTCGCCGGAGGAATAAAACGAACCGAGAGAACGGTCCCGAGGGCCGGACGAGTCGCTACTCGTTGTCCGGGCTGCTCGGGTGGTAGTCGGTGTCGTACTGCCCCGGATCGTTGTCGACGCGGTCGGGGTTGATCCGCCCGGCGAGCAGCATGAAGTCGAGGACGGTGCAGTACAGCATCGCCTCGACAACGGGGACGGCCCGCGGCGGGAGCACCGGGTCGTGGCGGCCGACGACCTGTATCTCCTTCTCCTCGCCGGTCTCCCAGTCGGCGGAGCGCTGCTTCTTCGGGATCGAGGTGGGCGCGTGCCACGTCGCCTCGCCGTAGATGGGTTCGCCGGTCGTGATCCCGCCCTGGAGCCCGCCGTGGTCGTTGCCGACGGGGACCGGGTCACCCTCTTCGCTCTCGACGTGGTCGAACGACTCGCCGTCGTCGAACGTCCAGTCCTCGTTGCGCTCGCTGCCCGTCACGTTCACGGCGTCTTTGCCCAGTCCGAACTCGACGCCGGTGGTCGCCGGGATGGAGAACATCGCCTGTCCGAGCCGGGAGGGGAAGCCGTCGAAGCGCGGGGCGCCGAGCCCGCGCGGGACCCCGCGGCACTCGAAGTAGATGGAGCCGCCGATGGAGTCGCCCTCCTCCTGGTACCGTTCGATCAGCTCCTGCATCTCGGCGGCGGCCTCGGGATCGGCGCAGCGCACGTCGTTCTCCTCGCTGTTCGCGAGGAGCTGTTCGAAGCTCACGTCGTCGGCCTCCACGTCGCCGATGCGGTTGACGTGGGCTTTGATCTCCACGTCGTAGTCGGAGGCGTCGAGCACCTGCTCGGCGACCGCGCCGGCCGCGACCCAGTTCACCGTCTCCCGCGCGGAGGAGCGCCCGCCGCCGCCCCAGTTTCGCGTGCCGAACTTCGCGGAGTAGGTGTAGTCGCCGTGCGAGGGGCGCGGCGCCGTGACGTACGGCTCGTACTTCCCCGAGCGCGCGTCCTTGTTCTGGATCACCATGCCGATCGGCGTCCCGGTGGTGTAGCCGTCCTGCACGCCGGAGTTGACGACGACCTCGTCGGGCTCGCCCCGGGAGGTCGTGATCATCGACTGACCCGGCTTGCGCCGGTCGAGCTGCGCCTGGATCGCCTCCTCGTCGAGCTCGACCCCCGCGGGCACGCCCGAGACCGTCACGCCCATCGCGTCGCCGTGGCTCTCGCCGTACGTCGTTACCTGGAAAAGCCGACCGAACCGGTTCCCGTTCATACGCGACCGTATGGCCGAGGGCATATAGGGGTTGCAATCCGCGCAACCGGCTGCGGGTCACGATCCGCGCAACCGGCTGCCGCTTCGCCGCGACCGGTGGTGGTTTATCACCGGGCCGCGTTGACGTGAGCGTGCGCGATCGACTCACCTCTGATCTCGGTGTGTACGCCCTCTCCGGGCTGTTCTCGCTCGTCGTCTTCGTCGTCGCGCTGACGATCCTCTCGCGGACGCTGCCGGGCGGGCTCGGCTCCCGCCAGCTCGTCGGACTCGTGGTCGGATACCTGCTGTTCATCGGGGCGTACGCCACCGCGTGGTTCATCTACAGCGAGATCGACAGCCGCGAGGAGATCTGAGGGCTTCGCTCGGGTTCCGCCTGCCGAACGGTTTTCACCCCGCCCCGAGACGGGCCCGTATGACCTGGGACACGATCACGCTCGACACCGACGACGACACCGGCGTGGCGACGGTCACCGTCGACCGGCCGGAGCAGCTCAACGCTCTCACCGTCGACACGCTCGAAGCGGTCGAGGAGGCGCTCGCGGAGGCCGAGGCGGCCGGGGTCCGCGCGCTCGTGCTCGCCGGCGCGGGCGACGAGGCGTTCGTCGCCGGTGCGGACATCTCCTACATGGCCGAGCTGTCGACGCCGGAGGCGCAGGCGTACGCCGAACTGGGCCACCGCGTCGCGGACGCGATCGAGTCGTTCCCGGCGCCGACGGTCGCGGCGATCGACGGCTACGCGTTCGGCGGGGGCTGCGAACTCGCGCTCGCCTGCGACCTCCGTGTCGCCGCCGAGCGCGCCGTGATCGGGCAGACCGAGATCGACCTCGGGATCATCCCCGGCTGGGGCGGGACCCAGCGGCTCCCGGACCTCGTCGGCGACGAGACCGCGAAGCGACTCGTCTTCCTCGGCGAGCGGATCGAGGCGAGCGAAGCCGCGGAGGTCGGGCTCGTCGGCGAGGTCGTTCCGGACGACGCGTTCGACGACCGGATCGACGAGCTGGCGGGCGAGCTGGCCGCGAAGCCGGCGTTCGCGACCCGCGCGGCGAAGGAGGCGCTCGACGCCGCCCGCGACGGGTCGCAGGCGGACGGGCTCGCTCTGGAACGCCGGGCGTGGTCCGGCCTGTTCGGGACCCACGACCAGCGCGAGGGGATGGCGGCGTTCTTAGAGAAGCGGGAGCCGGAGTTCGAGTAGGCGGTCCGGACCGCGAACGGCGCGGCTCGCGTCCCCCCGTCCCGTGCGATCGGTGTCCACGGAACCGGGGGATCGCCACGCTTTATTAATCCGCCCGAGTACCGGCGACATGGACCAGTTGCGGCAGTCGCTCCTCGACGCGCCGATCATCGAGAAAGGCGAGTACCAGTACTTCGTCCACCCGATCAGCGACGGCGTACCCATGCTCAAACCGGAGCTCCTCCGGGAGATCGTCATCCGGATCATCCGGAAGGCGGAGCTGGAGAACGTCGACAAGATCGTCACCCCCGCGGCGATGGGGATCCACATCTCCACCGCGCTCTCTCTCATGACCGACATCCCGCTCGTCGTCATCCGCAAGCGCCAGTACGGCCTCGACGGCGAGGTCCCGCTGTTCCAGGAGACCGGCTACTCCGAGTCGGAGATGTACATCAACGACGTGGAGGAGGGCGACCGCGTCCTCGTCCTCGACGACGTGCTCTCCACGGGCGGCACGATGAAGGCGATCATCGACGCGCTGACGAACGAGGTCGGCGCGGACGTCGTCGACGTCGTCGCCGTGATCAAGAAGGCGGGCGAAAACGAGCTCGACGACACCGACTACAACGTGAAGACGCTGATCAACGTCACCGTCGAGGACGGCGAGGTCGTGATCGTCGACGCGCACGGCGACGACTGACGCTCGCTTCGGTCTACTCTCCGTTCCCTTCCTCCGACGCCCTCACTCACTCCGCGCTCGGAGCTCTTCGAGCACGCTGGCGGTGCCGTCCATGTACGACTCCGCCAACACGGTGTCTGCGGCGTCCCGGGCGGCGACGTCGGCGTTCGCGACCGCGTACGACTCCCCGGCGACCGCGAAGGTGGACACGTCGTTCTCGCTGTCGCCGACCGCGACGAACTCGTCGGGAGCGAGGCCGAGGGCGTCGCCGACGCGTTCGAGCCCGCGGCCCTTGCTCACGCCGGTCGATTTGACGTGGTACGCGTAGCCGGTGTCGACGACCTCGACGTCGCCGCCCGCGGCCGCGGCGACCTCGCGCAGCAGCGTCTCGTCGGCGTCGAGCGACAGCGCAACCTCCGTCTCGCGCCAGCGGTTCACCGTGTCGCGGGCGCCCCACCCCAGGTCGCCGCCGCGCTCGCGGAACGCCTCGACGACGGCCCGCGGGGCCTCGGGGTCGCCGAGGACCGCCGTCTCGCCGTCGACGTGCACGACGCCGCCGTTCTCGGCGATGACGGTCTCCGCGCGCCCGAGGAAGTGCGCCAGCGCGACCGGGTAGGGAAACGCCTTCCCGGTCGCGAGCACCACCGGTGCGTCCCAGTCCGGTAACAGCTCGAAGACGCGCGCGTCGATCCGGCCGCTCGCCGTCGTCAGCGTTCCGTCGATGTCCAACGCGAGAGGCGGAACCATACCGGACGTGAGGCGACGACGCGCAACTGTCTTGCGTTCGGGCGCGACCCAGGAGGGCGGGCGGAGGTACGGACGCGGACGGATCGGGGAGAAGGTAGCGTCGAGGCCGCTTAAAACGACCACGAGGGGCGGTCGAACAGCTCCCGGAACACCAGCGTCGGGAACCGCGGGACGAGACGGCTCGGCGGACGCCCCTTCCCGCCGCTCTGCCGGGCCGTCACCCGGTCGAGCAGGCCCGCGTCCGCGAGTTCGTAGAGCACTCGGCGGACCGTCGAGGGGGACAGGTCGACCGCCTCGCGCGAGGCGATCGTCTCCGTCGCCGCGCTCACCGACGCCCGGTCGTCGTCGGACAGGCTCACGAGCTCGTAGAGGAGCCGACGCCGACTTTCCGAGAGCGCGAGCACTCGTCCGAGCGCGACGCCCGGACGCGGAACCGCCCCGATCCCGGCGTCGAGATCCTCCGGCCGCACCGTCGAGGCGCCCGCGCGCTCCGCGGTGACGGCCGCGCCGGAGATGGCCGCGAGCGCGTCGTGCGCGTCCCCCTCCGCCCACTCGCTGATCTCTCGGATCTGGTCGTGGGTGAGCGCGTCGCGCCCGAGGCCGGTCGAACACCGACTCGTCAGCAGCTCGACGAGCACGTGCCGGCGGTACGGTTCGAACGCCACCGCTTCGCTCGGCTCCCACTCGATTTCCGCCGGGTCCTCGCGGCCGAGACACACCGGGACGACCCGGTCGCTGACGGCGGTGAGCCACTCGACGACGGTCGTCGCGGTCGGCGTCTCCGGCTCGTTGACGTGGTCGACCGCGACGACCAGATCGGGCCGGACATCGACGGCCTCGCGCAGCGACTCGGTCAGCTCGTCCGTGCCGATCCCGTGTTCGGGGACCGCGTCGTCGCTGACCGCGTCGAGCGCGGCGTGGTAGAGCCGGAAGCGCGTCGGCGCCCGACGCGCGTCGACGTAGACGAACCCGGGCAGTGTCGGTTCGACCGCGCGCGTCGACGTCTGGATCGCTCGTCGCGGGCCGCTGTGAGACGCCAGCCGCTGAAACAGCGTGGAGACGATCGCCGACTTCCCGCTCCCCTTCGGTCCGTGAACGTAGGCGCTCGGCGGGATCGACCCGGCGAACGCCGGCTCGAACACGTCGAGGAGCCGCTCGATCGCCGGCCCTCGACCGATCGGCGACTCGGTGTGCGACACCGGCGAGACGGCGTCGGGGTCCACGAGGACGCCGGCTCCCACGTCGTAGCCGAGTCGCCGCTCGATCCGATCGTCGATGTTCACGGGCGACCCTCCTCGATGCTCCGATAAAACCGGACCGAAGCGCGGTCGCTACCGGTTCGATCTGAGTGTCGCCCGGGTCTCGTGTGACGTTTCATTGGTTGGTCCAGCGGTCTCGGTCGCTCTGCGTGTGGCGTGTCTCGGCGGGCGCTGCGACCGCGCAGCGGTCACCGCGCGATCGAGTCGGTTCGGGGCGATCCGCGGGGTCGATCCGGGACCGACCCCAGCGAGCGGCGTTAGAGGTAGCCGGCGTTCGGCAGCACGCCGAGGATGGCGAGGATGCCCACGGCGAGCATCATGATCGCGATGGCCATCGCCGGCGGGTCGACGTGGGTCCCGGAGTGGGAGTAGAACAGCCGCTGGGTGACCTCGCCCACGAGGCCGCTGAGGGCCCCGAGCACGCCGGCCGCCAGCAGCGCGACGACGCTGCCCGCGACGGGGTCGATGACGACCGCACCGACCGCGCCGAGGAGCGTGATGTGATGCGTCACCGGGATCTTCTCGACGCCGAGGTTCAGGAACAGCAGGCTCATCGCGGAGATGCCGTAGCCCATGAAGATGCTCCCCGTCTGCAGCCAGATGTAGCCGCCGAGGATCCCGCCGACGAGGCCGATCGTAGTGACGCCCGACCACTTGTACTGGTGGGGGAGCCACGGTTCCGTCGCCGGGCGCCCGGCGTGCTCGCCCTCGCTGTCGGCCTTCGGATGGTCGTCGCCGCGCTCGAACGGCGACATGTCGAGGTACCCGTCGCCCGCCGGCTTCCCGACGATCGGGTAGCCGAAGACGGGGCGCGCGAGGAACGCCGTCGCGAACACCGACACCGCGATGAAGTCGGTCGGCGGCGTCATCTCCAACACGTTGATGAAGACGCCGTTGGCGACCCGGGTGAACAGCATCCCGACGACCCCGAAGATCGCACCCACGGCGAGGATGTCGGGCTTCGTCCCGAACGCGTACGTGATGTCCTTCCCGAAGTGGTACCCGCCCTCGGCGGGGTTCATGTCGGGGTACTTCTTGCCGGCGTACGCGGAGGCGGCCACGCCGCCCGCGAACGCGATGTGCGGACCGGTGACCGCGCCGAAGCCGATGACGCCGGTGATGCCGGCCGCGAGTTCGCCCGCGGGGATGCCCTCGATCGCGCCGACCTGCCGCTGGAGAACTCCGATCCCCTCGCCGAGGAACACGACGAACCCGGTGAAGATGAACGACGGAAGCGCGCCGAGGGCGGCGCCGAACGCCCCCCCGGCGAGTGCGGTGATGAACAGCAGGAGGAACTGTTCGACCTCCATCCCGATGACCGGAACCTGGAGCAGGAGCTCGTTCATTTACTCGTCCTCCTGTGCCCAGTCGAGGGACTTCTCGACGGCGTCGCCCCAGCGGTCGTAGAGCTTGTCGACCTCTTCCTGGCTCTTCTCGGGCGTGAACTCGCGGTCGACCTGCCAGTTGTCGCGCAGCTCGTCGACGGTGTCCCAGTAGCCGACCGCGAGCCCGGCGGCGTACGCCGAGCCCAGCGCGGTGGTCTCGTCGACCTCGGGACGCGCGATCTCCGTCTGGATGATGTCCGACTGGAGCTGACAGAGGAAGTTGTTCTTCACCGCGCCGCCGTCGACCCGGAGGCTAGTCGTCTCGACGCCGGAGTCTGCCTCCATGGCCTCGGCCACGTCCCGGGTCTGGTAAGCGATGCTCTCCAGCGTCGCCCGGACGATGTGTTCTTTGCTCGTGCCGCGGGTCATCCCGACGATGGTCCCGCGGGCGCGGCCGTCCCAGTGGGGCGCGCCGAGCCCGGTGAACGCCGGGACCATGTAGACGCCGTCGGTCGAGTCGACCGAGCGCGCCAGCTCCGCGGTCTGTGCCGCATTGTTGATCAGGTCGACGTCTTCGAGCCACTCGATGGCGGCGCCGGTGATGAAGATCGATCCCTCGAGCGCGTACTGGACGGGCTCGCCGGACATCTGGAAGCCGATGGTCGTCAGCAGTCCGTGGTCGGACTCGACGGCCTCGTTGCCCGTGTTCATCAGGTAGAACGAGCCGGTGCCGTAGGTGTTCTTCGCGTCCCCCTCGTCGAAGCAGGTCTGGCCGAACAGCGCGGCCTGCTGGTCGCCCAGGGCGCCGGCGACCGGGACCTCCTCGCCGAGGAAGCCGTCGGCGTCGGTGTGACCGTAGTAGTCCTCGTCGGAGGAGGGGCGTACCTCGGGCACCATCTCCTTCGGGACGCCGAACTCCTCCAGCAGCTCGTCGTCCCACTCCAGGTCCCGGATGTTGTACAGCATCGTCCGGGAGGCGTTGGTGACGTCCGTGATGTGGTTCCCCGTCAGGTTGTAGATGAGCCACGAGTCGATCGTTCCCATGACGACCTCGCCCTCGCGGGCCCGGTCGCGGAGGTCGCCGCCTCGGGAGCTCTGCATCTTGAGCGGCTCGGCGTTATCGAGGATCCACTCGGTCTTGGTCGCGGAGAAGTACGCGTCGGCCTCGAGGCCGGTCTTCTCGCGGATCTCCTCGACTTTGTCAGCCTCTTGCAGCTCCTCGACGCGGTCCGTGGTCCGGCGGTCCTGCCACACGAGCGCGTTGTGGACCGGCCTTCCGGAGTCTTTGTCCCAGACGATCGTCGTCTCGCGCTGGTTCGTGATCCCGATCGCTTCGAGTTGATTCGCCTCCAGCCCCGCGTCGGCGAGGCCGTCGAGGACGACCTGTTGGGTGTTCTCCCAGATCTCGATGGGGTCGTGTTCGACCCAGCCCGGGTTGGGGTAGATCTGTTCGTGCTGTTCGTACGCGTTCGCGACGACCTGCCCCGCATGGTCGAACACCATGAATCGGGTGCCGGTCGTCCCCTGGTCTATCGCACCGACATACTGTGTCATGTATTGGATCCCTCCTGTGGCGCTGGTCCGTTCGCGGCGTCGACGACGTCGTCGACGCCGATCGCCCTGCGAGCGCCGACCGGGGGCACAGTTCGTCCCCCGGGTCGTCGGCCGCGACGCCGCGTCCGCCCCGTCACCGGTCGAGCCACCGTCCGCGTCTCGACCTGAGAGCCGGTGTCGCCGTCGCCGCGACATATCTTCACGGAAGCTGCCACGCCACTCGTGAACATAATGTACTACCATAATAATCTTCCTGTTAAAATTCGGTATTCTCGGCGATCGAAAAAGTAAGTATATAAATCAACCGTCGCCGACAACGATTGTACTACTTGAACGTCCCTGATTGTTATGGGTGACCCTGATGAGGAGGTAAAGTAAAGTGGGCGGGGTCCGACCGGATCGACATGGACCAACAGGTGGACGTCGTCGTCGTCGGCGGGGGATCGACGGGGTGCGGCGTGGTCAGGGACCTCGCGCGGCGGGGGCTCGACGCGGTGCTCGTCGAGAAGGGGAACCTGACGCACGGGACGACGGGACGGATGCACGGGCTCTTACACAGCGGGGGGCGGTACGCGGTCTCCGACCAGAAGAGCGCGAGGGAGTGTATCGAGGAGAACGAGGTGTTACGCGAGATCGCGGGCCACTGCGTCGAGGAGACCGGCGGGCTGTTCGTCAAGCGCCCGGAGGACTCCGAGGAGTACTTTCAAGAGAAACTGGAGGGCTGTCGCGCCTGCGACATCCCCGTCGAGGTGATCGACGGCGAGGAGGCCCGGCGCCGCGAGCCGTATCTCGCGCGCGACGTGGAGAAGGCGATCGCGCTGCCGGACGCCGCGGTCGACCCCTTCCGGCTCTGCGTCGCGAACGCGGCCGACGCCCGCGATCACGGCGCGCGGATCGAGACCCACGCCCCGGTGACCGACGTGCTCGTCGAGGGCGGCGAGGTCGTCGGCGTCGAGGTCGAACACGAGACCGGCCCCGGAAAGCGCATCCACCGCGAGCCGGGGGCGACCGAGGAGATCCGCGCGCGCCACGTCGTCAACGCGACCGGCGCGTGGGCGGGCAACGTCGGCGAGATGGCCGGCGTCGACGTGGAGGTCCGCCCCTCGAAGGGCGTGATGACGGTGATGAACACCCGGCAGGTCGACACCGTGATCAACCGCTGCCGGCCGAAGGGCGACGCCGACATCATCGTCCCCCACGAGACCGCCTGCATCCTCGGCACGACCGACGAGGAGGTCTCCGACCCCGAGGACTACCCCGAGGAGGAGTGGGAGGTCGACCTGGTGATCGAGACGCTCTCGGAGCTCGTGCCCGCCCTGAAGGACGCCCGGACGCTCCGCTCCTTTTGGGGCGTCAGACCCCTCTATGAACCCCCCGGGACCGGCACCGAGGACCCGACCGACATCACCCGCGACTACTTCCTCTTGGACCACGGCGACCGCGACGACCTCCCCGGAATGACCACCATCGTGGGGGGGAAGCTCACCACCTACCGCATGATGGCCGAGTCCATCTCCGACCACGTCTGCGACGCGCTCGGTCGCGACGCGACCTGCGACACCGCCGACGCGCCGCTCCCCGGCTCGGAGGACCCGGCGCGCATGGAGGATCTGATGGACGAGTTCGGGCTCCGGTCCCCCGTCGCGCGGCGCTCGGGCCAGCGGCTCGGNTCGCGAGCCGGCGACGTGCTCGACGAGTGGGATCCGAACCCCGTCGTCTGCGAGTGCGAGGGAGTCACTCGCGCCGAGGTGCAGGACGCCATCGGCGACGCGGGCAGCGACCTCAACGCGGTCCGCCTGCGCACCCGCGCCTCGATGGGGAACTGTCAGGGCGGGTTCTGCTCCCACCGGATCGCCGCCGAGCTCGCGCAAGAGTATCCCGAACCGGTCGTCCGCGACGCGGAAGACGAGCTGTACCAGGAGCGCTGGAAGGGCCAGCGCCACGCGCTGTGGGGGCGCCAGCTCTCGCAGGCGATGCTGAACCACATGCTCCACGCGACGACGATGAACCGCGACGGCGATCCGGCGAACCTCGACGGCGAGGTCGACTTCGGGGCGTTCGACGCGGGCGACGAGGGCGGGGCACCCGGGTCCGACGCCGGCGAGGGCGGCGATGCCGGGACTGCCGCTACGGATGGAGGGACCGATGGCGATCGATAGCGACGTGCTCGTCGTCGGCGGCGGGATGGCGGCGATCACCGCGGCGATCGCGGCGGCCCGCGAGGGCGCCGACGTACGGCTCGTCTCCCACAAGGCGAGCACGCTCCGGCAGGCCTCCGGGCTGATCGACGCGCTCGGCTACGTCCCGGCCACCGAGCCCGCGAAGCCGCTCCGCGAGGGCCCGCCGACGGCTGGCCGCGAACTCGACCGCGACGAGTGGCCCGACCCGGAGGGCCCGCTGGCCGACCCCTTCGAGGCGGTCGACCGGCTCCCCGAGAGCCACCCCTACCGGACCGTCGGCGCCGACGCGCTGCGGGAGGGGCTCGACCTGTTCGACGACCTCGCGGGCGACGCGTACCGCGGGAGCCACACCGACAACAACGCGCTCCTCCCGACGTTCGGCGGGAGCGTGAAGCCGACCGCGCGCTATCCCGCCGCCGCCGAGGCGGGGCTCGCGAGCGACGACCGACCCGCCCTGATCGTCGGCTTCCGGTCGCTCACCGAGTACGACGCGCGGGCGTTCGCCGGGCGCTTGGAGGCCGCCGGCGTCCCCTTCGACGTCGCCGGCGCCGAGGTGGAGTTCGCCGAGGCCTTCCGGGCGGACACGAAGGTCACCCGGATCGCGAAGGCGCTCGACCACGACGAGGCGATCGACGGCGTCCCCGCCCGCGAGGCGCTGGCGAAGGCGGTCGCGCCGCACCTCCACGACGCCGTCGACGAGGCGGGCGGCGTCGAGCGCGTCGAGCGCGTCGGCTTCCCGGCGTTCCTCGGCGACGACCGCGGCGACGCGGTGCGCGCCGAACTGGCCGACCGCCTCGGCGCGGACGTCTTCGAGATCCCGATGGGGCCGCCGAGCCTCCCGGGACTCAGGCTGGAGGACCGGCTGTACGACGCGCTCGACGACGAGGGCGTCCGGTTCGAGACCGGCAACCCGGTCGTCGGTGTCGAGACCGAGGCGGACGGGGCGGTCGAGACGGTCGCGGTCGACCGGAAGGGCCGCGAGACGCCGTACGGCGCCGACGCCTTCGTGCTCGCGACCGGCGGGCTCGTCGGGAAGGGGCTCGACTCGGACCGCGAGGGCGTCAGCGAGCCCGTCTTCGGGCTCCACGTCGAGCAGCCGGCGGACCGCTACGAGTGGTTCGTCGACGACGCGTTCGGCGACCAGCCGTACGCGCGCTTCGGCGTCCGGATCGGCGAGGACGGGCGCGCGCTGGACGCGGACGGCGACGCGGCGTACGAGAACGTCTTCGCGGCCGGCGGGATCGTCGGCGGCGCGGACGCGGCGCGGGAGAAGTCCGCGAGCGGGGTGTCGCTCGCGACCGGGATCGTGGCGGGACGGCAGGCGGCGACGGAGGCAACCAAATGACACGACACACCGACGACGAGGACGCTAACGAGGCGAACGGGGCGAACGAGATGGACGGTGACGACCGCGATGAGGGCGAGCCCGCGGCCACCCCCGGCGTTCCCGAGGCGGGACGCGACGAACAGCCGTCGATCTTCGTCCCCGACGACGGCGCGGTAGAAGGGGCCGACAGCGACCTCGCTGCCGACCCGACCGCGGACCGCGCCGCAACCGACGGCGGCGTCGAGAGCGCGACCGGCGGGAGCGACTCGACGGACCTCGACCCGGACGCGTACGACCCGGTCGACGTGTTCCCGGGCGGCGACCTCGACCTCCGGGACGGCGCCGACTCCTGTTACAAGTGCACGAGCTGTGACACCTCCTGTCCGGTTGCCGAGGTCGACGAGGAGTTCCCGGGCCCGAAGTTTCAGGGCCCGGAGCAGTGGCGGCTCAAGCGCAAGGACGACCACGACATCGACGAGTCGATCACCTCCTGCTCGAACTGCATGCGCTGTGACGACGCCTGCCCCTCCTCGGTGCCGCTCTCGCAGATGCACAACGAGGCGCGCGGCCAGTTCGTCGAAGAGCAGATGGAGAAGCTCTCGCGGGAGTACGTCCGGAACCGGATCCTCTCGAACTACCGCTTCTTCGCGTCCATCGCGAGCAAGGTGCCGCGGCTGGCGAACGCCGCGACGAAGATTCCCGGCGCCATGAAGCTCGGCGAGAAGGTGCTCGGGATCGCGGGCGACCGCGAGTTCCCCGACTTCGCCACCCAGACGTTCCGCGAGTGGTGGAAGGCCCGCGGCGGCGCGCAGGTGGAGAACCCCGACAAGCGCGTCGCCTACTTCCACGGCTGCTACTCCAACTACAACACGCCGGAGGTCGGCAAGGCCATGGTCCGCGTGTACGAGCACTTCGGCTACGAGGTCATGGTCCCGCCACAGAAGTGCTCCGGCACCCCGATGTTCGCGAATGGGATGCTGAAGGACGCGCGTCGGCACGCGGAGACGAACGTCGAGAACCTCGTGGAGGCGATCGGCGAGGGCGCCGACGTGATCGCCTCCTGTACCTCCTGTTCGCTGTCGCTGCGCCAGGAGTACCCCGAGCTGTTCGACATCCACGGGATCGAGGACGTCTCCGAGCACACCTACGAGGCGCTCGAGTACCTCCGGATCAACGAGGACCTGGAGGGCGAGTTGGCGGGGACCGAGCTCGCCGACGAGCAGGCGTTCGCCTACCACGCGCCGTGTCACGCCCGCAATCAGGGGCTCTCCCGGCAGGCCGTCGAGACGTTCCGCGACGTCGACGGCGTGCAGATGGAGGACGTCGGCGACTCCTGTTCGGGCATCTCCGGCACCTACGGCTGGAAGGAGGAGAAGTACGAGAAGTCGATGGAGATCGGCGCGGAGATGTTCGATCACATGGAGGACGCCGAGGGCGACGTGGGGATGACAGAGTGCCCGACCTGCGCGATGCAGATGGAGCACGGCACCGGCTACGAGGTCGAGCACCCGCTCCAGCTTCTCGAAGAGACTGTCGGCGCGTAGGACCGCCCGAAAGCGAGCGGACGGACCGCACCGATCGCCCGGTTTTCACGCCGGATAACCGCGAGGGAACGTTTATCATCGGAACTCGACCACTTCGAGCACGTGACGCTCGCACAGTTCCTCGATCGGTTCGACGGCGCCGACCGATCCATCGTCGTCGTCAACCGCAGCGACCCGGACCCCGTCATGAACATGCTCGTGGACACGTTCGGGGAGGGGGCGGTGAACGTGGTCGACGAAACGGCACGATCGGGTGAGTGCCCGCGCGTCGACCGGGACCGCGGCACCGACACGAACCGGTCCGACTCCCGCGGCGGACTCGCCACCCGGGAGTTCACCACGGACCGGATCGTCGACCGGAACGGGGAGTGTGCGGGGCGGGGCGACGGAAGCTACGGAGCGCCGAACCCCGACGGCACCGGCCCGGTGATCGATGTCGACGCCCTCCGAGAGCACGAGGACGTGCCCTTCGACGGCGACGACCCCGAGGAGTTAGAGAACCTCGCGCTGCTCGTCGAGGGCGACGAGGTGGTCGCGGGGTCGACGCTCGGCGAGCTCGGCGACGCGGTGCTGTTCGTGAACTCGGACCTGTACGTCACCGGGAGCCGGACGCTCGACGACATCGACCTCCCCTCCGTGATCGGGGGGCTCGCCGACACGACGTTCTCCTTGCGCGGGTACCCCGAGTCGAACCGACAGAAGCTCCTCTTAATCACCATCTCGCGGTTCATCGAGCGTGCCGCCTGGATGGCCGGCGACGGCACGCTCCGGTCGTCGTTCCAGCGGCTCTCGCGCCTCGACGACGAGGTCGGCACGCGCCGGGTGTACGAGCGCGTGACCGAGGCGGGCGTCGACACGCACCTCTACGGGGTGCCTGACGACCTCCCGCGCGACCTCGACGCCGTGATCCACGGCGGCGACACGCGGGACTTCACCGACAGCTGGTTCGTGGTGTACCGCCCGCCGGAGGGGCCCCAGTCGCTCGACGCCGACCCCGGAACCGATCTCAAACGAGGGATCGAAAACGGCGTGAGCCTGCTCGCGGTCGAAGTCGAACCCCGAGTCTGGCGCGGGCTCTGGACCTTCGAGCCCGATCGGGTGCGGTCGGTAAACCGGTACATCGAGCGGAACCTGTGACGCGAACGCCGGTCCGCGTCGCCGGACCGATCGCTTCGCGACCTCCTTACAGCCCGAGCTCGCGGCCCAACACGACGTGTTGGATCTCGCTCGTCCCCTCCCCGATCTCCATCAGCTTCGCGTCGCGGTAGAAGCGCTGCGGCGCGAAGTCGGTGGTGTAGCCGTAGCCGCCGAGCGTCTGGACCGCCTCCTCGGCCACCTCGCGGGCCGCCTCGCTGGCGTCGAGCTTCGCCAGCGCCGACTCGCGGGTGACGGACTCGCCGGCGTCGTATCTCGTCGCCGCCTTGTGGGTGAGCAGCCGGGCGCGCTCGGTCTGGCGGTGCATGTGGACCACCTTGTCGCGGATCGCGTCGAACTTCGCGATCGGCTTCCCGAACTGCTCGCGCTCGCCGGCGTACTCCTTGGCCGCCTCGTAGGCCCCCTGCGCGAGCCCGACCGAGAGCGCGGCGATCGAGATCCGCCCGCCGTCGAGCGTCTTCATCGTCTGCGTCCACCCCTCGCCCTCCGCGCCGAGCAGCCGGTCTTCCGGGATCCGCACGTCGTCGAGCGATATCTCGCAGGTGGGCGAGCAGTTGAGCCCCATCTTGTCCCAGACGGTCGTCACCTCGAACCCGCGGTCGTCGGGGTCGACGATGAACGTCGAGATGCCGTCGTAGCCGGCGTCGGGGTCGGTGACGGCCTTCACCAGCACGCTGTTGGCGACGCTCGCGTTCGTGATGAACTGCTTCGTCCCGTTCAGCACGTACTCGCCGGCGTCGGCGTCGTACTCGGCTGTCGTGTCCATGTCCGAGGCGTCGGAGCCGCTGCCGGGCTCCGTGAGCGCCCACGCGCCGAGTTCGCCGCCCTCGGCGAGCGGCCGGAGCCACTCCTCCTTCTGCTCGGGCGTGCCGAACAGCTCGATCGGCTTCGCGCCCAGCGAGGTGTGGGCGGCGTACGAGAGCCCGATCCCGCCGGAGACGCGGCCCAGCTCCTCGGTGACCAGCGCGTACATGAGCTGGTCGCCGCCGAGCCCGCCGTGCTCCTCGGAGACCGGCACGCCCATCATATCGAGGTCGTTGAGATCGGCGAACACCTCCTCGGGGAACCGGTGTTCGTCCTCGATCGCCTGGGCGATGGGCCGGATCTCCTCCTCGCAGAACTCGCGAACGGTGTCCCGGATCATCCGGTGTTCTGCGGGTAGCTCGAAGTCCATAGGCAAGAATTGCGACGCGGCGATATAAACGGCACGAACGACCATTATCGATCGCGTGTGACGACGCGTCGCCCTCTTCGTCCCGGTCTCTCGGGCTCCGACGTGACCATTTATGAGCCGCGGTCGCCTCAGACCGTCCATGGAGCTCCGCCGGATCGTGCGCGGTCACGTGGACTGGCCCGACATCGAGCGGGTCGTCCGCGAGCTGGCGGACCGGTACGACCGCGACGAGATGCGGGTGCGCTTCCTCGACGCCGACAACTGGCTGTCGACGCCGATGGTGGTCGACGACGACCTGTTCGTGAAGGTGATCACCCGACAGAACACGCTCGTCCACGCGCTGTTCACCACCGGACGCAACCTCGGCGCCTTCTCCGCGGGCACCGAGGGCTTCTTCGAGCGCTACGAGACCCCCTACGAGATGGCGCGCCACGAGCTGGAGGCGACCCGGAAGGTCCGCGCGATCGGCGTCAACGCCCCGGAGCCGATCGAGGCGCTGGAGGTCGGCCACCTCGGCGTCGTGGTGCTGGAGTACCTCCCCGAGTTCCGGACGCTCGACGAGCTCGGCACCGCGGACGTGGCCGCGCTCGCCCCGGCGCTGTTCGCCACGCTCCGGACGATCCACGACGCCGGGCTCGCCCACGGCGACCTCCGAGCGGAGAACGTCCTGGTGCGCGACGGGGAACTCTACGTCATCGACGCGACGAGCGTGAGCGAGGAGGGCCGCGAGTCGGCGCGGTCGTACGACCTCGCGAGCGCCCTCGCCGCGCTGGAACCCCTGATCGGCGCGGCTGAGGCGGTCGACGCCGCGCTCGACAGCTACTCGACCGACGAGATTCTGGCCGCCCGCCGGTTCCTCGACTTCGTCGCGATCCGGCCCGACCACGAGTTCGACGCCGCCGGGCTCACCGGCGAACTGGAGAAGCGGGCGACGTGAGACGGGGCGGGATGGGGGGAGACACGCGTCACTCCGCGGCGGCGTCCGTCGCCTCGTCGGTCGTTCCCGCGCGCTCTCGGCTCACCGCCCAGATCCCAGCGGTCATCAGCGCGCCGCCGACGAGGAACCCCGGTCCGAGCGCCTCGCCGAGCAGCGCCGCGCCGAGCGCCGCCCCGACCGCGGGCTGTGCGAAGAAGAAGACGGCGACCGTTCCCGCGGGCACGTACTCCAACCCCTTGTACCAGAGGAACCACGCGGCCGCCGTCGCCCCCAGCCCGAGGTATAACACGGCGGCGACCGACTCGGCGGTGAGGGGGATGTCGGCCGGCGAGAGACCGAGGTACCACAGCTCTCCGACGGCGAGGACGCCGAGCATCGGGACGCTCGCCAGCGAGGAGTACGTCGCCGCCCGCAGCGCGCCGTGGCGCCTGACCGCCGGTAGCCCCCAGACGGTGTAGCCGGCCCACGCCGCGCTGCCGATCAGGAGGAGCGCCACGCCGACGGCGTTTCCGGCGGCCATCGATCCCACGTCGTACTGGCCGGCGAGGACGACGGCGGTCCCGACGCCGGCGACGGTCATCCCGCCGGCCTTCGTCGCCGTGATGCGCTCGCCGAGCACGGCCGCCCCGAGCAGCACCGTGAACACGGGGGTGAGAACCGTCAGAAGCGACCCCTGACTGGCGTTCGTCAGCTCCGTGCCGACGAACTGGGTCGCTATCGTCAGCGTCACCCAGCCGCCCAGCGCGACGAACGCCGGCCACTCGTCGCGAGAGGGCGCCGGATCGCCGCGACCGGCGACGACGAGCCAGAGCGCGCCGGCGCCGACGACGACCCGGAGGAACCCGAGCGTCACCGGCGGGACCAGCGCGAACCCCCACTTGCTGACGACGTACATGCCGCCCCACAGCGCCGCGGCTACGAGGGGCGCGAGCGCGAACGCGTACCGTCCGAGGGGCGGTGTCATGCGATGGAGAGCGAAGCCGAGCGCGGGAGGGGACTCAGCCGCCGAGGTACAGCTGGGAGACCTCCTCGTCGTTGAGCAGTTCCTCCGGCGTGCCCTCGAACCGGACCGTCCCCTGATCGAGGACGTACCCGCGGTCGGAGATGCCGAGTCCCTTCGTCACGTTCTGTTCGACCATCAGGATCGCGGTGTCCATGTCGTTGACCTCCTGTACGTCCTCGAACACGTCGTCGGCCGTGTTGGGCGCGAGCCCGGCGGACGGCTCGTCGATGAGCAGCACGTCGGGCTCCATCACGAGGGCCCGGGCGAACGCCAGCACTTGGCGCTGGCCGCCCGAGAGCGTCTTGGCCTTCGCGGTCCGCTTCCGGTCGATGATCGGGAACCGGTCGTACAGCGTCTCGATCACCTCATCGAGGCCGCCGTCGCGGGCGACGCCGCCCATCCGGAGGTTCTCGTCGATCGTCAACGAGCCGAACACGTTGTCGGTCTGGGGGACGTAGCCGATCCCCTCGCGGACGATCTCCTCGGGCGCCATCCCGCCGATGTCGCGGCCGTGGTACTCGACCGTCCCCGTCCACGGCGTCAACATCCCGAACGCCGTCTTGAGGACGGTCGACTTCCCGGCCCCGTTCGGGCCGACGAGACAGACGATCTCTCCCGGGTCGAGCCGGATCGAGAGGTCGTCGAGCACCTGCACCTCGCCGTACCCGCTGTCGACGCCCGACAGCGAGAGCACGGGACCGGATCCGTCGGTGGCCCCTGCGGGCCGGGTGGTGTCGTCGCTCATGTGCCGCCTCCGAGGTACGCGTCGATGACGCGATCGTCGCTCCGGACCTCCTCCGGGGAGCCCTCCGTCAGGACGCTCCCCTGGTCCAAGACGACGATCGGGTCGGCCAGGTCCATCACGAACTCCATGTCGTGTTCGATCAGCAGGAACGTCGTCCCCTGCTCGTTGAGCCGCCGGATCTGGTCTTTGAGCTTCTTCGCCAGCGTCGGGTTCACCCCCGCGACGGGCTCGTCGAGCAGTAACACCTCCGGCTCGGCGAGCATCGCGCGCGCGAGCTCGACGAGCTTCATCTGCCCGCCGGAGATGTCGGTCGCGGGCTGGGTCGCGAGGTGGTCGATCTCGAACTCCTCCAAGATCCGCTCTGCCTCGGCGAGGTTCGTCGACTCTCTCTCGGCGACCGTCCCGGGCGCCGCGAACAGCTTGACGAAGGACTCGCCGGGCTGGTTCCGCGGCCCGACGAGCATCGCCTCGCGGACCGTCATCCCCTCCAGCTTCCGGGGCGTCTGGAACGTCCGGATGAGCCCGTGATCGGCCACCTGATACGGCTCCATCCCGGTCACGTCGGTCTCGTTCACTTCCACGGTGCCGCCGTCCGGCTCGTAGAAGCCGGAGATCAGGTTAAAGAGGGTCGACTTCCCGGCGCCGTTCGGGCCGATGAGCCCGGTTATCGTGCCGCGCTCGACCGCGAACGACGCGTGGTCGGTCGCGGCGAGGCCGCCGAACGACTTCTGGAGGTCGTCGACGCGGAGGACGGCGTCCTGCTTGGGGAGCGCGCCCTCACTCATTGCTACCACCCCCCTTCTGTTCGCGGACGCCGCTGTCCGGCGTCTCGGGGGTTCCGCCCCCGTCGACGGCGCTCGGCCAGATCAGCTCCCGCTGCGGCGGGAGGATCCCCTGTGGCCGGTAGCGCATGACCGCGACGATCACGACCCCGATCAACAGCAGCCGCAGCGGCGCGGGGTCGATCGGCAGCGCCACGTCGTTGAGGAAGCGCGTCCCCTCGCGGATGGTGACGATGACGATGCCACCGAACAGCGCCCCGCGGTTGGAGCCGCTGCCGCCGAGGATCACCGCGACCCACGCGTAGAACGTCGTGATCGGGTCGAGATCGCCCGGCCCGACGTAGAGGTTCAGGTGGGTGTAGAACACGCCGGCCAGCGCCATGATCAGGCTGCCGAGGATGAACGACTGCATCTTGAACGAGTAGGTGTTCTTCCCCAGCGCCCTCGCGAGGTCCTCGTCCGAGCGTATCGTCCGCAGCACTCGCCCCCAGGGGGAGCGGTGCGCGCGGCGCAAGACGAGGTACGTCACTCCGGCGAACGTGAGCACGAGCATCACGTTCAGCAGCGACTGCCAGAACGACGTTTCAAGGAGTATCGGCGACCCGGGGATCACCACCAGCCGAAGCCCCGGCATCGCCTCCGGGAACGTCGAGAGCACCGGCCACCCCTGGAAGAAGCTCGGGATCCCGCGGAGCCCCGCGCTCCCGTTCGTCAGCCAGCGCTCGTTGAGCACGATCAGCCGGACGACCTCCGCCAGTCCGAGCGAGGCGATCGCGAGGTAGTCGGCCCGGAGCCGGAGCGTCGGGATCCCGATGAGCAGCGCCAGCACGAACGCGACGACGAGCGCCACGACGAGCCCGACGAGCGGGTTGAACCCGCCCGCGATCGGCGAGCTGTCGGCGGTCATCAGCGCGGAGCCGTAGGCGCCGATCCCGAAGAACGCGGCGACGCTGAAGTTGATCAGCCCGGTGAACCCCCACTGGGCGTTCAGTCCGAACGAGAGTAGCGCGTACATCCCGGCGAGTCCGACGAGGAACAGGAAGTACGTCGGCCCGAGCGCGCCGGTGAGCAGCGCGGCGAGCAGGAACAGCGCGAACGCGGCGCTGACGCCGAGCACCCATCTCTCGGGGCGACTCAGCTCCGTCAGAGATCCCCTCGCGCCGTCGAGGAGGCTCATGTCGCCCCCTCCCCGGCGATCCCGTTCGGCCGGACCAACAGCACGACGACCATGATCACGAACGCGATCGCGTTGGCGTACTCGATGCTGATCAGGCCCCGCACGATCGCCGCGAGCCACCCCGGCCAGATCGGGAGCGCTTCGACCACGTTGGAGAAGAACGGCGTTAGCTGGTTTATCATGCCGATGAGGAAGCCGCCTGCCATCGCGCCGTAGACGGAGCCGATCCCGCCGAGGATCACCGCCGCGAAGATGACCAGGAGGAGGTTGAACCCCATCCGCGGCGAGAGCTGGTTGAAGAGTCCGAGGAACACGCCGCCCGCGCCGGCGAGCCCGGCACCGATGACCCACGTCCACAGCTTGACCCGCTTCGTTCGGATCCCGCTGACCCGGGCGAGGTCCGGGTTGTCGGCCATCGCGCGCATCTTCCGGCCGAGGTCGGTGTACTGCAACAGGACGTGCAGCCCCCCGACCAGCACGACTGCCGAGCCGACGATCGCCACGTCGTGCAGCGTCACGCGGACGCCGTACGGCACGAGGGACTCGATCGGGCGCAGCGGCTGGATCCCGAACCGGGTAAAGTCGGAGCCGAACCGGATCTGGATCACCGCGCGGTAGATGAAGGCGATCCCGATCGACGTGATCAACAGGCCGATCGAGTCGACGTCGAGCGGTTCGTAGATGAGCTTCTCGGTGCCGACCGCGACGACCGCCGCGACTGCGATCCCGACGACTAAGGCGAGGAAGAAGCCGTACGGAAGCCCCAACACCGCGCCGCCGAGCCCGCCGACGGCGCCGAACGTCACGAGCGCCGCGTACGCGCCGATAGTCATCGTGTCGCCGTGCGCGAAGTTCGCGAAGTCCGCGATGCTGTACACCAGCGACAGGCCGATGCTGCCGAGGACGATGATGCTGCTGAAGACCAGCCCGTTAGCCAAGTATCCGAGGACGGTCATCGGTGTCGATTACCCTTCGACGAAGTCGATGCCTTCGTACGCGTGGTCCTGGACCTCCAAGACCTGAAGGAAGCCGACCGGGTCCCCGTTCTCGTCGAAGTCGATGGGACCGCTGACGCCCTGGTAGTCGACGTCGTCCGGACCGCCGCCGTCGGCGAGGATCTGGCTGGCGGCCTCGAAGGAGGTCACTTCCTCGCCGTCGGGCCCGGAGACGCGCCGGACGGTGTCCCGGAGCGCCGAGCCGGTGAACTCGTCCGCGGCCTGGATCGCGAGCGCGGCGTTTATCACGCAGTCGTAGGCGTACGCCGCCCACGATGTCGGCTGTTGGTCGTACTCCGACTCGAAGGCGTCCGCGAACGACTGGTAGTTCTCCTCCTCGACCGGCGCGGAGGGGACGACGATCTTCATACCCTCCATGCTCCCCTCCGGCGTGTTCTCGATCACGTTGTCGCCGGAGACGGAGTCGGCGCCGTAGAACTGCGCCTCGTAGCCCGACGAGTACACCTCGTTGACCATCGTCGCGAACTCCGCCTGGTAGGTGATGAACAGCCACGCGTCTGCGCCGGAGCTGTCCATCTCGGAGATGACCCCCGAGTAGGACTGCTGTTCCTGGTCGTGCGGGTTGTTGTACGCGATGTCGCCCTCCCAGGCGTTGACGAACGCGTCGGTGAGGCTCTGCCCGTAGTCGTTGTTGACGTAGGTGATCGCCACCTCGTCGTAGCCGTCGTCGGAGATGATGTTCGAGAGCGCGAGCGACTGGCTGCGTCCCGACGGCGACATCCGGAGCAGGCCGGGGAAGTCCGTGAGGTTGAGCCCCGTGGAGTTCTGGCTCAGCTGGACCACGTCGGTGTCCTGCACGACGCTCTCGTAGATCGCGAGCGAGACGCCGGAGCCGACCGCGCCGATGAGGAACGGGACCCCGTCCTGGTTGACGAGCTTCTGGGCGGCCGCGATGCCGCCCTGGTTCTCGCTCTCGGAGTCCTCGACGATCAGATCGAGTTCGCGCCCGTCGATCTCGACCTCGTTGACCCGCTGTAAGGCGAGGTCGACGCCGCGCTGGTTCCGCTCGCCGAACGCCGACAGCGACCCGGTCAGCGAGTCGACCATCCCGATCTGGTACGGGCCGGTGTCGCCGCCGTCGCTCCCGTCGTCGCCGTCGGTTCCGTCTCCGCCGTCGCTCCCGTCAGACCCGTCTCCGCCGTCGCCCCCGTCGGACCCGTCTCCGCCGTCGCTCCCGTCGGACCCGTCCCCCCCGTCGTCGGTCGTGCTGAGACAGCCCGAGAGCGCGGCGACGCCCGCCCCGCCCGTCAGTTTCAGCAGCGTTCTCCGGTCGGTCAGGTCCATGCTATTTCGTGACATATGTTACCTGTAGTTTCCGTGGACGTACGGGCATCTGAAACCCTACCCGTCCATGGTCGGTTGGGACGTATAGCTCCTCTCGCACGGCGCGATAGCTCCACGCACGTTATATTCTCATATATTCTGTGGAATTATTGGTCGGGTGCCCTTATATCCCCGTCGGGCGCCCCGATGATCGTATGATCCCGCCTATCGCGAGCAACTTCGTCGCCGGCGAGACGCCGGAGGCCGCGCTCGCGCACGTCGAAACGCTCAACGACCGGGGCGTGTCCGGCATTCTGAACCTCCTCGGCGAGCACTACGAGGAGCGTCCTCCCGCCGACGCCGACGCCGACGCGTACGTCGACCTCGTCGAGGCGATCGCCGACCGGGAGCTCGACGCCTGCGTCTCCGTCAAGCCGAGCCAGATCGGGCTCGACATCGGCGACGACGCCTTCCGAGAGAACCTCGCGCGGATCGTGGAGGCGGCCGACGACTCCGGGCCGGACGAGGCGGGGAGCGCGGGGACCTTCGTCTGGATCGACATGGAGGACCACGACACCACCGACGTGACGCTCGACGCGTTCGAGCGCCACGCGACCGCGACCGACGGCAACGTCGGCGTCTGCGTGCAAGCGAACCTGAAGCGCACGCGCGAGGACCTCGAACGGCTCGCCGACCTCCCCGGCAAGGTCCGGCTCGTGAAGGGCGCGTACGACGAGCCCGCGGAAATCGCCTACCGGGAGAAGTCCCGCGTCGACGAGGCGTACCGCGACTGCCTCGCGTACATGTTCGAGGCGTTCGACGACGGGGTCGCCGTCGGCAGCCACGACCCCGCGATGATCGAGCACGCGAAGGACCTCCACGCGGAACACGGGACGCCCTACGAGGTCCAGATGCTGATGGGCGTCCGCGAGGGGGAACAGTTCGACCTCGCCGCCGACCCCGAGACCGACGCGGAGGTGTACCAGTACATCCCGTACGGCTCCAAGTGGTTCTCGTACTTCTACCGGCGGGTGCGGGAGCGCAAGTCGAACGCGCTGTTCGCGCTGCGGGCGGTCGTCGGGCGCTGAGCGCCCCGGTCAGCGATCGGCGATCGGAGAGCGGCGGTCGACCTCCGCCGAAATCGGATATTGCAGCCCGTCCGGAGCGGTCGGTCGCAAACCGGGCGAGACGGCGGAGGCGACTACTCCTCCGTCTCCGTCGACCCGACTATCTCCGCTCCGCACTCCGGACAGTGTTCGTGTGCGCTATCGAACTCCTCGTCGCACGCGGGACACCGGAACGTCTCGGCGCCGTCGGCCGCGTTCTCCGCGGTCCGCTTGAACTTCTCTACCTGCCGCCCGATCTCGGTGAACAGTCCCATGAGTCTCTCAACTAAGGGAACCGCGAGCCAAAAGCGTTCGCCGAGGATTTCAACGAGGCGGCGATCGGCGATCGACGGTCACGGGTCCAGAAGCTTCGACTCCGCCTTCCGGAGGTGTTCGAGCAGCGTCGTCTTCGACACGTCGAGGTCGTCGGCCAGCTCGCGCGTCGACGCCTCTCGGGGCCACTCGTAGTACCCCGCCTCGCGGGCGTGTTCGTACACCTCGCGCTGGGTGGTGGTGAGCGTGTCGAGCCGCTGTTCGCGGGGCGACCGTCCGGGCTGGCCCGACGACGACATCGACTGGACGGTCACCTCCGCGCCCGCGCTCTCCTGGACCGCGTCGAGCGACTCCCGGATATCCGTGCGCTCGCCCACGAAACACACCTGCCACTCCTCGCGGCCGTCCTCGATCCGGACCGGCGCGCTGTGGACGAAGCCGTGTTCGAGCAGGGTCGGACACAGCATGTCCGCGGGGTCGTACTCCAGGAAGAACTCGCGCACGACGTTTCCGGGCGCGTCTCGCGCGCGGCCGAACCGCTCTTGCAGCTCGAGGAGCTCTCCCGCGCGGTCGGACGCGCGGATCGCGTCGAGCAGTTCCTCGACCTCCTCGTTCGTGTCCGCGAAGGCAGTGAACAGTCCGTTCACCGAGTTCGGCGCGTCGCCGGTCGCCTTCGGGGAGTTGTAGATCGCGTGGGCGAGGACGCCGCCGTCGGTCCGGCCCGTCGCCTCGATCGCCCAGCAGTTCGGGTGCCACAGATCGAGGGTGAGTCGCGTGCCGGACCACTCCTCGTTCCTCCCTGGGTCGCTGATTGCCATTACTACCCTCTCTGTGGCACCGCATCACAAAGACTCTGCCGACCATGGTCGGGTGGGATATTTGGACGTGGCGGCGGAAACGAACGCCCATGTCGGACCCGTATCAACACTACATCGACGGCGAGTGGGTCTCGGGCACGGGCTCGGAGACCTTCGAGAGCGAGAACCCGGCGACCGGCGAGACGCTCGGCGCGTTCGAGCGCGGGACGCCCGAAGACGTCGAGACGGCGGTCGACGCCGCCGACGCGGCGTTCGAGGAGTGGCGCGAGCTCTCCCGGATCCAGCGCGCGGAGTACCTCTGGGACGTGTACCACGAGCTGCGCGAGCGGACGGACGAGCTCGGGCAGGTAGTCACGAAGGAGTGCGGGAAAGAGATCTCCGAGGGGAAAGCCGACGTGGTCGAGGCCGCCCACATGGTCGAGTGGGCCGCCGGCGACGCCCGCCACCCGAAGGGCGACATCGTCCCCTCCGAGATCCCCGCGAAGGACGCGTACATGCGCCGGACGCCCCGCGGCGTCACGGGCTGTATCACCCCGTGGAACTTCCCGGTCGCGATCCCCTACTGGCACATGGCCATCGCGCTGGTCGAGGGGAACACCGTCGTGTTCAAGCCCGCCGAGCAGACCCCGTGGTGCGCGCAGATCATCGCGGAGATGTTCGACGACGCCGGGATTCCCGACGGCGTGTTCAACATGGTCCAGGGGTTCGGCGACGCCGGCAACGCGATCGTCGAGCACGAGGCCGTCGAGACCGTCCTCTTCACCGGCTCCGCCGAGGTCGGCCACCACATCCAGGACAAGCTCGGCGGCGTCGCCGGCAAGCGCGCCGCCTGCGAGATGGGCGGCAAGAACGCGATCGTGGTCACCGAGGAGGCGGACCTCGACACCGCGGTCCACTCCGCGGTGATGTCGTCGTTTAAGACGACCGGGCAGCGCTGCGTCTCCTCCGAGCGCCTGATCGTCCACACCGACGTGTACGACGAGTTCAAAGAGCGGTTCGTCGAGGTCGCCGAGTCGGTCGCCGTCGGCGACCCCCTCCGGGAGGACACGTTCATGGGGCCGCTCATCGAGCGCGAGCACTTCGAGAAGGTGTCGGAGTACAACCGGCTCGCGCGCGACGAGGGCGTGAACGTGCTCGTCGACCGGACCGAACTCGACGCCGACGAGGTCCCCGACGGCCACGAGGACGGCCACTGGATCGGCCCGTTCGTCTACGAGGCCGACCCCGACGCCGACCTCCGATGTACCCACGAGGAGGTGTTCGGGCCGCACGTCGCGCTCTTGGAGTACGACGGCGACATCGAGCGCGCGGTCGAGATCCAGAACGACACCGACTACGGGCTCGCCGGCGCCATCGTCTCCGAGAACTACCGGCAGATCAACTACTACCGCGACCACGCCGAGCTCGGGTTAGCGTACGGCAACCTCCCCTGTATCGGCGCGGAGGTCCAGCTCCCCTTCGGCGGCGTCAAGAAGTCCGGCAACGGCTACCCCTCGGCCCGAGAGGCCATCGAGGCGGTCACCGACCGCACCGCGTGGACGCTGAACAACTCCAAGGAGATCGAGATGGCGCAGGGGCTCTCCGCGGACATCAAGACGAAGGACGACTAGGCGTCGCCGTCGACTCCTTCCTTCCCCCTTTCGCGAAGCGATTCGAGGGCCGACAGAGCCGCCGCCAGCGACGACGCGTCCGCCAGCGCGCCGCGCGCGACGAGCCGCTGTCGGGGGCGCCCCACCGGCTGCGAGACCGGCTCCGTCCCGAGGAGCTCGGCCTCGACGAACTTCCGTTTTATCCGGGTGAACGTCGCCGCGCTCCCGAGCCCGGCGTCCTCGCAGGCGCGTCGCAGATCGCGATCGAGCGCGCCGCGGCGCGCGCCGGCGGCGTACGTCCGGATCCGAGCCCCGCCGCGGTCGAGGGGAGCGGAGCCGGGCTGGTCCCCGTCGATCAGCCGCACGGCCTCGTCCGCGACCGCGCCCCCGCACCGCTCTCGGAGCGCCCCGTACAGCCGATGACGGCTGGGGGTGCGAATTCGCTCTCGCTCCGCCTCCGCGGCGAGGGCGTCGTAGCGGTCGCGGAGCGTCGGATCGCTGCCGATCCGGCACCACGGCCCGTCGTCACCGGCGTCGCCGTGTTCGTCTACCGCCGCGACGAGGACGCAGCCGTCGGACCGCCCCGCGAGAACGGCGTTGGGCTGGGGCTCCGTGAGCGTTCGCAGGTCCCAGACCCCCGGCTCCACGAGCGCCGCGAGCCGGCTGGCCGGGTGAAACGGGTCCGCGACCGCGTCGACGGCCCGATCCCGCGCCAGCAGCGTGAGCGTCGGGAGGTCGGCGGCCGGCGAGAGGGGGTCGTGGTCGGGCCGGGCGCCGGCGCGCAGCGCGTCGAGGTCGGGATCGACCGCCGCGGGCGCGGCGTCTCGGTAGGCTGCCGCGAGGGCCGCTAGAAGCGACGGACCGGGGTCGACGACGATCGGGTCCGCGAACGATCCGATCGCGGCGACCCCGTCCGCGAGCGGGAGGGTCGGGGACGAGGGGGACGTCACTGCTCGGAATCTCCGTCTCGGCCAAAATAAGCGTGGTGGCGGGCGGTGACCGCTCGGGGGCCCGCGTCCGGGATCGGCGGCCTGTCCGTCGGTCGCCGGTCATCCCCCGATCGGTGGTCAGGCCACCTGTACGCGGGTGACGTGGCCGCCGCAGCCGCACTGCTCGACGTACTCGGGGTCGAGGGCATACTCCCGTTCGATCGCGTCGTAGAGGAACTCCTCGGGATGCCCGAGGTCGCCGTGCGTGACCAGGTTGACGTGGTTGCCCGCCGTCGTGTGATCGATGGCGGCCAGCGCGTCGCGGACCGCCAGGTCGGCGTCGTCCGCGTACTTCGGCTTCTCGAGGTTCGCCGACCAGGAGTTGTCGTGTACCTCGTCGGTGATCGGTTCGGCGGTCTCGTCGTGGTCGTGGCTGTCTGTGTCGCTCATGAGTGGTAGGTCTGGGGGCTCGTCGCCGGTTCCGCGTCGCTCTCGGCGTCGAGATCCGCACCGCCGTCGGCGCCCGTGTCGGCGCCGGCCGCGTCCGCATCGTCTTCGAGCGGTCGGTTCGGGAGGTCGTCGACGAACTCGCGGACCACGGTTCGCTCGACCCGCTGAAGCGTCTCGCTGCACGTCGACTTCGCGATCCCGAGGTGGTCCGCGACCTCGGTCAGGGTAGACCGACGCGGCACGTCGTAGTACCCCAGCTCTACGGCCGTGAGCAGGAGCTCCTGCTGGCGGTCCGTCAGCAGCCGGACCGGATCGACGCGCTGGCGGACGCGCTCGACCTCGTACTCCAGTCCCAGTTCGTCGAACCGCTTACCGAGCGCCGCGACGCGCTCGTGCTCGCCGGTGACGTCGACCTCGGCCACGCCGTTCTCGATGTCGAGCGGCATCTCGATCGGGAGCCCCGAGCGCTTCGCGGCGACCAGGAGCAGCGGGGCGTTCGTCTCGATCCGGACGGTCGCGACCCCGTCGCCCCGCGCCATCACCGACACCTTCGAGAGCGCCTCGTGGTCTCGCATCGCCGCGAGCACGGCGTCGGCGTCGCGAGCCGTCAGTCTGAGCAGCGCGAAGCCGGCGCTCTCGTCCGGCACCGCGGTGAGCACGCGGAACCCGGCGTCCGGGAAGGCGCGCGAAACGTCGGCTATCCACGGTCCGTCGGGCAAATCGACCAGTAGGCGTGCCTGTGGCATGGGTTATCAGCGGATGGGGTCGGGGGTCGTCATTTTTCGGTCAGTGTGCGTCCGGATGCGGTCGCGTTCCTGCGCTGCCGTAGCGTGCGTTCGGTCCGTCACTCCACTAGACGGCGCCCTTTCACTCCACGTAGACGGCGCCCTTCACTCCACGTAGACGGCGCCCTTCATGCCGACCGCCTCGTGGGGCGTGCAGACGTAGGTGTAGGTACCGGCCTCCTCGAAGGTGTGCTCGAAGGTGTGACCCTCCTCGCCGACGGTGTCGCTCTCGAACGCTCCGTCGGAGGCCGAGACGTTGTGGTCGCCGCCCTGGCCGGTCCACTCCCAGACGACCGTCGTGCCGGTCGAGACGGCCACCGCGGCCGGCCCGAAGGAGAGCCCGTCGTTGGCGCCGACGTCGACGGTCACCTCGTCGGAATCCCGCATGTCGACGGTGCCGTCGTAGTTGCTCACGTTGTCGAAGAACCCGTCGTAGTTCGGCTCCTCGGACAGGTACTCGCTCCCGCCGCTGCCGCCGTCGCTTCCGTCGGAGCCGTCGCTTCCGTCGGAGCCGTCCGATCCGTCGGAGCCGTCCGATCCGTCCGAACCGTCGCTACTCCCATCGCCACCGTCGCCGCCACTGCCGCCGCCACAGCCGGCCAGCGCGACAGTGGTGCCGACCGCAGCAGTCGTCTGAACGAACGTCCGCCGGTCGAGTGTGCGTCGGGCCATTGCAACCCGGCGTAGGGGAGTAGGGGGAATACATTCGGCGAGTATTCCCGGATCGCGAAGCGGTCCACCGAACTGTTCGGTCCGTAGTATAAAAGAGGCGACGAGCGGTCGCGCTCACTCCAGCTCGATCGCGTCCGCGTCGCCGGTTCCGTCGGCCGCGTCCGCGTCGCCGGTTCCGTCGGTCACGTCCGCGTCGTTGGTTCCGTCGGCTGCGTCCGCGTCGACGTCCGCCGTCCAGATCGCCGTGACGACCGCATCGTCGGTCTCGACCGTCTCGCGGGCGTAGCCGCGGTCGTCGAGCTTCGGGTAGAGGAACTGCGGCGCGCGGTCGTTTCGCTGGACGAGCACGGTCTCGTCGGGGAGATCGGCGAGCAGTTCGAGCGTCTGTCGGAGCGGCTCCGGCGGCCCGAGATCCCTGACGTCGAGCGTCTCGACGGGCCGGTCCGCCGGCGCGTCCGTCCGTTCGAGCGCGACCGTTTCCAGTTCCATACGCACCGATCGGGCCCCAACCACCGCGTAGTTTGTTCCGAACGTGTTCGCACGCGACCACGGCGGCGGCCGGGACGGACCCACTCACACGCGAGGCGTCCCCGGCGATCGGTGTCGGCGTCGGTCGACGGCAGGCCTTCCGGAGGCGTCGGACGCCCCGGAGCGATGAGACCCGCCGGCTCTCACGGGAGTAGCGTTCGAATCGGCCCGCTCTCTGCCTCAGTGGAGCATATCGAGCAGGAAGATCGCGAGGAACCCGACGAAAAACAGCGTCGTCGACACCGGCGTTTCGGGGACCTTCCCCGCCTTCACAAGCAGTTCCTCGGTGACGAGATACAGCAGCGCAGCGGAGCCGAAAGCGAGGATGACCGCGATCGGCGCCCCGGTCACGCCGCCCAGTGCGAGTACACTGACTGTCACCCCCGACGCGAGTAGCAGTCCGAACACCGCCGGGACCGCGAGCTTCCGAGCCATGCTCATCTCCCGCGGCAGCGCGACGACGCCGGCGACCCCGAGAAAGAGCACCTCGATCGCCAGCGCCGCGGCGATGATCACGCCGGTATCGGGATTGTCCAGGAAGGAGACCCCGATCAGGACCCCGTCGATGGTCATATCGATACCGACGATGATGAGGAGCCCGGAAGCACTCGCGTACTGTCCGCCGATATCGCGCTTATCGATGATCTTGCTCAGCCGGTGGATCCCAAGCATCGTCGCGACCCCGATGGCGAACCCGAGGACGACTATCTGCGGGGCTCGCCCGTGGACGTCCGGCAGTAGCTCAGCGGTGACCGCGGCGGTGACCACCCCGGCCGCGAAGTGTTGGATATTGCTCTCCATCTGTGGGCTCGGGGGGCTGTAGACGGCGATCACGCCGCCGACCAAGCCGGCCACGACCGCGAGCGCCGTGTACGACAGCGCCTGCACCAGTACCATACGAGTCGAAGCCCGACCGAAGCAACAAGAGTGTCGATAGGGCGCGCGGCGATGCGGTCAACCGGCTCGTCACGGCCGACCGCGGGCGTCGTACCAGCGGCGCTGACCGCGGGAGCCGTACCAACAGCGCTGACCGCGGGCGTCGTACCAGCGGCACTGACCGCGGGCGTCGTACCCGCAGCGGGTTCAGATCCGCTTCGCGCGCATCGCGACGGCGGCGACGGCGACGCCGAGCGCGACCCACCCGAGCAGGACGCCGACGAGCGCCCCGACCGACAGCCCACCCTCAAGCGCGGCCGCGAGTCCGGCGCCGCCGGCGTCGGTCGGCGCGAGCGCGAGCAGCCGGTATGTCGAGACCGGGTTGGCCGCGACCGCGGCGGCGACGAGCCCGTGCGCGCCGTCGAGCGCGGCGAGCACGCCCATCGCGAGCAGGTCGTGGACCAGCGCGACCCACGCCCACACGAGCAGCGCGCCCGCGAGCGCCATCGTCGAGGTCGGCGCGAGCGCGGAGATTGCCACCCCGATCCCGAGCAGCGCGACGGCGACGGCGACGGTCGCGAACAGGAACCACGCGAACGTCGGCCAGCCGGCGAGCCCGTACTCGCGGAGCAACAGGAGGCCAGGGACGCCGAAGCCGAGCACGACCGCGGAGCCGAGGACGGCCGCGCGCCCGGCGAACACCCCGATCGCGGTCTCGACCCGCGAGACCGGCAGCGTCAGGACGACGCCGAGGCGCCCGCGCTCGGCCGCGCCGACGACCGCGCCGTGGCCGAACGCCAGCGCCGCCAGCGGGACGAGGAACGTCGCCAGTTCGACGTAGCTCGCGACCACCGGCTCGTAGCCGGTCGGCGCGACCCCGGAGCCGCTGAACGTCGCCAGCAGGAGCCCGAACGCCGCGAAGACGACGGTCAGGCCGACCGTCCACCCCCGGCGGGTCGTCAGCCGCGTCTCCCGCCGCGCGATCCGCGCGGCGATGCCCGGCCGCGGGAGCGGGATGGAGATACGCTCGGCGTCGGTCGCGTCGGCGGTCTCGGGCTCGTCGAGCGCGTCGGCGGGCGGGGTCTCCTCGGCCGTCGCGCCGCCGCCATCGCCGGCCGCGACCGCCCCGTCGAGGGCGATCCCGCCGTCCGTGGTCGGCTCGGGCCGCCCCGCGTCGTCGGCGCGCTCGCCGGCTCCGCCTTCAGGCATCGCGACCACCTCCGGTGAGCGAGACGAACGCGCCTTCGAGCCCGTCCTCGTGGTCCGCGCCCAGCTCCTCTGGCGTCCCCTCGGCGACCAGCCGGCCGTCGTCGAGGACGCCGACGCGGTCGCAGACGCGCTCGGCCTCCCGAAGCGCGTGGGTCGCCATCAGGACCGTCACGCCGGTCTCCTCGCGGACGCGGGTCAGCACGTCCCGGAGCGCGGCGACCCCGTTCGGGTCGAGCCCGGCGGTCGGCTCGTCGAGCAGGAGCACGGCGGGGTTCGCGAGCAGCGCCGCCGCGAGCCCCAACCGGCGGCGCATCCCCTTCGAGTAGCCGTCGATGGGGCGGTCGATCGCGTCGGCGAGCCCGACCGTCGCCGCGGCGCCGTCGATCCGCTCGGCCGCGTCCTCGGGGCTCGCGCCGATCCCGCGGACGTCGGCGTGAAACGCCAGCGTCTCGCGGCCCGTCTCGCCCGGCGGGAAGCCGGGGTCCTCCGGGAGGACGCCGATCGCCTCGCGGATGCGCCACCCCAGCTCCCCCACGTCGCGCTCGCCGACCGTAATCGTTCCCTCGTCGGGGCGGTCGTGGCCGGCGATCAGTCCGAACAGGGTGGACTTGCCGGCGCCGTTAGTTCCCACGAGGCCGTACGCGTCGCCGGACTCGACCGCGAAGTCGACTCCGTCGAGCGCCGGCACGTCGCCGTAGCGTCTGTGAACGTCGGTGATGTCGATGCGCATGGTTACTGGTGGTGGTCGTCTCCGGGCTCGTCGTCGTACTCGGCCGCCGCGTCGACGGCCGCCGCGTACGGGCGATACGGCTCCACGTCGTGGGCGGGGGTCGCGAGCGGGCGGTGGTCGATGATCCCGGCGCTCTCGACCGCCGGGAACCGGCTCTCGACCAGCCGGATCGCGTCGAACGCGGGGCTGTCGGCGAACACGGCGGCGGCCGGGTGCTCCTGGACCAGTCGCTCGGCCGCGCCCGCCGGGCGGTGTCGCGCGTCGCTGATCCCGTCGCCGTCGGTGTCGGCGACGCGGGCGTCAGACCAGTAGTTCCCGCGGTCGGTCCCGTTCCACGCGACGAGATCGCGTGTCGTCGTCAACACCGGCTCGTCGTTGTTCACGAAGCTGTTGCCGGCGACCAGCGTTCCCTCCGTGCCCGCGGAGTGATGGATCCCCACGCCGTTCGCGTACAGGAGGTTCCCTCGAACCTCGTTGTGCTGGGCGTTGTAGAGGAACGCGCCGTTTCCGTTGGCGACGAGGCGGTTGTCGCGGATCACGGAGCGGTCGATCTCCTTGAGCAGGACCCCGTGACCGCTCTTCCCCCGGTTCGCGACCGCGGTGTTGTTGACCAGCTCGATGTCCTCGCTGACCATCAGCGCGTATCCCACGTCGTTCTCGAAGGCGACGTTGTTCGCGAGGCGGTTGTCGTCGGAGTACATGTAGTGGACGCCGTACCGCAGGTCCCACATCGTGTTCCCCGTCGCCTCGACGTTCGAGGCCCACGAGTAGTAGATCCCGTCGCGAACGTCGGTGATCTCGGTGTCGCGGACCTCGGTGCCGTTCGTCTCCCAGAGGTTGATCCCGTTGCCTCGGTTCGCGAACCGCGGGGCCCGCGTCCCCTCGATCCGCGAGTCCGCGATCGTCACCCGGTCGGCGCCGTTGACCCAGACCCCGAACGCGGCGTCGGTGAGGTACAGGTCAGCGAGCGTCGCCCCCGTGGCGTTCTCGGCGACGTACACCGCGGCGTCCTGCGATTCGAGGTCCTCGCCGGTGTCGTCGATCCAGAGGCCCTCGACCGTCGCGTCCGGAGCGCGAACGTCGATCGTCGTGTCCTCGCCGCCCCCGTCGATCAGGGCGCCGTGGGTCGACCCCGCGCGGATCGTCAGCTCCGGATCGTCGACGACGACCGTCTCCGCGGGCTCGAAGACGCCTGAGAGCTCGATCGTGGCTCCCGGTCCCGCTGCGTCGACCGCAGTGGCGAGGTCGTCGTAGGTCTCGGCGTCGACCGTCGCAGCGCCGCCGTCGGCTGCGCCACCGTCGCTCCCGTCGGCTCCCCCGCCGTCGCTCCCGTCGCGCAGGACCGTCGCGGTCCCCGCGCCCGTCGGCCGGTCCGGATCGTACGTCGGCGGGTCGACGACGGGCTCGCCGTCGTTTCCGGCGTCGGCCGCGTGGCTCCCGGCGACCCCCGCGCCGGTCGCCGCGACGACGCCGACGAGGACGACCGCGCACACGACGGCGGCGGCGACGAGGGCCGCGCGCGCCGAGACGAGCCCGCCGATCGACGGGAGCCGAGACATCAGTTCACCCCCGTGCGCGTGTCGCCGGTGGTTCGGGCCGGTTCGTCCGTCGGCGATTCGCCGGCGATCGATCCGGCCGATTCCGGCCCGGGTGATTCGGCGGCCGGGCCGAGGTCCTCGGGGTCGCCGTCGCCGTCGCTACCGCCGCCTCGACGGCCCGGGAGCCGGGCGCGGATCGCCTCGGCGGTCTCCCCGATCGTGACCCGCGAGTCGCGAAGCAGGAACGCGACGAGGAGGAGGAGGAAGCCGAGCCCTGCGAGGTAGCCCCCGGGACCGAACCACGCCACACCGCTGATGTTGGCGATCTGGTAGCCGCCCAGAAGCGGCGGAGTGAACTCGGCGACTCCGACGACCGGCGCGTCCTCGCCGAGCGCGTGGCCCGCCTGGTACAGCCGGTACTGCACGATCGCGAAGGTCCCCACGAACGCCACCGTCGCCCCGATCAGCTGGCTGAGCAGCCCCAGCCGGAGCTTGCGGTCGGTCGGCGCGAGCGCGACGAACACGCCCGCGGCGGCCACCGCGAGGAACACGACCGGCCCGAGGATCCACTCCGGGGCCGCGATCGCGTCCGGGTGGACCGCGTAGTTCGGGTCCACGAACACCGGGTCCGGGTAGTAGAACCCGACGTAGTGGTTCAGCGCCTGCACCTCGGCGTAGTCGCCGCCGAGCCGCGGATACGCGTACAGCTCGACGAGCAGCCCGTCGGGGTACTGGGGCGCTTCGAAGGCGATCTTCCAGACGGGCACCAGCAGGGCGACGACGAACATCGCCGCCGCCGTCACCGGGAGCGCCCGCCTGAGCTCCGTCAGTCGGTCGAGTGAGGCCGTCATGGCGTGGGGGATGAGGTGGGTGGTATGTTGGTTCGGTCGCGTGGCGATTCGCCGCTACTCCTCCGGCTCGACGAGGATCCGCGAGCGCATCTCCAGGTGGAGCGCGCTACAGAAGTACGCGCAGTACGCCCAGAACACGCCGGGCTGATCGGCCGTGAACGTCACCTCGCGAGTGTCCTGCGGCGCCAGCGCGAGGTTGATGTCGTACTCCGGGATCGCGATCGAGTGGATCACGTCGCTCGTGGTCTCGATGTTCGATATCTTGAGGCGGACCTCGTCGCCCTCTCGCAGCGTCACCTCGGGGAAGGCGTACTCGTTGCGGCGCGCCCACATCTCGATCTCGACGGTGCCGTCGTCGACCCGCTCGAAGGACTCCTCGCCCTCGGCGACGTAGTCGAGCTCGTAGTCGTCGGTGTCCCACGTCTTCGCCGGCTCGATCTTGTCCTTGTGGACGATGCTGGCGTCGTGCGGCTCCGGGTACGACGGCTTGTCCTTGATCAGCTGCATGCCGGCCTCGTCGTCGCCGATGTAGAACATCTGGTCGTTCTCCGGGTGGATCGGCCCGACCGGGAGGAACCGGTCCTTCGAGAGCTTGTTCAGCGAGACGAGGTAGTCGCCCTGCGGCGAGGCCGTGTACGACTCCGCGGCGATGAGGTGGCCGGGGTTGTAGTGCACGTCGTGCTTCTCGACGATCGGCTCCTCGGACCCCGCCTCGGCCTCGACGGCGGCCTCGTAGTCCCACTTGGCGACCTGCGAGTCGATGAACAGGGTCGTGTACGCGTGCCCCCGGTCGTCGTACGCCGTGTGGAGCGGCCCCATCCCGACGCGGGGCCGGCCGACGATCGAGTCCTGCGGGTCGTCGACCTCGGCGATCGCCTCGATGTCGATGATCGTACAGGTCGGGTCCAGCTTCCCGGAGGCGATGGCGTAGTTTCCGTCCGGCGTCACGCTGACGCCGTGCGGGCTCTTCGGCGTCGCCACGTACCGGACGATCGGCCGGTCGCCCTCGTTGAGCGAGCTGTCCATCGTCCCGTCGACGACGGGCACGCCGCTGATCTCCTCGTACTCGCCGCTCTCGACGGCGTCCCAGATCGCGGGGATGTCGAACGCCTTCACGTAGTCGCGGTCCGACCGGGCCATCTCGGACTCCGTGACGCCCTCCTCGCTGTTGTAGCCGGTCGCGAAGAACCAGCGACCCTCCTTGCCGCCGTCCCCGTTGTCCATGTTGCCGTCGACCTCGACCTGCCACTCGATGTCCATCGTCTCGGGATCGATGGCGGTGAGGACGGAGCCGTACTCGTCGGGGCTCTGCACGTCGCGGCCGTCGTTCGGCATCGGCACGCGGAACTCGCCGACGCCGAAGACGAGCTGGGTGTCGGGAAGCTGCATACACGCCCCGTGGACGCCCTGACAGTTCGGGACGTTCGTGATCGCGTCGGTCTCGAAGTACTCCAGGTCGACCCGGGCCATCCGGCCGTTCGCCTTGTCGTTGACGAACAGCCAGCGCCCGTCGTAGTCGTTGTCGGTCTGGGAGACGCGCGGGTGGTGGGTGTCGCCCCACACGTGACCGTCGCCCTCCTCTTCGAGCATCCGGCTCGTCTTGGCGTCGTGGCCGTAGCCGCGCGCGCTCTCCGCCTGGAACACCGGGATCCGCATCAGCTCCCGCATCGACGGGAGTCCGACGACGCGGATCTCGCCGGTGTGGCCGCCGGAGAGGAACCCGTAGTACTCGTCGTGCTCGCCGGGCGCGACCGAGTGTTCCCCGCCGGCGGCCGCGCCGCCCGAGTCGTCGCCGTCCTCGTCCGCGAGGATGCTCGTACAGCCGGCGAGGCCGCTCATGGCCCCGACGGCGGCGCCGGCCTTCATGAAGTCGCGCCGCCCGAGCTCCAAGCGCGGGAGATCGAGGGTCGGTCGCTTCGCCGCGGTCGCGTCGGTCCCCTTCGCGGTCGAGGCGATGTCGCGCTCGTGGTCGGTCAACAGGTGTTCGATCGTCCGCCCGTCGACGATCTCCGGCTCGTCGCTCTCCGGTTCCGAGCCCGCTCCGGTCGGGCTCGCCGCCTCGGCGTCGCTCGCATTCGCTTTCGCCGCCCGCTCGTCGCGGTGTTCGTCGGTCCGTGCCGTCCGCTCGTCGCTCGCGTTCGGATCTGTGGTCATTGTTGGGTGGTGGCGTCGGCTTCGTTGCCGCCGTCGCGTTCCGTTCGGACCGTTCGACCGAGCCGCTCGACCGCCGGCTCGCCGAGCACCGTCCGGAGCTCGTCGACGAACCCCGGAACCAGCCGCTTGCGTGCGGCCTCGACGTCGAACCGGTAGCGGTGCCGCGTTCCGCCGCGGTACCGCTCCGACTCGCGCTCGACGAACCCCTTCTCGACGAGCCGGTCGACGGTCCGCTTGACCGTCGTGTACGCGACGTCGTCGCCGCGGCTATCGACCGCGTCGAGCAGGTCGCGGGCCGTGAGGGGGGCGTCGGCGCGCCGCAGGACGGCGAGGAGCTCGCGTTCCCGCGGTCCGAGCTGTGTCCACTGAGTCATGGGTGACCGGAGCCGAACCGGTTGGTTCGACCCCGCTACCGATCACTACGGTCGAACCCCCCGGATAGCTGGCGGCGAACTGTTCGGGAGTTTAAGTGCCGTCCCCGAACGCCTGCGAGAAGAGCGTGTCCGTCACGGTCCGGAGATGCTCCGAGACCGTTGACTTCGCGAGGTCGAGGTCCGCGGCGATCTCCGCGGCGGAGGCGCCGTCGCCGTTGAAGTACCCCTTTTCGGCAGCGACGGCCGCGATCTCCGCCTGTCGGTCCGTGACGCCGGCGAGGTCGACGGGAACGACGTCGCGACAGGAGCCGTCCTCCGCGCTCCGGTCGCCGCGGTCGACGCACAGCCGGCGGAGCTCCACCCTGAGTCCGGCGGCCTCGCACTCGTCGACGATGGCCTGGAGCTCCTCGTGGCCCGTCAGCACGAACGAGACGAGCAGCTCGCCGTCCTCCATCTCGGTCCGGCGCGGCGACACCGGGAAGTTCGCGAACGCCGACGGGAGCCCGGCGCACGAGCAACCCTCGCAGGCGACGTCGCCGTCAGAGGGCGAAGACGGCCCGGGTGTCGCCGCCGGAGCCCCCTCCGCGACCGCCGACGAGGACGGCTCAGCGGCTGGGGGCGACGACGGACCAGCGCCCGCGTCGGCCTCCGGCGCGTCCATCGCGACGCCGCCGTCGGTCGCGGGACGCTCGCAGGTGATCTCGTAGCGGCCGTGCGCCTCGCCGGCGAACTCGACGAGGTCGAGGTCGCTCGGCGGGTCCTCGGGCGGGTCGGGGGCGACGAACTCGACGCGGGCGTCGTCGGCGTCGACCCGGAACTCCTCGACCGCGGCGGTCGACGACAGCGCGGCCACGGGACAGCCCTCACAGGCAGAGACGGCGAGTTCGACGTGGATCCCGTTGGTCATGGCTGCACGTAGGGCCTCGACTGACCATATAACGTCGAGGGGTTTCCAACCCGGTGAAAACGCCGACCGGAGACCGAACCCCTCCCGAGGCCGAGTCCCGGCGATCCGTGCCGCTGGACGCGCCCTTTCACCGCCGTCTCACGCCGCGTCCAACCGCGCGCGCAGTTCGGCGTCCGCACGCTCGACGAGCGACTCCAGCGGCTCCTCGAGGTGTGTCACCCACTGGTCGATGAACCCCGAGCGTCCGAGCATCCGGACGACCTCGTACACCGGACGCCGCTCGGCGAATCCCGGTGGGAGTCCGCCGGCACGGTCGCGGTATCCGTCATAAAGGGCCTCTGCGTACCGCTCCGGCCCCCGGCTGTCGAACCCGTTGAGGAGCTGGTCCTCCGCGCGAACGAGGTCGCGCGCGGGGTCGCCGACGTGCGCGAGTTCCCAGTCGATCGGAACGATACCGGCGGGAGCAGTGCCGACGGCCGGTTCGCCGTCGACTACGAACAGGTTCGGCCGCGCCACGTCGCCGTGGAGCAGCGCGGCCGGGGCGCCGCTGAGCCGGTCTCGGTTCGCCTCGACGCAGTCGAACACGGCGTCGTAGTGGTCTGCCAGCCGCTCGGAGGTGCCGATCTCGCGGGTGCGTTCGACCGTCGCGCGGAGCACGTCCGGCCACGGCGCGCGGTTGAGGTCGAGTCCGCCGCGGGCGTCGCCCCCGACGACCTCCCCGTGGGCCTCGAACCGTTCCGCGTGGACGGTCGCGAGCGTCGCCCCGACGCGTCGGAGGAGCGCCTCGCGTCGCTTCTCGCCCTCCTCTTCCGCCTCTTTCGCCTCTTTCGCCTCTTTCGCCTCTTTCGCCTCGCCCGCTTCCTCCCAGACTCCGAGAAGTTCGCGCCCCGGCGCCGGCGCAGTGACGAGGTGCGGCACGGACGCGTCNCCGCGTGGACGGTCGCGAGCGTCGCCCCGACGCGTCGGAGGAGCGCCTCGCGTCGCTTCTCGCCCTCCTCTTCCGCCTCTTTCGCCTCTTTCGCCTCTTTCGCCTCGCCCGCTTCCTCCCAGACTCCGAGAAGTTCGCGCCCCGGCGCCGGCGCAGTGACGAGGTGCGGCACGGACGCGTCCGCGTCGCCGGCCAGCACTCTCGGCCCCGAGACCGACCGCTCAGCGTCGAGGTAGCGGAGCACGGCCAGTTCGCGGGCGATCCGGGTACCGTCGCCGTCGACCGCGACCTTGCAGAACGCGCGCTCCCCGTCGGCGAAGGCGACGCCGACCGTCTCGTTGGCGCCGTTCCATGAGGGGCCGACCCCGAACGTCTCGTCGACGGGCCGACCCGGAAACGCCTCACCGAGAGCGGTCGCGACCCGCTCGTCCATGCCCGCGTGTCAGGCGCACCGATTGATAAGGATGCTGCCACACTTGTTAACATGCGTCGAGAGTATATGGCTATAGAGCGCCGGAAACGGAGGAAATCGGGAATGACCGACAACCTCATATCTGCTGTCGGATTACCGGAAGGTCGTGATTGACGACGAGGTCGGCGATCGGATCGAGTTCGAGACGGACGGGCGGACGCTGTGTATCCGCGACGCGCTAGAGGGCGAGGAGTTCCCCCTCCGTTTCGACCGAGAGCCGCAGCCGAAGCCGGCGCTTCCCGATCTGTTTCACGTCCCCGTCGATCGAGCCGTCAGCTTCGAGGCGGAGACCGTCTCGACCCTCGTACACGCCGTCGTGACCGTTCGAGACGCCAACGGAGAGTTCGTCGCACAGCTCGACGATCCGATGGACCTCCCCCGAGCGACGTACTACCTCGATATTAACGGGGTGACGAAAGCGATCGTACGCGCCGAAGACGTGGCTATATCAGCGACAGGTATGCTCGATTCGGCGGGCATCGAGCTGACCTTCGACCGTCCCACCACCGTCACGGTCGGCGCGCGGTCGCTGCATACCCGGCCGGAGGCGACGATCACCGCCCCGGGCGATCCGACCGGTCTCGCCGAGGCGGTGTCGGTGCTCGGATCGTCGATCAAGGAGTTCACCCCCGAGCGCTCGTGGCCGACGCTCCGCGGATATCCGCCGCGGATCCGAGTCGGCGACGAGCTCGACGTGCCGAGTCCGCTCGCCGTCCCCGACACCGGCGTCGAGGTCGTCGTGCGCCCCACGTACGCCGACGTGTACCGCCTCTCCACCTTGGCGTACTACCTCGGCGCACGGGTTGTCGTCGGCGACGCGCCAGCGATCCGGTTCGACACCGGGTACGTCGAGTCGCTGCCGACCGACGGGTTCGCATTGGAGGAACGCGTCGAAGAGCTGCTCCGGACGTGGTTCTTCCTCGACACGCTGGCGCGGACGGAGGGGTACGTCAAGTCGGACCGGAACGAGTACGAGCTTGTAGGTCCGGAACTGAGCTTCTACCCGCCGAACCTCGCCGACCTGTCGATGAGCGAGCGGCTGATGGAGTACTTAGAGGTCGATCCCGAGACGATCGCGCCGTACGCGCCCGAATGGCCGACTGAAGCGGTGCTCCGACCGGTCCCCGAAGCCGCCGAACTCCTCCCCCACCTCGCGCACGTAGTCGCTCCGATTCGCGTTCGAGGATCTGCGGATCCGACCGACGACGCGCCGGTTGCACTCGCGACGTCGCCGTGGATGAACTCCGGAGGAGCCGATTCGGACACTGACGGCGTCCCGTCGCCGGACGAGTCCGTCGTTCCGGCGGGTACGGCGGTGTTGACACCGGACACTTACGAGAACCGACTTACCAGAACGACGACGGCACGCGGCGAGCTCCGCGTCGTCGTCTTGGTCGATTCCGCGGCGCGTGCGGCGACCCTCCGTCACGCGCTCTCCGACCCGGAGGTACCGGGCGGGATCGCTTCGTGGGAAGTGGTAGACGACCCCGACGCGGACGCGGTCGCGGCGGCTCTCTCCGACCCGACCGTCGACATCACGTACTGTGGCCTGCCGATCGACGGCGGTCGGATCGTCGCTTCGGACGGATCCGTCTCGCTCGACGGCCCCGACGAGGCCCCGGCGCTCGCCGTGTTCGAGGGCGTCACCGATTCCGCGCTTGGTGTCTCGGTCGTGGAAAACGGCGGACTGGCGTCGATTCTCACCGAGGCCACCATCGAGCCCGAGACGTTCCGATCGCTGATTGGCCTGTTGTCGTCCGGGATCGCGATTGCACCGAGCGTCGGCTTGTCTGGGGTCGAGAGCGCGGCTCGGACGTGGATCGTCGGCGATCAGGGCATCGAAATCGCCTCCGACAGCAACCTCTCGAAACAGGTTTCACGACTCGTGTCAGAGTCTCCCACCGCCCACCGCGCCGAACGCGGATCCGTTCTGTCGCTTTCGGCGCGGATCGGACTCGAACAGAAGCAGTTCTTTGACCCGTATCGCTCTAAGGACGAGCTGGCCGGCAGAATGTGGATAGACGGGCCGACGCTCGACAGTTCGGACGTGTTGACACTACTCGCAGAGGACGACTCGGTCGTCCGCCTCAACGGTCGCCTCCTGTTACCGGGAGACGTCGAGACCGAGGCCGACGTCGAGGAGTTGGCTCGCCGGTACCTCTCCGAAGACAGCGCACCCCCGGATTCCGCGCACGAACGTTGCCTCGAGTGAGGGGGCCAGAGTCCCGGATTCGACCGCAACGACCGCGAGCTTTTATTTCCCCTGTCGATCAACGATTACGCATGCCCCAGATCCACCTCGACGAGGAGACGGTCGAGCGGTTGGACGCGCTCCGGCTCGACGACGAGGAGTACGACGAGATCGTCAGCGAACTCATCAACATCTACGAGGCCGAGGAGCTGACGCTGTTCCGCGGTAGCGACATCGAATAAGGCGCTTCACCGTTCCCGACTTTTCCACCACCGCGTCGGAGGCCCTGCCCCGGTCCGTACGCGTTACTCCTGATACGCGACCCGCACCCGCTCCCACTTGCCGGTCTCCTCCAAGTGCGCCTGCAGTTCGTCCGCGTACTCCTGAACGAGCCGCTCGGCGGCGTCGATCTCCTCGTCTGAGGGGCCGCTGTCGCCGCCTCCGCCCCCGAGTCCGAGCGCGCCCTTGATCGAGTCGACGAGTCCGCCGCCGGAGCCGCTGGAGCCGCCGGCGTCGCCGCCCGGGGCGCCGCCCATCGCCGCGACCTGCGATCTGACGTTCTCCAGCTCCGGCATGATCGCGGGGAGGCTGGAGGTGTCGGCGACGATCCGGGCGTCTTCGGGATCGCCGGCGTCCTCGATCTCGAACTCGGTCGCGGTCATGATCAGCCCCCACTCCTGGCTGGAGAACCGCGAGGCCGACACCCGGTCGTTGAACTGGTTGTCGACGGTCATGCGCTCGCCGACGATCGCGTCTGTCCACTCGCTCATACACCCTCCTTCGGCGGTGGCGGTAAAAGCCCCTTCCCTCGCTACGGTCGGCGTTCGCGAGGGCGTTTATACCGCTCGCCACGTCGGTCAGGTATGACCGACCGAACGCGGCGAGGGGCGCTTGCGGGGGCCGGCGCCGTCGCCGCCGCGGCGCTCGCGGGCTGTATCGGTGCCGTCGTTCCGGGCGGCGACGAGGAGGGCGATCCGAAGCCGATCGACCGAACGGGCGAGGGGCGAGTGACCGTCGCCGTCGGCGCCGACGCCGGGTTCGCCTTCGCGCCCGCGAACCTCGTCGTCGACGCCGGAACGACGGTCGTCTGGGAGTGGACGGGCGCGGGCGGCGTTCACAACGTGATCGACAGAGGGGGCGCCTTCGAGTCCGAACTCACCAGCGAGGGGGGACACACCTTCGAGCACGCGTTCGCCGATCCCGGCGTCTTCGAGTACGTCTGCACGCCGCACCAGACGCGCGGGATGGAGGGGACGGTCGAGGTCGTCGAGGTCGTCGAGTGAGTCGGGCGGAGGGGTTCTCACTCCCGTCCCGTCGAGCTACGGCAGCCCGTCGAAGGCGTCGCCAGCGAGACCGGGACCGCTCGGCACCGCCGCGGCGCCGTCCGAGACCGGGCAGGGGTCCGGTGCCAGGTCCGCGTCGAGCAGCGGCCCGGTGGCGAGCCCGCAGGGGGCCACGTCTGGGATCGCCGCGGCGACGTGGACCGCGGCGGTGCGCGCGACGACCGCGTCGACCGTGGTGGTGACGACCGGCTCGACGCCGGTCTCCCGCGCACGCCTCGCCGCCGCCAGCGTTCGGTCCGGCCCGCCGATCGCCATCGGCTTCAGGACGACGGCGTCGGCCGCGCCGGCGTCGAGGACCGCGTCGAGCCCGCGGCTCGCGAGCGACTCGTCGAGGGCGATCGGGACCCGCGGACCGCTGTCGGCGTCGGCGGCGGCGCTCCGGAGCGCGGCCGCTCCGTCGAGGTCGTCGGCCGGCAGCGGCTGTTCGAGGTACGCGAGACCGAGCGGTGCGAGTCGCTCGACCGCCTCTCGGGCGGTCTCCCGGTCCCACGCGCCGTTGGCGTCGGCCCGGAGCGAGACGTCGTCGCCGACCGCCCGTCGAACGGCCCGGAGGCGCTCGACGTCGGCGTCGAGGCCGCGGGCGCCGACCTTCACCTTCAGGCAGTCGAACCCCGCCTCGACCGCGGTCTCGGCCGCGTCGACGGTGGCTCCCGGATCGCCGTCTCCGATCGTCGCGTTGACCGGGACCGCCTCGGCGGGCGCGGGGAGGCCCTCGGTCCGGGCGAGGTGCTCTGAAAGGGATCGGTCGGCGTCGCGGGCGGTCGCGTCGGCGAGCGCGAGCGCGAGGCCGTGGCGCGCGGCCGGCGTCTCGGTGGGATCGAGCCGAGAGAGCGCCCGCGTCGCGGGCTCTTTCCCGCCGTTCCCGTCTCCGACCTCCCGGAGCGCCGCCTCGCAGGCTGACCGCGACTCGGTCCACCCGGGCAGCGGCGTCGCCTCGCCGAGTCCGGGCGCGGGGACCGACTCGCCGTCGGATTCCGGGTCGACGGCGACGAGGAACCCCTCGCGCCGATCGATGGAGCCGCGCGCGGTTCGGAGTGGAGTCGCCAGTCCGAGCGAGAAGGGGCGGAGCTGCATCGGGTCAGACCGCGAGCCCGACGGCGAAGGCGACCGCGTACGCCGCGAGGAGCTTCCCGGTCGATTCGAGGGCCGGGTTGAGCGCGTCGCCGGCGGTCTCGGTCAGCACGGTGCGGGCCACGCCGACCGCGAGCGGGAGGGTGAGCAGGGGGAAGAGTACGGCGAGCCCGTACCCCTCGGCCAGGAACCACAGGGGCGTGAGGTACGCGAGCGCGAGCAGCGCGAGGAACTGGACCCGGGAGAACCGGTAGCCGAACCGGACCGCGAGGGTGCGTTTGCCCGTCTGCGCGTCCTCCTCCAGGTCGCGGACGTTGTTGACGACGAGGATGTTCGTCGACAGCGCTGCGATCGGGAGGCTCGCGACGACGGCCGCGAGAGTGACGGTCCCCTCGGGGAGCCACAGGGGGAACGCCTCGCCCGCGAGCGCGGCGGCCTGCACGTAGTAGGTACCAGCGACGGCGATCACGCCGAAGAAGACGAACACGAACAGGTCCCCGAGCCCGTGGTAGCCGAGCGGGTAGGGGCCGCCCGTGTACGCGATCCCGGCGGCCACCGAGGCGAGTCCGATCGCGAGGATCGGGACGCCGCCCACGTACACGAGGTACGTCCCCACGAGGATCGCGGCCGCGAAGGTGAGCCACATCGCCCGCTTCACCTCTGCGGGCTCGATGAGGCCGCTGGCGACCACGCGGGTGAACCCCTCGCGGGCGTCGGTGTCCGCGCCCTGAATGGCGTCGTAGTAGTCGTTCGCGAAGTTGGTGCCGACCTGGATCAGCGCCGCGCCGACGAACGCGGCGAGCGCGGGCAGCGGGGCGAACGCCCCGTCGTGGACCGCGAGCCCGACGCCGACGATCACCGGCGCCGCCGCCGCGGGGAGCGTCTGCGGCCGCGCGGCGATCACCCACGCCCGCCGCCGCGACACTTCGGTACTCATTGTCGTCGATAGGGCCGTGTCGTCCCTTAACCTTACCATCCGGACGGGCGGACCCGGCACAGCCGACCGACAGATACGACAGGGATCGGAGCGTACCGTGCGCATGAGCGACACGACGGGCGACGAGGGGGACGGGATCGCGGCGCGCTACGAGGAGACGGACGGCGAGCGACGCCTCACCTTCGCGGTCGGCGGGGAGGAAGCGACGGTCGCCCAGAACGTCGACGGCTACGCGATGTTGAAGGTCAGACCGGGGCCGACCGGCGACGAGTTAGAGCGGTACTACGGCTTCGACATGGCGCTCGATCACGCCGCCGAACTGCTGGGCGTCGCCGTCGCCGACCTCCCCGTCCCCGAGGCCGCCGCCGACATGGGGATGTGACCTCTCCGGGAATGTGACCTCTCCGGGCATGTGACGCACCTCAGATCCCGAACGTCGCGCGCAGCATGTCCCGGCTTCCGGGGCCGAGGCCGACCGCGAGCACCGTGATGAGCAACAGCAGGGTGTAGCGCGGCGACTCGTCGAACATCTCGCCGTTGAACACCCAGACGACGAACGTCGCCGCGACGAGCTTCACCAGCAGGAACGGCCACGCGTCGCCGGTGACCGAGACGATCGACTGCGGGAGCAGCCGCGCCGTCCAGTCGACGATCAGCTCGTTGACGACGTGTTTCGGGACGAGATTCCCCGTGCCCGTCAGCGCCGGCATCCAGTTGAGCCCGATCACGTTGGCGACGCCGTCGACCGCGTGCCCCCAGATGATGACGATGCCCGCGACGCCGGTCCCCTGCCGGACCTCGGGTACGTACGCGGTCGCGAGCTTCCACGTGACCGCGGTCGCCACGGTCGCGATCCCCAGCGTCAACACGAGGATGATCGGGTAGAACTGGACGTAGTCGGTCGCCGCCGAGAGGTACGAGAGGTAGCCGAACGCGACCGCGAGCCCGACGGCTCCCATCGCGAACAGGGGCCTGGCGTAGTCGTCGACCACGCCCCGGCCGGCGAGCGAGTACGCCGCGAGGACGCACGCGAGCGTGACGCCGAAGACGGTGAAGTAGATGAACGGACTGATCAACACCGCGCTCACCGGAAACGGGATTAGCGGCTCTACGCCCGCCCGCATCGCGGCGACCCCCGAGTCCTCGACGGTGCGGAGGGCGCCGCCGAGAAGCATGAACGGGAACAGCGCGTAGAAGAAGCGCAGTTCGGTGCCGATCTCCAGCCGGCGGAGGAGGAAGACCACGCCGATCAGCATCGCCAGCAGGATGACGACGTAGCTCACGGTCGAGACCGTGGTGTAGCCGGGGAACGCGACGACCTCGCCGGCCTCGACGGCCGCCGAACACGCCGACGAGCTCCCGAGCAGTTCGGTCCCGCCCGCGTCGCGGACCGCGCACTGCGCGCCTTGTCCGTCGGCCGCGACCGGCCCCCAGAAGTACTGCCAGAGGAACCGATCGTACACGATCCGCGGGAAGACCGCGGATCCGACCGCGAGAAGTACCGCGACGGCGCCGACGACCGCCGCCCACGCGCGCTCCGGCGACAGCCCGAACCGCTCCTCGACCCGTGTGCTCATGCTCCCCGTTGGGGTCGTCCCCGAATTGAGGGTTCCGGTCCCGCGTCGCCGCGTCGCCGTTTTGGAGGGACGCTCAGACCGCCGGCCCGTCCGCCTCGTAGTCGGTGCCGAGGATGATCATCGTCTGCGACCGAGAGAATCCCTCCATCTCCGCGACGCGCTCGAACATCAGGTCGCGGAGGCTGTCCGTGTCCGCCGCGACGACCTTGAGGATCACGTCCCAATCGCCGGTGGTCAGGTGGATCTCGCGGACGCCGTCGATCTCGCGGAGCCGCTCCAAGGCGTCCTCCTCGCGGCCCTGTTCGACGCGGAGACCGACGAAGGCGCTGACGCCGTACCCCACCGCCTTCGGGTCGATCGACGCGTGATACCCCTCGATGACGCCCGCCTCTTCCATGCGGTTCACCCGGTCGTGGACGGTCGCGCTGGACATATCGATGCGGCGCGCGACCTCCGAGAACGGTGTCCGAGCGTCCTCCTGTAGGATTCGGAGGATCGACCGGTCCGTCTCGTCGAGTTCCATGCATGCGATACGGTGCCAGAGACCTTTGAACTTCCGACGGCGACTGCCCGAAATTCGTCAGCGAGCGGACGTGTCGTCGGACATCTGGAACGATCCCTCGCGGATGGCGGCCTCCGCCTCGGCGAGCGCCTCGGCGGCGTCGAACGACTCGATCGCGTCTCGGCGCGACGCCGGCGGTGCGTCGGCCAGCTCCCGGGCGTGGGCCGTGACGTTCGGCACCGCCCGGATCAGGTTGTCGATGATCGGTACGTCGGCGGTGCGCGGCGACCGGCTCCCGGGGTTCAGGTCGATCACGATCTCCGTTTTTCCCATCGCGTCGAGCGCCTCGGCGCGGTCGCCGTCCTCCAGCGGGACGACAACCACGTCGGCCGCCTCGATCCCGTCNTCAGGTCGATCACGATCTCCGTTTTTCCCATCGCGTCGAGCGCCTCGGCGCGGTCGCCGTCCTCCAGCGGGACGACAACCACGTCGGCCGCCTCGATCCCGTCGGCGTCGACGACGCCGCGGGCGTGGTCCAGTCCGGGGATCTCGCCGTCGCCCGCGAGCCCCTTCACCTCGTCGGCGCCGTGCTCGCGCAGGTGGTCGGCGATCCGGCGGACGCGCTCGTCGGTGTGGTTGAAGAGGTTCACTTCCACGTCGGCGTCGACAGCCTCGGCGAGTTCGACCGTCTCCGCGGGCGCGAGCGCCGCGACGTTGCCGTTCACCGAGAGCACCGGGCGGTCGGCGTCGAGAAGCGTCGCCGCCGCCGCGCGGGCGGCGGCGTCCGCGCTCGGGAGCGTCCGTTCGCCGAGGAGGTAGTCGAACGCCTCGCCGCGCCCCTGCGCGATGAGCCCCTGCTTCGAGGTGATCCCCTTCTCGACGCCCGCCTCGATCCGGTGGCGCGTCACGAGCGACGCGTAACGCGGGTGGTCCTCGGGAATCTCCGTCTCCGTCATACCCGAGCGAGGCGACGCGCCGATTAAAGTGAACCGTTCGCGGGTTCCGTGTGCAGCTTCGGCACTCACCCACACAAGTGTTAACATGGGTCACTACGTAGCGTCGCACGTGATGGAACGGACTGGCAAGTACACGGTCGTGAAAGCGTGTAACGACCACGGGGCGATCACGCTCCGTGAGTACCCGCGGAACGGGACGCTGTACGTCGTCGAGTACGACGACCCCGACGTGGAGGCCGAGCTGTCGTCGCTCGACGCCGGGTCGGTCGTCGAACTCGATCTCCGGCGGGCGGGTCGCCGGGGCAACGCGTGGTGCGCGGAGTCCGCTCGCGCGGTCGACTCGGCGTGACGCGGGGTACGGAGAGTCCGCCCGTGACCGCCCGTTTCGTCGTCCCTCCGTTCCCGGTTCCTCAGGCCACCCCGATCCGCTCGCGGTAGGTCCCGTGCTCCGCCTCGAACACCGCCATGATCTCGCCCATCGTCGCGTACTCCTTCACCGCCGCGACGATCGCCGGCATGGCGTTCTCGTCGCCGTCGACCGCCGCGCGAACCTCGTCGAGCGCCGCCTCGACCGCGTCGTCGTCGCGCTCCGCCTTCACCGATTCGAGCCGGTCGAGCTGGCGCTCCCGGGTCGTCTCGTCGACGCGGAGCAGGTCGGTCTCCGCGTCTTCCTCGACTCGGTACGCGTTGACGCCGACCACGGTCTCCTCGCCCGAGTCGACCCGCTCCTGGTACTCGTAGGAGGCCTCCTGGATCTCGCGGTGGAAGTACCCCTCCTCGATCCCGCGGAGGACGCCGTCGCGGACCGAGCCGTCGCCCATGTCTCGGATCTCCTCGATGTACGCGGTCGCCTCCGCCTCGACCTCGTCGGTGAGCGCCTCCACCGCGAACGAGCCGCCGAGGGGGTCGACGATGTCGGCGGCGCCCGACTCCTCGGCGATGATCTGCTGGGTGCGGAGCGCGACCCGCACGGCGCGCTCCGATGGGAGCGCGAGCGCCTCATCGAAGGAGTTGGTGTGGAGGCTCTGGGTGCCGCCGAGCACGCCCGCCAGCGCCTGGATCGTGACCCGAACGGCGTTGTTGAGGGGTTGCTGGGCCGTCAGCGACTGCCCCGCGGTCTGGGTGTGGAACTTGAGCCGCTTCGAGGCGTCGGCCTCGGCGCCGTACCACTCGCCCATGATCCGCGCGTAGATCCGACGGGCGGCGCGGAACTTCGCCACCTCCTCGAAGATGGCGTTGTGCGAGTTGAAGAAGAAGGAGAGCTGGGGGGCGAAGTCGTCGACCGCGAGCCCGCGGTCGAGGCAGTCCTCGACGTACGCGAACCCGTCGGCGAGGGTGAACGCGAGTTCTTGGACCGCCGTCGAGCCGGCCTCGCGAATGTGGTACCCCGACACCGAGATGGGCTTGAATTTCGGCGTCTCCCCGACCGCGAACTCGATGGTGTCGGTCACGAGATCGAGGGAGGGCTCCGGCGGGATCACCCACTCCTTCTGCGCGATGAACTCCTTGAGCATGTCGTTCTGGAGGGTCCCCCGGAGCTCATCGCGGGGGACGCCCTGCTGGTCGGCGATGGCGACGTACATCGCGTAGATCACGGGCGCGCTCGGGTTGATCGTGAAGGAGGTGGACACCTCGCCAACGTCGATGCCGTCGAACAGCACCTCCATGTCGCGGAGCGTGTCGACGGCGACGCCCTCCTTGCCGACCTCGCCGAGCGACATCGGATCGTCGGAGTCGAGCCCCATCAGCGAGGGCATGTCGAAGGCGGTCGAGAGCCCGGTCTGGCCCTCGTCGATCAGGTAGCGGAACCGCTCGTTCGTCTCCTCGGCGGTGCCGAACCCCGCGAACTGCCGCATCGTCCACGTCCGCCCGCGATGCATCGTCGGATAGACGCCGCGCGTGTACGGCTCCTCGCCCGGGAAGCCGAGGTCGTCCTCGTAGTCGAGATCGGCCACGTCAGCGGGAGTGTACAGCCGATCGACCTCGCGGTTCGACACCGTCGCGAACCGATCCTGTCGCTCGCCGTGCCTGTCGAGGGTCGGATCGAGCGTCTCCGCCTCCCACTCGGCGTGGGCCTCGCGGATCTCGGAGAGCTCCTCGTCGTCGTACATACCGTCCGCTACCCGTCGGTCGCGTATAAATATTCATTACATTTTAAAAGGTCCGGATCCACAGCCGTTTTTTCCGGGAAACCATCATCCGCGGACTTGTTAAGTACTCTCGGAGTGAAGGCGCGGCTATGACCGACTCTTCGCGGAGCCCGGAACCGCCGGAGGGGCTGTCCGATCGAGTCGTTGCCGACTTGGAGGGCCTATCGCCGAAGCAACTCCGCAAGGCGCTCGTCTTCGCACGAGAGCTGCTTCAGTCACACGAGGCGACCGAGTTTCCGGTCGAGCCGGAACCCGGTGACGATATTCTCCGGGTCACCGAACACGAGGGGTACACGGAAGTCGTGAAGCAGCACTTCTGTGAAGAGGGCTGTGACGACTGTCCCCACGGTCCGTATCTCTACCACGTCACCGACGAAACCCTTCCCGACGGGACTCACGAGACCCACTGGTCGTTTATCGGTCGGGTGAACACCGACGCCGAAGGCGACGACTGAGCCCAGCACGCGGTCACCGTCTCACGGGTTCAGACCGTACAGCGCGGCCCGAGCGAACACGAGGACTGGGATGATCTCCAACCGGCCGATCCACATGTTGAGGACGAACATCCCTTCGGCCAACGGCGACATCGACGGCCCGGTGATCCCCGACGAGAGCCCGACGTTCCCCTGTGCGCTCGCGACCTCGAACAGCGCGTCGGCGTAGCCGAACTCCGGGCCGGCGACGTTGACCAGGACGAGACTCCCGACCACGAGCGCGACCAGCCACAGCAGGGTGACGATCGCGGCCTCGCCGAACTCCCGCTCCATCGTCTCGCGGTCCAGCGTGCGGTCGCCGATGCGCGCGGTGACGACCGCGCTCTTTGGAAGGAACACCCGGGAGAACTGCCACGCGATGCCGCGCGCGACGGTGTATCCGCGAACGATCTTGATCCCGCCGACGGTGGACCCGGCCGCGCCGCCGAGCACCATCGCGCCGACGACTAGCACCTTGGCACCGGCGAGCCAGCGGCCGATCGGCGCCGACTGGAAGCCGGTACAGGTCAGGGCGCTGATCCACTGGAACGTCGAGTCACGAACCGCGTCGAGCTGCGCGCCGTCGAGCAGCGGCACGGGAACAGAGAGAAACGATTCCGTCGCAAACGCGTCGGCGGTCGTCGAGACGGACGCGACGTTCTGTACCGAGAGCACGAGGACGCCGGCCCCGAGCAGCGCGAACAGCCACCGGGTCTGGAGGTCCGCGATCAGTTCGCGGACGTTCCGATCTCGAAGGACCACGTAGTGGATCGGGAACGCGATCGCGCCGAGGATCATGATCGGCAGCAGCGCGGCCTCGACCAGCGGCGAGCCGTACGTCGCGATCGAGTTGTCCGTGACCGAGAACCCGCCGGTCGTGAGCCCCGTCATCGCGTGGTTGAGGGCCTGCCACGCGGTCTCGCCGACCGACAGCGACTCGGCGTACGCGCTCTCACTCGCGCGGATCGCAGCGAACAGCAATGCGAACGCCAACAGAGTGTACGCGACGACGAGCTTCCAGACCGTCCGAACGGTGGAGACGACGCTCGGGTGGATCTTCCGCTCGCGGGCCTCGCTCCGGTAGAGCGCGTAGCTCCCGCTCCCCGGACGCGAGAGGATGGAGACGGTGAGAACGATGACGCCGACGCCGCCGACCCACTGAATGAACGACCGCCACCACTGCACCGCCCGCGGCAGCGACGGCTCGTGGATCGCCATCGTCAGCCCGCTCCCGGTCCAGCCGCTCATGCTCTCGAAGAAGGCGTGGAGCGGATCGCGGAAGTAGGCAAGACTGGAGAGGGTCGTGGTCCCGCCGACGCCGATCGGTTCCCACGACGACGTGTCCACCGCGGCGGGGACGAAGGCGTCCATGACCGCCGCCGGCGTCACCCACGCCGTGAGGAACAGCGGGAGGGCGCCGAAGACGGCGACCATGAGCCAGCCCCCGGCGGCGATCACCATGCCGTGTTTCATCTTCGGCTCCGGGGCGTCGGCGAACCGTCGGTTGGCGAGGCCGCCGACGAGGGACGTCACGCCGCCCGCGACGAGGAAGCCGAGGGCCGCGTGAAGCTCGCCGAACGCGAGGGCGACGGCGACCGAGACGGTCATCAGTCCGGCCTCCATCAGGAGGAGCGATCCGATGTCCCGAGCGATCACCGCCAGATCGCTCGGAACTCCGCGGCCGTTCCATACGGCCATCTCAGGCGTGGTCCTCCGGATGGCCGAACACGTCCGTCACCTCGGGCGTCACGCCGCTCCCCGAGTACACCGTGAGCAGGTCGCCGGCCTCGATACGCGTGTTCCCCCGCGGCGTTATCGGCGTGTCCGCGCCGTCGCGCTCGACGGCGACGATCAGCGTCTGTCCGCCCATGAGGTCCGCCTCATCCGCCTCGCGTAGCGTCTTGCCGGCGATCGGCGCGTCGGCTCCGACGGTGATCTCGAACACCTCCGCCTCCTCGCCGATGTGCATGAAGTCGACGACGGAGGGTCGACTCACCGCGCGATACAGGTACTCCGCGATCAGGCTTTGCGGATTCTGCATCGTGTTGACGCCGATCTGTTCGAACACGCTCATGTGTTCGGGGTTGTGAACGACGGAGACGATGTTCGGGACCGACAGCTCCTGTGCCAGCAGACAGACCATGATGTTCGTCGCGTCCTGATCCGTCGTCGAGATGAGGGCGTCTGCGCGGTCGGCCCCGGCGTCCTGCAGGGTCTCCTTCGACGTCGCGTCGTCGTTGAGAACGAGACAGTCGTACTGCCTCGACGCCCGCTCGGCACGGTCTTCGTCGCGCTCGATGACGACAACCTCGTTCCCGCTTTCGGTCGCGAGTTCGACGAGCGGCGTTCCGATGTCGCCCGCGCCCACGACGATCAGATACATGTGACTGCGTTTCTGAAGCGACCACCGAAAGGCTACCGCTCTGTACGAAACTCAGTGCGTCGGACGTTCTCAGCGCTCGCCGAACAGTCGCTCGCGGAGCGACCGCGAGGAGGGGCGCTCAGAGAGCAGTACCGGCGTGTCGAGGCTCTCGATCGTCTCGAACGCCAGCGAGCCGCGGACGATCCGCGACAGCAGGCCGCGCTCGGTCGCGCCGACGATCACGAGGTCGTACTCCTCCCCGAGCCGACCGATCGTCCGTTCGACGTCGCCGGTCTCGATACGGAGGGTCGCGTCGCCCAGTCCGTGGCCGTCGGCCCAGCCCGAGAGGAACTCGCGGCCGGACTCTTCCTCGCCCGAATCGGCGACGTACAGCAGCGAGACGTCCACACCGACCGTCTCTCGGAGCGCCCTCGCGACCTCCGCGGAGAGGTCGGAGGAGGGACCGCCGGCGGTCGGCACGAGCACGTCCGATAAGTCCAACCGCTGGCCGTCTAAGACGAGGAAGTCGCACGGGAGGTCGTGGGTGAGCTCGTCGAGGGAGCCCTCGACGCGCCCGCCCGCGAACCGCGTCCCGCCGTAGCCCATCACGACGGTGTCGGCGGCGTTCGTGCGCGCGGCGTCGAACACCTCCTCGATCCCCCGGTGCGAGAGGATCGTCTTCGTCTCGATCGGCACGTCGAACGCCTCGGCGTCGGCGGCGGCCGCGGCGAGCAGCTCCTCCGAGGACTGGTCGAGCCCGCTCCGGTTCTCGGCGGCCGTCTCGAGCGAGGTCTGGTCGGGGACGGTGACGATGTGCGTCGCGAGCACGCGGCCGCCCTCGTGTTGCGCGATCGCCCCGGCCAGCGTGATGAGCGCGCTCTCGGTCCGCGGGTTCGACACCGCGACCATGATCGTCGGCCCCTCGTCTCCGGTTCCGTTCGGGGCGACCGCGTCGGCGGCGCCCACGACCTGGTCCGGCAGTTCGCTCTCGCGGCTCCGGATGTGCTCGGAGAGTAGGCCCTGCTTGTCTGTCTTGTTGCGGGCGTAGACGAAGTACCACGCCACGGCGGCGACGACGAACGCGCCCGACAGCGCGATCTCGATCCCGTCCATGAACGCGACGAGCCCGAGCGACAACACCGCCCCGAGTATCGGGGTCAGCGGGTAGAACGGGACGGTGAAGTCCGGGTCGTACTCCGGCACGTCGGCCTCGCGGAAGACGATGAGCCCCACGTTCATCAGCGCGTACACGATGAGGTGGAGCACGCTGGCGGCCTTCGAGAGGATCTCGATGTCGCGGCCCAGGAGCGCGATGAAGACCACGATGAGCCCGCCCGTCACGAGGATCGACCGGTACGGCGTCGCGTAGTTGGGGTGGATCTGGTTGAGCCAGTTGGTGACGATCTTGTCGCGCCCCATCGCGAAGTTGATCCGGGCCGACGCGAGGATCGAGGCGTTCGCCGACGAGGCGGTCGCCAGCAGTGCGCCGACGGTCATCACCGCGGCCGCACCGCCTGCGACGCCGGTGACGGGACCGATCGACTCGGGGAAGGCCACGCGGGCCGCCTGCGCCACCGGCGCGTCCTGACTGAGCTCCGGCCACGGGACGACGCCGAGCATCGTCGTCACGAGGATCGCGTAGATCACGGTGACGATGCCGACGCTCCCGATGATCGCGATCGGGAGGTTCCGACCGGGGTTCTTCAGCTCCTCGGCGACCGTCGCGATCTTCGCGTACCCGAGGAAGGAAACGAACACGAGCGCGGTCCCGGGGAGGATCGCCCCGTAGCCGCCCGGCGCGAGCCCGCCCTCGTTGCCCGCGAGCGTCGCGTAGTCGAAGGAGAAGAAGCCGGCGACCGAGAAGACCGCGAGGATCGAGAGCAGAAGGCCGACGATCACCGTCTGGACCCCGCCGGTCTCCTTCGCGCCGACGTAGTTCACGCCGATGAAGACCGCGCCGGCGACGAGCGCGCCCACCTGTATCGCGTTGAGCCCCGGGATCGTCGGGAGGTCGACGAACACCGCGAGGTACTGGCCGAACCCGATGGAGTAGAACGCGGAGGCGAACGCGAGCCCCATCCAGTCGCCCATCCCGGCGATCGATCCGAACATCGGACCGAGCGACTTGTTGATGTAGTAGTAGCCGCCGCCGGCCTTCGGCATGGCAGTGCCGAGCTCAGAGACTGAGAGCGCATTCACCATCGCGATCACGCCGCCGACGACGAACGACACGACGACGATGGGACCGGCACCGCCGTCGGCGTTGACGGCGACGCCCGGGAGGACGAAGATCCCCGCCCCGATCATCGTTCCGATCCCGATCGTCATCGCGGAGACCAGCCCCAGGTCCTTTGCGAGTTCCTCGTCGCTCATTCTTCGTCGTCCACCCGGGGGAGCGCAACGACAGGAAGGGGTGCGTTCGTTACGAGCTTCAGCGAGATGTCGCCGGAGAGGAACTGCATGAGACGGTTCCCGCCGCGAGAACGGTAGGCGACGGCGCTCGCGTCGACCTTCTCGGCGGCGTCGAATATCGCACCGACGATGTCGCGAGCGTACGCGGTGTGTTCGTCGGCGTCCGGGAACACCGTCCGGACCGCGGCGTAGGACTCCGCGGCGAGCTCCTCGGACTGCTCGACGGGCGTCTTGTCCGGGACACCCCCGCCTTTCTCGACGACGTGCAACGCGGTCACGCGCTCGGGATCGTAGGGTTCGAGCGCTCTCGCCGTCGCCAGCGCGTCCTCCTCGTGAGCGACCGGGAGGAGCACGTGGCCGAGCAGGTCCTGACCGCCGGTCTCGTCGGTGCTCGTCATGTCCGCCATTATTCGCCCGTCAGTTAAGAAGATACGCTCTCTCGGCTCCGATAAGTAGCGCGTTGGAAAACGCGTCTAATAGAGTTAAAACCCGTTAAACGAGACTTCAGCTGGCGTTAGCGGGTGTCGATCGCAGAGATGAACACCGCGAGCACCGGAACGATCTCTAGCCGTCCGATCCACATCAGGAACACCATCAGGAGCTTCGACGTGTCGGGGAAGAAGAGGTAGCTCCCGAAGGGCCCGAGCCGGCCGAAGCCCGGCCCGATGTTCCCGATCGTCGCGAGCGACGCGCTCGTTGACTCCAGCATCGTCAGCTGGGTCCCGATCCGCGCGGCGTCGAGCGAGAGGAACACCGCCGAGACGCCGAATAAGACGAGGTACAAGATGGTGAACGCCATGATGCCCCGGATCGCGTCCTCGTCCACGACGCTCCCGCTGAGCCGGATCGGCTGCACGACGTCCGGATGTGCAGAGGTGAACAGCTCTCTCCGGATCGCCTTCCCGACGATGAGCCACCGGACGATCTTGACGCCGCCGCCGGTCGACCCGGCGGAGCCTCCGATGAACATCGCGAACATGAGGAATATCTGCGCGTCGGTGTCCCACTGCGCGAAGTCGGCGGTCGCGTACCCCGTGGAGTTCAGCAGCGACCCGATCTGGAACGCGGCCTGTCGGAGCGAGTTCTCGGCGACGCCCTGCGTCGCGCCGCCCAGCTCGATGGCCGGCGCCGCGCCGCGAAACAGGAGCACCGCGAGAACGGCGGTCACGACTGCGAGCGCGCCGGCGTACGCGCGGAACTCCGCGTTCTTCAGCATCACCTTGGCCTCGCCGCGCAGCACGTGCCAGAACAGGGCGAAGTTGACGCCGGCGACGACCATGAACGGAATGACGACCCACTGGACGGCGGCCGAGAACGCCGCGATGCTGTCGGCCTCTGGTGAAAATCCGCCCGTCGGGAGGGTAGTGAAGCCGTGAGCCACCGCGTTGTACAGGCCCATGTTCGGCGCCATCCCAAAGACGTGGAGCCCGTACAGGATGACGATGTAGACGACGGTGAAGCCGAAGTAGATGAGCCAGAGCGCGCGCGCCGTCTCCGCGATCTTCGGCGTGAGCTTCTGGAGCTCCGGCCCGGGCGCCTCCGACTCCATCAGCTGGGCGCCGTTGACCGCGACCTCGGGCAGGATGGCGATCATCAGGACGATGATCCCCATCCCGCCGAGCCACTGCGTGAGCTGGCGCCACATCAGTACGGCGTGTGAGTGGCGGTCGGTGCTGATCTCGCCGAGGACGGTCGCGCCCGTGGTGGTGAACCCGCTCATCGACTCGAAGAGGGCGTTGACGATTGACCCCGTGAGCGCGCCGATCGACCCGGTCTGGAGCCCGATCGTCGACTCCGTCCCGTAGCCGGCAAGCAGGTACGGAACGGTGCCGATCGCCGCGGCCGCGATCCACGCGAGCGAGACGAAAAGCAGCGCCTCGCGGGGTCCGAGATCCGGATCAGGGTCGACCCGCTCGACGGCGAACCCGATCGCGGCGACGATCGCCATCGAGACGAGGAACACCCAGATGTCCTCGCCGTACACGAGCGCCACGACAAGCGGCACCAGCATCGTGACGGCGAGGTACTTGATCCCGACCCCGAGAAGCCCCACGCTCGCCTTCCAGTTGACGCCCCACGACATAATTACTCGATCGATATGGCAGTAGCCCGTTCGCTGTATTAAACTGTCGAAGGGGGGACGATCGGCGGCCGAGTCGGGGTCACGACGTCCAGAACGCCTTCGTGAACAGCACGAGCACGGGGATGATCTCGATCCGACCGATCCACATGAGGACGATCATCACGGCTCGGGNCACGACGTCCAGAACGCCTTCGTGAACAGCACGAGCACGGGGATGATCTCGATCCGACCGATCCACATGAGGACGATCATCACGGCTCGGGTGCTCAGCGGGAAGGTCGCGAACGTCCCGTACGGCCCCGCGTCCCCGAACGCCGGACCGATGTTGAGGAACGTCGTCGCCGCCGCGCCGAGCGCCTCGAACTCGTCCACGCGGAGGTTCGCCCGCTCGGCGTCGACGACGATGACCACGGTGAGCAGAAAGAAGATGACGACGCTCAAGAGGAGGTACGCGTAGATGTCGCGGATCGCCCCCTCGTCGATCGGCTTCTCCGAGATCCGGACCGGCCGCACCGCCTCCGGGTGGATCGCGGTATAGAGGTTCCGCTTGAACGACTTCAGCGCGACGAGCCACCGGAGCGACTTGATCGAGCAGGTGGTCGAGCCGACCATCCCCCCGATGAACATCCCCATGAACAGCATGTGCTTGGCCGCGGGCGCCCACAGCACGTAGTCGGTGCTCGCGTACCCCGTCGTCGTCACGATCGACGCGACGTTGAAGACGGCGTGGCGGATCGTCCCCTCGGCGCCGAAGGTGGTACTCGGATCGAGGAACAGCCCGAGGGCGACGATCGACGCGAGCGTCCCCATCGCGCCGAGGTAGAAGTGGAACTCCTCGTTTTTTAAGAGGCGCATCGGCTCGCCGTTGATCGCGAAGTAGATGAGCACGAAGCTGGTCGAGCCGATCACCATGAACGGGACGACCGCCCACTGGATGAGGGGGTGGAACGCGCCGATGGAATCCGGCTCCGGCGAGAACCCGGCGGTCGCGACCGACGTGAACGCGTGCGCGACCGCGTTGTACAGGTCCATCTGCGGGTCGACGGCGAGGCCGAGCAGGAAGTAGACGGCGATCGCGAGCCCGGTGAGCCCGAAGTAGATGCCCCAGATGAGCTGTGCGGTCCGCGAGATCTTCGGCGTGAGCTTGTTGACGTCTTGGGTCTGCGACTCCGACTCCATCAGCTGCGCCCCACCGACGCCGATCTCGGAGAGCACCGCGGTCGCTAAGATCAGGATCCCGAGCCCCCCGAGCCACTGGATCACCTGCCGCCACATCAGGACCGAGCGGGAGTGGAGCGAGAAGTCCCGAAGGACGGTCGCCCCGGTGGTCGTCAGCCCGCTCATCGCCTCGAACATCGCGTTCACCGGGTGGGCGACCGTCCCGACGTCCGCGACGACGAACGGGATCGCGCCGACCGCGGCGACGAGGAACCAGATCATCGCGACCGCGAGGAACGCCTCGCGGGGGCCGAGGTCGACCTCCGGGTCCTGCACCGATCGGAAGGCCGCTCCGAGCGCGAGCGAGACCGCTATCGCCGCGAGGAAGGGGAGGGGAGACTCGCCGTAGTACAGCGCGACGAGTAGCGGGAACGCCAGCGGGACGGGCAGGGCCGCGAGGACGTCGCCGGTGAGCCCCACGCTCGCGCGCCAGCCGACCCGGATTGTGGTCCTCACGGGCGGGTTACGCCATCGAGGCGATCTTCCCCACGGAGTCCGAGTCCACGAGCAGGATCACGTGGTCTCCGGCCTGGAGCACGGTGTCCCCGCGGGGGGTGACCAGCTTGTGATCGCGCGTGATCGCGCCGATGACGAACCGCGCGTCGCTCTCGGCGACGATATCGGAGATCGGCCGGCCGGTGAGCCCGCACCCCTCGGTGAGTTCGAGTTCGAGGACCTCGGCCTGGTCGTTTTCGAGGACAGCGATGTTCTCCGCGACGCTCTCGTAGGTGAACCGCGTGATCTCCTCCGCGGTCACCGTGCGGGGGTTGATCGCGATGTCGATCCCGATCTCCTCGAAGACGGTGACGTAGTCCGGGCTGTCGACCACCGCGATCACTCGGTTGACCCCCAGTCGCTTGGCGAGGACGGAGACGAGCAGGTTCTTCTCGTCGGAGCGGAGCGCGGTGACGAGGATGTCGGCGTCGTCGACGTGCTCGCGGGAGAGGAACTCGGTGTCGGTGGCGTCGTGCTCCATCACGACCGTGTTCGGGAGGTTCTCCGCGAGCCACCGCGCCCGGTCGGCGTCCCGCTCGATCAGCCGCGGCTTGAAGTCGCGCTCTTCGAGGAGCCGGGCGGTCTGGTAGCCGATCTCGCTCCCCCCGACGACGACGATCTCGTCGGCGCGACCGGGTGTCGCCTCCGGGGCCACGTCGGTCGCGAACGACTGGACGCTCTCCGGGCTCCCGATGACGACGGCGCGGTCTCCGACGGCGATGTCCGTGTCGCCGCGCGGGATGGTCATCTCGCCGTCGCGGAACAGCCCCACGAAGGTGAGCGACTCGAAGCGGTCGGCCTCCGAGACGGTCTGTCCGGCGACGGGGCTCCCCTCCGCGATCTCGAACTCGGCCATCTGGACCAGGCCGCTGGCGAAGGGGTCGACGTCGATCGCCGCCGGGAGCCCGATGACGCGGACGATGTTCTCGGCGGTGAGCAGGTCGGTACACACCATGAAGTCGACGCCGAACGCGCCCTCGTCGCCCTCCCACGTCCGGAGGTACTCGGTGCTCTTCACGCGGGCGATGGTGAACGCGTCGCCGAGCGTCTTCGCGGCCCCGCAGGCGACGAGATTCGTCTGGTCGTTGTCGGTGCAGGCGATGACCATGTCGGCCCGTCCGACGTCGGCGGCCGTCTGTATCTCCGAGGTGGTCCCGTCGCCGGCGATGGTGAGCACGTCGAGTTCGTACTTGAGCTGGTCCGCTCGGTCCGGATCGACGTCGACGACGACGACCTCGTGGTCCGACGCGAGACTCGCAGCGATGCTCGTCCCGACCTCGCCGGCCCCGATGACGACCACATGCATGGGCACAACCAGATACCCGACCCTCAAGTTCGTTACTATCGGGAGCCGGGCGGGCCGCCGCGAGAGACCGCGTTCGACGGGCGCCTACGACTCCCCGCCGAACGACGAGGGATCCGTCCACTCGTTGCGCCCCGAGACCGTGCGTTGCGGGAACGGGATCGAGATGTCCTCCTCGTCGAACCGCTGCTTGACGGCCTTCACGTAGTCGGCACGCGCCTTCACGAAGTCGGCGCGTGAGGGGTCGTCGATCCAGATCCGCGACTGCAGGCCGACGTACGAGTCGGCGAGTTCGGTCAGCCGCACCGAGGGCGCGGGGTCGTCGAGGATGGCGTCGCTCCGCTCGGCCTCCTCGACGATGATGTCGGTCGCTTTGTCCACGTCGTCCTCGTAGTCGATCCCGAAGACGAACTTCAGCCGCAGCGTCTTCTTCGCGACCGGGTTCTTCACCACGTCGCTCGTCAGCGTGTGGTTCGGCACCGTGAGCAGTTCGTTGTCGAAGGTGCGCACGCGGGTGACGCGGAAGGAGATGTCCTCGACGACGCCCGAGTTCCCCTGCCACTCGATCCAGTCGCCGATGCGGAACGGCTTGTCAGTGTAGATGAACACGCCCGCGACGAAGTTCTTGATCACGTCCTGGAGCGCGAAGCCGATCGCGAGCGTCGCCGCGGCGGCGATCGTCGCCAGCGAGCGCAGGAACCCCTGATAGCCCGCTGCGCCGAACGCGACGGTGACGCCCGCGAACAGCACGAGGAACGCGACGATCTTCTGGAGCGGGCGCCGCGCGTGCTCGTCGAGGCCCTGTCTGTCGAAGACCCGACGGAGGAGCGGGCCGATGAGAACCTTATAAAGGACGTACGTGGCGACGACGACGGCGAGGAAGATCGCGGCGTCGACGACGAGCCCGGTCAGCGGGCCGAGGTACGGCTCCAGCGTCCCCGCGATCGCGACGACTCCGCCCGCGTCGGCCGTTCCGCCCGCGCCGCCCGCGCCGCTCATCAGTGCAGCACCGCCGTGTTCCCACGGGTCTCGATCAGGTCGGCGCCGACAGCGTCGGCCAGTTCCGCGGCGAGCTCGTCGGTCGTGGTCCCGCCCCGCGCGGCTCGGAGGAACTTCACCTTCACGAGCTTGCGGTCGTCGAGCTGGTCGTCGAGCTCGTCGACGACCGAATCGATGCCGTGTTTCCCGACCCAGACGGTGACGTCCAGGTCGTGCGCCTCCTTGCGAAGCTGTTGGTCGCTCATACGCGGTAGAGTCGACCGCGCGCATTGAAGCTTGAGGTTTGCTGGCCGGTCAAGAGGGGTCGCGGGCGCTCTCACAGCGGCAGTCGACGCCTCAGCGTTCGCGCTCGACGCCGCGGTCGGACTCCGACTCGCTCCGGCGGCTCCGTTCGACGTACTCGGCGGCGTCCTCGGGCGTCTCGGTCTCCAACAGCCGGTCGAGCTTTCGCTCGAACTGCTCGTCGGTGAGGTCGCCGTTCGCGTACCGGGTGCGGAGCCGGTCGAGCGCGTCGGTCGTGTCGCCGCGTCCGACATCGTCGCGGTTGCGGTCCCCGCTTCGATCGCGTCCCGCGTGCCGGCTCAGCTCCCGCTCTCGGTCGCGCTCACTCTCCGGGTCTGTCTCCCGCCCCGCTGTCCGGTCGGCGCCGCCCCACGCCGACTCCTCCTCGTCGAACAACATCGAGACAACCGGGACGATCACGATGTAGCCGAACAGCATCAGCGGGAGCCACCAGCCGAAATCGAGCAGCAGCGCCGCGAGCCACGTCCCCGTCACCGCCGTGGCGGCGATGCCGCTCGCGTTCCGTCGGAACCGTTCGCGCGTGGAGGTGTCCGTCATCGACGTACCGGTCCGCGCCGAGTGCCAAAGTCGTGTCGGCGCGTGGAGATGAGGTCCGGGCGGTCGACCCCGATAATTAGACTAGTCTAATCTTTTTCTTTGACCAGAAGTATATTATACACTCCCGATCTAAATAACGGTATGCACACAGACGCGAACGGTTCGTCGACCGTCTCTCGGCGTCGGTTCGCCTCGATCGGCGCCGGCGCTCTCGCGGGAGGACTCGCCGGCTGCACCGGGAACGCGGCCGACACGGGCTCGGCGGGTGACGGATACGGTACCGGCGACGGCGACGGCGACAGCACCGGCGACGGCTACACCGTCGTCGCCTCGTTTTTCACGTTCTACGACTTCGCCGACTCGCTCGCCGAGGGGACCGACATCGCGGTCGAGAACCTGGTCCCGACCGGGCTCCACGGCCACGGCTGGGAGCCGGACCCCTCGATTCAGCGTCGGATCACCGACGCCGACGCCCTCGTCCACGTCGGGCCGGACTTCCAGCCGTGGGTCGACCGCGCCATCGACGCGCTCGCGGCCGAGACGACCGAGACCGAACTGATCAACGCCCGCGAGGGCGTCGACCTCATCGACCTGGCCGATTCGCTCACGGAAGAGGAGGCGGTCGAGGACGCGAAGGACCCGCACTTCTGGCTCGACCCGCGGCGCGCGAAGGTCGCGGTCGCGAACCTCGCCGACGGGCTCGCTGGCGTCTCTCCCGACCACGAGGCGACGATCCGTGAGAACGCCGCCGCCCTCGACGAGGAGCTCGACGCCCTCGACGAGGAGTGGAACGCCGTCTTCGACGCGGCCGAGCGCGACGTGGCGTTCCTCGCCGCGCACAACGCCTTCGGCTACGTCTCGGAACGCTACGGCGCGACGATCGAGCCGCTGGTGGTGAACCTCGCGGCCAGCAACGACGTTCGGCCGGCCGACATGCAGCGAGCGCAGGACACGATCGCCGCGAACGGCATCCGCCACATCGGCGCCGCCGTCTTCGAGCCGATACGGCCGGCGCGCCAGCTCTTAGAGCAGACCGACGTGACGGCCTACTTCCCCGTGACGCCGTACGCGGGGACCGCGGAGTCGTGGGTCGAGCGGGGGTGGGGGTACTTCGACATCGCTCGCGAGGTGAACCTCCCGACGTTCCGGATCCTGCTCGGCATCGACGACCCCGAGGACGTGACGTTCGCCGACTACGGCCGGAACTTCCAGCCATGAGCGGGGAGCCCGCGCCGACCGACGCCGCCCGGACCCCCCTCGTCGAGGCCCGAGACCTCACGTTCGGATACGCCGCCGTCCCGGTGGTCGAGGACGTGGACCTCCGGGTCGAGCGCGGCGAGTACGTCGGGATCGTGGGACCGAACGGCTCCGGAAAGAGCACGCTGCTCCGGCTTCTCTTGGGACTTCACGAACCCGATTCGGGGTCCGCCGAACTGCTCGGTCACCCGGCCCGGGCGTTCGCGGAGCGCGAGCGCGTCGGCTACGTCGCACAGGACGTGACGGAAGACGAGAAGCGGATGCCGATCACGGTGAGCGAGGTCGTCCTGATGGGTCGGTTCCCGCACGCCGGGTTCGGCCGGGTGACGGCGGACGACCGCGAGCGCACTCGCGAGGCGCTTCGGACGGTCGGGATCGAGCACCTCGCCGACCGCAAGATCACCGCGCTCTCGGGCGGCCAGCGCCAGCGGACCTACATCGCCCGGGCGCTCGCGGGCGAGGCGGAGCTGCTCGTGCTCGACGAGCCGACGGTTGGCGTCGACGCCGAGTCGGTCGAGGCGTTCTTCGAGCTCCTCGACGGGCTCGTCGACGACGGGATGACCGTCCTGCTGGTCGAACACGACATCGGCGCCGTCATCGAGCACGCCTCCCGGGTGGTCTGTCTCAACCGCGAGGTGTACTTCGACGGCGACCCGACGGCGTTCGCCGACAGCGACGCGCTCGATCGGGCGTACGGGACGAACGTCCGGCGCGAGGAGGGAGGGATCGTCACGTGACGCCGCTGGTGTCTGTTTCGGTCGCGCTGATCTCCCTCCTCTCCGCCCCCTACGGACTCCTCGCCCGGCTCGTCGGACTGTGGAGCGACGGGCTCGGCTGGCTCGGCGAGCGGCTGGGGATCGCGATGTTGGAGTACGTGTTCATGCACCACGCGTTCCTCGTGGGCGCGCTCATCGCGGTGATGGCGCCGCTGATCGGCACGTTCCTCGTTCACCGCCAGCTCGCGCTGATCGGGGACGCGCTCGCGCACACCGCGTTCGCGGGCGTCGCCGTCGGGCTGTTCGTCAACTCGCTGCTCGGCACCGGGATCTCCCCGTACGTCACGGCGATCGTCGTCGCCGTGATCGCGGCGCTGGCGATCGAGCTGATCTCCGAGGCCACCGACGCGTACAACGACGTATCGATGGCGATCGTGCTCTCGACGGGGTTCGCGCTCGGGGCGGTCCTCATCAGCCTGAACACCGGCGGGCTCGCGGTCGGCATCAACCAGTACCTCTTCGGGAACCTCTCGACGGTCTCGCGGGAGAACGCCGTCCTGTTGGTCGTCCTCTTCGCCGTCGTCGCGCTGGTCGTCACGGTCACCTACAAACAGCTGCTGTACGTGACGTTCGACGAGACGGCCGCCCGCGTCGCCGGCGTCAACGTCCCGTGGTACAACCGCCTGATGACGACGCTGACCGCGCTCGTCGTCGTCGGCGCGATGCAGATCATGGGCGTCATCCTCGTCGCGGCGATGCTCGTCGTCCCCGTCGCGGCCGCCGCCCAGCTCGCCCGCGGGTTCCGCGAGGCGCTGCTCGCCTCCGTCGTGCTCGCGCAGATCGCCGTGCTCGCCGGGATCACGATGTCGTTCCACTACAACACGACCGCCGGCGGCACCATCGTCCTCGTCGCGGTCGCGGTCTACATCCTAGCGGTGCTCGCCGGGAAGGCGCAGTCGCGGCGAGCCGGGGACGAGATCCCCGAGCGCGCCGACGCGACTGAGAAGTCGACGAGCGACTAGTCCGCCCGTTCGCCCGTCGACTCGCGGAGGCCGCCGTCGAGTCCGAGCCCGACCCGATCCCCGTACCGGTCCCAGACGACGACGAGCGAGGGGACGAGCAGGATCGAGCAGAGGTACGCGTACAACACGCCCAACGCGAGCAGCAGGCCGAAGTCCTGCAGGAGGGGGATCACGGCGAGCCAGAGGACGCCGAGCCCGCAGACGGTCGTGAGCATGCTCCCGGTGAGCGCGCCGCCGGTGCCGGCGATGGTGATGTCTAACGCCTCGTCGACCGCGTGTCCCGCCTTGTACTCGTCGACGAACCGGTGGACGAAGTGGACGGTGTAGTCCACGCCGAGCCCGATCGACACCGAGAGGATCGGCGCGTTGATCGGCGTCAACGGGATCGAGAACAGCCGCATCGACCCCACTAACAGCCCGACCGTGACGAGCACGGGCACGAGGTTGAGCAGACCGTACACGGCCCTCCCCTCCAGGTAGGCGTACGAGAGGGCGAGGAAGATCGCCGTGAGCGCGAACGCGGCGATCAGGCTCCGGATCGCGGACTCGGTGAGCCGGTCGATCACGGCCTCGTTGACGACGAGGCTCCCGGTCGGCACCGCTTCGAGGGGAGTGCGTTCGGCGAGCTCGCGCACGTCCGCGACCGCCTCGGAGTTGTCGACGCCGGGGCGGATCGTGTAGTCGATCCGCGCGCTCCCGCGGTCGTCCGCGAGGTAGCCGCGGGCCTGGCCTCTGGCCGGCGAGTCGAGCAGCGCCTCGTACACCTCGTCGACGTTGCGGTCGGGCACCCCGGTCCCGAGCCGGTCGTTGCGGTTGACGACGGCGGCGAACTCGGGGTCTCGCGCCGCCCGATCCTCGATGACGGTGACGACGCTGGTCGAGGCCGCCCGCCGCTCCTCGGTCGTCTCGAAGGTGTCTGGCGGGTTGCGCGTGGTCCGGTCGATCAGCTCCAGGGCGTCGTCGTCTCTCACCGACTGGTCGACGTACAGCGTCACGCTCCCGACGAACCCCTGCTCGAACTCCTCCTCGAACAGCGTGAGCACCCGCAGGAACGTGTAGTCGGTCGGCGCGAACGGCTCCGGGAGGTTCGAGTACGTCTCCAGCCGGTCCTCGTTCGGGAAGAACGCCTCCTCGGAGAACTCCGTGTTCACCCCGGTACCGTACGCGCCCCCGATCGCGCCGCCGACGAGGAGCAGGACGACGACCGCGACCGGTGCGACCCGCGAGAGGTCGACGCCGACGCGCAGCGCGCGCCCGAGCCGCGACCCGCCCGAGCCGAGCGGGGTCGTCCCGAACGCTGGGATCGGGAGCCGATCGCGCCAGCGGTCCGCGAGCACCTTCGCGGCGGGGAGGAAGATCCCGAAGATGACGAGCGTGAACGTGATCCCGGCGGCGGCGACGATCCCGAAGTCCCGGTTGGGCTCGAAGGGGCTGGCCACGTTCGAGACGAGCCCGAACACGGTGGTGATCGTCACGAGCAGGAACGCGATGAGCAGCTGGTCGGTCGTCGTTCGCATCGCGGCCGCGATCGAGAGCCCCTCGCCCCGCTCCTCGCGGTACCGGTTGACGATGTGGATCCCGAAGTCGATCCCGACCGCGAGCAACAGCGGGAAGACGGTGACGAGGGAGTCGGAGAACGGAATCCCAGCGTACCCCATGAACCCGAACGTCCACAGCAGCGACAGCAGCAGCGCCGCGAGCCCGATACCCATGTCGATCGGGTCGCGGTAGGCGAACACGAGGAACCCGAGGATGAGAAGCAGCGCCGCGGGGAACACGATGATCGCGGTGTCGCCGAGCAGCGCGGTGATCTCCGACTGCAACACCCCGTCGCCGAAGAGGATCGCGTTGTCGCCGGCGTCGTTGCCCGGCACCGAGTCGACGACCTCGACGCTGCGCGTCTGGAGCCCCGTCACCCGGGCGGTCGTCGCCGCCTCGGGCACGTCGTAGGTGATCCCGACGATCGCGGCGTCGGCGGTCTGGGCGGTCGGGTTGTAGTCGACCGACACCTGCGCCGCGACCGCGCCCGCGGCGTCGGCGTCGTTGATGGCCGTTCGCAGCTCCTGTGGCGTCGCCTCTTCGACTGCGTCGCGGCGCTGTGCGGCGGTCTCAGCGGTCGGGTCGAGCCGGCGGGCGATCGCGTCGGCGTGGCTCGACGTCGATCCCACTCTGAGCGTCGACCGCGACTCCAACCGGTCTTGGGTCTCCAGGATCCGTATCAGCGTCGGCCGAGAGAGCACGTTGTCGTCGGTGACGATCACCTGCGCGGCGGTGGCCGACCCGCCGATAGAGGTCTCGAACTCCTCGTCGATGTCGTCTAACGCCTGCTGGGCCGGGATGTCCTGCGTGAACTGGTCGGCGCCGGCGCTCGTCTCGATCCCGCCGATCCCGCCGACGGCGACGACGCTGATCAGGAGGAAGACGGCGATCACCGTCACCGGCCGCTCCGTGACGAACTCGTCGACGCGCTCGACGGCTCGGTCGGCGGCGGTCACGGTCGCCTCCGGCGGTCGAGCCGTGGTCGGTCAGAAATCGGATGCCGCCGCTCGCGCGGTCGGCCGGGTGTGCGGTCCGTCATCGGGTTACCGCCGCCGGTACCAGACGACCGCGCCCGCGCCGGCGACCACGACGAGCAGGCCGACGACGAGCGTGCCGATCGGGAGCCCGCCGTCGTCGGCGGCCTCGGTCACCTCGACCGGGTACTGGGTCACGTCCGAGATCCGGTCGTTGCCCCGCTCGTCGTCGTACCGGAAGTCGAGCTCGATCGGGTGCGTCTCGACGCTGGCGCCGGGGGCGGCCGACACCTCGAACCAGATCTCCGTCGACTCGCCGGGTTCGAGCTCGTCGACGAACGCCTCGTCGTTGGGGGCCGAAAGCGGGCTGTCGGCGTACAGCCCCGCGTTGATCGACGAGAGCGTCTCCGGGCGTTGGTTCGTGATCTCGAAGGATATCCGCCGCGTCTCGCCGGCCGGCACCGTCGTGTTGTCGGCGACGAGGTCGAACTCGGGCTGGCGCGGCGCGACCTCGATCCGGCGGGTCTCGTCGATCGCGATCGTCGAGTCGCCGCTCTCGTACTCGGTCGTGAACCGGAACTGCCGCGGGCCGGGGTCGGCGTTCCCGTTCACGTCCGCGTCGAAGGAGAACTCGACCGACTCGCCGGCCTCGATATCCGGGAGCGCGTACCGGCTCTCACCCAGGCTCACCCGCTGGCTCTGGGGGTCCGCGACCAGCACCGCGTCGTCGACGTCGAGCGGGCCCTCGTTCGCGAGCGTCCCCGAGACGGTGCCCGAGTAGCCGACTTCGAGGGTGCCCTCCACGTCCTCGACCGAGAAGGACTGCTCGGGGGCGGGGACGACGCCCGCCCGCGAGGGGGCCGCCGTCTCCTCGATCCCGTCGCGGTCGCGGTAGTCAACCGTCGAGACGAACGCGTACGCCCCGCCGCCGAAGTCCGGAGAGACGGTGGAGTCGAACGTCACGGTCCGGTTCTCGCCGGGCTCCCAGTTCCCGACGAACGTCTCCCCGCTGCCGTCGCTGCCGAGCACGGCGCCGCTCCCGGTCGTGGTCCCGGTGACGACCGCGTCGCGGGCGACCTCGTCCCCGACGTTCTGAAGCGTCGCGGTCACGTCGCCGCTCCCGCCGACCTGCGCGTCCGTCTCGGTGTCGAGGATCGCGAACCGGGCGCCGTCGTCGACGACGACCGTCAGGTCGAACTCGTCGCTCCCGCGGGTGTCCTTGTGGTTGTTGAACTGCGGGACCACCTCGAAGGTGTACCGGTAACGGGCGGTCACCTCGACCTCGTACCGCCCGTCGGGCACGTCGTCGGGGACCGTGACGTCGAGCGGGACCTGAACGGGACTCGCGTCGGTCCGCACGTCGCCCACCACCGTCGTGCCGTCGCCCACCTCGATGGGCACGTCGCCGTCGTCGACCTCCAGCGTGAGCCCCCGGGCGGTCGTCACGCGCGGGTCGAGGTCGTTGCCCATCTCCATCTCGCCCGTGTTGAGGATGTCGACCGTGACGGTGGACTCGGCCCCGCTCGGAACGGTCCCCTGAGAGAGGAACAGGTCGAGCACCGGTGAGCCGCGGACCTGCCGTCCGTCGGCCTGTGCGACGGCGTCGCCCCCGACCGCATCGCCGCCGATCGCGCTACTGCCGGCCGCATCGCTTCCGACCAGCGTCGCCTGTCCGCGGTCGAGCGCGTCCCCGGACCCGGGTGCGGCAGCACCGGAGAGCGCGACGCCCGCGACGAGCGCTCCGGCCGCGACGAACGCGAGCGTCAGCGTCGCGATCCGCGTCGGCCGGCCCATCTTCGGCCGGCTCATCTCCGCACCCCGACACCGGGGCGACGGTGGCTCCCGTGATCCGCGCCGCGGCGACCACCGGCCCGTCCGCCGACCGCGTCGAGTCGAGTCATACGTTCGTGTCGGACGCATTCAACATAAGCGTGCTGAATGAACGTTCAATCAAGAGAGCTATAACCACGGCCGGGATAGGTCGCGTATGAAGGACCCGTTCGCAGAGCCGGCCGACACTCGGCAGGCCATCCTCGGCGCGGCGTTCCGCGCGCTCTGCGAGCACGGGTACGCCGATCTCACGATAAAGCGCATCGGCGAGGAGTTCGACAAGAGTCCCTCGCTCGTCTACCACCACTACGACGGGAAAGACGAGTTGTTAGTCGACCTGCTCGGCTTCCTGCTCGACGGCTTCGAGGCGTCGGTCTCCGAGGGCGCGTTCGACATGGCGCCCCGAGAGCGCCTCGACACCTACGTCGCGGCGACGACCGACCCGAACTCGATACCCGGCGAGTACGGTCCCGACGGTCGGTTCATGACCGCCATCGTCGAACTCCGCGCGCAGGCCGCGACCGACGACGCCTACCGGGACCACTTCGACCGCAGCGACCGAGTGTTCGGATCGTTCCTCGAACGCACGGTTCGGGAGGCGGCGACCGAAGTCCAAGAGGGGGCGCGGGGCGAAGAGCGAGCCGACGCGACCGCCGACCCTGTCCCGCCCGCCGAGGTCGCGTCGGCGCTCCAAACGCTCGCGGTCGGCGGCATGTTTCGCTGGACGACCACGACCGACGACGAGTGGGCCGACGACACCCGGAGGGGGATCCGTCGGCACCTAGAGCTGGTGCTCCCGAGGGTCGATACCGACGGCTGAGTGGAGACGCTGACAGTCCCGGAAGACGCACGGAAAACGCACGGAAGACGCACTGAAGAGCCCGAAAAACCCGAAAACACCCGAACCGAAGGAAGACGATCAGCGGTCGGTAACGCCCTCGGCGTCCATCCGCGAGACCTCCTCTTCGAGCCACTCGCGGAGCCACTTCACCCGCTTGATGCGCTGGTGCGCGATGCTCTCGGCGGTGTCGGAGACGACGCGATCGGTGTGGTCGTGAGCGCGCTGGAGCACCCGGTCGACCATCTTCGCGGAGTCCATGTGGGTCCGCGACTCGTACCCCATCCGGAGCAACATGAGGACGGCGCCGTTCGCGCCGACCTTGTCGAGCACGTCGGCCTCGATCAGACACCGGCTCTCCAAGGGGACATCCGCGAGATCGCCGGTGTACGAGTGTTCGACGACCACGCTGCACACCTCATCGATAAACGACTCCGGGTAGTTGCCGCGGCTCTGCAAGTACTCGCGAGCGACCCGCGCGCCGGCCTCGGCGTGAACGTCCTGTTCGGCCTCCAACTTCGCCACGTCGTGGAACACCGCGGCCACGCGGACCACGTCCAGGTCGGCGCCCTCGTTTTCGGCGATATCGGTCGCCAGATCGACGACGTTGAGAATGTGGTTGAACCGGTAGTCCGCGGAGTGCCACGGGTACCACCGCATCCGACCGCCGTCCTCCTCGCTCTCGACGCTGGCCGCGAGGTAATCTCTCACAAAGCCCTTCATCTCCTCGAAGTCCTCGTCGCTCACCTCCGTTTCCTTAATCTCGACGCCCACGGGAACCACCTCGGGCGAAAAACTCGTCGTTCATTACCGTAACCGAGGAGCGTTTCGTTCTTAGTCGTTACGACGGGGCCGTTGGCCGTCGATCGTCCGGATCGGTCGCCGATCACGTCGATCTCGCCGGCGAGCGATCGAGTCCGACCTCGGCGGTCACACCCGATCTCACCGGTCGAAGTCGACCTCGACGACGTTCTCGCTCACGTGGAGGTAGGTGATCGAGTTCTGGCCGGCGCCGCCGGCGATCCGGATCTCCACCTCGGCGAGGTCCGGGTCGTACTCGACACTCGCACTCCCGCCGGTCTCCAGCGTTCTCGTCACGAACGCTCCCCGAAGTGCCGGGTTCCCCTTCGTGACGACATCGGCGTTCGGCGCGTAGACGATCGCCTCGATCGTCGGAGTCCCGTCCCCTTGACTGCCGTCAAGGAAGCCTTCGTTGACGTAGAACTGGTTCCGCTTGGCTTCGATATCGCCGTTCGCCGTTCCGACGTATCCGTCCCCTTGGAAGTCGAGCGACCCGTTGACGTAGTATTTGACGCCGTTGTCACTGCCGTCGACGACAGTGAGTTCGCTGTTTCCAACGTCGAAGTCGCCGTCGACGACGACCGTAATATTTCCGTCGGTCGCGTTGAAGTCCAGGTCGCCGTCGACCGTCGCGTCTCCGTTGATAAAGTAGGTGCCCGCACGGAGGGTGCCGCAGTTATCGAACCCGGATGAGGTCACACACGACGTGTTGTCGTTGTCGTCGGCCGCCGACTCTATCGAACTCTCGATGAGCGGACCGGGCGAGGGGCTGGAGACACCTTCAACGTACTCCGACTCGCTCAGTTCACCCTTCCAGCTCCCCTTATGTGAGTAGCCGTCGGGCTGGCCCACCGTGAGCGTCCGGTCGAAGCTCACCTCGTCCGGCACGACCAGTCTGGCGGTCACCGTCCGGTTCGCGTCGTCCTTCGTCACGGTGCCGTCGGCGCGTCGGGTGAAGAAGTCGTACCACCCCTCGTAGTAGTCGCTCTGGACCTCGACGACGACCGTCCCGTTCCGGAGCGGGTTCGCGGTCTCGATGGCGTTGGAAGCGCTCGCGTTCTGGCGGACCACTCCGGTCCCGCTCGCGGGCGACGACCCGTCTCTGGTCAGGCGAACGATCGGGAAGGTGAGCGTCTCATCGCGGTAGTGGTACTCCGGCGGCGAGATCATCCGCCCGCGACCGCCCTCTGTCGCCCAGACGCCGCCGCCCTGCATCGCGATGGTCCGCTGGTCGCCGACGTACTCCAGCGCCCCGATCGACCCGTTGTACGGGGTGGTGGTGTCGGTCCCGTTCTCGATCCGCACCTCGACGCGCCCCGCGCTCTCGTTGAGGCGGAGCTGGCCGCCGTCGACGGAGCCGAGGTCGAACCGGCGCGCGTCCGTCTCGCCGAGCGCGACGAGGCTCGACTGGGAGCTGAGCTGCGACATCCCGTTCTCCACGCTCGCCGAGCGGGCCTCGTCGGTGACCAGCCCGAGCGCCGCGCTCCCGGTCGTCACCGTCACCGCCACGGCGCCGATCGTGATCGCCAACAGGAGCACGACCCCGATCACCTCGCTTTGGCCGCGCTCGTCGCGATTCATGTGATTCCATTGGTCGCCGAGATATTTAAGCTCCGACCGCCGACAATCAGTTCTGATACCCCACGGCCGAGGCGACGCTCGGATCGCCGCCGTGCCACCACGGCCCGATCGGCGCGCTCCGGACGACGAGGTTCTTAAGGTCGGGCGGTGACGACCGACACGTATGTTGGGGCCCTGGGGGAACGGCGAGAAGGCGCGGTTCCAGCGGGCCGCGGGAGTGAACGTCGTCGGCAACGCGGTGAAGATCGCCGTCGAGGGCGCGGTCGGCGTCTACTTCGGGAGCGTCGCGCTGGTGGCCGACGCCGCCCACTCCGTCGCCGATCTGGTCGCCAGCGCGGTCGTGTTCGTCTGGGGCGGGTCCCGGTACGACGCCGCCGACGAGACCCACCCACACGGCCACCAGCGGATCGAGCCGCTGACCGCGCTACTCGTCGGCGCGACGATCGTCATTCTCGGGCTCTTACTGCTCCGCGAGTCGGTCCGCGGCGTGATCGGCGCCCACAGCCCGCCGCGGCAGAGCCTCCTCCTCATCGGGGCCCTGCTGTTCGCGATGGCCGACATGTACCTGTTGTACTGGTACACCGAGCGGGTGAACGCCGACCTCGGATCGACCGCGCTCGACGCGCTGGCCGTGGACTGTCTCAACGACATCTACACCACGATCGCCGCCCTGGTCGGCGTGTTCGGCGTGTTCCTGAACGTCCCGATCCTCGATCCGATCGCGGGGGCGCTCGTCAGCGTGCTCGTCGTCTACCAGGGGGTCGAGATCGCCCGCGAGAACGTCACGTATCTCGTCGGCGCGGCGCCGCCCGCGTCCGACCGCGAGCGCGTCATCGCCGCGCTCCGCGAGAACCCCGCCGTCGAGGGGATCCACGACCTGACGGTGTACTACGACGGAACCGACCTCGAGGTCGAGGTCCACGTCGAGGTCGACGGGGAGATGACGCTTCGGGAGGCCCACGACATCGAGACGGAACTGGTCACGGGGCTCCGGAACTTGGAGGACGTGGGCGACGTTCACGTCCACCTCGACCCCTCGGGCGTCGGGGAGTGGAAGGACGCCGCTGACGGCGGCGACGGGAGAAGCGACGGCGGGAGAAGCGGCGACGAGAGGAACAGCGGCGGGAGAATCGACGGCGGCGGTGACCAGGACTAGCGCGTTGGGGCGACCCGTTTCGGCCCGTGCCAGCCCACCCCAGCGTGCGGGTTATCCCGCCGGCGCCCCTACCGATCGTATGCTCGAACGGCGCTGGCTGGAGATGACGTGGCGTGACGGGCTGTTCTGTCACTGGCCGATCGATCCCGCCGTCGTCTCCGAGACGCTGCCCGACCGGCTCTCGGTCGCCGCTCACGAGGGTGACGCGTATCTGAGCGTCGTCGCCTTCGTGATGGACGACATCCGCCCGCGCGGAGCGCCCGTCGGACTCTCGTTCCCGGAGCTCAACCTCCGAACGTACGTCGAGGGGCCCGACGGTCCGGGGATCTACTTCTACAACCTCGACGCGGACGACCGGATCGGCGTCGCGGTCGCGCGTCGGCTGTTCGCGCTCCCGTACTACCGCGCGGAGATGGACGTGTCCCGCCCCCCGACTGCCGACCGCCCCGGAGGCGCAGGCGACCCGATACGGTTCACAAGTCGCCGGTCCCACCCCGGCGTTCCGCACGCCCGGTTCGACGCCACCTACGAGCCGACGGGCGAGGCGTTCGCCGCCGAGCCGGGGTCGCTCGACGCCTTCCTCGCCGAGAACTACCGGTTCTACGCGGCCGGGAACCGGCTGTACCGCGGGGAGATCGCGCACGAGCCGTGGACGCTGCGCGAGGCGACCGCCGACATCCGGGCGAACACCCTGTTCGAGGCGAGTGGCTTCGAGCGGCCCGACGGCGACCCGATCGTTCGCTACGCGGAGCCGGTCGAGGTGGGTGCGGACCGGATCCGCTCGGCGTGAGGTAGGGGCGAGTCGCCGTTCACGGGAACAGCCCGCGGTACTCGTGGGCGCTCGCGGTGCGTTCGAGCGCGAGCGTGTACGCGGCGGTCCGGAGGTCCGGAAGCCCCTTCTGGTCGTACTGGTCGATCGTCTGATCGAAAGCCGTACCGATGCGGCGCTCCAGTTCGGCGTTGACGGTCTCAAGCGGCCAGGAGAACTCCTGCGCGTTCTGGACCCACTCGAGGTACGAGACGATGACGCCGCCGGCGTTCGCGAGGATGTCGGGGACGACCTGGATGTCCCGCTCGGTGAGCACCTCGTCGGCGGCGACGGTCGTCGGGCCGTTGGCCGCCTCGACGATCGCGGAGGCCCGCAGGTCGTCGACGTTGTCCTCGGTGATGACGCCCTCGATCGCAGCGGGGATCAACACGTCCACGTCCAGCGTCAACAGCTCCTCGTTCGGGATCGCGTCCGGGTCGTCCCACTGGTTCCCCCCGCCGGTTCGCCGGTCCTCGGGCAACGCTCGGGGGTCCCCCGTCACGTACTCCTCGATCAGCCCGCCGGCGTCGACGTGAGCGCCCAGCGCCGCCACGTCGAGTCCGTCGGGGTCGTAGGCGGCGGCGCTCACGTCGGAGGCGGCGACGATCCGCGCACCGGACTCGTCGAGGAGCCGAGCCGCATGCGACCCGACGTTGCCGAACCCTTGGATCGCCACGCTGGCGTCGGAGAGGTCGCGGTCGAGGTACTCGAAGAGCCGTTCGGTGACGATGGAGACGCCGCGGCCGGTCGCGGCGACGCGCCCCGGCGTCCCGCCGATCTCCAGCGGTTTCCCGGTGACCACCTGCGGGACGGAGTGCCCCTCGTACATCGAGTAGGTGTCCATCATCCACGCCATCGTCTGCGGGTTCGTGTTCATGTCCGGCGCGGGCACGTCGGTATTGGGGCCGATCATCCGGCGGATCCCCTCGGTGTACCGTCGGGTGAGGCTCTCCAAGTCGTTCTGGGTGAGGTCCTTCGGCTCGCAGACGACGCCGCCCTTCGCCCCCCCGTACGGGAGGTCGACCAACGCCGTTTTCCAGGACATCCACCCGGCGAGCGCCTCGACCTCGCGCTGAGTGACCGACGGGTGGAACCTGACGCCGCCTTTAAACGGACCGCGGGAGCTGTCGAACTGGCAGCGATACCCCTCGAACACCTCGACCTCCCCGGAGTCGAGCTCCACCGGGAGCGTGACCTTGAGCGTGCGCTCCGGGTGTTTGAGCCGTTCGAAGATGCCGTGATCCACGTCGGCGTACTCCTCCGCGCGGTCCATCTGTGCGAGCATGTTCGCGAACGGGTCGTCGGCCATGGTCGGCCCGACTCGTCCCCGGGTCATATCGGTTTCGGCAATTATCGCGTGCGTGAGAGAGTGTCAATCACGCACATCCGCAACGGCGGCGCCTCGCCGGTCTACCCTCTCGCCGGTCTACCCTCTCACCGGTTCGCCCTCTCACCCTTTCCATTCGACCGTCGCTCGGTCACCCGACCGTCCGCCGATCGATCTCCGCGGTCAGTTCGCGCATGAACTCCGCGACGGTGTTCCCCATCAGGTAGACCGGATATCCCTCAGCGAGACACGCGTCGAGGACCCGCTCCGGCGGTTCCGACTCCGGGTGATGGACGAACTCGGCGTCCACGCGCCGTTCCAACAGCTCGGCGTGCGATCCCGCAACGTGGACCGGGCCGATCAGACCGTTCTCCGCGAGCCACGTGAGGTAATGGACGAACGCCGCGGTCCGTCCGGCGCGGTCCCGGCGCGTGTACATGAACGGCGTGATCGTGGTGCCGTCGAGACGGTTGACGAGGAACTGTCTGAGCAGTTCGGTCGACTCGATGTCGTTCATCATCGCCCCGTTCGAGACCAGGCCGCCGCCGTCGAGTCGCTGCCACCCCCACTCGCTCCGGAGTTCGGTGACGAGCGACTCGATCCGAGACGGCGGGAGCGGCTCCAGGTCGAGCGCGCGGAGCGCCTCGTCGACGAGGAGCGCCGACCGGGCGCCGAACACGTCTTCGAACGGGGAGTCCGGACGCGGTTTGGCGACGGTGAACGTGTGGCCCGTCTTCTCGAACTCCCGCCCGAGGTACTCGTTGATGGCGTCGTTCCGATCGCCGCTGATGACGTGTGCGTCCTCCGGGATCGTCCGCGTGAACAACCGGGCGATATCGGTGAGTTCCGCGCCGAGCGTCGACTGGTGGTCGCGGCGGACGTTGAGCAGGAGGACCACCTGCGGATCGAACAGCTCGTTGGCGAGCCGAGTCGTGTACTCTCGGATGCCCTGGTTCTCGGCGACGATCGCGTCGACGGGCGCGTACGTCCGGAGTTCGCGCTCGTTCTCGTAGAGCCGCGTCGGCCCGCTGCGGGAGATCTCGTGCTCGCTGCGGTTCCGGTACGAGAAGGCCTGATTGCCGGTGACCTTCGCGTACGTTTCGAGGTCGCGCGCGACGAGGGCCTCGTTGAGCCAGCGAACGACCGTCGACTTACCGCGCACGCCCGAGACGGTCACGCGATACGGCGTCTGCTCGACGCGCTCGAAGTGCGACCGGCCGCGCCCCGCGACGTGCCGAACGGTCCGTGCGGAGCGGGACAGCGCGCGTCGCAGCCGCGAGAGAACGCCGTCTCGGTCGCTCATCGGTCCTCCTCCTCCGTGTCCGCGACCAGGGGCGAGCCGTCAAGGTCCCCGTCGTCGAGCGAGACGTTGGCGAACACCGACTCGCGGGCGAACGCCGCGGAGTCGGGGATCGACCGCTCGAACCGGTACATCTCGATCAGGGCAAGCCCGACGGCGACGATCCCGAGGAAGGCGGCGGGACTGTAACCCGAGTGAAGGAGGCCCTCGGAGGGGATGTCGACGAGCACGAAGAGGATCCCGTAGAAGAGGGCGAACAGCCCGGCGGAGATCCGAATGTGCGCGGACCGGTTTTTCGGCGCCACGCGATGCAGGTTGTACGCGCCGATGCCGACGAACAGGCCGATGAAAAAGAGGATGATCCCGGGTGCTGAGATCGATTGGAGAACGCCGATGACCAGGACGTACGCCGTGCCGAGGGCGAGCGAAATCGCGAGGAGCACCCTCCCGTAGATGAGCGTCGTCCAGTGGACGTACGAGAGGAGGAAATACACCGCGGTCGCGCCGATGGCGTAGATGACGATCGCGGGGGCGTACCGGACGCTGAACACCGCCAACAGCGGGATGATGATGATCCCAGCGAGGCGGTGATCGTAGCGTTTGCGAACCCCCTCGTAGATGACGATATCCGTGAAGAGGAGCGCGATGGTGATCCGATCCGGGATGATCGTCGGATAGACGCTCCCGTGCGGTTCGATCCCGATCCAGTGAATGGCGTCGCTCGTCGGCAGGGCGAGAATGGCCGGCGTCGGGGACCCGATCTCGGCGAGAACCAGCAACGACGCCGCTCCGACACCCACGAGGAAGAGATATCCCACACCCATCGCGATCAGATCGCCGCGACGGTCGTCGGGATTGAGACGCATGACGTTGTACGCGGTAACGCCGGGGAAGATGCTCGCGATCACCTCGGCGTTCTCGAACGAGAGTTGCCCCGGAAAGAGCAGCGAGAAGGCGTATCCGGCGAGTATCGTAGCGATCGCACCGACGGTGACGGACGCCAGAAAGAGGCGGCGGCCGTGGTTGAGCGTGTACTCTCGGAGCAGCCAGAGGGCGATCCACGCGGCGATCGCTCCGATACCGAATATCACCGGGGAGAGCGGCTCACGAAACGTGTAGATGGCGAGTAGCGGGAGAACCATCACGCCGCCAAGTCGGTAGCCTTCGGACTGCGAGAGGAGCGCGACTAGCGTCAGCCCGGCGACCATGATGACGGAAGCGGCGATCATCTGCGACCCCGCCTGTCCGGTCGGTAGACCGATATTAAAATAGGACTGTTTGTATCACCGGTTATCTCATCGAATCGGAACCACACCGTCCCGTCTCGAGCCGGTTCGACCGGTCCGACCGCTGGCCGGTCCGATCGAGCTGCGCTCCGTGACGCGCTCGATGATTTCCGCCCGGACTTATACGTCGGGACCGACAACCACGGCGCATGACACTCGGACGCGCGTCGGGGGTGCGTCGATGACGACGCAGACGCTCCACCCCCGCGTTCAGGTCGTGTGGGTCCTCCGTGCGGTTCTCATCGCCGCGGTGTTGACGGCGCCGTTCGTCGGCGGCGTCTACCTCGATCGGCTCCCGGAGTGGGCGCCGATCGCCGCCGGCGCGGTCTTCCTGGTGCTCGGCGTCGGCCACGCGCTCCTCCGGTACCGCCGCTGGAGCTACGAGATCCGGGAAGACGCGCTGTACCTCGACCGCGGCGTGGTCACGCAGGTCCGGACGACGGTGCCGCTGGTGCGGATCCAGCACGTCGACTCCCGGCGCGGCCCCGTCGAACGCGGCGTCGGACTCGCCTCGTGCGTGGTGTACACGGCCGGCTCCCGCGGCGCGGACGTTCGGATTCCGGGACTCACGCCCGACGGGGCGAGCGATCTCCGCGAGGAGCTGAAGCGACTGGCCATCCGCGCGGACGGGGAGGACGCGGTGTGAAGCTCGCGCCCCAGTCGGTCCCGTACCGCGCGCTCCAGAAGGTGTCCGGGATCGTCGTGGTCCTCTTCTTCGTCGTCAACAACAACCCGGAGTGGGGGCTCGCACCCGCGGCCGCCGTCGCCGGCGCGGTCGTCCTCGCCGCGTTCGCGTACGAGGTCGCGTACTACCGACGGTTCGACTACGAGCTGACCGAGGACACGCTCGACATCTCCTCCGGCGTGATCTCCCGGCGCGAGCGGGAGATCCCCTACCGCCGGATCCAGAACGTCGACGTGAGCCGGAGCGTGATCCAGCGCGCGATCGGCGTCGCCGCGGTGGACCTAGAGACGGCCGGCGGATCCAGTACTGAGGGGTCGATCCGATTCGTCGTCCCCGACGAGGCGACCCGGCTCCAGCGGGAGGTTCAGCGCCGCAAATCGACCGGTTCCGACACGAAAACGGACGGCGAAAGCGCGGATCGACCCGGAAGCGAGGCGAGCGGGCGAACGGACGCCGGGCCGGGCGCTGTCGGTCCCGACGAGGAGGAGCTGTTCGCGATCTCGCCGGGCGAGCTCGCCCTGGTGGGGGCGCTATCGTTCGACGGTCGGCTCATCGGGCTGTTGGCCTTCTTAAGTTCCGGGTCGGTTCCGGTGCTCTCCAGTTTCATTCCGGACGCGTCGGCGGTCGCGCTCACCGCGACCGCGATCGTCGGCGTCGGCGGGCTGTTCCTCGTGTCGTGGGTGCTCGGCGCGGGGATCGCCTTCTCGAACTACTACGGGTTCCGGCTCTCCCGCGCCGGAGACGAACTCCGGTACGAGCGCGGGCTGTTCCGGCGGTACAGCGGCTCGATTCCGACCGAGAAGGTGCAGGCGCTCCGGATCGCCGACAACCCGGCGAAGCGAGCGCTCGGCTACGCGAGCCTCTCGATCGAGACCGCCGGCTACGCCCCCGGCCAGGGCGGCGACCAGGGGAGCCAAGCCGCCGTCCCGATCGCCTCGACCGACCGGGTGTACCGGCTGGCGCGCGAGGTCGAGTCGTTCGGCGAGCCGAGCTTTCACCGCCCGCCCAAGCGGATCCGCTGGCGGTACGCGTTCCGGTACGCGCTCGTCGTGGGCGCCTTCGTGGCGGTCGCGTACGGGGTCAACTGGTACTTCGGCGCCGGAGCCCCGTGGTACGCCCCGGTCGCGCTCCTGCTCGCCGTGCCGCCGGCGGCCCACCTGAAGTGGAAACATCGCGGCTACTGGCTCGGCGACGACCACCTCCTCACTCGGAACGGATTCTGGAGCCGCACGGTCACCGTCGTGCCGTACTACCGGATCCAGAACGTGATCGACACTCGGACCGTCTTCCAGCGCCGCTGGGACGTGGCGACGATCGTGGCCGACACCGCCGGCAGCAGTTCCATCGCCGGCAACGACGCCGCCGCCGTCGACTTCGCGACCGACGAGGCGGTCGACCTCCGCGAAACCCTCCGGGAGCGCCTCCGAGCTTCCGTCGCGGAGCACCGCGATCGACGGGACCGGTTCGAGTGGTTCGCCGGCGACGCGGAGGGGGCCGGTGATGACGGGGAGCCGGCCGGTGAGGGCGACGAGCCGGTCCCCGACACAGCCGGATCGGCTCCTGACGGCGACGAACTGATCCCCGATGCCGACGACGAAGCTTCCTCTGAGGGGGACGACGAGAGACGGTCGGACGTTCCGGACGACGGCGTGATCCGCCCCGATTTCTCGGGAAGCGGTCGCGACTACTCCGAGCCGGCCGAGCGCATCGACACCGGCGAGTACGCGGTGGACCGCAACCCCTCGGACATGGGCGGTGACGGGAGAAACGAAGATGACGAGGGCGGTACGGACAGTGTCGACGACGAGACTGACGACGTCGGCGGCGAGGCCAACGATGTCGACGACGCGAGCGACGATGAGAGATAGCGGGTCGCTCGGGGCGTTCGGCTCGCTCGTGTCGCCCTACTCGTCGAGGAGCTGTTGGGCGATCGTGTTCCGAAGGACCTCGCTGGTCCCCTCGTAGATCTCAGACAGCTTCGCGTCGCGGTAGAACCGCTCGGCGGGGAAGTCCTTCGTGTAGCCGTAGCCGCCGTGGATCTGGATCCCCTCGTTGGCGACCTCACGGGAGATTTCAGAGGCGTACAGCTTCGCCTGTGCGGCCTCCTTGATGTAGTCCTCGCCGCGCATCTTCAGATCGGCCGCCTCGTGCATCAACAGCTCCGCGGCCCGGACCTTCGTGTCCATGTCGGCGAGCTTGTGCTGGATGGCCTGGAAGTCCGCGATGGCGCGATCGAACTGCTCGCGCTCTTGCGCGTACGACTTCGCCTCGTCGAGGGCGGCCCGGGCGATCCCGACCGAGCGCGCCGCGATGGTGATCCGGCCGCCGTTCAGCGTCTTCAGCGCCTGCACGAACCCCTCGCCCTCCTCGCCGAGCCGGCGCTCCTCGGGGATCCACATGTCGTCGAAGCGGAGCTCGGCCGTCGGACACCCCTTGTCGCCGAGCTTGTCTTCGGTCCCCTCCACGACGAACCCGTCGTCCTCCTCGGGACGGACGAGGAACGAGGAGATGCCCTTCCGTCCCGCGTCGGGGTCGGTCTTCGCGAACAGCGTGACCGTGTCCGCGACGGAGCCGTTCGAGATCCAGAGCTTCCCGCCGTTCACCGTGTAGCCGTCGCCGTCGCGCTCCGCAGTGGTCGACATCGCCGGCACGTCCGAGCCCGCCTCGGCCTCCGAGAGCGCGAAGGCGCCGATGTCCTCCCCGGTGTTGAGGGCGGTGAGGTACGCCTCCTTCTGGTCCTCGTCGCCGAACTCGTACAGCATGTTGCCCGCGAGCGACGTGTGGGCGGCGACGACCGTCCCGAGCCCGCCGGAGCCGCGGGCGATCTCCGCGAGCCCGATCGCGTAGCTGTGGTAGTCGAGCCCGGCGCCCTCGTACTCCACCGGGAACGGCATCCCCATGAGCCCGAGATCTGCCATCTCGTCGATCAAGTCGGCCGGGAACTCGTCCGTCTCGTCGATCTCGGCGGCCCGAGGGACGACCTCCTCGTCGACGAACTCCGCGACCGTGTCGCGGATCTGGCGCTGCTCTCCGGAGAGCGTGAAGTCCATGATCGTGGGTGTCCGCACGGCAACTTAGCCGTTTCCACACGATTGTACACGGGTCCGGTGTTGGGCGGATCGCACTGCGGACAGAAACCGGACACCGCGGAGCCGCGACCGCTTCCGGGAGCGCTCCCGTCGTTCCACGAGGCTTTTTATGCGTTGTGCCGTAAGAGTCGGTAACCGAATGAGCGGACGAGCACACGGTCCCGTCGAGCCCGACCTCGAGTGGTGTTACGAGGCGGTGCAGGGCGTCTCCCGGACCTTCGCGCTAACGGTCGACGTGTTGGAGGAACCGATGGCCTCGCACATCTGTGTGGGGTACCTCCTCTGTCGAGTCGCCGATACCGTCGAGGACGCCGGGCACATTCCTCCGGAAGCCCAAAGCGACGTGTTGCGGACGTACCGGCGAGCGATCGACCCCGACGACGACACCGATATCGCGGCGTTCCGCGAGGCGGTCGACGAGTGGCTCCCGGCGCCCGCGGAGCGCAACGACGACTGGGAGGTCGTCGCCGAGGCGCCGACGATCGTGGCGACGTTCGCGGAGTTCGATCCCGAGGCCCGCGACGCGATCGTCCCGCCTGTGGTGGAGATGGTCGACGGCATGGCGATGTTCGTCGATCGGCACGCCACCGAGGGCGGGCTCCGCATCGACGACCGAGACGAGCTGGAGCAGTACTGCTACTACGCCGCCGGCACCGTCGGGAACCTCATCACGAACCTGCTCACCCGCGGCGACATCACTGAGGACCGCGCGCGCCGGCTCCGCGACACCGCCGAGGAGTTCGGGCTCCTCCTCCAGCTCGTGAACGTCTCGAAGGACGTGTACGACGACTACACCGAGGAGAACAACGTCTACCTCCCCGCCGAGTGGCTCGCCGACGAGGGAGTGGATCAAGAGCGCGTCGTCCACCCGGAGAACCGCGAGTCGTCCGCCCGCGTCGTCGACCGGACAGCGGAGTACGCCCGCTCGTTCCTCGACGACGCGCAGGCGTACCTGGAGACGATGCCGCTCTCGAACGGAAACACGATGGAGGCGTGGACCGTCCCGTACCTGCTCGCGGTCGGCACCCTCCGCGAGCTCAGCTCCCGCCCCGAGGACGCACTCACCGAGGCCGGCGTGAAGATCTCTCGGCAGGAGGTGTTCGCGGTGATGTCCGTCGCCGGCGACGCCGGGCGCGACTCCCTCGCGGAGCTCCGACAGACGATCGCTCGGACGCCCTTCCACCGGGCCGTCGAGCCCGCCGACTGACCGGCGTCCCGCTTTCCGCTTTCTCCGTTCACCACGTCACAGCCGCGAGCGCGCCCTCGCCACCGCCGGCACGCGCACGCCGATCGTCTCGGCGAGCGCCTCGGCCGCGCTCAACAGCCACTCGGCGCGCTCGACGCGCGAGTCGAGGTCGCCCGGCCCGATCCGGTACGACTCCACCAGCTCCTCGACGGTCGCGCCGCCGATCCACTCGTCGAGGATACGCGCCGTCTTCACCGACTCCAGCCACTCCTCGAAGTCGTCCGTCTCGTCCATCGCCGTCGTCAGCGTCCCCGCGTTCGCCCGCGCGAACCGGTATATCTCGGCGCGCTCAGCGTTGCCGAGGTAGGTGTCCTGCATGTCGGGCGTGTCGCAGATCACCTCGAAGACGGTGAGCGTCGTCGGGTTCGACATGCCTGCCGCCGTCCGGAGTCCGGAGACGATCCGCTCGGCGGTCTCCGGTCTGACGTACTGCTTCGAAGCCGTCTCTCCGACCGGGGTGGCGATCAGCCGGTACGCCTCGACGCCGCCCTCGCCGGTCTCGCGGCGGACCAGGCCGCCGGAGACGAGGTCGTCGACCGCGACGGCGACGGCGTCGGCCAGCCCGCCGGCGCCGGTCTCCCGGGCGTAAAACGTCCCCTCGAACACGTCGAGGATCTCGGCCTCCGTCTCGGCGAACCCGGTCGCGATCGCCGAGAGGACGTGCGTCCGCAGCGACGCCGGGTCGGCGAGCGTCGACTCGACCGCCTCCGGCTCCCCCTCGACGTACCGCTCGACGAGTTCGGCCTCGGTGTCCCGATCGCCGACGAGGACGGCCTCGCCGTACGGGTCCAATCCCGGTCGGCCGGCGCGTCCGCACATCTGGTGGACCTCGAGCGTGGGGAGCCACTCCATCGCCGACCCCGCGTACCGCTTCTGGTCGCGGACCACGACTCGACGCGCGGGCACGTTGACGCCGGCGGCCAGCGTCGGCGTCGCGCAGATACAGGCGACCTCGCGGTCGCGGAAGGCCTCCTCGACGACCGCCCGGTGGCCGGCCCGCAGGCCGGCGTGGTGGAAGGCAACGCCGGACCGCAGGCAGTCTGCCAGCCGCCGGCCGGTGGCGGTGCCGTCCACGTCGGCAGCCTCGTCGCCCGCGGCCGCGGCGGCCGCTTCGACGCCCAATCGCTCGGCGAGCCCGTCGTCCGCGAGCCGCTCGGCCAGCGCGGCCGCCTCGGTCCGCGACCGGACGAACGCGAGACACTGCCCCCCCTGATCGACCGCGTCGGCGACGAGGGCGGCGGTGATGTCGGTGTCGTCAGGGGGATCGTCGTCACCGGTCCCGTCGTCGTTTCCGCCTCCACTCCCGTCCTCGTCGGCGGCGCCGTCCTCGACCGTTATCGCCGTCCCGTCGTCGAACGTCACCTCCCCGCCGACGGCGACCCCGGTGCGCAGGCTGACGGGTCGCCACTCGGACTCCACGAGGGTCGCGTCCAGCCACTCCGCGATCGCCTCCGGGTTGTCGACGGTCGCGGACAGCGCGACGACCTGTAGCTCGGGGTTCCGCCGACGGAGCGTCGCGAGAGTCACTTCGAGGGTCGGGCCGCGGCGCTCCGCGCCGAGGAGGTGGACCTCGTCGACCGCGACGCAGGCGAGGTCGTCGACCCACGACGCGCCGTTGCGGATCGCGGAGTCGACCTTCTCGCTCGTGGCGACGACCACGTCGTTCCCCGCGAGCGCCTCGCCCGACGCGTCGAAGTCACCGGTCGAGATGGCGGCGTCGACGCCCGGTAGCGCCGCGAACGCCTCGTACTTCTCGCGGGCGAGCGCGCGAAGCGGGCAGACGTACAGCCCGGGGCCGTCCGCGGTCAGCAGCGCCAACTCGGCGATAAACGTCTTTCCGGAGGCAGTCGGCACCGCGGCGACGACGTTCTCGCCCTCACAGACGCCGGCGTCGGCCGCGGCCACTTGGGGCGGATACAGCTCGCTGATCCCCCCATCGGTGAAGTGATCGACGAACCGCTCCGAGAGCGGGAGATCGCGAACGCGCATTCGATCGCGGGTTCGGTCGGATCGTATTTAAAAAGTCGCGCGGCCAGCGTCACTCGGCGTCGTCGTCCGTCGGCGCCGGCATCACTCCCCGGGGTCGGCGTCGAACTCCTGAAACAGCTTCTCGAAGTCGTCGTCGTCGTCGGTCACCGCCTCAAGCGACTGGTCGGCCTGCGACCGGAGCTCGTCGATCCGGTCGGTGAGCCGCTGGTACTCTTCGTTGTCCGCGAGCTCGGTGGCGCTCTTCTCGGTCTCCAGCATCGCCTTCTTCGAGGTCAGCGAGAACAGCTCCTGCATCTCGGTGTCGTACTCTCCGCGTCGAAGCAGTCCCTCGACCGTCTCTCGGAGGGTGTCGCTGGTGACCGGCTTCACGAGATAGTCGTCGAATCCCATCTTCAGGATGTCGAAGTCGGGTTCGACCGCGGTCACCATCGCGACGCGACAGTCGATGCCGCGCTCACGGACCGCGGAGAGGACTTCGTCTCCGGAGAGCCCCGGCATCCGTCGGTCTAACAGGATCGCGTCGACCTTGTTGTCGGCCTCGTCGAGTTCGTCCAGCGCCTCCTGGCCGCCGTACGCAGTCCGGACGCGATACTCGTCGCCGAGCCACGCGGCGTACAGGTCGGCCAAGTCTGGTTCGTCCTCAACCACGAGGACCAGCGACGGTTGCTCACTCATGGATGACCGGAGCGACGACGTGTTCGCTCACACGTTTCGTCTCTCCGCGGACTATATTAAAATACCTCTTCGGGCCCGCGTCACCGGTTCCGGGATCGCCTCGAATCCGGAATGTGATGCCGCTATCGCCGCGTCACTCGTTCGGGCTGTAGTTGGGCGCCTCGTCGGTGATCATCACGTCGTGCGGGTGGCCCTCGGTCTGACCGGCGCTGGAGACGCGGACGAACTCCGCGCGCTCGTGGAGCTCCGGGACGGTCTCGGCGCCGACGTACCCCATCCCGGAGCAGATGCCGCCCGTGAGCTGGTGGAGTTCGGAGGCGAGGCTCCCCTTGTACGGGGTCGCGGCCTCGACGCCCTCCGGGACGAACTCCTCGTCTTCGTTCTCTTCCTTGAGGTAGCGGTCGCCGCCGCCGGACTTCATCGCGCCGACCGACCCCATCCCGCGGTACTGTTTGTACTTCTTCCCCTGCATCGTGATGACGCGGCCGGGGGCCTCGTCGGTGCCGGCGAAGTACGAGCCGAGCATGACCGCGTTCGCGCCCGCGGCGAGCGCCTTGATCGCGTCGCCGGAGTACCGAATCCCGCCGTCGGCGATCACCGGAACCCCGTGTTCGGAGGCCACGTCGGCCACCTGCGAGACGGCGGTCATCTGGGGCATCCCCGCGCCGCTCACCACGCGGGTGGTGCAGATCGAGCCCGGTCCGATTCCGACCTTCAGCCCGTCCGCGAAGTCGACGGCGGCCTCTGCGGCCTCGCGCGTCCCGACGTTGCCGACGACCACGTCGGCGTCGACCGTCTCCTTGATCGCCCGCGCCGAGTCGAGCACGTTGAGGTTGTGGGCGTGCGCGCAGTCGATGAAGATCACGTCGACGTCGGCCTCGTCCGCCGCGATGGCTCGCTCCTCCTCGAAGGGGCCGACCGCGACGCCGGCGAGCAGGCGACCGTCCTCGTCGCGGGCGGCCTCCTCGTGTTCGCGGCGCTGGAGGATCCCCTGCATCGTGACGAGCCCGACCAGCCCGTCGGCGTCGTCGACGATCGGGACGCGCTCGATCTTGTGGTCGTACATCAGTTCCAGCGCCTCGCGGGCGTCGACGTCTTCGGGCGCGGTGATGACCTCGTCGGTCATCGCCTCGCTGACGGCGTCGTCCTCGCCCACTTCCAGGTACGGACGGATGTCCGTTCCCGAGATGATCCCCAAGACCGCGTCGTCCCCGTCGACGACCGGGGCTCCGGAGACGCCCTGACGCTCCATCACGGCGTCGGCCTCGCGAACCGTGTCGTCGGGCGAGACGGTCACGACGTTCTCGCGTCGGATGACGAGTTCGTGCGCGCGCTTGACGCGCTCGACCTCTTCGGCCGTCTCCTCGACGGTCATGTTGCGGTGGAGCACGCCGAGCCCGCCCTCTCGTGCCATCGCGATCGCGAGGTCGCTCTCGGTCACCGTGTCCATCGCCGCCGAGAGGATCGGAACGGTGAGTTCGACGTTCTTCGAGACGCGCGCGGAGAGGTCCGCGTCGTCGGGCTCGACGCGGCTCTCCTTGGGCCGTAAGAGCACGTCGTCGAACGTCAACGCTTCCGGGACATCGAGTTTCGATGAGAATCGACCGGAGTCTGTCGCCATATAAATCGTCGTGAGTCGCTGATAAAAAACGTTGCGAGTCAGCACGGACGTGTACGTCGTTGTCATCCAAGTTCATCTACTATACAAGTTTGTGGATCGAATGCGTCTGAGTCGTTACCGCGTCGACATCGACGTCGTCTCCGCGTCCCAACTGGCGTTCGGAACTGCCGTCGATCCGGCGCTCTCAGTTCCGTCCGACGGACAACCACCTAATTCGATGAAAACAGACAATATGTACAGAAAATCCTCGAAATCCGTCGATACGATCGATCTTCTCGCTCCAGTAGTACGATAACGCAGCGATCGTACACGTATCGGCTATCGATACCGACCGATGTCCGAGAAATTATCAGCCGATTCGCGGTTCCGTCGTCACATCCACGACGTACTTAAAAACGAGATGTTCCGATCTCTCGTTCCGTGCGGGCACGTCTCACACAACCTTTAACGCAACCGAAACGGATATATGAGGTATGGACTCCGACAGTCCCGTGAATGCGCGCATCGCCGGCCAGCCGATCCTCCACCTCGGCGCCCGCTTTACAGCCGGCAATCCGCGCAAACGCTTTACATGGGCTCGTCGGGCCGCTCGCGGCTTCGACTCCGTACGCCGGGCCCTCGGCTATCGCGGGTCGTCCGCTTCCCACCGTGTACCCGTCGGTCAGGGACATCGCCCCTGAATGAGCGTCTCACGCCACCCGATCGCGCTCCGACTCGAACAGCAGGTCGGGAGCGCGACGAAGCTGCTCGCGACCGTGATGGTGTTGCCGCTCGTCGACGGGATCTTCCCCGCCTTAGTCGTCGCCGGCGTCCTGACGACTGCGACGGGCGTGATCGAGACGGGCATCCTCATCTTCGGTGGCTCAGCGACCGCCGCCGTGATCCTCGCGGAGATGGACGGCAGTCGCCGACAGATGGCCGGATCCGTGCTGCTGATCGGCGCGGTCATCATCCCGCTCGCCGCGCTTGAGGCCGCCTTCGCACCCACGTTCAGAGGGTTCCTGAACCTCCCCGTCTTCGAGCGCTTCGCCGGCCTGGTGATCCTCACGATCGCCGCCAAGACCGCGAGCTCGGAGATCGGCGAGTACCTACCGAGCCCCGGCGTCATCATCTCGCTCGGGCTCGTCGCCAGCTTCGACCCGTCCGGGTTCGTCCTCCGGACCTCGCCGGAGTACGTCCTCAACGGCGCCGCCGCAGCGGGCGTCGGCGTCGGGTTCGCGTTAGCGATCGCGCTGCTGTCCCCGCATCTCCGCGGACGCGTCGACATCGACCGGTTCCGGTTCGGCTCGGCCGTCGCGCTGGGCGTGCTCGCGCTGCCGATCCTGCTCGGCCCCTTCGACCTCATGCAGACCGACGCGCCCATCGCGCTGGCGGTGCTCGGCGTGACCACCCTGTTCGCCTACGATCCGAACGCCGGACCGGCCGGCGCTTCCGCTGGCGAAAGCGCCAGTGACGACCCCGACGGCGGTGCCGGAGACGGCGGCGCGACCACGGCGGACGACGAAGTCGACGACGACGCGGACGCCGACGGCGGTGCGGACGGCGAGGGAGACGCGGAGCAGTCCGAACCCCCGCTCGACGCGCCGACCGCGCCCGGCCCCATCGTCGACGACGACGTGGCGGTGATCGCCAACGGCGGCGATCCCTCGACCGCGAGCGACGACGGAGACGGGACGGACCCTTTCGCGGACGACGATTCCCGGGCGCCCTGGCTGTAGACACTGGAACCCCGGGACGGTACGAACGGGCCGGAGCCATTCTCCGCCCCGCGTGTCGCCGGTGTTTAGGTGCTCGGCGGTGAACGGCAGGTATGTCCAATCGCGTCGTGCAGGGGCGGATGGTGACGCCAGAGAAGCTCGCGGAGCTGGTCGAGGGCGAGTCGGTGCTCGAAGCCGAATCGATCGCGGACGCCGACCGCGACTGTCCGGAGTGCGGCGGCGACGTCATCACCGTCGGGTACATGCCGAGCGTCACCGAGTTCGTGAACGGCTACAAGTGCCAGGAGTGCGAGTGGAGCGCCGACGACCGAGAGGAGTGACTGAGCGGCGTCGCCGTCTTCGCTCCACTACATCCCACCTCGATCGGCCGTTCCGTCGCCCGATCGCTCGCGATCGAAACCCCTTTATCTGCGTTTCGGCAATCAACTGATGCGAGATCACGCGGGGCTGTGGCCAAGCCAGGCATGGCGACTGACTCCAGAGGCTTGCGCCCGGGACGACACTCCAGACTGATATACCGAGCGGCCGACTGATCATCGGTCGTGTTGACGACCCTCTGGAGTTCCGAGGCGCACCGGAGATATCAGTCGATCGGGGGTTCAAATCCCTCCGGCCCCATAGCGGTCTTCACTCTAACGTATTACTTCTCAGTAATAGGTATTCGACTAAAAACAGGTCCACAACCGGAGGGGTTCCGGCGTGAGCGTCGATATGCCCTCGACGGCGGACGCGACGCTCGGGACGCTCCCCGATCCGCGCCTCGAGGACCGCGTCGCTCCCGAGCCGGCCGCCCACGGCGCCGCCGCTCAGGCCGTGTTCAACGACGCGGGTCGCGACCTCGCGCTCTACTCGGCGGTCCACCAGCTGTGGTACGATGTCGTCGGCGACCGCGACGACGAGCCCGGAATCGCCGCCGAAGTCGATCACGATGTGCTCCCGTGGCTCGACGCGCCGACGCCCGGCCGCGAGTGGGTCGTGAAGCTCACCTCGTCGCGCTGGAAGGCCGGCACGGGGACAGGAGACGACTACTCGGCGTACTACAAGTACGACCTCACGCTCCGCGAGCGCGACGAGGACGGCGACGTCGACGACTGCGATCCACCGTGCCGTCGTGAACGCCTCCGCCTCTCGGAGGAGGAACAGCGACCCCACGGCGATCCCGGCGACGGCGATGATCGCGCCGGTCTCGGCTCCGATGCTGAACAGCCCGGCCTGCGCCGCCGCCACGGCGATCGCGGCGCCGACGGCGCCGGTGAGGAGCCGGTTCTCTCCGACGCTCACCAGGCCGCTGCCAACCACCGAGACGGCTGACTCTACTGCCGAGCCGAGCGGTCCACCGACCCGCGGGATACGGGAGACCACGCTATCGATGCTGGAGGCGACCGCGTCGACGGCGTCGCGCGAGCTTGCCGGACGCGTCCCGGCGACGAACAGCATCGCGACGCTGCCGAACAACGCGAGGAGGCTCGGAAGGTTCCCGGTTGTCGTGACTGCGAAGATGCCACCGCCGACCGAGTCCGTCGACGTGCTCGGTGGGTCGGTCGGCACGATCGACACGAGCCCCACGTCGTCGCGGCTCACTTCGATCGGGTCCGGCTTCTCCGCGGCGCCGAGGTCCTCGCCCGTCGAGTCGACGACCGCGTACCACTGGCCGTCCGTGCCGGCGACGTACTCCACGGTCCACGAGTCCCCGACGACGCTCGCCGGCTCGACGACGAACTCCGTGTTCGTCTGGTTGGCGCTCTCCGGCACCCGGACGCGCATGCTGTTCTGCTCGGGCGACACGCGGGCGGAGAGCGTGTTCAACGTCACCTCTGATCCCGACGATGCGTTCGGCGCGTAGAGGCGCTGGTCGCCGGTGCCGTATATCTCGACATAGTCGCTCTCAGCGGAGTAGCTCTCGTTATCAGCGTGGTAGACGAGCGATCCCTGTGGCGTCTCGCCGACGCCGAGGTTGCTATCCGAGCCCCACGTCACGATGCTTGATCAGTGGACGAATCTCGTGTTGATGGGTAAGTCGTCTGATCTTCTGGTCCTCGTAGCCTTTGTCACCGAGCAGAACGTGAATGCTCTCGGGGTTGCGCTTGATCAACGACGGGGCGACCTAGAAATCGTGTATTAGGGATAAGTTAATATGTACCGAAATCAACAGGTGTCGGTGTGAAGGGAACGATCTTCCGCCTTGGAGTCGCGTTAATCTGTTTATTCGGGATCGTTCTTGGCGGGTCGCTCGCTCCGGCAATCGGGATCGAGACGCCAATCTCGGATCTCGGTGTGGAAGAAAGTGACGGGCCGGCCACCGAAGAACTGCTCGTCGATAGCGATTCAGGCAGTAGCTCAGACGCGAGTAGCGCATCCGGAAGTGACAATCCGGGAGGCGGAGCTGACGGCACTGGTGAGGGCGGCGAGGCGAGCGGCGGTGAACCCAGTGGGGAGCCAGGAGCCGGAGGTGACAGCACCGGTGAAAGCGGCGAGGCGAGCGGCGGTGACACTAGCGGCGAACGTAGTGAATCTGGCGAAGAAACGGGAAGTGGGCAAGGGAGTGGAGCCCCCGGTGACACGACCGATCAAGAGCGCGGATCGTCCGGAGACACCACCAAACTCACCGAGGATGGCTCGCCGGCGGAGTCGGGTGCCGAAAGCTACGGCGGCGTCTCTGGAGGCGGATATCCGGAGCAAAACACGGTGGGCGGACCGCTGTCACTCTCGGACCATGTAGAGCTACGGGTTGAGAGTCCAGAGCCGTCACGTTGGCGGCTCGGTGCGTATACAACGTACACCGGTTCCGGCTGGGATCGGCAATCAGGAGAACAGCAACCACTCGATGGCCCGCTCCCGGTGACCGAGGGGAACCCAGCGCCGTCGCATACGATCCGTGTGACCGCAAATCGGTCCTTTGACACGTTGGCGACGGCATGGCGGCCATTTTCGGCTGAGGCGCCGAATACGCAAGTTTTCGTTACTGAAGAGCGTGGGCTGACTGTCTCAGACTCCATCGAAGCTGGCGAGACGTACACCACAACCACATACGGCCCACCGTCACACGGGACGGCTGCGTCGGCCAGTGGGAGTGGACCGATTCCTCCCGATATCGCCACCCGATACACCCAACTTCCGGAAGAGACGCCAGCACGACTTGGCGACCGGACCGCAGACATCACGGCTGACGCGGAGACGCACTATGAGACGGCCGCAGCGGTCCAACTGTGGCTGATGGAGAATAAGGCGTATTCGCTGGATGCGACGCATGATCGCGACACGGATGTCGCGACCGCATTCGTCTTCGACATGGAGGCCGGGTACTGTCAGTACTTCGCGACATCAATGGTCGCGATGCTCCGGACACAAGATGTCCCCGCACGCTATGTGACCGGCTACACGGCCGGTGAGGAAGTCGCTGACGGCGAGTACGTTGTTCGCGGTCAGAATGCGCATGCGTGGGTTGAAGTGTACATCGACGATGTCGGTTGGGTACCCTTTGATCCGACGCCGCCTAGCGGGCGTTCGGACGCGGGCCGTGACAGTGCGAACTCGGGGTACGCAGGTCCCACTCCTGAATCCTTGCAATCCGGGCCCGGTTCCGGCTCGAGTGATAGGGGACAGTCGGACTCGGGTGACAACGAGAGGACAAGCGAGTCGGAGCAAGACGGCTCGAGTGACCAAGCTGATGACTCGAACGAAGGCGACACACAAACCGACTCAGAACAGGAGGACACCGAAACCGAATCAGAGGACGACTCCCAGACCGAATCAGAAGAAGATGCCGACGAGGAAGACGAAGAAGAAGAGGAGGAAGACAACAACGGAAACGAAGAGGAAGACAGCGACACGGAGACAGATCAGGAAGATAGCCAAAACGAAACAGACGAAGAAGACGAGCTGGAACCTCTCGAGATAGACCCTGCTGACGATCCTGTCCCGGGGAATGATCTGACGGTGACGGTGACACGGAGCGGCGATCCGGTCTCCGACATCGAGGTGTTGTTCAACGGCGAGTCGATCGGTGAGACGGACGGCGACGGGAACGTGACCGGCGAGGTACCATATGTCGCGTCACTCGAGATTGTTGCCCGAGACGACAACTCGGAGGGCCAGTCAGAATCACTCGCGGGCCACACGCAGCCACGAGTGAGAGGTGGGCTGGCCGGAGCACCGCCAGGCTTCAAAGCGAGTAGCCAGCGCGTGTCGACAGCCCCAGTGGGCATCGTCACGAGCGGTCTCAGAACTCCTGCCACCAGCGACGACACGATCGCACAGACTGATAGCAACGTCACAGTGGCTGTCCCAGTTGACATCGATATTGAGCCGCAAACCAAGCCGATCGCTGGCGAATCAGTCACACTTCACGCAACGATCGACGGTACACCGGTGCGCAATGGAACCGTCCGGGTCAATGGAACCACAGTTTCACAAACCGGGCCACACGGCGAGGCACGCGTTGAACTGCCCGCGATCAACGCCACTGAGGTGACCGTCTCACGCGGCGAGGCGTTCGGGAACCGAACCATATCGGTGGCCACGTTCGACATGACGACCACCGCATCAACGATCATTCCGTTGCCGCTGACAGCAACTGAGGTCACCGCTCGGATCGACGGCGAGCCAGTCGAGAACGCGACGGTCGCAGTTGCTGGTGAATCAGCCGCAACGACCGGACCAGCGGGAACGGCAGCGGTGACACTGCCACTGACTGACACGGCCATGATTGAGACCACCGCAGACGTGGACGGCACCAGCGCGACGGCGACAACGGCCGTCGCCAACCTCTACCGGAACCTTGCGCTTGTGCTTGGAATCGGCGCCGTTGGCGTTGGTATGGTGGGTCGACGCGTCTACCGGAGCGGGATATCCGTGCGGTCGGCCTCCCGCTCAGTAGTGCAGATTGCCGTCGGGCTGGGTCGTTCTGCGATCGCGGGACTCGTCGGGATCGCGGCCACCTTCGACCAGATGGTGTCGGCGGGTCGTCGGGGCGTGATGAGAGCTGCTACGCTACTCCGGGAGGGGATTAGTGGAGCGATCCAGCTCCTGCGCGCGCTCAGCAGGCACGCCGGTCAATTCGCTCGTCGCGGGATAGCCATCATCCGGACGCTTCCCCACCGACTCCACCCCCTGACACTCCTCGCTGCCCTTCGCCAGTTCGTCCGGTCACTTCGGACCAGCATCGGAGGCGGCGGAGCATCTGACACCGCGACTCACGGCCGCCAGTCGGGCGGAACAGGGACAGAGGAAGTCGATGATGAGCTGCTCTCGATCCGAGAGGCGTGGGCGGAGTTCCGTGGCCACGTCTCAATTCGGTCGTGGCGGACCTCGACTCCGGGAGAAATCGCCCGCTGGGCGATCCGGCGAGATGGACTCCCTCCCGAGTCCGTTCGGACCCTAACCGACGCATTTCGGGACGTTGAGTACGGGAATACAGCGCCGGATGAGTGTGCGCCGGCCGCCCGGGACGCGCTTGAACAGATCCGCACCGATGAGGATGAGACGGAGGCAAATTCGTGACGGGGCAGGGTATCGAGTCGGCGACCGCAAACAGCACCGACGACCGACACGGGCTTGCAACCGCAGACGCTCCGTCCACGGACAGCGACTCTCCGAGTGACTCCACCGACCCGCCCCGCTCAGATGGGAGCGGTGTATTTTCATGGGTGGTTCGCGTGGTCGCGAGCCTCGCCGGGACGGCTCTCATCGGGTTCGCGGCGGTGCTGCTGTTTGCGCCACAAGAAGTCGAGTCGGTCGTGTCGATCACCGCGATCGCTCAGAGTCCAGCGATCGCAGACGAGATGGTGCGTGGAGGCCTGTTCGCCGCACTTGGTGTGGGGTGTGCGTTGTGGGTTCTCCTGACGAGGCCCGCGTGGGCCGATCGCCAGTCGGCGCCGTCCTCGCCAGATGACGAGGAGCTCCCACGGTTCGAGGCGTTACGGTCGAACCCACCAGAGGTAGCAGACACCACGCCCGTCGTCGGTGCCTCCTTCGATAACAATGTTGAAACCCTGGTGGCGGCCACTGGGAGCGACCAGACGGATTCCATCCGGACGCAGTTACGGTCACTCACGGCCGACGCGCTCGTGACGGTTGACGGGCTCTCCCAGCAAGAGGCGCAAACCCGTCTTGATGAGGGCACTTGGACAGACGATACCGTCGCCGCCGCCTATCTCGCTGACCGTGAGGCGACGCTTTCACGCCGGCAGCGTCTGGTCGCGTGGCTTCGGCCATCGCGAACCAAACGCCGCCGGATCGAGCGGACAACGAACGCCATTGCGGCCCGGTTCGACACCGGCAGCGATCAACTCGCCACGGGTGAGCCGTCGTGACAGAAACCGCGCTCACGGGTCGGTTCGACGGCGCGACCCTCGTTGCGGTTATTCTCGTGACTACCGGCACCGTGTTCGGAGAACCGGCGCTGTTTGTGGGGGCGACGGTGCCGCTCGGCTACCTGCTCGTCGGGTGGATCGCCACCCCGCCTGCCATCGATGTGAGTGTTGAACGGGACATCGATCCGGCGCCGGCGGCACCCGGCGAACGAGCGACAGTCACGCTGCGTCTCACAAACGTCGGCGACGCAGCCCTCACCGACATTCGGGTTGTCGATGGCGTTCCCCCGGACCTCCCTGTTGAGGCGGGCTCTCCGCGTGCATGTCTGTCGATCCGGCCAGGTGAAACGGCGTCGGTGACGTACGATGTCGTCGCGAGCCAGGGCGCGTACGACTTTCGGTCGCCGGTTGTGCGGGCCCGGCCGCTTTCCTCGGCCGCCGTCACCACGACTCGCCCCAGCGTTACCGGAACGACAACGCTGATCTGCCGGCGTGACGTCGGCGACGTACCCCAACTACAGGGCTCGCTTCGGCGTGTCGGCACCCAACCGGTCGATCGCGGCGGCGAGGGGATCGAGTTCCATTCGACCAGAGAGTATCGCCCGGGCGATGACGTCCGGCGCGTTGACTGGCGCGGATTTGCGAAGACCGGCACCCTGGCCACCATCCAATTCACCGAGACGAGCGCAACAGAGACGGTTGTTCTCGTCGATGGACTCGATGCCGGTCAGATCGCCCGTGGAGCGGGCTACCCAACGGCGAGTGAGCTGACAGTCTACGCTGCAGACCGTGTCGTGACACGCCTATTCGCCGAGGGCAATGAGGTTGGGCTCCGAACGGGCAGTATCACGGCTGCCGAGATCGGAGTTCCAGTGCCAACGAATGCGGATGGCCACCCGTGGATCGCACCCGGTGCAGACGAGGCAACGCGGCGCCAGATCGAGGCGACGTTTGACAGTCTCGGTGAGGCCACACACGATGGCGACGGAAACAGTACGACCCACTCACGTGGGCTCCACGAGCGACTCCCTTCGAACGCTGATGTCGTGTTAGTGACACCGGCGCTTGATGAATCGACGGGTGAACTGGTCGAAACGCTGTGTGCCGCTGATCGCCATGTCGCCGTGGTAACGCCCGATGTCACCGACCGTGAGACGGTCGGAAAGACCGTCGCGCGGGTTGAGCGTCGCCTCACCCTCGCGCGGCTCCGGAGCGCGGGCGCCACGGTGTGTGACTGGGACACGCGGTTCCCGCTGGCAAGCGCGATGGAGGTCGCCACATGACCGCCTCGCCGGGTGGCGGTGAGCTTCCCCCGACAAACTGGCAACCGACGCGTCCAACCACGACGACGGCAGCCATCGTTGCAGTTGGCAGCACGCTCGGGCTGGCAACGCTCACAGGCGACGCACTCGTGGCGCTGCTTGGAGTCATCACCGGGATCACACTGGCAGTGACGGTCGCCGCCGTCGGAACTGGAGATCATCGACTCACTGTCGTAGCAGGTGGGCTGCTCGCCACGCTGACCGGAGTTGGGTTGCTCGGTTCCGTTGCAGCGGCCCTCATTGTCCAGGTCGCGTGGCCGCCAACACCGCCGTACGACACGCTCGCCGCGGCCCCGTTTCTGATCGTGGGCGCTGGGCTGTCCACCGGCTTCGGGGTAGTCACCGTATTTCGGAATCTCTCACCGGCACGTGATGCGGGGTACACCGCGCTCCGGCTGCTGACCGTCGGGTTTGTTCCGGTTGTGGCCGTCGCTGTCGATTGGTGGCAGCCACTGAACTCCGCCGGGACCAAGCTGGTCGCGGCCCGCTTCGATCAGCTGCTTCGCCCAACGCAACCCGCGTCAGACGCTGGCGCAGTGCTGCCGCAGTTTGTCGGGGTCGTCGCGCTGTGGTTCGTCACGATGATCGTCCTCTACATGGCGGTGAGCCGGCTTCCCGTGGTCGAGCTCACACACGAATCCAACCGCCAATCCGTCACAAACGCGCGAGACACCGTTCTGGGCTGGTTACGGCTGGGAATGGGTGTCGCGCTGGTCACCGAGTTCTGTGCGCTCGTCATGATTAGTTCGTCGGTGATCAGAGCCGAAGAGCTGCCGCCAGCCGTGGTCGACGGACTCATTACAGTCTCCTACGCGTCGCTGCCTCGACGCCTCCTGGTCGCCGGGATCGCGGTCGGGGTGAGCAGCCTCCTCGCGATACGGGCAGCGCGGATGCTGGCTTCCCGGCAGTTTCGCCCCACATACCTCCCTGTCGCTCCACTCGCTGTCGGCAGCCTCCTCACCGCTGTGGTCGTGATCGCTCATGACCCTGCCGCGACAGTTGCGCTCGAGCAGAGCACAAGCGACACAGCCCAACGAGTGCTCCGGGACCTCTTCGAGACGGTCGGGTCGTTCGCGTTGCTCTCGGGGATCATCCTCAGTAGCCTTGCAACCGCGGCGGTTGCGGCACTTGTCGTGAGCTTTGTCCACGGTATCGGACTGCTGAACCGGCATTCTGGCACCCAGCTCGCCGGCAGTGGGGTCTTTCTCGCCGCCATCGCTGCGGGAATCTCCGACGTATCGATCCCAATTGTCCTTGTAGGCATCGCAGCGAGCCTCTACGTGTTGGATCTCGGCGAATTCAGCATGACGCTCGGCCAAGAGATCGGACGAGCAGGCACCTCTCGGCGGGCGGAAATCGTCCACGGTGCCGGCGGCGCAGTGATCGCCCTCGGGACTGTTGGGCTCGGCGTTGGGACGCTTGCAGTGATCAGCAGCCTGCCACAGCTCCCTGCACCCCCAACTGCGGTCGCCGTCGTCGCGGCGGCAGTCGGCACCATCCTGTTGTTCCTTGCGACGCGATAGCGGTGCTCTGAGCGCCTACGAGTGAGTCACTTAACCGCGACAGCGGGGACCTCGACCCGCTCGACGACATCGTCGACAACGGTGTGGGGCGACACATCCCGCACCGTCGCATCCGCGGTCAACACCAATCGGTGGACGAACGTCTCCGCGACGATTGCCTTGATGTCATCTGGGGCGACGTACTCACGTCCTTGGATGAGCGCATGGGACCGGCTCGCCTCAAACAGCCGCTGGATCCCGCGTGGTGAGACACCGACCTCGACCCGATCGTCCGCGCGGGTTGCCTCTCCGAGAGCGATGATGTAATCGCGGATGCCGTCCTCCACGGTAACCTGTTCAGGGACGGTCTGCAGTTCAGACACGACCTCACCGTCGACGACGCGTTGTGGATTGGGTGTCCGAGCGGTCCGATCGGCCCGCCGGTCAAGAATGGTCTGCATCCCGTCTGTGTCGGGATAGCCGAGCGTCGTCTTCAGAATGAATCGGTCACGCTGTGCCTCCGGGAGCGCGAACGTTCCCTCTTGTTCGACCGGATTCTGCGTGGCGATAACGAAGAATGGGTCTGGTAGCTGGTAGGTTGTGCCATCGGCGGAGACCTGCCCCTCCGACATCGCCTCCAACAGCGCGGCCTGTGTTTTTGGTGGTGCACGGTTGATCTCGTCCGCCAAGACGACGTTTGCAAAGATTGGCCCTTCTGCGAAGTCAAACTCTCCCTGCTGTTCGCGGTATACGTGTGATCCCGTGATGTCACTCGGGAGGAGGTCAGGCGTAAACTGGATCCGGTTGAACGACAACCCAAGCGCTGACGCAAAACTCCGTGCCATCAGCGTCTTTCCGGTTCCAGGGACATCCTCCACGAGCACGTGTCCGCGAGAAAGCACGCCAGTGAGTACTGTCTCGAGAATCTCCCGATCGACGACGACCACATCTGAAATTGTCTCGATAACGTTCTCACAGATATCTGTCGCCGCATCTCCGTCCATACCATCATGTCGGCTGGAAGGTATTTCAATCCCTACGGTTAGCTAGCACCCAGTCAAGTCCGAAGCGTGTCAGTACATCTCTACTCAGTATGGTGGTCGGTTGGCGCTGGCAGGCTCTGAGGTGTTTCGATATCCACCAGATTTCGTACGGGTCTTACGCGAACCCCGCCTCCTCGAAGGCCTCGTTCACGACCTCGGGCGTCGGCGCGTTCAGGTACGGTTCGATCGCCTGGAAGGAGTCCCAGCCGCCGACCTGCATGACGACGCGGGGGTTCACCTGCTTATCGACGAGGAGGCGCTGCGCGAATCGGCGCCGGAGATCGTGGCTTGAGACGTGGAGATAGTCCTCGTCGCCCGTCACCTCGGCCGCGCGCTCGGCCGTGCGTTTGACGACCGCCCGGACACCGCTCTCGGAGAGGTTGACGATCGGCTCATGCCGGCCGACGTCTTCCGATCGAACGAACCGGTGGATGTCGCCCTCGACCTCTCGCGGGAGGTAGGCGTCGCGAGGCTTCCCGCCGCTCCCGGTCGTGTCCTTCCCCTCGGGGACGCGGAGGCGGAAGTGGTCGCCGTCCGGGGTGCGTTTGACGTGTTTCGGCGCGACCTGCGGGATCTCGAAGGTGCGGAGCCCGACGCTCGCGCCGAGCTGTATCACGAGGTCGTCGCGGTGACTCCCGGCGGCGCGGCGGAGCTCCTCGATCTCGCCGTCGGTGAGCCAGCACTTGTACTGGTCCGGCTTTCCGGTTGCCTCTAAGCGCATGTGAACTTCCAAAAGAAGATAGCACTTAGTACGGCAGAACCGACGAGGTCCTCGGCCCGATCAGGGTGGATTCGGGGGGTTCGTTGACGACTTGTGTAAGAAGTCGCGGGTCTACTCAGAATAGTCGTTGGGATCGAATTCGTATTTCGATGGTTCCGGATACTCATATGATTTAGCGAAGTCTTCCGGTTTCATATTTTTAGCTTCCGGTTCTTCTTCGCCAAGAACTAGGAAATATGTAGTTGAATGGACCTTCGAACTCTCAATTTGTCCGCCGTCTGAAACCGTTTTTCGAGTACGGATATCCGTCGGCATAGAGCCAAAATTCTCGTCAAAAATTCCCGCTCGAAGGTTTCTCCACAGGTAGATGTCATTGGTAGAAATCGAAACCGTTTGATTTGTCATGTGATCTGGTGGGATGAAGTGAATATTTCTCCCGGAGTTTTGACGGGGATCCTCTCCACGTCGCTGTCTTTCCGCCCCCCAACTAGGAGAAAAGAGCGCAGGTATTCCCATCCTGATTTTATTATTCGAATTCCACTGGTTCGGATTAGGGAAATCGTGGACGTCAACGAATAATGTGAATTCGATCGCATGAGGTAGGGATAGCCGTCTTATGATTGCGGGTATGGCGTAGAAAGCCTCATCTGGATCAAAGTTCTGCTGGAGAATGTCAAGCTGTTCAAGATTTACTTGGAATTTTATGAATTGACCGTCATCAGGATGACTCTGATCGACAAGGTGCCTAAATCTCCCGACCTCCGCGGCGAGATAGTAGTCGCTGTAATTCGGACTTTTGTACTGAAATACGACAGCACGGCCCCACGGGTGCGCCTGAGCAACGTCGTATCCCAACCCATCGTCACCTCCCTCCATCTTTCTTGATGGAGATAGCGCTATAGTGTCTGGATAGATCTGGCGATATTCATTAACCATGTCGTGGGTAATATCCATCTCTAAAGTCGATTCAGACGGAGGATTTCCAGCCGGTAATCTCATTGAGTTATTCATCAAGCTAACAAGTTATAAATTAAGCCGTCAACTTTTGTCCCACATTAGGGGATCACCAAGGCCAGATGTATAACAAGTCGTGAAGTCGGGAATCAGCGATGCTCGTCGATCCACTCGCACCACGCGTGGAAGTCGTCTGCACCGCACTGATCGGCGATCGACTGTAGCGTTCCGGTCGGGATCTCGTCTTCCGATGCCATCGGAACAGTCACGATCCGAACCTCGTCCGTGTCCGGTGACTCGTACCGCATCTTCAGGTGGCTTCCGACGCGACCGACGCGCTTGTAGCCGAAGTCGTGGAGGACAGACGCGATCTCACGTCCGGAGAAGTTCGTCCGGACCATTCACTGCATGAAGTCGGGAAGCTCCTTGTCGCCGGGTTCCGTGTCTTCGAGGCCCCACTCTTCGAGGTCCTCTTCCGTCACGGGCTCGCCGCCGCCTTCGTGAAGCTCGATCGCCTCCGCGAGCATCCGGAGGGCTTCCGCCTTCGTTTCGCCGAAGGACGCGACACCGGTCTCGATGTCCTTGGCGGTGATCGAGCCGTCATCCCCGTGAATGAACTCGACCCCCTCTCCGTTGGACGGGTCGCGTGTCGCACTTGCCATATCCCCTCTTTCGCGGACCGCTCGAATAAGCGTTCTGTCGAACACGACTCGACAAGTATGAGAAGTCGACAGCCACCGAGTAAAACATAAGTGATAGTGGATCAATATATCTGGTACAGATGGAGCAAACTGCCGACATCAAATTGGCCCGCTTGTCGGCGGTTAGCTCGGTTGCCTGTATTTGGTATGGGCAACCGAGGCATATTACCAGATAGTTGCCCAGGGCTTGCGCTTTCTTCTTACCAAATATTATACATATTTTTGGTCGTCCTATTCTCGATTTTCACTATTGGTGTATCGTTTGGAGTGTACGCGGGCCACATAACGTTCTGGCAAGGAGTTCAAATGTTTCTGGAATTGGACCAAGGGATACTTGTCGGATTGGTCCTGCTCCTCGTCGAACGTCTCTTTAATAACGAGGATAAGAACGGAGGAGCCTAGCTCAGGCAAATTTCTGGTGACTGAGTAGCAAATCTGGATTATCGAAAACATCCGGAACCGTCCGGAACACTCGGGGGTCGGCTTATATCCCCACGTCGTGACCGACCAAAACGTGATACGCGACGGAACGGTGTTCGACGACGACCACCTCCCCTCCTCAATTGTCGGACGGAACCGCCACATGAACGAGGTAACGGACGCGCTCGCACCCATTCAGGACGGCTTTCGTGCCGAGAACTGCTTCCTGTTCGGTCCCTCCGGGGTCGGAAAGACGACCGTCGCGAAGGCCGCCGTTCGCGAGCTTCGGCAGGAGGTCCTCGACGTCCCGCACGCCTACGTGAACTGCTGGCAGGATTACACCCGGAACGCGGTGCTCGAACAGCTCGCCCGGGAGCTGGTGGGTGCGGCGCTCCCGCGATCGTCCTCCACCGACCGGCTGATCGACCTGATCACGAGCAACCTCCACGGTCCGGGCGTCGTCATCCTCGACGAGGTGGACCAGCTGCGCGGGACCGAGGTGCTCTACGACCTCCACGAGATTCGCGGACTCTCGTGGATCGGCATCGCGAACCGCGAGGTCGACCTCCTCGCGGACCTCGACGAGCGAGTTACCTCACGCATTAGCGTCGCCTACCGCGTGAACTTCGACACCTACGGCGAGGACGCGATCACGGAGATCCTCTCCCGGCGGGCTCGCGAGGGGCTCGGTCCGAACGCCGTCGGCGAAGACGTGCTCGCGCGTATCGCGCGGCTCTCCGAAGGAGACGCGCGACAGGCGATCGCGGCGCTGTGGGTCGCCGCACGCATGGCCTCCCGTGAGGGACTGTCAGCGATTCCGGGGCGGCTCGTCGAGGACGCGGTCGCCGACGCGGAACGGGAGGTCAGACAGAAGACCATCTCGAAGCTGAACGCCCACCAAGCGTGTGCTCTACGAGGTCCTTGAGGAGGAGGGCGAACTCATCCAGAAGGAACTCTACGCGCACTACCGGGAGACCCACGACGATCCGGTGACGCTGCGGTACCTCCGCGAGAACCACTTGCCGAAGTTGGAGCACTACAACCTCGTCGAGGTCGAGCCACACCGCGGGTCGAAGCGGTACAGTCTCGTCGGGGTCGACCATTCCGAGTCGACTCCCGAACAGCTCTGATTCGAAGAGTCCATGCAGTAGTGTGATGACACACTATATTTATTGGCGGCGTCCTCATACGCTAGCGTATGAGCGGCGAGAGCGTCGATTCCGAGAGCAAGGTCTCGGGGAACCAGGCGAACATCCCCGCCCACATCCGCCGAGAACTGGAGATCGACGACGGCGACAAACTCCGCTGGCAGATCGAGGACGACGGGACGATCCGCGTGCAGGTCGTTCAACAGCGCAGCGGGACGTTCAGCGATTTCGACGGGTACGACGGCGACCGGGAGACCGACGTCGAGAGCGAACACGACGCGTGGGGCGTCGATCCCGAGTAGATGCCCCGGGCGCTCGTCGACACGACGGTTCTCTTCGCGGCGGCGTACCGCCGCGACAGCGCGCACGATGACGCGCTCCCGATCCTCAGGGGGATCGACACCGCGGACCTCCCGGAAGCGGTGATCGTCGATTACGTGCTCGCGGAAACGCTCAACGGCTTGACGACGCACGCGGGTCACGACGCCGCCGTCGACTTTCTCGACCGGGTGGAGGAGAACACGCGATTCCACGTCGAATCGTTGACGACGGACGCGTTCGCGACGGCGAAGGGCCTCTTCCGGCAGCACGAGCGGTTCTCGTTCGTCGACGCCTGTATCGTCGCGTACATGCAGATGGAGGGACTCGGCTATCTCTACGCGTTCGACGACGACTTCGACGCCGCCGATGACGTGTATCGCCTCGACGTCGCCACCGACCCGTATCAACCGGAGTGACCGGGACGCGGCCCGCGTTCCGCGAACCCCCTTCACTCCCTGCACGAGTGTTCCGACGGTTCGACCATTCGGAACACCGTTCGGAACGCGCCTAACTCGGAGACGGTACCGGAATCCCGACCGTCCGGAACCGTCCGGAACCCTCCGAGTCAGGCTAAACCGCAGTCGACGACCAGCCCTCGGTATGGCCTCGACGCAACCGGTCCACGGCAGTAGCGCACAGACGACGGAGTTCGACATCGACCTCGTCGGTGAGCGGATCCGCGGTCGCAGCCCGAATCACGCCCGCGCCGTCGTCAGCGTCGACGCGAACGGGACGCTCCGCGTCGAGATCGAGGCGGCGAACCAGTACGACTGGCAGCTCGACGTGCGAATCGTCGCCGGGTCGATCGAGATCGTCCGCACCTTCTGCGAGGGGGACACCGTCCACGACGCCGACGTGCCGGCCTGGGTCGAGCGTGTGGCTGGTGTCGTGGGTGAGCGCCTAGACGGGGATCGATGATGGCAGACGCCGTCTTCCCCTTTCCCGGCGGGAAGAGTCGCCATAGGGTAGGAAGACTACTACCTCGTGAACACGATCGACCACGAGGCGCTCGTCGACGGGCTCGCGGGGTTGGAGGACGACTGGATCTGCTCCTACGAGACCTGTCGGCGGGCTTCGAGGACGTGTACGTGCTCGATCGCTACGAGAAGCGGTTCATCAATAATGGGAAGCAGAGATCGTCGAAAGACGCGAAAGAGTGGCTCGTGATTAGCTTCGATCCGGAAGAGGTTGTGAGGTCACCGCGCCGTGCTCCAGTCGCTCTACGACCTCGTCGACCGGCGTCACGGTGCCGACGGCGAGACCGTCGCGCGCCTCGCCGTTCGCGAAGACTCCCGGGTCGTCGACGAACTCGACCTCCGGGACCGGTTCCGGCGCGACCTCGAGGCCGACCGCGCGATCTCGCTCGTCGAGGACCTCCGCTACCACGCCGGCGAGCGCAAGCTCGTAACCGATGGCGGTGTCGATCAGCGTGCAAACGGTGACGATGAAACCGGACGTGGTTCGAGTGGTAGGAAAGGCGGAGCACGCAGGTGCGTGCCTCTGACGTGGTGTGCCGGCCACACCAAGATATTGGAAGGGTTAGATGAAGAAAAGTTTGCTGGAAATTCTCGGCTGATTACCGACGGCGGTCGCAACCCGGATGACAACCTCGCCCGCGTCGCGGACGCCCTCGAACTCCAGAACGCGCTCCTCCTCCAACTGGTCCAGGACCGGCGCCGGAACTGTAAGTTCACGGAGCGCTCGCACGCCTCGAAGTGCCCTCGTCGCGGGCGCCTCACCACATCCGGACGGGCTCGCTCACGTGGCACTGCGATCGCGGGCTCCCGATCGACGACACCGAACGCGGATGTCTCAGGGGACCGACATAGGGAATTTTTTGAATTTGGTTCGTCCCTCCGGCCCCACTATCTCAGTCTCCACACGCCAAGCGGTGCGAGCGTCTACAACGAACCCGTCACACCGGCAGCACGCCGTCGTCATCGTCGCCGGACCCGTCGTCGGTTCCGTTCTCAGTTCCGTCGTCGGACCCATCATCGGTCCCGTCAGTGGTGCCGCCGTCGCTGTCGTCGGCCTGGTTCCCGTCATCGGTCGCGTCACCGTCGGACGAGTCCCCATCGGTCTCGTTTCCGGCGTCGGAGTCAGAGCCGTTCCCCGACGAATCGGTCCCGTTCCGCACGTCGTCGCCCTCGCCGAAGATGTCCGTCTCGATCCTCTCCTCGTAGGTGAGCGCGTCGAGCGGGATAGTCGTCTCCTCGCCGGTCGGGAACTCGATCACGGCGTAGAACTCGATCCGGAGGTCCGTCACCTGATGCCCCCGGACGTCCTCGTCGAGATGGGTGACCCACCAGTCGTCGAGGTGGCGGTTCTGGAGCGCCGTGGTGAACTCGACCGTTTCGGTGCTCTCGGAGGGGATCACGTACCCTTCATCGGTCTGTCCCGACCCCATCGCCACCCCGTTCATGGTGATGTCGTAGCCGATCTCCGTGACCGCGTACGGCTCGAAGTTCGGGTTGTACACGGTAAACGCCATCTCGATCGGCGTCTCCGACTCGCTGACGGTTCCCCACTCGCCCCGCGTCTCGTTGACGTAGAGGACGGGGTCGCTCACGAAGGGGCTGTCGGCGTTCACCGGGCGCGTCTCGTCGGAGTTGAACGCGCCGAGGAGATCCGTCTGGATCTCGCGGCTCCGCGAGAAGTCGACGCCCCGGCCGAGTCGGTCCGAGGTCGCGGTCGCGTCGATGTCGAGGGTCGTCCGCTCGCCGTTGCGGACGTGGCTCACCCACCACGGTGGGATCCCGTCGTTCCGAAGCCGCGTTTCCAACTCCAGCGTGGAGTTCCCGGTGCCGACGCTCACGCCCTCTCGACCGCCCTGCGCCATCTCGATGCCGTTCATCGAGACGGTGTAGTTCACCGAGACGCCGTCGAGGCCGATCCCGACGGGGTTCGGGTTCGAAACGACCAGGTCGGTCTCGATCTCCGTGGTCTCGTTGGTCACGTCGCCGAAGGTGTTGTCGACGGCGGCCACGCTCGGTACGCCGAGAATCCCCAATACGAAGGCCCCGCCGACGGCTCCGACGACGACGAGCACCCCGACGAGCGCGATCCTGAGTTTCGAGCTGACGAGCGCGGAGAGGACGTCGCTCGGGTTCATACTCGCTCACCCTCGCGGGATCGTAAAATCGTACCGCATTGGCATCGAGTCGCACACTGTTCGGCTTGGTTACAGGTCTCACCGGCGCGCGCCCGGCCCGGTCGTTCGGATCCTATAACACGTCTCCGATCCGCACCGGTTCGCCGTCGAGATCGGGGTCCTCGGCGACGATCTGCAACACCTCGTGGTCGGTGACATCGCGGTACCCCTTCCCCGTCGCATCCTCGATCAAGTCCTTTTCGAGTTCGAACTCGGTGCCCTCGTAGACGACGTCGACGCCGTCGTCGGTGAACGTCAGGTCGGTGCTCATAGGTGTGGGTAGGCCGCGACCCGATAAAAGGAGCGTGACACGCCGGCGGTCGGCTCACGAGCCGGAGCTGCCGCAGTCGACGGGGGTACCTACTCGTCGTTCTCGTCGTCTTTCATCTCCGAGAGCCGCCCGACGAGGTCGTCGGTCGACGCGCCGCCCTCGATGGAGACCTCGCCGTCGTGGTCGTTTTCGTGGACGTTTACGGCACTGTCGTCGTCGGTGTCCACGTCCTGGTCTTTCTGCTCGCTCTCGTCGTACGATCCGAATCCCATATCAGATGCTCCCGGGCTGGCGGGAAAAGAGTAGTGACACCGCCGCGGTTCGACAACGGCCCACACATGGTTCCGGGGTGACCGCCCGTCTGCGTCCGACGCCCGTCGGACGACCCCACACGGTTTATACGGGCGGAGGGAGTTCTCCCGGTGTGTCGCTGAGGGGAGGCGGTCCGATAGAGGAGCTCGCCGTCCCGGCCGGGACGACCGTCGAGGAGCACGACCTCGTCATCGACGGCGACGTGCTCGTCGGCGGCCAGTCGACCGTGGAGTTCGGGCTCCGCGGGCGCAACGTCGCGCTCGGAGAGCGCGTGAACGTCGAGAACGACATCGAGGCCGAGGGCGACTGCCGGCTGGACACGTGGTGTTCAGTCGACGGCAACGTCCTCGTCGGCGAGGACGCGTACCTCGGCGAACGGGTGACCGTCACCGGTCGCCTGATGGTCTCCGGCGATCTCGATATCGGCGACGACGTGACGATCGAGGAGGGGTTCGAGGCGAACGGCTGGATCGTCATCCGGAATCCCGTCCCCACCCTCGTCTTCTACTTCATCGTCCTCTCCCAGCTCTTACGGCTCGGCGAGACCGACGCGGCCGACGACCTGGCGGAGGCGCTCGCCGACGGCGAAGAGGTGCGCGACCCCCTGCTGGTCCCGCGCGGCGCCGAGATCTCCGACGACGCGTGGCGCGTCTCGACGCCCGCGACCGTCGGCGACGACTGCCGGCTCCACGGTAACCTCCGCGCGGAATCGATCCGCGTCGGCGAGCGCAACGAGGTGTTCGGCTCTCTACGCGCCCGCGAGGACATCACGGTCGGCGCGGACACGACGATCCACGGCGACGTCACCACTCGGGGCGGAACCGTCACCGTGGAGGCCGGCGCGCGCGTGCTCGGCGACGTCTCCGCCGGCGATCTCGTCGTCCACGACGGCGCCGAGATCGACGGGACCCTCCGCGCCCGCGGCGAGATGAAACTCGTTCAGGAGACCCGCAGCGATGAGAACGAAGAGGAGACCGAGACCGATGCCGGCGGCGGTGAGAAGGACGAGGAGCGGAACGAGTCCGGTGAGTCCGACGGGCCCGGTGAGTCCGACGAGACGAACATCGACGAGCCGTCCGCCGACGGCGGGGCGTCCGGAGGCGACGACTCCGACGCGAACGGGTCCGAGGACGACGATTCCGGAGACGACGCCCCCACGAGTGACGGAGAGTCGGACTCCGAGGCGGTTGCCGGCGAGGCGCGAGAGTCGGACGCGGCGATCGAATCGAACGAGGAAGACGCAGTCGATAGCGAGGCGGAGGTCGACGACGGGGGGCCAGACACCGACGAGTCCGACACCGACGAGTCCGACACCGACGAGTCCGACACCGACGAGTCCGACACCGAAAAACCGGACGCCGACGCGGAAGCGAAGTAGCCGAGAAGCGCTCTCAAGCGGTCCGACCGCGACTACCGCTCGTCGGTTTCGCCGACGAACACGTCCTCGTGAAGCGCCTCCGTGACGGTGTCCGCGAGGGTCCGGAGGTTCTCTGTGTCCTCGCGGTTGTACGAGACGAGCGTGTCGAGCGCGTCGTCGTCGCCGCGTTCGTACTCGCGCCAGAGCCGGACCGCGTCCCGTCCCGAGATGTCCGGGCGGTCGCGCTCGATCCCGATCTCCTTCTCGATCGGCTTCAGCCCCCCGGAGAGCCCGATTCGCTTGCAGGGATACATGAGATCGAGGTGAGGCGTGTTGACGTCGATATCGAAGGAGGTCTCGAGGAACGGCACGTCGAACCGGGCGCCGTTGAACGTCGCGAGCAGGCTGGCGCCGGCGAACTCCTCGCGGAGGCGCTCCGCGGTGAGGTCCTCGCCGGCGACGAGCGTCGTCGTCTCGCCGGCTCGATGGAAGCTCACGGTCGTCACCCGGTCGCGGTGCTCGTCGAGCCCGGTCGTCTCGATGTCGAAGAAACAGGTCTCTTCGCGGAAGTTCTCGTAGAGCCGCCAGCGTTCCCCGCTGGGGAAGGCGCGGTCGAAGTAGGCGGCGTCGCCGTCGTCGAGGCGGGTCAGCGCCTCGGCGATGAACGACTCGATCCGGTCGGCGGTGGTCGAGCCGACGCCGGCGACGTCGACCGCGGGGTCGAACGACTCCCACGTGGTGACGCCCTCGCGCCAGATCCGACGCTCCGTCGTCTCGCCGACCCCCTCGACCGGGATGAAGCTGTTCTCGATGCGCATACACGACCGCGGCGTCGCGCGGCCAAAAACCCGACGGGAGGCGGCGATCAGTCCGGGCGGCGCCTCCCCCGACCGCTACTTAAGTATCACCGGGCCCAATCGACCGCATCCATGTGCGGCCGCTACACCCTCTTTACCCCCGCCGCCGACCTCGAAGCGCGGTTCGACGCCGAGTTCGCCGGCGTCGAGCCGAGCTACAACTGCGCGCCCGGCCAGGACCTCCCGGTGATCGCCGACGAGGACCCGAGCGCCGCGACGCGGATGGAGTGGGGATTCACCCCCTCGTGGGCCGACGAGCCGTTCGACCTCATCAACGCCCGCGCGGAGACGGTCCGCGAGAAGCGGAGCTTCGCCGACGCCTTCGAGCGCCGGCGGTGTCTCGTCCCGGCGGACGGGTTCTACGAGTGGGTCGAGGGGAGCGGGCCCGACGGCGACGGGAATCGCGGCGGGGCCGGCAAGACCCCCTACCGCGTCGCCTTCGAGGGCGACCGACCGTTCGCGATGGCGGGACTCTACGAGCGGTGGGAGCCGCCGGAGCCCGAGACGACGCAGACCGGGCTCGGCGCGTTCGGCGGTGGGTCGGGCGAGGGGGGAGACTCGGACGACGGCGACGGACCTGTCGAGACGTTCACGATCCTCACGACCGAGCCGAACGACCTCGTCGACGACCTCCACCACCGGATGGCGGTGATCCTCGACCCGGACCAGGAAGAGACGTGGCTCCGGGGCGACGCCGACGAGGCCGCCGCGCTGCTCGACCCGTATCCGGCCGACGAGATGACGGCGTATCCGGTCTCCGCGCGCGTGAACTCGCCGGGCGTCGACGCGCCGGAGCTGATCGAGCCGGTCGGGTGACGGCTACGCAACGTGCGCGTTCGAGGGAATCTTTTTATTCCCGTTAGTTGAACGAAAGGTAATGTCCCCCGTCCTCCAAGCCGGCCTTCCCGGCGGTACAGAGCTGTTCGTCGTCCTCGTCCTCGCCGCGGTGGCGGTCGTTTCGATGGTGTGCGCGGCTCTGATCATCTACCTGGACGCGGTGGACCGGAACAGCGACCACGCGCTCGCGTGGACGGTCGCCGCCCTGTTCGGCGGCGTCGTGGTCTGGACGCTCTACCTCGCCGTCCGCGACGAGGTGGGCGGGAGCGGACTGACCGCGAGCCGCCGTCCGTGACCCGGTTCGGTGACGGCCTACGACCGGACCGGGTTCCGCGGCCGTCTCAGGGCGCCACCAGGTCGACGACCGTCTCGTCGTCGACGACCACGTTGTACGCTCCCTCGTCGTCGTTCCAGAGCACGAGCCCGTTCTCGACGAAGACCACGGAGCCGTAGTCGGCCGTCCGGAGGTCGTCGTTGAGCACGGTCTCGCGCGTGCAGACGAGGTAGTGATCCACCGTCTGCGAGCCGTCGCCCACGCGGTAGAGCGCGTTGTCGCCGTCGCTGAGGTCGTGGCTCAGCTTCACCGCCAGGTAGTTCACGCGGTCTGTGACGTGGTCCTCGGAGTCGGCCATGCGCGCGCAGCGCCCGTCGCTCGCTCGCACGTCGACCCGCCGCTTCCCGTCCGGGCGGAGAATCGCGTACGCGAACTGCACGTCGACGTTGACGAACTCCCCCGGCTCGTCCCCGGAGCCGCGCTCGGCGGCCTCGTCGAGCCGGCGTTGGAACGGCGGGACCGCGAGGTCGTCGGCCACGTCGAACGACCACCCGCCGTCCGAGGGGGTCGCGTCCGGCCAGAGTCGGAGCGTCGGCGAGTACGTCTCGACGCCGCTCTCGGGCGTCGCGACCGCCCGTTCGACCTCGCGGAGCCCCATGGCGGTGTTGCGGTCGGCGGGCGCGAACGCGGCGACGCTCCCGTCGTCCGCGAGCCGGCCGAGCGCGCCCTCGACGACCGCGATCGGGTCGTCGAGTTCCGAGAGGACGTTCCCGAACACGACCAGATCGAACCCGTCGGCGGCGTCGGCGCCCTCGGCGGTGCCGCCCCCCGCCGTCCCGCCACTGTCGCCCCCAGCCCCCCCGCCGTCGAGTCCGAGGAACGACTCCGCCGTCTCCTCGTGGATCGTCGACCGGAAGTTCCGACCCGTCTCGTCGAGCACGTGGTCGAGCACGTCGGCGGCCGCGCTCGGTTCGACGGCGTGGTAGTCGACGACGGCGTCGTCCGGGAGGTAGTCCCAGAGGCCGAGGGCGGGGCCGCCGACGCCCGCTCCCACGTCGAGGACGCGGAGCGTCCTGTCGAGCAGCCCGTTCTCCACGAGGTCGTCGAGGACGTAGCCGATCGTCGCGTAGTAGGCCGGCAGGTGATAGATCGCGTAGCCGAGCGCCGCGACCCGGTCGTACGCCACGTCGTTCCCGTAGAGGTAGTCGTCCTTCAGTCGACGCACCGCCTCGCGCAGTTCGTCGCCGGACTCCCCGCGGTGCCAGTTCGCGCCGAACTCTCGGACGAGGAGGTCTTCGAGAGCGAACGAGTAGTTCTCGGGGAACGCGGTCGGCGCCCAGCCGGGCGCCGAGACTGGCTCCTCGGGGACCGGCTCGAAGGCGCCGTCCTCGCGCTCGCGGAGCCGGAGGTCGAACGCCTCCTCGCGGAGCGTCTCGCGGACGACGGCGGGGTGTGCGCCCCCCTCGATGTACTCCGCGATCTCCTCGGGGTCGATCGGTCTGACGTTGCGCAGGTAGTTGGCGTTGTTCCGGACGGCTGCTCTGTCTATCATGGGATCACTGGCGTCGGCTGTCGCGTCACTCGTGTCGCTCCCGGCCCTCGCGGTCGCCGCGGGCCGCCTCGTACAGCTCGGCGAACTCCTCCGCGTCGGCGTCGGCGATCTCGCGGGCCGCCGCGGCCACGTCGTCGGCGCCGTCGAAGGCGCGCTGAATCTCGGCGTACACGGCGGGCGACCCCTCGGTGACGGTGTCAGCGACCTCGTCGAGCGCGGCGGAGACGGGGGTGTGAAACTCCTCGCGCACGTCGCCGCCCGCGAGCCGCCACGCGATCACGGCCGCGTGCGCGCCGGCCTGCACCGTCTTCATCGCCTCGTCGTGCTCCGCGGGCGTCGTCTCGAACACCTCGTTGCCGCCGGCCTCGATCGCACCCGAGATCCCCTCGACGACCGGACCGCCCGCGTCGACGACCGCGGCGACGTTGCCGGGGACTCGCGGCGGCGCGAACAGCGGGTGGTAGCTCGCGCGCTCGCGGTCCGGAGCGTGCTCGCACATCGCCGCGATCGACTCGGTCATCTCCCCGGAGACGTCGAGGATCGCCCGCTCCGCGCGGGGCGCGTACGCCTCGACGGCGGCGGGAACCGCCGACATCGGCACCGCGAGGCACACCGCGTCGTGGGCGGTATCACCGTCGGCCGGGACCGCCTCGGCGTCGCGTCCCGCTGCGGCGTCCGCGGCGACTTCGGGGTCGCGGTCGGCGAAGGACACCGTCGCGTCGACCGGCGACTCGTCGGCCGACACGGTGTCGGCGATCCAGCGGCCGATCTCGCCGGCGCCCACCACGAGGATGTCCATCTGTCGTCCGTACGAAAGGGACGGGCGCCTTAAAAGGGCTCGACTCGGACGCCAGTCACTCCGACGGCGACTGCCCCGCGCCGCCGCCGAGCCCGAGGAAGCCGTCGCCCGGCGCGATCGCTTTCACGGCCGGGAACAGCGCCAGCGCGATGGCGAGTTCGAGCCCGCCGACCGCGAGGAACGCGGGGGTGTACCCGAACGCCTCGGTGGCGCTCCCGCCGATGAGAAAGCCGGCGAGGAACCCGAGTGAACCGAACACGTTGAACAGGCCCATCGCCGCGCCGCGGGCCTCGGGCTCGACGAGGTCCGTGACGAGCGCCATCGTCGCCGGCGCCATCAGCGCGCCGCAGACGCCGACGAGCACCATCAGCGCGGCCGCGAGGGGGTAGATCGGTGCCACGCCGACGCCGATCGTGACGATCCCGTACGCGATCGACCCCACCACGACCGGGAGGAAGCGCCCCACCCTGTCGGAAAGCGAACCGAACGGGGCCTGCAGCACCGCGAAGGGGACGAAGAAGAGCGCGAGCGTCGCCCCAGCGGCCGCGGCGGAGAGCCCGAACGTCTCGGGGTCCTGGAAGTAGTAGACGCCGACCAGCGCGAAGAACCCGGCGGTGAGCCGGTCGACGAAGCCGAACGCGAGCGGGACCAGAAGCCCGCGGGTCGTCCGTGCCCGAGCGAGAACGTCGCGGAAGCCGACGCCGTCGTCCGAAACCTCCCCGTCTACGCCAAGCGGCCGATCGGCGACAACTCGGTCGTCGACGGTGGCCGCGAGCAGCCCCGATCCCACGAGCACCGCGGCGCCGGCGTAGACGGGGTAGAAGGCGTTCACGTCGGCGAGCGCCCCGCCGACCACCGAGCCGACCGCCGCGCCGAGTCCGATCGCCACTCCGGCGGCCCCCATGTTGCGCCCGTTACCGCCGCGGAGATCCATCAGCGAGGTGATCGCCAGCGAGAAGGCGCCGATGGTGAGCGCGCCGCCGACGACCCGGACCGCGAGCGCCGCCCGGAAGCCGAACCCGAACTCCGGGACCGCGGCGAGGGCGACGTACGAGGCCGCACCGCCGAGCGCGCCGGCGACGATCAGGGGCGCCCGTCGTCCGAGCGCGTCGCTCGCGGTGCCCCAGACGACCGCGAAGGCGACGAACGCGCCGAACTCCGCGACGAGGAACCACATCCCGGCGTCGATGCCGGCGGGGGCCCCGAGCGCGACGACCAGATCCGGCACTCCCGGGTAGAGGAGCACCTGCGAGATCAACACGGCGAGCACGACGGCGCCCAGCCGCCGCCGCTCGCCACGGTCGTCCTCCGTCATCCACTTATAAAACGTGCCGAACGCTCAAAAGGCCGACGCTCGGTGACTCGCGACAGCGGGCAGGCAGAGTCCGACCTACAGCGCCGACTCGATCGCCGCCGCGATGGAGTCCGCGTCGTATCCGTCGACCGCCTCGCCGTTCACGAAGATCGTCGGCGTCCCCGTGATCCCCCGCGATATGCCCTCGCTCCGGTCTCCCGCCGACGCCCCCCCGTACGCCGCGAACCGCGCGTCGGCGATGGCCGCGCAGGGGTCCGCGCCGGCAGTCTCCGCGGCGGCGCCGATCGCCTCCCCGCTGTAGTTCCCCTGCGCCTCGTAGGCGGCCGACGAGAACGCGAAGTACGCCTCGTTCCCCTGTCGGTCGCCGACCCCGCGGGCCGCGCTGGCGACGGGGACCGCCCACGTCGCGTTGACGGGGATCGGGAAGTCCCACTGCTCGTACCGGATGTCACCGGGCTCGATGAACTCCTCGCGAACAGTCGGGAACTCCTCGAGCTTGTAGGTCGCGCAGTGCGGACACGTGAAGTCCTCGAACGCCTGCACCACCACGTCGGCGTCGGGGTCACCGAGAGTCGGCCGGTATTCGAGGTCCGGATCTTCCGGTTCGGTCAAGTCACAGTCGTACTCGCCGGGGTCGAGATCGACGCCGCTGGTGTCGAAGCCGTCGCTTCCGTCGCTCCCGTCTCCGCCACCGCTCCCGTCTCCGCCACCGCTCCCATCTCCGCCACCGCTCCCGTCGCTCCCGTCTCCGCCGTTGCCACCGCCGAGACACCCGGCCGCGCCGACGACGCCGGTCGCAGCGGCGCCCGCGAGAAGGGCTCGTCGCGTATGTTCCATACTGTCGATCCAATCGGAATGCACTTAATCGCATCGAGAGGGGTAATCGGGAGATCGCCGACGGGCGTGCCAGTAAACTACCCTACCCTACTCCCTCGGCGCTCTGCGCCTCGGTCCTTGAGGGTAGGGCTTTGATGTAGACTCCCGGCAATCAGTCGCCAGCAATAGACTGGTAACTCTCGCCGTTCAACATCCCACCATTCAAACGCACGTCTACTGGTGCGTCTCCGCTCCCCGACTTGGGCGAGGAGCGGAGTCTGTGTTTCCGCTTTCGGGCATACCGTAGCCCGATATTTTTCGCCGCGTTGTAATCCGCGTTGACCTCATAGCCGCATTTCTGGCACTCGAAGTGTTCTCCGTGGCGGTTCGCTTCGTTCGTGAAGCCACAGTCCGTCCGAGAACAGCGCTGGGATGTGTGGTTCGGCTCGACTTGTTCCACGGAGACGGCTTGTTCTGGTCCCTTGTAGGAGACGTACTCGTACAGGCGTCGGAACGCCCAAATGTGGTGCCATTTCGCCTGCGGGAGACGCTCACGGATGTCGGTTAACTCCTCGAACACAATCACGTCGCAGTCGTGTTCGACGGCTTCCGAAACGAGCTCATTGGCAACTGTGTGGATGTACTGCTTCCGCCACGCTTCTTCACGCTTTCCAAGGCGAAGCAGGGCGTTGTGTGCGGCTTGCGTGCCGCGCTGTTGTATCTCCCCTCGTCGCTTCTCAAACTCGCGGCACCAATGGTCGTAGTCCTCTCCCTGCCAGAACGTGCCGGTCGAAGCGACTGCGAGGCTGTTGACGCCGAGGTCGATACCGAGGACTGTTTGGTGCCCGGTACCTGCCGAAACCTCGGATTCGTCGTCATCATACTTGTCGGTTTCCTCCCCGACCTACTCGCTCGCTGCGCTCGCTCCGTGAGGTCGGAGGCTCCACCTCGAATTATGCTGAACTCCGTCGAAGGCGCGTCCGAACGTTTTTGCCGCCGCCTCGCAACCCTGTGGTATGAGCGACTGGGACCTCGACCTGCGCGACGCCGAAGAGCAGATGGACGAGGCGTTCGCGGCCGCCGGCGACGTCGTCCTCGGCGTCCTCGACGGGACGACCGACCCCGACGAGTGGGTCCGCAGCGTCGACTACGGCAACACCCTCGTGTTGTCCGTCGAGGGCGACCTCAACGAGCTGGCCGCGGGCTTCGCGCGCGAGGTCAAGGACATGGGCGGCGAGCTGATGCACTTCCGCGGCTTCCTCGTCGTCACGCCGCCCGGCGTCACGATCGACACCGACCGGCTGGGCGAGTAGTCGACGCCGGGGGCGCCGCGGTCGGACCGCGATCGGAGTCATCCCGCGAAGACAACCTCGGATCCGTTTCTCGGCGTTGACACGAGCACAAGAGGTATGTCACGGGAGTGAGACGGGACCCGTATGAAAGCAGTCGTACTCGCGGGGGGATATGCGACGAGGCTCTGGCCGATCACCGAGACCCGACCGAAGATGTTCCTTCCGGTCGGCGAAAACACCGTCATCGACGAGATATTCGAGGACTTCGAGGCGGACGACCGCGTCGACGAGGTGTTCGTCTCGACGAACGAGCGCTTCGCCGACGCGTTCGAGGACTACCTCGCGGACAGTCCGTTCGAAAAGCCCACCCTCTCGGTCGAGGAGACCGTCGCGGAAGACGAGAAGTTCGGCGTCGTCGGGGCGCTCGCTCAGCTCGTCGAACGCGAGGGCGTCGACGACGATCTGATCGTTGTCGCCGGCGACAACATGATCAGCTTCGATCTGGGCGAGTTCGCCGACTTCTTCGAGAGCAAGGGGACGCCGACGCTGGCCGCCTACGACGTGGGTGACCGCGAGCGCGCGAAGTCGTACGGGCTCGTCGAGCTCGACGGCGACGAGGTCGTGAACTTCCAGGAGAAGCCCGACGACCCGAAGACCACGCTCGTCTCCATCGCGTGTTACGCGTTCCCCGCCGAGACGCTGCCGGACCTCTCGACGTACCTCGAAGACGGTAACAACCCGGACGAGCCGGGCTGGTTCCTCCAGTGGCTGCAGGGGCGCGGCGGGGTCCACGCGTACACCTTCGACGGCGCGTGGTTCGACATCGGGACCGCCGACAGCTACCTGGACGCGGTCGAGTACGCGCTCGACGGTAAGACGCTCGTCGCCGACGACGCGACCGTCGAGAACTCCGACCTCGGCGACGTGGTCCACGTCATGTCGGGCGCCACCGTCACCGACTCGACGCTCGAACGCACCGTCGTCTTCCCGGACGCGACGATCGCGGACTCGAAGATCAAAAACTCCGTGCTCGACGAGGGCGTCACGCTGGAGAACGTGGACCTCACCGGCGCGCTGATCGGCTCGTACACCTCGATCACCGAGGGCGACGAGTTCTAGCGCTCGGTCGCCGCTCGCAGGGCTCGAGGCTTCGCTGACGATTTTTTCTCGCCGGCTACTCGCCCGCGGAGCTCCCGGCCTGTCGGTGCGTGTGGTGGAAGCAGTCGAACGCGGCCTCCGGGTCGGCGTCCCGGTCGACCGGGTGGAAACACACCCGCCGGTACCGCTCGTTGTCGAGGAGGTTGACGACGAACCCGTCGTTGTGTCGCGACACCGACGCGTACGGGTCGCCGCAGGCGGGGCAGGTCTCGGGCGGGTCCTCGGGGACGTACATGGTTGGAGTCCCGGTCGGCTCCCGTTACGACCCGAGGGAAGAAAATCGCTCCGGCGGTCTCACGGAAACGATTCCGGCGGCCTCACGACCCGTTCCCGCCCTCGCCGCCGCCTTCGACGCCGAGCGCGTCGAACAGCTTCCGACGGACGGCCTCCTCGGTGAGGTGGAGCAGGGTGTCGCGGTTGTCGCCGCTCGACTCGATCCCGGTGAAGATGCCGAGCGGAATCTCTAACGACCCCTGCGTCGAGTGCCCGGCGGCGTCGCCCATCTCCGAGAACGCCTCGTCCAGGACGTTGCCGATGTTCAGCCGGATGTCTTTCGAGCGCGCCGCGAGATAGATGGTGTCGTCAGCGATCCCCAAGACGGCGGTCGTCGTGATCCCCTCCAAGTTGAGGAGGTGTTGGGCCGCCTGCGCGAGCGCCTCGCGGTCCCGGATGAACCCGGCCGTCGAGAAGAGGTGGCTCCCCTGCACCTCGCGGTTCTGGATCGCCTCCGCGAGCACGTCCAGCGTCTCGGGGCTCATCGACGGCGACTCCACCTGTTCGAGCGTGTCGTGGTTCGCGAACGGATGGAGGTAGGCGGCGGCGGTCAGGTCCGCGGGCGTCGTGTCCCGCTTGAAGTCGAGCGTCTCCGCGCGGATCCCGTAGAGGAGGGCGGTCGCGACCGCCTCCGTCGGCGACTGGTCGAACTCCTGCAGGTACTTCGTGAGGATCGTCGACGTCGAGGAGACGTTGGTCCGCACGTCGACGAACCGGGCGTCGAAGGGGACCTCGGCCTCGAGGTGGTCGAGGTAGATGTCGATGTCGGTATCGAAGTCGAACCCGTCCTCCGCCGACTTCGCGAGGTCGACCGCGGCGACCGTGCCGTACTCCGACAGCTCCGGGGCCTCCGAGCGGGCCAGCAGATCGATCCCGAGGAGGTTGACGAACGCGCGGTTCTCCTGGTGGCCCACGTCCCCGGTGTAGAGGATGTCCGCCTCAACGCCGAACGCGCCGGCGATGGCCTGTAGCGCGGTCGCCGACGCGATGGAGTCGGGCTCGGGGTTGTCGTGGGTCAGGATCGCCATCCGACCGTCCGCCCCCTCGATGATCTCCGCGAGCTGGCGCGCCATGTACTCCAGCTCGCCGGTTTCCAGCGACTGGAGCGCGCTGTCGGCGATCACCGTCGAGGGGTTGATCACCACGTCCGCGCCGCGCTCGCGCAGTTCGTCCTCGCTGACGGGGTCCGAGGCGCGGACGACGACGTAGTGGTCGCCGCCGGTCTCCCGGACGGCCGAGACCGCCGCTTTGTTGGCCTCGACGTCGCTGGCGAGGATCAATACGATGTCGCGGTCGGCGAGCTCGTCGACGACGTCCGGGTCGGCGATGTCTTGAACGCGGGCGTTGAGATCTTGATCACGCAGCGCCTCGACCCGGCTCTCGTCGCGGTCGAGGATGAGCACGTCCTTGCCGCGGCTAGTCAGGTCCTCCGCGACGGCGTGCCCGACGCTCCCACAGCCGAGGATCGCGTATCGCGTTCGCGCCGATCCGGATGGCCCACTACTCATTGCCCGTGATTTCCGCAGGGCGACACTTAACGAGTGCGCTCTCCACGCGGGCCAAGTGAGGAGAGCTGCGCGAGACGCTGCACCGTCACAGCGTCGGCCGACACTCCTGCCCCGAATCGATCGTCTCGCCGCCCGGGCGCCGTCGAATGAAAAGGCCTTTTACGTCGACACGGGTACGACTGAGTGAGGGCCGGTAGCTCAGTTAGGGAGAGCGACGGACTCTTAATCCGTCGGTCGCGTGTTCAAATCGCGCCCGGCCCGCTCCGTTAATAAAAGGTAGAGGCCTCACAGATACATTTTTCGGTCGATCACCGATCCCGCTGGAGGTGAGGCTATGAGCAGCGTCGATCGGCGGATCGACGTTGACCTCGACACCGACGAAAACGTCGCAATCGCGGTCGTCGAGGAGCGCCGAGAAGTCGAAATCGACGAGCTATTCGACGAGAACGGTGAGCTCGTCGTGGTCTGGAATGTGGTCGATCCAAGCCCAGATCCGTCTGCATACCCACTGTCCGACTTTCCGGAGTTTCGAGGCTACGAACCCCAGGGCGTCAAGGTCGTCTTGCACCCGCGACTGGTTCCGAAGGGACAGTGTAGGTACCTGTGACGACCCGTTTCGCTATACGTAACCTATGTAGGTGAATTTACTTGAACGTGTAGATCCAGCGTGGAATATCCAGCCGAGACATCGAACGCTGGGTCGTGAAGAGCCGTGTCGGATTCGTCCCCGCCCTGAAGAGACGGGGGCTTTCTCTTTGGACTTCCGTAATCAGTTGCCCCCTCAGCGGTCTTCGTGAAACAGAACAAGTAAAGTTGTGATAAGCAAACTTATACTGCATAAGTCCCGCCTCCAAGTGTGCAGAACTCGCGAGCGATTCTACTGGCGGTGATCGTGGTGACGGCATTTATCGGAGCCCCGGGAACCGCCGCCGGAACACAGTCGGTAGGAGCAGAGTTCGAACAATCAGAGGGTGACAGACTGTCTGCCGATTTCGGCGGCAAGGAACCAATGCAGACAGCAAACAGTGACACCTGTGAGTTTCCGCTCAATGTGACAGATGCGACAGGGACGGAGATCACGCTTGATGAACGACCGGATCGGATCACGACGACGAATCCATCGGCCGCCCAGACGCTCTGGGAGNGTGACAGATGCGACAGGGACGGAGATCACGCTTGATGAACGACCGGATCGGATCACGACGACGAATCCATCGGCCGCCCAGACGCTCTGGGAGATCGGCGCGCAGGACCGCGTTGTCGGCGTGACCCAATTTGCCGGGTATCTGAACGGGACTGACGACAAAACGAATGTCTCGGCGGCATTCGGTGTGAGCGTCGAAAAAGTGGTTGCGACCGACCCTGACCTCGTGTTGGCACCGAACGCNGACGACAAAACGAATGTCTCGGCGGCATTCGGTGTGAGCGTCGAAAAAGTGGTTGCGACCGACCCTGACCTCGTGTTGGCACCGAACGCATCAGCCGGTCAGGTAGCTAATCTCCGTGACCAGAACCTCACCGTCTATCACTACCCGGCGGCAACCGATGTCGACGACATTGCAGCGAAGACGGAACGTACGGGCCGTCTTGTCGGTAACTGCGAAGCGGCTACCGATATAAACGACGAGATGAACCAAACCGTAGACAACGTCGAGAGTCAGACTGCTGATCTCGATCGTCCCGATGCATTATATCCACTTGGTGGAGGTTATGTCGCTGCTAATAACACCTTCATCAACGAGATCATGCAGATTGGTGGGACCACCAACGTCGCGGCTTCAGAAGGAGACGGGTATCCACAACTCTCCGATGAGGTAATCCTCAAAACAGACCCTGAGGTCATACTCGTAACCGATCCAGGGGCCTCAATCCTTGATGAGGAGCCCTATGCCAGTACGACCGCTGGGGGTGAGGGGAACTACGTGGTTATGAACACGAGTTACCTCAATCAGCCGGCGCCTCGAAGCGTGATCGAGTCGACGAAAAAACTCGCGACTGCTGTCGAAGACTACCAAACAGAGAACAAAGAAGAGGATACGACCGACGGTAGTGATACGTGTGGGTTCCCGCTCAACGTGACAGATGCGACAGGGACGGAGATCACGCTTGATGAACGACCGGATCGGATCACGACGACGAATCCATCGGCCGCCCAGACGCTCTGGGAGNTGCCGGATATCTGAACGGGACTGACGACAAAACGAATGTCTCGGCGGCATTCGGTGTGAGCGTCGAAAAAGTGGTTGCGACCGACCCTGACCTCGTGTTGGCACCGAACGCGTCAGCCGGTCAGGTAGCTAATCTCCGTGACCAGAACCTCACCGTCTATCATTTCCCGGCGGCAACCGATGTCGACGACATTGCAGCGAAGACGGAACGTACAGGCCGTCTTGTCGGTAACTGCGAAGCGGCCACTGAGATAAACAACGAAATGAACGAGTCCGTAGACGATGTCGAGAATCGGACTGCTGATCTGGATCGCCCTGATGCACTATATCCACTTGGTGGAGGTTATGTCGCTGCTGATCAGACCTTCATCAACGAGATCATGCAGATCGGTGGGACCACCAACGTCGCGGCTTCAGAAGGAGACGGATATCCACAACTCTCGAATGAAGTAATCCTGCAAACAAACCCTGAAGTCATACTCGTAACAGACTCAGAAGCGTCAATCCTTGGGCAGGAACCGTATGCCAGCACAAGTGCTGGAATGAACAATAACTACGTAGTTTTAAATAGCAACTATCTCAATCAGCCTGCGCCTCGCAGCGTCATCGAGTCCACGGAAACACTTGCAACCGGTGTCGAAGATCTCCACTCCGAGAGTGAGACAGATGACGGACGTGAAAGCAGTGGATCCGACGGCTCAAGTAGCGACAGTGATGACGGGGATGAAGATTCAGATGAGAAAGACAAGACAACCGTCGACGAAGATACAACAGCCGTAGATGAGAATACAACAGCTATAGACGGAAATACAACAGCCGTAGGCGAAAACCAGACAGCCACCAACATGTCTGCTGAAGGAAATACCACGGAGATTGAATCCGAGTCCAGATCTCACGACGAGAATAATGAGACCGGGGGAGCTGACGGTGCTGTTGATGCGGATGGTGAGCAAGACGTTGGACAAGCTAATACAACCAGTGAGGAGACTGAATCAGAGACCCCAGGGTTTGGAATTGTTGTGACAGCATTGGCGGTTCTTGGATTCGTGTTCATGCCGCTACGAAGGTAGCAGCGTGAAAATGAGAACCAAGTCGGCCCACTGAACGTAAGAGAGTCGCGCTGTTCGAGACGAGACCGTGCGGACGCTCCGGATGTACTTCGCCGGCTGCTGGAAGGACACCGCGGTGCTGTGACCGTCGCGACAGGCCGACCAGATGTCACCGAGTCGGTCCGGAACGTCGTGCGAAACGCGGCTGTCGCCGCCGACGTGCGCCACATGACCGTCGCCGGCGGGGGTTGACCCGGAAAGATGCCGCCGCACACGTTCCGGTACAGCGTCGCGTATCGGTGGATGAACGTCGGGGAGGCTACGGGAGAGTACGTATCTGAAGAATCGGCGCTATCGGCACCTTCGGAATCACGACGGCGGGCTGTTCGAGGATTCGCTCGTGTATCTGGGTCGTCCACGGGACGGTCGAGCGCATTCAGGTTGCGTCTCCGGGGAGGTCGCCGCTGTCGGCGGCGGTGACATCGCTGGCGTCGCCGTCGATCCGCGCACCGCACTCCGGACAGACCTCGTCGGCGCACGAAACCGCGAGGTCACACTCCGGACAGAACCGACGATCGCAGGCTGAATCGCCCATGTCGGAGCGTCCGTCCGGACGCCTGATAAGTCCGACGGCGGTCTCCACTTGACACCGGAGTTGGCGCATGTTTCCAACCGAAACCCCTTTTGAACCGGTACGCACCGATCCGGTGTGAGCAACGCGGACGCAAGCGACGGAGCGAAGCGATCGCAGTTCTGGGCGCTCTACCTCACGCGCTTCGCCGAGGGGTTCGGCTTCATCACGCTCATCACCCTGTTGGGGACGTACATCAACACGCTCGACCCGCAGGCGACGACGGTGCTCGGCGTCACAATATCCGCCGGGTTCATCATCGGGATGTACACCACGGGGTTCACCCTCGCGCAGACCGTCGCCGTGATCCCGCTGGCGTGGGCCGGCGACCGGTTCGACAAGCGAACCGTCCTGCTGGGCGTACTCGCGGTCGGGGCGGGCGTGTACGCGCTGTTCCCCCTCGCGGACACCTCCGCCTCGTTCATCCTGGTCCGCGCCCTGCAGGGGTTCGTGGTCACCGGCGCGGGGCTGATGACGCTGTCGCTGGTCGGACAGATCGCCGACGTGGGCACTCGCGCCGACAGGATCGGGAAGGCGAACGCCGCCGCCTTCGCGGCCTCCATCCTCGGGCCGCTGTCGGCCGGCGCGATATACGACGCGGTCGGCTTCGGCCCCATATTCACGATCATCTCCGGGCTGATGGTCGCCGCGTGGGTCATCACGTGGCTCTTTCTCGACGCGGACGACACCCGCGTCGAGGGGTTCCCGTTCTCGGATCTGGCCGTGAGTCGACGGATACTCACGATGACGAGCTTCCGCGCGCAGTACGCCTTCGCCGTGACGATGGTGCGGACGTGGATCCCAATCTACGCCGCCACGGAGATGGCCGCCGGCGGTCTCGGCGTCGCCGGTATCGCGGTCGGGGTCACCGTCGCCGCCGAGAAGGGAACCAACATGATCGGTCAGCTGTTCACCGGTCGACTCTCGGACGCGTACGGGCGGGCGTTGTTCGTCTTCGTCGGCGGCGGCGCGTACGGGCTGATCGCGGTGGTGATCCCCTTCGCACCGGGGGTCGGAACGGCTCTCGGCGCCGACGTGACGCTTCCGATCCTCGGCGCGTTACCGCCGGCGTACCTGCCGCTCGTCGTCTTCTCGGGACTGCTCGGCGTCGCCGACTCCTTCCGCGAGCCGGCCAGCATGGCGCTGTTCGCGGACGAGGGGACCGACGACGGCGGCGTCGCCTCCAGCTTCGGCATCCGCGAGCTCGTCTGGCGGCCGGGTTCGGTTGCGGGGCCGCTGATCGCCGGTTGGCTGATGGTCGAGGTGAGCATGGGGTCCGTCTTCTACGTCGGCGGCGCGTTCGCGATCACCGGCGTCGTCTCGTTCCTCGCGGTGCTCGCGCACGACCACGGCCGCGCGGCGCTGACGGCGTGGTAGACGCGACGACACGCGACACTCGACCGCGCCGCTTCACCGTCGGTCGCCCGGGGTCACCGCGGCCGGCGCCTCCCGAGACGGGGCGGACGTGTTTAGAGCTGATAATTCGCGGTATACGTTTTTATTCGTCACCCGGGTCGTGCCCGTATGGAGCATCGAAGAGAGCCGGTACACTCCGTCGTCCACGTCGGTGCCGCCGCGGATCGGGTCCGCGAAGCGGCCGCGGAGTCGACGGCCGTCGCCGGGCCCGACTGCGTCCTGTCCGTGGGCGAGGCGGTGACGGAGCTCCGCTCGCTGGACCCGGACGACGTGCGGCTGATCGTCTGTGAGCTGACGGCGGGCTCCGGCGTCGATCCCCTCGTCGAGGTCCGCGAGGCGCTTCCCGACACCCCGTCGCTCGCGGTCGTTTCCGACCCCGCCGCGGTCGGCGACGCGCTCGGGGCCGGGGCGACAGACGTGCTGGTTCGCCGGGACGGCGCGGACGAAACGACTCTGTTCGCTCGTCGGATGGATACGGTCGCGACCACGCCGGTCGAGTCGTCGCTCGGCTCGGAGTCGACCGAGCGGCTCCTCGACGCGATCGACGACTCCTTCTACGTGCTCGACGCGGACGGCGGGCTCAGGCGATGGAACGATCGGTTCCGTGCGGTCACCGGCTACGACGACGACGAGCTGCGCGGGATGCACGCGCTGGAGTTCTTCTCCGGTGCCGACAGGGAGCGGATCGCCGACGCGATCGAGACCGCGATCGACACCGGCAGCGACACCGTCGAGGCGGAGTTGGTCGCGAAGGACGGCACGACGACTCCCGTGGAATACACCGGGGCCGCCGTGACCGACGCCGACGGGACGCCACGTGGTGTCGTCGGCGTCGGGCGGGACGTGACCGATCGGCGCGAGCGCGAGGAGCAGCTGTTGCGCCTCCGCCAGGCGGTCGAGACGGTCGTCGACAACGCGCCCCTGACGCTGTTCGAAGTCGAGCCCGGCGGAACGGTGTCGATGGTTCGCGGTGAGACCCTCTCTCGGCGACTCCGACGGCGGATCGCTCGCGGAGACGCGGTCGCGGAGGCCTTCGCCGACCAGCCGCAGCTGCGGCGGAGCGTCGATGCCGCTCTCGAGGGCGAGCCCAGCCACGGGCTCGTCGGGATCGGCGACTCGACGCTCGAAACGTGGCTCCAGCCGGCGTTGGACGAGACGGGCACCGTCAGTCGGGTGATCGGTCTGGCCCTGGACGTGACGGAGCGGGAAGACCGGGCCGTCATGCTCGATCAGATCCAGACGAACGCCGGCGAAGTCATCTGGATCTCCACTCCGGGCAAGGGGTCGATGGACTTCGTCAGCGATTCCTACGAGGAGGTCTGGGGGCTCCCGCCGGAGACTCTCGAGGAGGACGCCATGTCGTTCCTCGAGGCGGTCCATCCGGACGACCGCGACAGAATCGAGGCGGCGTTGGCCGAGCAGCGCGAGGACCCGGACGCCTACGAGGAGACGTACCGCGTGGTCCACCCGGACGGGGAGGTCCGTTGGGTCCACGACCAGTCGTCCGCGGTCTACGAGGACGGAGAGCTGACCCGCATCGTCGGTATCGCGACCGATATCACGGTCCGGAAACGCCGCGAGCGGGAGCTCCGACTGAAGAACCGCGCTATCGAGACCGCACCGGTCGGCATCGCGATCCACGAGACGACCGGGACGGGAAGCCCGATAACGCACGTGAACGACCGGTTCGAAGCGATCACGGGCTACGATCGCGAGGCGATCGTCGGTGAGGCGATCTCGGTGCTCGGCGGCTCCGACACGGACGGGGACCAGATTCGGAAGCTGAAGTCGGCGCTCCGGGCGGGCGACCGCCGATCGCAGACCGCCGTGCTCCACCGAGCGGACGGGACGCCCTTCTGGGGACGGGTCGACGTCGCTCCGGTCGACGAGACGGACCGCGACGTGACGCACGCCGTCAGCTTCGTTCAAGACGTGACGGAAGCGAAGGAGCACGAGCAGGAGATCGAGCGGCATCTGACGGAGTTCGGTGAGGTGTTGGCCGAGGACCTCGGCGTCCCGCTGCGGGAGGCGAGGGAACGACTGAACGCCGCGACCGCGGAGGGAGCGGGAGCGGAAGCGGAGCTCCGGCGGGCGGAGCGGTCGATCGAGACCGCCGTCTCGCTCGTCGAGGACCTCACGACCGTCCACTCGTTCTCGGTCGAATCCCGACGCCTCTCGGAGTCGATGCGCAAATCGACCGGGATCGACCGAACGAGATGAGCGAAACGACCGGGAGCAGAACCGGATCCGCCACCCCGTCCCGGCTCCGCGGGTGATCCCCGTGGAGCTACCGGCGTCGGCGGTCGTCGTCTGCGAGATGAACAGGACGAGGGCGGACCTCTACGAGCTCTGGCTCGGCGACCGCGAGGTCCGACGGGCGCTGACGAGAACGCAGTTCGTCGAGGCGTTCGACGCCGGAATCGCGGTCCTCGTGCTGGACGACTCGTTCGGCGGCGGGGAAACGGGTCCGATCCTCGAGCGAGTCGCGTCGGCGGCGCCCCACTGCCGCGTGCTGGGGATCAGAGAGCGGTCGAACACGGCTCCCGAATCGGCGTACGACCGCGAGCTCGAACGGCCGGTGTTCGAGGGGGATCTGACCGACTCCGTCGAAGCGTTGTTCCACCGGGCGAACTACCACCTGCTCCTCGATCAGTACTACCGGACCACCGTCCTGATCTCGGCGTACGAGTGGCGGGCCGACGGGGAACCGGCGGACAACGAGCGGTACGAACGGCTTCGGGACCGGGCCGAGCGCCTCCAAGACTACTTGAACGGGCTCCGACCGCGGATGAGCGACGAGGACGTCCGCGTCGTCGCGGAGGAGATGTCGTTCTCCGACACCGCCGCCGTCGACGCGGAGAAATCGATCGTGAGCAAGTATCGACCGGACGAGTGCGCTCGGTGCGGACAGGACTGGAACAAGCCGATAGACGGCGGAGAGTCCGCCGCGAAGCTGGGAGCGTACGTGTGGCGGTGCGTCAACTGCGGTCACGTGGACATGCGCGCGGACCCGAACCACCGACGCGTCAGCTCGTTCAGGCGGTGACACGGGCGACACCGCCGGCCCGCGCCCCGGTACGCGGGCCGACGTCCGGTCGTCCGCACACACGGCCGCGCCGGAACGGCCCCGTCGAGGCTGGAGGCCACTCTAACGGGGAGAAACGGCGAGCGATGGAGGCGCGAAGGGCCGAGGGATTCACTCGGCGCCGCGCTTCCGCAGCGCGGCGCGGTAGTGGTACCCGTTCCCCTCGTCGCCGCGGGCGACCTCCGCGATCTCCCAGCCGGTCCCGACGGCGGCCTCGCGGAGTCGCGCCGGGCTGAACAGCCGGAGCTGGAGGACCGGGTCCGTCTCCCCCTCGTACTCGAAGAACATGACTCGGTGCGCGAGCCCCGGCGTCGGGTCGTCGCGGTAGCCGACGAGGTCGGCCGTCGCCGGGCGGGTCGGGTCGTAGCAGTCGACGACCGCGGTCGCGTCCGGCGTCGTCACGTGCGCGAGGTCGCCGAGGAACTCGGTGAGGCCCCGCATCGACCCGGCGAGCCCCATCTGGGTCCCGTTCGCGAGCGCCGAACCGAACCGACCGCGCGGGAACTGCTCGCGCAGGGCGAACATGTCGCCCTCGCGGGCGTCGTCGACGCCGCGGTCCCGCATCGTCTCGACCAGCGCGGGGCTCGGCTCGAGCGCGACCGTCTCGAACGCGTCCTGAAAGAACAGCGCGTGTCGGCCGGTGCCGGCACCGAGGTCGACGAGGGGACCCCGGAGCCAAGACGCGAGCCACTCGTGGTCCGGATCCTCGCTGGGGTCGAAGTCGGCGAAGTAGAACGCCTCGATCGGGTGCTCTCTCGTCTCTCCGCCGTCTCGGTGCAGGAGGGGCTCGTTCCGCTCGCCGCGGAGGTGGTCGCGGATCGCTCGGCCGAACGCGTCGGTCATGGTCCGAACAATCCGCGTCACGTGAAAAAAAACCCCTCGCGAGTTTGTCACACGATCGCGCGCTAGACGCGTGCCTTCGGACACCGATCGGATCCCGAAACGGCCGGTCAGTCGTCGCTTTCGGCCGCCGACCCGCCGGTCAGTCGTCGCTTTCGGCCGCCGACCCGCCGGTCGAATCGGCGACCCGCTTCGTCTCGCTGTCCACGCTGACCCCCTCCCAGTCGTGGTCGGTGTGGAACCCCTCGCGCTCCTTCGCGCCGGGCGCGACGCGGACGAACTCGGCTCGGTCGCGGGCGCGCTCGATAGTGTGCCCGCCGCAGTACGAGAGCCCCGACCGGATCCCCTGGCAGAACTCCTCGGCGACGGTCGCGACCGGCCCCTTGTACGGCGTCAGCGCCTCGACGCCCTCGTCGGCGCCCACGTCGGCGCCCTTGTCGTCGCGCTCCTCGGCGGCGGCGGTGGTCGCCATCCCGCGCGACCGCTTGTACCGCGTCCCGTCGACCTCGACGACCGCGCCGGGCGCCTCCTCCGTGCCGGCGAAGAGGCTCCCGAGCATCACGGTGTCGGCGCCCGCCATCAGCGCCTTCACCGCGTCGCCGGAGGTGCGGATCCCGCCGTCGGCGCAGATCGTCACGTCCAGGTCCTCGGCAGCGGTCGCGCAGTCGTCGACCGCGGTCAATTGGGGCACGCCCGCCCCGGCGACCTTCCGCGTCGTACAGTGCGACCCCGGTCCGATCCCGACCTTCACGCAGTCGGCGCCCGCGGCCGCGAGGTCCTCGACGCCCGCGGGCGTGGCGACGTTGCCGGCGATCAGATCCGTCTCCGGGAACTCGTCGGCGATCTCCTCGACCGCCGCGATCGTCCGTTCGAGGTGGCCGTGCGCGACGTCGACGACGAGCGCGTCCACGTCGGCCGCGACGAGGGCGGCGCTCCGTGCCACGTAGTCCTCGTCGATCCCCACCGCGGCGGCGACGCGCTCGCCGACCGCCGCCACGTCCTCGACCTGCGTCGCCTGCTCGTCGACGGTGAGGAACCGGTGGAGCACGCCGATCCCGCCGGCGCGGGAGAGTTCGATCGCCAAGCCCGACTCGGTCACAGTGTCCATCGCAGCCGAGACCAGCGGCGTTTCCAGGTCGACGCTCGGCGTGAGCCGCGTCGAGAGGTCCACATCGCTCCGGCTGTCGACCGGCGACCGCTGGGGAACCAGCAGCACGTCACCGTAACTCAGTCCGATTCGTAGATCGTTCATACCCTTACCGAGGAGAGAGACGCACGCTGAAAAACCCCTCGCCGGGCGGTCGACGTGCGACCCCGAGGCTTTCGCGGTGCTCTCGCGACGCTCTCTCGGGTCCCCCGGCGCTTGCGCCCCCTAGAACCCCTGCTCCGCCAGCGCGTCCTCCAGCGCCGCGAGGACGTACTCGACGTTCTTCGGGCGGGCGGAGTGGCCCATACAGCCGATCCGCCAGATGTCGCCGTCGAGGTCGCCCAGTCCGGAGGCGATCTCCAGGTCGTACTCGTCGAGGAGGTGGGCGATGACGTCGCCGTCGTCGATCCCGTCGGGAACCCGCACCGCGTTCAGGCTCGGGAGCCAGTACTCGTCGGGGGCGTTCATTTCGAGGCCCAGATCCTGAAGGCCGGCCTTCAGGTCGCCTGCGACCTCGCGGTGGCGCGCCCACCGCGCTTCGATCCCCTCCTCTGCGACGAGGCGGAGCGCCTCGCGGAGCGCGTACACGTTCGTGATCGGCGCGGTGTGGTGATACGATCGGTCGTCGCCCCAGTACCCCTCTAAGAGGGAGAGGTCGAGGTACCACGACCGCGGCTGCTCGTCGCGGTCGAGCACCTTGTCCATCGCGCGGTCGTTGAGCGTGAGCGGGCTCGCGCCCGGCGGACACGAGAGGCACTTCTGGGGCCCGGAGTAGGCGGCGTCGATCCCCCACTCGTCGACGCGCAGTTCGACGCCGCCGAGCGAGGTGACGGAGTCGGCGATCACCAAGGCGTCGTGGTCGTGCGCGATGGCGGTCAGCTCGGGGACGTTCGGCTGGAGGACCCCGGTCGAGGTCTCCGCGTGGACGAACCCGAACACGTCCGGCTGGTGCTCGTCGAACGCGCGCTCCACGTCGACCGGATCGAGGGGCTCGCCCCACGGCGCCGACACCTCGACGACCTCGCCGCCGGCCCGCTCGGCCATCGACTTCATCCGCCCGCCGAAGTAGCCGTTCGTCGGGACCAACATCCTGTCGCCCGGCTCGACGAGGTTACCGATCGCGGCCTCCATCGACGCGGAACCGGTCCCCGACACCGGAATGGTCCACTTGTTATCGGTCCGGAACGCGTAGCGCAACAGCTCCTGGACCTCGTCCATCATCTCGACGAACGAGGGATCGAGGTGGCCGACCAGCGGCGTGCTCATCGCCTTGAGCACGCGCGGGTGGACGTCGCTCGGCCCCGGCCCCATCAGCGTCCGGTCCGGCGGTGTCAGCTCCCCCACGTCAGGTGCGTCGCCCTCTCGATCGGCCAGCGCGGATGCGTCACTCATGCGACGACCTACCCGGAGCAGCGTCAAAAGCACGACGAAACCCGAGAGCCGGAACGGGGTCAGGGATCGCTCCCGGATCCCCGACGGCTCACTCCGCGTCGACGAAGTCCGGCTCCGTCCGCTTCTCGTCGCGCTCGTCGACGAGGTGGTCGACGAACGCGTCGAGGTCGACGTCGCCGCGCTGGTTCTCGAAGCGGTCGCGCACGGAGACGGTGCCCGCCTCCTGCTCGTCGTCGCCGACGATCACCATGTACGGGAGCCGGTCGTCGTGGCCGGCGCGGATCTTGCGACCGACCGTCCAGTCGCGGTCCTCGACCTCGACGCGGAAGCCGGCGTCTTCGAGTTCGTTCTTCACGCGGTGCGCGTAGCCGAGCGTCTCGTCGGAGACGGGGAGGATGCGGACCTGCTCGGGCGCGAGCCACAGCGGGAAGTCGCCGTCGAAGTGCTCGATGAGCACCATGAAGAAGCGCTCGTAGCTCCCGTACAGTGCCCGGTGGATCATCACGGGCTCGTGGTCCTCGTTGTCCTCGCCCGTGTAGCTCAGATCGAACCGGTCGGGCATGTTGAAGTCGAGCTGGACCGTCGGGCCGTCCCAGACGCGACCCAGCGCGTCCTCGAAGCCGAAGTCGATCTTCGGGCCGTAGAAGGCGCCGTCGCCGGGCTCGACGTCGTAGTCGTAGCCGCCCGATTCGAGCACGTCGCGGAGCTGCTCCTCCGCGGACTCCCAGATCTCGTCGCCGCCGACCGACTTGTCGGGGCGGGTCGCCAGCGCGACTTCGACGTCCAGATCGAGCGTCTCGACGACCTCGAAGATCATCTCGATCACCGACTCGATCTCCTGACGTATCTGGTCCGGCCGGACGAACAGGTGCCCGTCGTCGATGGTGAACGACCAGACCCGCGAGAGACCGGAGAGCTCGCCGCGCTGCTCTTTCCGATACACCTTCCCGTTCTCGAAGTAGCGCTGCGGGAGGTCGCGGTACGACCACGACTGCTGGTCGAAGATCGTCGCGTGGCCCGGACAGTTCATCGGCTTGAGGCCGTACTCCTCGTCGTTGACGTCGAGGAGAAACATGTCCTCTTTGTAGTTCTCGTAGTGGCCGGACTTCTTCCACAGCTCCGTCCGGAACACGTGGGGCGTCTCGACCTCCTCGTAGCCGTTCTCGCGGTTGAGCTCGTTGGCGAAGTTCGACAGCTCGCGGAGCACGGTCTTGCCCGGCGGGTGGTACAGCGGGAGCCCCGGCCCGGTCACCGTCGGGATCGAGAAGAGGTTCATCTCCTGGCCGATCTTCCGGTGGTCGCGCTCTAACGCCTCCTCGCGCAGTTCGAGGTGCTCTTCGAGGTCGGACTCGGAGGCGAACGCCGTCCCGTAGACGCGGGTCAGCGTGTCGTTGTCCTCGTCGCCGCGCCAGTAGGCGGCCGAGACCTCCAGGAGGGTCGCCGCGCCGATCTCGCCCGTGGACTCGACGTGGGGGCCCTGACAGAGATCACGCCAGCCGTCCTGTGAGTAGAAGGTGACCTCCTCGTCGTCGGCCTCCTCGTCGAGGATCTGCAGTTTGTACTCGTTGTCGGCGTAGATCTCCTTGGCCTCCTCGCGGGACCGGACCTCGCGCTCGATGTCGTAGTCCGCCGCGATGATGTCGTCCATCTCGTCTTCGATCGCGTCGAGGTCGTCCTCGTCGAGGTCCACGTCGGTCACGTCGTAGTAGAACCCCTCGTCGGTCGGGGGGCCGATCGTGAGCGTCGCCTGCGGGTAGAGCCGCTGGAGCGCCTGCGCGAAGACGTGCGCGGCCGAGTGACGTAACACCGTGAGATACTCGTCGGACTGGTCGGTGACGATCTCGATCCGCGCGCCGTCGTGGACCTCCGCGTGCTTTTCGACGAGTTCGCCGTCGATCTTCCCCGCGACCGTGTCGCGACCGAGCCCGGGGCCGATCTCGAAGGCCACGTCCTCGACTGTCGCCCCCGCCGGAACGTCCAGCTCTGATCCGTCCGGAAGGACGACCGTCACGTCGGCCTGCGCATCGGTCTCGCTCATACCTCTTCGGAACCGGACGAGGGGCATAAGTTTGTTCGATCCCCGTCACGGTCTCACGTCCACGACGCTGGCGGTCACGTCCGGACATCCCTGGCGGTCGCATCCGGACATCCCTGGCGGTCGCGTCCGGACATCCCTGGCGGTCGCGTCCGGACATCTCCGTCACGTCTCCCGGCAACTCCCGCCGTCGCCGACGACAAGTGGCGGCCGACGCGGCCATGGAAACACGCAAAAGGGGCGGCAACGATTGCGGCAACATGACGACCCATCGGGAGCCCCTGTCGTCGGTGTTGGAGACGATCGGGGAGACGCCGCTCGTCCGAGTACACGACTCCCCGGACGAGGTGCCGGTGTATGCGAAGCTGGAGTCGTTCAACCCCGGTGCGAGCATCAAGGACCGCATCGGGAAGTACATGCTCGAACGCATGCTCGAACGCGGCGACGTGGGGGAGGGCGGCACCGTGGTCGAGCCAACCGCCGGTAACACCGGGATCGGACTGGCGGTCGCGGCCAAGCAGCTCGGACTGGACGCGGTGTTCGTCGTCCCCGAGCGGTTCTCCGTGGAGAAACAGCAGCTCATGCGCGCGCTCGGCGCCGAGGTGGTCAACACCCCGAGCGAGGACGGGATGGGGTTCGCGATCGACCGCGCCCACGAGATCGCCGAGGAGCTCGACGACGCGGTCGTCCCTCAGCAGTTCTCGAACCCGCTCAACGCCGAGGCGCACTACGCGACCACCGCCCCCGAGATCGGGGACGCGCTCGACGGCGAGGTGGGCGCGGTCGTCGCCGGCTGCGGCACCGGCGGGACGCTGATGGGGATGGCCCGCTACTTCCGTGAGAAGCACCCCGACACTCACGTCGTCGCCGTCGAGCCCGCCGGCTCCGCGTACCGCGAGTTCCTCGGCGACGACGTGGCGCACGAGGAGTACAAGACCGAGGGGATCGGCACCCACGACATCGAGCGGAACGAGCTGTTCGACCCGGAACTCGTCGACGACATTCGGGCCGTCCCCGACCGCGAGGCCCACGAGGAGATGAGCCGACTCGCGGCCGAGGAGGGTCAGCTCGTCGCCTCCTCCGCGGCCGCGAACGCGATCGCGGCCAAACGGGTCGCGATGGCGATTCGGGACGGCGATATCGACGCCCCCTACGACACCGTCGCCACCGTCTTCCCCGACTCCTCGGAGCGGTACCTCTCGAAGGGCGTGTACCGGTCGTTCGAGGAGTGGGAAGGGTAAGAGCAGAGCGGCGCCGCGTTCGGTACCCTATCCGCGAAGGCGCCCGTGCTCGACCTTCATACACCGGTCCTGAACGACCTCGATCCCGTCCGCCTCCGCGGCCGCGGCCGCCTCGTCGTGGCTGATCCCCAACTGGAGCCACGCCGCGCCAGCGTCGCCGCGCTCCGCGTGGCGCTCGCGCACGGCGTCGAGCACCTCCGGAACCTCCTCGCTCGGGCGAAACACGTTCACGAGGTCCACCTCGGCCTCGACATCGGCGAGTTCGTCGTAGGCCGGTTCGCCGAGCACCTCGTCGGCGAAGGGGTTCACCGGGATCACTCGATACCCGTGGCGCTGGAGGTACGCCGGCACGTTGTGAGCCGCCTTTCCGGGGGTCGTCGAACAGCCGACCACGGCGATCGTGTCGGCGTCGAGCAGTCGGCCGAGCCCCTCGTCGTCGGTGATAGGCATGGCTCCGCATACGCGGTCGCGCGAATTAAACGTCCGGCGGTCTGGCTCACGCGGCACAGTCCCGCCCGGCGATCAGGCCAGTCGGATCTCCGGTTCGCCGTCCTCCGGAACGGTGATGACGCCGTCGAACAGCTGTTTGAGGGTGTTCATCGCCTGCTCGTCGTGGGAAGTCGAGTCGATGCTGAACAGCCCGAGCCCGTTCACGCTCTGGATCCGACCCGTGAACACGTGCAGAAAGCGGAACACCGTCTGGAGGTCCGAGTACATCAACAGCGTCGACAGCGAGTGAACCATCACGCGGTTCTCCTCTATCCCCCGATCGCCGAACGCCTGCAGGAACTCGGAGAGCTTGATCCCGATGCCCGTCATGTCCACGGGCGAGGAGGCGTACTTGATCCGATCGGACTCGCGAGCGTCGCTGACGCCCTGCTGGCGGGTGACGCAGTCGACGACGGCCACCGGCTTTCCCTCGTAGGGCGTGCGCTTCTCGTAGTCCTTCAGAACGCGATCTGCGCCGTCCTTCGTGGTGACGACGATCGCGCCATCGCCGCGCTCGGTCCCGGCCGCCAACAGGTCCATCATCAGCGACCGCTTGCCCGTGAGCGGCGGCCCGGTGAGAAGGAGGTTCGTTCCGGGTTCGACCTCCTCGGTGAAGTGTGGCCTCAGGTCATACATGGGCGTACCTCAGCGACGACGGGACCGACTCGGGCCACTCGTTCGGCGATGACGCCGTACGACCAAGACACATCTACTACGGAAACCATACCCGGTCCCGATAATATTCTTTTTGATCGCCCGTGGCTCCGTGGTAGCTGAGGTCGACCCGATGGTTCCCGATACGATTTTCGAATCGCGGGACTTAACACCCTCAGCGAAGAACCGGGACGTACGGGCGCTTAGCTCAGTCTGGATAGAGTGCTTGGCTTCGGACCAAGCTGTCGCGGGTTCAAATCCTGCAGCGCCCATTCGTTTTCATGATGGTTAGGATTCCACAGACAGCGGCGGGTTCGTTATAAAATACCTCCGTCGACCAAAGTAGATTTCATCAGTTTTCATGTTGCGGGTCGACGCCGCGATGCGGCTCACATCAATCGTGAATAACCGTGTTAAATTTCTGTGAGTCGAGCCGGTTCTCCGTGTTGGTTCGTGGCTGAGCGCGCTTTGGGCGGCTCGCTTCTTCTCGATTACGCGAAATACGGAGAATACGAACGCTATTGAAGTCCCACTACAACAGGAGATATTTCTGACCGGTGTGTGGTCAGTACAGGGACGCAGATATCGACTACGCCCGGAACGAACCGAGCTGCACTCATTCAGTGTAACAGGTCTTTTAAACTATGTGGGAGGACCACCAACTGCATGCCTTCTCGCAGGTCAATACTCCTTGAGGAGATGGTATGGCCAGAAGTCGAATCGGCGCTCGAAAGCGGGATACGGACGGCGATCGTTTCCGTCGGCTCGATCGAACAGCACGGTCCCCACCTCCCGTTGAATATGGACACGCTGGACGGTGACGAGCTCTCGCGGCGGATCGCGGAGAAATTGGGGGATGCTCTTGCTGCACCGACGATCCGGCCCGGCTGCTCGGGACATCACATGGAGTTCCCGGGCACGATCACTATCCCGCCCGAAACACTGATGGATGTAATCCGGGCATACTGCCGGTCGCTCAATGACCATGGCTTCGAACATATCGTCTTAGTCCCGACGCACGGCGGGAATTTCGGCCCGGTCAAGACTGTTGCACCTGATGTCGCTCGGGACATCGAAGCCACAGTGATTCCCTTGGCTGACCTCGATGAGCATATGCAGTTACTGAATGATGGCCTCAGCAAGGCCGGGATCAAATACGATCAAGACGTGATTCATGCCGGTGCAGCCGAGACGGCAGTGGTATTGGCGGTGAATGAGGATCTCGTAAGGGTTGAGAACATCGAGTCCGGCCCTGAGGGGGAGATATCTACCGCTCGCCTTCTGAGCGAAGGGTTCAAAGCCATCACTCAAAACGGTGTGCTTGGCGATCCGACTGAAGCAACCGCTGAAGCCGGCGAAACCATTATTCAGAACGTGGTTGATGCCTACGTTGATCACATCGAGAATGAACGCCGTTCTGTGTAGACACGCACCTCGACCGGGGTTGTCGGATTAATGCGCACTCTTCAACGACCAGCTTGTTTCATGCGGTATTGTGTCTGAAGAATACGAGCCCAACAGAGCCGTTTCATCGGATAGCCGATGATTTGAGCTACTCTTCGAACTCGGGATCGACGGTGAGTGAGTCCGGCGCGCAGGGCAGTTGGTTGTGCTGACACCATTGGCAGTGCTCGCCAGCAGTGTAGCGACTGAACGAGAACTCGGCGATACTGTTCATCGACTCCGTCACGTCCCCTTCGACTGCTTCGAGTTCGTCCTCGTCAAACGCCCGCGATTCGACTTTTGGCCCGATCTCACCGACGTACGCGTATCCCGCCTGTGCGATCGGCTCATCGTACAGGTCACGACAGGCCAACAGATAGATCGGGAGTTGCGTATCGTCCGCTAGGTCGCGGTGGCGTTCGGTCGCCTTGTAGTCGATGACGACCAGTTCGCCGTCGGGTCTCCGATAGACGGCGTCAATGTACCCGACGAGTTCGTGCCCACCGATATCGAGTTCGAACTCTCGCTCGGCGTCGACAATCTCGTACTCGGGAAGATCCAACTCGAAGTACCGATCGATACACTCCTGGGCCGCCGGGAGCGCGTCCTCGGCGCGGCGCTGACCGGCGAGCCGCTCACAGATGTCGTACCACTCCGCACGCCGATCAGCGTCTTGTTTCGCGGCTTGCTCTGCCGTGTCGTGGAACAACAACCCGATCTCACGTTGTGACACACCGCTCCCGGTGGTGGTCGCGGACTCTTGGTAATCGGAGAACGCATTGACCACGTAGTCGAGGTAGTGACTCCGCGAGCATTCCTCGTACGCCGCGAGTGAGGTGTAGCTGTGCGAGAGTGACGGTGGCGGCGTCGACGGACCCGTCAGCGACGCCACGTGGAGTGTTTTCTCCTCAGCTCTCGCTGAGAGGTCCCCGTTGAGAGAGGCCGTTGCGAGATCGACCACGCGGTCGCGTGCAGTCTCGACCGCGAGTTCCTCGCCGTCATGCGTCACGGTCCCGCCGACGTTCCCGATCGTCTCGCCGGCGAGTGTTGACGTCCAATCCGCTGTTGTATCCGGGAGACACTCTTCGATGTCGGTCCAGAGTGGGAGATGGCCGCGTTCCGGTTGCCACGGAATTCGTGATGGCAGGATCTCACCCACTGCCTCCGAAACGGGGCGGTCGTCTTCGGCGTCGTCTCGGTCTTCGCTGCCACCCTGCAAAACGAGGACGTCCTCGGCGCGCGTGATTCCGACGTGGAACACGCGTCGAGTTTCCCGCGCGTCACGTTCGACGAAGTCCTCGGCGAACGCTGCGTCCGCGCCATCCGAGAGGCCGGTTTCGAGCGCATCGTATGTACGCGAACTTGGAGCCCATTCGTCGGCCGTGATCTGCGGAATGAGGACGACGGGGAAGTCGAGCCCCTTGCTTTTGTGGATGGTCATGACGTTGACCGCGTCGTCGGCGACATCCGGCTGGCTCGTGGGTGCGGTGCCACTCTCATCGAACAGGGAGTCGTAGTGTTCGAGCGAGTCGATGAACTCGGGAGTGAGCGGCGGTTGGACGGCGCTGTCTCCGTACTGTTCGATCACGTCCTCAAGCTGGGCGAGGTCCCGGCGCTCCTGCTCGCTGAGATACCACTCGATGTTCGTGAGCGCCGTGAGTTCGCGGTACAGGTGGCTGAGTGACGCCGAGTCCCGAAGATCGAGCAGTTCCGTGACGTGGTCACGGGCTTCCGCGATACGCTCGGGTTCCTCGAACTTGTCAAGCGGTGTGTCACGGAGCGTGTTCACGAGCGGGTCGTCGCCGTCGTTGAGTGTTCGAAGGTCGGCGTCGCACACTCGGTACCGCATCAGGAGGACACGGTTCCAACTCACCTCGTCTGCCGGCCGGGCGAGCGCTTTCAGGTACGCCGTGACGGTGCCAACGCCAACTGACTCCGTGGCTAAATCCCCCGCCACCTGGTACGGGATCCCGGCATCCTCGAACTCCTCGATGACGGGTGTGGCGTGGTCATTTTTCCGTACCAGTAACGCGATGTCCCCCGGATCATACGTCTCATCGAGATTCTCTGCGGCACCACTCACCAGATTCTGTACGACGGTGCGAAGTTGTGCCGCACTATTTTCTTCCTCTTCGTCATCTGGGAGCTCGACGGTAGCGATGGTGTCCCCGTCGTACGCGGGTTCGTCAATTCGAGTGAGCGTCTTGTGTCGTTCTCGGTGGTCGAGTTTTGTGATCGCTTCGTTCGCTAAGTTCAAAATTGGCTGTCGGGAGCGGAAGTTCTCTTCGAGCGGCTCGTCACTGAGTGCTGTGAATGCTTGGTCAAGCTCGTCGGTGATGTTAGCGACGTGCGCACCGCGCCACTCGTAGATCGCCTGATCGTCATCGCCAACGACGAACAGGTTGTCGTCGGTGACGAGTGACGTGACGAGGTCGAACTGAAGGCGATCGGTGTCCTGGAACTCGTCACAGAACACGTAGTCCCACCGCTCGGCGATTTCCTCACCGACCGGCGAATCCATCAGCGCAGCAGTCTCGACGACCAGTCCGTCGAAGTCAATGCGGTTCCGCTCGTCGAGTTCGCGTTCGTATGCTGCATACCCCGCTGTCAAGTCCCGGGCAGTGAGACAGTCGGAGACGAACGAATCGAGATGGTCGGTGAGTTCGAGATTGAGCTCACCAGGAATCCCCGTCGGTGCACCGCTCGCGTACCCGCCGAGCAAGTATTTCGGGAGTTTGTGCGCGTTGTCTGGAAGGCCTCGGGCACCCGCCTCGTGTGCTTCGAACGCGGCTTCGAGCGCGTCAACCAGATCGATGAGCCGAGTGAGGAAATCGCGTGCGCTCTCCTCGATACCTTGCGTGCCAAGCGCATCGCGTTCAGCGACTAACTCTGACCGGACAGCCGGGAGCGAGTCAAGAACACTCCCGATCGAGCGGCCACCGAGATGATCGCCCGCAATATTTTCGATGCGGTCAGGAAGATCGGCGAGCTCGTACACGCGGTCAGTCGGGCCGAGGAATGCGTCGATGTCATCGGGTGTAATCCCGCTGCGTTTCATCGATCCGATGAAGTTCAGTAGCTTCGAGGCAGCGCCTGACGCGTACCCGTCACCGCCGTACACGTTGGGTTTCACCGACCGGTACTCGATTTCATCGAGGACATCGATGACGATGGCGTACTTCTCGGCGTCCGTGGCGACCTCGAAATCAGGGTCGATCCCGGCTTCGTACGCGTAGTCGGTGAGAATCTCGTTACAGATGGAGTGGTACGTGTACGCGTCGATGTCGTATCCGGCGGTCCCGAGTTTCGCGTTGAGTTTCTCCCGCATCGAGTTCGCCGCGTTGTTCGTGAACGTCAACGCGAGAATCCGGTCGGGGGAGATGTCTTCCTCGTCGATGAGGTGCTCGATTTTCCGCACCATCGTGAACGTCTTCCCCGTCCCAGCACCGGCGAGGACACGCATCGGGTACGCGTCTGAATCGATGATCGTCTCCTGCTGGGGCTCCGGTGAGATATCCGCCTCCGGAACCGGGAACCACGACGGGTACTCGTCAGGGTCGTCGCTCATCGCCGCACCTCCGGTGCCAGCCGGTCAGCGCACATCTCTCTGTAGTCACAGTCCGGACACGCCTCCTCGGTGATCAGCTCGAACGGTTCCGGCTCGAACGCGTCGTTCGTGATGCCGTCGTGAGCGTCTCGAATGAGCGCCCAGATCGTGTCTCGGTGTTCGTCGTAAATCTCCGTGGTTTCGCGTGGATACCCGCGTGCAGACACCTCGTACCCGTCCGGAGTGCTCTCGAACGACGTGCTATTGAGGAGCCCGTAGAAGCTGAACCGGACCTCCATCCCGTCTTCGTAGAACGGTTCGTTCTTCACGCCCTCGACGTACGTCGCCGTCTGAAACGCGTTCCGTACCCGCTTCGGTTCGTGCGCCTCGCCGTCGAGATGCTCACCGAGGCGCTCGGCCGTCCCCGACGAGAGGGCACCGCGGGTGTTCCGCTTGTAGTCGAACACGTGGAGCCCGTCGTCCGTTCGGATGACGTTGTCTGCTTTCCCGTGAAGCTCCCGCCCGTCCACTTCGCACTCGACCCAGCACTCCGTGACGAGTGACCGGCGGGCGTGCTCGATCCCGTCACCGCCGTCCGGATCGAAGAACGACTCGATGGCAGCCCGGTTCTCAACGCGTTGGTACTCTCGGTGTGCAGTCGATTCGTAGTCCTCGGGCGTGCTGTGCTCGTCCCACTTCGCATCGAAGACCCGCATCGCTCGGTCTGAGATGACTTCCGGATCGTCGTCGCGGTCGGTCGCGTCACACACGTCCTCGATCGTCTCGTGGTAGATCGTTCCCTGATTGAGGTAGAGTTCGGTCCGATCCGGGGCGTTCACGTCCTGTACGTACCGGTAGTCGTACAGACGGGGACAGGTAGCGTACGTCGCCAGCCGTGACGGGGAGAGCGCTCTGCTCATCGACGGACCTCCCCGCTGGCAAGTTCGACGCGCGCACGCAACGCCCGGCGCAGTTCGTCGCCGCGGGAGCCGCTCCGATCGAGGAGCTCCTGAATCTCGCCGAGGTCCGCTTCGACGTCGTCGAGCGACACCGTCACGTCCTGACTGTTCGCGCGACGGACCTCCGCGAGCGCGTCGTCGACCCGCGACAACAGGTACGTCTCCGCCGCCTGCTCGTTCGTAATCTGCGGGTCGTCGGCGTCGGTCACCCACGGGAGTGCTTCGTACGCCGCCGTGAGGAACCGCGAGGCCTGCGCGCGCTCTTCGAGCGCCGTGTCCTCGAACTCGTAGAGACAACAGTACAGGCGCTCCGACGCCGCGTCCGCACCGACAGCCAGTCGTCGCCGCGCGTGCTCCGTGTGATACCGCGCGAACGGGCGACTCGACGCCGTCGACGTCGTCGGGAACGTCGCATCCACGTCCGCCGCATCGATCTCCGTGACGCCCGGGAAATCCGGCATCGACGCGACGCGCTCCGTAGGGAACAACCGCGTCATGGACGCGTCACCCGGATACTCGCCGTCGACGAGGTTCACGAGAAACACCGCCCGGAACGACTCGTTTTTGATGGCCTGCAAATGATCGACGCGCACGCCACCATCGAGGTCCGTGGCGCTCGTCTGGTTCTGCTGTGGCGCGTACTCGTGAGCGCGTTCCAACATCTCGTCGAAGGACGCCCACGTCGCCTCCGCGAACTCGGTTGCTTCGAGAAACTCCGCCATCCGGAAGGCTCGGCGGACGTTCCCGAACTGCGACCGCGCGTCGAGCGGCGAGGCCCGCTCCGCGACGCGTTCTTTCAACCCGGAAGCTGTCGCCCACCACCGAACCGCATCCTCGATCGACTCCATGCCCCGCATCCGTTCCGCGCGACTACCGTCGATATCTGGTCCGTGGTCGAGGGCGTCATCATCGTCGTCGGCCGCGAGTCGGCGGACGACAGCGAGCAACTCCCTGATCGCCGGATCATCACCGAACCCGGTCACAGTCGTCGATTCCGTCGGAATCCCGGCGCGTTCGAACGCTTCGATGACGTCCGTGACGCTCTCTCCGCTTCCCTTCGTGGCGACCGCGACATCGTCGTACTGCCAGTCGGGCTCTTCGACGAGCGACTCGATCTCGTTCGCGACCGCGTTGAGCTGCTCGTCACTCGAGTCTGTAGCCAAGACAGAGACGGCCCCGGACTCCGGATCGGCTTCCACTCGCTCGTCGGCGAAGTACGCCGCCGTGGCCGCCGGTCGATTCGACGGCGTCGTCGGGGGCTCGCGTCGAGACTCGTCGAACGAGACGTACTCCGTCACCGGTCCCGTCTCGACCCACGTTCGACGCACACTCGCGTTCTCCTCGGCGACGCACACGAGCTCGCAGTCCGCCGTGAGCGCATCGAGGTACGCACGGTCGAGCGGGAAGAACTCCTCGAACTCGACCGCAAGCACCGCCTCGAAATCGACGACGTCACCGCGGTCGTCGCCGGTGAGCACGTCACGCGCCTCGGAGATGAGCTGTCCGCGCTCCATGTGGTCGTGCTCGGCGAGCCACTCGTGGAACGCGTCGAGCGCGGCCGAGATCTCTCGGAGTTCCGGTGTCTCGTCCGGCGTGACGGTCTGCCAGGAGAGCGTGTCGATCACTTGGTCCACATCCTCGATGAACGACGGCTGCTCGGACGCTCGTCGCAGGTACTCCGTCTCCCACTCGTAGTCCGCGAGGAACCGATGGAGGAGTTCGCGCCGTAGCGCGTCGGACAGAATCACGCGGTCATCAGTCTGATTGAGGACGTCAGTCGCGTGGACGACGAGCGACGTCACGTACGGCGTCGCCGCCCCCGACAGCTCCTCACCCAGCGCGTCACGGAACGTGTCCGCGCTCGTGGGTGCCCCCGTGATGACGAGTATCTCCTCGGAATCATACTCGTCAAGGTAGTCCGCGTAGATGTCGCCTGCCGCTGCTTCGACGTTCCGAGTACCGAACGGTGCTGTCACCAGTGTACCATCGAAGGTGCGGTGGCTCGACTCACTCATTGCCAATCCTCAGACAAAGAAGACAGAACGGTCACATTCGGCATACGACACGATTCCAAGACCTATCGGATAGGCTTTCTCCTACTCACCAAAACCCATCCGCCGTATCCGTCGTCTCCCATCGTCAACCGCGGCGACCGAGCGTGTTTTTCGCCACGAAAGCCGCACCGTACTCAGAGGCGGTCACTCGCCCGGTTTTGTCCCAGCCCGCAGGTTCTCCCGGTACTCACACCATGCTCGGTACATCTCTGCCCGTTCCGCTTCCGTCATCGCCCCGTGTTCGCCTTCGTCGTAGAACGGGAGTTCCTCCTTCTCGGGTACCGCCATCACCTGCTTGAGCGGATAGATATCCTCGTAGTAGTTCTCTAACACCCAGTCTTCGCCGTGTTCATCGACGGCTTCCTGAATGTGCGGGGCGGCCTCCGGATACTCCGCGGCGAGCGTGTCGGTCATGGTCGTCCTGCTTCGAGGTGGGTTGGGGTGCTCCGATACGCGGACGGATCGGCGGTCAGGCGTCGGCGAACTCGGCGAGCGAGTGGTCCGAACCGCTCCCGTTCCACGTGCCGATTTGGACGAGCTCGAACGTCTCAAGCGAGGCGTCGATCGCGTCTGCGATTCGGGCCCGGATCGCAGACGGAAGGCTTTCCACGGGGATCGCCGTGAGCGCGTGCTGGGTGAGTCGGTAACTCGATGCGAAGTTCGTCGGGGCGACGACGATCACGCTCGCCCCGTCGACGTCGTCGAGCGCGAGTTGGGCATCCCGATACTGGTGGACGATCGCATCCAGCTCCTCGACCGGGAAGAGGCAGTCAGCAGCACCGTATTCGAGACTCGCCCCCGCCGACACGAAATGTCCTTTAGGCATAACTATATCAACATATATGTTCTATGAACATTAAATTTGTGGTGAATGTGGCGACGATCGACGATCGGATAGCGACAGAGTACGGTTTCGACGGGATCACGAGGTGTCTCACACCCCGGGGTGGTTCACCGGACCAGGGGTCTTTGAAAAATACGAGCAGCGATTCGGATGAGATGCGGTTCGTCCGAAGGCGCGCCCTAACACTTGATCCAGGCGTTACCGATCTCTGAACTCTACCGTGTAGCCGTTGTTCCGAAGCGCTTCAACGAGCTCGTCTCCACGCTCGATTTTGAACTCGTGGAACGAGTTGGACGGAGTGTCTGTCGAATACAGCTCTGAGTCAATATTGTCTGGTATCTCGTTCTGATGGGTATCCTCTTGGACAATAACCGGTTGACTGGGAACGTGGTTGGAGCTGCTGTCTTCTGTCATTCGAACATCTCTCGTTACAGCTATTCGGCTATGTGAATTCCGATTCCAGTTCCTGTCGAGCTGGCTATTCGATGCGGTCGCATGCGTCGAAACGGTACCGTGAGTTTCGCCCCGTGACGGACAGCCACTCCCCTTCTCGCGATCGGTTCCGGGGAACTCGTTCAAACAGCCCCTCGTACCGTCCCGATGGAGACGGCCAACACCAATCCTGATGAGCGCTCAGTAAGAAGTCGAACCCGATGGCCGCTGACATCGCGATCCACGATGCCGTCGTTCTCACGGTCGACGACAGGAATCGGCTCTACGAACGGGGTACGGTGCTCGTCGAGGATAGCCACATCACGGAGGTGCGACAGTCTCGGGACGTCGATGCGGACATCGCGGCCGACCGCGTCATCGACGGCGAAGGGAAGCTCGTGATGCCGGGGCTGGTCAACGCGCACACGCACCTCGAACTGACGCCGTTGCTCGGCGCGTTCAGCGACCTCGACCTGCTGGAGATGATGGGGAGTATAACCGCTATCTACGGCCGGATCGCGGACGGCGAGTTCGACTACCTCACCGAGGCGGGGTACGAACTCGCCGCGCTCAACTTCCTCGCGGGCGGCGTCACCACCGTCAACTCGCAAGACGTCCGTCCGAGCGCGGGTGCGAAGACGTTCGGCGAGGCGGGCCTCCGCGGGTTCTTCGGCCCGGCGCTCTCCGACCTCTTCTGGGACGTCCCCGTCGACGAGCAGTTCGCCCGCGCCCGCGAGTTCATCGACGAGTACCACGATACCTACGACGGCCGCATCCGCGCGACGATCAACCCCCACGACGACTGGTCGTGTACGCGCGAGCTGTGGGAGCGCACCGCTGACCTCGCCGCGGAGCACCCCGACTTGCTCGTTCACACCCACCTGCTCGAACTCGAGGAGAGCAACACGATGGCGCGCTCGAACGGTGCGAACGACTCGCTCGACCTGCTCGACGACGTCGGCCTCCTCGACGATCGGCTAGTGGCCGCGCACTTCCGTATCGCGGACGACGAGGACATCCGGCGGACTGCCGAGGCGGACGCGTCGGTCGCACACTGTCCGTCGATCTTCTCGTACTGGAACACGGGCAGCGACGTGCAGTGGACGCCGGTGCCGGAACTCCGAGCCGCCGGTGTCGACGTCGGCCTCGGCATCGACGACCACTACTGGCACGACTCGTACAACATGTTCGGCGAGGCCCGACAGGCCAGACTCGCGGCCAACCTCAAGCGGTCGACCGGGCAGTACCACTCGATGGAGTTGGTACGGATGCTCACTGTCGAGGGGGCGAAGGCGCTCGGCGTCGGCGACGAGATCGGCAGTCTCGAACCCGGCAAGCGCGCCGACATCATCCTGCTCAACGTGGACAAGCCGAAGTTCACGCCGCTGACCAACGTCCCGGCGCAGGTCGCCAACAACGCGACGTCCGCCGACGTGGAGGCGGTCATCGTCGACGGAGACGTGCTGATGGAGGACGGGGAGGTGAAGGCGATGGACGCCGACGCGGTGCGCGACCGCGTCGAGTCTGCGGTCGCCCGCTTCGAGTCGGAGACCGACTGGGAACTCGGCGTCGGGGAGAGCGAGCCGCCGAGCGAGAGAGATGTCGTCCGCGACCTGCCGAAGCGCGGCCCCGCCCAGTTGCTCGGCCGACTCGCGTTTCAGTCGGCCAGGGACCGGTTCCCGTTCTGAACCCGATGACAGCGTCTGACTCGCGTTCGAGTGCGGCAAGCACCGTGTCACGGGCGGGGGTTCGAACTGGCTCACCGCCATCCGCCGGTCGCCCCCAGAGGCGAGCGGCGCGTCGACGGGGACCCGGACACGATCGATTCGTACCTTAAAGAGCCGTATTCAACCGGCAGGGATGTCTCCACTGCCGAGGCCGTATCGCCGTCCATGGAACACATCGGCGAGACGAGTGAGATCGCGATTATCGGCGGCGGCATCTGCGGTCTCACGACCGCGATCGCCCTCGAACGACGAGGGGCGTCGCCGACGGTGTACGAAGCGGCGTCTGAATACCGGCCTGTGGGTGCCGGAATCCTCCTCCAGACGAACGCGCTATTGGCACTTGACCGCTTGGGAATCGCGGACCGGGTACGGTCCGCGGGGATGGCGCTCGACGACGCTCGGATCCTCTCCCCGAGCGGGCGAGTTCTCCAACGATTCGACCTCGAAGGCGTCGAACGAACGCGCTACGACTACGGCTACGTGGCGATCCAGCGTGGGGATCTCCAGCAGGTCCTCCTCGATGAACTCGGCGGAGCCGTCCGGACGGGCAAGGCCTGTGCGGCCGTCGAGGACCCGGAGTCCCCGACCGTTCGGTTCGAGGACGGGATGCGCATCAGCCCTGACATCGTCATCGGCGCGGATGGCATCGACTCGAACGTCCGCGGCGCGATCGCGCCAGAGGCCGAAACGCGGTCGTTTGATGCCGCAGTCCATCGGTCCGTGGTACCCTGCGAGTTGCCCGAACGGTGTCGATCAACGGGAGTGGAGGTCTGGGGACACGGCACTTACACCGGTGGTGCTCCCGTTGGTTCGGATCGGTTTTACTGGTTCGCGACGGTTCCGAACCGGTTGGAATCCGCGACTACGTACCACCGGCCCCGCGCGGAGTGGGTGCGCGAACACTACCGCGGCTTCCCGGAGCCGATTCCCACAGTGATCGAATCGCTCGATTCCGACGACATCATCACGACTGGCCTCGCCGACGTGCCACCGCTCGACCGATGGTCTCGCGGATCGGTCGCCCTCGCCGGCGACGCGGCCCACGGGATGTTACCCTTCGCCGGGCAAGGCGCAGCGCAGGCGATCGAGGACGCTGTCGCGTTAGCTGCCGCACTCACAACGAGCGAAGATCCGCCGACAGCGTTCGACGCGTACGAGCGCGAGCGAAAGCGACGTGCCGATCAGATACGTACCGAATCCCGTTGGCTCGGTGCTCTCGGGACCGCCCAGTCGAGTCTCGCATGCCGGGCTCGAAACGCCGGAGCCACCCTGCTCCCCGGTGGAGTCGTTCGTCGCTTCCGACAGCGTCGAATACTCGGCGCCTCTCTCGCGGAGGAAATCACCGCCGATCCGGAGAAGCGTCCTGGATAGGGTACTCTGTTTCACGGGGGCCCGCGTCATCCTCGACGGGCGCCACGCGCATCACGGGGTACGGCCCCTCTGAGGTGATCGGCACTCAGAATTCGGTGGCGGCAGAACCCTTCTGAGGGTTCGACGGGGCGATCGAACCGCATATCCAACTGCCACGCGTCCGAGGCTCTGAGAGGCGTCAGTCCGCGGCGTCGGTCGTCCCCGCCGGTCCCTCGGAACCGGCGCCGAGCGTCGCCGGCAACTCGCCGTCGTACCCCTCCGGAACGTACGGACAGAGCGGGTCGCTCTCCAGGGGGTCCCCGGTCGTCGCGAACGCCCGCGAGCGGCTCCCCCCGCACACCCGTCGGAACTCGCAGGCGCCGCACTTCCCTTTCAGCCTGTCCGGTTCGCGGAGCGACTCGAAGAGGTCTGAGTGCCGGTAGATGTCGACGATCGATCGGTCGCGGACGTTGCCGGCGGACTCCGGGAGGAACCCGGACGGGTACGCCTCGCCGGTGTGGCTCACGAACGCGAACCCGCGGCCGGCGGTGATTCCGCCGCGCCGTCGGGCCGCCCCCTCGTCGCCGTCCGACTGAATACCGACCCGGCGGTAGAAGGGCGCCTCGGTCGTCTTGACGCCGAACGGCTCCGACTCGGCGACGCCGTGGAGCCACTCCATCACGGCCTCGGCCCGCTCCGGCGAGATGGGATCGAGGATCCGGCCCCGACCCACCGGAACGAGGAAGAACACGCTCCAGAGGACGGCGCCGAGGTCTCGCACGCGGTCCCGGATCGCGGGGAGCTCGTCGACCGTCTCCGCGCAGACGGTCGTGTTGATCTGCAGCGGGAGCGCCGCGTCGGACGCCGCCTCCGCCGCCTCCAGCGTGCTCTCGAAGCTCTCCTCGCCCCGGAACCGGTCGTGGATATCCCGCGTCGCGCCGTCGAGGCTGAGCGCCATCCGCCGGACCCCGGCGTCGGCGAGGGCCTCGACCCGGTCGGGCGTCAGCGATCGCGTCCCGCTGGGGGTGATCGTCATGCGGAGCCCCCGATCGTCGCCGTACGAGACCAGCTCCAGGAGGTCGTCTCTGGCGAGCGGATCGCCGCCGGAGAGCACGACGAGCTGGCCGTCCCCGAACGCCGCCGCGTCGTCGAGGAGGCGCTTCCCCTCCGCGGTCGTCAGCTCGTCGGGGTGCCGCGCCGGCTTCGCGTCGGCGCGACAGTGACGGCAGGCGAGCCCGCACGCCTGCGTCACCTCCCAAATGAGAACCAGCGGCCGCCGGTCCGTGTCGAGGTCGTCGAACATCGGAGTACTCCGGGCTTCCCGCCCCATCCGTTTGGGGTCTCCCCCGAACGTGTTCGCGCGACGGACGACGCCCGTGCTCCCTGATGGGTCCCGGAAAGCCCCGGTTTGATACCGTCGCCCGTCGAAGCCGACGTATGACCGACGACGTGCTCGTCGCGATGGACGACTCGCCGCTGGGCCGCGAGGCGCTCGCGTTCGCCCTCGAAACGTTCCCGGACGCGCGCATCACCGTCGTCCACGTCGCCTCCCCCGAGCTCGACATGCTCCCCCAAGACACGGAGGAGGTCGTCGGCGGCTCGCTCGACGAGGTCGCGGGCGCGGGCGACGAGACCGCCGCGTCGGTGTTCGACGCCGTCAGCGAGATCGCCGGCGACCGGGATGTGGCGGTCACCTTCCTCACGGGCGAGCCGAAGCGCCGCGTCGCCGAGTACGCCGAGGGCGAGGGGTTCGATCACGTCGTGCTCGGCACGCACGGTCGCTCGGGACTCTCGAGGGCTCTGATCGGGAGCGTCGCCGAGGCCGTCGCCCGTGAGACGGCGGTTCCGACGACGCTGGTGAAATAAGCGAACGGGCGCCGATCCGGCCGCCGTGTTTCGGTGACCGCCGATCCGGCCGCCGTGTCGACTGCGCCGTCGCACGGCCACCGACCGGTCCGGTTCGCCGAGGAATCAGTATCGATATATACCGATCAGTATCGATACCGATCGATACTGCCCGATACTGGCGACACGGTGCCGAAAAGTATCCGTATAGTAACCTATTATAAACCTGTTTAATAGAATCCCGCCTGCACTCACCTGATGTCACGTGATTCGGGGCGTCAGGCGGACGCGGTATCACGCCGAAAGTATCTGCTCACGTCGGCCGCGGTCGGGGCGGCCGGCCTCGCGGGGTGTAGCGGCAACAGCGGGAGCGGCGGCGACGGCGGCGACGGGAGCGGCGGAAGCGACGGCGGTGACGGGAGCGACAGCGGCGGGAGTGAGAGCACCAACTCCATGGAGTCCGGGTCGTCGGCGCCGGCGACGGTGACGGCCGAGGGGTCGTCGACGGTGTACCCCATCTCGAACAAGGGGAGCTCCTACTGGAACTCGAACTCGCCGGCGAGCGACGGCGAGTACTGGGGCTCCAATAGCGAGTCGTCGGTCGCCGGGTGGGACCAGATCGAGACCGACATGAACATCGCCGACTACTTCGCCAGCCTGTACGGCTTCGAGCCGACCGGCGAGCGCTCGAACCCGCCGTTCGCGACCCGCGTCGCGCTGAGCCACTCGGGGACGGGCTGTGAGGCGGTCCGGGACGGCCTCGTCGACATCGGGAACTCCTCGGGGCCGATCACGGCGGAGCTCGACATCAGCGAGGAGCAGCGCGACGAGAACTACGTCGACCACGTCGTCGGCCGCGACGGCCAGCCCGTGTTCGTCAGCCAGGCCATCTACGACGCCGGCGTCGAGCAGCTCACCGGCGACCAGATCCGCGGCATCTACCAGGGCGACATCTCGAACTGGAGCGAGGTCGGCGGTCCGGACCGAGAGATCTACGTGGTCGGCCGCGCCGAGGGCTCCGGGACCGACACGTCGTTCCGGCTGAACATGCTCGGCGACGCCGACGCGCCGATGGACGTCGACACGCGCCTCGGACAGAATCAGCAGGTCCAACAGGTCCTCCAGGACAACGACAACGCCATCGGCTACATGGCGCTGGCGTTCTCCGGCTCGGGGATCCAGGCGATCGCCATCGACTTCGAGGGCACCGTCTACCGTCCGGACCCCGACGCCGAGAACACCATCTTCGACTCCGAGTACCCGCTGAACCGGGACCTGCACATGTACACGCGGATAGACGAGGAGACGCCCGAGGGAACGGACAGGCGCGAGGCGGCGTTCCTCAACATGTTCCTGACCGAGTTCGGCCAGAAGACGTTCGTCGAGGACGTCAACTACATCACGCTGCCGACCTCGGACATCGAGGCCGAACGCGAGAAGCTCCCCGATCAGGCGTAAGTCCGCGGTCGCGCGGACGCTCGCCTCGCGGTCCGACCCCATTATATGTCACTCACCACCCCCCGAACCGACTGGCGCGCGAGCATCGAGCGACGGCTGACCAGAACCCGAGCGTTCGTCGACGACGCCGACCCGGAGGCGCTGGCAGTGATCCTCGCCTCGATGGGGTCGCTCCTGGTCGCCTTCGTCGGGTTCCTGCTGGCGTCCGCATGGACGGCCGTTCCGTTCGGCGCGTTCCTGATCGCCGCCGGCTACGGCTGGGTCCGCCATCAGGCGCTCGTCGCCCGCGCGGTCGCCTTCGCCATGACGACCGTGACGCTCGTCACGCTCGGGCTCGTCGTCGCCTTCATCTTCGCGGAGTCGATCCCCGCGTTCCGGTACGAGACGGCGAGCGTCTTCGGCGTCTCCGTTCCCGGGCTCGGCATGTTCGCACAGGCCCGCTGGGACGCCGTCTCGGAGCCCGTTCGCTACTCGCTGCTCCCGATGATCCACGGGACGGTGATGGTGACGACCATCGCGACGCTCGTGGCGGCGCCCCTCGGCGTCGCCGCGGCGCTCTTTGTCGCCGAGATCGCGCCGCCGCGGGTCCGCGAACTCGTCAAGCCCGGCATCGAGGTGCTGGCGGGCATCCCCTCGATTGTGTACGGCTTCATCGGCTTCACCGTCATCAACCCGTGGGCGAGCGACGCGTTCGCCCTCAACGGCGGCTCGACGTACCTGTTCGTCGGGATGGTCGTCGGGCTGATGGCGCTCCCGACCGTCGTCTCGGTGGCCGAAGACGCGTTGACGAGCGTGCCGGACGTGATGAAGGACGGCTCGCTCGCACTCGGCGCGACCGACTGGCAGTCGATGACCTCGATCACGCTGCCCGCGGCCTTCTCGGGCGTCTCGGCCGCCGTCCTCCTCGGGGTCGGGCGGGCCATCGGCGAGACGATGGCCGCGACGGTGATGCTGGCCGGGGTCCCGCGGATCAGCGACCCCCTCGTGAACGTCTTCTACGGCTACGAGACGCTCACGTCGCTCATCGCGCGCGGCTACGGCAGCGCGAACGGCGTCCACGAGAGCGCGCTGTTCGCCGCCGGCGTCGTCCTGTTCGTCACCGTGTTGTGTCTGAGCGTCGGCTCGCAGTACATCGAGGCGCGGATGCGGCGGCGCCTCGGGGGTGCCGAATGAGCCGCGCCACCCGGACCGCGCTCGTCCGAGACGACCGCACGGCCTACGAGGCCGCCGCCGGGAGCGCGGTCGGGCTCTCCGGGATCGCGTTCGCGGTCGGGCTGGCGGCGCTGTTGGGCCTGGTCGCGATCGACGCCCCCGTCGCCGGCGTCGGGCTGTCGGTGGCGCTCGGCGCGGTACTGCTCGCGCTCGGCGCGGCGGTCGTCGGGTTCGGCGTCGCCTCACGGACGGGGTACGTGGACACCGGGCCCCAGCCCAGCGCGGGGATCGTCGCCGCCGCCGCATTCACGGGGATCTGGGTCGCCGTGGGCGCGGCCGCGTCCGGTGCCGCGGGGCTCGGGACCGGCGGCCGGCTCGGAGGCGGCGCGGTCCTCGGCGGCGTCGCGTTCGCGACGACCGCGCTCCCGCGCGAAGACATCGGATCGACGGTGCCCGCGGGGGCCGTCGCCGGGCTCTGCGGGCTGGCGCTCATCAGCGGCGTCGTCGGCCCCGGCTGGGAACACGCGCTCGTCGGGTACAACGCGACCCTGTTCGGCGACACCGTCGTTCCCGTGGTCGTGCTGTTCGCCTCGCTGGTGACCGGCTGGAGCGCCGCGAAGGCGTCCGGCGGGTTCGGCGCCCGCGGCCGCAACGTCGGCGCGTACGTGCTCATCTACCTCGTCGTCGGCTCGATCCTGGCGGTGCTCGTCGGGCTCGTCGCCTTCGTCGCGGCCAAGGGACTCCCCGGGCTGTTGAACGGGGTTAGCGTCGGCGGGGCCGGCCTCGTCAGCTGGCCGTTCCTGACCAACGGCGCCGGGCTGTTGGCCGACGTCGCGGGCGTGTTTCCCGCGCTCGTGGGGACGGTCTGGCTGGTCGTCGGCGCCGTCTGCTTCGCCGTGCCGACCGGCGTCGGCGCCGCCGTGTTCCTCAGCGAGTACGCCGAGCAGGGCCGCTTCACGGGGGCCGTCGAAGTGGCGACGAACGGACTCTGGAGCACGCCGAGCATCGTGTTCGGCCTGTTCGGCGCCGCCTTCCTGATCCCCCGGTTCGGCAACCAGAAGTCGCTGATCGCCGGAATGCTGACGCTCGGGTTCATGCTGTTGCCGCTGGTGTTGATCACGAGCCGGGAGGCGATCCTCGCGGTCCCCGACGAGTATCGCGACGCCAGCGCGGCGCTCGGCGTCTCCAAGTGGCAGACGATCCGCAGCGTCGTCCTCCCCGCGGCGATTCCCGGCGTTACCACCGGCGTCATCCTCGGCGTCGGGCGGATCGCGGGCGAGACCGCCCCGATCCTGTTGACGATGGGCGGCGGCGTCCTGCCGGCGAAGGCGGCGGCCCCCGACGTGTTGGGTAGCTTCCGCCTGAGCGCCTCGCCGCCGTTCGTCAGCAACCCCGCGCTGTTGGAGGCGACGAGCGCGCTGCCGTACCAGCTGTACGCGCTCATCACTGCGGGGTTGAGCGGGAACATCCGGAACCCGCAGGAGTTCGCGTGGGGGCTGGCGCTGACGCTGCTGCTCGTCGTGTTGGCCTTCTACGCAGTCGGTATCGCGACGCGCTACTACTTCAGACAGAAGCTTCACCAATGAGTCAGACAGACACCGCGGAGACTGCGGAGACCGCAGAGACCGCAGAGACCGCAGCGACGACTGTGAACCGCACCGACGGACAAGATGTCTCCACGACCGCCGGCGAGACCGCCGAGGAGACGCGTCCCGAGTGGACGAGCTACGACGCCGGCGGCGAGACCAAACTCGCCGTCGACGACCTCGATGTCCACTACGGCGACGACCACGCGCTCAAGGGCGTCTCGATGGACATCCCCGAAGAGAGCGTGACGGCGCTGATCGGTCCGTCCGGCTGCGGGAAGTCGACGTTCCTCCGGTGTCTCAACCGGATGAACGACCGCATCCGCGCCGCCAGCGTCGACGGGTCGGTCGCGCTCGACGGCGAGGGCATCTACCAGGACGGCGTCGACCTCGTCGAGCTGCGTAAGCGGGTCGGGATGGTGTTTCAGAGCCCCAACCCGTTCCCCAAGTCGATCCGAGAGAACGTGTCGTACGGACCGCGGAAACACGGCGATATCGAGACGGGCCTGCTCGCCCGACTGACCGGGCGCGCGGAGCCCGACCGCGAGGAGGCGCTCGTCGAGCGGTCGCTCGAACGGGCCGCGCTGTGGGAGGAGGTGAGCGACCGGTTGGACGACAACGCGCTCGGGCTGTCCGGGGGGCAACAACAGCGCCTCTGTATCGCCCGGTGTCTGGCCGTCGATCCGGAGGTCATCCTCATGGACGAGCCGGCCTCGGCGCTCGATCCGATCGCCACCTCGAAGATCGAGGACCTCATCGAGGACCTCGCGCGGGATTACACGGTCGTCGTCGTCACTCACAGCATGCAACAGGCCGCCCGCGTCTCCGACCAGACCGCCGTCTTCCTCACCGGCGGCGAGCTCGTCGAGTACGACGACACCGAGAAGATCTTCGAGAACCCCGAGAGCCAGCGCGTCGAGGATTACGTCAGCGGGAAGTTCGGGTGATCGCCGTGCCCCGCGAGGACTATCGCGAGTCGCTCGACGAGCTGCGTGCCGACGTGGAGTCGATGGGGAGGGAGGTGCTCGATCAGCTCGGTCGGTCGCTGGATGCGCTCGAACGCGACGACCGCGGGCTGGCGCGTGAGGTGATCGACGGCGACGAGCGTGTCAACCAGCAGTACCTCGATCTCGAGGCCGACTGTATCGAGCTGATCGCGCTCCAACAACCCGTCGCCTCGGATCTGCGCTTCGTCGCCGCGTCGTTCAAGATCCTCACCGATCTGGAGCGGATCGGCGACCTCGCGACGAACCTCGCCCGGTACGCCCTCGCCGGCAGCTCGGAAGTCATCTCGGAGAGCCGGCTCCGAGGGATCGGCGAGACCGCCTCCAAGCAGGCGGAAAAGGCGCTCGACGCCTACGTCGAAGCCGATCCCGAGGCGTGTCGAGCGATCGCCGAACGAGACGACGACCTCGACGCCTCGTGTCAAAACGCCAGCGAGGCCGTCGTCCGCGAACTGGTCGCCAGCGAGCCCGACCGCTGGGACATCGAGCGACTGCTTGACGACGTATCGCGACTGCTGCTCACGGTCCGCGATCTGGAGCGGGTCGGAGACCACGCCGTCAACATCGCCGCGCGGACGCTGTACATGAGCGACGGTGACCCCGAGCTGATCTACTGACGATGGAGACGAGAAAGCTCCAGGAGGTCGGCGGCGGAACGTTCACCGTCTCGATCCCGAAGGAGTGGGCGGCGAGTCACGGCCTCGAGGTCGGCATGGACCTGCACCTGTACACCCACCGTGACGGGTCGATCCTCGTCAGGTCCTCGGACGCCGACGTCGGCTGTCTGGACGAGGCGACCGTCGACGTCCCAGGGGGCGGCACCGGAGCCGTCGAGCGCGCGGTTCGGACCGCTCACGCGGCCGGGTTCGAGACGATAACGCTGCATCGGACGGGCTCGTTCTCCGACGCGGAGCGCGAGGCCGTCCGGTCGACGGTTCGGGACCTCGTCGGGACGAACGTCCTCAGCGAGTCGGACGCGGAGATCACGATCAGACACCTCTTGGACACCTCGTCCGTCTCCGTCTGCCAGTCGATCCTTCGACTCCAGCGCGTGGTCGCCTCGCTCCTCCGCGACGCGAGCGAGCGGTTCGTCGACGCCGCTGATACGCACGCGGGAATCCGCGACCGCGCCTGCGAAGCGCGACGCTCCGCCGAGATGGTCACGCGACACTTCTCCCGGTCACTGACCTCGCCCGCCGAGCTCGACGCGCTGGGCGTTTCCCGACCAGAACTGTTCGCCTTCCACGCTATCGCTCGGCGTCTCGAGACGGTCACCCAGCAGGCCGTTCGGATCGCGGGCACCGGGGAGAAGCTCCCCGAGCCACTCCCGGACGAGGCGGCCAGGGACGTGTGTTCCGTAGCCGACGACGTTGCGTGCGCCGTCGACGACGTGGTAACCGCCGTCCTCGGCGACGACGGGACGAAGGCTCAACAGGCGAGGGATCGATGTGACGGCGCCGCGGAAGACATCGCTGCGGTCGAACGGCGTCTGTACGACGGGGCAGTTTCGGGACCGATGCCCACGACAGTCGCCCTGACCGACGTGCTCTCGCACCTGCGGCGAACGGCTGACTGTGGCCGACACATGGCAGATACCGCGGCGAGCGCCGCGATTCGCGCCGAAAACACCGATCTCTGACTGACAGACCGGCTGGACACGAGCTGTCGCTTCGGAGACGCCGGTCCTACTCGACCGCGGGTTGGTGGTCCGCGACGACGGCTTCGACAGCAGCCCACGCGACCGGGGGCTCCATCGCTTCGAGCTCCGCGTCGAGCGCGGTCAACCGATCGTCGAAGCGCGCGGTCCACTCCGGCTCGGCACGCGCGACGAGCCGCTCTCCGACGGCCTCGTGGCTGGCCTGAACCTCGTCGAGGCGCGGTTCGATGTCCGACGGAGAACGCTCGCTCTCACGCTCGGCCCACGTTCGAAGCGCCGCCAGTTCCGCCCGGAGATCCGCGATCATCAGCGACGCGACGCGGTGGCGAACCATCGCCGCGGCCCACCTGTTCGCCGCCTCCCCCTCGGGTCCCTCGTCGCCGACCGCGAGCGTCTCGGCGATCGCATCCAGCTCGTTCACTGACTCCGCGAGCGCCTCGACGTCGCCCGCGAGCTCTTCGGCTCGTCGGTCGGCGTCAGCGAGCCACTCCCCGAACGCCTCGATCTCTAACTGAAAGTCGTCGGCGATTCGCTGAACTTCGGAGGCGGCGTTCGTCACCCGTTTAATCCGCCGTGCAATCTCGTAGAGGTCGCCCTCGTCCTTCATCGCGAGCACCTCCTGTACCGCGTTTCCGAGGTCGTCCGCTCGGTCCTCGATACGGTCGAGACGCGCTTCGAAGTCGTCGGTGCGCGCCGAAACGAGGGCCATATCCGAGACCGGGTCGGCCGTTTCCCGAGCGTCGTCCAGCTTTTCGGCCGCGAGCTCAACCCTCGTCTCGGCGGTGGTCACTACCATCGACGCGTTCGCGAGGGCGTCGTCGACAGCCTCCCGTCGGACCGTCCCGTCCCGGGCGACGATCGCGAGCGTTTCTCGCACTTCGCTGGAGTTTCGCTCGTCGTCGTCGACGATGTCGACCGCCCGGTCGATGGACATCCCGTCGAGATCACTCGGGCCATCGCCGTGCTCCGTGTCTGTCATGGGTACCGCTTCTCACTGATAGCCCCTTAGTGGTTCGATGCCCTCACCGACCGCTGTGGTGCGCCGCGAGTGAGTCCGGACGGGACTTCGACGCGATACGCCGAAACCCGCCCCTCGGGCGTGCCCAGCGAATCGGCCTTGAGACTGTGGAGCGAGAGCCGATACCCGCGAGATTATAGACGACGGAATCAACCATTATCTGCCAGAAATACCACTTTCGAATACAGTTAGCTTTCTTTATGATATGCTGTCGAACGCGGTTGCGTCGCGGTTCATAACCGGTACGGAAGACCGCTTGATGAGCCACCGGCGGGGATCCATCCGGACCGAGTTGCCGTCGATTAAAAGCGGTACAGGAGCGGCAGGCCTCACTGGCCGTGCCTTGCGACTACTTCGGAAGCCAAGTAAATCTTCGCTCACGACGGCCCCGAGGCCCCAGTTTCCGATATCGCGGGAACCTCTCATGACCCTTCCGAGACCTCCGATGGCGTAGACTCCGTGACCTCACCGGTGACCCCGGCGATCTCATCGGCGCGCCCGACGAAAAGCCTCAGCCACCGCGTCCGACAACACGAGTTCGGAAATTCCATAAAGACATATTGTATATGATGAAAGAACGAATACCATCGCTTTCAATCATTTTGGCTGCGTCGATCATTTCACCGATCGTGGACACGCGGATCATTCGAACGCAAAGTACGTATCAGAACCAGAATGATCCCGATCACCGAATCCTTCCGAGGTTGTGTTCGAGATGAATCGAGGTCCGTCCAGAGCCCGCGACACTGAGCACCGGTCCCGCTCTCGTCGAGGGCGGAAATTTCCACGCTGATCCCGAGTTTGAGAAACAATTATATCACGGCGTCTATTCAAGCGACATAAGCGAATGCGCTACATACAGTCGATTCAGGACCCGCGGTATACGGGTAACAATCGATGCCTCCCGTGTACGATCGTTAATTCGGTGATCGGGATCATTCTGGCGGCGATCGCGGCAGTGGAGTCACTCTATCTCGCCGGAGGTGTGCTGGGTATCGCGGTCCTCGCGATCGGGTTGCGGGGGTACCTCATCCCCGGAACGCCCGCGTTGACCAAACGATACCTGCCAAAGCGCGTGCTTCGATGGTTCGGCAAGCAGCAAACGACCACCGAGAGCAACGGCGAACTCGCGGAGGACGCATCCGACCTCGATACCGAGGAGATCCTCCTGTCTGAGAACGTATTACGGATCTGCGACGACGGCGCGGATTTGTGCCTCACCGATCAAGCCCGGGAGCGCTGGAACGCTGAAATCGAGTCGTGCGACGGAGTGACGGCGTCCGGGGTCTCGCTCATGTTACCCGGAGTCGATACGCACAGTTCGGTGAGTCTGACAGAGGATCAGACCGGCGTGGACCTCACGTGCGATGGGACGTGGGCCGGCCATTGGCCGTCCGAAGCCGCGGTGTGTGCTGACATAACTGGAGCAGCCGTGCTCGACGCACAGCTTCCGATGTGGGAAGAGTTCGACGCGCAAGAGCGCGCGCAACTCCTCACCGGGCTCCGACTGTTCGTTCCGAAGTGCCCGACAACCGGGAGCGAGGTGTCGATGTCCGAGAAAACGGTGCCATCGTGTTGCTCCTCACGTCAGGTCGTCGCGTTCACCTGCGCGGGGGGCGAAACGATCCTCGAACAAGAGATCCGGGGCTGATCAGCGATTCTCACCTGGAACGGTAAGGGAGGAGCTCAGACACGCTATCTTCGAAGCGCGGCCAGGCGTGAAGACCACACCGGTATTCCCAGCCTCTGACGGCGGGCGAGACGGCCGACATCGACGTACGGGCCGACGTGCCGTTCGTCCCAACAACTGCGATACACCGAGAGCCAACGCGTAGCGATACGGTCTCCATGACCCGTCGGAACCCGATCCCGACCGTGGCTGACCTGTGCGCCAAATTGTTAATCGTATTATTAATATTATTTATTCGTTCCGGTGTTTATTTATATGGAGGTAATGAACGTCGCAGTTAATGATCGAAACGGTCCTGCTCGCAGTCGGTCGTGACGATGAGACGAGAGTTGACGAACTCGTCAGGCACGCCATTGACATCGCCAAGCCGACCGATGCGACGGTCATCGTGGCCCATGTGATCTCCAAAAGCGAGTACGAAGACGAGGTGCAGAGTTACCAAGACGCGATCGACCAACTCGGACTCGACGTGAGAGAGCAGGATCTCTCACCGGAAACGCTAGCCGAAGAGACCGATCTCGTGGGCGAACTCCTAGAACGGCTGGATGATGCCGGAATCGACGTCGAAACGAGGGCCGCGCTAGGCGACGAGGCCGACGAGATCGTCCGCATAGCGAAAGACGTTGGATCTGACGTACTTCTTGTGGGAGGCCGGAAACGATCGCCAACCGGAAAGGCAGTGTTCGGTAGCACCGCGCAGGAAGTCCTGCTTACCGCACCCTGTCCCGTTACGTTCGTCCGCGAAGGTGCCTATCAGGAGTAGACTCCGCCTCGCCGACACGATACGGGAGAGAAGTCAGATCAGCGTTCGGCTCCAAGTGTCGAGGAATTCGGCCCCCGTCTCGAGAGATTCCATCGGATTCGGCGCACCATCGTACTCATAAACGAGAAAGTCGATGTCCGAGGTTTCCCTGATGACGTCAGCGAGGGAATCCGTATTCACGTCGCCTTCGCCGATCTCCTCAAACGTTCCCGCCGTGCTCATATCTTTCACGTGGAGCGAGCCGATATTGCCGCTGTATTCGCTGAGAACACCGGCCGGATCCGCGCCGCCAACGAGCGACCACCCAACGTCCAACTGGAGGTGGACGTCGTCACTGATGTGTCGAGCAAAAACGTCGTAAGCGGTCTCGTCTCCGAGGGTCATCTCGAACTCGTGGTTGTAGTTGTGATAGCCGTACTCGATCCCCCAGTCAGCCAGCCGGTCCGCCATCGCATTAATTCGATCTGCGAACGCCACGATGGAGTCTTCGTCCGTAAACGTGTTCGGAGATTGATATCCGTGAATGAGAGTCGACGCGCCGAAATCAGTGTACGTCCGAGCGAGTGTGTCGAACTCCTCCTCAAGGTGACCAACACTGACGTGGGCACTACGCATGGTAACGTCCGTCTCCTCAACTGCAGTCGCGATCACCGCCGGGTTGTCGAGATAGAACGGTTCGACGGCGTCGTACCCGGCAGCGGCGCTCGCGCGGATCAACTCTGCAACGGACTTGTCGGAGTTCGCATCGTACGTCCAAAGCTGTGTTGAGATGGGGATGTCGTCAGTTGCTCCCCGTGCGCTTTCGCTGTCTTCGGAGAGATCATCGGCCCGCACGAGTCTCGTAGCCGAACTCCCGAGACCAAACACACCGATCCCCGTGAGAACGCCTCGCCGAGTCGCAACTGATAATTCTCGACTATTTTCACGATCTCGCCCCTTCCGTCTTCGATTTTTTTCACTCATGCGTGTGTACCCAGTGTTTGCCCATATTCCACTCACTTGTATACAAGAATTCGATTTATTATCGAGCTACCACCTCGTAGTTTGTCACCTATAATAAAATAGTGGGGAAGTGATGATATTCGCACGTGTACCAACAACTGCAGAGAGACGAGAGCCCGTTCGTGCGATCGCGCTTTGACTTCAATCAGACGGCGAGACTCAGACATCCTCTGAGCCCGGTATCTCGCCGGTGTGTCGAAATCGACGCGTAATCTGTCGAACTCTCCGAAAGCCGATCGCTTCACGCCGTAGCCACGGTTGACGGTTCCGATAACGGAAGCTCAGTCGTATCGGTATCGGTCCTATTGATATTCTTCACTTCGTACTAGTAATGCTCCGGGAACCACTCGATCGATACGTTACAAAACTAATAGTGTAACGGATTATGCCATGTTAAAATATCCAATTGATCATGAAAAATCTGTGGTTCTATTGAGAACGATTTGTCGATCGGTGTGTCGTCCCGTATCCTGAGTATTGATAGTAATACCAGTGTGTGAAGATACCAAGATAGATGTAGAAAAACATCTGATCTACGCCATCTGACAAGTGGGTTCTCACCGATGACACGGACAGACGACGGGGTTTGCAGAATATCGACCACAGATTTAAATCCGATTGAAGGATACGCTGGCTTATGACTGAGGTAAATCACACATATAAGGATTCAAATGCCCCGATCAGCGCACGGGTGGACGATCTCCTAGGTCGGATGACGATCGAAGAGAAGGCGGGCCAGTTGACCGGAATGTGGGTCGGGAAGCTCTCTATGTCCGATAGCGGTACGAACGTCGCCGGGCTGGTGGAACAGACTCTGAACGATGTCAAGGACGCGATCCGCACCTCCGATATCGGATCCGTGACCCCGTTCGGGACCGGTATATCCCCGTATAACAACCCCGCTGTCACGTCTCGAATCGCGAACCAGCTACAGCGAGTGGCAATAAACGAGACCCGGTTAGGAGTTCCGTTAATCATCCCCGTCGACGCCATACACGGGCACGCTAACGTCGACGGGAGTACGATATTTCCTCACAACCTCGGAATGGCAGCGACGTGGAATCCGGACATTGTCAGACGATCGGCCCGTATTACGGCAAAGGAGATGCGAGCGACCGGTGCCACGCAGAACTACTCGCCGACGGCGGACGTCGCCCGCGACCCTCGGTGGGGAAGGACGTACGAAACCTACGGTGAATCACCGCACTTGGTACAGGAGCTGGTCGCAGCGGAAGTCAAAGGGCTCCAACGGCAAGAGGCGTCCATCTCGGACGGCGTCGCTGCGACAGCGAAACACTTCCCAGCGTACAGCAGTCCCGCGCGGGGAGAGGACGCGGCCCCGGTTGACATCTCGCCGACGACGCTCCGGAGGGTGTATCTACCACCGTTCCGGCGTGCTATCGACGAGGGGACGCTCGGTATCATGCCCTCGTACAACTCGGTCGATCGGGAGCCCGTACACGGATCGCGACGGTTCCTGACAGAGCTGCTCCGCGAGGATCTGGGGTTCCAAGGGGCGGTCTACTCGGACTGGCTCGCCACGGAAATGCTGCCAAATAACCATCGAACGGCCGACTCTCTCCCAGAGGCGGTGCGACAGGTGCTCGACGCCGGGATGGATATGTTCTCGGTCGGAGGTCCGGATACCACCGACAGAATCATTCACCTCGTCGAATCCGACCTGTATCCCGAAGATCGGTTGGACGAGCACGTCCGACGCGTTCTCGAGGCAAAATTCCGACTCGATCTGTTCGACGATCCGTTTGTTCACCCGAGCGATGCCAGTGATATCGTCGGAAAGTTAGATCATCGCCAAGTTGCTCTTGACAGCGTCAGACAGTCAGTGACGCTGCTACAGAACACCGACGAGACGCTCCCGTTGGATCCGGACCTCGACAGTGTACTAGTCACCGGGCCGAACGCAGACTCTATCAACAACCTCTGTGGGGGGTGGAGCGTCGTCCAGAACGACAATTACCGCGGATCGACGATCCGCGACGGGGTCGCACTCGTAACCGGGGATAATACTAGTATTACTCACGAGCCGGGCTCGTCAATAACTGAGGCAAGAGATCTGGATCGGGTTCGCTCCGAAGCCGAAGATAGCGATGCAGCCGTCGTCGTCCTCGGCGAAAACTGGTACATCCACGAATTCGGTCCGCGGTCGGTCACGGGGCCGACTGACGAGTTCCCGAAACGGGACCAGCTCAGACTTCCTACGGCTCAGCGACAGTTGCTCAAGACCGTCCACGAGACGGGGACGCCGACCGTTCTCGTCGTGGTTTCGGGTCGGCCCCTCGTGCTCACCGACGTGATAGAGCACGCCGACGCGGTTCTGATGGGATATCTCCCGGGAAAAGAGGGCGGCCAGGGAATCGCAGAGGTCGTGTTCGGAGAGGTAAACCCGTCCGGCAAGCTCCCGATATCAATGCCGAAGTCGATGGGGCAGCTACCGCAGACACACGATCGGCTCCCGCATCCCGCTCCGATCGGTGAAAGCGAACATTCTCCGTCTTACGATCCCCTTTTCGAGTTCGGGCACGGGTTGAGCTACGCCGACTGCAGTTATGAGGAGATCGAAACCGGACAGTCCAAAGTGGGTGCACAAGAGACAGTCGACGTAACGGTAACTCTCGAAAACCGGGGCGACCGATCGATCGAAGAGGTCGTGCAGCTGTACGTTCGTGATCGCGTCAGCTCGCGCGTAACGCCCGTACGAGAGCTAAAGGCGTTCAAACGCGTCTCTGTGCCGGCAGGCGAGTCCACGAGTACGACGCTCCCGCTCGACGTCGACGACCTCGGCGTAGTACAACCCGACGGCGACATGGCGGTCGAGCCGGGAGTGTTCCAGGTGACATCTGGCGGGTTATCAACGGAGTTCGAGGTGGTGTAGCGACTGCTCTAATTATCAGCCTTGCGGTCGACGCCCGGTCTATCACGGTAGATAATACACGGTAATGAATAATTTTTTAATGTAGGACTTCATTCACCGGACTATGACGTCTAACACGGATAACCCTGACAGGTCTGCAAACTCGGACGAAACAACGACGACCGGGCGCCGCTCCGTGCTCGCAGCGGGTGCCACGGTCGTCGCCGGGACGACGCTCTCCGGCTGTCTCGGCGGTGACGGCGGCGACGGAAGCGACGGGAGCGACGGCAGTGACGGGAGCGACGGCAGTGACGGGAGCGACGGCAGTGACGGGAGCGACGGCAGTGACGGGAGCGACGGCGGCGACTCGGGATCGACGACGAACATCGCGATCGTCTCCAGCCCGGCCGGCTTCGACGACAGCGCGTTCAACGACCTCGCGGTCGAAGGTCTCGAAACGGCAGCGGAGGAGTACAACATCGAGATCAACCAGGTCGAGGAAACCGAGCAGTCGAACTACCAGTCCACGCAGGCGAACCTCGCCGAGAGCGGTGACTACGACCTCATCGTGTTGGTCTCGTACAACCACACCGAGGCACTCACGCAGAACGCCGTCGACTATCCGGACCAGAACTGGATGCTCATCAACGCCCACGTCGACGAGCCGAACGTGGCCGGGTACACGTGGGCCAACCACGAGATGTCCTACCTCGCGGGCGTCCTCGGCGGGACGATGACGACCGAAGAGCTCTCCCACGAAGGGAACTCGAACGATCCGAGCAACGCTCACATCGGCTTCGTCGGGGGCGTCGACGGGTCGCTCATCAACGCGTTCGAGGAGTCCTACATCGCCGGTGCGGAGTGGGTCAACTCCGATGTCGATGTCGACGTCGGGTACATCGGGAACTACAGCGACACGGACACCGCGTCCAGTATCGCCTCCTCGCAGTACGACAACGGCGCGGACATCGTCTACCACGCTGCAGCGGCGGCCGGACAGGGAGTCTTCGCGGCTGCCCAGGAGAACGACCGGTTCGCGATCGGCGTCGACGCGGACCAGTCCGTGACTCTGGAGGAGTTCCAGGACGTCATCATCGGCTCCGCGGTCAAGTACATCAACGCGGGGACGCAGGAAGTCGCCGGCGCGGTCGCCGAGGGCAACTTCGAGAGCGTGACGGGTGCAAACACGCTCGGCCTCGAAGAGGAGGGCGTCGACGTCGTGATCGGCCAGGCGTTCGAAGGGAGCCTCCCGGACGTCGTCTCGCAGAACATTCAGGAAGCGAAAGACGGCATCACGAGCGGCGATATCGAGGTTCCGTGTTCCGCCTCCGGCTGTAGCAACTAATTCTCTCGCAGTTTTCGGTCGGTATTTTACGATCACACCTCCTACAAAGGACAATGACAACTAAAGACACACCACCCGCCGTTCGCATGGAGGGTATCACGAAACGGTTCGGCGACGTCGTGGCGAACGACAACGTCGATTTCTCGTTGGAAGAGGGATCGATTCACGCTCTCCTCGGTGAGAACGGGTCCGGAAAGACGACGCTGATGAGCGTCCTCTATGGACTCTACGAGAAAAACGCCGGCACCATCTCCGTCAACGGCGAGACGCGAACGTTCGACTCGCCTCGGGACGCGATGGACGCGGGCATCGGGATGATCCACCAGCATTTCCAGTTGGTGGACACCATGACGGTGCTCCAGAATATCATTCTCGGCCACGAGCCGACCAGTAGCGGCCTCGTCGACAAAGATTCCGCTCGAGCCGATATCGAAGAGATCTGCTCACACTACGATTTCAACGTCGATCAGCACCTCGACACGAAGGTCCAAGACCTCGACCTCGGATCCCGACAGCGCGTTGAAATCGTGAAGAGCCTGTACCGCGGGGCTGATATTCTCATCCTCGACGAGCCGACCGCCGTCCTCACTCCGCAAGAGATCGAGGATCTGCTTGACGTGATGGAAGAGCTCGCGGACGCCGGTCACTCGCTCATATTTATCACACACAAGCTCGGAGAGGCGCTCCAGACGGCCGACGAGATCACCGTTTTGCGAGATGGTGAGGCTATTGGCACGGTCGATACCGCTGAAACTTCCGAAGAGGAGTTGGCGCGGATGATGGTCGGCCGAGAGATTCAGTTCGACCGTCCATCTCGGGATCCGTCCACCGGGGCCTCCGTGCTTGAAGCAAGCGGACTCCGCGTCCGAGATGACCGAGATCTCGAACAGGTGAGCGGCGTCGATCTGTCCGTTCAGGAGGGTGAAATTCTCGGAATTGCAGGGGTCCAAGGGAACGGGCAGACGGAGCTCGTCGAAGCGCTGACGGGGCTACGTGACGTTGACTCCGGATCTGTTCAGTTCCACGGAAAAGACATCACGGAGACGAACAGACGCCAGCGGATCAAAGACGGAATCGCGTACATCCCGGAAGACCGGACGACGGAGGGGCTCGTTCAGGACTATACGCTGGTTCGCAACGCCTTGTTGGGGAACCAGACCGTCGAACCGTTCGTCGAAAACGGGATGATCGACTGGGATTCTGTCGACGAGCACGCCGGAGATATCATCGAAGAGTACGACGTGCAGCCACCGGACAAAAGTACCGAAGCAAAGTCGCTGTCCGGCGGGAACCAGCAGAAGTTCATCGTCGGACGGGAGATCGAACACAACCCAGATGTGATGATCGCGTCTCACCCGACCCGAGGCGTCGATATTGGTTCGATCGAGTTTATTCACGATCGGTTGCTGGAACTGCGTGAGTCTGGGATGGGGATCGTCGTTGTCTCCTCGAAGCTCGATGAGATCCAGAAACTCTCGGATCGGATCGCGGTAATGTACGAAGGCGAATTCATAGACACAGTCGATCCGGTGGAAACGACCGAAGAAGAGCTCGGAATGCTGATGGCTGGGCACAACACTACCGAGGGCGATATCCCTCGTGAAAATACGCCCAGTGGAGGTGTCCAGTCGTGAGCGGATCGTCTGGGCGCCTCTATGACGCGATCGATCGAGCCGCCAGCCGCATGTTACGTGCGTCTGTGTTCGAGCGGCTGGCAATCGCGACGGCCTCGACGGCGCTGGCCCTCATCATTGGTGTCAGTATCGTCGCGGCGGCCGGGTACGATCCGGTACAGTTCATTACGAGCATGATCGAAGGGGCGCTCGGCGGACAGTCGGCTATCGCGCGAACACTGCGGTTCTCAACGCTGTTCATCCTGACCGGCGTCGCGGTCGCAGTCGCGTTTCGGGCCGGAGTGTTCAACATCGGGGTTCAAGGCCAGTTCGTGGTCGGCGGCATCACGACCATCATGTCGATCATCTGGATGGCGCCGCTGTTACCCGAGGGTGTTGTCGGCGGTGTCGCACTGATCATTATCGGATCTCTCGCAGGGACACTCGCTGGCGGCGCGTACGGAGCACTACCCGGCGCGCTGAAGGCCTACGCGGACGCGAACGTGATCATTACGACGATCATGTTGAACTTCATCGCGACCGGTGTTGTCGGCTGGTTGGTCCAGAATCCACTCCGTGGAGAGGGGAACGCGGCGCCGAACACGGAGCGGATTCCGGAGTACGTCTCCTTTCCCAATATTCTGTTCGATAGCCCCAGCTTCTCGGTAATCGGATTGGGGATTGCGCTCGCTACGGTCGTGGTCATCTACGTCGTGATGGAACGCAGCCGGTTCGGGTACGATATGGTGACCAGCGGCCATCAGGAATCGGCGGCGACGTACTCGGGCGTCAGCGCCAAGCAGACGGTTGTCTCGACCATGGCCCTCTCGGGGATGGTAGCGGGAATCGCCGGCGCAGTATTCGCAATTATGATTCAGGGCTACTACACAGACCCGAGTGGCATCGGAACGTATGGGTTCGACGCGATCGCCGTGAGCCTGCTCGCCGCGAACAACCCGCTCGGCATTATTCCAGCGGGGTTACTGTTCGGCGGTCTCGAGTCCGCCGGCTCTCACATCGGCATCTACACCGACGTTCCCGTACAGCTCATCGACGGCGTCATCGGGCTCGTCATCCTCTTCGTCGCCGTACCGGAACTGTTTCGTATGGCTGCCGTGCGGACTGGCTTAGGGGGTGACCGATGATGAACGTCGCCGAATTTGCCAAGGAAAACAAAATTGGGGTTGCGGGCGTCGCAGTCCTCATCGCTGCGGCGGCGATCGCGGCAGTAGCGATGGACCTGCCGTTCTGGGAGATCGTCACGATCGGGTTCGTCGAGCGCTCCTTCCAGGCTGCGACTCCGATCGCACTGACGGCTGTCGGCGGGCTGTACGCCGAGAAGAGCGGTGTCTTCAACATCGGTGTTGAGGGCTTCATGATCTTCGGAGCGGCGACCGCGGCCACGATGATGTGGATTATCAGCGGGGGCGATCCGGGCCAGAGCGACATCTGGCTCGCGATCCTCGCCTCGGTGCTGGTCAGTCTCGTGCTCGCGATCCTGTTCGCGATCCTGATGATCAGGTACGAAGCGGACCAGATCGTCGCGGGATTGGCGCTGTGGTTCATCGGTCTCGGATTCGGACCGTTCATGGCGGTGCTCGTCTGGGACAGTCGAAACAGCCCGAGCCTCGAGAGCATCAACGATCTGACGATCCCCGTGCTCGCGGATATTCCCGTGCTCGGTCCGATTCTCTTCGACACCTCGCCGCTGGTGATCGCCACTGCAATCTTGATTGTCGTTGCATGGAAGTTCCTCAACGACACGAAGTACGGATATTGGATCCAGGCGGCCGGTGAAAATCCGGAGGCACTCGACACGGCCGGTGTCAACGTCACGCGTGTTCGATACGCAGCCGTGATCTTCTCCGGCGTAATGGCCGGCCTGGGTGGCGCAGTGTTGCTCGCACAGGCGGGATCGTTCACCGGATCCGGACAGACGATGGTCGGCGGTCGCGGGTGGATCGGTATCGTCGCCTACCTGTTCGGTAACTACAACCCGCTCGGGGCGGGCATCGCAGCGCTCGTGTTCGGCGGCTTGGACATGCTANGGATCGGTATCGTCGCCTACCTGTTCGGTAACTACAACCCGCTCGGGGCGGGCATCGCAGCGCTCGTGTTCGGCGGCTTGGACATGCTACAGATCCAGTTGCAGACGGTCGGTATCGAGGTCCCGAACAGACTCGTGAACCTCTTCCCGTACGTCGGTGTGATTCTCGTGCTCTCCGTCTGGGGATCCACGCGGACACCCTCCGCTGTCGGTGAGTCTTACGAGAGCGAAGAATAAACACCGCACCGCGGTTTCCGACTGTGGGTTTCAATTTCACCGTCCACCCAGCGTGTGCGATTGGTGGAATGCCGCCGCCGGTCGTTTAATGCAGCCGCCGGTCGTTTCTCATCGCGGTTGTCGGTGAAACACGTTTCATTGGGGAACGCTCGGTAACACGAGATCGTCGAAACGGATCGGTGCGTCAGTGAGTCAGAATAGAGATAGAGGAGTTCGATCGCGGTGAATCCGCAAATGCGATTCGATTGCTCGTCGATCACTCGTAGTCTTCGAGAATGAAATCTAGCACAGAGAGGGCGTCCTCGCTGTCGGTGCTCTCGAGGCTTTCAAGTCCCATCGCAAACACCAACGGATAAAAATCACGCAGTTTCTGGAGATCTCTCCCGTGGGACTGTTTGCATTCGTAACCCAGCTTCCGGTAGGTCAACTCAAGCTCATTACGCAGTGATTCCGGCAGATACACTGTTACGCTTCCCCACTCGGACTTGACATCGACATCCGGCGGGGACGAAGAGATGTCGCTCTTCGATTCGTTCATCCACACTTTCGAGTACTCGGTGGTATCCCCAGTGGCCTGATCGTCGACAATATCGGTGGGATTGTCGTCCGTCATCGTGTTATCTCGTCTGAAGCGGGCCCGTTGTCAATACCAGTCATAAACGTATGACGTGGACACCCCCGTATATCTGCTTCGATGCACTCGGGTTATAATAAATAGGGCTGTATCACCACTCTGTGTATTCTTGTTAGATTGGAAACTGCTATTCCGTCACACGCTTCGAAACGCTTTTTTATATTCATTATACATAACGTTCCGTATGCCTGATCAACAGTCAGACGAGTCAGAAGGTTCTACCAATAGACGACGTCGGATTTTTAAGGGTCTTGGCGGAGTGAGCGCCGCGGTCGGCCTAGCCGGGTGTGGCGGTTCGGGCGGCGATGGTGGCGACGGTTCGGACTCTGACGGCAGTGACGGAAGCGACGGCTCCGACGGAAGCGACGGCTCCGACGGAAGCGACGGCTCCGACGGAAGCGACGGCTCCGACGGAAGCGACGGCTCCGACGGAAGCGACGGCAGTGACGGCAGTGACGGAAGCGACGGCTCCGACGGCGGCACGGTTCCGGAAGTCGACGCCGACGCGGCCACGAACTGGGACAACTACTCCGTGACGGAGCTCGTCGTCGACGAGGCGATGATGTCGCTGGACGTGGCGCCGGACGGGCGCGTGTTCTACATCACCAAGGGCGCGCTCTTCGGCGCAGAGGGCAACACTGGGACGGCAAACGTCGGCTACATCTACCCCGATTCGGGCGACACGGGGACTGCACTCGAGCTCCCTGTCGGCACTTTCGAAGAGGATGGCGGTCAGGGGATCACGTTCGATCCGAACTTCGAAGAGAACGGCTGGGTCTACATCTTCTACGTCCCGCCGGAAGGGGAACTCGAGGATCCCGACAACCCGTACATGCTGGTGTCGCGGTTCACCATGGAGGACGACACGATCGACCCCGAGTCCGAAACGGAGATTCTCCGTATTCCGCACCAGCGCGAGACGTGCTGTCACGTCGGTGGGTATCTCGAGTTCGACAACGACGGCAACCTCTTCATCACGACCGGCGACGACACCAACCCCTTCGAATCGAGCGGCTACTCGCCGCTCGACGGCCGAGATGGCCGCAAAAACTTCGACGCGCGGCGTACCGCCGGAAACACCGCCGACCTCCGCGGGAGTATCCTCCGGATCACCCCAGAAGACGACGGTTCCTACTCGATTCCGGACGACAACCTGTTCACCGAGGCGAACGGATACGCCGACGAGATCGACCAGGACCTTGTCCAGCCCGAGATCTACGTGCTGGGCTGTCGGAATCCCTACACGATTTCGTTTGACGACGAGAGCGGTAACCTGTTCCTCGCCGACTACGGTCCCGACGCCGGTTCCTGGGACCCCGAGCGCGGCCCCGTCGGTATCGTCGAGTACCGACAGATCTGTGAGGCTCACAACGCCGGATGGCCGTTCTCCCGAGGGTACAACTACCCGTACCGCCGCTACGACTTCGAGAACGAGGAGTCCGGCCAGCCCTACTGGCCTCAGAACCTGACCAACGACTCCCCGAACAACGACGGGCTCACCGACCTCCCGCCGGTCCAGCCGGCCGACATTTGGTATCCGCGGTCGTGGGAGGGCTACCTCGAGGCTCCCGACTGGGTCGACATGCCGGTCCCTGGCGAGAGAAGCTTCCCCGAACTTCCGGCCGGCGGTGCGCCGATGGCAGGCCCGCGCTACCGCTACAACGAATCGTTCGGCGAGGGCGCGCTCAATCCGTACTTCGACGGCAAGCAGTTCATCATGGAATGGGGCACCAACTACATCAAGTACGTCACGTACAACGACGACGGCAGCGTCGAGTTCGGTGACTTCCTTCCGGACGAGGAGTTCCAGTCACCGAACGATATGGCGGTCGGTGCGGACGGTCGGCTGTTCCTCCAGACGTACGGCCCGCCGTGGGCCGGTGAGGAAAGTAAGGTGTACATGATCGAGTACGAGGGATAACCGGTCCCTCGCGGCAGTACCGAGTTCGAATCGCCGTTTCGAGTATCCGTTTTGAGTAGTTTTTCGACCGATAGCTGGGTCCTGTAACAGTACCGTCTCGGACAGGCCCCTCCCCGAAGAACCGGTTGTGGTAGCGGTGTCCGGAACGAGCGCACCGCGGCGTCGAGCGGGTTTTCGCAGAACACGGATACGTCGGCGTCAGGTGCCTCGATTGACGGCCCGGTGCGAAGGGCGTTCGATCCGAGGCTGTCGAGGATGTTGACCGAGCGCGTTCGAGAGCGCGTTCACCGTGAATCGGGTCCTAGAATACCGATAGATAGCGGTTGGCTCATCGTAATCACATCAGGTCCGGCAGGCCTCGTCAGGCGCCGTTTCAAAGGCCATACGCTAGACGGTACGGATCGCCGTCTCAAATTCCCCAATGGGCGACGTCAGTGGGCCCTCATGTCCGATCGACAGCGTCCGTCGGAATCGGCTTGCCGGAGCGTCGAGAAAATGTATTTCCGGTGGATTCACGGGGCGTAACCACCCGACCGGGACGGGCACGAGCGGTTCGTTTCCCCAGTGTGGGGGTCGAGTACACCACGAGACCCTATCCCTTAGCGAGCGGGCTTCTTTCGGAGGTACCGCAGTAGATTACTCGATCCGGACTTCGCCGATCATCGTCGCGCTGTGGGGGTTACAGACGTAGTTGGCGATCTCAGGCGTCGCCTCGGCGGTGAACGACAGCTGCTCACCCTGCTCACGCATCAGCTCCGTGCTGTATCCGTTGACAACGCTCTGCTCCTCGTTCCAGAGTTCGAGGTTGTGGCGGCCGCCGTCACCATTCTCGTAGATGAATTCGTACTCGTTGCCCTCGAAGAGAACGATTGTCGGGTTCTGTGCGTCGGCGATCATCTCCGGTGCGACGCCCTTCCAATTGACTCCGTCGCTCTCGAGGTGGATCGTACTCACGTCCTCCCACTCGGCGGGGTCCACGGTGTTGCTGTCGTCACCACTGGATCCGTCGTCGGTGGATCCGTCGTCGGTGGATCCGTCATCAGTGGATCCGTCATCAGTGGACCCGTCGTCGGTGGATCCGTCATCGGTGGATCCGTCGTCGGTGGATCCGTCGTCGGTGGATCCGTCATCGGTGGATCCGTCGTCGGTGGACCCGTCGTCGGTGGACCCGTCGTCGGTAGACCCGTCATCGCCATCGCTGGGCTCGCTATCACTCGAGCATCCTGCGAGGAAGGTTACTGTCGCTACGCTACCTGCGATCTCTAACGTCTTTCGACGCGATGTATGCTCTACCATCAGTGAAAACACGGTCAGCCACATTCATAAACATTTTTTTACTAGAAGAGTAAATAAGTAAATAAGATCCTGACAGAGAAACAATCTAATACCTCGACCGCCTCTGAGGCGGGTGACCCTATTATGAAATTGGTTGATCTGCTCACCTTACGCCGTCTCACCGAAACAATTATTATGAGCCAGTCAGTGATTAGCACACAACCTACCATCATGATCAATGGTAGGAAGAGATGCCGCTAACAACGAAGGCCTAGCAACTACGGACACAATGAGTAATACAAACCAGTCTGACGCCGAAGAAGCTAGTAGTAACGCAGCTCTCTCAACTAACCGCCGCCGTGTCCTCCAGGGTATCGGGACCGCTGGCGTCGTGGGCGTTGCTGGGGCGTCGTCGGCACAGGCCCAGCAGTTCGACCCGGATAACGCCTCCATTCACGGAGAGGAAGACGAGATCGCGATCGGAACGCAGTTCTGGACCTACAACGCGAACTCCGACAAGTCGGTCGCAGAGCTGATTCACGAGGCCGACGACGCGGGGTACGACATGGTCGAGCCGTTCACGGGCTTCGACAACGTGGACTCGATCACCACCGCGCTCGAAGAGACCGACGTGGAGATGGGCAGCGCCCACGTCGGCGTCGGTAGTCTGGAAGACAACGACGAGTTCATTCAGACCCTCTCCGATTACGGCGTCAACCACCTCGTTCACGCCTACCAAGGGCCGGACACGTTCTCCGACGAGAGCGCTCTGGAGGAGTTCGCCGGCCGCGTCAACGCCGTCGCCGACAGGCTCGCCGAGGAGGACATCCAGTACGGCTACCACAACCACAACCACGAGTTCGAAGAGACGATCGGCGACACGCCCGCATTCGATGTCTTCGTCGAGAACCTCAACGACAACGCCCACCTCCAGATCGACGCGGGATGGGTCCTGACCGGCGGATACGACCCGATCGAGTACATCCAGAAGTACAGCGACAAGGTCTTCTCGATCCACATGAAGAACATGGCCGGCGGGGACTTCTACGAGATCGACGAAGGTGCCGTCAACATGGAGGCCGTCGCGACCGTCGCTCGAAACGCCGCCGACGTCGATTACCTCATCTACGAGTACGACGCTGCGCCGCAGCCGATGGCGAGTATGAAGATCGGCGCCTCATGGCTCGAACGGCTCAACAGCCGTCCCCATTACGGCGGCATCTGCGGGACCGACTCCGACACCCACCCCGCCCTGTTGTAGGTCGGCTCCCTTTTCTGGGACTCTCCGTTTTCACCGATCGTTCGACATCGAAATTCGAACCGTTGTCCTCGCGGTCGAGCACCGGTCGATCGGCTCTCCAGAGTGCGAGGCGCTTGCCAGAGGATTCAGCGAACGTGTTCTTCGAGGAAGGTATAGGCTTCGGCGGCCGCCCGGTCGGGAGCGTCGGGATACGTGTACAGTTCCATGGTCGCGAACCCGTCGTAGCCAACGTCGTCCAACGCATCGAATACGCTCTCGAAGTCGAGATCGCCTTCTCCGGGGATGAGATGGTAATGTTTCCCCCGGCGCCCGCCAGCGATATCCTCGAGGTGAACTCCGGTGATATTTTCGGCGCATTTCCGGACGCTCTCGGCCGGGTCTTCACCGTACACGGCCGCGTGGCCGATATCCAAATTAACACCCAGGGCGTCACTCCCGACGTCGTCGATGAGTTCTAGGACCTCGTCGGTGCACTCCACGAGGAGTTCCGGCTCGAACTCGATGCCCACGTCGACACCGGCCGCCTCAGCGTAGTCAGTAATCTCGTCAAGCGAGCGGAGGAGATACTCTCTGGCTTGTTCGGGCGGATTTCCGGGCAGCGGTCTCCCGGTCGCGACACAAACGGCGGGTGCGCCGACCGTTTCAGCGAGGTCAATCGCGTCCTTCGTGTACTCGATTCGCCAGGCGCGTTCGTCGTCGTCTGCGGTGATTATCGTCGGATCGAAGAACGACGATGGCGGCGCGTCATCGTAGTATCCGGTCACCGTGTTCGCGTTGATGTTCGCCACTTCGATCCCGGTTTCGTCGAGCGCCGACGCGAGCGAGTTCCGGTCGGCCTCGTCAAACTGCGGGAGATACGCGTGAGGCGTGTCAGCGAGGATCTCGACCCCGCCGTATCCGTGATCCGAGACTCGTCTGATCGCCTCCGGTAGTCCGAACTGCGTGTACGCGTTCGTCGAGAAGGCCAGGTCGACCATGTCCCGGATTTCACTCTACTGGATCATATTCTTTGTGCTCATGACAGCAGCCTACCGAATTCCCGCGATCGACGAGGGGTACGGACCGGTGGGCCGATGAGACTGCCTACTCAGCTCACGTCGAAGACTCGGGAGAGACCAACGGCCGGAATAAAGAAGACGATCGCGGCGATCGACCACCGGATCCCGGCTGTCGCGGCGAACGCCGCGGTCAAGATGGTCAGTCCGAGGACGCATGCGCCGATGGCGGGTCCGATCGTCTCCGGCGACGGATTGACGTACGCTGTTCGTAGCGGTCGCCCCGCCCAGATGAGAAACCCGACGAGCAGTGTCACCGTGAGAACGGTGCCGACAGCGGAAACGGGAGAAACCGCAATCGCACCGACAACGCCAAAGGCCGCGATCGAGGTTCCCGCGACGCCGACAGAGACTGCCAGCCGGTCGGTTCCCCCGGTTTCGCTTTCCGCCATGTAGGTGACGCTCCCGATGTACAGAACGATGATCCCCGGAATCACGTACGCTCTCGCCGGGAGTACAGTCGGTACTGCTGCCGCAGCCATCCCGAGGACGACGTTTATACCCCTGTTGCCGCCCATGAGCAGATACCCGGGCACCGATCCCTTGAACGCCCCGTCGTACAACACGATTCCCAGGGCGAGGATCGCAGCGACGGCGGCGGCGGACGACCCCCCTGACAGGAAGGCAACGCCGACCCCGGTCACGAGCAACGCCGCCCCGAAGATCAGCGCCTGTTTCCGGGAGATATCGCCGGAGGGGATCGGTCGTTCCGGGCGCTCCTGAGCGTCCTCTTCGGCGTCAAAATAGTCGTTCAGCGTCGTCCCCGCGGCGTACAGTAGCATCGAAGCGACTGCGAGGGCAGCGACAGACTCCATTCGAACGGCGTATCCGAAGCTACTGACGATAGCTGCACCCAAGACGACGTCCGGCGGTGCAGTGAAGAGATTCGGCACCCGGACGAGTTTGGCGTAGGCCGCGATCGAACGGCGCCACTGATCGATGGGCGGAAAACTGCCGTCGACCTCGCTCATGTCGGTCCGAGCGGAAGTGCGAGCGTATCAGGTCCAGCCATGGTCTTCGAGGTAGTCCATCGCACCACTGGCAGTTTCGTGTGGCGTCTCCTCGTACGGATACAGTTCGATCGTGACGAAGCCGTCGTAATCCCTGTCTTCGAGCGCTTGGAGGAACCCATCGATATCCATCCCGCCGTCACCAAGCTGGGTGTGTTCGTGGGTCTTGTCCGCAGGAATATCTTCGAGATGGTAATGGCCCGTGTGGGCGGACAGTTTGTCGATCAGTTCCACCGGGTCCTCGTCGACGCAGAAGAAGTGACCCGCGTCGAAGTTACAGCCGATCCGCGGTGAGTCGATCTGTTCAGCGAACTCCAGGAAGTCATCGGAGGTCTCGATCAGCAGCTCGGGCTCCGGTTCGACGAGCACATCTACCCCGACATCCTCGGCCGTCGGCATGACCGCGCGGATCCCCTCCAGGAACAGCTCCATCGCGTCCTCCGTTGAGGTTCCCTTCGGAATCGGGCCGCCCGGTGTGAGCGAGATGCTGTCCGCACCGAGCGCACTGGCGGTTTCGAGCGCGTTCTTCGTGTGATCGATACGCGCGCGGCGATCCTCGGCAGCGGGTTCGAGGAACGACGGGTGGTGGAATCCCTCCGTGTCGCGGTCGTACTCGGCCTCTTTGCTCTCATCGGTGCGTTCGAGCGCCTTGAGCATGAACGCGTTACAGTTGCTCACCGAGAGGCCGTTGGCATCGAGCAAGTTGCGGACCTCCGCCACGTCGCTCTCGGAAGCCGTCCCCGGGAAGAGGTGGGGCTCGTCGAGCAGAATCTCGACGCCGTCGTAGCCGAGGTCTCCGAGCGTCGCGAGGCTCTCTTCTAGCCCGTGTTGCTGAAACGCGTTCAGCGAGAAGCCGAACTCCATCAGTACTCCTCGTACTCGAAGTTCGGCGACTGATCGAAGAACTCGTAGGGGTTCTCGAAGACGACCTTCCGAACCTCCTCACGATCCCAGCCGCGATCCAGCATCTTGTCGCGGGCCTTCGGAACGGCGAGCGGGTCGGAAGGGTCCCAGTCCGCCGCACTGTTGAGCAGCATCTTGTCGGTGCCGTACTCCTCGAGGATATCGATGGCGGTCTCGTCGTCGATCTTCCCGGGGTAGAGCGTGAACCCTATCCAGCAGTCGGTCTGGGAGGTGATATCGATCGTGTTCTCCGTGTTGTGGTCGATGACGATCCGCTCCTGCGTGACATCCTCATCTCGGATCATCTCGACGATGCGTTCGGTACCCTCAGGCTTGCTCGTGTGGGGAGTGTGGACGATGACGGGGAGTTCGCGCTCCTCGGCCATACGGAGCTGCCGTCTGAAGGCGTACTCCTCCTCTTCGGTCCCCTGATCGAGTCCGATCTCGCCGACACCGATGACGTTGTCTCGATCGAGATACTCTGGAACGCGATCCATCACCCGCTCGGCCATCTCCGGGTAGTTCGCCTCCTTCGGTTCGAGTCCGATCGTCACGTAGTGGTCGATACCGGCCGCTCTGTCGGCACGCTTCGTCTCGAAGTCGATGATCTGCTCGAAGTAATCGAAGAACGACTCCGCGTGCTGCTTGTCCTGCCCGCTCCAGAACGCCGGCTCGACACAACACTCCACGCCGGCCAAACGCGCTCGTTCGTAATCATTTGTATTTCTGGAGATCATATGCATATGCGGATCGATGATTGGTACTGACATGATGTACACGTGAGTTCCCACCCCACTATAATTATCTTTTTGTCTCATTTTTTAAACTGTTTTAGCGATGGACCGTTGCTGTCACGGCACGGGTCTATATATTGGTTCACCCATAACACGGGGGTATGCCCGAGCACTGCCCCCACTGTGGCACCGCCGTGATCTCCGTCCGTCGAGAGCCGGAAGAGGGACGCCCCTACGAAGTCTGGAAATGCGAGGACTGCGAGGAAGAGTGGCGCCACCCCGAAGAGACCGTTCTGGACAAGGACCTCGATTTCAGCGGCAACGGCAAACAGCTCTCGCGTCGAGACTCAGACACGGACATGACGTGGTGAGTGATGACTCCGCACTGAGGGTATCGAACCGCAGTCGGTTCACGTAGCCAAGTGGACACCGAGGAGGAGCCGTGAAGGACGACCGAATACCACAATAGAAGGATGAGCGCAATCTGACTCGGAACGCCCTCGGTTGGGAACGGCCAAGCAAACGGTGATACCGGTGGCAATCGCGGTAGCGGAAGTAGTGAGGTACGTCATCTGGTCCCCGTGTTACTACTCACGCCGTCACAGTCGCGGGTACAGCGACGGAGCTTCCGCTATCGGACAGTCCAACGAAACGGGGTTCAACAGAGCCAAATGATTATGTATGAATGGAATAATCAGTTAGTATGACGACTGGAGTGTGGTTAGTCGGAGCACGGGGCAACGTCGCGAGTATCTCGATGACTGGTGCGCGAGCTATCGCTAGAGGGGCCGTCGACTCCACGGGAATGGTGACGGCGAGAGAGCCGATGGCGTCGCTCGATCTGCCGGCAGTCGACGATCTCGTCTTCGGCGGCCACGATATTCGCGATCAGAGCATCGAGGAGACGGTCGAACAAGCAAACGAGGCCGGCGGCGTCCCGAACAGCAAGACGCTGGACGCGGTCCGCGAGGACCTCCGTGAGATCGACGAGCGGGTGACCATGGGTACGGCGAGGAAGTGTGGCCAAGTCGTGGAGGAACTGTCCGACGACAAGGCGACCAACGAAGGGACACTCGCAGAGATCGTTTCGCAGATACGGAGCGACTACGAGACGTTTGCGGCAGAACAGGACGTTGATAAACTCGTCGTCGTCAACGTCGCGTCCACCGAACCACCCATAAAGGGGGATGAGAAGTTCGACACCTTGGACGAGCTCGAAACGGCGATCGAAGAGGACGACTCCGATCTGCCGGCCAGTTCGTTGTATGCGTACGCCGCGCTGGTCGACGAGCACCCGTACGTCAACTTCACGCCGAGCACGGGGTCGGCCCTCGGCGGATTGAGAGAACTGGCCGCGGAGAAGAACGTTCCTCACATGGGACGTGACGGCAAGACCGGCGAGACGCTCGTGAAATCCGCCCTCGCGCCGATGTTTGCCGGTCGAAATCTCCAAGTGCTCTCCTGGGAGGGTCACAACATTCTCGGCAACACGGACGGACTCGTCTTGGAGGACGACGCCAACAAGGAAGGAAAGATCGAGAGCAAGGGGAATCTCCTCGAGCAGATTCTCGGGTACGACCACCACAACGCGGTTCGGATCGACTACACGCCGTCGCTCGGCGACTGGAAAACGGCCTGGGACCACATCCACTTCCAGGGGTTCCTAGAGACCAAGATGAAGATGCAGTTCACGTGGGAGGGGTCGGACTCCGCGCTCGCCGCGCCCCTCGTACTCGATCTGATTCGCCTCATCGCGTACGCCGATGAACACGGTGAAGGGGGGGAACAGCCGCAGCTCGCTTCCTTCTTTAAATCGCCGCAAGGCGTCGACGAACACGATCTCTCCGTACAGTTCCAGAAGCTCTACGATTACTCCGAGCGACATCTGAACGACGCACCAAGCGGAACCGTTGAATAATGTCTAAGCATTCCAGTGCTGTCGCGGACTCCGCGGATTCGGCCGCCGGCCGTGTGATCGTCCTCGACGTCGTTGGCCTACAGCCCCGACATCTCGAAGATGGGCTCGCACCAAACATCGAACGCTTCGTCGACGCCGACACGGTGGCGTCGCTCGAGCCGCAGTTTCCGGCAGTCACCGTGCCTGCCCAGACGACGTTGGCGACGGGACAGACGCCGGCGGAGCACGGAGATGTCGCAAACGGAGAGTACGACCGCGACGAGGATACGGCCGCGTTCTGGGAGCGGGACCGAGCGGATCGAAATCGGCTGTGGGAGGCCGCAAGCGATGACGCGGATCTGACGACCGGCGCGCTCTTCTTCCAGCATCTCATCGGGACATCGGCCGACAGCGCCGTCACACCGTCGCCGATCGAAGACGAGAACAACGACATGATCGAGATGGACTGCTGGACGAACCCGGAGGAGTTCTACGACGCGCTCCGGGAAGAGTACGGCCACTTCCCGCTGCACAACTACTGGGGACCGGCGGCCAACGAGGCCAGCAGCGAGTGGATTCTGCAGGCCGCCCGAGAGTCGATCGATCGGCATGATCCCGACCTGCTTTGGGTCTACGTACCACACTTGGACTACGACGCCCAGCGGCACGGTCCCCGTTCGGCGGAGCTCGAGGAGGCCGTAGAGACCGTCGACGACATGATCGGGGAGTTCCTTGAGTGGCTCGAAACGACAGATCGCTGGCACGAGACGGTCGTTAACGTGGTCAACGAGTACGGATTCCATTCCGTCGACACGCCAGTATTCCCGAACCGCGTTCTCCGGGAAGCCGGTTTGCTTTCGGTGAAAGACGACGGAGAGGGCGGTGAGGAGATCGACCTCGCTGCATCGCGGGCGTTCGCAATGGTCGACCACCAAGTGGCTCACGTGTACACCGACACACCAGAGGAAGCCCGTCACGCTCTGGAGGATCTCGACGGCGTCGACGCCGTCCTCGGCGCCGAGGGGAAACGAAAGCGTAACCTCGATTCCCCAAACGCTGGTGAGCTCGTCCTCGTGGCGGACTCGAATGCCTGGTTCCAGTATTACTGGTGGCTAGACGACGAATCGGCCCCGTACTACGCTACGGACATGGACATCCACGCGAAGCCGGGCTTCGATCCCTGTGAACTGTTCTTCGGTGACTCGGGGCTCGCATCGCTGGACCCGACGAAAATATCCGGATCGCACGGCCGCGTCGACGAGGGCACCTACGGGATATATGGGGTCGGTGGTCCCGCGGCACCCGAGCTTGAACTCGACAACAGCACTGTCGACGCACGGGATGTCGCACCGACGATCACGGATTTGCTCGGGATCGACGACTCGATCTCCCTGTCGTTCGATCGGTCGTCGCTCTTACAGTAGATACTGGGAGAGAACTCCTCTATCTCGACGGCGCGAGCCGATTCCGCTCGGCTTTGGACGTGTGAGGAAGGTTTCTCCGTTCGCTGTCGTAATTTCCGTCTTTCCATGCGGAACACAGTGAACTGCACAAGTCCACTCGCGGTCGATGAGGAAGACCTCGTAGACAATACAGTGCTACTGGTGTAATGGAATTGCCAGCACTTACAATTATACACCGAATAAATATATATACATCTGTTCTAACTGAATTTTATATTAATAAATGAGGTATAACTGCGGACAGAGGGAAACAACTCACTCAGAGAATTATCGAAGAAGCAGGTTAGCCGGATCGTATGGTTCTACTCACAACCCGAACTGTTGTGATATCACAGGTAGGAACACGTTAGATCGAATCTGATTGTATATAGCTACATAGGATTTATCTAACTGACATCGGACACAGTATGTGTTGATGGTTCACCGACAGAATTCTAGTGGGACCGGTTCGCGCGTCTGACCGCTATCCCAACAGCTGGTATACGTTCGATTCGTACGTCTCGCGGACCTGATCGCCCCAGTTGTGGGTGTACGTGTCGATCACGTCGTCGGCGACGTCACCGCGCAGGTACTTGACGACGCCGCGGTCACCAGTCCGGTCTCGGAGGTGCGTCGTGAAGAAGTGCCGAAAGTAGTGAGGTGTGACGTTCTCGGCGGCGCCCCCGCCGGTACGGTACCATCCCGCCTCGCGAGCGTAGCGCTCGACGACGTGTCTGACCGCTTGCGGGTCGAGCCGTTCGCCCCATCCCTCTGCGGTGCCGACGAACAGGGGGTTCGCCGGAGAGGCCCCGTCCGGCCGCACGGCGAGCCACCGTTTCAGCGCCCGTGCCAGTTCGTCGTCGACCGGGATCACGGTGGCCCGCTTGCGCTTGTTCGACGCGGTGCGGACTTCCCCGTTTAGCTCCTCGCCAACCGCCGCGTCCGGCGTGACGTACAGCGAGTTCGGCCGGTCCGCGAGGGCTGGGCGCCCACCGAGGGAGAACGCGTCTCTGAGTTCCTCGTCGTCGATCGCGAGATCGCGGAGATCGAGGTTACAGAGCTCGCCGACCCGCATTCCGGTCTTCAACAGCGTGACGACGAGCGCACGGTGGAGCGGATGTCGTACGTCTGCGACGAACTCGCGCATCGCCGGGATCGGCACGTCCCGCCGCGCCGGATCCTTATCCACCGTTTCGTCCATCTCCTCCATCACGAGCGTCATGGGATTTCCCTCGAAGACGCCGACCTCGGTCATGTACCCGTAAAATCGGTGGAGATACGCCGCGTACGTCGCCACTGTGCTGTCGGCCACGTCGCCGCGCAGCGAATGAACGAACGCCATGCAGTCGCGGTGGGTGGCTGAGGCGGGCGTCGTGTCGCGATCGAGAAACGACTCGAACCGACGCAGAACGCGCTCGTAGGAGTCTCGCGTGCGTTCGGTCTTCCCGTGATAAGTGAGGTCTTCGATGAAGTACGCGACCGGATCGTTGACCTCGGCCGGGGCTCGTGTGCTACTCATCGATCAGCGTGTACCCTCCCTCCCGCCCGTTGTACCGGACGCGGTTTCGATCCTGGAGCGAATCGAGTGCGTCCTCCAGGCGCCCTTCGAAGTCGTCGAACACGGCGTCGACGAGCTCCTCCCACGAGAGCACCCCGTCGGTGAGCGCCGCTTCGACCCGTCTTTCGAGGTCGCTACCCCTAGGGTCAGACCCAGTCGGATCGGGTTGGGCGGGGTTATCGCTCTCCTCGATCGAAAACCCACGTCTCCCGGCCTGTACCATCGTTCTGACGAACTCGCTTTGCGACATCCCCAATTCGTCCGCGTGGTCCTGCCAGATCACCTTCTGGTCTTCGGGGACGTACGTCTTCACCGAGCGGCGGTCGTCGCTCATCTCTCGTTCTGGGCTACTCGGGCCCTTCCCTTCAATCTATCCCACAATTCCGGATAAGGTCACTTATACAGCACTGTGTACCTTCCAAGGGCGAGGGATATATTGTATATGCGCAAGTCTAGTTCCAAATGAATACTATAGTAGCACTACAATCATTGATATACATATCGCGAGCCTACGGCTTTCTTCATCCGGCAGCCGACAATGTGGTTTGGTGTCTTATGACTAGGATCGGTGACAGTCCGCACGATCGGAGCGGCTCCCTCTGATCACGCGCGGTCACAGCACGCCCTTCAGTACGGTCGTCGATCGAGTCCGGGCGAAACTACCGCTTCGGGTGTGCAGAGGGTGTGCCGTTCCGTGCTCCGACTTTAGCCCGCCGAGGAAACTCGGATCTCGTGATCGACGGTACGACATTCGGTGTGAAACGGCTTCGATCACCGCGCCTGAGTCCGTAACGGGGGGTGAGAGCGCTCAGAAGCCGCTGACGGCGTTAGTCATCCTCGACGATGGGAAACGGAAAGACAGGTACAAAGGCGCACCCGTTGCCGACGTCGGTGCTCTGTCGGCGTTCTTTCACCCGTCATCGGTCGTTGGAGACGCACGGCGACCGATCCGACGCCGACGCGTACACCGTATATCGCTATAGAAAGTGCGGGATCAGGTCCGTATCTCGGAGGACGAGGTTTCGACCGCGATCGCGTCGAGCGCGCGCTCGACGACGGGGTCGTGTTCGGCCGCGTTCCGCATCAGTACGGTCTCGCTGGGGAACAGGTGTTCGCCGACGACGAGTCCGTGTTCGCGGGCCGTCGACCCGGTGACCGTGAGGTAGACGCCCAGTCCCGTTCGGGCGATGGCGGCCTCTTCCTCCTCGTCCGCGTTCGGATAGACGAACTCGACACCCTCCAGCGCGTCCGTTCCTAGCACGGCGGTGACGAGTCGCTCGTAGCGTGGGGAGATACACAGCGCCCCCTCGTACTCCTGTCTCTTATACACATCNAGAGATGTGTATAAGAGACAGTCCCATCAGCGTGTGATGGACGGTGTCACCGAGTCCGTTGACCACTCGCACGTCGGTGTCGACGGGGTCGATCCGATCGTTGATGTCCGCGATCTGGCCGAGTCCGCTGGATCGGATCCCGACGACCTCCTCCAAGACGAGGTCGGCGGAATCGAACCCGAGCGCGAACTCGTGGGTCCGGAGGGCTCGGAACGGCTCCTCGCGACCGACGAGTTTCAGCGTCACGTCTCCGAGGTCGACGGTGGCCGCGTCGAAGACGATCCGTCGGGGCTTGCCGTCTCGGTCGTCCCGCAGCAACGTGAACTCGGGCTGGCCCGGGTCGTCGGGGTCGGAGTACTCGGACAGCCGTTCGTACGGGCCGTCGTCGGCGTCGACGCGACCCTTCGTGACGGCTTTCTCGTACCGGAGGGTGTTGCTCACGCGGTCCGCGAGCCCGTCGAGCCGGTCGTCGGGACCGACGGCCGCGATCCGTTCGAGGACCGCTTCGAGCGGTCGGCCTTTCCGCGGCACGGCGACCGGTACCGGTTCGCTCATTACCGGTGATGGGCCGCCGCGGGTAAAACGGGTTGCGCTTTCCGCTCGGTGCGGTTTCGTCGTCTCGGGTCCGCGTCGGGGCGCGATTACGGACCGAACGCCTCGTTGAGCCGTTCTCTGAAGGCTTCGAGCTCTTCGAGGTGATCGTTGATCGCGTCGAGTTCCGCCTCCACGTCGTCGAGGTCCTCGCCGAGCCGGTCCTCGATGTCGGTCAACCGAGTGTCGACCTCCGCGAGGTCGTCCCAGAGGTCGTCGAACTCCTCGTCGAACCGCTCCATCCGGGCCTCCACGTCGTCCACACGGTTCTCGGTCGCCTCCAGCCCCGCGGCGGCGGCGTCGACCTCCTCGTACAGCGTCTCCACGTCGTCGCCGAGGTCGTCAACCGCCTCGTCGAGGCCGGTCGTCTCGTCGTCGAGCCGAGACACGTCGCCGGCGACGCCGTCGACGGTCTCCTCGACGTTCGCGACCGATTCCTGGACGCCCGCGACGGTGTCTTCGACCTCGCCAACCGACTCTTCGACCTCGCCAACCTCCGACTCTACGCTATCCACCCGATCGCCGACGCCGTCGACACGCTCGGTGACCGCGTCGACCTCGTCGGTCACGGACGACACCGACTCGTCGACCCGCGAGACCTCCTCTCGCAGGTCGTTCCGGTCCGCGTCGGCGGACGCGAGCCGGTCGTCGATCGCGGCCATCTCGGACTCGACGGCGTCGACCTTCTCGTCGAGCTCGTCGAGGATCTCGCGGGCGGTCCCCTCCCCGTCGATGAACTCCGCGAGCGCGTCGGCGTACGCCTCGATGTCGGCGACGCTCGACTGGAGGCGAGCGATCCGCACGTCGACGCTGCGGGGGACGCCCACGTCGAGCTCGGACCGGAGCGTTTCGAGGTCGTCGTCGCCTACCTCGCCTGCGCGGATCTCAGAGGCGAGCGCCGCTGCGATCCCCTTCGGCGGGACGGATTCGGTGGTTTCCCGCTCGGAAACCTCCGGTTCGCCGGACTCGGTCGGCTCGCCTTCGTCGGCGGTCCCTGACGCGTCCTCCGCCTCGTCGCTCACCGACTCGTCTACGTCGGGTTCGTTCGCCTCGGGTTCGTTCGCCTCGGGGGCGTCTGCCCCGATCTCGTCCGCCTCAGACGCCTCGTCGTGCGACGTGACCGCGGCGGTTCCCGCGACGACTTCCCTCGGTTCGGGGGCCTCGGTGTCGTGAGGTCCCTCGTCGCTTTCGGCGGCCTCAGGCGCTTCCGCGGCCGGGTCGTCGCCGACCGCCGCGGGCTCATCGTCCTCGGGGAGCGGCTCCTCCATTCCGGGAAGCGTCGCTCGATCGCCGGAGAGCACCTCTCTGACGGCGTCCGTGTCGCCGGCGCCGAGAACGTCTTCGATCTCCTCGCCGACCGGGACGTGTTCGATCACCGGCGTTCCGAGGAATCCGTCGAGGTCGGGATCGTCGTCTCGGATGCCGAACACGGTCTCGATCTCCTCGCCGGGATCGATCACGCGCTCGAACTCGACGCGGTGGTCCTTGTAGGCGGTCCAGTTCTCGCTCTCGTACTCCGGGTGGAACCCGATTCGGTCCATCGGGAACGACTCCGGGATGCGGTCGACGATGCGCACGCGCACGGGGTCCTCGCGGGTCGAGGAGAGCTCGTACATCACCGCGGGCACGGGGAACGCGTCGTCCGTGAAGGACTTCTCGACGCGAATACCGTCCTCGTCGACGGTCGTCGTCGCTTCTGCCGTCCGTTCGCTCATACGGAGACCCTCCCGGAGCAGGGGCTTAAATTCCACGGGCCGGGTTTCGGCGTTGATAACCACCTACCGGCGAAAACCCGATATCGGGCCGAAAGAGAGCGAAATTCTACAGATCGACCCGATCGCCGATCTCGACGATCTCCAGTCGGTTCGGGTGCGAGCGGCTCCTGACGTGGTCGTGGAGCGCGGTCGGGTCCGCGGTCAGCCCCTTCCACATGTCCCAGTGGGTCGGGACGAGCCGATCGAGCGCGAGGTCCTCGGCGGCCGCCGCGATCTCGTTTTCGTCGCTGTACCACTTCGTTTCGATCGGCTCGCCCGTCTCCTTGTCCGGGACCCTGCCGACGGACCCGAACGCCAAGATCCCGAGATCGATGTCGAACTCGTCGGCCAGCGCCGAGAACGATTCCGAGGGCTTGCTGTCGCCGGCGTGGAACAGGGTGCCCGACTCGTGTTCGATCACGTACCCGACCGGGTGCGTCGCGTCGGCGTCCTGCGTTTCGACGACGTGAACGGTGAACTCGCCGATCTTCAGCTCGTCGCCCTCGGTCACTTCGAGGAACGCCTCCTCGTCGACGTCCCAGTTCTCGGTCCAACGCTCTTCCTCGCGGGCGACCGCGAGCGAGTCGTCGGGCGCGACGAAGTCGGCGTCGGTGTTCGCGAGGATCGGCGCCTGCGAGGGGCCGTGAACGTGGTCCGTGTGCTCGTGAGTCGCCAGCACCGCGTCTGCCACGTCGATGTCGTCGGGATCGAACGGGACCGGAATCATCCGGACCGTACGCGGCGGATCGCCGGTACCGGCGTACGGGTCGATCCAGAGGACGGTCCCCTCGTTCCCCTTGATCGCGAAGCCGTTGCAACCGAGGTACCACAGCGCTACCGTGTCGGGATCGGCGTCCGCCACCGCGCGCGGCAGCCAGTCGCCCCAATCGGAGTCGGTCATGACCGACATTGGGGATGCATCCGGGGTAACCGTTCCGGAGTCGGCGGGAATTCCGTCGGCGTTCGAGAGTCAGTGCGAATTTCGTCGCCGATCAGACGACGCGAACCGTCTGTAGCCGGACGCATATATCGTATGTCGCGATATACAATTCTGCTCTCGCCGATTCCCCGGTTTCGGAAGATGGGTCGGCCTCAGGTCCGGTTTTCGTCGCGGTCGTTCCTCAGTTCGGGCGAAGCGGTGGTCGGACGCGTTCGAAGCGGCGAGGCGTACTTCCAGTTCGCGACGGCGCCGTCGACGACGATCGCGCTGCCGACGCCGACTGCCGCGGCTCTCTTCTCGCCGTCTCCCCTGCGTTCGCGGGGTCAACCCTGCCGATCGCTATCGACCCGGTCCCGGTGTCGAGCGTAGCCGCCGGATACCGCAGCGACATAGATTTACATATCGTAAATTAGTTGCATTAATGATCTATTATCGACCGTGTTAATTACACATGTATATCTGTAATTCTCATTGGCGTGTGGTAGAGTGAGATGGATTGTTAATGATTAACATCGCATCTATTCTCATTATGTAAATGTCGTTTCGGTTAAACAGGTCATACGATGTCGCGACGTGCTTCAGACCTCCTCTCGGAGCACCGACTCGATCTCGTTAGCGGCGGTGAACAGATGTTCGGCGAGCTCCCGTTCCAACTTGGTGAGGCTGTTCTGGTACTTCGGCCCCCCGACGCTCACCCCGCCGACGATCTCTCCGTCGACGCCGTGGACGGGTACCCCGATTGCGACGAGCCCGGGGGCGAACTCCTCGTCGACGACGGCGTAATCCTTCGACTCGTACTCGTCGAGCACCTCGAACAGCCGGTCACGGTCCGTGATCGTCTCCTCGGATTCCCGCGGGAGTCCCCAGTGGTCCAGTATGGCCTCGACGTCTCCGCGTTCGAGCTCACCGAGGATCGCCTTCCCCGCCGCGGTGTTGTGTAGGTGGTACTCCGATCGGTATCGAACGCTCGACTCGCCCGCGTTCTCGTCGGCCGACGTGCCGTAACAGGCGAGAAGACGGCCGTGTTCGAAGATGGTGAAGTTCGCCTCCTGTCCCGTTGCACGCGCCAAGCGGTCAATTATCTCTCGGACGTCCTCGCCGGTCGGATACCGGTGTCTCGCTCGTTCGCCCAGAAGCGCCAGCCGGAAACTGACGTAATAGGTTCCGTTCTCCTTGATGAGGTAACGACTGTCCAGGAGCGTGTTGAGATGGCTGCAGATCGAACTCTTCGAGCTGTCGACCATCCCGTCCAACTCGTTGAGGGTGAGCCCGTCGTGTTCGAGGATGAGCCGCAGGATTTCCAGCGAGGCCTCGGTCGTCTTGAGCCGACGCCCGGTCACGTTCCCGATCATGTCGGTATCATACTCACGATCGATGATAATCTTTTTCATAATGTGAACAGAGAAGACGGTCCGTGATCGCCTCCGGATCGATCGCGGCCTCAGATCGCTCTCGATCGCTTCACCCACCCGATCCGCGTGATCGCTTCCGCGCCGAGTTCGCCGAGCAGGCTCGCCGCCTCGAGGTCGTGTTCCTCGAAGGCATCGACGACGATGTCGCCCGCGCTGAGGACGCCGTGGCTACCGATCGGGACGTACAGCCCCGAGCGAAGGGCTCCCCGGCTGTGGTCGTCTTCGGTGTGCTCGTGATCCTCGTGGATGACGGGGTCCCCGGTTCGATACGTCTCTGCGGCCGGGGTGTCTTCGGTGACTGCGTAATTCGGGCGTTCGCCGGCGCGCTCTAGGCACTCTTCGGTCGCTTCGACCGTCTGAAGCGTGTTCCGGTTCTCGTCGACGAGCCGAACGGTGGTGTTCACGAGACCGAGGATGTTTTTCGCGGCGTCGGCGAGTAGCTCCGCGACCTCGTCCTTCGAACTGGCGTTCCTGAGTTCCTGGCTCGTACGGCGAAGGATCTCGATGCGCTGTTCCTGTCGCTTTAGGTCGGTCACGTCTTGGACGATCCCCTGCAGCATGACGGTCTGGCCGTCTTCGACGATCGGCACACAGCTGAGCCGTATCGTGCGCTCGGTCGTCCGCTCGCTGGCGTATCCCACGTCGACGGAGAACGACTCCCCGCGCTCGACCGCTTCCGAGAGCCGTTCGAGCACGTCGCGCCGGTCCTCCTCTGCGTACTGTTCGATCACGTCCGGTACCGTCGGTGCGGTGTCGAGCCCGTGGATGCCCTTGGCCTCTTCGCTCCACCAAAGCTCCTCTTCGTCCACGTCGTATGACCAGAGGCCGATTTTGGCGAGCTGTTGTAGCGTTGTGAGCGTCTCTTCCCCCTGTCTCTCGAACGCGGGCGGAACGGTGCTCGACACCTCGGTTTGATTCCAGTTTGGAGATTCGGCCATGAATACCGCCATGTAGCAAGGACATGATAATAAATCCTCAGGCCTGTCCCGTCGAAGAGAAGGACGGGCCCATTCGTCGATCTGAAACAGCGAGCGATCGTCGCCGACGCCCCCGTCCGGGTCGGCGGCACCCCTGCCAATAACCCGAATGTTAATTATGGTCTGCGGCGTTGACTCGCACGTCATGAGACAGAGACGCATGCAGCGGTTCCGTGCAAACCGCACAGAATCGTTGGTACGCCGTCGAAGCGGAGCGTCGAACCGCGGGACCGCCCCGACGCGACGCGCTCGATCCGAAGCGGGGCGACGATGAGCGTCTACATCGTCGGCACGCTCGACACGAAAGGCGAAGAGATCGGGTTCGCCCGCGACATCATCGAGGCGGAGGGGATCGAGGTCACCCTCGTCGACGTCGGCGTGATGGGCGACCCCGAGATCGAACCCGACGTCAGCGCTACCGAGGTGGCGGCGGCGGCCGACGCGGATCTCGACGCGCTCCGCGAGGCCGGCGACCGCGGGCGAGCCGTCGAGGCCATGGGCGACGGCGCCGCCGCCGTCGTCACGCGCGCCCACGACGAGGGGCGTCTCGACGGCGTCCTCGGGCTGGGCGGGTCGGGGAACACGTCGATGGCGACCGCCGCGATGCGCGCGCTTCCGGTCGGCGTGCCGAAGCTGATGGTCTCGACGGTGGCGTCGGGCGACACGGAGCCGTACGTGGGATACGCCGACATCGCGATGATGTACTCCGTCGCCGACATCGAGGGGCTCAACCAGCTCTCGCGGACCGTCATCGCGAACGCGGCGCTCGCGATGGTCGGGATGGTCGATCGGGACCCGGACGTGGAGACCGCGGAGAAGCCCACGATCGGCATCACGATGTTCGGCGTGACCACCCCGTGCGTCCAGACGGCCCGCGAGTGGCTGGAGGATCGGGGGTACGAGACCATCGTGTTCCACGCGACCGGGACGGGTGGCCGTGCGATGGAGGCGCTGATCGAAGAGGGGGTCATCGACGGTGTTCTCGATGTCACAACGACGGAGCTGGCGGACGAGCTCGTGGGCGGCGTCCTCTCCGCGGGCCCCGACCGGCTCGAGGCGGCCGGCGAGGCGGGGATCCCGCAGGTCGTTTCGACCGGCGCGGTCGACATGGTCAACTTCGGTCCGAAGGCCTCCGTCCCCGACGAGTTCGACGATCGGCTCTTCCACGTGCATAACCCCCAGGTGACGCTGATGCGGACGACTCCCGAGGAGAACGCCGAACTCGGCCGGAGAATCGCGGAGAAGCTCAACGCGTCGGCGGGCCCAACCACGCTGGCACTGCCGCTCTCGGGGGTCTCGATGCTCGACGCGCCGGAAGAGCCGTTTCACGATCCGGAGGCAGACGCGGCGCTGTTCGACGCGCTCCGTGAGCACGTCGACGAGAACGTGGAGCTGATCGAACTGGACGCGAACATCAACGACGACGAGTTCGCGCTCGCGCTCGCGAAGCGGATCGATCGGTACATGGGTGACACTACCGAGTCGTGAGCGCTAACCCCTCTCGGCGCAGCGGTAAGGCCATGCTGACCGCTCTCAGCGGGCCATCGACGATGTCCCCGATCTGTACTACCCAAAGATTTAATTACTTCTTGACACCATGTCTCTACGAACGTTGCGATAAACCATGACGAAAAAGCAAACGCAAACCGACAGCTCGAGGCGACAGTATTTGAAAGCGATCGGCGCGACCGGCATCGCGGCCGGTATCGCCGGCTGTGCGGGCGGTGACGGTGGCGACGGGAGTGACGGGAGCGACGG
>NZ_AOJE01000071.1 GCF_000337915.1 Halorubrum saccharovorum DSM 1137
CCTCGTGACCGAGATGCAGGAGTACTACCCCGACCGGCGGGTGACCGGCGACACGCTCGCGGACGTGGTGCACTGGAGGGTCGATGATCTATGGGAGTGAACGGAACTCGGCAGGCGCGGTTCGACGCCCCGCCGCGAGCCGTGCGGTTCGATGAGACGGAGTCGGTCGTGACGCGGCGCGTGTTCCGGTGTGACGGCTACGGGTTCGAGAACATGATCGAGTACGATCTGCGCGAGGAGGGCGACCGACTCGCGTACGAGCGCAAGCTCGACACCTTCATCGAGTGGTTCGAGGATGCGATCGAAGCGGCCGACGGTCGGGTGTACGTCGATAAGGAGGGTGGCTACCGGGTGTTCCGACGCGGGGAGACGCTGATCGCCTGCAACGTCGAGGAGGTCTCGAAACGCGACCGGCGGATCTACTTCACGGTCGACGTGCTGGAAGATTAGTCGTTCTGCTGTTCTCCGGCTTCTTTTCGCCACTGTTCAACGATATTGTCTGCTAATCCACCGCCTTCGTATCTGTATTTCTTCCCAGCGGCGACACCCTCAATAATCTCTTTCACGTCGTCCGCATGGTCGGGACTCCAGCCCTTTTCTCGAATCAGCCACCCACGAACAGCAGTCGGGTCGACTTCAATGCCCTCAGCCTGGAGCTTTTCAAATATTCGAATACACCTCGCGCGGTCCGTACTATGTGTGATTCCTGTGGATGTGTTCACGAGAAAGTCTAGGGAATCGACAGCAGCTTCTGCGACTGGATTTGAAATTTCAACAAGATCGGAGCTGGAATCCGACCTGAGATTTGTCGCACCCCACGTGCCCACCCACGATTCAATTCTTTCTTTCGAGCGTGTTATTACGAGTACGTCACTCACTCCAGACAGTTTGTCTACTACATCAAGCAAATCAGTACTAGGAAAGGCAACGAGCACCGGACCGGACTCCCAATTTTCAGGTTTTACCCTCTTTGTGGCGAGGTCAACAGTTCCCTCTCCGAGTCGGACACGATTCTTTTTCTTTAATTCACGCACCGCACCCTCTCCAATCACATTACTGATAGCGTTGTCAAGTACCCGTTTTGTATCCACTGCGAGCAAGAAATCTTGCTTTCCTTCATCAGTAAAAGCGTGTAGCCACTTGACGCCAAATTCAATCGCCTCTTTAATATCTCCGCTGGCCTCGATATACTGAACAGTCCGATTTTGATTCACCATACAAGAGATAGTAGATAAGTTGTAAAATATCTAATGTTGTCCCCATAGATGTAATTCTACTCTACATAGTAATTACTAAATAGGATCCGTTCTTTGAGAGATACGTGCTCGGGGAAACCCGACACGCATGGTGACCACACATGTCCGGAGCACTCGACGACGTAAGACCTGAACAGCCGATCAACGACCGCCTCGACAACGACGCTTCGTGGGAAGCGGTTGCAGAGCGCGTGACGGAGAAACTCGACGAGTCGGCGGAGATATTCGACAGCGTCGAGACGATCCACGAGTAGGACGACCTCGACGACTGGACGGTCGAGTACACCGAGGGCAGCTCGTCGATCGCGTTCGAGCACCCCGACGGCGCGTGGGTCCGGATCAGCGAGGGCTCAGTGGACGGCGGGTTCGACGTGCATACGTCGACCGGCGACGACAGGGCGGTCCCGCAGCGCGCGATCGTCTCGACGAAGTCCTACATCCACAGTCTCGACCGGTGCGTGACGACGGCCGTCGCTCGGATCTGCGCGTACAGTCGTGACGGCGCGTTCTGACGGGAGGTTAAAGGCGATCCTTCGAGTGGTTGGTGTATGCCCGCCCAGCGAGAGTATACCGTTTCTGACGACTACAACGATACAGAAGTTCTCAGATTCAGCATCGAGGGCGATCTCGAACGATGGCGCTCTGTTTACTTCACCGATCAATCTCCCAATTTCACACTAACTGTTGAGAATTTAACCGAGAAAAAAGTAGATGGAACGAATTGGCCGCGACTCATTTTTGACGAATCCGATGATGATTACGATTCGGCTGAGCAAATGAATTGCACTCTCAAACCACGTGATACGACCTCATTAGAATTTAGACATGACATGCTATCTTATCAGGGAAATGCAGCAATTGGAATCCACCCGATGACTGCATCCGAGAAAGATGGACGTTACTCATTATCAAGGGATCATGATCGAATCGAGCGCCTCTATACGTTCATGGTGTACGATCGAGATTACTACAAGTTGAACTACCTCCGGCCGCGGCGAGCGCAATACGCAGCAGCGCTCCTCACGGTACTCGTCGTAGTTGTCGGTGTCATTCAACTGCTCAACACTGCCGGTGCTCTCTAGCCCACCAGCCGCCTTTTTCACCCGAGGTATTCTACTCGTGGGCATATGTCTGAAACCTTCTCCTCGCTGCCGTCGCGGGCGCTGACGGAACGGGAGGTCCAGAGCCTCGACGACGCAACAGCGTACTGCCGGGATCCTGAATCGGGCGCGGCGTACATCATCGTCTATCTCACCGACAGCTCCGTCGTCGCGCTTGGCTACGATCAGCGCAAGGACGGGTGGGTCCAGTTCCATTCCCAGGATGGCGAGTTTTCCGAGGCGGCCGTCGACGACCTCGACGATGCCGTAAAAGGATGGGCGCGATCTCGCTTCGGCGATCGCCTCAACGCCGGCGACCTCCGAATGACCGGCCCGTACGATTCGACGCCAGAGCGTGACGAGGAGAAAGAGATGCCGTGGGAGGTCAAACAGGGGCTCGAACCAGAGTACGATTGCCCGGATTGCGGATTTCACGAGAGCGGCTTGACCAAATCGCCACAGGACTATCTCCAGCATCTCAAAAAGGCGCACGGATACGACGACAGCGAAGCGATGGAGATTCTCAACGGCTAATCCAATGTGGACTCGACGTGAACCTACTTCATCAGAGCGCAACCTCGATCTCTGGTCGCCGGAGAAGGTTTATTTTTAGGTACCTTCTGGGTGGTAGTATCGGATGAATTTACGAGAGTGGCTTTCTCGTTCAACGCGACGACTCTACAGGGCCATCTATGCCCATCTCCTACTTCCCATTCTCGGAGTTGCAATTTTATGCGGTATGATCCTGTCCTTGGTTTTCGATAGAATATTTTCTCTGGGAGACTATATTAACCTCATAATTGACACAGTAACTACGGCTTCAGAAGATGGCCTATTACCTTGGATACTAGTAATGTACATCTGGGTAGCATACCGCATAGAAAAGTATCTAACCCGGAGAATAGACTATCTACACACTCGGCGAGCGTCTTCGATTACTCGGATGAAGAGGGTAGGTCTATTGTCAGTGATTTTAACTGGAATAGTGCCAATTGTAGTCTCCATTTTCTACCCCGGTCTGTCCTACATGTTGGACCAAGCAATGCTGTGGGCAGAAACAAATCCATCGCAAATGTCCGTGCTATTAACGACTGGATTGGTCGTGCTATATTTTATGCAGTACCATACTCAACGTCAGCAGTCCCTCCTTCTCGATCGGCAGACAAACCTCTCCGAATTAGAATATCAACCATCATTACAACTTAAAGAATGGACCCCGGACGAAAATAATCTTCAACTGACGCTTCACAATGCCGGACGCGGAAGGGCACATCGAGTTCAACTTATATTTGACGGATGGGTGGGTGCTGTATCTGATCTGAACAGTGATGAATGGGATTTCCGCTCGGTACGATACTTACCCAAAGAAGGGCGAAATCAACAGTATGAACAACCAGAGATACTCCAAGCGGGCGAAACAGAGACGTTCGAGATTCGTGTAGGCTTAGACCGTAGAATCGATGACGATCCCGCTGAAAGAGAAGTAATTTCACTGACTCAGATAACCAATAATATCATTGAACAAGAGGGAGGAGAGCCTCTATTCACATTACAACTCCGTTTACGCGCCTGGAATGCGCAGGGAGCCGTAGCATTCGATAGTACCTTTTGGCGTGGTCAAACTCGCTTGGACTCCCCTCAAGACTTCGAAACTATTGTTCAAAATGCTGAAAACATATCCGTTGGGCTTTCAGCAGACGATCGGCAACATCTCCCGACGCTCGATGAGTAGTATAGCTCTTCACTATCACTCCCGGATATACTGGCTACAATACCCTCATTGAATGGTAGGAGGAGAACAATTGAGCGTCACGAGCCCTCTACAAGGTCATCCAGCCCGACACCGTCCAGAACGTGCTCCTCGTGATACGCCTCTTCTGCGAGCCACGCGTACAGCGTCCGCACGTCCTTCACGAGGTGCCGCTTCGCGTCCCGAGAGACGTACCGGGCCACAACCCGCGACAGCGTCTCGACGGCTATCTCGCGGTCGTGCGACTCGATCAGTGACACATCGTTCCGCCTCTCGAACCGCCGAGCGTACGCCGCGAGTCGCGACCGCGTCGCCTCGATCGTCGACTCCGCGAGCCCTTGCTCCCGAAGCGCCTCGACGTGGCGATCGAGCGCGATCGCGACGGCGTCGTCATCGAGCTCCCACTCGTACCCCTCGCTCGGGATGATACCCACGTCGCCACGGAAAAACTCCGTCGGCGTCCGGTCGTGGTGCTCACGAAGCGTGTAGATGAGCCCCGCGAACCCGTCTTTCACCCACCGGTGGGGCGGGTGTTCGGCTTCGGGATCCATGCCGTCGGCGCGCATGGCCGGCGCGACCGTCGCCCAGTACTCTTCGATGAGCTGATCGATTGTGAGCGCGCTCCACCGCACGTCCACTTCCTCCGGGCTCACCGCGATTCCCCCGCGATCATGTCGTCGCCGTCGCCGCCCGAGCCAGTATCGCTTTCGGTATCGCTGGCGGTATCGAAATCGGTACCGAAACCGATACCGGAAACGGTATCACTCACTCGCGGGGGATTCACACGCTCTCGGACGAACTCCGGCGCGTCACGCGTCGGCACAATCCGCGACCGATAGATCGTCGCACTGTCGTCGTCGCGACCGATATCGAAGTCGGCGAGCGACTCTTCGAGGATAGCCCGCGGGGCGGTATCGTGCGTCCACCCGGCGGACGGGTAGGTACTCCAGCGGTGGAACGGCGATTCATCGTCGCCAGCGCCGTCGTCGTACGCGAGCCACCACTCGTGATCGGCGGGGAGGTACAGCCGGATCGCCACGGTGCCCCGTGTTGCGTGCAGTGCATCGAACCACGCGCCGGCGTCGATCGCGTCGTTCGTCTGGCGCCCGGCGAGCACGTCGACGACCGGCTTGGTCGCTCGCGACGGCGCGAAGGGTGAGCCCTTACACCCGACGAGCAGGCGGTAGGCGGTCGGCCCGGCGGTTCGGCGCGTGCCCATCACCCGAGCACCCCGTGGAGCGCGAGCGCGTTCGTCAGCGCC
>NZ_AOJE01000072.1 GCF_000337915.1 Halorubrum saccharovorum DSM 1137
TTTGGGTTCGACAGGGTAGTTTGTCACACTAACGCCTTTCTTCGGCGGTGTCTTCGCCGCTGAGACCGTCTCTGCGTACGAAAGATAGTCCACACCGTGATACCGAGGTAAGCGAACCCGTCCGTCCGGCGTCGTCGACGCCTCACCTTCGGCGGTCGGTCGGTGGTCGTCCTCCCTCCCTCCCCGAGGGCGGTCCGTGATTACACGGGTATTGTGGTTTGGTTTTGGGGTGTTCGTAACGTAGTCCTGAAGGGCCTTTTGTCGCTCTTTCTCTTTGGCTAATTCTTCGAGGTACAACGCTCCTTTGTCGAGAATCTCGATTCGTAGGTTTCCGCGAGCGCCGTACTTCTCACAAAGACCATACTCGATTAGCTTCTCGTTCAATCGCCGCGAGACCGTGGTCCTATCGTACTGACTGAACGCCGATTGTAGGGCGCTGTAGGCCATGTGTCCGCTTTCAGTCTCACCTACCGTCCGAAGTATCTCGACAGCAAGTCCGTCCGTCCCAACCACGTCGACGAGCGTCGTAATGGAGTAATCATTACGGGTGTCGTTGCACGGATTCGTAACACTCGATGGGAGAATATCGCCGTAGTAGTTGTGCAAGTACACTCGGTCGATCTCTGACCCACCAAGGACCACGTCGACGCTCTCAGACAGCGTTAGAACGTACTCGATAATCTCGTCGGCCTGGTCGCGCCGCGTCTCTCTGAAAGCCGCATTGAGACCGATTGCTATCGTCTGTTGAGGGTTGCTATAGCCCAATAGACGAGTGAACGCGAGAGCGTCCTCTAAGGCGCTCTGTGGCTGTCCCATCTCATCATGTCCCAACCGTCGCGCATACCGAATCAAGTCCCACAGAGCCCGTCTCTCGCCGGCGACAGCTCGTCGTGCAAGTTTCACGACTGACCCATCGACGTCAAACCCACAACTCGACAGTCGGTGTTCAAACTCGAGTATGTCGACACCGTCCGCCGCTGTTTGTAGTGCCTCGAGAAGCGCAAATTGACTCTCTGTCTCGTCGAAGATTACTCGATGAACCCGAAGGGCGGTCCAGTCTGTAAGCGAGACGTCCGCCTCGAGGTCAGTCGCAAAGCGAAGGCTTCGCTTCTCAGTCGGTTCGTGTGCCGTCGTATCGTCCGTATCGTACATTTAGTGTCGCTTTTGTGCGAACACTAACGCCGGGTGAAAATCCGATAATCCCATAAGCCCCAACCACATTGGTTGAGTTAGGACAACGGGCCACCCGCCCGCCGTGTCCGCGTAAGCATCCTTCGACGCCGATAGGAGCGAAGTCCTGGCAGACTCGTGTGCTCCCGGCGTCGTTTGATTCAACTAGTTCGCTAGTCACGACTATAGTTTATTAATCCACCTTCTCAGAGAGATATGCGTCAAGCACCACCGCAATTGTCTCATCGTATGACCGTCGGCCTTCCCGCGCCTTGAGAACCCGGAGGTCGCGCCGCACATCCTTCGACACCGGAATCCGCGTGTCCGTGGCAGACATATATCCCGCTTTAGGGCACAACGTATAAAGCATTACGGACATGAAGATGTGATTGGTAAAGCATGAGTCTTGACGAAAGGGCAAGAGGGATTTTGTCACCGGCCGACCGCCGGTATCTCCAAAAACCGAAGGAGTATAGCAAACAGGCAGGATACGAACGCCGGCGAGCGATAGTCGAGCGGCTCCATGAAGCCCTACATGATATGCCGCTCCTGGTTTCGGAACTCGACGAGGACCTTAGAACGGAAGCCTTCGAGGACGGCGATTTAGACGGGAAAGAGCATACGCTAAACGTCCTGTCGTGGTCGTTCGCTCTCCTATATCTCGGGATCACCGACACCGTCGAACCGTCCGATTTGGCAAAGGACGCTTTCGAGGGGATTGCCGCGAGCGGTGTTAGACAGGCATACCTCCAGCGCGGGTATTCGGTCGAGGAGGTCGAGGTCGAGGTTAATGTAAAACGGGGCGAGCCGCTCGACGAGTTACGGGAGCGCGAGCCGGACGAACTCAGTTACCCCGAGGTGAACCAACTACTCGAATCGGGCGAACTCTCCCACCTAACCGGCGAGGAACAAATGGCTCGAATCAAAGAAGCTTGGGAGTCGGGGAATACGGACAAAGTCGGAGCGTTCCCGAACTTAGAGCTTCGAGATAACGCCGACGAGTAACCCCTGGGGGGCCGACCGCGTCGTTTGACGTCCTCGGCGTCTCTCCTTGTATATCTCGACGACTGGAGCCGTGCTTACTCCCGGTGTAACCACGCTCTTAACCAACACCGACCTATCGGGACGTCCGACTGTTGGTTAAACCCGGCTCAATAATCTTCCATCCATACCGGCCCGCCGTAGGCGTCGACATAACAGCGTTTGTGAACCGGCTCCTCGCGTTTGTTCGGGACGGCCTTCTCCAGCGGGACGCTTTCCCCGCAAAGGTCACACTCGGCGGTGTGTCCCGCCTGTCGAGCGTCCGGCGACAAGTCTTTCGTCTCGATGTATAGCTCGTGCAACGCTCGCGGCGTCAGTCGGACACACACTCTTTCGCGGTCCGTCTCGGTTGCACCTTCCCCCGTAAACGACAGTATCCAGTCGTCGCCCGGTTCCGCGTCGGTTGCTGGTCCGAGGATGAATGTCTGTGCTAACTCGTCATTGACGTAGTACCACGGTGAATCTCGAAACCGTCCATAGTGACCTTTCGGTCGTGGGTTGGTTGGGTCGACGTCGTCGCCGTCGTCACTCATCTATAGACCACCCACTTTGTCGCTCGCCGGCGCTCGATACCTCGGGAATTTGGTGTAGTGCTTTGACTACCGCGTTCGACCACAGACTTCGTGCATTTGCGTACGTCTCCGAATCGGCTTCCCACGCAATCTCTTTGAGAGTCTTACTCTCCGCCTCTTTGTGGTCGACTAGGTACTCGAGGACCGCCCGAACCGCCGTCTTTCGCGCCTCGGCTTTCTCTCCAAACCCAGGTACCTCAATATCAGAGAGAATCGCGTCAATGTCTATTGTGCTTTCTGCGGCGCTTGACGCCGTCGACGTCCGAGTACCCTCGATAGAATCACCGGCATCTTGTGGCGCGTCTCTCGCCGTCTCGTCGTACCCCATCGTTTCCGCTGTAACGTCGGCTTCCCAATAGACGACTCGTCGTGAGACTTTCCGGCGCTCGAGGTCGCCGCGTTCGTATAATGCCTGTAGTTTCCGACGAGCTGTCTCTCGCGAGCAATCTAACTCGTCTGCGACGTCCGCCGACAAGATTACCGGTCCGTCGACCACGTCGAACACTCCTAAGACGTCCTCTAAACTAACCGTCTCGACAAACGTCCCGCTGTCGCCATGTTCCCTCGGCATACGATTCAGTACGTTCCCCGCCCGATTATACCTTTTGGCATAACCAATATGGTAAAGACTTATGTCCATGTGGCTAATACAATATGGTAGAGAAAGACGGTATCCTCGGACGTGTTGAAACGTCCCGGTGGTAGGACACCGAGACCGGCCTTTCTCTATGGAGACTGAAAGACCATGTCGACCAACGAAACCCGAAGCCAAGACAGTACCGCTATCATCATCGCCGGCGACGACGCCGAGGTCATCGACGACACTCCCGACTGGGAAGGACCGTTTACCGAGTACGACCGCTACGGCGAACCGACTGGGCACAACTACGTCCGGTGTCCCGTGTGTGGGGCTGAAGTCCTCGACGGCGAGACGTCGACGGCGTCCCACCGACCAGCCTGCCGTTACGAGTAGTCGGCACTTCGGGCGCGCGCTCGCCTGAAGACGTTCCGAAAATGCGTCCTCACTTCTCAGTATTCGTACTATTCTT